>CAZIOT010000004.1:192532-238837 GCA_964540965.1 uncultured Rubellimicrobium sp. | reverse complement strand
CGTCTCACTCGCATGCGCAATGGCCTGGCTCGCCTAAATGAAGACGCTCTCTAGCGCAGGATCGGCTCCAGCGGATCATAGCCAAACCCGTCGCCCCAGGCGATTCCGGCCAGCGAATCCGGCTTGACCCGCAGGCCGGCGATCTCGTCCCGCGACACCCAGCGCCGCTGCGACACGATCCCTTCGGGATCACGCCAGTCGCCGTCCGGGTCGCCCGACAGGATCGTGCAGCGAAAATAGAGGTCGATCTGGTGGAACGGCCCGTCCGGGTCGTGGAATTCGTTCACGAGGCAAGGGGCGCCGACCGCCACGGTGAGACCGGTTTCCTCATACACCTCGCGGACCAGGTTGTCGGGCAGCGAGGCATGCGGCCAGACCCCGCCGCCGGGCGCGCACCACAGGTCGTCGCGGCCGGCATAGGCATTGACGAGGAGGAGCCGCCCCTCGCGCAGGAGGACGGCGCGGACCGCCACGCGGGGCGGAACCGGGCGAAGGCGGGCAGGGCCGGTCATGCCCGCTTGTCGCCCGCCCGGCCGGCGGGTGCAAGGCGGTGTGGGCAGGGGAAGCGGCCGGAAACGGCCGGCCGCCGCATGACCCCGTTCCGAAAACCGGACCGCCCCACGGCGCCGTGGCCCCGTGACGCTGCGCTCCCCCTTTTCGGCGGCGGCGGGCCGGCTATTCTGCGCGCATGACCCGCCGCCATCCGCCCTCGCTTGCCGCCATTCTGGGCCGCCGCTTTGCCGCGGGGCCCGAGCCGGACACCGAATGCGTGGTGCTGCTGCACGGCCTGGCCCGCGGCACCGCCTCTCTCAAGCCGATGCAACTGGTGCTCGACCGTTGCGGCTATGGCACGGTCAATTCCGGCTACCCCTCGACTGACGCCAGTATCGCCGACCTGGTCGATACCGCGCTGCCGCGCGATGTCGCGGCCTGCGGCGACCGTAAGGTGCATTTCGTCACCCATTCGATGGGCGGCATCCTGGCCCGCGCCTGGCTGTCGCATCACCGGCCGGCCAACATGGGCCGCGTCGTCATGCTGGCGCCGCCGAACAAGGGATCGGAACTGGTTGATCTGTTTGGGGATTTCCCGCCGTTCCGCTGGCTGAACGGGCCGGCGGGGCTGGAACTGGGCACCGCGCCCGACAGCGTGCCGCAGGCGCTGCCCTCGGCCAGCCCGCCGCATCTGCCGCCCTACGAGGTCGGGATCATCGCCGGCAATGCCTCGATCAACCCGATCACCGCCGCACTGATCGAGGGGCCGAACGACGGCAAGGTCTCGGTCGCCTCGACCCATCTCGAGGGCGAGACCGACCACATCACCCTGCCGGTGACGCATACCTTCCTGATGAACAACCCGCTGGTCATCGCGCAGGTGCTGACCTTTCTGCGCGATGGCCGTTTCGACCGCAGCCTGACCTATGAAGGCGTCCTTTTCGGCGGCTGAACCCGGTTGACATGGCCCATCTTGCGGCCCGGCTTGACCTGCGCCTTGCCGTAAAGATGGATCGCGCATCCCTCGGACGCCAGCACCGGCAGGCGGTCCATATCGGCGCCGATCAGGTTTTCCATCACCACATCGGCATGACGCGACCCGTCGCCAAGCGGCCAGCCGGCCACGGCGCGGATATGCTGTTCGAACTGGTCGATCAGGCAACCGTTCTGTGTCCAGTGCCCGGAATTGTGCACGCGCGGGGCGATCTCGTTCACCACCAGCCCGGCGGGGGTCACGAAAAGCTCGACCCCGAGCACGCCGACGTAATCCAGCGCGTTGAGGATCCGCGCCGCGATCAGCACGGCATCGCTGCGCTGACCGGGCGACAGCCGGGCCGGCACCGTGGTGGTGCGCAGGATGCCGCCGACATGCACATTCTCGCCGGGGTCGTAGGCGGCGACGCTGCCGTCAAGCCCGCGGGCGGCGATGACGCTGACCTCGCGGTCAAAGGCGATGAACCCTTCAAGGATGGCGGGCGCACCGGCCATCTCGGCCAGCGCGGTGGCAGCATCGCCGGGCGCCATGATCCGCGCCTGCCCTTTGCCGTCATAGCCAAGCGTCCGGGTCTTGAGGATCGCCGGGGTGCCGATCCGCGCCAGCGCGGCCTCAAGCGACGGCAGGTCATCCACCGCGGCAAAGGGGGCGGTGGTCAGGCCGATGCCGGTCAGGAAGGTCTTTTCCGCCACCCGCTCTTGCGACACTTCCAGCGCCCGGCGGCCGGGGCGGATCGGGCGCAGGGATTCGATCATGTCGAGGCTGGCGGCGGGGACATTCTCGAATTCATAGGTGACGACATCGACCGAGCGGGCGAAACCGGCCAGGGCCGCGGCGTCGTCCCAGGGCGCGGTCGTGCAGCGGGCGGCGACCTGCGCAGCCGGGCAATCGGCGCCCGGTTCATAGATATGGGTCAGAAAGCCGAGGCGGCTTGCCGCGACCGCCAGCATGCGGCCCAATTGACCGCCGCCAAGGATGCCGATCACGGCGCCGGGGGGCAGGGGATCAGTCATCGCTTGGCGCCTCGGGGATCGAATCGGACAAGTCCGCCCGCCATTTGTCCAGCCTTTCGGCCAATGCAGGATCGGAAAGTGCAAGAATGCCGGCGGCCATCAGCCCGGCATTCGCCGCGCCGCCGATGGCCATCGTCGCCACCGGATAGCCGCGCGGCATCTGGACGATGGAATAAAGCGAATCGACCCCGGACAGCGCCCGGGTCTGCACCGGCACGCCGATCACCGGCAGCCGGGTTTTCGACGCCATCATGCCGGGCAGATGCGCCGCGCCGCCGGCACCGGCGATGATGACCTTCAGGCCGCGGTCAACGGCGGTCTTGCCATAGTCCCACAGTCGGTCGGGCGTGCGATGGGCCGAGACGATGCGTGCCTCGTAGCTGATGCCCAGTTCGTCAAGGATCGCCGCCGCCTCGCGCAGGGTGGGCCAGTCGCTTTGCGACCCCATGATGATCCCGACCGTCACATCCGCCATGCCTGCCCCCGAAAACCGAAGCGGCACTATAGCGGCGACCGGGGCGGGCGCAATCGCGGGCGGCACGTCCCGCCTCGGCTTTGCTTTGCGACACATACTCCCGCCGGAGGCATGCGGCAGCCGCCGGCCGCGCAGGGGCTGCAGACCGGGCGCAGGTAAGGTGGGTCTCGACCCACCGCCCGCCTCAGGCGATGATATCGGGCAGAAGCCGGTCCTCGATCACCCGGATCTGGTCGCGCAGCGCGAGTTTCTGCTTTTTCAGCCGCCGCACCGTCAACACATCCGCCGGTCCCCGCGCCTCGAGCGCATGGATCGCCTCGTCGAGGTCGCGATGTTCGCGGCGCAGCACTTCCAGCTTCACGCGCAGCACCTCGGCCTCTTCCATCCGCGGCGACATGTCCATCTGCACCCTCCGCCTTGCCGGCAACCCTTGTCGGGAATGTAGTGTCAAGCCGCGCGTCCCGCCAGCCCCGCCACTTGCGAAGCGCCGGAAATGCCCCATATTCCCCACATGGGCGGGCTGCCGACGGATCGGGGCCCGCGCCGGACGGTCGCTTGGTCAAGGACATGCCGTGATGACGAAACTCACCCTCGGGGCCCACCCGTTTCTGCTGGGCTTCGAACAGCTGGAACGGCTGGTCGAACGCACCGCGAAATCGGGCAACGACGGCTATCCCCCCTACAACATCGAACAGACATCGGACCGCAGCTATCGCATCACGCTGGCGGTTGCGGGGTTCACCGAAACCGACCTTGCCATCACCGTCGAGGACAAGAGCCTGGTGATCCGCGGCCGGCAGAAGGACGACAGCGACGGACGCGTCTTCCTGCATCGCGGCATCGCCGCGCGGCAGTTCCAGCGCAGCTTCGTGCTGGCCGAGAATGTCGATGTCGGAGAGGCGGCGCTGGAAAACGGCCTTTTGCATATCGATCTGGTCCGTCACGTTCCGGATACGGTCGTCCAGACCATCCGCATCAAGAGGAGTGGGGCGAAATGAATACCAAGCTCAATCTCGAGGCGCTGGGGGCGGACGTGGTCTATGTCAAGCCGGTCGCCGTCTCGACCCTGCCGGCGGAAGTGCAGGAAAAGGTCCACGGGCTCGACACCCTGTTCGCGGTCCATGATGCCGCGGGCACGCAGCTGGCGCTGGTCGCCGACCGCCGGCTGGCCTTTGCCCTGGCCCGCCAGCACGACAAGGTGCCGTTCACCGTTCATTGACCCGGTCGTTGCGCGGACCGCCGACCTGGGCGATCAGCCGCGCCTCGGCCGCGGTGGCGCAGCGCCGGACAGTGGGGCCATGGCCCGCGCCGTCCGGCCCCAGTTCGGGAAACAGCGCCAGCACCTCGTCCAGCACCTCGCGTTCCAGCCGCGACAGGCCGATGGCGCCGGGGTGGAAACTTTCGCTGGGGATGCCTTCGGCAAAGACGATCTCGTGGTCGTCGAACAGCAGGTGGACATAGGTCACGGCGGGGCAGGGCACGACGCGGATCGTGCCGTCATTGACCAGATGGCGCGCCGCAACCAGCACTTCGCTTTCGCCCGTGAACAGCTCGGCCCGCCAGCCTGTCAGCAGCATCCGGTGCTGCTGCGAGACGCGCAGATCGCGGTCATTGCCCAGGGCGCGGGCGCAGATCAGCACCGGGGCCGCCCGCCCGGTCCCGGCCAGCCTTCGCTGTCCGATCCAGCGCAGCGGGCGCAAGCCATGGTCGGCGGTCAGCACCCGGTCGCCGGGCACCAGTGCCTCAACCGCGACCGGGCCCTGCGCAGTCTGGATCAACGTCCCGGCGGTGAAGCAGACAAAGGCGTCGTCCCTGGTCGCGATATAGTTGCCGGAATATTCGACGCCGCTGAACTTCCCCAGGGTCAGGCCGGTGACCGCGCTGTGATGCACATGCGCGGGAATGTCGGCGTCGGCCAGGCGCACCATGTAGGTGCCGTCGTCGAACAGCCAGACGCCCAATTGCACCGCATGCGGCTGGCCATGGTGGGTCATGGTCGAACCGTTGTAGGCGCCGATTTCCTGGATCGTCCGCGTCACCCCGTCGATGGTGACGCTTTCGCCCGGAGTTGAGCCATCATCGCTGTCGGCATCCAGCATGATGCCGTCGCCATTGGCATCGTTCCACAGGATGTCGGCATATCTGGGGTTCAGCACCTGCGCGTTTTGCGCCGCGCCGATGTTGTTCTGGCTTTTCGCGGAGAAGCCGGGCCACAGCGTGCCCGGATACCATGCCCAGCTTGCCACCGCATTCATCGTTGCCCCCAGCCGCCCCCGGACGCCGGTCCGGATGCAGGGGCAGTCGTCGCACGGCAGGGTTTAACAAAGCCCTGCCGTGGCCTGACGGAATACTCAGGCTTTTATCAACCCCATGCTTTCCAGCTTGAGCAGCACCTGATGCGCACAGGTGTCGACATCGACATTCTCGGTCTCGACCCGCAGCTCGGGATTGGCCGGAACATCGTAAGGGTCGGAAATGCCGGTGAATTCCTTGATCTTGCCTTCACGGGCGAGCTTGTACAGACCCTTGCGGTCGCGCCGTTCGCATTCCTCGATGCTGGTCGCCACATGCACTTCGACAAAGGCGCCATAGGCCTCGACCATCTCGCGCACGTCGCGCCGGGTGGTGGCATAGGGGGCGATCGGCGCGCAGATGGCGATGCCGCCGTTCTTGGTGATCTCGGAGGCGACATAGCCGATCCGCTTGATGTTGATGTCGCGGTGTTCCTTGCTGAACCCCAGCTCCGACGACAGATGCTTGCGCACCACATCGCCGTCGAGCAGCGTCACCGGCCGCCCGCCCATCTCCATCAGCTTGACCATGAGCGCGTTGGCAATGGTCGACTTGCCCGACCCCGAAAAGCCGGTGAAGAAAACGGTAAAGCCCTGTTTCGACCGTTCGGGAGAGGTGCGGCGCAGTTGCGTCACCACTTCGGGGAACGAGAACCAGTCGGGAATTTCAAGCCCTTCGCGCAGGCGGCGGCGCAGTTCGGTGCCGGAAATGTCAAGGACGGTGCAGCCCTCGGGCACTTCGTCGACCGGGAAATATTGGGCCTTTTCCTGCACATAGACCATCTGCTTGAAATCGACCATCTCGATGCCGATCTCGGCCTGATGCTTGCGCACCAGTTCCTGCGCGTCATAGGGGCCGTAGAAATCCTTGCCCTGGCTGTTCTTGCCCGGCCCGGCATGGTCGCGGCCGACGATGAAATGCGTCAGGCCGTGGTTCCTGCGGATGATCGCATGCCACAAGGCCTCGCGCGGGCCACCCATGCGCATGGCAAGGCCCAGAAGCGACAGATGCGTGGTCGAGGACGGATATTTGTCCAGCACCGCCTCATAGCAGCGGACGCGGGTGAAATGGTCGACGTCGCCGGGCTTGGTCATGCCGACGGTGGGATGGATCAGGAGGTTGGCCTGCGCCTCGCGCGCGGCGCGGAAGGTCAGTTCCTGATGCGCGCGGTGCAGCGGGTTGCGGGTCTGGAAGGCGACGATGCGCTGCCAGCCCATCTTGCGGAAATAGGCGCGCAGTTCGTTCGGCGTGTCGCGGCGTGCCTTGAAATCATAGTGCACGGGCGCCTGCAGGCCGGTCACCGGCCCGCCCAGATAGACCTTGCCGGCCTTGTTGTGCAGGTAATTGACCGCCGGATGCGCCTGATCATCGGCGCCGAACACACCGATGGCCTCGCGCGATTTGTCGGGGGTCCATTTGTCGGTGACCTTCATGGTGGCAAGGATCACGCCTTCCTGGTCGCGCAGGGCGATGTCCTGCCCGACTTCGATCTTGTCGGCAAAACCCTCGGTCACGTCGAGGGTGATCGGCATCGGCCAGAGCGTGCCATCGGCAAGCCGCATGTCCTTGACCACTGAATCGTAGTCGGCCTGCGGCAGAAAGCCCTTGAGCGGATGGAAGCCGCCGTTCATCAGCAGTTCCAGATCGCAGATCTGGCGCGGGGTCAGGTCATGGCTGGTCAGCGCCGCGGCGGTGGCCTTCATTTCCTGCGCGCTCTCGGCGCTGACATAGAGTTCGGGAATCGGGGCGAGGTGAGAGGTCATCGGGGGGTCCGTTTCGCACATGCGGCAATCGTCGCGCGGCCCATAGACCCGCAAGGCGGCAGAATTCAAGCCGCACCGTGGCACGACAGGGAAAACAGGGCTGAATTTGCCACGTTGTCAACGGTCGGCGGGACGGATGTTCCGCCTGCGCCGGGGTGGCCGGTCCGCTATTCCTGTTCGGCCAGCCAGTGTTCGGCATCAAGCGCCGCCATGCAGCCCATGCCGGCGCTGGTCACCGCCTGACGATAGATGTGGTCGGTGAGGTCGCCCGCGGCAAAGACGCCGGGCACCGAGGTGCGGGTGCTGCCCGGTTCCACCTTCACATAGCCGCCGTTGTGCAATTCAAGTTGCCCCGCGACCAGTTCCGAGGCCGGGGCATGGCCGATGGCGACGAACACGCCCTTGGCGGCGATGTCGGTGATGGCGCCGGTCTGGACGTTGCGGGCGCGCACGCCTTCGACCCCCAGCGGGCTGTCGGCGCCCACGACTTCGGCCAGTTCGTGGTTCCACAGCACCGAAATTTTCGGATGCTTGAACAGCCGGTCCTGCATGATCTTTTCGGCGCGGAACGCATCGCGACGATGGATCACCGTCACTTTCGAGGCGAAATTGGTCAGGAACAGCGCCTCTTCCACCGCGGTATTGCCGCCGCCGACCACGACGATCTCTTGCCCGCGATAGAAGAACCCGTCGCAAGTGGCGCAGGCCGAAACGCCAAAGCCCTTGAACCGTTCCTCGCTGGGCAGGCCCAGCCATTTCGCCCGCGCCCCGGTGGCCAGGACCACGGCATCGGCGGTATAGACCGTGCCGCTGTCGCCTGTGGCGGTGAAGGGCCGCTTCGACAGGTCAAGCGTGGTGATGATGTCCATCACGATCTCGGTCCCCATCTCGCGCGCGTGTTCCTCCATCAGCACCATCAGGTCGGGGCCCAGGATCGACTTCTGACCCGGCCAGTTCTCGACCTCGGTCGTGGTGGTCAGCTGCCCGCCGGGTTCGATGCCCTGCACAAGCACCGGGTTCAGCATGGCGCGGGCGGCATAGACCGCGGCGGTATAGCCCGCGGGCCCCGATCCGATGATGAGCAGGCGAGTATGGCGCGAATCCGGCATGATCTTCCCCAAGGCAGCACTCCGCCGATATAGGCCCGCTGCGCTGCCGCGAAAAGCCCGGCGGACGCGGCGGCAGAATGTTGCGCAGCGGCGAAACAATGTTGCGATCCGGATCGGCGGTGCGATAGGTAGGCGCGACTTGAAGGAAAGACACCATGCCCGGCAACCGGCTTGACGACATCGACCGCAGGATCCTGGCCGAATTGCAGGCCGACGGGCGCATGACCAATGTCGAACTGGCCAGCCGTGTCGGCATTTCGGCGCCGCCCTGCCTGCGCCGGGTCCGCGCGCTTGAGGAACAGGGCTTCATCCGCGGCTATCACGCCGACATCGACCCCCGCGAACTGGGGTTCGAGGTGCAGGTCTTTGCCAGCGTCCGGCTGGTCAAGCAGGCCGAGGCCGACCTTTCGGCCTTCGAGGCGCTGTGCCTGTCCTGGCCCCTGGTCCGAGAATGCCACATGCTGAACGGCGAGGTCGATTTCATCCTGAAATGCGTGGCCCCCGACCTGCGCAGCTTCCAGACCTTCCTGACCGAGGCGCTGACCGCCGCGCCGAATGTCGCGAGCGTCAAGACCAGTCTGGTGATCCGCGGCGCCAAGGATGAACCGGGCGTGCCGTTCGATGTGCTCGAGGAGCGGCTGGCGCGCCGCCCCTAGGCGACGTGCGTCAGGTCCAGATCGCCCAGGCGCAGCCGCGCGATGGCCGGCAGGCCGAAATCCTCGGCCGCGGCGATATGTGGGAAGCAGGACAGGAACAGGCCCAGCATGTCCGGCCTGAGGCCAAGGTTGTGCACCGGGCCGGGGTGATAGCTTTCGACCTCGACCCCGTTGGCGACGATGCGTTCGTGCCCTGAAAAGCCCAGATGGAACACCTCGACCGCGGTGGCGGGCGTCAGTTCGACGACACCGATGCCGTCGATGAAATCGCGGGCGGGGATCGCGGCAATGTCCTGTCCGGTCAGCCGGCGGATTTCCGGGCTGCGGTGGATCAGCCGCGCGCGCGGGCCCAGCACCAGATCGCCCATCGGCCGGGCGATGCCCAGCGCGTCGGCGGCGATGCGGGTCAGCCGGCCCATCGCCGGGTCCTGTCCCTGCGCCTGCGGCACCAGCATGGTGGTGCCCTTCCACAACAGGGTCTGGAAACCGTGGTCGACCGTGCGCACCAGGTCGCCGGGATAAAGGTCGCCCACCGCGACAAGGCCGCGATCGGTGGTGACAAGATTGGCGCGGGTAAAGGCGGCAAAGGCATCCTCGAACGCCGGGACCGCGGGAACCAGCCGGGCCGAGTCGTTGACCTCGCCCTCGGGCGTCAGACAGGCGACCTCTACCTTGCGCATGAGAGGCATCACGCGCTGGGGCCGCCCGTCTGGCCGAGTGAACCGGCCGAGACGCGCCGGGGAACTAGTTACACCTGCCGCAAGGCGCACGGCAGAGGAGGGGTCGTTGAACATGCGAAGACCTTCCGGTGTTCACATCATCTGCCGGCCCCCACCGACCACAGCTGATTGAGGAGATTGCTGTCAGGGGTGAATGTGTCGGAAAACGGGTGGCACTGTCAAAGATCGCCGCAAGACCGGCCCCGGCCCTGTCCAATGACGGCTGAATGGCGGCGATTGTGGCGGTCGGGTCAACATAGCTGCCACAATTCGATTCGAGTGCCGTCAGAATCCGTGCTGGATGACGATGCCGGTCTGCCCGCCGCTCTGGCTGACGGCGGCAAGGCCGCCCTTGCCCGACTGGAACAGGCCCTGCACATTGCCGGTGCCGTTCTGCACCAGCGTGGCGGCATGGCCGGTCCCGCGCTGTTCGATCAGGCCCCAGTTGCCACGGCCCTGCACCAGTGTCGCGGCATTGTCCTGCCCGAACTGGCGGATAGTGCCGCCGTCGCGCAGGTGTTCGCGCAGGGCATAGAGGCCCAGACCCAGACGCATGAGCCCGGCCTCGCGGTCATTGCGCGGGGTCAGGGTCAGGCTGACCACCGCATCGGCGGCGGCGGTCATCGGCGTGGCAAGGGGCGCCGCGGCAAGGGCGGCGATGACGACAAGGCGGCGGAACATGGCAGTGTCCTTTGTGCCGGGGTGAAGGGTCGGGGTTCAGAGGTCGTGGATCAGAGGTCGGGGGCGGCGGGGCAGGAATGGCGCACCCCGCCGCTTTCGATGGTCAGCGAGGCGGCCAGATCGCCGCTGCGGCCGCTGAACTGCGCCTGGCCAAGCGTCAGCACCTCGCCGGCGCGCAGGGTGAAGTCGCCGCCCTGGGCGATCTGCGTCGCCGTGCCCTGGCTGATGCGCAGGGCATAACTGCCCTGCGCGGCGCTGGCGGCGGTGACGCGGCCCTCGACCGCGACCTGACCGTCGGATCGGGTGACGACAAGGGCGCAGCGCAAGCGGTCTGACGCCTGGGCCAGGGGCGACCCGCCCTGAATGGTGGCCGCGCCGGCGACGCCGCAGGCGGCAAGGGCCAGGGCGATCAGCCCGGCGGGAATGGTGGCAGTCCGGATCATGTCGGTCTCCTTTCGGAAAGGGGGGGCCGGGTGCGCCGGCCCCGCCGCGCTCAGTCCTGAACGATCACCGCGACATTGCCGCTGCCCGACTGCACCGCGCTGGCGTGGTTGCCGGTGCCGACCTGGATCACGCCCAAGGCGTTGCAGCCGCCGGTCTGTGTCGCATTGGCCTGATTGCCGCTGCCCATCTGCGCCACGCCCAGCACGTTGCAGCGGCCCTGCTGGCTGGCGATGACGCCATTGCCGGCGCCGGTCTGGCCGATGACGGTGCGGTTGCGGGCGCCGTCCTGGGTGGCGATCGTGCTGTTGCCCCAGCCCTGCTGGTTGATCGTCAGCCGGTTGCGCCAGCCCTGCTGGCTGCCGCCGATCTCGTTCAACTGGCCCCATTGGTCGATGGTGACGCGGTTGCCGTCGGCATGGACGGCGGCGGGCAGGGCGGCAAGGGTCATCGCGGCAATCGCGGCGGATTTGAATACAAGGACGAGGTTCATTGCTGTCTCCGGTATCCGGCGCGGGCGCCGGGGGTGGGTCGGCCCCTTGGTGCGGAAGTCACCCGGCAGCGGCCGATGGGGCGATCAGGCCCCGGCCGGCGAAATCGTCCAATATCGGAGGGGTGTTATGGGCTGGCGGCAGCGGTGCTATCGGATGACGGCAGGTTGTGGCCGGGGAACGGGCGGGATAGCGTTCAACCGGGGCGTGTCGGAGGTGTGGGTCGGATGAAATGGCTACCGATGGTCGCCGTGGCGGCAACAATCCTGACGGCAGTCCCCGCTTGGGCGCAGGACGGCTGGGTGGTGCGTATGAATGACATTTTTATTGGTCAGATCGAGTTTCGCGATGACGATGGCATTTTCCGCATCAACATCACCCATCCGTCCTATGGGCTTCCCGAGCGTGAGAATTACTTCAGGCTATGGGGCGCCAACGTTACCGATCAGGAGGGGTTGTTGTCCCTGCTCGACGGACCCGTCACGTGCCGCCCGATCGGGTTCGTCTACGCGGAAAGCCATGGCAGGCTGCTGATCGCCGATTGCCGTGTCGGTGATCCGATGGTGCAGCCAATTGGCGAAGATGCGACGGTAAGCCGCATGGCCGTCGAAGCCGGCTATGCCATCGAAATCTGCGCCGAAACCGGCGGTGAATTGCGGCATTGTCCGCCCTGACCCCTCACGAATACTGCGTCACCGGCGTTCCTGCCAAAGCCGAGATATTCAGCAACCCGCGCGCGGTGATCGACGGGGTGACGATATGGGCGCGGTTGCCCATGCCCATCAGTATCGGCCCGACCTCAAGGCCCCCACCCTTCATCTTCAGGATGTTGCGCACGCCCGAGGCGGCGTCGGAATTGGCGAAGACCAGCACATTCGCCGCCCCCTCCATCCGCGATTGCGGGAAGATGCGGCTGCGCAATTCCGGGTCGAGCGCGGCGTCGATATGCATTTCGCCCTCATAGGCGAAATCGCGCGGGCCGCGGTCAAGGATTTCCAGAGCCGCCCGCATCCGCCGCCCGGAATCGCAATCCAGATTGCCGAATTGCGAATGGGAACACAGCGCAATCCGCGGGCTGACGCCGAACCGGCGGCAGTGCCGGGCGGCGGCAATGACGGTATCGGCAATCTGCTGCGGCGTCGGTTCGGGATGGACCTGCGTGTCGGCAATGAACAGCGGCCCGTCCTCGAGGATCATCAGCGACAGGGCCGCAACGGGGTTCAGCCCGCCATGGCCCAAGACCTCGGTCACATATTTCAGGTGCCACAGATACTGGCCGAAGGTGCCGCAGATCATCGACTCCGCTTCGCCGCGATGGACCATGACAGCGGCAATCGCGGTTGTATTGGTGCGCATGATCGCGCGGGCCAGATCGGGCGTGACCCCCTTGCGCGCCATCAGGGCATGATAGCCGCCCCAGTAATCGCGATAGCGCGGATCGTATTCCGGGTTCACGATCGGGAAATCGGTGCCGGGGCGGATCTTGAGGCCGGCGCGTTCGCAGCGGGCGGTGATGACCTCGGGACGGCCGACCAGCACCGGGCGGTTGCCGAACTCCTCGATCATCGCCTGCGCGGTGCGCAGCACACGTTCGTCCTCGCCCTCGGCAAAGACGATCGGGCGCTTGGCGGTGCGCGCCGCCTCGAACACCGGGCGCATGATGAGGGCGGACTTGAACACCGATCCGTCCAGCCGCTCGCGATAGGATTTCATGTCCATGATCGGCCGGGTGGCGACGCCGGTTTCCATGGCCGCCTTTGCCACCGCGCTGGCGACGACGCCGATCAGGCGCGGATCGAAGGGCTTGGGGATCAGGTAGTCGCGGCCGAAGGTCATGCGTTCGCCATGATAGGCGGCGGCGGCCTCGGCGCTGGTGGTCTGGCGGGCAAGTTCGGCGATGCCGGCGATGCAGGCCAGTTCCATTTCCGCGTTGATCGTGGTGGCGCCGACATCCAGCGCGCCGCGGAAGATGAAGGGAAAGCACAGGACGTTGTTGACCTGGTTGGGAAAATCGCTGCGCCCGGTGGCGATGATCGCATCGGGGGCGACCGCGCGCACCGCATCGGGCAGGATTTCCGGCGTGGGGTTGGCCAGCGCAAAGACGATGGGCCGGGGCGCCATGCTGGCCACCATCTCGGGCGTCAGAACGCCGGGGCCGGACAGGCCCAGGAACAGATCGGCGCCGACGATCACCTCGGCCAGCACGCGCGGCACATCGCCTTGCGCATATTCCGCCTTCTGCGCCGTCATCTGATCGGTCCGGCCATGATAGACCAGCCCGGCCAGATCGCAGAGCCAGACATTCTCGCGCCGCACCCCCAGGGCCAGAAGCATGTTCAGGCAGGCGATCCCCGCCGCGCCGCCGCCGGTCGAGACGACCTTGATCTCCTCCCACTTCTTGCCCGCCACCAAGAGCGCATTGGTCGCCGCGGCGCCGACGACGATGGCGGTGCCGTGCTGGTCGTCGTGGAACACCGGGATGTTCATGCGCGAGCGGCAGATCTCTTCGACCACGAAGCAGTCGGGCGCCTTGATGTCCTCGAGGTTGATGGCGCCAAAGGTCGGCTCCAGCGCGCAGACGATCTCGGCCAGTTTCACCGGATCAGATTCGTTCACCTCGATGTCGAAACAGTCGATATTGGCGAACTTCTTGAAAAGAACCGCCTTTCCTTCCATCACCGGCTTGGAGGCCATGGCGCCGATATTGCCAAGGCCAAGGACCGCGGTGCCGTTCGACACCACGGCGACAAGGTTGCCGCGGGCGGTATAGTCGCGGGCGGTGTCGGGGTCGGCGCGGATTTCCAGGCAGGCCTCGGCCACGCCGGGCGAATAGGCGCGGGACAGGTCGCGGCCGTTGGCCAGCGGCTTGGTCGCGCGGATTTCCAGCTTTCCGGGCTTGGGCAGACGGTGATAGTCAAGCGCGGCCTGCCGCAGGCTGGTGTCCTTGTTCGAATCCGCCATCGGACCGCTCCTGCAATTTGTTCAACGTTAAACCATCTGCGCCGGCGCAGGCCCGATCCTGATAGACCCGCGCGACGGCCCTTGCAAATGGCTGCTTGCGGTAACAGCATCCCGCCATGCTGGAAAAACCCGCCGACCCGACCGAGATCCGCGCCGAAGCGCGCCTGCCCACCACCGACCTCCGTGCCGACCTGGGCTTTTTCGGGCGGGTGCTGGGGATGCGTCTCGACATGATCTATCCGGCCGACAATCCGGCGGTGGCGGTGCTGTCGGGCCACGGGCTGCGGCTGCGGCTGATGCAGGACGTGGACGAGGCGCCGGGCCTTGTGCGCTTTCTGACCGACGATCCCGGCTTTGCCGGCGGCGCCCGCAGCCTGACCGCGCCGGGCGGCACAAGGGTCGAGGTCGATGCCCTGAACCCGCCGCTGGTCCTGCCCGAGACCGACCATGCCTTCGTCGTCCGCCGCCTTGCCGATGGCGCCCCCTGGGTGATCGGGCGGGCGGGGATGCAATATCGCGACCTGGTGCCGTCGCGGCTGGGCGGGGCGATGATCGCCAGCCATATCCGCATCCCCGACGGCGGCCCGGTGCCCGACATGGTGCATTTCCACAAGGTGGGCTTCCAGCTGATCTTCTGCATCCGCGGCTGGGTCGACGTGCTGTACGAGGATCAGGGCGGCCTGCGGCGGATCGAGGCGGGCGATTGCTTCATCCAGCCGCCGGAAATCCGCCATCGGGTAATCGAGGCGTCGGACGGGATCGAGGTGATCGAGATCGGCGTGCCGGCCGAACACATCACCGAAATCGACCATGCGATGACGCTGCCGACCCCCGATCTGCGGCCCGACCGCGAATGGCAGGGGCAAAGGTTCGTCCACAATCTGGCACGGGATGCCGTCTGGGCGCCGCACCGCCTGACCGGTTTCACGGCACGCGACACCGGCATCGCGGCGGCAACGAAAGGGGTCGCCGGCGTGCATGTGGTTCGAAAAGGTCAAGGCGAACCGGCATGGACCCGGCACTCCGCCGACATCATGTTCGGTTTCGTCATGTCCGGCGGGCTGACGCTCGAGGGCGAGGGCAAGGATCCCTTTGTCCTGACCGCCGGCGACGCCTTTGTCATCCCGCCCGGCCTTGCCACGCGCTGGGCCGACCCGCTGCCGGATCTGGAGCTCCTGGAAGTGACCCTTCCGGGCACCTTCGACTCCACCCCGGCCTGACCCGGCGGAATGCGCGTTCGCGCATGAGTCCTTGCCTCGTCGTCGCGCGTCGCGCTCCTCCTCAGGGTTGCCTCCGGCGGGGTGTGTTGCCGTGCTCGCCATCGGTCCGAGAGCGCGGCAACACGTTGGGGACGAAGAATGGGGCAAGACCCGCTCTTTCCTCATTCTTCGTCCGAAAATATCCTCGGGGGGTGAATGCGCCGCAAGGCGCAGAGGGGGGCAGAAGGCCCCCCTTCTTCCTTCCGCCGGTCGGCCACGACCGGCTTCCCCGCTTGCCGCCGGGCCGCCCGCGGGGCAAGACTGGAACCGTCACAGGAGTTGCCGTCATGTCCCTACTCGATCACGCCGCCGCCATCCGCGACCGCGCCTATGCGCCCTATTCGAACTTCAAGGTCGGCGCCGCGATCCGGGCGACCTCGGGCGCCGTCTATACCGGGGTCAATGTCGAGAATGCCGCCTATCCGCAGGGCACCTGTGCCGAAGCCGGGGCGATTGCCGCGATGATCCACGGCGGCGATACCGCGATTGCCGAGGTCGCAGTGATCGCCGATGCCACGGTGCCGGTGGCGCCCTGCGGCGGCTGCCGGCAGAAGCTGATCGAATTCGCCGGCCCCGATGTCCGCGTCACCATGGCCAACCTGAAGGGCGAGAGCGTGACCATGACCATGGGCGAACTTCTGCCCGGTGCCTTCCTGCCGGAGCACATGGGCTGATGGACGCCGTGAACCCCGATGCCCGTGCCATCAACGCCCGCCTGCGCAAGGGCGAGGCGCCCACGGCCGAAGAACTGGCCTGGTTTGCCCGCGGCCTTGCCTCGGGTGCCGTCACCGATGCGCAGGCCGGCGCCTTTGCCATGGGCGTCTGCCTGCGCGGTCTGGACGAGGCGGGCCGTGTCGCCCTGACCCTGGCCATGCGCGATTCGGGCGATGTGCTGGCCTGGGATCTGCCCGGGCCGGTGATCGACAAGCATTCGACCGGCGGCGTCGGCGATTGCGTGTCGCTGATCCTCGCGCCGGCCCTGGCCGCCTGCGGCGTCTATGTGCCGATGATCTCGGGCCGCGGTCTGGGCCATACCGGCGGCACGCTGGACAAGATGGAGGCGATTCCGGGGCTGGTCGCGCAGATGCCCGAGGACAGGTTGCGCGCCGTTGTCGGCGATGTCGGCTGTACCATTGCCGGCGCGACCGGGCGCATCGCCCCGGCCGACAAGCGGCTTTACGCCATCCGCGACGTCACCGGCACCGTGGAATCGATCGACCTCATCACCGCCTCGATCCTGTCAAAGAAGCTGGCGGCGGGCCTTGGGGCGCTGGTGCTTGACGTGAAATGCGGCTCGGGCGCGTTCATGAAATCGCCCGAAGAGGCGCGGGCGCTGGCGCAGTCGCTGGTCAGCGCCGCCAATGGCGCCGGCTGCGCCACTGCGGCGCTGGTCACCGACATGGACCAGCCGCTTTGCGGTGCGCTTGGCAATGCTGTCGAGGTCGCCCTGTGCATGGAGGTGATGGCGGGCGACGCCAAGGCCGCGCCGCGCCTGCATGACGTGACGGTGGCCCTGGGTGCCCGCCTTCTGGCCCTGACCGGCGAGGACGAGGCCGCCGCCGCCGCCCGCCTGAGCGCCGCCATCGCCTCGGGCGCGGCGATGGAGCGGTTTGCCCGCATGGTCGCGGCGATGGGCGGCCCGCCCGACATGGCCGAGGACTGGCGCACCCACCTGCCGCGCGCGGCCCTGGTCGGCGACATCGTGGCGCCGCATGACGGCATCGTCACCGGATGGGATGGCGAGGCTTTGGGCCTTGCCGTGGTCGGCCTTGGCGGCGGCCGGCGGGTCGAGACCGACAGGGTGGACCCCGCCGTCGGCCTGACCGATGTGCTGCCGGTCGGCACCCCCGTCCGCCGCGGCGATCCGGTCGCGACGGTCCATGCCCGCGACGATGCCGGCGCCGAACAGGCGGCTGCGGCGGTGCTTGCGGCGCTGCGGCTGGGCGAGGCGGCGCCGGCCGAACGGCCGCTGATCCTGGAAAGGATCGACGCATGAGCCGCGCCTTTCTGGTCGTGATGGATTCGGTCGGCATCGGCGGCGCCCCCGACGCCGACAGTTTCTTCAACGACGGCCGGCCCGACACCGGCGCAAATACCGTCGGCCATATCGCCCAGTCGGTCGGGCTCGATGCCCCGACCCTTGCCGGGCTGGGGCTGTTCGCGGCGCTCGAGCTTGCCTCGGGGGTCAGGGTCGCGGGGCCGGCGCCCACGGGCGCCTGGGGCGCCGCGACCGAAATCAGCCGCGGCAAGGACACGCCCTCCGGCCATTGGGAACTGGCTGGCGTGCCGGTGCCGTGGGACTGGACCTATTTCCCCGCCACCGACCCCTGTTTCCCGCCGGATCTGGTGGCGCAGGTCTGTGCGCTGGCCGGGACGACGGGCATCCTTGGCAACCGCCATTCCTCGGGCACGCTGATCATCGAGGAAGAGGGCGCCGCGCATATGCAGTCCGGCTGGCCGATCTGCTATACTTCGGCCGACAGCGTGTTCCAGATCGCCGCGCACGAGGAGGTGTTCGGGCTTGACCGGCTGCTGACGCTGTGTCGCGGGTTGGCACCGGCGCTGCATGACATGAAGGTCGGTCGCGTCATCGCTCGGCCCTTTGTCGGCAGCCCCGAAACCGGGTTCACCCGCACTCCCAACCGGCACGACTATGCCATCGCCCCGCCGGCGCCTACCTTATGCGACCGGGTGCAGGCGGCGGGGCGCCGCGTCCATGCCGTGGGCAAGATCGGCGACATCTTTTCCATGCGCGGCATCGATGATGTGGTGAAGGGCCGCGACCGCGATCTGATGACCCACCTGCACCGGCTGGTGGCCGAGGCCGAGGACGGGTCGCTGACCTTCGCCAATTTCGTCGAATTCGACAGCGATTACGGCCACCGCCGCGACCCGGCCGGCTATCGCGACCATATCCAGTGGTTCGACGCCGGCATCGCCCGGCTGATCCCCGCGCTGCGGCCCGGCGACCTTCTGGTCATCACCGCCGACCATGGCAACGATCCGACCTGGATCGGCACCGACCACACCCGCGAACGGGTGCCGGTGCTGGTCCATGGCATCGGGGCACGGGCGCTGGGGCAGCGCGCCTTTGCCGATGTCGCAGCCAGCATCGCCGCGCATCTGGGTGTCGCCGCTCCGGGGCCGGGCACAAGTTTCATCTGAAGGACAAGACGTTGAGCTGGAAGGACTTTCCCAAGGTAGAACTGCACCTGCACCTTGAAGGCGGCGCGCCGCCCGCCTTCATCGCCGGGCTGGCGCGGGAAAAGAACATCGACATCTCGGGCATCTTCGACGAGCGCGGGAATTACACCTACCGCGATTTCAACCATTTCCTGCGCGTTTACGAGGCCGCCTGCACCACCCTGCAAAGCCCCGAGGATTTCCGCCGGCTGGTCCTGGCCGTGCTTGAACAATCGGCCGAAAACGGCGTGGTCTATTCGGAAACCTTCGTCAGCCCCGATTTCTGCGGCGGCGGCGACCTTGCGGCGTGGCGCGATTATCTTGCCGCGATGACCGATGCCGCCGATGAGGCCGAGCGGACCATGGGCATCACCCTGCGCGGCATCATCACCTGCATCCGCCATTTCGGCCCCGAACAGGCAAAGACCGCCGCCCGCTGCGCGGTGGAAACCATGGGCGGCTTCATCACCGGCTTTGGCATGGCCGGGGCCGAATTGCAGGGCCGCCCGGGCGATTTCGCCTACAGTTTCGACATGGCGCGCGAGGCCGGGTTGCGACTGACCTGCCATGCCGGCGAATGGGGCGCACCGGACATGGTGGCCGACACCCTGCGCGACTTGCGGCCGGAACGGATCGGCCATGGCATCAATGCCATCGGCGATCTTGCGCTGGTGGACCGCATCGCCGAACAGGGCATCGTGCTTGAGGTCTGCCCCGGATCGAACGTGTTCCTGAACGCGGCCAAGTCGTGGAAGGACCACCCGATCCGCCCGCTGCGCGACCGCGGCGTCAGGGTCACCGTGTCGACCGACGATCCGCCCTTCTTCGGCACCACGATGACGAAGGAATTCGAGGGCCTCGAACGCGCCTTCGGCTGGGACGAAGAGGTGTTCGCCGACCTGCAACGGGTTGCGCTTGACGCCGCCTTCTGCGACGCGGCGACGAAAGAGAAGATCGGCAAGCGACTGGAGGCACGGCCATGACCCATCCGAAACTCACCGTGGTGAACCACCCTCTGGTGCAGCACAAGCTGACGCTGATGCGGGAAAAGGACACCTCGACCGCCTCGTTCCGGCAACTCTTGCGCGAAATCTCGCATCTGCTGGCCTATGAGATCACCCGCGAGATGCCGATGACCACCAAACGCATCGAGACGCCGATGGAGGCGATGGACGCGCCGGTGATCGAGGGCAAGAAGCTGGCGCTGATCTCGATCCTGCGGGCGGGGAACGGCCTGCTTGACGGTATCCTTGACCTGATCCCGGCAGCGCGGGTCGGTTTCATCGGCCTTTATCGCGACCATGCGACGCTGCAGCCGGTGCAATACTACTACAAGGTGCCTTCCGAGCTTGAGGACCGCACCTGCATCGTTGTCGATCCGATGCTGGCCACCGGCAATTCCAGCGCCGCGGCGATTGACCTGCTTAAGAAATCCGGCGCGCGCGACATCCGCTTCATGTGCCTGCTGGCCGCCCCCGAGGGCATCGACCATATGGCCGCTGCCCATCCCGATGTGCCGATTGTCACCGCTTCCGTGGACAGTCACCTGAATGACAAGGGCTATATCGTGCCGGGACTAGGGGATGCGGGCGACCGCATGTTCGGCACAAAATGAAGTAACGTCCGCTTTACAGCCCCCGGCGATTGTTGCAAGGTCAGGCAACATTCTGCGGGGGATGCCATGAATCGTTCACGCCTGTTTGCGGCGGCAGCATTTGCTATTGTTTCGGCATCGTCGCAAGTCGCGGCCCAGGGCCTGCAGGGCCCGGCGGAACTGCCGCCAGCCACCTTCCAGGGCATGCAATATGTCGACAGCGCCGGCTGCGCCTTTGTCCGCGCCGGCGTGTCGGGCAATGTGGTCTGGGTGCCGCGGGTGAACCGCGACCGCAGCCAGATCTGCAACCAGCCGCCCAGCTTTGGCGGCGGCGCCCCCGCGCCGCAGGTGGTCGAGGCTCCGGCGCCTGCGCCGACCCCCGCGCCGGTTGCCGAACCGCCGCGCGCCGTGGCCGCGGTCACCCCGCCGGCCCGCCCGGCCGAAGGCGCCCCCATCGAAACCATCGCCTCGCTGCCTGCCGGCGCCCCGGCCGCAGCCGCCCCTGCCGCTGCCGCGCCCGAGGCGCCACGCGGCGTCTCTCTGGCGCAGGCCTGCGAGGGCCGCACCGGGGTTCAGCCCTCGCTGGTCAATGCCGCGACCGGCCAGCCCATCGACTGCGGCCCCGGCGTCGCGCCGGTCGCGGTTGCCGCCCCGGTCACTGCCCCTGCCGCGCCGCAAAGCCTTACCCTGGCGCAGGTCTGCGCCGGGCGCAGCGGGCCCTTGCCCGGCTATGTCAACGCCGCCACCGGCCAGCCGGTGACCTGCGGCCCGGTGGCGCCGGTGCTGGCCTCGGTCCCGGTGAACAGCGCGGCCCCTGCAGCGCCCGCCGCACTGACGCTGGCTCAGGTCTGCGCCGGGCGGACCGGACCGCTGCCGGGCTATGTCACGACAACCGGTCAGCCGGTGATCTGCGGCCCCGCCGCGGCCCCGGCGCTGACCTATGCCGATGCAGATACCTGCCCGCCGGGCGTGGTCGGCGGCGTTGCCTATCGCTGCGGTGGCGCCGGGCGCATCGATCCGCTGTCGTCGCAGACCCTGTCGCTGGCCGGTGTCGCCCGCGCCGCCGAACAACCCGCGGCTCTGGGTTGGGGGCAGGAGATTCCGGCCTCGAACCCGGTCGGCGCGCCGCAGGTGACGCGCGCCCCGGCCGGATTTGCGCAGGTCTGGGACGACGGCCGGCTGAACCCCGAGCGCGGCCTGACCAGCGCCTCGCCCGCCGCCGCCGTCGCCGAACAGCCGCGCATGGTCGCCCGCGCGCCGGTACCGCAAGCGGTTGCCGCGCCGGCAGTGGTGGCGACGGCGCATTCCTATGTGCAGGTCGGCACCTATGGCGATCCGGCCAATGCGCAACGCGCGGTGGCGACGCTGCAGGCCCTGGGCCTGCCGGCGGCGACACAGGCCATCACCTCGAACGGGCGGGCGATGACGGTGGTTGCCGCCGGGCCGTTCGGCGATGCCGGCGCGCTGTCGGCGGCGCTGAATGCGGCACGCGCCGCGGGCTATGGCGACGCCTTCACGCGCTGAGGGGCGCGGGTGGGGTTTCCCCACCCGACGCAATCGTCAGTCGCAAATCCCCTGCAACCCGACCCATTCGGTGTCCGAGATTACCGGGGCCGGCTGCTGCCCCGCCAGCGGGTCGGCCTCGATCAGCGCCATCGCGTTCTCGGGTTGGCGCGCCTCGGCCCAGGGCGTTGTCGGCAGGCCGGCGGCGCTGAAGGCCGCGATCAGGCCGTCGGTGTCGGCGCTGCCGGGCGGGGTGGCAAGCAGCAGGTCGGCATGCGCCTGTAGCGACGAGGCCGGCAGTTCCCCGGTCGCCAGCAGGCGCATCGTCGCGGTGACGCCGGAACTGTCGAGCACCGGGCGCAAGGGATCCTGCCCCCCCGCCGCGGCCAAAGTGGCGACGACATCGCCGGCCAGCACCAGAGGGTCGTCGGTCCCCGCGATGGCAGCCAGCGGCAGCACCACGATCTGCCCCGGCAGCAGCGCCGGCGCCTGCGGCCCCTGCGGCAGCACCACTGCGGATATCCCCGACCCCGGCCCGTAAAGCCGCGCGATCATCGCCTCGAGCGCCGCGACCCCGGCCTGATCGCGGCAGGCCGGGCCGGTCTCGCGCGCCATCAGGCCCAGGATCGCCGCGCCGATGCCGCTGCGGCTGGTCTCGGGCACCAGGGCAAGCGCCTGCCGCTTCATCGCGCCGGGCAGCCAGACCAGCGCCGCCGCAAGGATCAGGGCCGCCCCGCCCAGAATTCCGCTGCGGCGCAACAGCCGCGGCCGCGGCCGGGCGCGCAGCACCGCGCCGCGCACCTTCTCGATGGCCTCGACCATCACCGCGTCCTCGATCTCGAGTTCCTCGGACCCGTCCTCATCGGGGGCATAGCGCGCCGGGGTTTCGCCGGGGTTCAGGCGGTCGATGGCGGGCAGCGACCAATGCGACAACGGCCGGCCGTTGCCTTCGGCGATCACCAGCGTCGCCTCGCCAAAGGCCACCACGACCTCGCGCCGCTGCGCCTCGGGCGAGGATCGCCACAGCCCGGTGCTTTCGAGCCGCTGGAACTCTCTCAGCGCCGTGATCCTGCCTGCCATCCTGCCCGCTTCTTGCCGTTTCCCGAACCTTAACGGCAGGGCGGCGCCAAGGGTAGCGCCTTGTCGCTTGCCGGGGCCGCGGCGTTCCGTCATGCAGGCGCGGGAGGGCGGGGATGGACAGGACACACAGGCCGGGCGCCGCCGTGGCCATGGTGCTGGGCGCCATGGCCCTTTTCGGGCTGATCGACAATTTCATGCGTCTTGCCGCGGCCGAAGGCGGGCTGTGGCAGTTCCATTTCCTGCGCGGCCTGCTGGCGGTGGCGCTGCTGTGGCCGCTGGTGCGGATGCAGGGGGCAAGCTTTCGCCCGCTGCGGCCGGGCGCCGTGCTGCTGCGGTCGGTGTGCAATTCGCTGGCCATGGTGCTGTATTTCGCCGCGCTGGGCTTTCTGCCCATCGCGCAGGCGCTGGCGGGGCTGTTCACGGCGCCCCTGTTCGTGGTCCTGTTCTCGGTCGTGATCTTCGGCGAGGGCATCGGCCCGCGCCGCATCGTCGCGGTGGCGCTGGGCTTTGCCGGGGTGGTGCTGGCCCTGGGCCTCGACGCCGGCGGCCTTGGCTGGAGCGCGCTGGTCCCGGTCGTCGCCGGCGCCTGCTATGGCATGGGCAACCTGCTGACCCGCCGGATCTGCGCGGGGGAATCGACGTTCACCCTTCTGGGCTGGTTCTTTGCGCTGATGGCCTTCTGGGGTGCCTTGGGCTGCATCGTGCTGGCATTTCTGCCGCAAGAGGTCGCCGCCGGCGCCGCCGGCTGGGTCACCCGCGGCTGGGTGCCTCCGCAGGGCTGGTTCCTGATCATGATCGTGGTGCAGGCGGTCGGCTCGCTCGTCGGTGTCGGGCTGACGATCCGCGCCTACCAGATCGCCGCCGACCCGACCGTCATCGCGGTTCTGGAAAACGCGCTGCTGCTGTTCGCCACGCTCTGGGCGATCATCCTGTGGTCCGAGGCGCCGGGGCCGGCCGGCTGGGCGGGGCTGGTGCTGATCGTGGCGGCGGGGGTGATCATCGCGCGCCGCGGTGTCGGCCCGGTGCCGCGCCACCCCGACCTTCCTGAATGATCGCCCGCTGATTGTTTCCCGGTCCAGACAATTTGCCGCAAATTGTCCGGAACGGCGCGAATCCCGCGATGATGCCGCAATGGCGCCATTTTCCGGCCCGTCCGAGGTCCGGCGAATCACCCTCACTCAGGGAAAGGCCCGCGCCAGAGGGGGCCGCGAAAATGGGGGAAGCGATGTTCGATATGGCACTGGAAGAACGCGGAACAGGACCGGCCTGTCTGGCCGACGAATTTCTGGACAGTTCCGGGCAGGGCATCGCCTGCGGCACCCGCATCGCCACCGCCATCGGCTGGCGCCCGGTCGAGGCGATTGCCGCCGGCGATGAGGTGCTGACCTTCGATCACGGCATGCAGCCGGTGGTGCGTGTGGAACGCCGCGTCCTTTGGGCCGGGATGGTGACGCCGCGCGCCGACTGGCCGTTGTTGGTGCCGGCGGGCGTGCTGGGCAACCGGCAGGACATGGTCCTGCTTCCCGGCCAGTCGGTGCTGATCGAAAGCGATCTGGCCGAAGAGAGTTTCGGCGACCCATTCGTGCTCGTCCCGGCCACGGCGCTGGACGGCCATCGCGACATCACGCGCATGCGTCCGCCGGTCCGGGTCGAGGTTGTGACGCTGCATTTCGCCCGTGACGAGGTGGTCTATGCCAATGCCGGGGCGATGTTCCTGTGCGGCGCGCAGGCCGACCTGCTGTCGGCGCCCGAGGCGGCGGGCGGATACACCGTCCTGCCCGATTGGCTGGCACGGGATTTCATCGAGTGTCTGGAATGAATGGCGCCCGGCCGGCCTGACCGGGCCGGCGGGACAGGGGAAACCGGGGCGGGCCGCCATGGCCCGCCCCTTGCACCTTATGCCGCCTTGGCCGCGCCGAAGCGGCCATAGAACGACTGGTCCTTGTCCGCCATCTCGTGCAGCAGGGCAGGGGCGGCAAAGCGGGGGCCGTATGCCGCGGCCAGCTCGTCCGCCCGTTCGGCCGCATAGGCCGCGCCCAGCATGTCGAGCCACGAGAACGGCCCGCCCGACCAGGGCGCAAAGCCCCAGCCCAGGATCGCGCCGACATCACCCTCGCGGATGTCGGTCAGCACGCCATCCTCCAGCGCCCGCACCGCCTCGAGCACCTGCGCAAACAGCAGGCGGTGTTGCACCGTCACAAGATCGGGCTGCGTGTCGGCCACCGGCCAGGCGGCGGCAAGCCCGTCCCACAGGCCAAGGCGTTCGCCCTTGTCGGAATAGGCATAGAAGCCGGCGTTGGCCTTGCGCCCAAGCCGCCCCTGATCGGCCAGCGCGAACAGCACCTTGTCGACGGCCCCATCGGGATAGGCATCGCCCATCGCTGCCTTGGTCGCCTTGGCGATCTTCACCCCAAGGTCGATGCTGGTTTCGTCCACCAGTTGCAGCGGGCCCAGCGGCATGCCCACCAGCCGCGCCGCGTTCTCGACCAGAGCCGGTTCCACCCCTTCGGCGACCATGCGGATGCCTTCGTTGATATAGGGGATGATGCAGCGGTTGGCGTAGAAGAACCGCGCGTCATTGACCACGATCGGCGTCTTGCGGATCTGGCGCACGAAATCGAGCGCCTTGGCCACCGCCACATCGCCGGTTTCCTTGCCGCGGATGATCTCGACAAGGTTCATCTTGTCCACCGGGCTGAAGAAATGGATGCCGATGAATTGCGCCGGCCTGTCGGACGCGCGGGCCAGTTCGGTGATCGGCAGGGTCGAGGTGTTGGTGGCAAAGATCGTGTCGGGGCCGACCGCCGCCAGCACCTTTTGCGTCACGCCGGCCTTGACGGCGACATCCTCGAACACCGCCTCGACCACCAGATCGACACCGGCAAGCGCGGCATGGTCGGTCGTGGCATGGATGCGGCCCAGTACCTCGGCCTTCTTCTCGGGCGTGACCTTTTTCCGCGCCACGCCCTTGTCGAGCAGCCCCTCGGAATGGGCGCGGCCGCGATCAGCGGCCTCTTGGGTGGAGTCGATCAGCACCACCTCGATCCCGGCATTGGCGCTGACATAGGCGATGCCGGCCCCCATCATGCCGGCACCGATCACGCCCAGCTTCCTGACCCGCTGGTCGGGGACGGCGGGGCGGTTGGCACCCTTTTCAAGCGCCTCCTTGTTGATGAACAGGCTGCGGATCATCGCGCTGGACGACGGGTTCATCAGCACATGGGTGAACCAGCGCGCCTCGATCCTGAGCGCGGTGTCGAAGGGGACGAGCGCGCCTTCATAGACGGCACTCAGCAGCGCCTTGGCCGCCGGAAAGACGCCCATCGTCTTGCCATTGACCATGGCATTGGCCCCGACAAAGGTCATGTAGCCGGCCGGATGATAGGGCGCGCCGCCGGGGTATTTGTAATCCTTGCGATCCCAGGGCTTGGCCAGATCCTCGGGTTTCGCCGCGAGCACCCAGGCCTTCGCCGCCGCCAGCAGGCCATCGGCGGGAACCACCTCGTCCACCACCCCGGCCTTCTGCGCGCCCCTGGGATCGTTCAGCTTGCCCTCGAGCAGCAGCGGCGCCGCGTTCATCGCCCCCAGCTTGCGCGACAGCCGCGTGGTGCCGCCGGCACCGGGGAAAATGCCCACAAGGATCTCCGGCAGGCCGATCCTGGCCTTGGGATTGTCGGCGGCAAAGATGCGGTGGCAGGCGAGCGGGATTTCCAGCCCGATCCCCAGCGCGGTGCCGGGCAGGGCGGCGGCAATCGGCTTGCCCCCTTTGAGCGTCTTGGGGTCCATCCCGGCGCGTTCGATGCGGCGCAGGACGCCGTGCATCTGCATCACCCCGTCAAACAGCGCCTGCGCGCCGCCCTCTTTCATCCGGGCGATGACGTTCAGGTCCATGCCGCCGGCGAAGGTGTCCTTGCCGCTGGTGATGACGATGCCCTTTACGGCGGGGTCGGCCAGCGCCCCGGCCACCAGCCCGTCAAGCACGGCAAAGCCATCAAGGCTCATCACGTTCATCGACTTGCCGGGCACGTCCCAGGTGATGACGGCGACGCCATCGGCATCGAGGGCAGAGGTGAAATCGGTCATTCTTGCGTTCCCTTCTTCGGGTATGGCGTGCCGTCGAGATGGACATGGCCCTGCGGTGTCGCCAGCAGGTCGAGGCCCGGATAGTGGCAGATGTTGTCCGGGTTGCGCGCGCCCATGATGAGATAGCGGGCCGGCGCGCCGCTGTCGTTGCGCAGGGTATGGGCGACTGGGACGCCGGCCTTCCAGCAGCAGGCATCGCCGGGGTGAAGGACGGTCGGCACGCCGTCCTCGATCACCGTCAACTCGCCGTCCAGCATGTAAAGGAACTCATCCTCGGCGCTTTCCCAATGCGGCTGGCTTGACTGGCCGCCGGGCAGCAGGATTTCGTCGGCGACGCCGAACTGCGTCAGCCCGCCGGCATCGGAGATATGGCGGTAGAACATCTTGCCACGTCCCAGGTTGTAGGGGTCGGGATAGCCCGAGATGCCTTCGGTCTCGGGCACCGACCCTTTGCGGAACACCGCCATGTCACATCCTTTCGATGATCGTGGCGGCGCCCATGCCGCTGGCGACGCAGAGCGTGGCAAGGCCGGTGCCCTTGCCGGTGCGTTCCAGTTCGTCCAAGAGGGTGCCGATGATCATCGCCCCGGTCGCGCCCAGGGGATGGCCCATGGCGATTGACCCGCCGTTGACATTGACCTTGCCTGCATCGACGTCGAACGCCTGCATGAAGCGCAGGACGACAGCGGCAAAGGCCTCGTTCACCTCGAACAGGTCGATGTCGCCGATGGCCATGCCCGAGTCGCGCAGGATCTTTTCCGTCACCGGCACGGGGCCGGTCAGCATGATCGTCGGCTCGGTCCCGATCTTGGCCGTGGCGCGGATGCGGGCGCGGGGTTTCAGGCCATGCGCCTGCCCCCATTCGCGCGACCCGATCAGGATGCCGGCGGCGCCATCGACAATACCCGACGAATTGCCGGCATGGTGGACGTGATTGATCCGCTCGAGATGCGGATAGCGCATCAGCGCCACCTTGTCGAAACCGGGCATCACCTCGCCCATGCCCTTGAAGCTGGCTTCAAGCCGGCCCAGCGCCTGCATGTCGGTGCCGGGCCGCATGTATTCGTCACGGTCCAGCACGGTCAGGCCGTTCACATCGCGCACCGGCACGATGGATTTGGCAAAGCGGCCATCGGCCCAGGCCGCCGCGGCGCGGGCCTGCGATTCCACCGCCAGTGCATCGACATCATCGCGGCTGAACCCGTATTCGGTTGCGATCAGGTCGGCGGCGATGCCCTGCGGCACGAAATACCGCTCCATCGCCACGGTCGGATCGACGGCGACGGCGGCGCCGTCGCTGCCCATCGGCACCCGGCTCATCATCTCGACCCCGCCGGCGATATAGGCGCCGCCGGCGCCCCTGACCTGATTGGCGGCAAGGTTCACCGCCTCCATGCCGCTGGCGCAGAAGCGGTTGATCGCAAGGCCGGGAATCCGTTCGTCCAGGGTCGAGGCAAGGACGGCGGTGCGGGCCAGACAGCCGCCCTGTTCGCCGACCTGGGTGACATTGCCCCAGATCACATCCTCGACGGCATGGCCCTCAAGGTCGTTGCGGTCGGCCAGGGCATCAAGGATGCCGGCCGACAGTTTCACGGCGGTGACCTCGTTCAGCGCGCCATCGGCGCGGCCCCTGCCGCGCGGGGTGCGGATCGCGTCATAGATATAGGCCTCGGACATCTTATCCTCCTCGTTCGGGCGGCAGGGGTCAGCCCCGCCACGCCCGTTGCATCAGGTCATAGGGATGGCGCCAGCCGGGCAGGGCGGCGATTCGGGTCAGCCAGCGGTCGATCGCCGGATGGGCGGCGCGGTCAAAACCGAAGGGCTCGGGGTAGTAAAGGTAGCTGCAACAGGCGAAATCGGCGATGGTCGGGCCGCCGCCCGCCAGCCAGTCGCGGGTGGCAAGATGCGCGTCGAGCACCTTCAGCGCAGCGGCGAGCCGTCCCTGCACGAAGGCGATCACGGCCGGGTCGCGCTTGTCCTCATGCAGGAAGTTGCGCAGGAACCGGGCGGTGCCGGCCTGCGACGACAGCTTGTGGTTGTCGAACAGGATCCAGCGCAGCACCTCGTCCCGGTCCGGGGCGGCACCGCCGAACAGGCCGGTCCGTTCCGCCAGATGCAACTGGATCATCCCCGATTGGGTCAGCACCCGGTCGCCCTCGACCAGCACCGGGCATTCGCCCATCACGTTCAGGGCGCGGAATTCCGGCGTCCGCGTCTCGCCGGCGAAGAAGTCGACGAAACGGGGCTGCCAGTCCAGGCCGGACAGGGCCAGTTGCAGGGCCACCTTGTAGGAATGGCCGCTCTCTCCGAAACAGTAGAGGGTCAGGGACATGCCGGCCTCCGCGCGCTCCTGGGCGGGCGCCGGGGGGCTTCACGCCCCCCGGACCCCCCGTGGGGTATTTCTGCAAAGATGAAGAACGATTTGTTAATCTTCTCCTGCCACCCTGCCCGGGCGGTACAGGCTGGGGAGCCGATGACCGCCAAAGGTGAAGAAGATTTCTTTCTTCCGGCGGGCGTCGCCGCGGCTGCAGAGACCAGAGTGGCGCCCGCTCTTTCGCTTTCATCTTTGCCCAAATACCCCGGGGTCCGGGGCAGCGCCCCGGGGCCGGGCATGGCAGGCTGCGGCGACAGGGCTCTCACTTCTTGCGCGCCTCGAGTTCGGCGTTGAACAGCCGCAGTCTGGTGGCGAGGTTGGCCGGATCCGTCACGCTCTCGAAATTCTCGAAGAGGAAGGACAGGGCCTCGCCTTCGTCGAGCCCGGCCTCGGTGGCAAAGCGGCGCAGGCGGCGATAGCCGTCCTCGCTCATCGCGACCGGAAAGCGGCGGGTCAGGCGCAGGCGTTTGGGCATGGCATGGCTCCGTAAGGGGTGTCTCGACCCAGCGTCGCGTCAGAAAGCCGCCGCGTCCAGCGCCATGACCGGCGCCGAGCCCGACTGGATCCGCGCAAGGTGCAGCGCCGTGGCCGGCAGTTGCCGCGCCATGTAGTAGCGCCCGGTGGCGATCTTGGTCTCGTAGAACGCGGCGTCGGCGGTGCCGGCATCCAGCGCCGCAAGCGCCGCTTTCGCCATCTGCGCCCACATCAGGCCCAGGCTGACATGGCCCATCGCATGCAGGAAATCGGTCGACCCGGCCAGCGCCGCATTCGGGTCCTTCATCCCCGATTGCACGAAATACATCGCCGCCGCCTGCAGATCCTTGGACGCGGCCTTGAGCGGGGTCAGGAAGGCGTCCTTCAGCCGGGCATCGCCTTCGTTTTCCTTGATGAAGCCTTTCACCAGGTCGAAAAAGCCCATCATCGCCTTGCCACCGTCGGCGCCCAGCTTGCGCCCGACCAGATCCAGCGCCTGGATGCCGTTCGCGCCTTCGTAGATCATGGCGATGCGGGCATCGCGGGCGAACTGGGACATGCCCTGTTCCTCGATATAGCCATGGCCGCCGAAGACCTGCTGCGCCTGCACGGCCGAATCAAAGCCCTTGTCGGTCAGGAAGCCCTTGATGACCGGGGTCAGGAGCGAGACCAGCGCGTCGGCCTGCGCATCGCCGGCGCGGTGGGCGCGGTCGATCAGGAAGGCGCCCCAATAGGTCAGGGCGCGGGCGCCCTCGACAAAGCTTTTCTGGTCCATCAGCGCCCGGCGGATGTCGGGATGGACGATGATCGGATCGGCCGGGCCGTCCGGGTTCTTGACCCCGGTGACATCGCGGCCCTGCAACCGTTCGCGGGCATAGACGACCGCCGCCTGATAGGCGGCCTCGGCCACGGCATAGCCTTGCAGGCCGACGCCCAGCCGCGCCTCGTTCATCATGGTGAACATGGCGCGCATCCCCTTGTGGAGATCGCCGAGAAGCCAGCCCTTGGCCCCGTCGTAATTCATCACGCAGGTGGCATTGCCGTGGATGCCCATCTTTTCCTCGATCTTGCCGACCGAGACGGCATTGCGCGCGCCAAGGCTGCCGTCGGCATTGACCAGGAATTTCGGCACGATGAACAGCGACACGCCCTTGGTGCCCTCGCCGCCGCCGGGTGCCTTGGCCAGCACCAGATGGATGACGTTGTCCGACATGTCATGGTCGCCGGCCGAGATGAAGATCTTCTGCCCGGTGATGGCATGGCTGCCGTCCGCCTGCGGTTCGGCGCGCGTGCGCATCAGGCCCAGATCGGTGCCGCAATGCGGCTCGGTCAGGTTCATGGTGCCGGTCCATTCGCAGGTCACCATTTTCGGCAGAAACATCGCCTTTTGCGCGTCGCTGCCGTGGGCATGGATCGCCGAGACCGCGCCATGGGTCAGGCCCTGATACATGTTGAAGGCCATGTTGGCCGAGACGAAGGGTTCCTGCACCGCCGAATGCAGGACATAGGGCAGGCCCTGACCGCCGTAATCGGGGTCGCAGTCGATGGCTGTCCAGCCGCCGTCGCGCATCTGGGCGAAAGCCGCCTTGAACCCGGTCGGCGTCCGCACGATGCCGTTGTCAAGGGTGCAGCCTTCGCGGTCGCCGACCGCGTTCAGCGGCGCCAGCACATCGCGGGCCAGCTTGCCTGCCTCGTCCAGCACGGCTTCGGTGAAATCGCGGTCAAGCTCTGCAAAGCCCGGCAGGTCCTGTTTTTCGATCTGCAGGACTTCGTGCAGCACGAACAACTGGTCGCGGGTGGGCGCGGTAAAGCCGGGCATCTTTCGTCTCCTCCTTCTTCGGCGGGCGGCTGCGGGCCGCCCGGTCTGGTCGTCAGGCAGCGGCGCCGGTACTGCGCCGCGCGAGTTCCGCGGCACCCCAGTCCATCTGCGCCTTCAGTTCGGTGATCGCCTCGTCCAGTTCGGCGCGCTGCGCCTCCATCTCGGCAAGATGCTTGCGGGCGAGGTCATAGGTGCGGGCCAGTTGCGTCTGCTGGCTGTCGCCCATGTCGTAGAGATCCAGCAACTGCCGGATTTCCTCGAGGCTGAAGCCGAAACGCTTGCCGCGCAGGATCAGCTTCAGCCGGGCGCGGTCGCGGCGGGTGAAAAAGCGCGCGGTGCCGCGGCGGACCGGGAACAAAAGCTCCTTGGCCTCGTAGAAGCGCAGGGTGCGCGGGGTGACATCGAAAGCTTCGCACATTTCGCGGATGGTCATCGTCTGGTCGGTCATGCACATTCCCCAGGGTCAGCGGGTTGACTGCACGTCAACTGGGGCCTTTGCAGCCACCCTACAAGCAAAGATGACGTTGACGTAAACGTAACGCCGCGTCACGAAATCGGTGACGAAAGGTCATGTCGGAATCCGCGCCGGTGCGGCAATTTCCGTAACGGCAGGGAGCGGGGCAGGGGCGCCATGGTCAGGTTTCGCGAGGCGGTCGAATCGGATGTGCCGGCTATCGTCGGGCTGTTGGCCGACGATCCGGTGGCCGCGGGGCGCGAGGGCGCGGCAGCCGCCACCTATCTGGCGGCCTTCGCCGCGATCCGCGACGATCCCTCAACGTTCCTGCTGGTGGCCGAGGATGGCGGCCGCGTCGTCGCCACTGCGCAGCTGACCTTCCTGCGCGGCCTGTCGCGCGGCGGCATGACCCGTGCCCTGGTCGAGGCGGTGCGGGTGGCGCCCGACCTGCGATCGCAGGGCCTGGGCGCCGCCATGATGGCCGAGATCGAGGCGCGGGCGCGCGCCGCCGGCGCCGGGCTGGTGCAACTGACCAGCGACAAGCGCCGCGACCGGGCGCACGCCTTTTATCGCCGGCTGGGCTATGACCAGTCGCACGAGGGGTTCAAGAAGCTGCTCTAGGCTTTGGCCCTGCCGGCGCGCCACCGGCCGCCGCTTTACCCGACCCGGCCCGCGCGCTACACCCGGACGACAGCAGGAGGGCGCCGGATGGCCGAGGATCTCATCAACAGTTTCATGACCGGCCCCGACGAACGCGGCCGCTTTGGCATCTTCGGCGGCCGCTTCGTGTCGGAAACGCTGATGCCGCTGATCCTTGAACTCGAACGGCAATACGAGATCGCCAAGACCGACGCGACCTTCTGGGACGAGATGAAATGGCTGTGGAAGCATTACGTCGGCCGGCCCAGCCCGCTGTATTTCGCTGAACGGCTGACCAACCATCTGGGCGGGGCAAAGATCTACCTCAAGCGCGAGGAGCTGAACCACACCGGCGCGCACAAGATCAACAACGTGCTGGGCCAGATCATCCTTGCCCGCCGCATGGGCAAGACCCGGATCATCGCCGAGACGGGGGCCGGCCAGCATGGCGTCGCCACCGCCACGGTCTGCGCCAAGTTCGGCCTGAAATGCGTGGTCTACATGGGCGCCCATGATGTGGAGCGGCAGGCGCCGAACGTGTTCCGCATGAAGCTTCTCGGGGCCGAGGTGGTGCCGGTGACAAGCGGGCGCGGCACGCTCAAGGACGCGATGAACGATGCGTTGCGCGACTGGGTGACCAATGTCCGCGACACCTTCTATTGCATCGGCACGGTTGCCGGCCCGCATCCCTATCCGGCGATGGTGCGCGATTTCCAGGCGATCATCGGCCAGGAAACCCGCTGGCAACTGGAAGAGCAGGAGGGCAAGGGCCGCCTGCCGGATGTGATCGTTGCCGCGGTCGGTGGGGGGTCGAACGCCATGGGCCTGTTCCACCCGTTCCTTGACGACCCCTCGGTCCGCATCGTGGGGGTCGAGGCCGGCGGCAAGGGCGTCGATGACCGCATGGAGCATTGCGCCAGCCTGACCGGCGGCCGGCCCGGCGTGCTGCACGGCAACCGCACCTATCTCTTGCAGGATGACGACGGCCAGATCCTTGAAGGCTATTCGATTTCGGCCGGCCTTGATTACCCCGGCATCGGGCCCGAACATTCCTGGCTGCACGACACCGGCCGCGCCGAATATGTCTCGATCACCGATGCCGAGGCGCTCGAGGCGTTCCAGTTGCTGTGCGCGCAGGAGGGGATCATTCCCGCGCTCGAATCGTCCCATGCCGTGGCACAGGTGATGAAGCTGGCGCCGACCCTGCCAAAGGACAAGATCATCGTCATCAACCTGTCGGGCCGCGGCGACAAGGACATCTTCACCGTCGCCCGCCATCTGGGCGTGGAGATGAAGGCATGATCCGCCCGGCGCTGGTCGCGATGGCCCTTCCGGTGGCCGCAATGGCGCAGGTCGAGGGGACCTATTCGCTTGATTGTGCCGCCGGAACGATGTCGGACGGTCGCGTGACGGTGGGAAAGGGGACGATCTCTTTCCATGAAAGCACCTGCACCCTGACCGATCCCGTCGCGGTGCGCGGCATGACCGATGCCGTGCTTTATGACGCGACCTGCACGGGCGAAGGCGAAAGCTGGACCCGGCGAATCCTGCTCATGCCGGCGTCGGATGGCGGGCTGGTTCGGGTCGAGGACGGCTATGCCGTGACCTATGCCCGCTGCGAGGGGCCCTGAAATCCCCCGCAACCCCGGCATAAACCGGGGTTTAGGCCGGGGGCATAGACCTTTCGGCCGGTCCGGTTAAACCCTGCGGCAATGGTGGCGGCGCGGACCCGGGGGCATCCCGGTCTGGCCGCCGGCGCAATCCCGCACCGGCCCGGACGGAGACATGACATGAAACTGTTCCCCCTCACCGCCGCCGCCCTGATCCTTGCCGCGGGTTCCGCCACCGCCTCGCCGCTGACCGATTCGCTGGTCGCAGCCTGGCAGGCGCAGGGCTATCAGCGCATCGAGATCGAGACCGGCCCGACCCAGGTCAAGGTCGAGGCGATCCGCGGCACCCAGAAGGCCGAGGTGGTCTATGACGCCGCGACCGGCGCCATCCTGCGCCAGGAGTTCGAGCGGGTCGATGGCGACGACAACACCCGGCCGGGCGTGTTCTATGAGCGCGACGACGACGATTTCACCCGCGATGACGACCGCTGGGACGATGACCGCCGCGATGACGACCGTTGGGACGATGATCGCCGGGACGACGACCGCCGGGATGGCGACCGCCGGGACGACGACCGTTGGGACGACGACCGTTGGGACGATGACCGCCGGGATGACGACCGTTGGGACGACGACCGTTGGGACGATGATCGCCGCGACGACGACCGTGACGACCGTGACGACCGCCGCGACCGCGATGATGACGACGACGACCGCCGCCGCCATGGTGGCGATGACGACTGACGAACCCGGATCCCCGCCGCAACGGCGGGGATCCCCACCCGAAAGGCCCGCCATGACCTGGCTCAAGCGCATCGCCCTGGCCGCCGCCCTTGCCCTTGCCGGGACTATCGGCATGGCGCAGGGGATCGAGGAGTCGATCCTGACCCAGCTGCGCCAGCAGGGCTTCAGCGAATTCGTCGTCTCGCGCACCCTTCTGGGGCGCCTGCATATCCTGGCCTTCAGCGCCGATTACCGGCGCGAACTGGTGCTGAACCCGAACACCGGCGAAATCCTGCGCGATTATCTGACCGCGCTCGACGGCAGCGCCGTCATGCCGATCATCGTTGCCCCCGACAGCGGCCGGGACGATGACAACAGCGGCCGGGGCAATGGCGACGACGACGATGGGGACGACGATGGGGACGACGGCCAGGGCGGCCAAGGGGGCGGCGACGATGACGACAATGGCGGCGGCGGCGATGACGACTGATCCGGTCCGGCGGCTGGGCTGACCTTGGCCCGCCTGCGCCCTTCCTCTCGCGCGGTGCTGTGGGCCACGCTGGCCGTGCAGTGCCTTTGCGCGTTCTTTTTCGTCTCGGACATCCTTTTTTCGGTGCTGGGCCTGCCGCCCTTCAACTGGACCTTTCGCGAACTGATCGAGATCGGCGCCTCGGTCGGGCTGGTGCTGGGCATCGTGGTCGCGGTCCTGCTGATCCGTCGCAGCCAGCGCCGCACGGCCGAGGTCGAGGGCCAGTTGCGCATCGCCCGCGGCGCCTTTGCCGACCTGCTGGAAGAGCGGTTTGCCGGCTGGGCCCTGACCCCGGCCGAGCGCGACGTGGCGCTTTTCGCGATCAAGGGCCTTTCGACGCAGGACATCGCCGGGCTGCGCGGCACCTCGGAAGGCACGGTCAAGGCGCAGACAAATGCCATCTACCGCAAGGCAGGCGTCAGCGGCCGGCCGCAGCTTCTGTCCCTGTTCATCGAGGATCTGATGGAGGCTCCGGTGATTCCTCCGGAACCCGTCCGCGCCCTTCCTGCCCCCGAAAGGTCTGGAAAACCGGCAACCGACGGTCTTTGACCCGGCTGTTCACGATGAAACGATTGCAGAATGCGCCGGCCTTGCCGTAGCCTCTGGGCCAGGCACTCCTGCCTTGCATTTCCATCGACGGAGGAGAACCGATGCGGTTCTTGCAATCCATTTCAGGCACGGCGACGTTGCGCCGGCTCGCCGCGGTCATTCTATTCGGTGCGTTCCCTGGCCTTGCCGCCGCACAGGCCTGTCCCGACATCAACGGCCCCACCATCACCCCGCTCAGCTATACCGCGAGCCAGCTTGCGCAGCCGCAGGCCCTGCCGATGGTGGCGGGCGGTGACATCAACCTGTCCAACTGCATGGACGTGCCGGGCGCGGGTTTTGTCGTCTCGGGCCCGGATTACGAGCTGCAACTGACCGGCGTGGCGCCGGGCAGCAACCTGACCCTTTCCGTGCAGGGCACCTGCGACACGGTGATCCTGGCCAATGATTCGACCGGCGCCTGGCAGTTCAACGACGACGGCCCCGCGGGTATCGACCCGGTTCTGACCTTCCCCGCCGCCGATGGCATCTATGACATCTGGGTCGGCACCTATGACCAGGCGACCTGCAACGCCACCTTCTCGCTCCAGATCGGTGCGGGCGGGGCGACGCCCACACCGACGCCGACACCCACCCCGGCCGCGACCTGCCCGGATGTCAGCCTTGTCGGCGCGCCGCTTGATTTCGGCGCCGCGCAACTGGCCAGCCAGCAGCGGATCGACGTTGTCGCCGGTGGCGAGGTCAACCTGTCGACCTGCCCCGACCTGATGGTCGGCGGCTATGTCGCCAGCACCCCGGATTTCGAGCTGAACCTGACCGGCACCGCGCCGGGCCAGCAACTGACGCTCGGGGTCGAGGGCGATTGCGACGTGGTGCTCCTGGTCAATGACAACACCGGCGCCTGGCAGTTCAACGACGACAGCGTGGGCACCAATTCGCAGCTGGTGCTGCCGGCCACCGATGGCGTCTATGACATCTGGGCCGGCACCTGGAGCGCGGAACTTTGCCAGGGGGCGCTGACCGTCGGCGTCACGGGCGGCGCTGCGCCGACCCCGGGCACCACCGGCAAGCCCGTTCCGGGCGGCACCCCCACGCCGACCCCGGTGCCGGCGGCGAACGTCCTGCCTGATCCCGGCAACCTTGCCGCCTATCGCGATCAGGTCGGCGTCACCCTGTCGTTCAGCGTCGTCGGAACCACCTCGGGCTCGGTCTGGGGTTCGGGCCCCTATACCGACGATTCGTCGCTGGCCGCCGCTGCGGTCCATGCCGGTATCCTTGCCGCCGGACAGTCGGGCACGGTGACGGTGCAGCTGACCGGCCCGCAGGCAAGCTTTGCCGGCTCGGCGATGAACGGCGTCAACTCCTCGAACTATGGTTCCTGGGGCGGCAGCTACGTCTTCGTCCAATAGGGCGGACGGCCACGACGGATCCCGGCGCGGGCCACCCCGCGCCGGGATTTTTCTTTCCTACCGCTGCCAGAACCGCGGCAGCACCAGTACGAAGATCGACATCAGCCCCAGCCGCCCCAGAAGCATCGCCAGCGACATCAGCCATTTCGCGGGCTCGGGGTATTCGATGAAGGTGCCGGTGGCAGCGACCAGCGGGCCAAAGCCATAGCCGATATTGCCGAGCGCCATCCACGACCCGATCAGCGCGGAATAGGAATCGGCACCGCTGAGCGCGATGCCCACCGCGATGACCCCGAGGCCAAAGATATAGGCGGTCATGAACACCATCAGCGAATCGATCACATCCGGCCCCACCGGCTGGCCATCGTAGCGGATCGGGATCACCCGGCTCGGGCTCTGGATCTGGCGGATGCGCGCCCACAGGACCCGCAGCGTCAGCATCACCCGGAACGACGACATCGCCCCGGTCGATGACCCCGAACAGCCGCCGAGAAAGCCGATGATGAAGGCCACGACCAGCGCCGGCCCTTCCCAGAACACGAACGAGCCCGAGAAAAATCCGGTGCCAGTGGCGATCGAGGCGAGGTTGACGAAGCTTTGCCGCAACGCCGGCTCGACCCCCATGTTCAGGTGCAGGACCGCCCAGAGGGTCGATATCAGCACACCCGCCGCCAATGCCAGCAGGAAGAAGCGCACCTGTTCGTCGCGCAGGATCGGCCCCGGCTGATTGCGCAAAAGCTGGATATAGCGGACATAGGGCAGCGCCGACACGCACATGAAGATGCCGCACAGATATTCGATCGCGCCGGGATATTTCCCGAACGACAGGTCGGACGACGAAAAGCCCCCGGTCGACACCGTGCCCATGGCATTGACCACGGCGTCAAGCGGCTCCATCCCCAGCGCGGCATAGGTCAGCACGATCACCGCCGACAGGATGAGATAGACCTGCAGCAGCGCCTTGGCGATGTCGCTTGCCCGCGGCAGCACCTTGCCGAAGGTGTCGAACGCCTCGGCCCGGAACATCTGCATGCCGCCGACCCGCATCGCCGGAAGGAAGATCATCGCCACAAAGACGATGCCAAGGCCGCCGGTCCAGTTCAGCAGGCCGCGCCACAGGTTGGTGCCATGCGGCAACTGGTCCAGCCCGACGATGACGGTTGCCCCGGTGGTCGTCAGGCCCGAGACGCTTTCGAAATAGGCGTCGGTAAGGTGCAGCCCAGGTTCCCCCAGCATCAGGGGCAGGGCGCCAAAGAACGGCAGCACCGACCAGATCAGGAAGGTCAGGAGATAGGCCTGCCGGATGGTCAGCGACCGCTGGATCGCCCGCTGCGTCGCCAGCACGACCAGCACGCCGACGATGCAGGTGATGAAGGCCGAGGACAGGAAGGCCCAGGCATTGGCCGAGGATCTGGACCAGTCGACAAAGGCCGGCGGCAGCATCATCAGGCCAAGGGTGACAAGGATGCGGCCCAGCACATTCGCGACCGGCCCGACCTCGATCCCCTCCGGTGCCGCCGCGGTGCTGTCCTGCGCAAGTGCCAAGTCTGCCCCTTTCCCCGCCGATCCGCCGGCTCTGGTTATCGCGTCCGGTCGGGGGCGGGCAAGGAGGGAGAGGCGCCGCCGCCCTTGTGATCGAACGACGCGCGGTCACGGCGGGGAAGCGTCGATGCGCGGGCCGGCAAGCCTGCCTGCCGCCGCCTCAGAACTTGCGCAGGATGTCGCGCAGGCCGTCCTCGGTGACGATCTGGGCCGCTTCCTCGACCGCGACCCAGCGGCGGGCGCGCTTTTCGCGTTCCGGCCAGTCGTCGGCGGTTTCGGCGACGCGCATGGCATAGACCTGCGTCAGGCACGGCACCTCGTCGCCCTGCACCGTCACCTTGCTGCCGATGAAGCGGCCAAGCGGCTTGCGCGCGACCTTGGCGCGGGCAACGCCCGCCTCCTCCCACGCCTCGATCTGGGCGGCGCGGCTGTTGCTCTTGCCGTCCATCGGCCAGCCCTTGGGCAGGATCCAGCGCCCGTTCGACGAGGTGACCAGCAGGATTTCGCGATCACCGCCGGGCACCGGCCGCCAGCACAATGCGGCAAGCTGTTTCCTCTCGGGGACAACATGCAACTTGGCGGCCTTGCGGGCCGGGCGGGGGGCGATGGCGGTCATGTCTTTGCCTGTGTCGGGGTCTTGCACCCTCATCGAGCAACAATAGGATGGATGAACACCTGTGCAACATGAAATTTCCGTTTACGTTCCACGCGGCTTGGCGCGCAGCGTCGGTTCGGCAACAGTCGGGTCCTCGGGCCAGGGGTGGCGCGGATAGCGGCCGCGCATCTCCTTGCGCACATCGGCATAGGAGGTTCGCCAGAACCCCGGAATGTCGGTGGTGACCTGAATCGGCTTGCCGCCCGGCGACAGGAGGGTGACGCGGATCGGCGTGCCGCCCGCCATCGGATTGCGGGTGACGCCGAACATTTCCTGAAGGCGGATTTCGATTGCCGGCACCTCGCCGTCATAGTCGATGGCGATCTCGCGGCCCAGGGGCGTGGTGAACCGCGCCGGGGCAAGCGTATCGAGCCGCTGGCGCTGCCCGTGGTCAAGCTGCGCCGCGAGCGCCGGGTAAGGGTCGAACCGCTGCCAGTCCGCGGCGCTGCGCACGCCAGACAGATAGGGGGCAAGCCAGTCGTCAAGGGTCCCGGTCAGGCGGGTGTCCGACAGGTCGGGCAGGCCGGGGTCGCGCTGGCGGGCCAGTGCCACCCGTGTCTGCAGGCGGCGGGCAGCGCCGCTGAACCTTAGCCCCAGCGTGCGGATGCCGTCGCACATGGCGCGGGCCACGGCCTCGGGCGGGGGATCGGGCCAGACCCGGTCGGCCAGCGCCACCGCGCCCAGCATCTCGCGTTCGCGGGCGATGACGCGGTTGTCGCGCGCCGACCATTCGACAACGCGGTCGCGGGTGATGCGGTCGCTGTGCAGATCGCGGATTTCGGCCTCGTTCACCGAGAGGGCAAGGCGCACCTGCGCTTCGCGCGGGTTGCCGTCGCTGTCGGTCACGACGATCCACGGCGCCATCGACAGCGCCTCGCCCGGCGGCATCGCCGCGCCCTTGCCCCCGGTCAAAAGCCAGCGTGGCGCCTCGCCCGGGCGGCGCTGGCCGATGCGGTCGGGAAAGGCGAGGCTGGCCATGGCGCCGGGCGACAGGGCTGCTGCGCCGGGCAGGTCGCGCGACAACCGCCGCGCCTCGGCCCGGATGCGGTCGAATGCGGCGGCATCGCCGCCCGCCCGCCGCCCGGCCAGCGCGTCAAGCCGCAGGGCAAGGTCAACCCCCGCACCCGGCATCGGATCGCGTTCCGACAAGAGAGCGGCCAGATTCGCCGCCTGCGCCCCGGCGAATTGCAGCATATGTGCAAGCCGCGGATGCAGCGGCAGCGGCGCGATCTTGCGGCCATGGGCGGTGATCCGGTCTTGCCCGTCCAGCGCGCCAAGGTCGCGCAGCACCGCCCGCGCGGCGGCCAGCCCCGCCGCCGGCGGCGGCGTCAGGAACGGCAGCCGGTCCGTTCCCCAAAGGGCAAGGTCCAGCGCAAGACCCGCCAGATCCGCCACCTCGATCTCGGGCGCCGGATGGTCGGCCATCGCCCCGTCCTCGGCCCGCGCCCACAGGCGGAACGCCACGCCGGGCGCGACACGGCCGGCGCGGCCGGCGCGCTGCACCGCCTCGGCCCTTGTCACGCGATCGGTCACCAGCCGCGACATGGCCGTTCCGGGGTCGAACCGCGCCCGGCGGGCAAGGCCGGCGTCGACGACGACCCTGATGTCGGGGATGGTCAGCGAGGTTTCGGCGATATTGGTCGCCAGCACGATCTTGCGGTGCAGCGGATCGGGCGCCAGCGCCGTCTCTTGCGCCGCGGGCGGCAGGGTGCCGTACAGCGGGCGGATGACATGGCCGGCGGGCAGACGCGGGGCAAGGATACGCTCGACCGCACGGATTTCGCGCTCGCCGGGGAGGAAGGCCAGCACGCCGCCCTCGGTCTGTTCCAGCGCCTCGACGATCAGCCCGGCCATCGCCGGTTCGATCCTTGCGTCGCGGGGCAGGGGGCGCGGCAGATGGCGGATGTCGACCGGAAAGGCGTGGCCGGCCGAGGTGACGACCGGCGCCTGCATCAGCGCCGCAACCGGCGCGGCATCCAGCGTGGCCGACATGACAAGGATCATCAGGTCAGGCCGCAGCGCGGCAAGGTCGAGCACCAGCGCAAGGCCAAGGTCGGCATTCAGCGAACGTTCGTGAAATTCATCGAAGATCACCGCGCCGATGCCGGAAAGTTCCGGGTCGGACTGGATCATCCGGGTCAGGATGCCCTCGGTCACCACCTCGATCCGCGTGCCGCGCGACACCCGCGCCTCGCCGCGGATGCGGTAGCCCACTGTCTCGCCCGGCGACTGGCCGAGGGTCGCGGCCATCCGTGCCGCGGCGGCGCGGGTGGCGATGCGGCGGGGTTCCAGCATGACGATGCGCCCCTGCACCAGCCCGGCGTCCAGCAGCGCCAGCGGCACCCGCGTCGTCTTGCCGGCGCCGGGCGGCGCCTGCAGCACGGCACGGCCCCGGTCGCGAAGCGCGGCCAGAAGCGCGGGCAGGGCGTCGTCGATGGGCAAGGGGACCATGGCGGCGGGATAACGCGCGGGCAGGGTGGGTCAAGACCCACCTTACCAAACCCGCCTCTTTCGCCTATGCGAGGGGAAAAAGGGGGCCATGATGATCCAGACCTTCATTGACCAGATCGGGGATCCGTTCCGCATCATCCTGCTGATCGGGCTGTTCATGACCATGTGGCGCACCCGGAGCGCGACCGGCATCTGGCTGCCGCTGGTGCTGGGCGGCGTCTTTGTCGCGGTGCTGATCCCGTTGACCGTGCGCCCGACCGAGACCGGCGATCTGCCGGCGGCCATCGGGATCGGCCTTGTCGCGAATGCCTTCTGGCTGGCGATGATCGGGGCGGCCTGGTCGCTGTGGCGGCGGATCGCCGGGCGCTGAAGACGCGAAAGGGCGGCCCGAAGGCCGCCCCCCGCTATGGTCGGTCGCGAGACCTAGTGTGCAGCGTCGTCGGCGAAGATCGACTTCTTGTGCGTGCCGTTCGGGACAAAGATCGTGCCGATGATGACCGTCATCACCGCCACGACGATGGCATACCACAGGCCGGCATAGATGTTGCCGGACTGGGCCGAGATGGCAAATGCCGTCGCCGGCAAGAGCCCCCCGAACCAGCCGTTGCCGATGTGGTAGGGCAGCGACAGGCCGGAATAGCGGATCCGGGTCGGGTAAAGTTCGACCAGCATCGCGGCGATCGGGCCATAGACCATGGTCACCAGGATGATGAGATAGGTCAGGATCAGGATGATCGTGATCTTCTGCGCGCTGAAGATGTCGAAGAAGTTGCTGGCCTTGGCCACGGTGGTGTTGTCGGCCGCGACGATCGGATAGCCGGCAGCGGTCAGGGCCGCGTTCAGCTCTCCGTCAAAGCGGGCCTTCTCGGCCGCCACGGTTTCGGCATCGCCCGCGCCCGAATAGCCCTGGATCACGGTGCTTTCGCCGTTCTGGGTCGCGACGGTGATGGTCGCCACCGTTCCCGCCGGCGCGTCGACCGTCTCGGAATTGGCCGAGCGCGAGGTCAGCGCCGATTTGGCGATGTCGCAGGAGTTGGTGAACTTGGCCGTGCCAACCGGGTTGAACTGGAACGAGCAGTCGGCCGGATCGGCGGTCACGGTGATCGTGGTATTGGCATGGGCGGCGGCCAGCATCGGGTTGGCCGTCTTGGTGAGCAGGTGGAACACCGGAAAGTAGGTGACGGCGGCAATCAGGCAGCCGGCAAGGATGATCGGCTTGCGGCCGATGCGGTCCGACAGCGACCCGAAGAACAGGAACCCGCCGGTGCCCAGGATCAGCGACCACGCCACCAGCGTGTTGGCGGTGAAGAAGTCGACCTTGATCACGTTCTGGACGAAGAACAGCGCGTAGAACTGGCCCGAATACCAGACAACGGCCTGCCCGGCGGTGAGACCCAGCAGCGCGATCAGCGCGATGCGGCCGTTCTTCCAGTTGCCGAACGCTTCGCGCAGCGGCGCCTTGGAGGCCGCGCCCTCGGCCTTCATCTTCTTGAAGGCGGGCGACTCGTTCATCTGCAACCGGATGTAGAGCGAGATCAGCAGCAGGAAGATCGAGCCGAGGAACGGGATCCGCCAGCCCCAGGCACGCCAGGGTTCCTGCGTCTGGCCGACGCCATCGACCATGACCTGCACGCCGTTGGAATCCAGCACCGGTGCCGGGTCGAAATTGCCGTTCACATAGGCCTGCACGGCCAGGATCACGATCAGCGACAAGAGAAGGCCGAGCGTTGCCGTGGTCTGGATGAAGGCGGTGAAATAGCCGCGCCGGTTCTGCGGCGCGTGTTCGGCGACATAGACCGCCGCCCCGCCGTATTCGCCGCCCAGCGCCAGCCCCTGCAACATGCGCAGCGCGATCAGGATGATCGGCGCGGCCATGCCCCACGAGTAGTAGTTGGGCAGAAGGCCGACCAGGAAGGTCGACAGGCCCATGATGAGGATGGTCATCAGGAAGGTGTATTTCCGGCCGACAAGATCGCCCAGCGCGCCGAAAACCAGCGCCCCGAACGGCCGCACGATAAAGCCGGCGGCAAAGGCCAGCAGCGCAAAGACGTTCCGCGTCGCCTCGGGGAAGGGGGTAAAGAACTGCGCCCCGATGATCGCGGCAAGGCTGCCGTAAAGATAGAAGTCATACCATTCGAAGATCGTCCCGGCCGAGGAGGCAAGGATGACTTTCCTTTCCTCCCTCGTCATCGGGCGCGAGCGGGCGTCAGCCGCGCTCAGGTCAACATTGGCCATAAGGCTCCCCTCCTGTCGTGCCGGTCGGTGCCGGCTGTTGTTGTGGCGGCCCATGCCGTGCGGCAGGCAAATACCCGACCGTTCCGCGAAACGTTGCCGTTTCGCGGTCCCTGGACATCGCGCTTGCGCGTGATGTGGTCCGCCCCGTCCCTCTCTCCCGCCGCGCCGCAAGTCCGGCTGCGCGGCCCTTACGCCGGAACGCCTCCGACCAGACGGGCCAGCGCCGACCGGACCTCGGCGATGTCGGCCATCGCGTCGATCCGGGCAAGGCAGCCCCGTGTGTCGTAATAGGCGATCAGCGGGGCCGTCTGGGCGTGGTAGGCGCGCAGCCTTTCCCCGACCGTTTCGGCCCTGTCGTCGGCCCGGCGCGCGAACGCCGTGCCGCCGCATCTGTCGCAGACCCCCGCCACCGCGGGGCGCCTGAAATCGTCGTGATACCCTTCGCCGCAGCCGGCGCAGGTGTGGCGCCCGGCGATCCGGGCGACCATGGCGGCGTCATCGACCTCGAGGCTGACGGCCACATCGACCTCTTGCCCGGTTTCCGCCAGAAGCCGGTCCAGCGCCTGCGCCTGCACCGCGGTGCGCGGAAAGCCGTCGAGGATGACCCCCGCCGCCACATCCGGCTGCGCCATGCGGTCGCGCAGGATCGCCAGCACGATGTCGTCGCCGACCAGTTGACCCGCCTCCATCACCGCTTTCGCAGCCAGCCCCGCGGGCGTGCCGTCGCGCACCGCGGCGCGCAGAAGGTCGCCGGTGGACAGCTGGACCAGGCCGAAATCCTGTTCCAGCATCCGCGCCTGGGTGCCCTTGCCCGCGCCCGGCGGGCCCAGAAGGATGATGACCCGCCCGGCCATCTCAGCCCTTGTTCTGCCGGTTGGCGATCAGGTCGTCGACGACCGAGGGATCGGCCAGCGTCGAGGTATCGCCCAGCGCGCCAAAGTCGTTCTCGGCGATCTTGCGCAGGATGCGGCGCATGATCTTGCCCGAGCGGGTTTTCGGCAGGCCCGGCGCCCACTGGATCAGGTCGGGCTTGGCGATGGGGCCGATCTCGTGGCGGACAAAGGCCTCAAGCTCCTTGCGCAGGGCGTCCGATGGCTCGATCCCCTTCATCAGGGTGACATAGGCATAGATGCCCTGGCCCTTGATGTCGTGCGGATAGCCCACCACCGCGGCCTCGGCGACCTTTTCATGGGCGACAAGGGCGCTTTCGACCTCGGCCGTGCCCATGCGGTGGCCGGACACGTTGATGACGTCATCGACGCGGCCGGTGATCCAGTAATAGCCGTCGGCATCGCGCCGGCAGCCGTCGCCGGTAAAGTAATAGCCCTTGTATTGCTGGAAATACGTCTCCTGGAACCGCTGGTGGTCGCCCCAGACGGTGCGCATCTGGCCGGGCCAGCTGTCGGCGATGACCAGCACGCCCTCGGTCTCGGTCGCGTCCTGCACGGCGCCGCTCGCGGCGTCCAGCACCGCGGGCTTGACGCCAAAGAACGGCAGGGTGGCGCTGCCCGGCTTGGTCGGCACCGCGCCGGGAAGCGGTGTCAGCATGTGGCCGCCGGTCTCGGTCTGCCAGAAGGTGTCGACGATGGGCAGGCGGCCCTTGCCGACATGGGCGTCATACCAGTTCCACGCCTCGGGGTTGATCGGCTCGCCCACGGTGCCCAGCAGTTTCAGCGAGGACAGGTCGTGCTTCTCGACCCATTCCGGGCCAAGCCCCATAAGGCTGCGGATCGCGGTCGGCGCGGTGTAGAACTGCGACACCTGATGCTTGTCGATCACCTCCCAGAAGCGGCCGGCATCGGGGAAGGTCGGCACGCCTTCGAACATCAGCGTGGTGGCGCCGTTCGCCAGCGGGCCATAGACGATATAGCTGTGCCCGGTGACCCAGCCCACATCCGCGGTGCACCAGAACACGTCGCCGTCGTGATAGTCGAAAGTGATCTGATGCGTCATCGCCGCAAAGACCAGATAGCCGCCGGTGGTGTGGACGACGCCCTTGGGCTTGCCCGTGGACCCCGAGGTATAAAGGATGAACAGCGGATCCTCGGCCCCCATC
>CAZIOT010000004.1:115322-192522 GCA_964540965.1 uncultured Rubellimicrobium sp. | reverse complement strand
GACATAGGGGCAATAGGGTTTCGCCGCCGCCATCTCGGCCAGCAGGTCATAGTCGCGGTCGTAGACGAAATGGCATTCGTCGCCGGTGCGGCGCACCACAAGGCATTTCACCTTGTCCGAACAATGCAGCAGCGCCTTGTCGGCATTGTCCTTGAGGGGGGTCTTTTTCCCGCCGCGCGGGGCATAATCGGCGGTGATGACGATCTTGGCGTCGCAATCGTTGACCCGGTTGGCCAGCGCATCGGGGGAAAAGCCGCCGAACACCACCGAATGCACCGCGCCGATGCGGGTGCAGGCCAGCATGGCATAGGCCGCCTCGGGAATCATCGGCAGATACAGGACCACGCGGTCGCCCTTGCCGACACCATGCGCCTTGAGCACGTTGGCCAGACGCGAGGTCTGTTCCAGAAGTTCGCGATAGCTGATGTGGCGGACGGGTTCGCGCGGATCGTCGGGTTCCCAGATGATCGCGGTCTGGTCGGCGCGGTCGATCAGATGTCGGTCGATGCAATTGGCGCTGACGTTCAGGGTGCCGTCCTCGAACCAGCGGATATCGACATGGCCGAAGTCGAAATTGGTGTTCTTGACGCGGGTATAGGGCCGGATCCAGTCGATGCGCTGGCCTTCGCGGGCCCAGAAGCCCTCGGGATCGGAAACCGATTCTGCGTAAAGCCGGGCATAGCCCTGGGCATCGACATGGGCGCCGGCGACAAATTCGGGCGACGCGGCACGGGCGCCCGGAATGGGGGCGTGATCTGGCATCGTGACTTCTCCTCCGTCCGGCGGGGTTTCCGCCGCTCCTTGTCAGAAAAGCCGCCGTGGCGGCCGTTCCGTTCCCCTCGTGAGCGCAACCTACAGTCGCGGCGCGGCGCGGTCGCGCAGGCATTGCGGTCCGTCCGCAATCCTGTGAACTAATTTACATGGGCGGGGCAAGGCTTGTAAATCCGGAAGGGAAGGGCGCCGCACCCCATTGTTCCAGAAATGGATTTCCGGGGCCTTCCGTCAATCAGGCATGGCTGCGCCCGGTGGTAGCGCGCCCTTGGTCCCGCCCGGTTTGACTGTTGCGCCTTGGGCCGCGCCTCAGCCGGCGGCCCGTTCCAGGATGATCGCGGTCAGCGGCCCCTGGCGGTCCAGCCGCCAGACCGGCCAGTCCCGCGCCCAGTCCAGCATCGCCGCCCGCGCCCGCGCCGAGGCCTGATCCGCTTCCGGCAGGGCGCGGCGGGCATGGAACCCGCCAGAGAGCCCCGCGGCGCCGCGCAACCCGGTCAGCGCCGCGAACAGAAGTTCCGGATCGGCCATGGTCAGCGTGCCCAGATCGCTGCCGCTGTCCCAGGGCCGGGCCAGGATCTGGCTGATCGGGATCGGCGCCGGCGAGGGGCGCGCGGTGGGCAGCGGCGTCACCCCTTCGGGCAGATCGGTGCCGGCGCCGACCCAGGCCGAATTGAGCGGGATGGTCCGCTGCAACGCCGGCGCGACACCATGCAGGACGCCAGCCTGCTGCGCCAGCCACAGGGCGAAGGTCAGGCAGACATCGCCCTGCATCTCTTCGGGGCGGGAGATCACGGAAAACACGGTCTCCGGTTGATCGGGATGCGCCAGATAGGCGACGACGCTGTCGCGGATCGCGGCACAGCCCCCGGCCGTCGTTTCGACGGCCAGCACATGGCCGCGCCCCTCGGTCAGGATGGCCAGGTGGCCGGGGTCGATCTCGGCCAGCGGCACAAGATGCGCGCCCTCGTAGGTGGCGAGCGCGGCCCCGGCGCCCCAGCCCGCGGCCAGCATGCGGAAGAACAGCGTCTGGTCGGCGCCGGTCTTGGCGACAAGGCCGCGGTGGCCATCGGCGCAGGACCAGCCGGTGATGACATGGCCATAGAAGGTGCCTTCGCGGATCAGCCGCCAGGGCTGGCGCAACAGCCGGCGAAACGCGGCCCGCGCGGTTTCCGGCGTGGTCATGTCATAGGCGACCGGCGCCGGCACCTGCGCAAGGATCACATAGTCGCGCCGGGGGTCGAGCGCGAGGCGGTCGAAGGGCTGCGGCCAGGGCCCGACCTCGAAAGCGTCCAGCGGACCCGGCGGCAGGGTCTCGGGCGCCGGCCCCGCGGCACAGGCGGCCAGTGCCGCCACCGCAAGGAGGCGGGACAGACGGGCGAGCAGGCGGCGCAGCGGCATCATGCGGCGAGCAGAGGGTGCCGCCGCCCCGCTGTCAAGCATCCCCACGACGGCAGCTTGACGCAGGCGGCCAAGGCGGCCAGCGTCGGGCCATGCCCTTCACCCTGCGCCAGTTGCAGTATTTCGTGGCGGTGGCCGAACGCGGCGCCGTCAGCCATGCCGCGCAGGCGCTGTCGATCTCGCAATCCGCCGTCACCGAGGCGGTGAAAGAGCTCGAGGCCGACCTTGGCGTCAGCCTGTTCGACCGCCATCCGCGCGGCCTGACCACCACCCACCACGGCCACCAGTTCCTGCGCCATGCCAGGCTGATCCTGGGCGAGGTGGCGCAAGCCCGGCAAAGCTTTGCCGCCCATCGCGAATCCCTGCGCGGCCAGCTGCAGCTTGGCGTCACCTCGCTGGTCGCGGGCTATGTCATTTCCGACATCCTGTCGCGTTACCGACGCGCCAACCCCGAGGTCGACATCGCCGCGGTCGAGGATTCCGGCGAATACCTTGAACACCTGCTGATCGGCGGCGAACTGGACGTGGCGGTGATGGTGGTGGGGGCGCTGCGCGACCGCGCCGCGCTGACGGTGCAGATCCTCGAGGTCTCGCCCTTTCGCCTCTGGCTGCCGCTGGGGCACCGGCTGGCAACGCAGGACGCGATTTCCGTCGCCGATGTCACCGGCGAGCCCCTGATCATGCTCAATGTCGACGAGATGGAGGCCGAGGCGGTCAACCTGCTCTCGGCGCTGGGCCAGCGGCCGCGCGTCGCCTTCCGCACCCGCTCGGTCGAGGCGGTGCGCTCGCTGGTCGCGACCGGCGCGGGCGTCGCGCTCCTGCCCGATCTGGTTTATCGGCCGTGGAGCCTGGAAGGCGACCGTATCGAAAGCCGCGACGTGTCGGGCGCGCTGCCGGTGGTGCAGGTCGGCATCGTCTGGCGCCGCGGCGCCCCGCTGTCGCCCGCCGCCCACGAATTCATCGCCACCGCCCAGTCCGGCGCCGCAGGTCGCGGCCGATAGGTTGCCAGGCAGAGCGCCTTCGGCGCCGAGTCCTTGCCTCGTCGTCGCCTTCGGCTCCTCCTCAGGTTTGCCTCCGGCGGGGATATTTAGGGACGAAGAATGGGCAAAGAGCTGTTCTTTCCTCATTCTTCGTCCAGAAATATCCTCGGGGGGTGAATGCGCCGCAAGGCGCAGAGGGGGGCGGAAGGCCCCCTTCCTTCTTCCGCCGGTCCGGCACGGACCGGCGCCTTCCTATCGGAAAATCCGAAACCGGCATTCTGATCTTTGAACTGGCGAAACCGGCGCCACGGTCGCAGGCTGGCGGCAGCAACGACCGGCGGCGCGCGCCGGCTGATCCGACAACACGGGAGACCAGAATGACGCATCTGACAAGGGGCGCCTCGGCGCTTGCGATCCTTTCCATGCTGGCCGGCACCACCGCAGCCCTGGCCCAGGTCGAGTCCATCGGCGAAGGCGAGGGCGAGCTCTCCATCGTCGCCTGGGCCGGCTATGTCGAGCGGGGCGAAACCGACCCCGCCTTCGACTGGGTGACCGGCTTCGAGGAAGCGACCGGCTGCATGGTCAGCGTCAAGACCGCCAACACCAGCGACGAGATGGTGGCGCTGATGAACGAGGGCGGGTTCGACCTTGTGACCGCCTCGGGCGATGCCTCGCTGCGGCTGATCGCCGGCGGCCGGGTGCAGCCGGTCAATACCGCGCTGGTCCCGTCCTGGGGCACGATCGAGCCGCGCCTGCAGGACGCGCCCTGGCATACGGTCGACGGCGTGCATTACGGCGTGCCCTACATGTGGGGGCCGAACGTGCTGATGTACAACACCGAGGTCTTCCCCGAGGCGCCGACCTCCTGGGATGTGGTGTTCACCGAGATGACGCTGCCCGATGGCCAGTCGAACGCCGGCCGGGTGCAGGCCTATGACGGGCCGATCCACATCGCCGATGCGGCGCAATATCTGATGTTCCACAACCCCGATCTCGGCATCACCTCGCCCTACGAGCTGAACGAGGATCAGTATGCCGCCGCGCTTGACCTGCTGCGCGGGCAGCGGCAACTGGTCGGGCGGTATTGGCATGACGCCTTCATCCAGATGGACGATTTCAAGAACGAAGGCATCGTCGCCTCGGGATCCTGGCCGTTCATGGTCAACCTGCTGCAGGCCGAAGGCATGCCGGTGGCGAGCACCATCCCGCAGGAAGGCGCGACCGGCTGGGCCGACACCACCATGCTGCATGTCGACAGCGAACATCCGAACTGCGCCTACATGTGGTTCGAACACCAGCTGTCGTCGAACCTGCAATCGGACCTTGGCGTGTGGTTCGGGGCCAACCCCTCGGTTCCCGCCGCCTGCACCGACGGGCGCGGCATGCTGACGGCCGAGACCTGCACCGCGAACGGGCTGGACGATTTCGACAAGATCCGCTTCTGGACCACGCCCACGGCCGATTGTTCGCAGGGCGAGGATGCCTGCGTGCCCTATTACCGCTGGGTCAGTGACTATATCGGCGTGATCGGCGGGCGGTAGGCCGCCATGCCCGACCGTCTGGTGCCGGTGCTGCGGTCGGGCGACCCCGGGGCGACGCTTGATTTCTGGCGTGCCCTGGGGTTCGAGGTGCTGCACGACCAGCGCCGGCCCTACATCTATCTGTCGGTGCGGCGGGGCGGGGTGCAGGTCGATTTCACCGGGCAGGCCGGGCCGGGCCTGCTGTTGTGGGCATGCGACGATGTCGATGCCCTGCACCAGACCTTCCGGGCGGGCATCAAGGCCGCCTTCGGCCGCGTGCCGCGCAGCGGTCTGCCGCGCCTTGGGGCGGTCAGCCAGCAGAAACAGGACCGGCGGTTCAACATGGCCGATCCCGACGGGAACCATCTGATCGTGCTGACGCCCGGCCGGGCCGCGGCCGACGACCCCGGGCACACGGGCCTTGGCCGGGCGGTCAAGGCGGCGCGGCTTTCGGCCTATGGTGAAGAGAACCTTGAATGGGCGGCCGCCCATCTGGACGATGCCCTGAGAGCGGCGGCCGGGGAAAGCCCGCGCGCAAGGCTGGCCGCCTGGGTGCTGCGCGCCGACATGGCGGCGCTCATGGGGGATGCCTTTGCGCTGGCCGGCGCGCTGCGGGCGGCGCGGGCCGCGGCGGCCGAACTTGACGCGGCCGCGCGCCGTGACGCGGCGGCCGATCTGCGGACGCTTGACCACCTAGCCGAGGAAAGCGCGGCGCAGGACGCGCCAGCCGAAGACAGGAACAGGACATGACGACAGCCGTCGCCTTTGAAAACGTCACCCGTCACTTCGGCGCAGTCCGTGCGGTGGACGGCGTGACGCTCGACATCGCGCCGGGCGAATTCTTTGCCATGCTCGGCCCCTCGGGGTCGGGCAAGACCACCTGCCTGCGGCTGATCGCCGGGTTCGAACAGCCGACCTCGGGCAGCGTCCGGCTGTTCGGCACCGATGTGTCGCAGGTGCCGCCCTATCGGCGGCCGGTGAACACCGTCTTTCAGGACTATGCCCTGTTCCCGCATCTGAACGTGATCGACAACGTGGCCTTCGGACTGAAGATTGCCGGGCAGGGCCGGGTGGAACGGCAGCGTGCCGCGGAACAGGCGCTCGAACTGGTGGCGTTGCCCGGCTATGGCGCGCGCAAGCCGGCGCAATTGTCGGGCGGCCAGCGGCAGCGGGTGGCGCTGGCCCGCGCTTTGGTCAACAAGCCGCGGGTGCTGCTGCTGGACGAACCGCTTGGGGCGCTTGACCTAAAACTGCGCGAGGCGATGCAGGAGGAATTGCGCGGCCTCCAGCGCAACCTCGGCATCACCTTTGTCTTTGTCACCCATGACCAGGGCGAGGCTTTGTCGATGGCCGACCGCGTTGCGGTGTTCAACGAAGGCCGCATCGTGCAGGTCGGCGCGCCCGAGGACATCTATTACCGCCCCGCCGTGCCCTTTGTCGCCGATTTCGTCGGGTCCTCGAACGTGCTGCCCGCCACGCTGACCGGGCAGGGCCGGCCCGGCGCACTGCGGCCCGAGGCGGTGCGGATCGTCGCCGAAGGCGGCGTGCCCGCCACGGTCACCGGCGTCTCTTTCCTTGGCGCTGCGACCCGCGTGACTGCCGAAGCATCGGGCACCAGGCTGACCGCGCTGCTGCCCCGCGACGCCGCCCGGCCCGCGGTGGGCGAGGCGGTGCGGCTGGGCTGGGACGCCGCCGACCTGCACCTGATGGGCGCGGCATGACCGCCGCACCGACCCTGGCCGGCCGGTTGTCGGACGGGTTCTGGCGGCGGCCGCGGCTGCTGCTGTTCCTGCTGCTGCTGCCGCCGCTCCTCTGGCTCGGCATCATCTATCTTGGCTCGCTTTTCGCGCTGCTGGCGCAGTCGTTCTTCTCGATCGACCAGTTTTCCGGCATGGTGAAGCACGAGCTGACCCTTGACACCTATGCCGAACTGGGCCGGCCGGCCAATCTCGACATCATCTGGCGCACGGTGCTGATGGCGGCGCTGGTGACGGTTGCGAGCGTCGCCGTGGCCTTTCCCATCGCCTATTACGCCGCCCGCTATGCCAAGGGCCGCTGGAAGGCGCTGTTTTATCTGGGCGCGATGGTGCCGCTGTGGTCGTCCTATCTGGTCAAGGTCTATGCCTGGAAGCTGATCCTGGCCAAGGAAGGCATCATCGGCTGGATATTCGCCAAGCTGCACCTGACACCGCTGCTCGAAGGGTATCTGGCTGTCCCCGGCATCGGCGGCAATTCCCTGTCGGTCAGCCCGACCGGCACCTTCATCGTATTCGTCTATGTCTGGCTGCCCTACATGATCCTGCCGATCCAGGCGGCCCTGGAACGGGTGCCGCCTAGTCTTGTCGAGGCGGCGGGCGATCTGGGTGCCACTCCGGCGCAGACCTTCCGCAGCGTGCTGTGGCCCCTGGCGCTGCCGGGCGTGGTGGCGGGGTCGATCTTCACCTTCTCGCTGACGCTCGGCGACTACATCATCCCGCAGATCATCGGCACCTCGGCCCGGTTCATCGGCCTTGCCGTCTATCAGTATCAGGGCACCGCCGGCAACGTGCCACTGGCCGCCGCCTTTGCTGTGGTGCCGGTGGTGATCATGGGGGTTTACCTGACGGTGGCAAAGCGCATGGGGGCCTTCGATGCGCTGTGAGCCGCGCCAGATGCCCTTGAGGGCAATTTCAAGGGTTTTCGAAACCCCTCGGGTGGCGCCGTGACTGCGCGCGCCCCCCTGTGGCTCAAGATCTTGGCCGGCGGCGGGCTGTTGTTCCTGCACCTGCCGATCCTTCTGATCTTCGTCTACGCCTTCACCACCGAGGAGCGGTCCTATCAATGGCCGCCGCCCGGCCTGACGCTGCAATGGTTCGGCGCGGCGTGGGACCGGCCCGACATCTGGGCGGCGATGGGGCTGTCATTGCGGGTGGCGGCGGTGTCGACGGCGCTGGCGCTGGTGCTGGGCACGCTTTGTGCCGCCGCCGTGGCGCGGTCGCGCTTTTTCGGGCGCGAGGCGATCAGCCTGCTGGTCGTCCTGCCCCTTGCGCTGCCCGGCATCATCACCGGCATCTCGCTGCGCTCGGCATTCTCGCTGATGGATGTGCCGTTCTCGACCTGGACCATCATCCTTGGCCACGCCACCTTCTGCATCGTCGTCGTTTACAACAACGCGGTGGCGCGGTTCCGCCGGGTATCGGCGAACCTGGTCGAGGCGGCGATGGATCTGGGCGCGACCGGCTTTCAGACCTTCCGGCTGGTGGTGCTGCCGAACATCGCCACCGCCCTTCTGGCCGGGGGCATGCTGGCCTTCGCCCTGTCCTTTGACGAGGTGATCGTCACCACATTCACCGCCGGGCAGCAGCAGACACTGCCGATCTGGATGCTGGAAGAACTGGTGCGGCCGCGCGAACGGCCCGTCACCAATGTCGTGGCCATGGTCGTGGTCCTGCTGACCTTCCTGCCGATCCTTGGCGCCTATTACCTGACGCGCGGCACCGAGACGGTGGCCGGCAGCGGCAAATAAGAAAGGAAAACGATGATGGATACCGCGATGCTGATCGGCGGCGCCTTCGAGGCCGGGACCGAGGCCGAGGAGATGATCCTGAACCCGCGCACCGGCGGGGTGATCCTGAAACTGCCCGAGGCATCGACCGACCAGATCGACCGCGCCGTCGCCGCGGCGCGCAAGGCATTCGCGGGCTGGTCGCGGACCACGCCGGCGCAACGGTCGGGCTATCTTCTCCAGATCGCCGACCGGATCGAGGCCGATGCCGCGGCCTTTGCCGCGCTCGAGGCGCTGAATTGCGGCAAGCCTGTCGGTGCCGCGCTGAACGACGAACTGCCGGCCATCGCCGACTGCTTCCGCTTTTTCGCGGGCGCGGTCAGGAACATGCACGGCGCGGTGGCGGGGGAATACCTGCCGGGGCACACGTCGATGATCCGCCGCGATCCGATCGGCGTCGTGGCCAGCATCGCGCCGTGGAATTACCCGATGATGATGATGGCGTGGAAACTGGCCCCCGCCATCGCCGGCGGCAATTGCGTGGTGATGAAACCCAGCGAACAGACGCCGCTGACCGCGCTGAAACTGGCGCGCGTGCTGGCCGAGGTTCTGCCCGAGGGCGTGGTCAACATCGTGGTCGGGCAGGGCGGCACGGTCGGCAACACGCTGATCAACCATCCCGGCGTCGACATGATTTCCCTGACCGGCGATGTGGCGACGGGCAAGAAGATGCTGGTCGCGGCGTCGAAAACCGTCAAGCGGACCCATCTGGAGCTGGGCGGCAAGGCCCCGGTCATCGTGATGGACGATGCCGACCTTGGTGCCGTGGTCGCCGGGCTGCGGGCGTTTTCCTTCTACAACGCCGGGCAGGATTGCACCGCCGCCTGCCGCGTCTATGCCGGACCGAAGATCTATGATGCGCTGGTGGCCGACCTGTCCGCCGCCGCCGCCTCGATCACCTTCGACGACCCCGACGATGCGAAGAACGAGATGCCGCCGCTGATCTCGCCCCGCCAGCGCGACCGGGTGGCCAGCTTTGTCAGCCGCGCCGCCGAGTTGAACCATGTCGAGGTGACGACGGGCGGATCGGCCGGCGACGGGCCGGGGTTCTATTACCGCCCGACCGTGGTCGCCGGCGCCCTGCAGACCGACGAGATCGTCCAGCGCGAGGTGTTCGGCCCCGTGGTCTCGGTCACGCGGTTCGATGATGTCGATACCGCCGTCGACTGGGCCAACGACAGCCCCTATGGCCTGTCGTCATCGGTCTGGACCCGCGATGTCGGCCGCGCCATGGGCATCGCCAGCCGCCTGCAATACGGCTGCACCTGGGTGAACACCCATTTCATGCTGGTCAGCGAGATGCCGCATGGCGGGTTGAAGCAATCGGGATACGGCAAGGATCTGTCGGGCTATGCTCTCGAGGATTATACCGCCGTGCGGCATGTGATGATCGCCCACGGATAGGTCTTGCTGAGGCGCCGGGGGACTTCGCGTCCCCCCATGCCGCCGGTCCTTCGGACCGGTGGCGGAACCGGCGGCAAACCCCTGCTGGGTATTTGTGCAAAGATGAAAGACAGGATCAGGGGGCCGTCGCGCCGAAGTCCTGCACCGCCCGGCGCGCGGCGCGAAATCGGGCGCGCCAGTCGTCGGGCATCGGACGCGGCGCGACAAGGCGGCCCTTCGGCGTGAAGGCCAAGGGGCGGCCCGTGCCCTGTGCTGCGAGTTGCGCGCAACCGAGTGCGGTCAGTTCCGGCTCGTCCGAGACGCGGACCGGGCGGGCGAGCGCATCGGCGAGGAACTGGCAGAACCACGGATTGCGCGACATGCCGCCGTCGATGCTGACCGGGGCGTCGCTGCGCGCCGGCATCCCTTCCATCACCTCGGCCATGCGGAAGGCCACGCCCTCGAGCAGCGCCTGCATCAGGTCGGCGGGCGTGGTGTCGAGGGTCAGGCCGAACCAGGCGCCCTTGGCGTTGCGGTCCCAGTGCGGCGCGGCCAGCCCCGCCAGTGCCGGGACGAAGGCCAGCCCGCGGGCGATGGCGGGGGCGGCGGCGAAACTGTCGATCTCCTCCCATCGGTCGAACAGGTGCAGCCCGCGCGCCCAGTTCACCGCCGAGGAAGCGGTGGCGACGCCGCCGTCGAGTGCATAGACCGGATCGGGCGTGGCCCAGGCGACCGTCGGCAAAAGGGTGTCGCTGGCGGTCAGCCCATCGGTCAGGCACAGGGCGAAGGCGCCGGTGCCGAAGGTGATCTTGGCATCGCCCGGCGCGCGGCAGCCATGGCCGTAAAGCGCCGCCTGCTGATCGGTGATGCTGGCGGTCAGCGGCAGGGTGCCGATGCGGCCAAGGTCGCCGGTGGTCGGGCGGATCGCCGGCAGCGCCGCCATCGGCACGCCGAACAGGGCGCAAAGATCGGCGTCCCAACTGCCGGTGGCCAGGTTGAACAGCGATGTGCGCGAGGCGGTGGTGGGATCGGTTTCATGCCGCCCGGTCAGGCGGTCGCGGAAAAACGCGTCGGTGGTGCCAAGGCGGAGGCGGCCCTTGCCAAGAAGGTCGCGCGCGGCCGGCACGTTTTCCATGATCCAGCCCAGCTTCGAGGCCGAGAAATACGGGTCGAGCGGCAGGCCGGCGCGGGCACGGACCAGGGCCGCGTGACCTTGGGTGGCCAGCCGGGCGCAGGCCGCGGCGGTGCGGCTGTCCTGCCAGACGATCACCGGCGTGATGGCGCGGCCGGTGTCGCCATCCCAGGCAAGGCAGCTTTCGCCCTGGTTGTCGAGTCCGGCGCAATCGGCGGCAGGCGCGGCGGCAAGGCAGGCGCGGATGTTCGCCAGCAATTCCTCGGGGTCGTGTTCGACATGGCCGGGCTGCGGATAGTGCTGGCGGTGTTCGGCGGCATGGACCGGATGCACGCCGCTGTCGTCGATCAGGAAGGCGCGGGTCGAGGTGGTGCCCTGGTCGATGGCCAGCACCCGGGTCATTCGATCACCTCGACCTCGACCGGGCCGTCGCCGGGCGGCAGGGGCAGGGTGAGGCGGCGGTCGGGGCGGGCGTTGATCGCCCGGGCATAGACCTCGGCGCCGCCGACGCGCAGCGCCAGCCGGCCGCTGACCGGCCGCGCCACCCGCAGTTGCAGGCGGTCAAGCGCGCCGCCGGCGCCCGCCGATTGCGGCACCACCCAGGCCAGCGCATCGCCGGCAAGGGTCACCGCGCGCTGCGCCGGTGCGGCCTGTCCGGCCAGGTCGGCGGCGATGGAGAGACCGATCAGCCGGCCTTCGTTCCACGACCAGCCGGCGGTTTCGACCCCGCGCAGCAGGTTGCCGGCCGCAAAATAGGCCGGGTCGGAACAGCGGCCCATGGCGTCGATCGCGGGCCCGCCGGTGCGGGAATCGCGGGCGACGGGGCCGGTGGCCAGAAGCGTCGCCTCGGGCCGGAAGCGGCCGGTGACGATCACGCCATCGGTTTCAAGATCGAGCGGGCCGGTTGGCGTGGCGAGGGTCACGCCCTCCACCCTGTCGTGGCCGTGGATCGCCGTCAACGTGGTCGAAAGATGCAGCGGGATGCCCCTGAGGCGCGGGAACAGGGCGGCGGGCCAGCGGGCGGTGGGGCGCGGGTTCGGTTCCACCATCGCCACCGGCCGGATGCCGGCATGGGCGCAGGTCATGATCGCCGAAAAGGCGACAAGCTCGGTCCCGAGGATCACCGGCCGGCGGAACGGACGCCGCCCTTCGAGATAGACCATGCCCTGCAGCGCGCCGGTGGCGATCACACCGCCCGGTTTCTCTCCGCCGATCAGACGGGCCGCGCGCGAGGTTTCGCGCACGCCGGTGGCCAGCAGGACGCGGGCGGCAGAAATTTCCTGCAGGCCGGCATCCGAGGTGACGCTGACGCGGCCGCCGGGATGCAGAGCGGTGACATTGACGCCGGTGGCGATCCGGGCCCCCGCCCCCTCGGCCCGCGCCACCAGGGCGGCGGCATAGTCCGGCCCCTTCATCAGCCGGCGGAATTCGCGCAGGCCAAAGGGGTAGTGGCCGCAATGGCGCGGGATGCCGCCGGCGCGCGCCTCGCGGTCGAGGACCAGGACGGAATGCGTGCCGGCCAGCACGGTCGCGGCGGCCAGCCCGGCGGGGCCGGCGCCGACGATCAGGACATCAACGGCATCGGGCAGGGTCATTCGGCGGCCTCGGTCATCGGCCGGTCGAAATGGCCCTCGGTCAGGCGGGACAGTTCGGCCGAGCAGAAAAAGCCCTGGCAACGGCCCATCGTCACCCGCGTCCGCCGCTTCAGCCCGGCAAGCGAGCGGGCGGGCAGCGGGCCGTTCAGCGCGGCAAGCACTTCGCGGCGGGTCACCAGTTCGCAATGGCAGACCACACCGCCATGACCGGGCGCCTGCCAGTCGCGCGGGAAATACTCGGACAGGCCGGGCAACTGCGGCCAGACCGGATCGGGCGGCGTGAAGGCCAGCCCGGCCAGCCGTTCGACATGCCGGGCGATCCCGAGCGCCCCCGACAGCCCGGTCGAGCGGATGCCGCCGACGGTGATATAACCCTGACCCTCATGCGCCGTGATGCAATAATCCTTGAATTCGGTCGCAGGGCGCAGGCCGGCATAGATCGCCGTCACCTCGTGGTCCTTCAGGCCGGGCAGGATCTCTTCGCCGCGGGTTTTCAGCGCGGCGAGCGTCTCGGGCACCAGTTCCGCATGGGCGCGGTCGTCCTGATCCTCGGCGGTGGGGCCGACCAGCAGGTTGCCAAAGGCGGTGCGGCAGACGACGATGCCCTTGGTCACCTTGTTCGGCACCGGCAGCAGGATATGGCCGGCCAGCGCCGCCGCCGGTTTGTCATAGACCACGAACTGGCCCTTGCGCGGCCGGATGTGGAAATCGCGGCGGCCAAGGATCATCTCGTCGACCAGATCGCCGTAGTTGCCGGCGGCATTGATGACCAGCCCGGCGGTGACGCCACCCCTGGAGGTTTCCAGCCGCCAGTCGCCGTCGCGGACAGCCCCGGTGACCCTGGCCCCGCGCAGCACCTGCGCGCCATGGGCCATGGCCTGCAACAGATAGGCATGGGGCGCCGACCACGGGTCGATCAGGTATTCGCGCGGCACGCGAAAGGCGGCACGCGCGCCCTGGCCCAGCCCGGGTTCGAGCGCGCGCAGTCCGGCGCGGTCGAGCGGCTGCACATCGGTGACGCCGTTCTGCAGGGCCTGGTCGATGAGGCTTGGAAGCAGGGCTTCCTCGGCCTCGGTCCAGGCGATGACCAGCGCGCCCGACCGGATCAGCGGCAGGTTCATCCGGCCATGGATCGCGAGGTATTCCTCGTGCCCCGCCGCGACGCAGGCCTGTTCCAGCGATCCCGGCGGCGCGTCAAAGCCGGTGTGCAGGATGGCAGAGTTGCCCTTGGACGCGCCGTCGAGCACATCGGCCGCCTTCTCGATCACCGCGACGCGGGCGCCGGCCAGCGCAAAGCGGCGGGCGATGGCGCAGCCGACGACGCCGGCACCGATCACCGCGACATCGAAACGGCCGGAAAGGCCTGCCGGGTCTGCGCTCATCGCCGCCTCGCCTGTGGAAATCGTGACTGGAATTTGACCGATGATGCCCGAACAGTCAATCATCCGCCCGCGAGACGGACCATTTCGTGACAATCCGCCCGATTCCATGTTGACACGGGCAAGGGCGCGCGGGCTAACTTGGCCACAGGAACAAGCCGGGGGATGGCGTGCGGCCGGGCGAGAGACAGGCGCAGATACTCGATCTGGTCGAGCGCGAGGGCGAGGCCACGGTCGAGTCCCTTGCCGCCGGCTTTGCCGTCTCGGCCGAGACGATCCGTCGCGATCTGTCGCAACTTGCGGAATCGGGCGCGCTGCAGAAGGTGCATGGCGGCGCCCGGCGGATGCGGCTGCGCGCCGAGGGCAGTTTCGACGAGCGAATGACCGAACAGGCGGCCGGCAAGGCCGCGATCGGGCAGAAGCTGCGCGATCTGGTCAGCCCCGGCGACACCTGCTTCATCGACACCGGCACCACGACGCTTGCCTGCGCGCAGGCGCTGGCGCATGTCGCCGACCTGACGGTCATCACCAATTCCGGCCGCATCGCCCAGGTCATGGCGCGGGGCGAGGGGCGGGCGCGGGTGTTCCTGATCGGCGGCAGCTATGCCCCCGGCAATGGCGAGACGGTGGGGCCGATGGCAGTGGAACAGATCGCGCAGTTCCGTGCCGACCATGCGGTGATCGGCGCCGCCGCGGTCGATGCCGCGGCCGGCCCGATGGATGCCGAGTTCGACGAGGCGGCGGTGGCGCGCGCGACGTGCGCCCATGCCCGCCAGATCGTCGTCGTCGCCCATGCCGACAAGATCGGGCGCCGCGCCGCGCATCGCATCTGCCGGCTGGACGAGGTCGACCTGCTGATCAGCGACACGGTGCCGGGCGATGCCTTCCGTGCCGCGATGACCGCGGCGGGCGTGGCGCTGCGCTAGGACAACAGGCCCGGTGAACGGGCGGTGGGGAACGGGGACGAAGGAAAAGGAATGCACGCCGCGACAAGGGCCTATGTGCGGTTCATCGACCGCCTGTCCGACTGGATCGGATTCCTGACGATGTATCTCATCTATGTCATGGTGGCGGTGCTTCTGTTCGACGTCGTGACGAACAAGATGCTGAACATGACGCAGAATTGGACCACGGAATTCGCCCAGTTCCTGCTGGCCGCCTATTATTTCCTGGCCGGTCCCAAGACGATGAAGGACGAGGATCACGTCCGCCTCGATCTGGTCTATTCCCGGCTGGGCCCGCGCGGCAAGGCGCGGATCGACGCGCTGACGATCTGGGTCGTCATCTTCTATCTGGCGATCCTGCTCTGGGGCGGCATTTCCTCGACGCTTTATTCGATCGAGACCAACCAGCGGCTGCCGTCGCTCTGGGCGCCCTCGGTGGTGCCGATCAAGGTGCTGATGGTCGTGTGCCTGGCGCTGATGATCCTGCAGGCCTTTGCCATCTTCCTGCGCGACCTTGACCGCGCCCGCGGCCGGGTGCCGGCATGAACTACGAACTCATCGCGCTCTGCATGTTCGGGGCGATGGTCGTGATGATGCTGACGGGCCAGCGCGTCTTTGCCGTGGTCGGTGCGATTGCCGCCCTGGCGGCGCTGAGCATCGCCGGCTGGCAGGGCGACAGCCTGCAATTCGCACTGGAAACCCCGTTCAACGCGGTGTTCAAGCTGTTCAACTGGCATGCGATGCTCACGCTGCCGATGTTCATCTACATGGGCTATATCCTGTCGGAATCCGGCATCGCGGAAGACCTTTACCGCATGATGCATGTCTGGTTCGGCAGGTTCTCGGGCGGGCTGGCCATCGGCACCATCCTGCTGATGGTCATCATCTCGTGCATCAACGGCCTGTCGGTGGCGGGGATCGCCATCGGATCTGCCATCGCCCTGCCCGAGATGCTGCGCCGCGGCTATGACAAGGTGCTGATCACCGGGGTCGTGCAGGGCGGGTCGTCGCTGGGCATCCTGATCCCGCCGTCGGTGGTCATGGTGCTGTATTCCGTCATCGCCCGGGAATCGGTCGCCGATCTCTGGCTGGCCGGGGTCGGGCCGGGCCTGCTGATGGCGCTGATCTTCATCATCTACATCTATGTCCGGGTGAAGATTAACCCCTCGCTCGCGCCACGGCTGAGCGACGAGGAACTGGCGATGCCCATGGGCGAAAAGCTGCGCCTGCTGCGGGCCGGGATCATGCCGTTCCTGATCTTCGCCATCATGCTGGGCGCCTTTGTCTATGGCTGGACCAGCCTGCTGCAAAGCTCGGCCCTGGGCGCGACGCTGGCGACGCTTGCCTGCCTGCTGAAGGGGCGGCTGACCTGGGCCCTGATGACGCGGACGGCGCAGCAGACCATGGCCGTCACCGCGATGTTCATGTGGGTGATCCTGGGCGCGCTGGCGTTTTCGTCGGTCTTTGACGGCATCGGCGCGGTGCGTGCGATCGAGAACGTGTTCATCCACAACTGGGAGCTCGGCCCCTGGCAGGTCATCATCCTGATGCAGCTGTCGTTCATCGTCATGGGCATGTTCCTCGACGACACCGCCATGCTGGTCATCGTCGCGCCGCTGTATGTGCCGCTGGTCGACCGGCTGGATCTGGGCATCGACGGGCAAATGATCTGGTTTGGCGTGCTTTACACGATCACCTGCCAGATCGCCTATATCACCCCGCCCTTCGGCTATAACCTGTTCCTGATGCGCGGCCTTGCCCCGCCCGAGATCACGCTGATCGACATCTACAAGTCGATCTGGCCCTTCGTGCTGATGATGGTCCTGACCATCGTCATCCTGATGGTGTTTCCGCAGATAGCCATGTGGCTGCCCAACGCCTTGAACTGAAAATAATCAACAGGAGAGAGTGGAATGACCGACCTTATCAGACCGCAGTCCCCGTCCGAGCGCATCCTTGCCTCGCGGCGGAAATTCATGACCTCGGTCGGCTTTGGCGCCGGCGCCGTGGCGCTGGCCGCGCCTGCCATCGTCCGCGCCCAGGCGCCGATCCGCTGGCGGCTGCAGACCTATTCCGGCGCCCCCCTTGGCGCCCATGTCATCAAGCCGCAGATCGACGCCTTCAACGCCGCTGCGAATGGCGAGATGGAGATCGAGCTGTTCTACGCCGACCAGCTTGTCCCCACTTCGGAACTGTTCCGCGCGCTGCAGAACGGCACGCTGGACGCGATCCAGTCGGACGAGGCGACCATGGCCTCGCCCGTCGATATCGGCGTCTTCGGCGGCTACTTCCCCTTCGCCACCCGCTTCAGCCTCGATGTCGCGGCGATGTTCATGTACTACGGCCTCGACGAGATCTGGAACGAGGCCTACGCCGAGGTCGACAACGTCACCTACCTGTCGACCGGGGCCTGGGATCCGCTGCACATCTTCACGGTGAACAAGCCGATCCGTTCGCTTGCCGACATGAACGGGCTCAAGGTGTTCGGCGTGCCGACCGCCGGCCGGTTCCTGTCGCGCTATGGCCTGATCCCGGTGACGATCCCGTGGGACGACGTCGAAGTGTCGATGCGGACCGGCGCGCTGGATGGCGTGGCCTGGTGCGGCTTTACCGAAGCCTATGAAGTGGGCTGGGCCGACGCTTGCCAGTACGCTCTGTCGAACTCGATCACCGGCGCCTGGTTCGGGTCGTATTTCGCCAATACCGAAAGCTGGAACGCGGTGCCGCCGCATCTGCAGCAGCTTTACCGCACCACCATCGACCAGTCGCATTATTACCGCGCCAAGTGGTACTGGGGCGGCGAGGCGCAGTTGCGCGTCCATGGCGAAAAGCTGGAACAGACGTCGCTTCCGGCCGAGGAATGGAACCAGGTGCTGACCGACGCCGAAAGCTTCTGGGACGAGATCGCCGGAGAATCGGAACGCGCCAAGCGCGTGGTCGACATCTTCAAGCAATATGCGGCGGATCAGGTGGCGGCGGGCTATCCCTACCGCTGATCGCGACGCGGCCGAGGGGGGCAAGCCGCCCCCCTCGCGCCCTTGCCTTCGGGTTTCGCGGCGAAAACGGGGCCTTCCGGGCCCCAGGTTGAAAAAGTGCAAGTCCCGAGGCGGATTGGGCCGCATTCCGGGCAATGAGATCGCAGAAAGACAAGCATCATGGCCGGAAATCTGACCCTCGACTCCTTGCGCGACCTGGTGGCGAGCGGAGAGATCGACACCGTGCTGACCTGCATCGTCGACATGCAGGGCCGGTTGATGGGCAAACGCTTTCACGCCGCGCATTTCCTGAACGGCGGGTATGAGGAAACCCACGGCTGCAACTACCTGCTGGCCGTCGATGTCGATATGACCACGGTGCCGGGCTACAAGTTCGCCAACTGGGCGGCGGGTTACGGCGACCATGTGCACAAGCCCGACCTTGCCACCCTGCGCCTTGTGCCCTGGCTGCCCGGCACGGCGATGGTGATGTGCGACGTGCTTGACCACCACAGCCACGACCTTGCCCCGCATGCGCCGCGGTCGGTGCTGAAACGGCAGATCGCCCGGGCCGAGGCGCTGGGCTTTACCCCGATGATGGCGACCGAACTGGAATTCTACCTGTTCGAACAAAGCTTTGAGAAATTGCGCGACTCGCGCTACCGCCAGATCACCCCCTGGGTGCGGTTCAACAACGACTACGGCATCTTCGGCACCGCCCGGGAAGAGCCGGTGATGCGCGCCCTGCGCAACGGGCTTTACGGCGCCGGCATCCCGGTCGAGAATTCCAAGGGCGAGGCCGAGGCCGGACAGGAAGAGATCAACATCCGCTATTCGGATGCGCTCGACACCGCCGACATGCATTCCATTGTCAAGAACGCGGTCAAGGAAATCGCCCATGCGCAGGGCAAGTCCGCGACCTTCATGGCGAAATACGCCACCGACCGGGCCGGATCGTCCAGCCATATCCACCAAAGCCTGTGGTCGGGCGGCAAGAACGTGTTCTTTGACCCCGCTGCCGAACACGGCATGTCCGCGCTGATGCGGCATTATGTGGCCGGGCTGCTGGCCCATGCCAGCGAGGTGACCTATTTCCTCGCACCTTACGTCAACAGCTACAAACGCTTCACCGTCGGCATGTTCGCCCCGACCAAGGCCGTCTGGTCGACCGACAACCGCACCGCCGGCTATCGCGTCTGCGGCGCCGATACCAAGGGCGTCCGCATCGAATGCCGGGTCGGCGGCGCCGACCTGAACCCCTATCTTGCGCTGGCGGCGCAGTTGGCGGCCGGTCTGGACGGGATCGAGCGCAAGCTCGAGCTGGAACCCGAGATGGCCGGCGACATGTACAGCTCGGGCGAGGCCCGCCCGATCCCGCGCAACCTGCGCGAGGCGGCCGAGGCGCTGGACGGATCGGCCATGCTGCGCGCCGCGCTGGGCAGCGATGTCGTCGACCATTATGTCCACGCCGCAAGGTGGGAGATTTCCGAACAGGACCGCGTGGTCATGGATTGGGAACTGATGCGCGGGTTCGAGCGGCTCTGACGCTTTCGGCCGCCTGCATCCGCTGATAACGAAGGCCGAAACGGCCCGGAGGAAACCATGACGAACATGATCCGATGCATCTCGCCCGTCGACGGGCGGGTCTATGCCGAGCGTCCGGCGCTGGACGCGGCCCAGGCCGATGCCGCGGTGGCCCGCGCGCGGGCGGCGCAGAAGGACTGGCTGACGCTGCCCTTGGACGAACGCCGTCACAAGGTGCTGGCCGGGATCGCGGCGCTGAACGGCCTCAAGGACCAGGTGGTCGAGGAACTGGCCTGGCAGATGGGCCGCCCGACGCGGTTCGGCGGCGAATTCGGCGGCGTCAACGAGCGCGCCAATTACATGGCCGGAATCGCCGAAACCGCGCTGGCGCCGCTGGTGGCGCAGGATGACGCCAATTTCACCCGGATGATCGAACGCGCCCCGGTGGGCGTGGTCTTTGTCGTGGCGCCGTGGAATTATCCTTATCTTACCGCGCTCAACACCATCGTGCCGGCGCTGATCGCCGGCAATGCCGTGGTGCTGAAACACGCGTCGCAGACGCTTTTGGCGGGCGAGCGGCTGGCGCAGGCGATGCATGCCGGCGGCGTGCCCGAGGGGGTGTTCCAGAACATCGTCCTTGACCATGCCGGGACCGAACGCCTGCTGGGCCGGCGCGCCTTCGATTTCGTCAACTTCACCGGCAGCGTCGCCGGCGGCCAGGCGATCGAGCGGGCAAGCGCCGGGACATTCACGCCCTTGGGGCTGGAACTGGGCGGCAAGGATCCGGGCTATGTGATGGAGGATGCCGACATCGACTGGGCCGTCGATGTGCTGATGGACGGCGCGATGTACAACGCCGGCCAGTGCTGCTGCGGCATCGAGCGGATCTATGTCCATGCTCGGCATTTCAACAGCTTCGTGGAAAAGGCCGTCGCCTGGACCAATGCGCTGAAACTGGGCAACCCGTTCGATGCCGACACCACGCTTGGCCCGATGGCCAATGTCCGCTTTGCCCGGACGGTGCGCGACCATGTCAACGATGCCGAGGCCAAGGGCGCGACCAGCCTGATCGAACGGCAGAACTTCCCAGCCGATGACGGGCAGTCGGCCTATGTCATGCCGCAGGTCTTGATCAACGTCGACCATTCCATGGCGCTGATGAAAGAGGAAACCTTTGGCCCCGTGGTCGGCATCATGCCGGTCTCCTCGGACGAAGAGGCGCTCAGCCTCATGAACGATTCGCCCTATGGGCTGACGGCATCGCTCTGGACCAGGGACCCCGACCGCGCGCTTGCGCTTGGCCGCCGTGTCGAAACCGGCACCGTGTTCCTGAACCGGGCCGATTATGTCGACCCCGCCTGCTGCTGGACCGGGGTCAAGGACACCGGCCGCGGCGGCGCCATGTCGGTCATCGGCTATCACGCGGTCACACGGCCGCGGTCCTACCATCTTCGCAAGGTGAAACCATGAACGTGCCCACAGCAAACTGGTCCTATCCGACCGCGATCAAGTTCGGCCCCGGCCGGATCAAGGAAATCGGCGCCGCCTGCGCGCAGGCGGGGATCAAGCGGCCGCTGCTAGTCACCGACCGCGGCCTTGCCAACATGGCGATCACGCAATCGACGCTGGATCTGCTCGAGGCCGCGGGCCTTGGCCGGGCGATCTTTGCCGATGTCGATCCCAACCCGAACGAGGTGAACCTTGCCGCCGGGATCAGTGCCTACAAGGCCGGCGGGCATGACGGGGTCATCGCCTTTGGCGGCGGCTCGGGGCTGGATCTGGCCAAGATGGTGGCCTTCATGCACGGCCAGACGCGGCCGGTGTGGGATTTCGAGGATATCGGCGACTGGTGGACGCGGGCCGATGCCAGTGTCGTGTCGCCCATCATCGCGGTGCCGACCACAGCCGGCACCGGGTCCGAGGTCGGGCGCGCGTCGGTCATCACCAACAGCCAGACCCATGTGAAGAAGATCATCTTCCATCCCAAGGTCCTGCCGACCGTCACCATCTGTGACCCGGAATTGACCGTGGGGATGCCGAAGGCGATCACCGCCGGCACCGGGATGGACGCCTTTGCCCATTGCCTCGAGGCCTATTCCTCGCCCTTCTACCACCCGATGTCGCAGGGCATCGCGCTCGAGGGGCTGCGGCTGGTCAATACCTATCTGCCGCGCGCCTGGGCCGATGGCACCGACCTCGAGGCGCGGGCGCAGATGATGTCTGCGGCGGCGATGGGTGCGGTGGCCTTCCAGAAGGGGCTGGGCGCGATCCATGCCCTGTCGCATCCCGTGGGCGCCCATTACGGCACCCACCACGGCACCACCAATGCCGTCGTCATGCCGGCCTGCCTGGATTTCAACCGCCCGGCCATCGAACAGAGGATCGAGGCGGTGGCCGGTTATCTTGGCATCGCCGGCGGCTTTGACGGGTTCCGGGCGCGGGTGGTGGAACTGAACGAGATGTTCGGCTTTCCCAAGGGCCTTGCCGGTTTCAACGTCGATCCGGCGCTGATCCCCGAACTTGCCGCCGAGGCCATCGAAGACCCCAGCGCGGGCGGCAATCCGGTCAAGATGACGCTGGACAACACCATCGCGCTGTTCCGGGCGGCGATGTGACAGGGAGGGGGGCGCCCGCGCCCCTGACCATCCCGCGCGGCACGCTGGTCGCGCGGGTTCTGGCCGAAAGCGCCCCGATCGTGGTCATCGAGGGTCCGCCCGGCATCGGCAAAAGCCGGCTTCTTGCCGAAATCGCCCGCGCCTTGGGCGCGACCGTGGCCTCGGACGTGACACCGCCCGGCGGGCCGCTGGCGCTATGGGACGTGCCGCATGTGGCGCAGACCGCCCCGCTGCCGGCGGCGCCGGGGCGGCTGATCCTGGCGCGGCGGCCCGATACCGCGATCCCCGGCCTGGCGCGCGCCACCGTCTATGGCCATGTCGCCACCATCCCGGCCGAGGCGCTGATCCTGACCGAGGCCGACCTTCTGGCCGCCGGCCTGGATCCGGCCCGTGCAACCGGCATCATGGCCCGCACCGGCGGCTGGGCCTGCCTGATCCCGGCGGTGCTGGACGGGCGGGCAGGGCAGGGGGCGCTGACCGATTTCCTGCGCGACGAATTGCTGGACGCCTATCCCTCGGCCGCACTTGCCGCGTTCGAGGCTCATCTGGCCGACCCGCGCCAGCGCATCGACGCCCGCCTTCTGGCCGGACTGCCCTTTGTCCGCACCGGGGCCGAACTGCACCCGGCGCTGGCTGCGGTCAAGGCGCCGATGCTGCGGGCGCTGCGCCAGCTGCTGTCGCTCAGGGCCGGGACCGCGACCGAGGCCCGGGCCATCGCCGTGACCCAGGCGGCCCTGGGGCGCACCGATGCCGCCATCGCCACCTTCCAGTCGGTCGGCGCCTGGCAGGCAGCGGTGCAATCGTTGTCACAGGCGGGCGGGCCGTATTTCCTGTATCGCTTCGGACCCGAGGCGTTCGACCGCATGCTCGCGGGCTTTCCCCCCGACCTTCTGGCCAGCGACGACACGCTGGTCCTGTCGCGCGCGCTGCAGGCGGTCAAGAACGGCGAGGTGCCGTTGATGATCCGCGTGCTCGCCGACCGCTGGGGCGAGCAGATGTCCGATTTCAACTCGGTCATCGCCGATCGCGGTCAATTCAGCCTTGAAATCCGCATGTGGCGGCTGCTGCTGCGGATCTGGGAGGATTTCCAGATCCCCGACGATTTTCTGGCCCGCTGCTATCCGCTGCTGGCCGAACTGTCGCCCGAGGACGACCTGCGCCGCGGATCCTTCTACAACACCGTGCTGGAATACTATATCCGCACCCGCCGCCTGCCCGAGGCCGAGCTGGCCGCGCTGCGCGCGCTGCATCATTACAGCCGCGCCAATGTGCCGTTCCTCAACTTCTTCATCGACCTGCACCTTGGCATCATCCGGCAGATGCAGGGCGACCTGACCGCGGCGCGCAGCCATGCCGTCGCCGCCGGCCGCCACCTGCGCGGCGCCAGTTTCGAAAGCCCCGGCGACCGCCGACTGCTGGCGCTGCTCGACGCCTGCATCGACTTTGAAACCGGCACGCCCGAAACCCTGCAACGCTTCCTGTCGCTGGAACTCGACGCGCTGGCGCAGGGCGAAATCTGGCCGACGCTGGTCGAACTGGTGCTGACCTATGGCGCGCAGGCCCTGGCCGAAACCTATACGCCGCTGGCGGCGCGGGCCTTTCTGGACCGCTGGCGGGTGCGGCAGGAACAGTCCTCGCAATTCCGCAGCCTGATCGACATCCGCGAGGTCGGTCTGATGCAGTCCGCCGGCCGCTGGGCCGAGGCCGGGCAAAAGGCGGCGGCGATTCCGGGGCGGGCGACGCTGGCCTTCGTGCAGGCGGGCGTGGAACTGGCCACCATCGCCGACCGGGACGAGATCGCCATGTCGCTGATCTGGCTGCGCCAGATGGCGCAACTGCAGCCGCAGGACGCCGGGCTTGACGGGCTGATGGCCGCGATGCTGGACAACGCCCATCTGACCGGGCGGCAGCGCCTGTCGGTGACGATCTGGCGCGCCCATGTCGCCCGCCGCCAGCGCCGGCTGGCCGAGGCGGAATCGCAGCTTCTGCGCGTCCTGGGGCAGGCGGCGGCAGCGGGCGCGGTCGCGACCGTGACCGAAGAGCGGATTTTCCTGACCGAACTGCTGTCCGTCCGCCGCCTGCGCGAGGCGGCCGAGGCGTCAGAGCCGGTGCGGCGCCTGCTGCGCCGGCTGACCGCCGCCGCCCCCGCCCGTGCCGCCGGGCTGACGCGGCAGGAGACCCGCATGTTGCGCGCCATCGGCGAAGGGGCGGCGACCAAGACCATCGCCACCATGATGGGCCTCAGCGAATCGACGGTGAAATTCCACCTGGCCAATCTCTATCGCAAGCTGGGCGCAACCAGCCGGCGCGAGGCGGTCCGCGCCGCGACCGCGCTGCGCCTTCTGACGTGAAACGTTAGCGAAAAACCTGTCCGAATGAGGACAAAACCTATCCTCTAGCTTTGTTGCGTGAAACGGCTTGCAATCGCAATCTTGTGTCCAGACCGGGCCCAGGAGAGGCCCGGACCTAAAAGGCCGTCCGGCCGTCCACTGGGGAAAACACTCATGCTCAAGCGCCTGCTTCTGACTACCTCCGCAGCCCTGATGCTGCCGGCCGCCGCGGCCGTCGCGCAGACGGTCGTCACCATGAACACCGTGCAGATCTTCGGCACCATCGACCCGGCCAAGATCAGCGACTACACCGACTACATGGCTGCGGTGAACCTGTATGACAGCCTTGTCAGCGTCGATGCCGCCGGCAACCTGATCCCGCAACTGGCCGAAAGCTGGGTGGTGTCGGACGATGCGACCAGCGTCACCTTCAAGCTGCGCGCCGATGCCACCTTCTCGGACGGCTCGCCGGTCGAGGCCAAGGACGTGGTCTATACCTTTGAGCGCCTGCTGCGCATCAACCAGGGCCCGGCCAACCTGTTCGCCGGCGTCGTGGCACCGGGTGCCGTGACCGACAACGGCGACGGCACCGTGACCTTCACCCTGTCCAAGACCTTTTCGCCCTTCATGGCGACGGTTCCGGCGCTGATGATCGTCAATTCCGACGTCGTGGCCGAAAACGCCGGTGACGACGATGCGCAGGCCTGGCTGGGCGAGAATGTCGCCGGCGCCGGCGCCTATCTGCTGGAAAGCTGGGACCGCGGCTCGCAGATGACGATCACCCGCGACGAGGATTACTACGGCGGCTTCAACGAGCATCCGATCGACGAGGTGCGCTGGATCATCACCAATGACGAGGCGACGGTGCGTGCGATGGCCGCCTCGGGCGAGCTGACGATGACCTCGCAATACCAGTCGCCCGAGACCTATCAGGCGCTGGTCGACATGGGCCGCTTCACGCTGGAAAGCCGGGCGACGACGACGGCCTTCTACTTCAAGCTCAACAGCCGCGTGGCGCCCACCGACGACATCCACATCCGCCGCGCCATCGCCTATGCCACCGACTACGAGACCATCCGCGAGGTGATCTTCCCCGGCGAGCCGATGAACACCGTGCTGCCGTCGGGTTTTGCCGACTTCTGGAATGCCGATGTGCCGGCACCGGAATACAACCTTGAAAAGGCGGCCGAGGAGATCGCCCTGTCGGCCTATGCCGGTCAGGAAATCCCGATCACCCTGTCCTATGTCGCCGGCACGGCCTTCGAAGAGGAAACCTCGCTGCTGATGCAGGCCAATCTCGAAAGCCTCGGCTTTGTCGTGACCCAGGCGCCCGAGCCGTGGAACCGCGTCACCGAGATCGCCAGCAGCGTCGAGACTACGCCGGCCCTCAACCAGATCTTCTTCGGCCCGACCTATCCGAGCCCGGATGCGATGTTCTTCTCGCAGTACCATTCCGAGGCCGCGGGAACGTGGATGAGCATGGAATGGCTGCAGGACCCCGAGATCGACGCGATGATCGACGCGGCGCGCGGCACCGGCGACGTGGCCGAGCAGGTGCAGATCTACAAGGATCTGCAGGTGCGGCTTGCCGATCTTGCGGTCTCGGTGCCGCTGCTGGCGCAGACCCAGCAGCACGCCATCGACCAGTGCCTGACCGGCTACGACCAGGTGCCGATGCAGTCGTTCGAATTCGATTTCACCCGCTACAGCTGGACCTGCTGAGGCCCCGCTGACAAGGGCCGGACGGCGCCGCGTCTCCCTCTGCGCCGTCCGGACTTCTTTCCCGAGCCGCCCTGACCGGGCGGCCGGCTTCCCCATTCCTTGCCACGGGCCGTGACGCGATGGAATTCGCCGCCTTTCTTGCAAGACGCATCGGCTGGTCGCTTCTGGTGTTGTTCGGCCTGTCGGTGGTGATCTTCTTCATCGCCCGCGTGGTGCCGGGCGACCCGGCGCGGATGGCCCTTGGCCCGCGCGCCACCGTCGAACAGGTAGAGCAGTTGCAGGCGGAGCTGGGCCTCGACCAGCCCATGGTCGTGCAATACCTCAATTTCATCACCGGCCTGGCGCGCGGTGACCTGGGCAAGTCGCTCCTGACCGAGAGGTCGGTGAATGCCGACATGGCGGCGACCTTTCCGGCGACGCTGGAACTGGTGATCGTCACCGTCCTGTTGGCCTTCATCATCGGCGTGCCGCTGGGCGTCATCGCCGCCCACTGGAAGGACCGATGGCCCGACAATGCCGTGCGCGGCGTAGCGATCTTTTCGGCGGTGATGCCGGCCTTCTTCATCGCGCTTCTGCTGCAGGTGCTGGCCGGCTATGTCCTGCAGATCCTGCCCACCACCGGCCGCTTGCCGCGGGGGATGGATTTCGTCGCCTCTCCGACCGGCATGCTGATCGTCGACTCGGTGCTGCAGGGCCGCTGGGACGTGCTGGGGCAGGCCCTGCGCCACATCCTGCTGCCGTCGCTGGCGCTGTCGCTTGCCGCCATGGGCCAGATCACCCGCATCACCCGCGCCAGCATGATCGACGTCAGCCGGCAGGACTATATCGAGGCGGCGCGCGCCTTTGGCGTGCCCGAAAGGCTGCGCCTGTTCAAGTACCAGCTGCGCCCCGCCTTCGTTCCGCCGCTCACCATTCTCGGGCTCGAGTTTGCCTCGCTGATCGGCAACGCCTTCGTGGTTGAAATGATCTTCTCGCTCGACGGCATGGCCGCCTATGGCATCCGCGCCATCACCCAGAAGGATCTGAACGCGATCATGGGCGTGGTGATGGTCTCGGGCCTGTTCTTCGTGCTGGTCAACCTTGTCATCGACCTGCTGGTCGGCGTGGTCGACCCGCGTGTCCGCATCCGGGGGAGGCGCGCATGACCGGGACCGAACAGCAGGCGCTGTCGAACGCCTGGCAGAACTGGTATCGTTTCCGCCGCAATCCGACGGCGGTGATCGGGGCCCTGATCGTCATCACGGCGATCCTGCTTGCCATCTTCGCGCCGCTCATCACCCCCTATCCCGAACATGTCGGCGCGGTGGTCGATTTCCGCAACAAGCACCAGCCGCCAAGCTGGGAGCATTGGTTCGGCACCGACAATGTCGGGCGCGACAGCCTGACACGGGTGATCTTCGGTCTGCGTGTGTCGCTGATGCTGGCCTTCGTCGTGCTGTTGATCGCGGTGCCGATCGGCACAATCCTGGGGATGCTCGCCGGTTATTTCGGCGGCTGGACCGAGATCGTCATCATGCGCCTGACCGATATCGCGCTGGCGATCCCGCCGCTGGTCGTGGCGCTGGCGGTGGCGGCAGTGCTGGAACCGTCGCTGGTCAACGCCATGCTGGCCCTGTCGGCGCTGTGGTGGACCTGGCACGCGCGGCTGGTCTATTCGGTGACCCGGCAGATCCGGTCGCAGGAATATATCGAGGCGGCCGAGACCCTGGGCGCGTCGAAACTGCACATCCTGTTCCGCGAGATCCTGCCGAACGTCATCTCGCCGGTGGCGGTCAAGACCAGCCTTGACGCCGGTTTCGTGATCCTGATCGGCGCCTCGCTGTCCTACCTTGGCCTGGGCATCCGGCCGCCGACGCCCGATCTGGGAACCATGGTTGCCGACGGTGCCGATTTCCTGCCCGACTACTGGTGGGAATCCATGCTGCCGGCGACGGCAATCCTGCTTGTGGCGCTGGGTTTCAACCTGCTGGGCGACGGTCTGCGCGACCTGTTCGATGTGGAGGACGTGCGATGAGCCTTCTTTCGGTGCAGGATCTGCATGTCACCTTCTCGACCTATGGCCGCACCGCTGAGGTTCTGAAGGGCGTCTCGCTCGAGGTGGCGGCGGGGCAGCAGGTGGCGCTGGTCGGCGAAAGCGGATCGGGAAAATCGGTGACGATGAAGGCGATCATGGGCCTGCTGCCCGGCGCCGCCCGTGTCACCGGCGGCCGCATCCTGTTCGACGATGCCGATCTTCTGACCATGCGCGAACGCGACCGGCTGCGCCTGCGCGGCACCGCGATGAGCATGGTGTTCCAGGATCCGATGTCGTCGCTGAACCCGGTCTGGACCATCCAGGACCAGCTTGGCACCATCCTGAAATACGCCGACCGCCGGCTGGGCCGCGACCGCGACCGCGCCGGACGGCGGGCGCGGGTGCTCGAGGTGCTTGCCCAGGTCCGGATGCGGGAACCGGAACGGGTGGCGGGGTCGTTTCCGGTGCAGCTTTCGGGCGGCATGCGGCAGCGGGTGCTGATCGCGATGGCGCTGCTGTCGGAGCCGCGCCTGCTGATCGCGGACGAACCGGGCACCGCGCTGGACGTGACGACACAGGCGCAGATCCTGAAGCTTCTCAAGGATCTGGTGACGGAACGGCATCTGGCGCTGCTGATGATCACCCACAATCTGGGCGTGGTCCGCGAAACCAGTTCCTTCACCTATGTGATGAACAAGGGCGAGATCGTCGAATCCGGCGAAACCGCCTCGATCTTTGCCGACCCGCGCCAGCAATACACCCGCGACCTGATCGCCGCCGTGCCGCGCCTGACCGGAGCCGCAGCATGACCGCCGCTCTGGATATCGTGGGGCTGAGCAAGACCTTTCCGATCCGCGGCGCCTTTGGCGGCAAGACGGGCGAGGTCAAGGCGGTGGACAATGTCTCGATCTCGATCCCGCAGGGCTCGGTCTATGGTCTTGCCGGGGAATCGGGGTCGGGCAAGTCGACCATTGCGCGCATGGTCATGGGGCTGGCCGAACCCGACAGCGGCGACATCCTGATCGACGGTGAATCGATCCTGGGCGCCAAGGGCCGCGCCCACCGGGCCATGGTGCAGATGGTGTTCCAGAACCCCGGCGCCTCGCTCAACCCGCGCCGCACCGCCGGCCAGTCGATCCGCGTCGCGCTGGACGCCCATGGCAAGCCGTCGTCGCGGGTGGGTGACCTTCTCGACATGGTGCAACTGCCGCGGCATTTCTCGGACCGGTATCCGCATGAACTGTCCGGCGGGCAGAAGCAGCGGGTGGCGATCGCCCGCGCCCTGGCTGTCGAACCCCGGCTTCTGGTGCTGGACGAGCCGACCAGCGCGCTGGACGTGTCGGTGCAGGCCAAGGTGATCGAGCTTCTGGAAAGCCTGAGCCGCGACCTGGGCCTGACCTATCTGTTCATCAGCCACGACCTCAGCCTCATGCGCAACTTCGCGCAGGATGTCGGCGTGCTCTACCGCGGGCGCATCGTGGAAACCGGCCCGACCGCCCGCGTATTCACCGACCCGCAACACGACTATACCCGGCTGCTTCTGGCTTCGGTCCCGGTCATCTCGGCCGAGGAAGAGGCCCTGCGGCCGAAAATCCCCCTCATCAATGGCGAGCTTCCGACGGCCGAGGATCTTCTGGCCCTGCGCGAAGTGGAAAGGAAAAGTACATGATCCGTATCGGAATCGACGTGGGCGGCACCAACACCGATGCCGCGCTGCTGGACGGCGACAAGGTCTTGCAGGCGGTCAAGGCGCCGACCTCGGCCGACGTGATGACCGGCGTGGTGCAGTCGCTGCGCAAGGTGCTGGACGCGGCCGGGATGAAGGCCTCGGCCGTCGACGTGATGATGATCGGCACCACGCATTTCACCAATGCCGTGGTGCAGCGCCGCGACCTGGCGCAGACCGCCTGCGTCCGGCTGTGCCTGCCGGCGACCGCCAGCCTGCCGCCGATGGTGGACTGGCCCACCGACCTGCGCGACGTGATCGGCAACCACTGGTGGCTGGCCCATGGCGGCAACGAATTCGACGGCCGCAAGATCTCTCCGCTGGACGAGGCCGAACTTGTCGGCATCGCGGCCGAGATCAAGGCCAAGGGCATCAATTCGGTCGCCATCTCCTCGGTGTTCTCGCCGGTCTCGGGCGAGATGGAAAAGCAGGCGGGCGAGATTCTGGCCCGTGAACTGCCCGGCGCGCATATCACCCTGTCCTCGGACATCGGCCGTATCGGCCTGCTCGAGCGCGAGAATGCGGCGATCATGAATGCCTGCCTGCGCGACCTGTCGCGCCATGTGGTCGAGGCGTTCCGCAAGGCGCTGGCCGATGTCGGCTTTACCGGCCGCTTCTTCCTGACGCAGAACGACGGCACGCTGATGGATGCGGCCTTTGCCGAGAAATTCCCGGTGCTGACCTTTGCCAGCGGTCCCACCAACTCCATGCGCGGCGCGGCGTTCCTGTCGGGCGTGAGAGAGGCCATCGTCGTCGACATCGGCGGCACCACGGCGGATGTCGGTTCCTTGCAAAAGGGCTTTCCCCGTCAGGCGACCGTCGCGGTCGAGGTCGGCGGCGTGCGCACCAACTTCCGCATGCCGGACGTGTTCTCCATCGGCCTTGGCGGCGGCTCGCTCGTGGTCGAGGGGCCCGAGGGCGTGACCGTCGGTCCCCGCTCGGTCGGCTATCGCATCGTGACCGAGGCGCTGGTGTTCGGCGGCTCTACGCTGACCGCTTCGGACGTGGTGGTGGCCGATGGCGGCGCCGATCTGGGTGACGCATCCAGGGTCGCGCATCTGGACAAGGGGCTGATCCGCCGCGCCCGCGACCGCATTGCCGTCATGCTCGAGGATTGCGTCGAACGCGCCCGCATCAGCCCGGAACCGCTGCCGGTGATCGTGGTCGGCGGCGGCACGATCCTTGTCGAGAAACCGATTGCGGGGCTCGAACTGATCAAGCCCGACCACTACGCCTGCGCCAATGCCGTCGGTGCCGCCATCGCCCAGGTCTCGGGCGAGGTCGACCGGGTCTATGCGCTGGCCGAGATCAGCCGCGATGCCGCGCTGACCGACGCCAAGTCGCAGGCGGTCGAGGCCGCCGTCGCCGCCGGGGCCCGGCGCGAGTCGGTCGAGATCGTCGATGTCGAGGACGTGCCTCTGGCCTATCTGCCCGGCAATGCCACGCGCGTCCGCATCAAGGCGGTGGGGGAACTCCATGTCTGACAAGAACGGCTATATCCTTGCCGAGGAAGACCTGCTGCCGCTGTCGATCGGCGCGGCGGTGCTGGGAACCGGCGGCGGCGGCAACCCCTATATCGGCATGTTGCGGGCGCGCGAACTGGTGCGGAAGGGCGCGCAGATCCGCGTCCTGCCGCTGGACGCGCTGCCTGACGACGCGCTGGTCAGCGAGGTCGGCGGCATCGGCGCCCCGGTGGTCGGCATCGAGAAGTTCGAGCAGGGCGAGGAATGCCTGCGCGCCATGCGCGCGGTCGAGGATGTGACGGGCCAGAAATTCTCGGCCCTGATCTCGGCCGAGGTCGGCGGGTCGAATTCGCTGGAACCGGTCATCACGGCCGCACAATCGGGGCTGCCGGTGCTGGACGGCGACGGCATGGGCCGCGCCTTTCCCGAAGTGCAGATGACGACCTATTTCATCTATGGCGCCAAACCGTCGCCCGCGGCGATTGCCGACGACAAGCACAATGTCCTGATCTTCCGTGACGTGAAGGACATGTATTGGCTGGAACGCTTTGCCCGCGATGCCGCGGTGGCGATGGGCGGGGCGGCGGGGCTGGCGATGGCGCCGATGCGCGCCGATTTCGTCCGCCGCACCGCGGTGCCCGGCACGCTGACCCAGGCGCTGACCATCGGCCGCACCATGCAGGATGCGCGCAAGAAGCGGCAGAATGTCGTCGATCGCGTCATCGCCGCCACCGGCGCCACGCTGTTCTTCACCGGCAAGGTCACCGACATCCGGCGCGAGCTGAAGGGCGGTTTCGTCCGCGGCGAGGCGAAGATCGCCGGCCTTGGCGACTGGGCCGGATCCGAGGCGTCGATTGCGATCCAGAACGAGAACCTTGTCCTCTGGGTCGATGGCAAGCCGGTACTTATGGTGCCCGATCTGATCATCAACCTTGATCTCGAGACCGGCGAGCCGATCACCACCGAAGTCCTGCGCTATGGCCAGCGGCTGGCCGTGATCGGCCTGCCGGTCCACGACCTGATGAAGACGCCCGAGGCGATGGCGGTCGTGGGGCCGCAGTGCTTTGGCTATCCCGAACTCACCTTCTCGCCGCTGGCCCTTGGCCCGGTGACTGCCTGAGGAGCGACCATGAAGATTCTCCGCAAGGTCGAAGCGGCCGATCTGGAAGATATCGCCACCGGCGGCGCGGTGCTGGGCACCGGCGGCGGCGGCGACCCCTATGTCGGCAAGCTGATGGCGCAGCAGGCGATCCGCAAATACGGTGCGGTGTCACTGGTCGATGTGGCCGACCTGCCCGACGATGCGCTGATCGTGCCGGCCTGCATGATGGGCGCGCCGACGGTGATGACCGAAAAGTTGCCGCAGGGCGAGGAGTTGATCAACGCCTTCAACCAGCTTGAAAAACTCATGGGCCGCAAGATCGACGCGGTTCTGTGTGGCGAGGCGGGCGGCGTCAATTCGACGATCCCCTTCGTCGTCGCCGCCGCGACCGGCCTGCCGCTGGTCGATGGCGACGGCATGGGCCGGGCATTCCCCGAATTGCAGATGGTGACCTTCACCCTGCACGGCGTTTCGGCCACGCCGATGGTGATGTGCGACGACAAGGGCAATTCCATCGTGCTCGACACCGTGGCGAACGCCTGGACCGAACGTCTGGCGCGGGCGGCGACGATCGAGATGGGGGGGTCGGCGCTGTTGACCTTCTATCCGATGGACGGTGCCACGGCGAAGAAGGCCGTGGTGCGCGGCACCCTGTCGCTTTGTGCCAGGATCGGCGCCACCCTGCGCGAAACCAGGGCCGCCCATGGCGACCCGGTGGCGGCGCTGGTGGACCTGCTTGACGCCGAAATCCTGTTCCACGGCCGCATTCACGACATCGAACGCCGGACCGAGGGCGGGTTTGCCCGCGGCAAGGCGGTGTTTTCAGGGGTGGAGCAGTACAAGGGGCAGGAATTGCGGCTGGATTTCCAGAACGAATTCCTGATCGCCGAACGCGACGGTCAGGTGCTGGCGACGACACCGGACCTGATCTCGGTGATCGAGGCCGACAGCGGCATGCCGGTGACGACCGATTCGCTGCGCTATGGCCAGCGGCTGATCGCCATCGCCTATCCCTGCGACCCGAAATGGACGACACCGGCGGGCATCGACCTGGTGGGGCCGCGCTATTTCAAATACGACCGCGACTATCGGCCGATCGTTCGCGCCTGAACAGATCGCGCCCGCGATCCGCGGACGGAGCCCGCGCGGGCTCCGTTTCCGTTTCCCGCGCGGGAAACGGCTACGCGCTGCGGCGCAGCTGTTGCGCCTCGGCCGCCTTGCGCCGGGCGATCATCGCCTCGCGCCGAAGACCGCGTTCCCACGGCATCCTGACCTTGCAGGCTTGCGCTTCGGCAATGACGGTCTTGATCCAGCGGCGTTCGGTTTTCATGGGTCGTCCTGTTCTTCCGGTCCGCGTTCAGGCGGCAAGGCCAGACTGCGGGGCGTGATGGGCAGAACTGTGACCTGAAAAGGGTTAATCCGCGGTTTCGGTTGCGATTGTGGCTAGAGCCTGATCGCGGAAATCAGCCGGCCATAATCGGCCTCGCGCTGATGCACCGAACGGCGATAGGAAAAGAACCTGTCGGGGTCGGAATAGGTGCAGTGCCGGGTCCATTCCGCCTGCCCGACGCCGGCCTGCCGCAGCCGGTGCAGGCCATAGCCGGCAAGGTCGAACAGATAGCGGTCGCCCTTGCCATTGGCGAACCAGCGTTCGGCGCCGTCATCCTCGGCCAGGAAATGGTCCAGGAATTCCGGCCCGACCTCGTAAGCGCGCTGGCTGATCGTCGGGCCGATCACCGCGACCATGTTCGCCGGCCGCGCGCCCAGCCGCTCCATCGCCGTCACCGTTGCCTCGAGGATGCCCGACAGCGCGCCCTTCCAGCCGGCATGGGCGGCGCCGATCACCCCGGCGTCGCGGTCGGCCAGCAGCACCGGCTGGCAATCGGCCGTCAGCACCGACAGGGCAAGGCCCGGCACATCGGTCACTAGGCCGTCGGCCGGCGGCCGTGCCGTCATCGGGCCGGTGACGGTCAGCACCTCGGCCGAATGGACCTGATTGACGCCGATCAGCGCACCGGGGCCGACATCCAGCGCCTCGGCGACGCGGGCGCGGTTGATCGCCACCGCCTCGTGCTGGTCGGTCGAGCCATAGCCGCAGTTCAGCCCGGAAAACACGCCTGACGATGCGCCGCCGCCGCGGCCGAAAAAGCCGTGGCGCAGCGGGCGCAGGTCCGGATGGGTGATGATGTCGAGGCTCATGGATCAAGTCCCGGCAGGGGCGGCGCGGCGGGCGGGGTCAGCCCGATCACCTTGAACAGGTGCCCCATCTGGTCGGGATGGGTCAAGCGGCGATGCGCGCCGACATGGGCATCAAGCTGCGCGCCGGTCAGGCCGCGCGCCAGCGCCTGCGCCCGCGCGGTGATGCCAAGCCGTTCCAGAAACACGCCCTGCGTCGTCATCGAGGAGGCGCGGGCGGGCGCGGCCGCCGCGGCCACGGCGGCGAAATCGACATGGGCGGTCAGATCGGCGGTGCCGGGCGCGGCAAGCGGATCGGCAAAGACATGGCGGCTGACGGCCTGCAAGGTGTCGCCGCTGCCGGCCCAGTCGCCATAGTCGATGAAGAGCGCCGCCCCGCCGTGACGGGCGATGCGCCGTCCGGCCTCGGCCAGGATGCCGGGCAGGGCGGGGCAGTATTCGACGCATGTGCCGTCTGCCGCCGCGCGCCCGGCCAGCAGCGGCACGGCGCCCGCCGGGCCAAGGGCAAAGGCCAGCGCGCCGTCCCGCGTCACGACCATGCGTTCGCGCCAGCCGCCGCCATCGCGGATGAATTGCCGGATCGGCAGCGCGTCAAGGAATTCGTTGGCGACAAGGTAAAGCGGCGCCTCGGGCAGGGTGGCGATGCTGTCATGCCAGATCGCGCCGGGCACCGCGCGCGCCTGCGCCGCCCGCAAGGTGGGCGAGGTTTCGACGAAATGCACGCTCAGCGCGGCATGGAACCCCGGCACCGCCCGCGTCGCGCGCAACGCATCGGCCATCAGTGTGCCTCGGCCCGGCCCAAGCTCGGCCAGCACGATACGACCCGGCGCGCCCTGGTCCACCCAGCCCTGCGCCAGCGCAAGGCCGATCAATTCACCGAACATCTGGCTGATTTCCGGCGCCGTGGTGAAATCGCCGGCGGCGCCAAGGGGATCGCGGGTGATGTAGTAGCCGTGGTCGGGGTGGCCCAAAGCCTCGGCCATGAAATCGGCGACGGTGATCGGGCCGCTGGCGGCGATGCGCCGGACCAGCGCCCGCGCCAGCGGCGTCATCTGCGCCGCGCCGCCCACAGCACCAGCGCCGTCCCGACCAGCACCATCGGCAGCGACAGGATCTGCCCCATGGTCAGCCCCCAGCCGTGCCAGTGCAGGGCAAGGCCCAGCGGATTGCCGTCCGAGATGAATTGCGCATCGGGCTGGCGCACGAATTCGACGATGAAGCGGGCGATGCCATAACCGGCAAGGAAGGTGCCGCTGACCAGCCATGGCCGCTTGAGCGCTCGGCCGCCGAACGCCATCGCGATCAGCACGGCGCCCAGGATCAGCCCTTCCAGCAGGGCCTCGTACAGTTGCGACGGGTGGCGGGCACAGGCGCCGGCGACGATGCCGGCGCAGGTCTGCGCCGCCTCGCCCGGAAAGACCACACCCCAGGGCAGCTCGGTCGGCCGGCCCCAAAGCTCGGCGTTGACGAAATTGGCAAGGCGCCCCAGCAAGAGCCCCGGCGGCACGCCAAGCGCGATCACGTCCGACACCGGGCCAAGCGGCAGTTTCTGCGTGGCAGAGAAGATCACGACTGCCAGCACGACACCGATGAAGCCGCCGTGGAACGACATGCCGCCTTCCCAGACCCGCAGGATCGACAGCGGATCGGCGAGATATTCCATGGGCTTGTAGAACAGGACATAGCCCAGCCGCCCGCCCAGGATGATGCCGAGGATGATCCAGGTCATCAGCGACTCGAGCTGCGCCACCGTCATCGGCGCCGCGCGGTCGCGCCACAGCTGCGGCCGCGATACCGCCGCCCGGGCGATCCACCAGCCGATCAGGATGCCGGCGATATAGGCCAGAGCATACCAGCGCAGGGCAAAGGTCCTGCCGAACAGGGTGACGGAAAAGACCTCGGGCGAGATTGCGGGAAAGGGTAGGGCCATGATGGCGCCTTCGTGGCCGCGGCGGGGGACGAAGTCAATGGCAGGGCGGCGCGCCATGGCGACCCACCGCTTCCTCCCGTGGACGCCGCGCCCTGACCGGTCTAGAAGGCGCCGCAGGACCACAAGGAGGCGCCCATGTCCGGTCACGGCCAGCCCATTCCCATGACCTCGCGCAAGGGTGCGGCCCTGCATGGAGAGGCGCATGTGCCGGGCGACAAGTCGATCTCGCACCGCGCGCTGATCCTTGGCGCGCTGTCGGTCGGGGAAACCGTGGTGACCGGCCTGCTGGAAGGCGAGGACGTGCTGGACACCGCCAAGGCGATGCGCGCCTTCGGGGCCGAAGTGACCCGCGACGATGCCGGCGTCTGGCATGTGCATGGCGTGGGCGTCGGCGGGTTTTCCGAACCCGCGCAGGTCATCGACTGCGGCAATTCCGGCACCGGGGTGCGGCTTATCATGGGCACGATGGCGACTTCGCCCATCACAGCGACATTCACCGGCGATGCCAGCCTGAACGGCCGGCCGATGGGCCGTGTCACCGACCCGCTGGCGCTCTTCGGGGCGCGGGCCTATGGCCGCAAGGGCGGCCGCCTGCCGATGACCATCGTTGGCGCTGCCGATCCGGTGCCGGTGACTTACAAGACGCCGGTGCCCTCGGCGCAGGTGAAATCCGCGGTGCTGCTGGCCGGGCTGAACGCGCCGGGCGAGACGGTGGTGATCGAGAAGGAGGCGACCCGCGACCATTCCGAACGCATGCTGCGCGGTTTCGGCGCCGACCTGACGGTCGAGGATTTGCCCGAGGGCCGGGTGATCCGCCTTGTCGGCCGGCCCGAATTGCGGGCGCAAAGGATCGTGGTGCCGCGCGATCCGTCCTCGGCCGCCTTCCCGGTCTGCGCCGGGATTATCGCCGAAGGATCGGACGTGCTGGTGCCGACCATCGGGCTGAACCCGACCCGCGCCGGCCTGTTCACCACCCTGCGCGAGATGGGCGCCGATCTGGCCTATGAAAACCTGCGCGAAGAAGGGGGCGAGCCGGTCGCCGACCTGCGGGCGCGGTTTTCCCCGAACCTCAAGGGCATCGAGGTGCCGCCCGACCGCGCCGCCAGCATGATCGACGAATACCCGGTGCTGTCGGTGGTCGCGGCCTTTGCCGAAGGGCCGACGGTGATGCGCGGCGTCAGGGAACTGCGCGTCAAGGAAAGCGACCGCATCGACGCGATGGCCCGCGGCCTGCGCGCCGCCGGGGTCGAGGTCGAGGAGGGCGAAGATTGGTGGATCGTCCACGGCCGCGGTTTCGGCCGGGTGCCGGGCGGGGTGACGGTGGCGACAAAGCTCGACCATCGTATCGCGATGTCCTTTCTTGTCATGGGGCTGGCGACCGAACGGCCGATTACCGTCGACGACGGCAGCCCCATCGCCACCTCGTTCCCGGTGTTCGAGCCGCTGATGGCTGCCCTTGGCGCAAGCATCACGCGCGAGGCGTGATGGCGATGCCCGACGACACCGATCCCGCGGTGGCCGACCAGATCGCCCGCGCCCGGGCGCTGGCCCGCGAACACGGTGTGCAGGCCGCGGCCCGGCAAGAGGATCACGCCCGCCGCAAGGCCCGCCGGCAACGGATCGTGCAGGTCGTCATCGTCGCCCTGTTCGTCATCATGCTGTTCGAACGCGCCGTGAACGGCGGGTGGTTCCAGTGATGGCCGGGGCAGGGGCGCGGAACCTTCCTCCGGACCCGGGGGCCGGCGCCAAAGCCGCGCGTCGCAGCGCATCGCCTTGCCGTGGGCATGAAGGCGGCGCTCCGCGATACAGCCCCGGCGCGAGGGGCCCTGCCACGACCCTCGCCTTCGACATGGCCGGGCGGTTTACGGTCAGGACAGTGGCCGGGGCGGACCTGTTCCCGACACCGCGCGCGGCGGGCAGGGTGCGACCGTTCCGCCGGGGGCGGCCGACAGTCCCGCCAGCCTCGCCGCAGCGCAATGCGGGCGACAAAGCTCTCCTGCGGCGCGTCCCGTGTCATCGCCCTGCCGGAGCCGCGCCATGATCTTTACCGTTGCCATCGACGGACCGGCCGCGGCGGGGAAGGGCACCATTGCCCGCGCCGTCGCGGCGGCCTTTGGCTTTGTGCATCTTGACACGGGGTTGCTCTATCGGGCGGTGGGCGCGATGGGCGGCGATCCCGTTGCCGCCGCCCGCGCCCTGACCCCGGCCGACCTGAGCCGTGCCGACCTGCGCAGCCTTGAAGCCGGGCAGGCGGCCAGTCGCGTCGCGACCATCCCCGAGGTGCGGGCCGCGCTTGTCGACTTCCAGCGCCGTATCGCCCGCGCGCCGGGCGGCGCGGTGCTGGACGGGCGCGACATCGGCACGGTGATCTGCCCCGAGGCCGAGGTGAAGCTCTATGTCACCGCCAGCCCGGAAATCCGCGCCCGGCGCCGCTGGGCCGAACTGGGGGACGGCGCCGATTACGACCGGGTTCTTGCCGAGGTGCGCGAACGCGACGCCCGCGATACCGGCCGCGCCGACGCGCCGCTGCGGCCGGCCGCGGATTCGGTGATCCTCGACACCACGGACATGGCCGTCGGGACGGCGGTGGCGCAGGCGATTGCGCTGGTGCAGGCGGCTATGGCGAAGGCCCGCTAGGCGGGCGTGCGGGCGGACATCTACCCTGCGGTTGCGCAGCAGGTCATGGCCGGAACGGCGGGCCGTGACCCATCCTGCGCGTGGAACCTTTGCCGCAGGTCGTGCATTTCAGTCGACGGGGAACGGGGGCGGCGATGATGGCATCCGAAGGCTGGATCGGGCGGGGCTGGCGGCTGTTGCGGGCCTTGCAGCATGAAATGCAGGACGACCGCGTGCTGTCGATGGCGGCCGGGGCCACGTTCTACACCGTGCTGGCCATGGTGCCGGCGATCTCGGTCCTTGTGTCGCTTTTCGGTCTGGTCGCCAATCCCGCGGATGCCCGGCAGGTGTTCGAAGGCACGGCGCAGTTCCTGCCCGCCGATGCGGCAAGCCTGCTGACCGATCAGGCGGTGCGCATCGCCGGCACCGCGGATGACACCCTGTCCCTTGCCGCCGTTGTCGCCCTTCTGTTCGCGCTGTGGTCGGCGACCGGCGGCACCAAGGCCCTGATGGAATCCCTGACCCTCGCCTGGGACCAGACCGAGCGGCGCGGTTTCCTGCAGTTCAACGCGATGGCGCTGGGCCTGACGCTGGGCGGGCTGGTGGTGGTCATGGTCCTGACCTTTCTCATCACGGCGCTGCCGGTGCTTCTGGCTGTCCTTGGCCTTGGGGCGCTGACCGAAGGATTGCTGCTGGTCGGGCGCTGGCCATTTGTCGTCCTCCTGATGCTGGGCGGGCTGGCGGTGATCTATCGCCTTGGCCCCGACCGGCCGGCCGCGCGGCTGCGTTTCCTGACCCCCGGCGCCGTAACGGCAGCGGTGCTGCTGATCCTGTGTTCGCTGGGCTTTGGCTATTACGTCACCAATTTCGCCGATTACGACAGCACCTATGGCCCGCTGGCCGGGCTGGCGGTGACGATGATCTGGATCTGGCTGTCGACGGTCGCGGTGCTGATCGGGGCCGAGCTGAACGCGCTGATCGAGGCCGGTCAGCCGGCCAGCTGAAGCAGCACCGCAGCCAGCCCCCCGGGGTTAGTTTCGGGCAGGTTGTGGCCACCCTCGATCCCGGTCACCGTCCAGCCACGCCAGTCCTGCAGATGGTCGCCATAGCGATGCAGGTTCGGCAGCGACGACCCGATCCCCCAGACATAGGTGCCGGGCGTCGGCGGCAACGGGCCGCGGGTCAGCGGCTCCTCGCCATAAAGCGCGGCAAGCGACATGGTGGCAAGGGGATGGCCCGGCACCTCGGCGATCCCCGGCGGCGGCATCAGGCCGGTGTCGGCGATGTCGGGCTGGAAGGTGACGACAAAGGACAGGCTTTCGCCATCGGCGCGCAGGGCGGGCGGATCGTCGTTGACCGGCCCGACCGCCTCGACCAGCACGACATGGGCGATGCTGTCGCGGGCAACGTCCCAGGCGCCGGTGGCGGGGCGGCCGCCCCAGCTGTGGGCGACAAGGATCACGGGTTCCGGCTGGGCGGCGATCACCGCGACGATGGCGTCGATGCTGTCCTGCACCGTCAGTCCGGCCGCCGCTTCGTCCGCGCGCGACCCCATGCCGGGCAGGGCGACGGCGATGGCACTATGGCCGGCCGCGCGCAGCCGGTCGGCAACGCCGTCCCAGGCCCATTCGCCGACCCAGGCGCCGTGGACAAGGACATAGGTATCGGCCGCAGAGGGCGCCGCCAGCAGCGCCAGCGCGGTGGCCCAGCGGATCACCGGCGGACGGGGAACAGCGCCCGGAACCTCGGATCGCGCAGCCACAGCCCGCCCCACATCAACAGGCCCAGCCAGACCGAGAACAACTGGTTCGAGATCAGCGGCGTGCCGGCGCGGATCTGCGTCGCCATCGCCCCGCCAAGGATCGCCATCATCAGGACGCCGCCCAGAACCGAGGTCGCCGGGATCAGGTAAAGCACCGTGCAGAGCAGTTCGAGGAGGCCGATCAGCAGGATCGGCGCCTCGGGCCAGCCAAGCGCGGCCATGGTTTCCGGCGCGACGGCGAGGCCAAGGAGTTTCGGCGCGACCGAGGCGCCCAGCATGAACAGGCCGAACAGGCCGGACAGCACCCAGCCGGCACGGGACATGGTGGTTTCGGACATGGCTTTCCCTTGATGGTTTGATGTCAAACTATCGGGAGGATCGCCGGCGGCAAAGCCGGAAATTGCTGGGGGCGACCGGGCGCGTCAACGGCCAATGAGAACCGCGACGGCCGACCCTAGAACCAGGTCCGCGAGGGCAGCCGCCCGTCGCGTTCGAAATGCGGATAGGCGTTGAAGGCGTAAAGCAGCAGCCCCTCGGGCCGGACCTGCAGCCGGGTGACCGAGGTATGCCCGACCGGCAGCAGCACATCCGGCAGGCGGTCGACCGGCAGTCCCAGCGCCAGCCGCACCGCCATGCCGATGATGCCGCCCGAGGTGACGCACAGCACGCGGCGGCCGGGGGCGGCGGCCTCGGCCAGCACGGCGCCGACGCGGGATTCATAGGCGGAATAGGGCTCGGCCCCGGAAATGCGGCCGTCCTTCCAGTTGGCAAAAGTCGCGACCATGTGGCTGTGCCACGACTCCTTGTCGGGGCGGGGCAGGTCGAAATCGTTCTGCATCTGGTCGGTCAGAACGAAATAGTTGATCTCGTTCAGGCGGGTGTCCTCTTCCGCGGTCACGCCCAGCCCGGCGGCGGTCTCGCGGTGGCGGCGCATGGTGCCCGAGAGCACCCGGTCGAAGGGCGCCTCGTGGTCGCGCATCCATTCGCCCAGCCAGCGCGCCTGCTGGTGGCCGTGGTCCGAGAGGCGGTCATATTCGTCCTCGCTCCGGGCGGCGCCGTTGGCCTGGCCGTGCCGGATCAGAATGATTTCGCCCATGGCGTTCCCCTCGCGATTCCTGCCGTGGCCATGCCACAGCCCGGTCCCGGGCGGAAGGGGCGCGGGCGCCGGCCCTTGCCGGCAGGTTCCCCGGCCCGGGTTCTTGCGGCCAAAGGGCAAGGCTATAGCCAAGGGGAACGGTGCAGCGCCGCCGCGGTCGGGTGGCGGCGGACCAGATCAGGCTGACCAGAAACGGGGCAGCGCCGCTTTCACGACCCCCGCATCCCGCCCCCTGCGGCGGCAATGCGACCTTGCGGCCCTTGCCCTTTCTGGCCCCATCCGCTAAGGGGCGGGCGTCGAAGCGGCGGGCACAGTCGCGGGCGTGAGTCAACTTGCAGGGTCGGGCAACCGGCCCTTCTTGTTTTCCGACGTTCCAAGGCTGTCCGCAAGACCGGCGGAGACAACCGCCCGGCCCGGATAAGACGCTGAAAAGGATACACGACTGCATGTGCGCTAAGAACGCGATGGAGGAATTCGAAGCCCTCCTCAACGAAAGCTTCGAAATCGACACCCCCCAGGAAGGGACTGTCGTCAAGGGCAAGGTCCTGGCCATCGAGGCCGGACAAGCCATCATCGACGTCGGCTACAAGATGGAAGGCCGCGTCGATCTCAAGGAATTTGCCAATCCGGGCGAACAGCCGTCTATCAAGGTCGGCGACGAGGTCGAGGTGTTTCTCCGCGCGGCCGAGAACGCCCGTGGCGAAGCCGTCATTTCCCGTGAAATGGCCCGCCGCGAAGAAGCCTGGGACCGTCTGGAAAAGGCCTACGAACGCGAAGAGCGCGTCGAAGGCGCGATCTTCGGCCGGGTCAAGGGCGGCTTCACCGTCGATCTCGGCGGCGCCGTGGCCTTCCTGCCCGGCTCTCAGGTCGATGTGCGCCCGGTGCGCGACGCCGGCCCGCTGATGGGCCTCAAGCAGCCCTTCCAGATCCTGAAAATGGACCGTCGCCGCGGCAATATCGTCGTGTCGCGCCGCGCCATCCTGGAAGAATCGCGTGCCGAACAGCGCGCCGAAGTCATCGGCAACCTCTATGAGGGCCAGATCGTCGACGGCGTGGTCAAGAACATCACCGAATACGGTGCCTTCGTTGACCTGGGCGGCGTTGACGGCCTGCTGCACGTCACCGACATGGCCTGGCGCCGTGTGAACCACCCGTCCGAGATCCTGTCGATCGGCGAGACCATCAAGGTCCAGGTCATCAAGATCAACAAGGAAACCCACCGCATCAGCCTGGGCATGAAGCAGCTCATGGAAGATCCGTGGGATACGGTCGAGCGCAAGTATTCGCTCGGCTCGGTCCACAAGGGCCGCGTCACCAACATCACCGACTACGGCGCCTTCGTGGAGCTGGAGCCGGGCGTCGAAGGTCTGGTGCACGTTTCCGAAATGTCCTGGACCAAGAAGAACGTCCATCCGGGCAAGATCGTCTCCACCTCGCAAGAGGTCGACGTCATGGTTCTGGAAATCGACTCGGGCAAGCGCCGCGTGTCCCTGGGCCTCAAGCAGACCCAGCGCAACCCGTGGGAAGTCTTTGCCGAGACCCATCCGGAAGGCACCGAGGTCGAGGGCGAGGTCAAGAACATCACCGAATTCGGTCTGTTCGTCGGCCTGCCGGGCGACATCGACGGCATGGTCCACCTGTCGGACCTGACCTGGGAAGGCCGTGGCGAGGACGCGCTTCAGAACTACCGCAAGGGCGACATGGTCAAGGCCAAGGTCACCGAAGTGGATGTCGAGAAGGAACGCATCTCGCTGTCGATCAAGGCGATGGACGGCGACCCGTTTGCCGAAGCCATCGGCGGGGTCAAGCGCGGCTCGATCATCACCGTCAACGTCACCAAGATCGAGGACGGCGGCATCGAGGTGGAATACGAAGGCATGAAGTCCTTCATCCGCCGCTCGGACCTGTCGCGCGACCGTCAGGAACAGCGCCCCGAGCGTTTTGGCGTCGGCGACAAGGTTGACGTCCGCGTGGTGTCGATCGACTCCAAGGCCCGCAAGCTGGGCCTGTCGATCAAGGCCCGCGAGATCGCCGAAGAGCAGGAAGCCGTGCAGCAATACGGCTCGTCCGACTCGGGCGCCTCGCTGGGCGACATCCTGGGCGCGGCGCTGAAGGGCGACCGCTAAGAGACTTCCCCTTTGGGGATCGGAAGGGCCCGCGGGAAACCGCGGGCCTTTTCGTTTGGCGCGGTGGTTCAGGTTTGTGCATCAAAGGAGATTCTTGATGCACAAGCTTGCTTTTCCAAAGCAGACCATCTGTACGCAACAAACTTTTTTTTGTTGCGCACACCGGCACCTTAGTTGTACGCAACGAAAAAATCTCTGTTGCGTATATGGACAGAACCAGTTTCCACAGCCTCAGCGGCCACACCGCCTATGCCGACCTGCTGCGTCTGCACAAGGACGCGGCGGCATCGGATCTCATCGGAACAGTCGAGCGGAAAGAGCGGAACGGGCGGGTCTATCTCTACGACCGCTATCGCACCGGCAACAAAGTCCAGTCGCGCTATATCGGCGAAGCGACACCCGAGACCGAAGCCCGTCTTGCGCGGGCCGCCGCGCTGAATGCCGAGGCCGCCCTGCGGCAGAAGGCGCAGGGCAGGCTGGTCCGCGTCCTGCGGGCCGAGGGTTACCAGAGCCTTGATGCCGGGACCGGCAGCCTGCTTACGGCCATGGCCCGCATCGGTGTGTTCCGGCTGGGCGGCACCCTTGTCGGGTCCATTGCGTTCCGGCTGTATGAGGGCGAGTTGGGCGTGCGGATGGGCAGCAGCATCCTTGCCCAGACCGGCGACATCGACATCGCCTCGTTCGAGAGGCTGTCCATCGCGCTGAACGACCAGGTGACCGAACCTGTCGGCAACGTCCTGGCGGAATTGTCCTTTGTCCCCGTTCCGACGCTGGACCGGCACAAGGTCTGGAGATGGCGCGACCGGACAACGGAAACGCTGGTCGAGTTCCTGACCCCCGCCTTTGGCGACGAAGGGTTGCGCGACCTGCCGGCGCTGGGCGTCAGTGCGCAGGCGCTGCACTACCTCAACTATCTCATTGCCGAACCGATCCAGGCCGTCGCCCTCTATCGGTCCGGCATCCTGCTCCGGATTCCGCGGCCCGAACGGTTCGCCGTCCACAAGATGATAGTGGCCGACCGCAGGCGCGATGGAAGCGACAGCCTCAAGGCCGAGAAGGACAGGCAGCAGGCGGCGTTCCTTGTCGATGTGCTGGCCGAAACCCGACCCGATGACCTGGCCGAGGCGTGGGAGGATGCCCGCGTCCGCGGCCCGCGCTGGCGGGCGCGGATCGATTCGACGCTGGCGCGTCTGCCCGCAGTCCGGGCGCGGCTGACCGGCATTGGCCTGACCTGACCTGCGGCGGAAGGTCGCAAAGCCCGGCAAGACTTGCGAAAACCGCTATTTCTAGCCGCCGGTTTCCGCGCTATGGTCCGCGATGACAACAGCGGGGCCAACCCGCGTGTGACTGCCAACAACTTTGCCGGGGGGCCCGTGACTGATGATCCGGTCTGAATTGATCCAGAAGATCGCTGACGAAAATCCGCATCTTTACCAGCGCGACGTCGAAAAGATCGTCAACACGATCTTCGACAAGATCACCGAGGCGATGACCCAGGGCAACCGGGTCGAACTGCGCGGTTTCGGCGCCTTCTCGGTGAAAAAGCGCGACGGTCGCACCGGGCGCAACCCGCGCACCGGCGAATCCGTCGAGGTGGATGAGAAATTCGTCCCCTTCTTCAAGACCGGCAAGCTGCTGCGCGACCGGCTGAACGGCAAGGACGGCTAGACGTGATCCGGCTGATCGCCCTTCTGTTCTGGCTTGTGGTGCTGGCGGTGCTGGTCACCGTCGGCCTTGCCAACCGCGATCTGGTGACGCTGCATGCGATGCCGGCGTCTCTGGCGGCGATCGCCGGGGTTTCGCCCGATGTGCAGATGCCGCTGTTCCTGATCATCTTCCTGTCGGTGGCCGTCGGCCTGCTGATCGGCTTTGTCTGGGAATGGCTGCGCGAAGGGCCGCTGCGGGCGCAGGCGCAGGGCCATGCCCGCCGCGCCGACGCGCTTGAGCGCGAGGTCGGCCGGATGCGGGCGGAAAAGGCCGACCGGGGCGAGGATATCCTTGCCCTTCTGGACAGTCCGAAGCGGCGCTAGATGACGGTGCGGGTCAAGATCTGCGGCCTGCGCGACCGCGCGGGCATCGCGGCGGCCAAGGGTGCCGCCTATATCGGCTTCAACTTCTTTCCGAAATCGCCGCGCAGCGTCGATATCGCCACGGCGGCCACGCTTGCCCCCGAGGTGCCCTTTGGCGTGGCCAAGGTGGCGCTGGTCGTCGATGCCGATGATGCGCTGATCGACGCCATCACCGGCAGCGTCGCCATCGACATGCTGCAACTGCACGGGCACGAGACGCCCGAACGTGTCGCCGAAATCCGCGCCCGCAGCGGCCTGCCGGTCATCAAGGCGATGGGCATCGCCCGGCGCGAGGATATGGAGGCGCTCGGCCCCTATTTCGCCGTGGCGGACATGATCCTTGTCGATGCCAAGGCGCCGAAGGATGCGGTGCTGCCGGGGGGCAACGGCGTTCCCTTCGACTGGCGGCTGGTCGCGGGGCGGCGCTGGCCGCGGCCCTGGCTGCTGGCCGGCGGCCTGACCCCGGCCAATGTCGCCGAGGCGATCCGCCTGACCGGCGCGCAACAGGTCGATGTTGCCTCGGGCGTGGAATCGGCGCCGGGGGTCAAGGATGGCGGCCTGATCCGCGATTTCATCGCCGCCGCGACGGCGGTTTGATCCAGCGCAAGGAATCACCCCGCGTTCCGGCCCAGCGTGGCGCCATTCCGACCGGCGGAGGGCAGGATGCAGGGGCTGGGCGATGCGCGGCGGCATTTCTTTCTGACACTGGCCAGGGCCCGGGCCCATGGCGTCGATCTGGGCGAGGCCCTGCGTGAGGGGCTGATCTCGCGCCAGGACTATGCCGACACCATTACCCGTTGCCGCAGTTGCACAGCGCCCGATATCTGCGCCCGGTGGATCGACAGCCTGCAGGGCGGGGCCGAGGCACCGGACCTGCCGCCGGCCTTTTGCCGCAACGCCGACCTGCTGGCGGAACTCGGGCGGTTCTGACCGTCCGGCCAAACGGGGGACCGGTTGCCCGGCCCCCGCCACTCGCCAAGCGGACACGCGCGGTGTCCGTTACCGGCGGCAACGGGTAGATGCCCCGTTTCCCGCCCTGAATGGACGCCGCGGGCGCGGCGTCCGTTCAGCCCGTCTGCCCGACCCTGGGGATGCGCGCCACCGGATGGGTGGCCGAATCCAGAATGCGGTCGGCGCGGTTCACCACCGGCTCGGTCGTGCCGACGATCCGCGGATCGGGCGGCACGACGATGGACAGATCCTTGCCGGGATAGTCGATCGACGACAGGAAATGCCGCATGCATTCGATGCGGGCGCGCTTCTTGTCGTTCGACTTGACCACCGTCCACGGCGCATCGGCGGTGTCGGTGTAAAAGAACATCGCCTCTTTCGCCTCGGTGTAATCGTCCCATTTGTCGAGGCTGGCCTTGTCGATGGGCGACAGTTTCCAACGCTTCAGCGGATCGGTTTCCCGCGCGATGAACCGTTTGCGCTGTTCCTCCTGCGTGACCGAGAACCAGTATTTGAACAGCCGGATCCCCGAGCGGACCAGCATCCGCTCAAGCTCGGGCGCCTCGCGCATGAATTCGAGGTATTCGGACGGCGTGCAGAAACCCATCACCCGCTCGACCCCGGCACGGTTGTACCAGGAACGGTCGAAGAAAACGATTTCGCCCGTCGTGGGCAGATGCGCCAGATAGCGCTGGAAGAACCATTGCCCCTTTTCAACATCCGAGGGCTTGGTCAGCGCCACCACCCGCGCATAGCGCGGATTGAGATGCTCCATGAACCGCTTGATCGTGCCGCCCTTGCCGGCGGCATCGCGGCCTTCCATCAGGATGACGAATTTCTGCCCGGTCTCCTGCGTCCAGATCTGCACCTTGAGCAGTTCGGCCTGCAACTGCGCCTTCAGCGCCTCGTAGGTGCGGGTCGCGAGCGGCGGCAGGTGGGCCGAGTCGCGCTGCTGAACCTTTGGCGGCGCCGCGACAGCCGGATCGCTCGCCGCCGTGGACGCGGTCTTGGCCTGGGTCTGGGTCACAGTCTCGTTCACGGGCACCTCCTGTTCTGACGGTGCAGGCCATGACATGAATCAACGGAGAAAGCCTTGATCTATGTCATTGCCGTGTCATGTCGTCGCAGGTTCCGCGGCATCAAGAAAGGCGCGCACCGTGCCCTCGAATTCGCGCGGCCGGTCGGCATGAAGCCAGTGGCCGGCACCGGGGATCCTTGCAAAGCGGGCGCGGGGGAACAGGGCGCGGATCCTTTCGCGGTATTCGGGCAGGACATAGGTCGATTCGGCGCCGGTCAGGAACAGCACCGGCGCGTCGAATCGGCCCGGCAGGTCGGGAAAACCCAGGATCAGCGGCAGATCGCGTTCCAGCACGTCCAGATTGACCCGCCAGCGTTTCCCGGCAAGATCAAGGCTTTGCAACAGAAAGCTCGCGATTTCCGGGCTTTGCGCCTGCATCCTGTCCTGCGCCTCGCTGCGCGAGGTCACGCGTTCGGGATCGACCCGGCGCATGGCGTCGATCTGCGGCTGTTGCGTGTGGGTATAGGCGACGGGCGCCACATCGGCGACGATCAGTCGCCGCACCAGATCGGGCCGCGTCAGCGCCAGCACCATCGCCGCCTTGCCGCCCATCGAATGGCCCAGCACATCGGCGCGGCCGCCGGGCAGGGCGGCGATGACCGCGGCCAGATCAGCGGCCATGTCGGGATAGGTGTGGCTGTCGGTCCAGGGGCTGGCGCCGTGGTTGCGCTGGTCGACCGCCACCACCTCGCCCCGGTCGGACAGCCGCCGGGCGATCACGTTCCAGTTGCGGGCCGAGCCGAACAGGCCATGGGCGATGACAAGCGGAGGATTGGTCGAGGGCGCGCCATGGCGGATCGTGTTCAGCATGGCACAAGGTTAGGCCAGAGCCCGGGCGGACACCACAGCAGGATTGAGCCGCGGCAAGCCCGGGTCTAGGCAGGCGCCATGACCGGGAACGACATCATCGCGCGGGCCGAGGAGATCGGCGGGCTGATCCATGAACGGCTGGGCCTTCGCGGCCGCACGCTGGCGCGGCAGATCGCGCGCGCCGGCCGTGCCCTGCCGCGCCCGGTGGCGCGCGAGGCGCGGTTCCTGGCCCAGGCGGCGCAGATCGCCGCCAATCCGCGGCTGGTGCGGATGATTGACCTGACCCGCGTCGACAGCGCCCACCGCCTGGTGCGCGACCACCTGCGCGGCATCGACCGGCGCGAGCGGCGGCGGACGCGGATCACCGGCATCGCCGCCGTCGCCGCCTTCAATCTGCTGGTCGTCGCCGTGCTGGTGATCGTGGTTCTGGTCTGGCGCGGCTACGTCTGAGCCAGCGTCCCCGCCACATCGTCGCGCAGCGCGCGCAATTCGTTCATCGTATCGTCCAGTTGCCGCTTTTGTTCGGCCAGTTCGCCAAGCTGCCGGTCGGCAAGGTCGATCCAGCGCCGCATCTGCGCGGCGTTGCCCTCTTTCTCATAGATCAGCAGCCATTGCCGGATGTCCTCAAGGCTGAAGCCGAATTTTCGCCCGCGCAGGATCAGCGTCATCCGCGCGATTTCGCGGGCGCCGTAGAACCGCGAGCGTCCATCGCGTTCCGGGGCCAGCAGTTCGATATATTCGTAATAGCGCAGGGTGCGCGGCGTCACATCGAACCGGGCGCACATCTCCTTGAAGGACAGGCGGATTTCGGACATGCGGCGGACCTCCCCCGTCCAGATTAGTGATGGGGCCGGCCTTGGGCAATGGGCGAACGGGGCTTGCCATCTCCGCCCCGCGGCGCTTTGCATGTGCCGGACGGAGGGCAGCATGACGGATGACATCGACCGCGAGCGGATCGTCAGGGGTTTTGTCGGCATGTTGCCCCATGCCGCCGAACTGGGATTGCGTTTCGAACAGGCGGGGCCGGGGCTGGTGGTGCTGGCGATGGATTACGACCCGCGGCTGATCGGCGATCCGGAAACCGGGGTGATCCATGGCGGCGCGGTATCGACCCTGATGGACACCTGCGCCGGCGCCGCGGTGCTGGTGCATCCGCAGGCCGGGATCGGCACCGCGACGCTTGACCTGCGCATCGACTACATGCGCCCCGCGACCCCCGGCCAGACCATCCGCGCCCGCGCCGAATGCCATCATGTCACCCGCTCGGTCGCGTTCATCCGTGCGGTGGCCAGCGATGACGACCCGACGCGGCCGGTCGCCACCGCCACCGGCGCCTTCACGGTGGAGCGCGGCAGATGAGCCGCCGCCCCGAACCCGTGCAGGCGATCAAGAGCCGCCGTGACGCCGCGCTCGACCGGCTGGTCTCGGCGGTGCCCTATATCGGCTTTCTCGGCATCCGGTTCGACCGCCGCGGCGACGAATTGACCGCGACCCTGCCATGGCGCGACGGGCTGACCGGCAATCCGCTGCTGCCGGCGCTGCATGGCGGGGTGACGGCGGCGTTCCTTGAAACCGCGGCCATCGTCGAACTGGCCTGGGCGCTGGAGTGGGAGGCGATGGAATCGGCCGCCGCCGCCGGCACGCCGCTGCCCGAGCAGCCGCTGCGCCTGCCGAAAACCATTGATTTTGCAACGGATTATCTTCGGTCGGGGTTGCCGCGCGATGCCTATGCCCGCGCGCGGGTCAACCGTTCGGGCCGTCGTTACGCCAGCGTCCATGTCGAGGCCTGGCAGGACAACCGCGCCCGCCTGTTCGCGCAGGCGACGGGACATTTCCTGATGCCCGAGCGGAAATGACCACCGTCACCCACCGGCGGGTGCTGCGGATCGCGGCGCCCATCGTGCTGTCGAATGCAACCGTGCCGCTGCTGGGCGCCGTCGACACCGGCGTCATCGGCCAGTTGGGGCAGGCGGCGCCGATCGGCGCCGTGGGTCTGGGCGCGGTGATTCTGGCCAGTTTCTACTGGATGTTCGGCTTTCTGCGCATGGGCACCACCAGTTTCGTGGCGCAGGCCCGCGGCGCCGGCGACGGGGCCGAGGTTTCGGCCCATCTCGCCCGCGCGCTGCTGATCGCGCTGGCCGCCGGCGCCGTGCTGATCGCGGCGCAGGGCCTTCTCTGGGCCGCGGCCTTTGCACTCGCCCCCGCCACGGCCGAGGTCGAGGGGCTGGCGCGGACCTATCTGGGCATCCGCATCTGGGGCGCGCCGGCGACCATCACCGCCTATGCCCTCACCGGCTGGCTGATCGCGATGGAGCGGACGCGGGCGGTCCTGGTGCTGCAACTCTGGACCAACGGGCTGAACATCGCCCTGTCGGTCGTTTTCGTGCTGGGGATGCACTGGGGTATCGCCGGCGTCGCGGCCGCGACGCTGATCGCGGAATATGCCGGTCTGGTCTTGGGGCTGGTCCTGTGCCGCGATGGCTTTCACGGGACGGAATGGCGCGACCGGGCGCGGTTGTTCGAAAAGAACAAGCTTAGGCGGTTCTTCAGCGTCAACGGCGACATCATGGTTCGATCCGTGCTGCTGCAAGGCGCCTTCACCACCTTTGTTTTCCTTGGCGCGGGTCATGGCGACGTGACCCTTGCCGCCAATCAGGTGCTGATGCAGTTCCTGGAAATCACCGCCTATGCGCTTGACGGTTTTGCCTTTGCCGCCGAGGCGATGGTCGGTGCCGCGGTCGGCGCCCGCGCGCGGGCCGAGGTGCGGCGGGCGGCGATACTCTCGTCGCAATGGGGCGCGGGCGGTGCGGTGCTGCTGGCGCTGCTGTTCCTGCTCGACGGACCGGCGCTGATCGACCTGCTCGCCACCGCGCCCGAGGTTCGGGCCGAGGCCCGCACCTATCTGCCCTGGGTGGTGCTGGCGCCGCTGATCGGCATCGCCAGCTGGATGTTCGACGGCATCTACATCGGCGCCGCCTGGACGCGGGCGATGCGCCGCGCCATGCTGGCGAGCGTCGCCATCTATCTGATCGCGCTGCTTATTCTTCTGCCGCCCTTCGGAAACCACGGGCTGTGGGCGGCGCTGATGGCGCTGAACATCGCCCGGGCCGTCACCCTGGGCGCCCGCTATCCGGCGCTGGAACGCAGCGTCTAAAGCCAGTCGCCGCGGCCGCAGCCCACCGCATCGGCGACGGAGGCAAAGCCGTCGCGCGCCAGCAGGTCGTCCAGACCGCGGGCAAGTCTGGCGGGCAGATCCATCCCGTCATAGACTAGCGCGGAATAAAGCTGCACCGCCGAGGCGCCGGCACGGATCTTGGCATAGGCCTGTTCCGCGCTGGCGACACCGCCGACGCCGATCAGCGGGATCTGCGTCAGGGCCGAAAGCTGCGCGAGAACCCGCGTGGACTTTTCGAACAATGGCGCCCCCGAAAGGCCGCCCTTTTCGTCGCGACTTGCACTTTTCAAACCTTCGCGCGACAGGGTGGTATTGGTGGCGATGATCGCGTCCACGCCCTGCGCCTCTGCCACCCCGGCGATTTCGGCCAGGGCCGCGGCATCCAGATCCGGCGCGATCTTGAGGAACACCGGCACCCGCCGCCCCAGACCGGCCCGCGCCTCCATCACGCCGGACAGCAGCGCCGACAGCGCCGCGGCGCCCTGAAGGTCGCGCAGCCGTTCGGTATTCGGCGAGGAGACATTGACCGTCGCGAAATCCAGATGGTCGCCGCAACGCCCCAGAACGGCGGCGAAATCGCCGGCGCGGTCGGCGCTGTCCTTGTTCGCCCCAAGGTTCAGGCCCAGCACCATGCCGGCGGGGCGGGTGGCCAGCCGGGCCGCCATCGCCTCCATCCCGGCATTGTTGAAGCCGAAGCGGTTGATGACCGCGCGATCCTCGGCCAGCCGGAACAGCCGCGGCCGCGGATTGCCGGGCTGCGGCCGCGGCGTGGTGGCCCCGACCTCGACAAAGCCGAACCCGCAGCGGGCAAGCCCTTGCAGCGCCACGGCATTCTTGTCGAACCCGGCGGCAAGGCCGACCGGATTGGGCAGCGTTAACCCGGCCACCGTGGTCGCCAGCCGCGGCGATGTCACCGGCTCGCCGCGGGGCCCCAGCCCCAGTTGCAGCGCCCGCAGGGCAAGGCCGTGCCCGGTTTCCGGGTCAAGCCGGCGCAGGGCCCAGGCGCCAAGTGTCTGGATCATGCGAGGCCCGGAAAGCGGTGTGCCCCATCGACCACCGGCAAGGGCCGCGCCCAGACCACATCATCCATGCGAAACGGCCGGTAGAGATGCGGGAACAGCGTGTCGCGCGCCGGTTCCCAGTGCAGGTCGGCCTTCATCGCCTCGGCCTCGGCGGCGATCAGCCACAACCCCTCGACCCCGGCGAAATATTTCGCGGCAGTCGCGGCCACGGTCTCGGCGGTGGAAAAGTGGATATAGCCATCAGCCAGGTCGACAGGCGCCCCGGCGGTCGAGCCATCGGCCTGCATCGCGTCCCATTCGGGGCTGCGGAATATCTTGAAGATCAGCATGGCCCCTGTTGCCCGGCCGCGGCGCCCCGGTCAAGCGCCCCTGACATGACGGCGTTGCATTGCCGCGCGAAACAGTGCCGACGCGGTTTGACAGGGCGGGGCAGGGTTTGTCACGATGCTGTCATGGATTGAAAAGGAGTCGCCGAAATGTATTGCCGCCTGTTCCTCACCACCTGTTCGCTGGCGCTTGCCGCCTCGGTCGCCAGCGCCGATTTTGACCTGACCATCCTGCACACCAACGATTTCCACGACCGGTTCGAGCCGATCACCGGATCCGATTCGACCTGCGCGCCCGAGGACAATTCCGCCGGCGAATGCTTTGGCGGTTCGGCCCGGCTGATCACCGCGATCAACGACGCCCGCGCCCGCCATGAAAACACCATCCTTGTCGATGGCGGCGACCAGTTCCAGGGCACGCTTTTCTATACCTACTACAAGGGCACGATGACGGCCGAGTTCATGAACCTGCTTGGCTATGACGCGATGACCGTGGGCAACCACGAATTCGACGACGGCCCCGAGGTTCTGGCCGGCTTTGTCGATGCCATCGAATTCCCGATCCTGATGTCGAATGCCGATGTCAGCCAGGAGCCGCTTCTGGCCGACCGCATCCTGAAATCGACGGTGATCGAGGTCGGCGGCGAACAGATCGGCCTGATCGGCCTGACGCCCATCGACACCGACGAGCTTGCCTCGCCCGGTCCGAACGTGATCTTCACCCCGCCCGCCGATGCGGTGCAGGCCCAGGTCGACGAGCTGACCGCGCAGGGCGTCAACAAGATCATCGTGCTGTCGCACTCGGGTCTCAACGTCGACATGGAGGTCGCCGCCGCCACCACCGGCGTCGATGTCATCGTCGGCGGCCACGACAATTCGCTGCTGTCGAACGTGCAGGAAGGCGCCAAGGGGCCCTATCCGGTGATGGTCGGCAGCACCGCCATCGTGCAGGCCTATGCCTATGGCAAGTTCCTGGGCGAGCTGAACGTGACCTTTGACGACGCGGGCAATGTCACGGCGGCGGTGGGCGAACCCGTGCTGATGGATGCCGCGGTCACCGAGGATGCCGCCGTCATCGCCCGCATCCAGGAACTGGCGGTGCCGCTTGACGAGATCCGCAACGAGGTCGTCGCCGAATCGACCGACGCCATCGAGGGCAACCGCGATGTCTGCCGCGTCATGGAATGTTCGATGGGCAACCTTGTCGCCGATGCCATGCTGGCCCGCGTCGCCGATCAGGGCGTGCAGATCGCGCTGGCCAATTCCGGCGGGTTGCGCGCCTCGATCGACGCCGGGCCGGTGACGATGGGCGAGGTGCTGACCGTGCTGCCGTTCCAGAACACGCTGTCGACCTTCCAGGTCTCGGGCCAGCAGCTGATCGACGCGATGGAAAACGGCGCCAGCCAGATCGAGGATACGGCCGGCCGCTTCCTGCAGGTCGCGGGGATGACCTATGCCGTCACCCTGTCGAACCCGCCGGGTTCGCGGGTGTCCGACATCATGGTCGGCGGCCAGCCGATCGATCCGGCGGCGACCTATGGTGTGGTGTCGAACAACTACGTCCGCAACGGCGGCGACGGTTTCGCCATGTTCGTCGAGGCGGCCAATGCCTATGACTTCGGCCCCGATCTTGCCGATGTGGTGGCGGAATACATGGCGGCGCAGGGCCCCTACACGCCCTATACCGATGGGCGGATCGTGATGAATCCCTGACGTTTCCATCTGGTCTTGGCCCGGCCCGCAGCTATCCTGCGGGCCGGTGCCGTTTCCGGGGGGCGTCATGCGGTCGGTCCTTGCCCTTTGCCTTGCGCTTTTCGCCCTGCCGGCGGGGGCCGAGGACTTGCGCCCCCTGACCGGCACCGCGGTCCTGCCCGGGGGTGCCGACCTGCCCATTGGCGCAAGGCTGGGGGTCGAGGCGCGGGGGCCCCTGGGCGCCCTTCTGGCCGAGACCTGGCAGGACGGCGGGCCGGCAGTTGCCTTCCTGCTCGAGATTCCGCCGGGCGTGGCGGCGCAGGTCTCTCTCGCGCTGATCGGTGGCGAGGGCGCCGGGCTGCAACGCTGGACGACCGGCCCGCTGGCGGTGCCGGCGGGGCAGGGGGCGGTCACTCTGGGCGATGTCGCGTTGCGGGCGGACGAGCCGTTGTCCTTTGCCATGCGCCTTGATTGCGGCGGGCGAGAGGTCGTCTCGGGCCTTGTCCCGGGCGCGCCGGAACAGGAAATCCGTCTGGTGATCGACGGCGAACGCCATACCCTGACCGCGGCCGAGGCCGAGGCGGGCGCGCGCTATGTCGCCGCGGATGATTCCGGCCTGTGGTTCTGGACGCGGGACGGCGCGGCGCAACTGGGTATCGGCGGCGATGAAATCGCCTGCGCGCCGGCGGCTGCCAGGACCTATGCCGTGCGCGGCGCCGGCTGGGACATGGTGATGACCGGCAACCAGAACGGCTTTCAGGGCGGCGTGTCCTACGTCCTGACGCAAGCGGACGGGGTAAGCGAAGGCCGCCTGTCGCCGCCGGTCTGGGCCGAAGGCGCGGTGCGGCTTGGCCCGCTCGACCCCGGCGGGCCGCTGGTCCGCGTCACCTCGATCCTGTGCGAGGCGGGGGCGCGCGATTATCCCGAACGGGTGGAGATGACGATGGGCGACGAGGTGCTGGTCGGCTGCGGCGGCGATCCCCTGCCGGGGCTGCAGGGCGCCGAATGGCGGGTCGAGGATATCGGCGGCGGCGGTATCATCGACAGCGCCCATGTCACGCTGACCTTTGGCGCCGATGGCCGCGCCTTTGGCGCCGGGGGCTGCAACCGCTGGACGGGTGGCTATACCACCGAGGGCGATGCCTTGACCTTCGGCCCCGCCGCCGTCACCCGCATGGCCTGCCCCGAGGCGCTGATGAATCTGGAACAGGCTTTCCTGACGGCGCTGACGCAGGTTGCGACCTATCGCATCGACGACAGCGGCGCGCTGCTCTTGGCGTCTGCCGATGGCACTGTCGTGCTGACGGCGCGGCGCTAGAGCGAAGGCCGGCCCCGGCCGATGGGCCGCAGCAGGGCGACAGAAAAAAACTTGCGCCGGCGCGACGGAACCCCGATGGCTGCGCGTTGAAAGGCCATGACGGGGAGATGCGGATGACCGATGGCGACGATCTGACACGGATGCTCAAGGGCGCGCGGCGGCGCCGGCGCCGGCGGCGGATCGTCTGGCTGCTGGTCCTGCTGATCGCCGCCGGCGGCGCGGCCGGCTGGTGGTATCAGGACAGCACCGCCGCCCCGGTCAGCACCGTGACCTATCTGAGCGAACCCGTCACCGAAGGCGCCATCGAGGTCACGGTGACCGCCACCGGCACCGTACAGCCGACGACGCAGGTCGACATTTCGTCCGAACTGTCGGGCACCATCGCCAGCATCAGCGTCGATTTCAACGATACCGTGACCGCCGGGCAGGAGCTTGCCCGCCTTGACACCACCAAACTTGCCGCCGAGGTCGCCACCGCCGAGGCGCAGCTGACCCGCGCCGAGGCCGGGCTGATGCAGGCCGAAGCCAGCGTGACCGAGGCGCTGACCACCCTGACCGCCCAGCAGGAGCTTGACCAGCGCGGCGTCACCACCCACCAGACCCTGATCGCCGCCCAAAGCGCGCATGACCGCGCCGTCGCCGCCCGCGCCATGGCCGAGGCCGAATTGCGGCTGGCGCGCTCGAACCTTGAACTGGCGCGGGCGGACGAGGGCAAGGCGGTGATCCGCTCGCCCATCGACGGCGTGGTGCTGGACCGGCAGGCCGAGGCCGGGCAGATCGTCGGCGGTACCTCGGCCGCCTCGGTCCTGTTCACGCTGGCCGAGGATCTGCGGCGGATGGAAGTGCAGGTCGATGTGGCCGAGGCCGATATCGGCCGCGTCGCCGCCGACCAGCCGGCAAGTTTCACCGTCGATGCCTTTCCGGGCCGCAGCTTTCCCGCGCAGGTCGTGTCGGTGCGCTTTGCGCCGGAAACCACCGATGGCGTCGTCACCTACAAGGCGGTGCTGGCGGTCGAGAATTCCGAGGCGCTTTTGCGCCCCGGCATGACCGCGACCGCGACGATTACCGTCGCCCGCACCGAAGGCGTGCTGTCGGTGCCCAATGCCGCGCTGCGCTATGCGCCGCCGCGGGTGGCGCCGCAGGGCGGCGGCGGCCCCGGCGGGCTTGCCGGCCTTGTCATGCCCTCGCGCCCGCGCGAACAGGCGGGGACGGCGGATGGCCGCTCGGTCTGGGTGCTGCGCGGCGACAGGGCGGTGCGGGTCGAGGTCGCCATCGGCGACAGCGACGGCAGCCGAACCGTGGTCACGTCCGACGATCTGGCGGCCGGGGATCTGGTCATCACCGGCCAGCGCAGTGGCGAAAGGCCGGGTTGAATGGCGGCGCCGCTGATCGAATTCCGCGGCGTCTGGCGCAGCTATGGCGCGGGTGAGGCGCTGGTCCATGCCCTGCGCGGCGTCGACCTGACCATTGCCGAGGGCGAATTCGTTGCCGTCATGGGGCCGTCGGGGTCGGGGAAATCCTCGGCCATGAACATCATCGGCTGCCTCGACCGGCCGACCAGGGGCGACTACCTGTTCGCGGGCGCGGCGGTCGGGACGCTGGACCGGGACGCCCGCGCGCTGCTTCGCCGGCACTACCTTGGCTTCATCTTCCAGGGCTTCAACCTGCTGCCGCGGATGACCGCGCTGGAAAATGTCGAACTGCCCCTGATCTACAAACGGGTGCCGCGCGACGAACGCATCGCCATGGCGCAGGCGGCGCTGGACCGGGTGGGCCTGAAGGGGCGCGAGGGGCATGACCCCTCGCAACTGTCGGGCGGCCAGCAACAGCGCGTCGCCATCGCCCGCGCCCTTGCCGGCGGATCGAAGGTGATCCTTGCCGATGAACCGACCGGGGCGCTGGACACCCATCGCAGCCACGAGATCATGGGCTTTCTGCGCGACCTGAACCGCGGATCGGGCCAGACCATCGTCATGGTCACGCATGAACCCGACATGGCCGCCTATGCCGGGCGCATGGTCGAATTCGTCGACGGGCAGGTGACCCGCGACCATGCGCAGGACAATGCCGGCGCGGGGCCACGTCATGCTGTTTGAAACCTTCCGCCTTGCCCTGCGGTCGATCCGGCGCAACCTGATGCGATCCTTCCTGACCGTGCTGGGCGTGGTCATCGGCGTGGCGGCGGTCATCGCCATGGTGACCATCGGGCAGGGGTCGTCGGCGCAGGTGACGGCGAATATCGAGGGCCTGGGCACCAATGTCGCCTTCATGCGCGCCGGCGCGCAGCGCATGGGCCCGCCGACCGGCGGCCCCGCCCGTCCGTTCCGTCTGAACGATGTCGAGGCCATCGCCGCCCTGCCGGCGGTCGAGGCCGCCTCGCCGGTGATGAACAGCACGCGGACGGCGGTGGCGGGCAACGCGAACATCGCGACGCAGGTAACGGGCGCCTTTGCCGATTACCTGACTCTGGGCAATTACACCCTTGCCTCGGGCCGCGGCTTTTCCGATGCCGAGGATCGCGGCGGCGTGCCGGTCTGCATCATCGGCGCCACCGTCGCGCGCAGCCTGTTCGGCGGGCTGGATCCGGTCGGACAGATGATGCGCATCGGCGCGGTATCCTGCCCGGTGATCGGCACCTATGCCGAAAAGGGGTCGTCGACCTTTGGCCAGGACCAGGACAACGGCGTGCTGATGCCGGCGCGGGCGGTGATGCGGCGGCTGATGGGCAGCAACGATTTCAACCAGGTCTCCATCGGTTTTGCCGAAGGCGTGACGCTCGAGGACGGCATCGCCGCCGTCACCGACCTGATGCGCGACCGCCGCCGCATCGCATTCGGCAAGCCCGACGATTTCAACATCAGCGACCAGCGCCAGTTCGCCGAGATGCTGACCGGCGTGAACGATGTGCTGACCGGACTTCTGTCCTCGGTCGCCGCGGTCAGCCTGCTGGTCGGCGGTATCGGCATCATGAACATCATGCTGGTCAGCGTGACCGAACGCACCCGCGAGATCGGCATCAGGCTGGCGGTCGGCGCCGAGGCGCGGCAGGTTCTGATGCAGTTCCTGGTCGAGGCGGTGGTGCTGTCGGTGCTGGGCGGGCTGGCCGGGATTCTGGCCGGACTGGGCATCGCCTGGGGCGCGACGGTCTATATGGCGATCCCCTTCGTCCCCGATCCGGCGGTGGTCGCCATGGCCTTTGGCTTTTCCGGGCTGGTCGGCGTGGTGTTCGGCTATTTCCCGGCGCGGGCGGCTGCCGCGCTCGACCCGATCGAGGCGTTGCGCCACCAGTAGGGCAGGCGCGGTCCGGAAATGATGGGGCTGGAGCGGGTGACGGGAATCGAACCCGTGTCTCTAGCTTGGAAGGCTAGGGTCTTACCATTACACAACACCCGCGACGCGGCCTGACTAGCGCAGGTGCCCGCCGCGCGCAAGGTTGCGTCACAGGTTCTCGGGCTGCGGCATGCCCAGAACATGGAACCCGCCGTCGACCAGGATGACCTCGCCGGTGGTGCAGGCGCCGGCGTCGGAACACAGCCAGACCGCGGTGCCGCCGATGGCGTCAAGCGTGGCATTGGCGCGCAAGGGCGCGTTCGCCTCGGTATGGCGGAAGGTGGCCCGCGCCCCGCCGATGGCGGCACCGGCCAGCGTCTTCATCGGGCCGGGCGAGATGGCGTTGACACGAATCCCCTCGGGCCCAAGGTCGTTGGCGAGATAACGCACCGCCGCCTCGAGCGCCGCCTTGGCCACGCCCATCACGTTGTAGTTCGGCGTCACCCGGTTCGATCCCTGATAGGTCAGGGTCAGGATCGACGCGCCGGGCGTCATCAGCTCATGCGCGCGGCGGGCGACGTCGATCAGCGAAAAGCACGAGATCGACAGCGAATTGCGAAAGTTCTGCCGGCTGGTGTTGATGAAGCGCCCGGTCAGCTCGTCCTTGTCGGAATAGGCGATGGCATGGACCAGAATGTCGAGCCCGCCCCAGCGATCCTTCACCGCGGCAAAGGCGCGGTCGAGGCTGTCGTCGTCCATCACATCGGCGTCGACCAGGAAATCGGAACCCAGCGAGGCGGCGAGCGGTTGCACCCGCTTGCCGAACGCCTCGCCTTGATAGGTGAAGGCCAGTTCCGCCCCCGCCGCATGCAAGGCCCGCGCGATGCCCCAGGCGATGGAGCGGTCATTGGCCACGCCCATCACCAGAGCGCGTTTTCCTGTCAGATCGAAAGCCATGAGAAGGAACTTTCCTGAAAAATCAGTCCTGAAGTCGCGACAGCAGCATGGAGCCGTTGGTGCCGCCAAAGCCGAAGGAATTGGTCATCACGGTGTCGAGCCCGGCGTTTTCGACCAGTGTCGTCGCAATCTCGCCCGGCCGCAGCGCCGGGTCGAGGGTTTCGACATTGATCGAGGGGGCGATGAAATCGTCGCGCAGCATCAGCAGGCAATAGATCGCCTCTTGCGCGCCGGTGGCACCCTGCGAATGGCCGGTCATGCTTTTCGTCGAGGATATCGGCGGCTGCACCCGGCCGGCAAAGGCCCGGCGCACCGCCTCGACCTCGCCCACATCGCCGACCGGGGTCGAGGTGCCGTGGGCGTTGATATAGCTGATGGTGCGGTCACGGGGCAGGGTGGACATGGCCAGCCGCATGGCGCGTTCGCCGCCCTCGCCAGAGGGGGCCACCATGTCATGACCGTCGCTGGTCGCGGCAAAGCCGGTGACTTCGGCATAGATCCGGGCGCCGCGGGCGCGGGCGCGGTCCAGATCCTCGAGTACGACAATGCCGCCGCCGCCGGCGATGACAAAGCCGTCGCGCGTGGCATCGAAGGCGCGCGAGGCGCGTTCGGGCGTGTCATTGTATTTCGACGACATCGCGCCCATCGCGTCGAACAGGCAGGACAGCGTCCAGTCCAGCTCCTCGCCGCCGCCGGCGAACATCACATCCTGCTTGCCCATGGCGATCTGTTCGGCCGCGGCGCCGATACAATGCAGGCTGGTCGAACAGGCCGAGGTGATGGAATAGCTCATCCCCTTGATCCGGAACGCGGTCGACAGGTTGGCCGCCACCGTAGAACACATGCCCTTCGGCACCGCAAAGGGGCCGATCTTCTTGGGGCTGCCGCTGTTCAGCACCGCCTGATGCGCGGCGAACAGCGCGCTGGTCGACGGCCCGCCCGATCCGGCGATGACGCCGGTGCGTTCGTGGCTGACCTCGGCCTCGGTCAGGCCGGCATCGGCGATCGCCTGTTCCATCGCGATATAGGAATAGGCCGCCCCCGGCCCCATGAAGCGCATCTTGCGCTTGTCGACATGTTCGGCCGGGTCGATCTTGAGCGTGCCGGCCACCTGGCTGCGAAAGCCGTATTCCGCCATCTGCGGCGAAAACTCGACCCCCGAGCGGCCGGCCTTCAGCGCGGCCGCAACCTCGGCCGCGGAATTGCCGATGGGCGAGACGATGCCGATCCCGGTGACGACGACGCGCCGCATGGTGGCCTCCTTGAAAGTTCATGCCTGTGTATGGCAGGCGCGGAAACGGGGCAAGCAGGTAGGGCAGGGCCGCCGGCAGAACGCAGGCGTCACGCGCGGCGGAACAGGCCGAAAAGGCCGCGCCTGCGCCCCTGCGGCGGGTCGAGCCGCAGGAAACGCCCGACCCGCTGCGGGTCAAAAGGGTCATCGTGGCGAAAGCCGTGCCGTTCCGTCGCCAGATCCTGCGGCACCTCGAAGATGAAATCGACGGTGCCGTCATCTTCGCGCTGTTCCTGTTCCCGCGCGCTGCGGAACCCGGCAAGGCTGGCGGGCGGCGATCCCTGAACCGAAAGGTCGAAATGGTCCTCACCATCGCCGGCATGGGTGACGCGCCACAGGCTGGCGCCGGCCGACAGGGCCTCGGCCGCGGACCACATCGTGGTCTCGTCGATTTCGCAGAAGATCACCTCGGCCCGGTGGGACAGATCAAGGAGCGCCGCGCGGTTCGCCTCGGCAAAGCCCTGATCGGCGCACCACAGGATCGACCAGCCGCTGTCGCGCAACCGCGCCACCCACCAGCCGCGTTCGGGTAACGCATCGCTTTCGCCCGCGACGGCAAGGTTGACGGCCGCGGCAAGGACTTCGGGGGCGACGGGGCTGGCGATGTAGCTGATCCTGAAACCCACGTCCCGCCGCCCTTTTGCTGCGCTGCCTCAGGCCCCGCTCAGCGCCACCTTCATGTCCTTGACCTGATAGATCACCTCGCCATCGGCCTCGACCCGGCCGTCAGCGACGCCCATGGTCAGGCGGCGCGTCTGCACGGCCTTGGTGAAATCGACGTAATAGGTCAAAAGCTTGCGGTCGGGGCGGACCATGCCGGTCAGCTTGACCTCGCCCACGCCCAGGGCATAGCCGCGCCCCAGCCAGCCGCGCCAGCCCAGATTGAAGCCGGCCAACTGCCACAACCCGTCAAGGCCAAGGCAGCCGGGCATGATCGGATTGCCGGGAAAGTGGCAGGCAAAGAACCACAGGTCGGGATTGATGTCGAATTCCGCCACGACATGGCCCTTGCCATGGGCGCCGCCGTCGCCGGAGATATCGGTGATGCGGTCCATCATCAGCATCGGCGGTTCCGGCAACTGGGCATTGCCGGGGCCGAAAAGCTCGCCGCGGGCACAGGCAAGCAGCGCCTCCTTGTCGAACTGGCGCGGATACAGGGCCATGCGGCGGATCGTCCTTCTTTATCCCCTTGGTCCCCGTCCCTCTATCACCCCGCCCGGAACGAGGGCAAGGGCGGGGACGGGGGCGTTCCGGCGGCGCCGTGCCGCCATTTTCGGCAAAAAGCGCCGATTCCGATTGAAATACTCTGCCGTCGCGCCTTAATGCGGGGGCATGGCACGGGATGATGTGACATTTGAAGGTGTCGCGATGGAACGCGGCACGATCTGGCTGGGCCGGGCCGGGCTGCGCCCGACGCGGCAGCGGCTGGCCTTGGCCACGCTGCTTGTCGGCGATGGGCATGATCGCCATGTCACCGCCGAAAGCCTTCATGCCGCGGCCGAGGCGGCGGGCGAGGCGGTGTCGCTTGCCACCGTCTATAACACCCTCGGCGCCTTCTGCGCCGCGGGTCTGCTGCGGGAAATCACCGTCGACGGGTCGAAAAGCTATTTCGACACCAACATGACCGACCATCCGCATTTCTACTGGGAAGATACCGCGACGCTGACCGACGCGCCCTCGGCCCAGCTTGACATCCGCCGCCTGCCCGATGCGCCCGAAGGGGCCGAGATCGCGGCCGTCGATGTGGTGATCCGGCTGCGCCGCAAGTAGGGTGGGTCAAGACCCACCTTACCTTTACCACCCGTTAACCACTCTCATGCCAGCCTGACCCGGCGCAAACGGGGGGGCAGCCCATGTCCGACTACCGCCGATTCTACCGCCCCGGCGGCACCTGGTTCTTTACCGTGCGGCTGGCCGACCCTGCCGCGCGGCTGCTTGTCGACGAAATCGCAGTGCTGCGCGCCGCCGTGGCGCTGGCCCGCGCCCGCTGGCCGTTCGAAATCGACGCCGCCGTGGTCCTGCCGGCCGAGGCGCATATGATCTGGACCCTGCCGCCCGGCGACAGCGACTTTTCCGCCCGCTGGCGGCTGATAAAATCGGCCTTCGCGCGGCAGATGCCGGTGGTCACCGACCTGCGCCCCTCGCTCGCGCGGAAGGGAGAGCGCGGCATCTGGCAGCGCCGGTTCTGGGAACACCTGATCCGCGATGAGGGCGACCTGGCGCTGCACCGGCATTTCTGCGTCACCGCGCCGGTGAGGGCAGGGCTGGTCAGGCGGGCGTCCGACTGGCCGCATTCCTCGATCCACCGCGACCGGGCGCGGGGGGCTGTGGCCGAGCCGCGGGTGGCGGGCTATTGGCCGGCGGCGGGTAAGGTGGGTCTTGACCCACCTTACGCACGTTAGAACCACTGCCCCGGCTCCATCAGCCCCAGATCCAGCAGCTGCCGCGAATGCCATTCGAAAGGTGTCGAATTGTGCCAGCGGAAGGAATGGATGTCGTAGGTCGACCCCGGATTGCGCTTCAGCGCCTTGGCGGTGCGGAAGGAACAGATCGAGGCGGTCAGTGAATGGTGCCAGGGGCAGGCATAGGTATTGTATTCGGCGATGTTGAACGTGTGGTTGCCGCGCAGGCGCAGCCCCGGCGCGGTGCGGAACAGCGCCACACGGTCGATGCGGCGCTTTGGCGCGGGGATATGTTCCTCGAACCGCCAGCGCAGGCCGCCAAAGAAATCAAGTTGCCGTTCGGGCGAGGGCCCGCCGCCGCCCGACCGCGCCAGCGCGTAATAGCCCGCCCGGTCCAGCCAGGCATCCTCGAGCGCGACTGCCGCCGGATGGCGGACAAGATCGCCGGCATAAAGGTCGACGACATAGGTCAGGACCGAATCGCGCCGCTCTTCGGTGACGAACTGCAGCATCTCGCCGACGCTGCGGTGTTCGCAGAACGGAAAGAACAGGTATTCGGCGTTATAGCAGTAATACAGCCACGTCCCCGCCGGCGCCGCACCGATGCAGCCGTTGACGATCTGTTCCAGCCTGTCGTCACCGGCCGCCTCGCAACGCACCAGATGCACCGCGGCATCGGGCAGGGGCGGCAGGTCCAGATCGGGCGAGGCGAACAGAACCAGCGACCGGAAGCCGGAATCGAGGTGGTGGCGCAGGGTCGATCCGATCTCGACCGCGTCTTCGGCCAGCACAAGCCCTACCGGCCCCTTGGCCAGCAGGTCCTTGCCGTCCTCGAGGAACGCCCGCAGGGATCCAAAGCTCTTGCCCATCGCCGCCCATCCTTTTTCCGCGAGTGTTCCGCCAATCGCGGCCGCATTGCAAGACGCCCCCCCGCGGGCTAGACAGACGACCTGCCGCCCTTCGGGAAACGCCATGACCGCCGCGCCGAAAAAGCTCTACGTCAAGACCTATGGCTGTCAGATGAACGTCTATGACAGCGAACGCATGGCCGAGGCCATGGGGGCCGAGGGCTATGTGACCACCGATGTGGTCGAGGACGCGGACATGGTGCTGCTCAACACCTGCCATATCCGCGAGAAGGCGGCGGAAAAGGTCTATTCCGACCTTGGCCGGCTCAAGCCGCTGAAACAGGCAAGACCGGATCTGAAGATCGGCGTCGCCGGCTGCGTGGCGCAGGCCGAGGGCGAGGAAATCCTGAAACGGATGCCGCTGGTCGATCTGGTGGTCGGGCCGCAAAGCTATCACCGCCTGCCCGAGATGGCGCGGGCGGCCAGCGGCGGGGCCAAGGTCGTCGACACGGACTTTCCGGCCGAGGACAAGTTCTCCCATCTTTCCGCCCGGCCCAGGGCAAGCCGCGGCCCCACCGCCTTTCTGACCGTGCAGGAGGGGTGCGACAAGTTCTGCGCCTTCTGCGTCGTGCCCTATACCCGCGGCGCCGAGGTCAGCCGCCCGCTGTCCCGCGTGCTGGACGAGGCGCGGGCGCTGGTCGATGCCGGCGTGCGCGAGATCACGCTGCTGGGCCAGAACGTCAACGGCTGGCATGGGGCCGAGGGCGGGCTGGCGGCGCTGGTGCGCAGCCTTGCCCGCATCGACGGGCTGGACCGCATCCGCTATACCACCAGCCATCCCAATGACATGGACGACGCCCTGATCGCCGCCCATGGCGACGAGGCCAAGCTGATGCCCTATCTGCACCTGCCGGTGCAATCGGGGGCCGACCGGGTGCTGAAGGCGATGAACCGCAAGCACACCGCCGAGCAGTATCTGCACCTGATCGGGCGGATCCGGGCGGCGCGGCCCGATATCCTGCTGTCGTCCGACTTCATCGTCGGCTTCCCCGGCGAGACCGAGGCGGAATTTGCCGAGACGATGGACCTGATCCGGGCGGTGAATTTCGGCGCGGCGTTTTCCTTCAAGTATTCCGCCCGCCCCGGCACCCCTGCCGCCGAACGCCCCGAACTGCCGGCCGAGGTTCTGGACGACCGCCTGCACCGGCTTCAGGCGCTGATCGAGGCGCAGGCCCGCGCCGCGCAGGAGGCGATGGTCGGGCGCGAGGTCGGGGTGCTGTTCGAGAAGCCGGGCCGCATGGCGGGGCAATGGGTGGGCAAGTCCGACCACCTGCACCCGGTGTTCCTGTCCGAACCGGGCGACCTGCGCGGGCAGATTCGCCGCGTGCGCATCACCGGCTCGGCGGCGCATTCGCTGGCGGGCGAACTGGTCCGGGGACAGGCCGCCTGACACTGGCTTGTCGCGATGCGGCCGCATTCCGGTGCGGGATTTCGCACAGCGGCCCCAAATCCTGTGGAATGTTTCGAACCGGCCAACAATCCTTGGGTATTTCCTGTTGCATTGACCATGAATCCGCGTGACACCTTGACGTAACGGCCGCACCCTGCGTGCCGAATGGTGTTGTGAAGGCGTCGCGATCTGGTCCGGCGCGGATTACGGGGGATGGCGGAGGCGATGAGGAAAACGCGGATGGGGATTGCGGCGGTGGCAATGGCTGCCCTGTCGCTGGGTACGGCGGCCGCAACCGCCCAGCAACTGCCGTCGGCGCAGGCGCTGATCGACTGGGGCGTCTGGGTCGCCCCCGATGGCTGCATGTACTGGTATGCCGATGGCGGGATCGAAGGCTACATGCTTGACCGGGTTGATCCGGAAACCGGCCTGCCGGTCTGCCTTCAGGTCGACACCTGCCTTGTCGCCCCGACCGACACCTTGTTCCCGACCGACGGCCATACGCTGACCGCCGAAGGGCACCGCCGGCTGCTGGACTTCTTCCGCTCCTCGGGGGCGTTCTCGTATTCGATCTATGGCCACACCGACGCGCGGGCCTCGCTTGAATACAACCAGGCCCTGTCGGAACGCCGTGCCAATTCCGTCTATCAGGTGGCGCGCGAGGCGGGTGTGGTGGTCGAACGGGTGATCGGTTTCGGGGAAACCCGGCCGCGGGCGACCAATTCGACGGCCGAGGGCATGACCCAGAACCGTCGCGTCGAAATCGTTTGCTACAGGTGGTAAGATGGCAAGGTTCCTGACCGCTCCCTTGATGGTCGTCGTGGGCCTTGCGCTCTCGGGCTGTCTCGCTCCGAACCCCGGTATCGGCCCGAACGGCGAATTGCCGGTGATCGCGCGGCCCTATGACCAGGGCACCGACAGCGTGCCACTGGCGTCCGAAACCATGCCGGCGGTGGCCTATGACCCCGATGGCTGCCAGGCCTGGCTGATGGACGATGGCGTCGAAGGTTATGCCGGCCGCCGGCGCGATGCCGTGACCGGGCTGCCGATCTGCAACAACCTCTACCCGCCCGGCTCGGTCGTGCGCGAATACCAGACGCCCGATGCCGGCATCCGCGACTGGATCCCCACCTCCAGCGGCGGGGCTTATGGTGCGCTGATTGGCGCTCGCGCCAACTGACCACCGGCACGGCACAGGTCCGGCCCGCCCGGTGGCGTGGCGGGGACTGCCCTGAAATTGGCAAGGCCGCGGAACCGTCCGCGGCCTTTTTCGTCATTTCGGTGTCATGGGCGTCAGGCTGACTTGTCACGGCCCCGGGAAGTTGCCACCCTGACCCCAGAAGCAAGGGAGACCTGTTTGACCATTGCCACGCCGTCCGAGACGATCCTCGAATTTCCCGACAACCGTCATCTGGCGCTGCTCTGCGGCGAATACGACCGCAACCTTGCCATGATAGAGGACCGGCTTCAGGTCCATGTCCTGCACCGCGGCAACCGGTTGTCGGTGATCGGCGACCTCGAGGGGCAGAAGGCGGCGGCACGGGTGCTGAACGCGCTTTATGCAAGGCTCGAGGCGGGGCGCAGCGTCGACCGCGCCGACATCGACCGCGAATTGCGCATGGGCGGGCCGGCAGCGGCGGCAGCAACGGGGCGGCAGATGGAAATGTTTGCAGAAGGCGGCCGGGTGGAAATCCAGACCCGCCGCAAGCTGGTCGAACCGAGGACCGAGGCGCAAAAGGCCTATGTCCGCAACCTGCACGAGCATGAGCTGGCCTTCGGCATTGGCCCTGCCGGCACCGGCAAGACCTATCTGGCCGTCGCGGTCGGCGTCTCGATGTTCCTTGGCGGCCATGTCGACAGGATCGTCCTCAGCCGTCCGGCGGTCGAGGCGGGCGAGCGGCTTGGTTTCCTGCCCGGCGACATGAAGGAAAAGGTCGATCCCTACATGCAGCCGCTTTATGACGCGCTGAACGATTTCCTGCCGCAAAAGCAGGTGCAGAAGATGCTCGAGGAAAAGGTGATCGAGATCGCGCCCCTGGCCTTCATGCGCGGCCGCACGCTGTCGAACGCCTATGTCGTGCTGGACGAGGCGCAGAACGCCACCACGATGCAGATGAAGATGTTCCTGACCCGTCTGGGCGAAGGCAGCCGCATGGTCATCACCGGCGACCGCACCCAGATCGACCTGCCGCGCGGCACCAATTCCGGCCTGGTCGAGGCCGAGCGGCTGCTCAAGGGCATCGACCGGATCAGCTTCAACTATTTCACCGCGAAAGACGTGGTGCGGCATCCGCTGGTGGCGCAGATCATCGCCGCCTATGATGCCGATGCCGAAAGCCAGGGATAGTGGGGCGCAGCCGTCCATGATCGTCGATTGCCTGACCGAGGACCACCGCTGGGACGCGCTGGATCTTGACCGGCTTGCCGATACCGCAGCGCGGGCGGTGCTGGACCATCTGCACCTTGATCCCGAGGCGTTCGAGATCAGCCTTCTGGCCTGCAACGACGCCCGGATTGCCGAACTGAACGCCGATTTCCGCGGCAAGCCGCAACCGACCAATGTGCTGTCCTGGCCTTCGGCCGAACGCGGCGCGGCAGTCGCCGGCGCCATGCCGCGCCTGCCCGCGGCGGGCGGCGATCCCGAGCTTGGCGACATCGCCATCGCCTGGGAAACCTGCGCGGCCGAGGCCGAGGCGGCGGGCAAGACCCTGACCGACCATGCCCTGCATCTTCTGGTGCATGGCACACTGCATCTTCTGGGTTTCGACCATGAACGCGACGCGGATGCCGCGCTGATGGAAGGGATCGAAACCGGGGTGCTTGGCAAACTGGGTGTCGCGGACCCATATCAGGCGGCGTGATTCGCACTCCGGGGGCGGCCCGACCGTCCCCGCAAGGAAGGAGACCATGGCCTATACCCCTGATGCGCCCGCCGGACCCTTGTCCGATTCCGCGGACGCCGACGAACCCGACCCTTCCGGCGGCCAAAGTCGCGGCGGGCTGTTTTCCCGCCTGCGCGAGGTGTTCGCCCCGCCCGAACCCGCAACCCCCGTGGCCGCCCCCGCGCTTCATGCCACCCTGCCGATGCCCGGCATCCTCAACCTGCGCAAGCTGCGGGTCGATGACGTGGCCGTGCCCAAGACCGAGATCGTCGCTGTCCCCGTCACCATCGCCTTCGACGATCTGGTGACGACGTTTCGCGACACCGGCCTGACCCGGATTCCGGTCTATGACGGCGAGCTGGACCACGCGATCGGCCTTGTGAACCTCAAGGACTTTGCGCTGCGCCACGGTTTCCGCGCCGAGGCGACCGAATTCGACCTGCGCGCCCTGTTGCGGCCGCTGCTGTTCGTGCCGCCCTCGATGCAGGCAAGCGTCCTTCTGCAGAAGATGCAGGCCGAGCGCACCCATATGGCGCTGGTGATCGACGAATACGGCGGCACCGACGGGCTGGTGACGATCGAGGATCTGGTCGAAACCGTGGTCGGCGCCATCGACGACGAACATGACGACGAAACCGACGCCGCCTTCCACGAGGAACGCCCCGGCATCTGGCTGGCGCAAGCGACGACCGAGGTCGAGGAGTTCGAACGCGCCATCGGCCACGCCCTGACCGCTCACGCGCGCATCGACGCCGAGGATATCGACACATTGGGCGGCCTTGTTTTCATGCTTGCCGGCCATGTTCCCGGCAAGGGCGAGGTCATCGTCCATCCCGACGGCCCCGAGTTCGAGGTGATCGACGCCGATCCCCGCCGCATCCTGCGCCTGCGCGTGCGTCTGCCGCAGGACTGGATCCTGCCCGAGGATGATGGCTGACCGCCTATCCGGCCTGTCCCGCCCGGTGCGGCTGGCGCTGCCCTTTGCCCTGGGCGCGGTGGCGGGGCTGGGGCAGGTGCCCTTCGGCCTGCCCTGGGCGACGCTTGTGGCGCTGGCCGCGCTGATCTGGCTGGGGCTGCCCCCGGGCTGGCGCGCGGGCTTTGCCCGCGGCTGGCTGGCGGGCTTTGGCTATTTCCTTGTCACCATCCACTGGATTTTCAACCCGTTCCTGGTCGATCCCGACCGGCATGGCTGGATGGCGCCGTTCGGCCTGATCTTCATGACCGGCGGGCTGGCGCTGTTCTGGGGCGCGGCCTTTGCCGGGGCAACCGCCCTGCGCCGACCTTTGGCGCTGGTCCCGGCGCTGGCGGCGGCGGAACTGCTGCGGTCCTATATCTTCACCGGCTTTCCCTGGGCCCTGGTCGGCCATGTCTGGATCGGCAGCGGGCTGGGGCAGACCGCGGCGCTGTGGGGGGCGCAGGGGCTGACTCTCGTGACGCTGGTGGCGGCCGGGCTGGTCGCCGTCGCGGCGGCCCGGCCGACGCCGGCGGGCAAGGCCATGGCGGCGCTGCCGCTGCTGGCGGTGGTTGCCGCCGATCTGGCGCTTGCCCCCGGCCCGGCGCCGCAGCCCGACCCCGGGGCGCCGGTGATCCGCCTGGTGCAACCGAATGTCGCGCAGGCCGACAAGGACAACCCCGACCAGATCCCGCACTATTCCCGCCGCCTGCTTGACCTGTCGGCCGAACCCGACGCCCCCGATCTGGTGGTCTGGCCGGAAACCGCGCTGCCCTGGCTTCTCGACAGTATGACGGATGTCCTGCCGGTGATCGCCGCCGCCGGGCAGGGCGCGCCGGTGGTGCTGGGGGTGATGCGCGACGAAGGCCCGTTCTACTACAACAGTCTGGTCCTGCTGCAGCCCGATGGCAGCGTGGCTGCGACCTATGACAAGCATCACCTTGTGCCCTTCGGCGAATACGTCCCCTTCGGCGATCTGATGGCGCGCTTCGGTATCCGCGGCCTCGCCGCGGCCGAGGGCGGCGGCTATGCCGCAGGCACCGGGCCGGCGGTGATCGCCATTCCCGGCATCGGCACCGCGATGCCGCTGATCTGCTATGAAACCATCTTCCCGCAGGAAATCCTTGCCGCGCCGGAACGGCCGCGGTTCCTGATGGTGGTGACGAATGACGCCTGGTTCGGCCGTTTCGCCGGCCCCTATCAGCATCTGGCGTTGGGCCGCCTGCGCGCGATCGAGACCGGGTTGCCGATGGTGCGGGCGGCCAATACCGGCGTCTCGGCGGTGATCGACGCGCGGGGAGGGGTGGTCGACAGCCTGCCCCTTGGCAACGCCGGCCGCATCGACGCGGCGCTGCCCGCGGCCCTGCCGCCGACGCCCTATTCCCGCAGCGGCGACTGGCCCGTGGCGGCCCTGATCGCGGCCTGGCTGGTGCTGCTTGTCGCCCGCAGGCGCAGCGCCATTGACCCCGGCCTCCCGGAACGATAGGCCAATCCCACAATCCCGTCACAACGGCTTCCTGGCGTGGCGGGTCAAATCCAATGGAGCGTTCCCCATGTCCCGTCTCGACTATGTGTTCACCTCGGAATCCGTGTCCGAGGGGCATCCCGACAAATTGTGCGACCGGATTTCCGATTCCGTCCTTGACGCCTTCCTGACCGTTCAGCCCGAGGCACGGGTCGCCTGCGAAACCTTTGCCACCACCAACCGCGTCGTTGTCGGCGGCGAGGTCGGCCTGTCGGATCAGGCGAAACTGCTCGAGATGAAGGACCGGGTGGACAGCATCGTCCGCGATGCGATCCGCGACATCGGCTATGAACAGGACAAGTTCCACTGGCGCACCGTCGAGGTGACGAACCTTCTGCACGAACAATCCGCGCATATCGCCCAGGGCGTCGATGCCCGCGAAGGCAAGGACGAAGGTGCCGGCGACCAGGGCATCATGTTCGGCTATGCCACGCGCGAGACGCCGGATCTGATGCCGGCGCCGATCCAGTATGCCCATGCCATCCTGCGCCGCCTGGCCGAGGTGCGCAAATCCGGCGCCGAGCCGTTGCTGCGCCCCGACGCCAAGTCGCAGCTCTCGCTGCGCTATGCCGGCGGCAAGCCGGTCGAGGTCACCTCGATCGTGCTGTCGACCCAGCACGAGAGCGAGGCGCAATCGTCGGCCGACATCCGCGCCATCGTCGAACCCCATATCCGCGACGTCCTGCCCGAGGGCTGGCTGACCGATGCGACGCAATGGTGGATCAACCCGACCGGCTGTTTCGTCATCGGCGGGCCGGATGGCGACGCGGGCCTGACCGGGCGCAAGATCATCGTCGACACCTATGGCGGCGCCGCGCCGCATGGCGGCGGTGCCTTCTCGGGCAAGGATCCGACCAAGGTCGACCGCTCGGCCGCCTATGCCGCGCGCTATCTGGCCAAGAACGTGGTGGCGGCGGGGCTGGCCGACCGCTGCACGATCCAGCTGTCCTATGCCATCGGCGTGGCGCGGCCGCTGTCGATCTATGCCGACCTGCACGGGACCGGCGCTGTCGACGCGGCGGCGGTGGAACGCGCGCTCGATCAGGTCATGGACCTGACCCCGCGCGGCATCCGCCTGCAACTGGGCCTGAACCGCCCGATCTATGCCCGCACGTCCGCCTATGGCCATTTCGGCCGCGCCCCGGAAGAGGACGGCGGCTTTTCGTGGGAACGCACCGATCTGGCCGACGCACTGCGCCGCGCGGTCTGAAGTCGGTTCCTGTGCGAGGGGCCGGAACGGAGCCCGCTGCGGGCTCCGTTTGCGTTTTCCGTTGCGGAAAACGCCTTGCGGCACCGGATCGCCCGCCCTAGGAGGGCGCGCATGAGCGATCCCGTCAATCCGAAAGACCCGCGTCACCACCCCTCGGGCGCGCCCTGGCGCAATTTCTATGGCCGCGTGCATGGCAAGACCCTGCGCCCCGGCCAGAAAGCCGCGCTTGAGCATGACCTCGGGCCGCTGACGCTGACCGGCGCCGGCTGGGCCGAAAACCCCGACCGGCTGCCGATCGACCTGCGCGCCCGGTTCGGCGACCGCCCGATCTGGCTTGAAATCGGTTTCGGCGGCGGCGAACACCTGGTCCACATGGCCGCCCGCCACCCCGGGATGGCGATCATCGGGGCCGAGCCCTTCGTCAACGGCGTCGCCATGCTTCTGGGCAAGATCCGCGATGCCGGGGTCACCAACCTGGCGCTGCATCCCGGCGATGTGCGCGACCTGTTCGACGTGCTGCCCGATGCCAGCATCGCCAAGGCCTTTCTCAACTATCCCGATCCCTGGCCCAAGGCGCGCCACCACCGCCGCCGCTTTGTCACCCCCGACCATCTTGGCCCGCTCTACCGGGTCATGGCGCCGGACGCCGAATTCCGCGTCGCGACCGACATCCCCGATTACGTCCGCCAGACGCTCGAGGAGGTGCCGCCCGCCGGGTTCACGCGGGTGGATCACCCGATGGACCGGGCCTGGGACGACTGGCTGTCGACCCGCTATGAACAGAAGGCGTTCCGCGAAGGCCGCACTCCGCATTACCTGACCTTCCGGCGGCGCTGACCGGCTTGCGGCCCCGGCCGCCCGCCCCCATATCGACAGAAGGCACGGAGGCGCAGATGCAGACCAGCAACAAGATTCTCGACGACCTGTCGAAACTGATGACCAATGCCATGGGCGTGGCCCAGGGCGCCCGGGACGAGGCGCAGAACGCGATGAAATCGCTGATCGACCGCTGGCTGGCCGACCGCGATTTCGTCACGCGCGAGGAATTCGACGCGGTGCGCGAAATGGCCCGCCTTGCCCGGGAAGAGAACGAGGCCCTGAAGGCCCGGATCGCCGCGCTCGAGGCCAGGGGCTGATCTTTCCGGGCCGCTGCCCCCATATTTTGTGGCCCGATCCCGCCTTATCCCCAACAAACTGCTTTACAGCAAAGCCCGCCCCCCACCATATTCTGTGGCAGGGGGCGCGGTTTCCACGTTCCTTGGGGCAGATGGCTAGCACTAGGGGCAGGCAATGGCTCCGCGGCCATGAACAGCGGGGCGTCCGATGGCACTTTCCGAGCTTTACCTCGAAACCGACGACCTGCACCCGATTGATGTGGTCGAACACATCGCCGAACACCACGACTGGGAATTCGACCGCATCGCCGAGGATCAGATCGCCATGGCGGTCGAGGGCCAATGGCGCACCTATTCGCTGACGCTGGCCTGGTCGGGCCATGACCAGACGCTGCGGCTGATCTGCACCTACGAGATGGACCCGCCCGAGGAACGGCTGCCGCAGATCCTCGACCTTCTGAACCGGGTCAACGATGCCTGCTGGACCGGATCCTTTACCTGGTGGGCGGAACAGAAGCTGATGGTCTATCGCTATGGCCTTGTCCTGGCCGGCGAACAGATGGCCTCGCCCGACCAGATCGACGTGATGATCCGCGCGGCCCTGTCCGGCTGCGAACGGTTCTATCCGGCCTTCCAGCTTGCCACCTGGGGCGACCGCAGCCCGGCGCAGGCGATGCAGATCGCCATTGCCGAGGCCTACGGCCGCGCCTGAGGCTTGCGAAGGCCGCGGCCCGGCCCTACGGTCCGGCGCGATGCGGAACGGGGTTTCCTGATGGATATGAATGATGTGGCGCGCCGCGGCGTGGTGCTTCTGGGCTGCGGCAAGATGGGCGGCGCCATGCTGGCGGGCTGGCTGCGCGGCGGGTTGCCGGCGGCTGCGGTCCATGTGATCGACCCCAACCCGTCCGACTGGCTGCGGGCGCAGGGCGTGGGGGTCAACGCCGACCTGCCCGCAAGCCCCGCCATCGTCGTGGTCGCGGTCAAGCCGCAGATGATGGGCGCCGCGCTGCCGTCGATCCAGCGTTTTGGCGGCGGGCCGACGATGTTCCTGTCGGTCGCCGCGGGCACCACCATCGCCACCTATGAAACCGTGTTCGGCGCCGGCTCGCCGATCATCCGTTCGATGCCGAACACGCCCGCCGCCATCGGCCGCGGCATCACCGCGATGATCGGCAACGCGAACGCGACTCCGGCGCATCTCGACCTTGCCGAACAACTGCTGTCGGCGGTGGGGCAGGTGGTGCGGCTGGACAACGAGGGCCAGATCGACGCGGTGACGGCGGTGTCGGGCTCTGGCCCCGCCTATGTGTTCCACCTGATCGAATGCATGGCCAAGGCGGCCGAGGCCGAGGGGCTGGCCCCCGCGCTTGCCCTGCAACTCGCCCGTGCCACCGTCGCCGGCGCCGGCGCGCTGGCCGAGGCATCGGACGACAGCCCGGCGCAGTTGCGCATCAACGTCACCTCGCCCAACGGCACCACGCAGGCCGCGCTCGAGGTGCTGATGGATCCGGCGCGCGGCTTTCCGGCGCTGGTGCCCGAAGCGGTTCACCGGGCGCGGATCCGGTCCGAGGAGCTTGCCCGTGGCTGAGATAACCTATGACGATTTCCTGAAGGTGGACGTGCGCGCGGGCCGCATCACCCGCGCCGAACCCTTTCCCGAGGCGCGCAAGCCGGCGATCAAGCTCTGGATCGACTTTGGCGGCGAGATCGGGGAAAAGCGGTGCTCGGCCCAGGTGACGGTGCATTACGCGCCGGAAACGCTGGTCGGCACGCAGGTTCTGGCCGTGGTCAATTTCCCGCCGCGCCAGATCGGACCCTTCATGTCCGAGGTGCTGGTGCTGGGCGTGATGGATGCCAACGGGGCCGTGGTCCTTGCCCGGCCGGACCAGGACGTGCCTTTGGGAGGGCGACTGCATTGAAATCGCTGCTGATCACCCGCCCGATCGCTGATCCCGTGCTGGACCAGGCCCGCCGTCTGTTCGATGTGACGGTCGGCACCACGCCCCTGACCGAGGATGAGGCCGCGGCCGCGCTGGGCGCCCATGACCTGATCCTGCCGACATTGGGCGATGCCTTTACCGCCGCCGCCTTTGCCAAGGCCGGGCCGAACCCGCGCGCGCGAATGCTGGGAAATTTCGGCGTCGGCTACAGCCATATCGATGCGGCCGCCGCCGCGGCGCATGGCGTGGCGGTGTCGAACACCCCCGATGTGCTGACCGATGCCACCGCCGATATCGGCTGGACCCTGATCCTGTCCACCGCGCGCCGCGCGGGCGAGGGCGAACGGATGCTGCGGGCCGGGCAATGGGGCGGCTTTGGCCCCAAGGGGATGCTCGGCACCCATGTCACCGGCAAGGTTCTGGGCGTGATCGGCATGGGCCGTATCGGCCAGGCGGTGGCGCGGCGCGGGCATTACGGTTTCGACATGCCGGTGATCTATTACAACCGCTCGAAGAAGGCGGTGGACCTGCCGGCGCGGCAGGTGGACAGCCTGCACGACCTGATGGCCGAGGCCGATTTCGTCGTCATCACCGTGCCCGGCGGGGCGGAAAACACCAACCTTGTCGATGCCGCGGCGATTGCCGCGATGAAGCCCTCGGGCATCCTGGTCAACATCGCCCGCGGCGAGGTGCTGGACGAAGAGGCGTTGATCGACGCGCTGGAACAGCGCCGCATCGCCGGCGCCGGCCTCGATGTCTATGTCCGCGAACCGCATGTGCCGGAACGGCTGCGGGCGCTGGAAAACTGCGTCCTGCTGCCGCATCTGGGATCGGCCACGGTCGAGACCCGGCAGGCGATGGCGCAGATGGCGCTGGACAACATCATCGCCTTTGCCGAAGGGCGGCGGCCGCCGCAACAGGTCAACTAGATCGCGCGCCTGCGGCGCAGAGTCTTTGCCTCGTCGTCGCCTTCGGCTCCTCCTCAGGTTGCCTCCGGCGGGGATATTTCTGGACGAAGAATGAACGAGAGACGCTCTCATTCCTCATTCTTCGTCCCCAAATATCCTCGGGGGG
>CAZIOT010000004.1:85700-115312 GCA_964540965.1 uncultured Rubellimicrobium sp. | reverse complement strand
CCTTCTCCCCCACAGAAGTTTGGGGGGGGGTAGAGGGGCCCGGGGGGGGGGGGGGGGAACCCCCCCCCCCCTGCCTTTTCTCTTCAGCCGGCGATATCGCCGGCTGCCTCGCGCCAGTGCCGGCGACACAGGCTTTCATAGCGATCGTTGCCGCCGATGACGACCTGCGCCCCTTCGGTCAGCACGCGGCCCGCAGCGTCCTTGCGCACCACCATCGTCGCCTTCTTGCCGCAATGGCAGATGGTGCGCACCTCGCGCATCTCGTCGGCGAGCGCCAGCAGGGCGGCAGAGCCGGGGAACAGTTCGCCGCGGAAATCGACCCGCAGGCCAAAGGCCATCACCGGCACATGCAGGTCGTCGACCACGCGCGCCAGTTGCCAGACCTGCGCCTTGGTCAGGAACTGGGCCTCGTCCAGAAAGACGCAGGCGCAGGGGCCGGCGGCCAGCCGGGCGGCGATCATCGCGCCCAGGTCGTCGTCATGCCCATAGGTATCGGCATCGGCGCCGATGCCGATTCGGCTTTCGATCCGGCCGACACCGGCGCGATCATCCAGCCGCGCGGTCAGAAGATAGGTCTGCATGCCGCGTTCGATATAGTTGTAGGACGCCTGCAGCAGCACCGTCGACTTGCCGGCGTTCATGGTCGAATAGTGGAAATAGAGCTTGGCCATGGTCCCGGTTAACCCTCTCGCTCGGGCGCGGCAAGGGCAGGCGCAGCCTGCGGCCCGCCATGGGGTGGCGGGCCGCAGGGCGCCGGCCGGGGAATGCATCCGGCACGAAACCCGGGCCACGGACCGGGGCAATGCCCGATGGGATCGGTCCGCGGCCCGCCGGCATCGTTGATGCCGTTACTCGTTACCCTTCGGTCCCTTAACACGGGACGGTTTAAGGAATGACAAACGCTGCCGGTATCGCTAATGGGAAAGCCGGTTACCGGTTCCCCCGGAGCGCGCCGGGTCCAGAGGGTCACAATGAGCAGCGTCGAATCCTACCTCAAGAAGCACACCGAGGCCCTAGTGAAGGATGTCGGTATCGAAGCCGCCTGCGAGGCGACGGGCAAGTCCAAGGCCACCCTCGGCCGCTACTATTCCGACGACCGCGACCATGCCGACCGTTTCATGCCGATCGATGCCGTGGCCGCGCTCGAGTCGGTCGCCTCGTATCCGCATGTCACCGCGGCGCTGGCGGAACTGCGCGGCATCACCCTGAGCATGGCGGGCGACGCCGCCAATTCCCAGGGGCGGGTCAATACCGATGTCATCGTGCTCAGCCAGCGCTTTGCCCAGCTGATGGCCGAATACAATCTCTCGATCTCGGATGGGGTGATTTCCATCAACGAAGCCAAGAGGATGCTGCGCGAGACGCTGGCGCTGCAGAAGATCCTGGTCGAGATGAAGCTGCATCTGGAGCAGGAAACCACCTGAACCGGCGGCGCACCCCGGGCCGTTGGGGGGCCGGGATGCGCCGGGGGGGCGGGGTCCGCGAGTGGTGGTGCCCCCCTTTGTGACGGCGCGGCCGGCAGGCTGCCGGTGCCGGGCGCCGCCGTCAACCTCCGTCCTCAGAACAGGAAGTCGTCGTTGTCAAAGCCGGACCGGCGGCTGTCCTCGACGATCAGCGTGCCCTCGGCAAAGCGGAAGTGGACGTCGTCGCCGACCTGGAACGCGCAGGCCATGGCCTGCGAATGGCTTTTGACCGAGGCGAGGAAGGACAGGTCGATGTCGTCATCGCCGCCTACGAAATCGGTGATGCGGTCGGTCCCGGCGCGAAAGACGAAACGGTCGGCGCCGACGCCGCCGGTCTTGATGTCATTGCCGGCACCGCCGTCAAGCACATCATTGCCTTCGCCGCCCGACATCGTGTCGCGCCCGGCATCGCCGCGCATCGTGTCGTCGCCCGAACCGCCCGTCAGGATGTCGTTGCCGGTGCCGCCGATCATGCTGTAATTGCCTTCCGCCAAGGATCGTGTCATGGCCGCTGCCGCCGTCGAGGACGTCATTGCCTTCGGCGCCGTCCAGAAGGTCGTTGCCGGCGTCATCCCAGGCGGTGTCGTCGCCTTCGCCGGAATGGACGCGGTCGTTGCCATGACCGCCCCAGGACCTGTCGTTGCCGCTTTCGTCGCGGATCACGTCATTGCCGGCGCGGCCATACATCGAATCTGCGCCTTTGCCGCCATGGATCGTGTCGGCGCCATTGCCGCCATAGATGCGGTCGTCATCATCATCGCCGTGCAGGGTGTCGTTGCCGCTGCCGCCGTGGATCGTGTCGGCGCCGTCAAGACCGAAGATCACATCGTCAAGGGCGGTACCGCGCAGAAGGTTGGCTTCGTCGGCTCCGGTAATCCGGGGCATCTGATCTGTCCTTCATGAGTTGAGCCATGCGGGTGCGTGTCCCTCTGCCAACCGAATGTCACGAGGCAGAGGTCCCGCGCCATCCGACCCAAGGCAGATACGGCGGCTGGTGTCCGATGGTTTAGGGGCATAAACCCAAGAGATAGACTTGGGTCATGTGGCGCGCAGCGCCGCCAACGGGTCATGGACCCGAGCGCAAGCCATTGAATTGCAAGGTGATGATCGTGCGAACCGGCTGTCAGGCCGCCTGCCGCATCCGCGCCACTGCGGCCAGGACCGTGGGTTTCAGCCCGTCGCCGCCGGCATCGGCCCAGGCGTAAAGCTGGTTCTTCATCCGCGGTTCCCAGAACTTCGTCAGGTGGTCGGCGATTTCCGCCGCCGCATCGCCCGACTGGCTGTCAAAGAAGGTGGCGATCTGGTTCGCCATGCGGATCAGCTTGTCGGGGGTCATGGGATTCGCTCTGCTCCGGAATAGATGGTCAGCCCGCCGGCGGTAGAGGCGAGGGTGAGATTCGCCGCGTCGGCCAGCCGCACCGCATGGGCGGTCGGCGCCGAGACCGACAGCAGGATCTGCGCGCCGGCCATCACCGTCTTCTGGACGATCTCGACCGAAAGGCGCGAGGTGATGGCGACGGTCGCGGCCACCACGCCGGCGCGGGCGGCCGCACCGATCAGCTTGTCGAGCGCATTGTGCCGCCCGACATCCTCGCGCGCGAGGAGGATGCGGCCGGCCTGCGCGGCGGATCCGCCGCCCCACAGTCCCGCGGCATGGACGGCCCGCGTCGCGTCATGCAGCGGCTGATGCGCGCGCAGCGCGTCGAGTGCGGCGTGAACCTCGGACGGCGACAGGCGCGGCCCGCCGTCCGGCAGACGGGGCAGGGCGCGGCTTGCGGCCTCAAGACTGTCGATGCCGCACAGCCCGCAGCCCACGGCGCCGACCAGCGCCCGGCGGCGGGCGGCCAGGGCCGCCTCGCGATGGGCGGGCAGCCACAGCCGCGCCTCGATCCCCAGATCATGCGCCACCACCTCGACCTCGCCCGCCTCGGCGGCGCCGGCGATGCCTTCGGTGATGGTAAAGCCAAGCGCGAGGTCGGCAATCGCCTCGGGCGTTGCCATCATCACGGCATGGGTGGTGCCGTTATAGACCAACGCGACCGGCACCTCCTCGGGCAGGTCGCGCCCGCCCGAAGCCGTTTCGACCCGCTGCAGGGGGGTAAGCGCGGTCATTCCGCCGCGGGCAGGATGCGGCGCGACTGATCGGCCTGCGCGCTGTAATCGCGCTGCCAGTCCGAAGGCCCGTTCGACAGCCCGACCTGCACCGCCGTCACCTTGTATTCCGGGCAGTTGGTCGCCCAGTCGGAATAATCGGTGGTGACGACATTGGCCTGCGTATCGGGGTGGTGGAAGGTGGTATAGACCACGCCGGGCGACACGCGGTCGGTGACATCGGCCCGCAAAGTGGTCTCGCCCGAGCGGCTGGCCAGCCGCACCCAATCGCCCTGCTTGATGCCGCGGTTCTCGGCGTCATGGGGGTGGATTTCCAGCACATCCTGATCGTGCCAGACGACATTCGCCGTGCGCCGCGTCTGCGCGCCGACATTGTATTGCGACAGGATCCGCCCGGTGGTGAGCAAGAGCGGGAACCGCGGCCCGCTGCGTTCGTCGGTCGGCACATATTCGGTGACGATGAACCGGCCCTTGCCGCGGACGAAACCGTCGACATGCATGATCGGCGTGCCCTCGGGGGCGGCCTCGTTGCAGGGCCACTGGACCGAGCCCAGTTCCTCGAGCTTTTCGTAATTCACCCCGGCAAAGGACGGCGTGGTCGCCGCGATCTCGTCCATCACCTGCGCGGGATGGGTATAGGCCCAGCCGGCGCCCATGGCATTGGCGAGAAGCTGGGTCACCTCCCAGTCGGCATAGCCGTTCCGGGGCTGCATCACCTTGCGCACCCGGTTGATGCGGCGTTCGGCATTGGTGAATGTGCCGTCCTTTTCCAGAAAGGTCGATCCGGGCAGGAACACATGGGCATAGTTCGCCGTCTCGTTCAGGAACAGATCCTGCACGATGACGCAATCCATCGCCGCAAGGCCGGCGGCGACATGGCGGGTGTCGGGATCGGATTGCAGGATGTCCTCGCCCTGGACATAAAGCCCCTTGAAACTGCCCTCGACCGCGGCGTCGAGCATGTTGTTGATCCGCAGACCCGGTTCCTTGTCCAGCACCGCGCCCCAGATCTTTTCGAAGATCTCGCGCGTCGCGTCCTGCGACACATGCCGGTAGCCGGGCAGTTCATGGGGGAACGATCCCATGTCGCACGACCCCTGCACATTGTTCTGGCCCCGCAGCGGGTTCACCCCCACGCCGGGCCGGCCGATGTTGCCGGTCAGCATGGCAAGATTGGCGATGCCCATCACGGTGGTCGAGCCCTGCGAATGCTCGGTGACCCCAAGCCCGTAATAGATGCTGCCGTTGCCGCCGGTGGCGAACAGCCGCGCCGCGCCGCGCAATTCGGCGGCGGGCACGCCGGTCAGCGCCTCGGTCGTCTCGGGCGAATGGCGGGTGTCGCTGATGAACTCGGCGAAATGCTGGAATTCGTCCCAGTCGCAGCGGTCGCGGATAAAGGCCTCGTCGAACAGACCCTCGGTGACGATGACATGGGCCAGCGCGCTGACCACGGCGACATTGGTGCCCGGTTTCAGCGCCAGGTGATGCGCGGCCCTGATATGGTTCGACTTCACCATGTCGGTGCGGCGCGGGTCGATGACGATCAGTTGCGCGCCCTTGCGCAGCCGTTTCTTCAGGCGGCTGGCGAACACCGGATGGCCATCGGTCGGGTTGGCGCCGATGATGATGACGACATCGGTTTCCTCAACCGAATCAAAGTCCTGCGTGCCGGCGCTGGTGCCGAAGGCGCGGCCAAGGCCATAGCCGGTGGGCGAATGGCAGACCCGCGCGCAGGTGTCGGTGTTGTTGTTGCCGAATACCGCGCGGATCATCTTCTGGACGAGATAGGTTTCCTCGTTGGTGCAGCGGCTTGAGGTGATGCCGCCGATGGCCTGCCGGCCGTGTGTCGCCTGAATGCCGCGCAGTTTCGTCGCGGCAAAGCCGATGGCCTCGTCCCACGACACTTCGCGCCACGGCTGGTCGATCGTGTCGCGGATCATCGGGTTCAGGATGCGGTCGCGGTGGGTGGCATAGCCCCAGGCGAAACGGCCCTTGACGCAGCTATGGCCGCGATTGGCCTTGCCGTGTTTCCAGGGCGTCATCCGCACGACCTGATCGCCGATCATCTCGGCCTTGAAGGAACAGCCGACCCCGCAATAGGCGCAGGTGGTGATGACCGACCGTTCGGGCGTGCCCATCTCGATCACCGACTTTTCCTGCAGGGTCGCGGTCGGGCAGGCCTGCACGCAGGCGCCACAGGACACGCAATCGGAGGACAGAAAATCATCCGGGCCGGCGCCGGCATGGACGCGGCTGTCGAAACCGCGCCCGGCGATGGTCAGGGCGAAGGTGCCCTGCACCTCTTCGCAGGCGCGCACGCAGCGCGAACAGACGATGCATTTCTGCGGGTCATAGGCGAAATAGGGGTTGGAATCGTCGCGGGGGATATACAGCGGATTGGCCGTGTCCCCCTGCCGCCGCGCAAAGTGGTTCTGCCCGGCCTGATAACGCACGTCGCGCAGGCCGACGGCACCGGCCATGTCCTGCAACTCGCAATCGCCATTGGCCGAACAGGTCAGGCAATCGAGTGGATGGTCGGAAATGTACAACTCCATCACGCCCTTGCGGATGGTTCTGACTTTGGAAGATTGCGTATGGACAACCATGCCTTCGGCCACCGGCGTCGTGCAGGATGCGGGCGTGCCGCGGCGGCCCTCGATCTCGACCACGCACAGCCGGCAGGATCCGAAGGCGTCAAGGCTGTCGGTGGCGCAGAGTTTGGGGATCGCGATGCCGGCAAAGTTCGACGCGCGCATGACGCTGGTGCCCTCGGGCACGGTCACGGCAAAACCGTCGATGGTCAGCGTCACCTCACGGTCGGACCGCACGGCGGGGGTGCCCATGTCGCGGTCGTCAAAGGGAATGATGAAGTCCTTCATGTCACTTCCCCTTCAGCGCATGGGCGACCAGCGCATTGGCATGTCCATGACCCAGCCCGTGTTCGGATTTCAGCCAGGTGACGATTTCCATGTGTTTCATGTCCGCCCTTGCGGCGACCAGATCCAGCCAGTGCTGCACCGGCTTGCCATAGGTCTTTTCGATGGACGGGAAATAGGACGCGGGGCCTTGGACTTTCTCGGTCATTCCGCTGCCTCCTTGTGGCGCTGGAAATCGTCGGGGAAATGCGTCAGCGCCGACATCACCGGATAGGGGGTAAAGCCGCCAAGGGCGCAAAGGCTGCCGTCCCTCATCGTAGCGCAAAGGTCGGTCAAGAGCGGGAGCGCCGCGGCATCGCCGCGGGCGATGCGGTCGATGGTTTCCACGCCGCGCACCGCGCCGATACGGCAGGGGGTGCATTTGCCGCAGGATTCGACGGCACAGAATTCCATCGCGAAACGGGCCTGTTCCAGCATGTCGGCGCTGTCGTCGAACACGACGATGCCGGCATGGCCGATCAGCCCGCCCTGCTGGTCATATTCCTCATAGCCAAAGCGGGTGTCGAATTTCCCGACCGGGAAATAGGCGCCCAGCGGCCCACCGATCTGCACCGCCTTGACCGGCCGGCCGGAACGGGTGCCGCCGGCGATGTCATTGACGATTTCCGACAAAGTCAGGCCGAAAGCGCATTCGAACAACCCGCCGAATTGCACATTTCCGGCAATCTGCAGGGGGATGGTCCCGCGCGACCGGCCAAGGCCAAAGTCCTTGTAGGCCGCCGCACCGCGGGCAAGGATCACCGGCACCGACGCGAGCGAGATGACGTTGTTGACCACCGTGGGCCGGCCCATGAAGCCCTGAAGCGCCGGCAGCGGCGGCTTGGCCCGCACCACGCCGCGCTTGCCTTCAAGGCTGTTGAGCAGCGAGGTTTCCTCGCCACAGACATAGGCGCCGGCGCCGACGCGGATTTCCACATCGAAATCGGGGGTCAGCCGGGCGGCGGACCAGAGGCGCGCCGCCTCGGTCATCACCGCGATGGCATCGGGATATTCCGACCGGATATAGACAAAGCCCTTGGTGGCCCCGACCGCAAGGCCGGCAATCGCCATGCCCTCGATCAGGCAGAACGGATCGCCCTCCATCAGCATGCGGTCGGCAAAGGTGCCGCTGTCGCCCTCGTCGGCGTTGCAGACGATGTATTTGCGCGGGCCGGGCGCGTCGTGGACGGTCTTCCACTTGATTCCGGTGGGAAATCCGGCGCCGCCGCGGCCGCGAAGGCCCGAATCGGTGACCTCGGCCACCACATCGGCGGGGGCCATCGCGGTGGCGCGGTCCAGCCCCGCCAGCCCGCCATGGGCGCGGTAATCGTCCAGCGACAGCGGGTCGATCACGCCGACGCGGGCAAAGGTCAGCCGGGTCTGGCGCCGCATCCACGGCAGGTCGTCGGTGGGCCCGAGCGCCTTGGGATGCGCCATCGGATCGGCCAGCAGCGCCGGCACATCCGCCGGCGTCAGCGGGCCAAAGGCGTGGCGGCGGCCGTCGATCTCGATCTCGGCCAGCGGTTCCAGCCAGACCATGCCGCGCGATCCGGTGCGCACGGGCGTGGTGCCCATAGCCTGCATCGCGGCGAAAACCGCCTCGGATCCCAATGCCTTGGCGGCGGCGTCGCGGGACAGCCAGACCTTCATGGCGTCACCTTCGCGACCAGAGCCGCCGCATCGGCCCGCCCGACAAGTTCGCCGTCCACCATCGCCGCCGGGCCGCAGGCACACAGGCCAAGGCAGTAGATGTCCTCGACCGCGACATCCGTGCGGCCGGCCAGCAGGCCGGTCAGGTCGGCGGCCAGGACCCGCCCGCCCTGCGCCTGGCAGGCTTCGGCGCGACAGAGCTTGACCACATGCGCCGGCGCCGGTTCGCGGCGGAAATCGTGGTAGAAGGTGACGGTGCCATGCACCTCGGCCCGGCCGATGTTCAGCGCCTGCGCGACGGGCACCAGCACCGCTTCGGGGACAAAGCCCCATTCCGCCTGCACCGCGTGCAGAATCGGCAGAAGCGGGCCTTCAAGGGGCAGATGCGCCGCGATGATCTCGTCCAGACGCGATTGCGCTTGGGCGGACAGCGGGCCGGGCGTGTCGAGCATGGCTGGGCCTATATCAGATCTGCCGCCTGATAGCCCCTTGTCTATCAGCAAATCAATATCGCCGATCCGTCAGGTGATAGGCGTTTCCTATCAATCCTCGGCCATCGCCGCGGCTTCGGCCAGAAGGGCAGCGATGACCGGGGTATGCGGTTCGCGCCACGAGGCGATCAGTCCGACGGCATGCGAGGCATCCGGCCCGGTGATCGGCACCGCGGCCAGATCGCCCGCCGGCAGGAACACTTCGGCCGCCTTGCGCGGCAGGATCGTCGCCCAGCCGCCGGCCTGGACATGCGACACCAGCACCACGGTCGAATTCGACTCCATCCCCGGCGCCACCGTCACCCCGGCCTCGGCCAGATGGCCGCCGATGATGCGGCGATTCTGCATGTCGGGCGTCAGCAGGCAAAGCCGAAGATGGCCAAGGCCGGCCCAGCCGATGGCGGGCAGGGCGGCCTCGGGCGCGTCACGGCGCACGACCAAAGCGTAACGTTCGCGATAGATCGGCACGGTCACGACCCGGCCCAGAGGTTCGTTGTCGAGGTAGGAGATGCCGGCGTCGATCTGCAACCCTTCCAGCGACTTCAGGATCTCGATCGAGTTCGACGACAGGATCTGGAAGCGGACATTGGGATGGGCGCGGACGAAGCGGGCGGTCAGTTGCGACACCACCGTCAGCGCGGTCGGGATCACCGCCAGCCGGACATTGCCGGACAGGCCGGCACGGGCGGCGCGCAATTCCTCGCGCATGGCGCGGGCATCGCCGACGATCTGCCGCGCCCAGTCCAGCACGCGGGCGCCCTCGGGGGTCAGGCCGCCATAGCGGCTGCCGCGGGTGACCAGCATCACGCCAAGGTCGCTTTCAAGCTGGCGGATCGCCGCCGAAAGCGTCGGCTGGGCGATACCCATCGCCTCGGCCGCGCGGCCGAAATGCTGGGCACGGGCCAGCGCGATGAACATCTCGAGCTTGTCGATCATGGCGGCTCCGGCTGTCTGACCCGGTTATGGCCGCAGGACGGGGCGGGGTCCAGCGCCGCAGGGGGTGCTTGACAGACGCATAATCGGCTGGTTATGGGTAAGCCATAGCCAGAGGGTTATGGATCGATGACCGCCGACCACCTGTTCCGCAGCCTTGCCGACCCGACGCGCCGGGCGATCTTTGAACGGCTGTGCCGCGATGGCGAACAGACCGTGGGCGCCCTGACCGGCGCCGCCGGCGTGTCGCAACCGGCGGTGTCGCGGCATCTGGCGATGCTGAAACGCGCCGGGCTGGTCAGCGACCACCCTGCCGGACGACAGACGCATTACCGCGCCGAACCGGCGGCGCTGGCGCCGCTGGGCGACTGGACGCGCGAGATGACCGCCTTCTGGGACCGCCGGCTGGACCGGCTGGGCGAACTGATGACAAGGATGGACCAATGAGCGATACCCCCGCACCAAAGAAAAAGGGCGGCTGGAAACCAAAGGCGCCGCTGCCGCCGCTGGCCGAGGGCGAGGTGCGCATCCTGTCCGGCGGCAATCCGCAGATCCCCAAGGGCGACGGCGACGGCCCGGTGCAGGCCTATATCGCGGCGATGCCGGGGTGGAAGCAGGCGGTGGGCGTTCAGATCGACGCGCTGATCGTTCAGATGGTGCCCGAGGTGGCCAAGGCGGTGAAGTGGAACACGCCGTTCTATGGCATCGGCAAGAAGGGCTGGTTCCTCGGCTTCAGCTGCCTGAACCGATACATCAAGGTCGCCTTCTTTCAGGGCGCGCATCTGCATCCGCTGCCGCCCGTGCAGTCGACACAGGCCGATGTCCGCTATCTGCACCTGCACGAGGGCGAGGAACTGGATGTCGTCCAGTTTTCCGACTGGGTGTTGCAGTCGACGAAACTGCCGCTGGAAAAGCTCTGACCCTGCCGCCTGTCAAGGACCACGCGATGACACCCGAGATCCGCACTGTATCGCTGGAACGCGACTATCCGCAGCCGCCGGACCGGCTGTGGCGGGCGCTGACCCAGCCGCATCTGATTGCCGAATGGCTGCTGCCCAATGATTTCAAGGCCGAGGCCGGGCATCCCTTCACGCTCAGGACCGAATGGGGCGGGGTGATCGACTGCGAGGTTCTCGAGATCCGGCCGATGACCTTCCTGTCCTACGCCTGGAATTTCACCGCCGACGAGGCTGCCTACAACCTGCGCAGCACCGTCACCTTCCGGCTCGAGCCTGTCGCCACCGGCACGCGGCTGCACATGGAGCAGACCGGGTTCCGCCCGGACCAGACCCAGGCCTTCCACGGCGCCCGCGCCGGCTGGACCGCCTTCCTCGACCGGCTTGCCGCCACCGCCGCCACCGCCTGACCCCCCGGGAAACACATCATGTCGCGCACCATCACCCGCTGGATCCACATCATCTTCGCGATCTCGGTCGCGGGCTATATCTATACCCCGTTCGAGGCGCTGCCCGGTTTCGCCTGGATCGTCCGCTGGATCGTGCTGCCGCTGGTGGTGGTGTCGGGCCTCTGGATGTGGAAGGGGCACCTTGTCCGCCGGCTGTGGGCGCGCCGCGCCTGATCGGCTTGCCCCTGCCGCCGTCCCGCGCGACAATCGTCGCATAGGAGATCCGGCCATGGCCATTGCCACCCCGGCGACCCGGGCGCTGACCGCCGCCGGGGTCGCGTTCCGCGCCCATGAATACGACTACGACGCCGGCGCCGACCGCATCGGCCTGCAGGCCGCCGCGGCGCTGGGGGTCGATCCGGCGCGCCTGCTCAAGACGCTGGTGGTCGAGGTCGACGGCAAGCCGGCCTGCGTCGCCATCCCGTCCGACCGCACCCTGTCGATGAAGCGGGTCGCCGCCGCCTTTGGCGGCAAGTCGGCGGCGATGATGCCGCCCGACAAGGCCGAACGCCTGACCGGCTTTCACACCGGCGGCATCAGCCCCTTCGGCCAGAAGCGGCGCCTGCCGACGGCGTTCGAGGTCACGGCGACGGCGGGCGAAATCTATCTCAACGGCGGCAGGCGCGGCCTGATCCTGGGGCTGGATGCGGCGGCGGGGCTGGCGGCGGCGGGGGCCATCGCGGCGCCGTTGGTGGCCGAGGTGCCCTGACCGCCATGGCAAGCGGATGGCCGCAAACAATCATCATGATGCATCGCCATGATTGACATGGCTGTCGCCGATGCCCGATACAGGCCCGGCAAAACCCCTTGGAGGTGACATGGCGACTCTGGCCGATCCGCATGTGCGGGACTATTCGCTGACCGGCGCAGACACGGTGCGGGCCAAGGCGAACGGCCTTGCCAATGCCGAGTGGTATCGCACCGAAGTGCCGCGCAAGGTGATGAAAGAGCTGATGCAGCGCCGCGACGGCCCGGCGATTCGCGACACCGTGCTGTGGATCGCGCTGCTGGCCGGTTCCGCCTGGGGCGGCATCGCGTTCTGGGGAACCTGGTGGTGCGTGCCGTTCTGGGCGGTCTATGGTGTGCTCTACGGCTCGGCCTGCGATTCGCGCTGGCATGAATGCGGCCACGGCACCGCCTTCAAGACCCAGTGGATGAACGATGTCGTCTATCAGGTCGCCAGCTTCATGGTGGTGCGCAATCCGGTGTCCTGGCGCTGGAGCCACGCCCGCCACCACACCGATACGATCATCGTCGGCCGCGACCCGGAAATCGCCTGCATGAAGCCGCCCAATGTCTGGCGGCTTGCGGCGTCCTATGCCGGCGTGATCGACATGTGGCAGTCGATGAAGGTCATCGTCCGCAATGCCGCGGGCCTGCTGTCGGATGCCGAAAAGGACTATATCCCCGAAACCGAATGGCCCAAGGCGATCCGCGCCGCCCGCGCGCATGTCGCGGTCTATGCCCTGACGGTGGTGGCCGCCCTTGCGCTGCAATCGTGGATCCCGCTGATGCTGATCGGCCTGCCGCGGATCTATGGCTGCTGGCACATGCTGATGACCGGCCTGATCCAGCATTGCGGCATGGACGAAAACGTCACCGACCACCGGCTGAACAGCCGCACCGTTCTGATGAATCCGGTCAGCCGCTGGATCTACTGGAACATGAACTATCATGTGGAACACCACATGTTCCCGATGGTGCCCTATCACGCGCTGCCGCGGCTGCATGAGGTGCTGAAGCACGATTTCCCGGCGCCCAACACCTCGATCTGGGATGCCTACCGCGAGGCGGTGCCGGCGGTGCTGCGTCAGGCGCGCGACCCCGATTATGCCATCCGCAAGCCGCTGCCGCCGACCGCGAAACCCTATCAGGAAACCCGGACCGCTCCGGGCGCTTTGGCCCAGGCCTGAACTTTTCGCTGAAAGTCAGGGACTTGCCGGATGTCATTCATCCGGCAGGTTCTCGCGGAAGATGATGTGCAGGCGCGGCGGGATCGGGACATAGACCTCGCCCTTCACCGCGGCGACAAGGGCGGCGAGCGATTCGCGCGCCTCGACCCGCGGGTTCTGGTCGATGATCGCATCCATCGTCCCGTCCAGCAGCAGCGCCTTGTTGGCGGCGGTCGCCTCGTGCCCGACCATGACGATACGGTCCGACAGGCCGCGGGCGCGCAGGGTGCGGCCGATGCCGGCGCTGCCGCCGCCGACATTGTAGATCGCGGCAAGGTCGGGGTGGCGGTCCAGCAGCGCCTGCGTCTCGGCCGCGGCCTTTTCGCGGTCGTCCAGCATCTCGCGCAGCTCGACGATTTCAAGGCCGGGAAATTCCTCGTGCAGGATGTGGCGAAAGCCCATCTCGCGTTCCTGGTGGCCGCGATAGGACAGCGACCCCGCGAACAGCGCCACCTTGCCGGTGCGGCCGGGGCCAAGGAAACGGCCCATGATATAGCCGGCCAGCCGCCCCGCCTGCCGGTTGTCGACGCCGACATAGGCCAGTCGCGGAATCGCCTGGATATCGGACACCAGCGTGATGATCCGCACGCCCGAGCGGGCAAGGCCCCGCACCGCCTCGCGCACTACCGGATGGTCAAGCGCGATCAGCCCCAGCCCGTCGATCTGGCCGCGCAGGCGCAGCAGCCGTTCGGCCAGGGCCGGCGGATCGAAGCCTTCGATCGTCTCGACCACGGTGTCGATGCCGTCCAGCATCGCCGCCTGCTGTTCGATCTGTTCCAGCAAGAGACGGATGAAGGAATTGGTGCCGGCGGGCAGAAGAAAGGCCAGCCGGATGCGGCCGCTGCCTTCGCCCGGCGGCAGATAGCCAAGCTGGCGGGCCACCGACAGCACATGCGCCCGTGTCAGGTCGCGCACGCCGTCGCGGTCGTTCAGCACCCGGTCCACCGTGGCCGAGGAGACGCCCGCGACACGGGCCACTTCCTGAAGGGTAACGCGCATGGTCATGCCCCGATGTAATGCCTTCGCCGCGACGAGTCCAAGCGGCCCCGAACCCTTGCCGCGCTTTGCCGCAGGCCGCTGCGTCCCGGTTGCGGCAGCCGGGGGCCGCCGGTCGTACCTGCGGTGATGGATGATGGATTCCGATGGGCTGTTTCCATCAGGAATTGCGCGGGCCTCGTCAGGCGGCGCGGTGGTGCTTTGGCCGGTTGCCGGTGGCGGCCTCGGGCGGCACGATAACGATCAAGGCATTGAAAATCATCATGCATCATCGCGGCCCGTCTCCCGGCAGTCGGCCAACCACAGACACCCATGGCCCGCACCGTCTCATCCTGTGACATGTTATCGCACAGGATGATGAATTTGATCTACATCAAAGCATCAAAAAATTGATTGACCCCGGCGACTGATTCGGAGGATCACAAGGCACCGGCCTGGGAAAAAGAGGCCGCCGAGGGAGGAAAACATGATTGGTCGTCGCATCTCGCGGCGCCGGTTTCTTGAGACCGGCGCACGGGCGAGTATTTACGGCGCGGGTGCGCTGATCCTGCCGAAATATGTCTCGCAAGCCTGGGCGCAGGATCTGGCCCCCGGCATGATCGGCGGCCCGACCGGGTTCGACGGCGCCGAACGCTATCAATACGGCCCCGACACGCCCGAGGGCCGCGCCATCGAGGCGGCCAAGGCGATGAAGGCGGCGGGCACCGCGCCCGAACGCATCGTGCTGGGCCTGTCGGACGGGTCCATCGGCCAGCTGACCCAGCCCTTCCCCGCCGGCGCCCCCAGCATCAAGGAATTGTGGGAACGCGAAACCGGCATCCCCATCGAGATCGTCGGCCTGCCCAACGGTCAGGAATTCACCAAGGTGATGCAGGACATCTCGACCAATTCCGCCGGCTTCGACATCTATTCCGTCGACTGGAACCGGCTGGGCGATCTGGCCGAATCGGGCGGCATCGCCAAACTTGACGATTTCGTCGCCGCGCATCAGCCGGAATGGGACGATCCCGAAAACGGCTATGTCAACGGCGCGCAGGGCGTGTCGCTGCTGAACCAGTATCGCGGCAATACCTATGGCGTCTGCCTTGACGGCGATTTCCAGACCTGGGTCTACCGCAGCGACCTGTTCGGCGACGATGCCGAAAAGACCGCCTTCGAATCGCAATACGGCCGCCCGCTGGCGCCGCCCCGCACCTGGGCCGAACATTCCGAGGTCGCGGCCTTTTTCCACCGCCCCGATCAGGGCCTGTTCGGATCGACCGACCTGCGCAATCAGGGCTGGGGCTATACCAACTGGTATCAGCGCTATGCCAGCGCCGGAAATCCGAACCAGTTCCTGTTCGGCGACGACGGCGCGCCGCTGCTGAACGGCGAGGCCGGGGTCATGGCCACGCAGGAATATGTCGACAGCCTGTCGCATCATTCGCCCGACGCGATTTCCTGGGGCTGGCCGGAACAATACGGCAATTTCGGATCCGGCGGCGCGGCGATGACCTGCGCCTTCTCGAACATCGCCAAGTTCCTCGACAATCCGGCCAATACCGGATCGGTCATCACCGGCAAGATGGGCACCATGCTGCCGCCCGGCCGCCAGCATGACGCGGGCATCGTGTCGCGTTCGGTGCTGTGGTTCGGCCTGACGGGCATGGTCAGCAGCCAGTCGCAACACCCCGAGGCCGCCTATCTTCTGCTGCAATGGCTGGGGTCGGCACGGATATTCGCCTGGATGTCGGCCAATCCGGGCGGCTACCTTGACCCGTTCCGGCTGTCGGATTTCGGCGACCCGCTGGTGCGCGAGACCTACCACGACTATCACATGGACATGGTGCGCGAGACGGTGGCCCGCACGGTGCCGACCATCAACTTCCCCGGCGCGACCGCCTTCCACAATGCGCTGGACGAAAACCTGATGGCGGCGCTGACCGGCGCCAAGACGGCCGAGGCGGCGATGGCCGACACATCGGACGAATGGGTGCGGATCACGCGGCGCACCGGCGAGGACAAGATCATCGAGGCGGTGCTGGCCGGACGGTCGGCCTGGCCCACCATCGTCGATCCGGCCTGACCTCTCTCGGGTCCGGCCGACCGGGGAGGGGCGTGGCCGCCCCTCCCCCTCTTGCCCTCTGACGGCACCCTGACAGGAACCCGATGCGCAAAAGCCCCCTGTTCGAAGTGTTCCGCTATGCCGCGATCCTGCTGGCGCTGGCGGTGACGCTGATCCCGATCCTCTGGATGGTGTCGATGGCGTTCAAGCCTGTCGCCGAATGGCAGGCGACCGGCGCCAACCTGACCTGGGTGCCGGTCAACCCGACGCTGGACAATTTCCGCTTTCTCTTCGGGGAATCGAACTCGGGCCTGATCGTGGCGCTGGACCGCACGGCGGGCAAGCCGATCCTGTCCTCGCTGCTGTCGGCGGGCATCGGCACCCTCATCGCCATGTCGGCGGGCACCGCGGCCGCCTATGGCCTGTCGCGTTTCGGATCGGGGGCGAACCTGCCGCTGGCGCTGATCCAGTTGCGGCTGTTCCCGCCGATGGCCGTCATGATCCCGGTCATGATGATGTGGGCCTTTCTGGGCCTGATGGACACCTGGTGGGGCCTTGCCCTGATCTACGGCATCGTCACGCTGCCCTTCGCCTTCTGGCTGATGAAGACCTTTTTCGACGATATGCCGAAAGAGATCGAGGAGGCGGCGCTGGTCGAAGGCTGTTCGCGCTGGCGCGTGTTCACCCGCGTGACCCTGCCGATGATGGCGGCCCCTCTGGCGGCGGCGTCGCTGTTCGTGTTCATCCTCAACTGGTCGGACTACCTGATCGCGCTGCTGCTGACGACGCGGGAATGGGTGACGATCCCGGTCTATATGGCGTCGCTGTCGTCCAGCATGACCGGCCAGCTTTACGGGGCAAAGGCGGCGCTGGGCCTGATCGCGGCGGTGCCGCCGGTCGTCCTTGGCATCCTGATCCAGAAACACCTCGTCCGCGGACTGACCTTCGGGGCACTCAAGCAATGACCACGCAAGTTTCCCGGGATGGCGCGCGCCTTGGCTTTCGCCTGACCCTGCCGGCGCAGATCCTTGTGCTGTTCATCGCGTTGTTCCCGCTGCTCATGCAGCTTTACATCAGCCTGACCGACTGGTCGCCGCTGACCGGCGCGCAATGGACAAGGGCCTGGGAATACTGGAACAATTTCCTGAACTATGTCGATCTGGTCCAGGACCGCAAGCTCTGGGGGTCGATCGGGCGCACGCTTCTCATCATCGCGGTCTGCGTGCCGATCGAATTCTTCCTGGGCCTGATGCTCGCCACCCTGTTCGTCGACGACTTTCCGGGCAAGCGGGTCGCCTATTCCATCCTCATCGCGCCGATGATGGTGGTGCCCGCGGTCGCCGGCTACATGTTCTTCATGCTGTTCCAGTCGGGCGGGCCGGTGAACGACCTGCTGTCCTGGTTCACGGCCGAACCCGTCGCCATCGCCTGGCTGTCGCAGCCGAACACCGCGCTGATCGCGGTCATGGTGGCCGATATCTGGCAATGGACGCCGCTGATGTTCCTCATCCTGCTGGCCGGCCTTGTCGGCGTGCCCGAGGACCAGATGAAGGCGGCAAGCCTGCTGGGCGCGAACGCGGTGCAGCGGTTCTTCACCATCGTCATTCCGCGCATGAAGACGATCATGATCATCGCCCTGTCGATCCGGGTGATCGAATGCCTCAAGATCTTTGACACGCTTTACATCATGACCGGCGGCGGCCCGGGCGACGCCACGCAGACGCTGTCGGTCTATATCTATGACATCACGCAGAACGACCTGATCTGGGGCTATGTCGCGGCCATCGCGCTGGCGATCCTGATCGTCCTGTCGGTCCTGTGCGTCTGGGCCATGAAAAGGATGGCGCGATGAGCCAGATCCGCCTTGAAAACCTGGTCAAGCGGTTCGGCGGCTTTACCGCGCTGAAGACCATGGACCTGACCATCGGCGACGGCGAATTCATGGCGCTGCTGGGCCCCTCGGGCTGCGGCAAGTCCACGACCATGAACATGATCGCCGGGATGGAGGCGCCGACCGAAGGCCGCATCCTGTTCGGCGACCGCGACATGGCCGGGGTGCCGATGGGGGCGCGCGGCGTGGGCTTTGTCTTCCAGAACTATGCGATTTTCACCCATATGAGCGTGCGGCGGAACCTCGACTATGGCCTGCGCATGACCCGCCGCCCGGCGGATGAGGTCAAGAAGCGGACCGAGGCGATGGCCGAGCTTCTGGGCCTGACCCCGCTTCTGGACCGGCCGGCCGCCGGCCTTTCGGTCAACATCCTGCAACGGCTGGCCATCGGCCGGTCGGCGGTGATGGAGCCTGCGATCTTCCTGCTGGACGAGCCCCTGTCGAATGTCGACGCGATCTTTCGCGCCGTCATGCGGACCGAGCTGAAATCGCTGCAACGCCAGTTCCGGCAGACCATGGTCTATGTGACGCATGACCAACTCGAGGCGATGACCATGGCCGACCGGATCGCGGTCATGGACCACGGCGTGCTGCAACAGGTGGGCACGCCGCTGGATGTCTACAACGCGCCGGCCAATACCTTTGTCGCGCGGTTCATCGGGTCGCCGGGGATGAACCTGTGTCCGGGTCTTCTGGTTGAAAGCGACGCCGGGCTGGCCGTGGACCTTGGTCCACGCGGCGTCACGCCGCCCTTGCCCGCCGCGCTTGCCGCGGCGGCCCGCAAGGCCCCGCGCGAGGTGATCTACGGCTTCCGCCCAGAAGAGGTGCAGCTGGCCAACAGCGGGCCGGCGCTGCGCCTGCCGCTCGTCCTTGCCGAACGGATCGGGGCGCGGACGATCCTGCATCTGGGCGATCCCGACAATGCCATCAAGGCGGTGTTCCAGGGCAACCCCGCCATCGCCGACGGCAACGTCGCCATCCAGCCGGTGCCCGACAGGGTGCGCCTGTTCGATCAGGCGACCGGCACCGCCATCGGGGGGATGTGACATGGCCGAAATCGCCTTCCGCAACGTGACCAAACGTTTCGGCGACACCGTGGCCGTGAACGATGCCACGTTCACGGTCGCCGACAACGAATTCTTCTGCCTGTTCGGCCCGCCCCTGTCGGGCAAAAGCACGATCCTGCGGCTGATCCTGGGCCTTGACCAGCCCGACGCCGGGGAAATCCTGATCGACGGCCGCGTTGTCAACGCGGTCGGCCCGGCCGAACGCAACATCGCGATGGTGTTCCAGAACCTTGCCCTGTTTCCGCACATGACCGCGGAACAGAATGTGCGCTTTCCGCTGACCGAACGCCGCCTGCCCGAGGCGACGGTCGCCGCCCGCGTGGCCGACGCCGCCCGCAAGCTGCACATCGGCCATATCCTGCACAAATACCCCGCCCAGCTTTCCGGCGGCGAACGGCAGCGTGTGGCCATCGCCCGCGCGCTGGTGCGCGATCCGGCCGCCTATCTGATGGACGACCCGATCTCCGCCCTCGACGCCCGCCTGCGCGAGGAGGCGCGGGTGGAGTTGAAGCGGATGCAGCGCGAGGCGGGGCGGACACTGATCTATGTCACCCACGATCAGGAAGAGGCGATGTCGGTCGCCGACCGGATGGCGATCCTCGAACATGGGACCATCCGCCAGATCGGCGCGCCGGTCGATCTGTATGACCGACCGGCAAGCGCCTATGTCGCGCGCCTTCTGGGCAGCCCGATGATGAACATCGTGCCGCCCGGCATCATTCCAGGTGCCCCCGAAAGTGCCGCACAGGTGGGCGTCCGCCCCGAGGATCTGCATGTCACCCCCGGCGACGGCGCGACCATCACCGGGGTGGAACCGCTGGGCGGCTATACCGTCCTGACCATCGCCGCCGGCGGCGAATCCCTGCGCGCCATGCTGCGCGGCCAGCCGGCATGGGCACCGGGGCAGGGCGTGGCGATCAGCGCCGATCCGTCGAAACTGCATGTCTTTGGCCCCGGCGGCGACCGTCTGGCCGGGTGAGAGGGAGGAAGGAATGACCGACGCAAAGGGGTTCAGCCCCGACCCGCAGGTCCGTGACCGCAGCCTGAAGATCGGCTGCATCGGTGCCGGCGCGATCATGGCGAACTGCCATCTGGCCGCCTATAAGGAGGCCGGCTTTCCCGTGGCCGCCATTGCCAGCCGCACCAGGGCGAATGCGCAGAAGGTGGCCGACCAATGGGGCATCCCGCTGGTTCACGACACGCCCGAGGCGCTGATCGCCGATCCGCAGGTGCAGATCCTCGACATCGCCTATCCGCCCGACCAGCAGCCCGCGCTGATCCGCGCCGCGCTGAAACAACCGCATATCAAGGGCATCCTTGCGCAGAAACCGCTTGCCCTGTCGCTGAGCGAGGCGATTGCCCTGCGGGACGAGGCCGCGGCCGCAGGCAAGATCCTGAGCGTCAACCAGAACATGCGTTACGACCAGTCGATGCGCGTGCTGAAGCAGATCATCGACCGCGGCGATCTGGGCGAGATCGTCTATGCCCAGATCGACATGCACGCGATCCCGCACTGGCAGGATTTCCTGCGCGGCTATGACCGGCTGACGTTTTCCAACATGTCGGTGCACCATCTTGACGTGCTGCGTTTCCTGTTCGGCGACCCGGACGAGATCACGACCCTGACCCGCACCGACCCGCGCACCCAGTTCCCGCACAAGGACGGGATCACCGTTTCGACCCTGCGCTTCCCCTCCGGCGTGATGGCCGTCAGCATCGAGGACGTGTGGTCCGGCCCGCGCGAGGAAGGTTACAAGGACGACCAGCATATTCACTGGCGCGTCGACGGCACCAATGGCGTCGCCAAGGGCACCATCGGCTGGCCGGTGGGCCAGCCATCGACCCTGACCTATGCGTCGAAAACCGCGACCGGCGGCGAATGGGTCAGCCCGTCCTGGGACACCCACTGGTTCCCCCATGCCTTCATCGGCGTGATGGAGCAGCTCCAGCACGCCGCCGCAACCGGTGCCGAACCGGCGCTGACCGTCGCCGACAATGTGAAAACGGTTGCCCTGATCGAGGCGGGATACAAATCCATGGCCGAGGGGCGCACCGTGAAACTGTCCGAGATTTCAACAAACTGAGGGAGGAAACCCATGTTCCAGACCGGCATCTTCACCGGCTATTTCCCCTACGGGCTTGAGGAATGCGCCAAACGCATCCGCTCCCACGGGTTCAACACGGTGCAGCTTGACCTGCATTTCAAGGACATCGACCTGTCCTATGGCCAGATCACCAGGGAAAAGGCGAAACTGGTGCGCGACACGTTCCGCAACCACGACCTGCCGATCTGCTGCATTTCCGGCTATACCAACATCATCCATCCCGACCTTGACCACCGCAAGGCGAACATGGAGCGGCTCAAGGAAATCATCCGCTGGGCCCGCCAGTTCGGCACGCCTTATGTCATTTCGGAAACCGGCACCTTCAACACCGAATCCGAATGGATGAGCGACCCCAAGAACAAGTCGCAAGAGGGGTTCGACCTCTGCGCCGAAGCGATCAAGGAACTGTCGCAGGTGGCCTATGACCACGGCGCGATGTTCCTTCTCGAAACCTACGTCAACAACGTGGTCGGTTCGGTCGAGGAAACGGTCAGGATGTTCGCCGCCGTCGACCATCCGGGCCTTGGCCTTCTGGCCGATCCGACGAATTATTTCGAGGATCACAACATCGACAACATGGACGGCGTCCTGAACCAGGTGTTCGACACGCTGGGCGACAAGATCAGGATCGCCCATGCCAAGGACGTGGCCCGCGCCAAGGATTCGACTGAAAAGCACGCCGACATCGGCGATGACGACGCGCTGGCATCCCACACCTTCCGCGGTGTCGGCGCCATCGCGCTGGATGCGCCGGGGATGGGCGTGCTGAACTATGACCTGTATCTGCAGCGCCTGGCGCAAAAGCACCCGAACATCCCGATCATCATCGAACATCTGGACGAGGCTGACGTGCCCCGCTCCAAGAAGTTCCTTGAGGACAAGATGCGCGCGCACGGGCTGTAACGCCCGCGGGGCGGGGGTCCGACCCCCGCCCGCACCGGGCTGCACCGGGGCAGATCATGGCAAGGTGCCGGGGCAGGGTCGCAGCAGCCATGCGACTGTGCGGGCTGGACATTCCGGCTGTCCGGGGGCTCATCTTTCGTATCGGTGCAAGGGCGCAGGGGGGCCAGTGGTGACCAGGCTTTACGGACAGGATCTGACGCGGGGCCAGCTGGCCGAACGCGCCGGGACGATGGCGCAGTTCGGCGGCGTGCGGCTGATGACGCTGGGCGACGGTGCCGAACGCGGTGTGCGGATGCTCGACTTCCGCACCGGATCCGGCCTGCGATTTACCGTGATGATCGACCGCGCCATGGACATTGCCGAGGTCGAGCACAAGGGCAGGGCGGTGGGCTGGCAATCGCCGACCGGCATTCGCCACCCGGCCTTCTTTGACTACGAGGGCGAGGATGGCCTTGGGCCGATGCGGTCATTCAACGGTTTTCTTGTCACCTGCGGGCTGGACCATATCCTTGGGTCCGAAGAGGTCACGGCCGAGACCTACAACTATCCCCGCCGCGACTTGGTGCGCCACGGGCTGCACGGCCGGATCTCCAACACGCCGGCGCGGCTGACGGGCTATGGCGAGACCTGGCAGGGCGACCGCTGCATTCTCTGGGCCGAGGGCGTCGTGGTCCAGGCGGCGCTGTTCGGCGAGGTGCTGCACCTGCACCGCCGCATCGAGGCCGATCTGGGCGGCGACGAGATCCGCCTGACCGACCGTGTGGTCAACGCCGGTTTCGCGCTGACGCCGCACATGTTCTTTTACCATGTCAACATCGGCCATCCGGTGCTGGATGACGGCTCGCGCTATCTGGCGCCGGTCCGCGAGGTCATCTGGGCCAGCCATGAAGGCAAATACCGCGATCAGGGCGTCGGCTATCGCACCATGGCCGGCCCACGGCAGGGCTTTGCCGAACAGGTCTGGGCGCATGACATGGCGGCGGATACCGCGGGCGAGGTGCCGGTGGCGCTGGTCAATGACCGGATCGGCCTTGGCATCGAGGTGGTGACGCGCAAGGATGAACTGCCCTGCGCGTACCAATGGCAGACCCTGCAATCCGGGCAATATGCGCTGGGCATCGAACCTTCGACCCATCACGTCCTGGGCAACCGTTTCGCCCGCGACCGGGGCGAGATGATCTGGCTGTCGGCCGGCGAGGCGCGCGATTACCACGCCACCTTCCGCCTGCTTGACGGCGCCGCAGCCATCGCCGCGGCCGAGGCGCGCGTCCGCGCCGCCGGGCCGCAGCCCGATGACGACTACCCCGCGCCCTCGGGCCGGTTCCCGCCCCTTGCAGGGCGGGTCCAACCCTGAGGCCAACAAGAAAAGGAGCCAGCCATGCCCGAATGGGTTCCCGTCTGCGAGCTTGACGAGATCGACCCCGAAGATGTCCTGCGGTTCGACCACGGCGGTCGCACCTTTGCCGTCTATCGCGACGAAAAGGGCGCGCCGTTCTGCACCGACGGCCTGTGCACGCATGAACATGTCCATCTGGCGGATGGTCTTGTCATGGGCGACCAGATCGAATGTCCGAAACACAACGGCCGCTTCAACCTGAAAACCGGGGCACCCTTGCGCGCGCCGGTCTGTGTCGCGCTGAAAACCTGGCCCGCCCGCGTTGCCGGCGGCATGATCGAGATCGAGATCTGAGATGACACGCACCCGCCCCCTGACCGTCGCCGAACTGCGCGCGCTGAAAGGCAAGCGGCAGCTGACCATGCTGCGCATCTTCACCCTGGACGAGGCGGCGGCGGCCGAGGCCGCCGGCATCGATATCGTGTCGGCGCCCTTCGAACTGGTCAGCCACCCGCGCTATCGCGAGGTTGCCCCCGGCCTGTTCAGCATGACCGGTGTGGACCACCGCGAGGCCGGGACCGCCGACGATTACCGCCGCTTTGCCGGGCGGGCGCTGATGGCGGGGGCGGATGCCCTGTATTGTTCCGCCGGGCTTGAGACCGTCCGCGCCCTGACCGCCGACCATATTCCGGTCGTGGGCCATGTCGGCCTTGTCCCCAGCCGCAACACCTGGACCGGCGGGTTCCGCGCCGTGGGCAAGACGGCCGATGCCGCGCTGCGCCTCTATCAGGAATGTGTCGCCTACGAGGACGCCGGCGCCTTTGCCGTCGAGATCGAGGTGGTGCCCGATGCCGTCGCGACCGAGATCTCGCGCCGGATGCAGCGCCTGCTCTTGTGGTCGATGGGCGCCGGTGCCGGCTGCGATGCGCAATACCTGTTCGCGATGGACATTCTGGCCGACCACAAGGGCCACATGCCGCGCCATTCCAAGGTCTACCGCAACTTCGCCGCCGAATACGACCGGCTGCAGCAGGAACGCATCGCCGCCTTTTCCGAATTCCGCGCCGATGTCGAAACGGGCGCCTTTCCGTCCGACGAGTATCTGGTGAAGATCGACCCGGCCGAGCTTGACGCCTTCCGCCTCCTGTTGCCGAAATGAGCCGGCTGATCGTGGTGACCGGCGCCGCGCGCGGTATCGGCGCGGCGATTGCCGCGGCGTTCCGGGCGCAGGGCGATACGGTTCTGGGCATCGACCGTGCGGCGGGCGAGGGGACCATCGCGCTGGATCTCGCCCGCCCCGATGCCGGCGACGCCCTGCTTGCGGCACTGGGCGACCGGCCGGTCGACGGGCTGGTCAACGCCGCCGCGGTGTTCCACTCTGCCCCTGTCGCCGTCACCGGCGCCGCCGACTGGGACCGGCTTTATGCGGTGAACCTGCGGGCGCCCTATCTTCTGTCCCGCGCGCTGGCGCCGCGGCTGGCCGAACGGCGCGGGGCCATCGTCAATATCTCGTCGGTCAACGGCCGCAAGAACGCCCGCGACAATCTGGTCTATGACAGCCTCAAGGCCGCGCTTGACCACATGACGCGCGGCCTTGCGCTTGACCTTGCCGGGGTGCGGGTGAACGCCGTGGCGCCGGGCGGCACCGCGACGCCGGGCCTCGGCGAATGGCTGAGCCATGCGCAGGGCGCCAAGGGGCTGACGCCCGAGCAGGAGATGCAGCGGCTGGTTGCGGGGCACGAGATCGCGACGGGCGAGGATATCGCCGCCGTGGTGCTGTTCCTCATGTCCCCCGCCGGGCGCTGGATCAACGGCGAGGTCATCACCGCCGACAATGCCGCGCATCTGAAATAGGTCAGCCCGGCCAACTGACCACGATATTGTCCGACTGCCACAGCGGCCCCGGATCGCGGAACCGCGCGCCTTCGACCCCGCCCATGGCGCGATAAAAGGCTCGGGCCGGGGCGTTGCCCGCGACCACCGCCAGCGCGGTTGCAGGAAATCCCGCCTGAGCCAGCGCCTGCCTTGCCTGCGCCAGCAAGGCGCGGCCCACCCCGCGCCCCTGCCAGTCCGGCGCGACATACAGGTGCCGCACCTCGCCCGCCGCGCCGAACACCGGGTGCGTCGGCGCGCCATGGCTGACCAGCCCGACGACCTGCCCGCCCGAGACGGCCAGCATCGTGCCCGCCGGCGAGGCCAGGGTCGCAGTCCATTGCCGCAGGCGGTGGGGCAGGTCGAGCGCGGCTTGCGCCGCCGTCGGGGCAAGGTCGCGGTAGGTTGCCCGCCAGACGGCGACATGCAGCGCGGCAAGGGCCGGGGCATCCCGCGCCTCGGCCCGGCGCAGGATCACCCGAGGCTCGTCAGCCAATCCGTCACCGCGCCGCGCACCGAACCGCCCTTGCCGCGCGCCACCGCGATCACCGCGCGCGCCTCGCCCAGATCGACGCGGCGCAACAGATGCTTGACCGGCCCGATCGAGGCCGGGCGCATCGACAGCATGCGGAACCCCAGCGCAGCAAAGACCAGGGCCTCGACCGGGCGGCCGGCATCCTCGCCGCAATAGGACAGCGCGGTGTCCGAGGCGGCGCAGCGCGCGACGATCTTTTCAAGGAAGGTCAGAAAGGCTACGTCCAGCACGTCATAGCGCCGCCGCACCCGTTCGTTCTCGCGGTCGGCGGCGAAGAAGAACTGCTTGAGATCGTTGCCGCCGATCGAAATGAAATCGACTTCGCGGAAGAAGGCATCGTCGGCAAAGGCAAGGGACGGCGTTTCCAGCATCGCGCCGACCTCGATCTTCTCGGGCAGCGGATGGCCAAGGATGCGCTCGCGGTCGAGAGCCTTGTCGAACTCGGCGCGTGCGGCGCGGAATTCGTCGGGCACGGTGATGAAGGGGAACATCACCGACAGCGGCCGCCCCTCGGCGGCGCGGATCAGCGCCTGCAACTGCATGCGCAGCACGCCGGGCTTGTCCAGCCCGACGCGGATCGCGCGCCAGCCCATCGCCGGGTTCGGCTCGTCATTGGGCTTCATGTAGGACAGGACCTTGTCCGACCCGATGTCGAGCGTGCGGAACGCCACCCTCTTGCCGCCCGCCGCCTTCATCACCCGGGCGTAAAGCGCCGACAGCTCGGCCCGTTTCGGCATCTGGTTGCGGATCAGGAATTGCAGTTCGGTGCGGAACAGCCCCACGCCTTCGGCGCCCGAGGACGGCAGCGACGGCAGGTCGGCGATCAGCCCGGCGTTCATGTGCAGGCTGACCACGCTGCCGCACAGGGCCTGCGCCGGCAGGTCGCGAAGATCGGCATAGCGTTCCTGCGCGCGGGCCAGCATCGCGATCTTGTCGTCGAAAGCCTTGCTGACCATCTCGTCGGGGCGCAGGTGGACGATGCCCTGATCGCCGTCGACCAGGATCGGGTCGCCGTTCAGGGCCTCGGTCAGGACACCATCGGTGCGGATCACCAGCGGAATCGCCCAGGCGCGGGCGACGATGGCGGCATGGCTGCCGACGGAACCCTCTTCCAGCACGATGCCGCGCAGCCTTTTGCCGTATTCCAGCAATTCGCCCGGCCCGATGTTGCGCGCGACCAGCACCGGGTCGTCAGGCATCGCGGCGCCGGTGTCGCGGCCCTGTCCGGTCAGGATGCGCAAAAGGCGGTTCGACAGGTCGTCCAGATCGTGCAGCCGGTCGCGCAGATAGGGGTCGGCGGCCTGTCCCATGCGCTGGCGCGACAGGGACTGTTCTTTCTCCACCGCCGCCTCTGCCGACAGGCCGGAGCGGATGTCGTCCTCCATCCGCCGCATCCAGGACCGCGAATTGGCGAACATGCGATAGGCTTCCAGCACCGCGACCTGTTCGGCATCGACGGTGACCGAGGTGGCCAGCATCTCGTCGACCTGCTGGCGCAGGGTATCGGTCGCCTCGCGCAGGCGGATGAGTTCGCCATCGGGATCGTCGCTGATCGGGTTCGTCACCACGACGCGCGGTTCGTGCAGAAAGACATGGCCGGCGACGGCGCCTTCCTGCCCGACGGTGCCGCGGAACAACACCGGGCGCTGGTGGCGCGGCGACAGCGCGCCGGTATCGCCGCCGGTAAAGGCGCCAAGCTCGGTCATCTCGGCCAGAACCATGGCCACGACTTCCAGCGCATAGACCTCGTCCGAGGTATATTCGCGCGCCGCGCGCGACTGCACCACCAGAACGCCCAGCACCGAGCCCAGCCGCTGCACTGGCACGCCGCAAAAGGCGGAAAACACTTCCTCGCCGGTTTCCGGCATGAAGCGGAAGCCGCGTTCCTGCGGCGCATTGGCCGAGTTGATGACCGCGGCGTCGCGGGCGACGCGCCCGACCAGCCCCTCGCCCAGCCGCATCCGCGTCTGGTGGACGGCGGCGGCGCGCAGCCCTTCGGTCGCGCAAAGCTCGAGCGTATCGGCATCGCGAAACAGATAGATCGAGCAGACCTCGCAACCCATCGATTCGGCGATCAGCCGCACGATGCTGTCGAGCCTGGCCTGACCGGCGCTGTCCTCGGCCAGCGCCGCGCGCAGCCGGCCCAGCAGCTTGCGGCTTTCGCTTTCGATCCGGTCCGACATGATTCCCCTGCGCGAAAGGTGGCGCGCTTTCGCCCCCTTAGATCACAGGCCACGACCCGGCGGCAACCCGTCCGCCGTCCTCACTGCGGCAACCGGCCCTCCGGCGGCCAGCCAGCCGGCGAAACCGTCGCTGATATGGGCTGCCGGAAAACCCATGTCCTGCAGCGTGGCGACCGACAGCGCCGACCGCCAGCCCGAGGCGCAGTGAAAGACGAACCGTTTCGCCTCGCCGAAGACCGGCTTGAAATAGGGGCTGTCGGGATCGACCCAGAATTCCAGCATGCCGCGCGGGCAATGGAACGCGCCGGGGATCACGCCGGTCCGTTCCCGCTCGCGCGGGTCGCGCAGGTCGACAAAGACCACATCGGAATTTGCGTGCAGGGCGATGGCATCGGCCGCCGGGATCTCTTCGATCCGGACGCGGGCGGCGGCGACCATGGCGGCGGAATTCAGGGTCAGCATGTCGGGCTCCTATCGGGCGAAACGGTCGGCGGCATAGACGGCAAGGCCGGCAGAAAGGCCCCAGAAGGCGGCCCCGATGCCCAGGATCGTGACGCCCGAGGCGGTGACGGCCAGTGTCACCACAGCGGCAAAGCGTTGCTGGCTCACCGCGAATCCGGTGGTCAGCGCCCCGGTCACCGGCCCGATCAGGGCGATGCCGACGATGGCGGCGATCAGGTTGACAGGCAGCGCACCCAGCACGGTGACGACCAGAGGCGACAGCAGCCCCAGCACCAGCCAGACCGCGCCATAGGCCAGCCCGACACGCCAGCGGCGCGTGCGGTCGGGGTCCACATCGTCGCCAAGGCAGATCGCTGCGGTGATCGCGGCCATGCTGACCGTATGGGCGCCGAACAGCCCGGAAACCGCCGACAGCGCCCCGGTGACCGTCAGCGCCGGGGCGACCGGCGGCTCGTATCCCGCCGCGCGCAGGGTGGCAAAGCCGGGCAGGTTCTGCGAGGCCATGGTGACCAGATACAGGGGCACGCCCAGTCCGATCAGTACGCCGGCATCGAATTCTGGCATCACGAACACCGGCACCGGCGCCTCGAGCGCCAGCGCCGGCAGATGCGCGGCTCCGGTGGCAAAGGCCAGGACCAGCCCAAGCGCAAGGGCCGCCAGCACCGCCAGCGCCGGGTTCAGCCGCCGGACCAGAAGAAAGGCCAGCGCCATCGGCAGGACCATAAGCGGCGCCGCCTTGGCCGCAGGGGCCAGTTTCAGGACGAAGGGCAAAAGGACTCCGGCCAGCATCCCGCCGGCGATGCCGTCGGGAATCAGCGCGACCAGCCGGCCAAGGGGCCGCAGCAGCCCGGTCAGCAACACCAGCAGCCCGGCCAGCACAAAGGCGCCCACGGCTTGCGGCATGGTGATGCCGCTTGTCGCCGCGATCAGGGCCGCGCCGGGGGTCGACCAGGCCAGCACCACCGGGACCCGGCTCCACAGGCTCAGCCCCGCGCTGCCGATGGCCTTGGCCAGCGACACCGCCAGCACCCAGCTTGCCGTCTGCGCCGGGGTCGCGCCCACCGCCGCGGCGGCGGCCAGCACCAGCGCGATGGTCGATCCGAAACCGACCAGTGCCGCGACCAGCGCCGCAGAAACCATGGAAACCCGCATGCTGCGCCCCGATTGTCCCGCCCGCAGGCATAGGTCGCGGGCGCAGCGGGCGGCAAGGGCAAATCCGGGGGGCAGGGATCGGCGGCGCCTTGGGAGGAGGAGAGGCGCCGCCGCCTGAGAGTTGCGCCCGTCCGAGGGAGGAGGA
>CAZIOT010000004.1:81247-85600 GCA_964540965.1 uncultured Rubellimicrobium sp. | reverse complement strand
TGGGAGGAGGAGAGGCGCCGCCGCCTGAGAGTTGCGCCCGTCCGAGGGAGGAGGAAGGACAGGGCGCTGTCACCGGACCCCGAGGGAGGAGTAGGGGGCCGGGATCGGGGTGCCGAGGGGCGCGTGGCGCCGGCCGGACCGGGCCTTTGACCCGGATTTGCAGCTTGGCGGCGGCGGCGCCTGGGAGGAGGAGTGGCGCCGCCGCCTGCTGGCGACCCGTCCGAGGGAGGAGGAGGGGACGGGTCGCAGATCAGTCCGGTTCGAGGGAGGAGGAGGAACCGGACCGAAGGGAATTACTTGCCGTAGGCCGCTTCGACCGCGACACGGTGCATGTCGCCACGCGACAGGCCCAGGTCGGCCAGGTCGCGGTCCGTCAGCGAGCCAAGCTCGTTCATCGTCTCGCGATAGGTCTGATACTTCGCAAAGCGGTCCGCGATATGGGCGCGGAATTCGCTGATCTTCTGGATCAGAGAGCCACCAGCGGCGCGGGTTTCGGTTGCGTAGGCCATTTCGTATCTCTTTCGTCTCTGCTCTGCGCCGGTTCTTGTTAGCGCTGTCGAGGCTGAAGATGGGGCAAATGCTGCGACTGCACAATGGATGCTTCGGCAATGCCGCCATGCAGCAAATGCATACACCATGCTGACCTTTTTTCACGCTTTCTGCACAAATGCCCGGCAGCGGCCCCGGGGGGCTTGCCCTTTGGGCGATTCAGGCAGAACGTTGCCTGCGCCTTGGGCGGGATATGAAGATCGTCCCGCGCAAGTGTCATTAAACCTTCAGGAAATTCCCGCGCGGGTTGATCGGCGGGTGAGCCAAGGAAAGGCGCGGCCATGGCGAATCGCGATGACATACTGGCGGCTCTGGCGCGGATCGCGCTGCCCGACGGCGGCACACTGGTGTCGCGCGACATGGTGCGCGCCCTTGCGATTGACGCAGGCCAGGTGCGCTTCGTGATCGAGGCCGACAGCCCCGAGATGGCCCGCCGGATGGAGCCGCTGCGTGCCGCGGCCGAGGCGGCGGTGCGCGCGCTGCCCGGCGTCACCGGCGCCAGCGTGATCCTGACCGCGCATGGCCCGGCGGCCCGCGCGCCGGCGACCACGCCGCCGCCCAGCCTGACCATCGGCCGCCACCCGACGCCGCAGGCCGGGCCGCAGCCGGTGGCGGGTGTCGACCGCATCATCGCCGTGGGCTCTGGCAAGGGCGGGGTCGGCAAGTCGACCGTCGCCTCGAACCTGGCGGTGGCGCTGGCGCGCGAGGGACGGCGGGTCGGGCTGCTTGACGCCGATATATACGGTCCCAGCCAGCCGCGGATGATGGGCGTGAACCAGCGCCCCGCCAGTCCCGACGGCAAGACGATCATCCCGCTCAAGGCCCATGGCGTGACAATGATGTCCATCGGCCTCATGGTCGATCCCGACAAGGCGGTGGTCTGGCGCGGCCCGATGCTGATGGGGGCCTTGCAGCAGATGCTGGGGCAGGTGGAATGGGGCCGGCTTGACGTGCTGATCGTCGACCTGCCGCCGGGGACCGGCGATGTGCAGCTGACCTTGTGCCAGAAGACGCATCTGACCGGCGCCATCGTGGTATCGACCCCGCAGGACGTGGCGCTGCTTGACGCGCGCAAGGCCATCGACATGTTCCAGACGCTGAAAACCCCGATCCTTGGCCTGATCGAGAACATGTCCACCTTCATCTGCCCCAACTGCGGGCACGAAAGCCATATCTTCGGCCATGGCGGCGTCGCCGCCGAGGCAAAGAAGCTGGGCGTGCCGCTTCTGGGCGCCCTGCCCATCGACCTTGAAACCCGGCTTTCGGGCGACGCCGGCCGGCCCATCGCCGCCGCCGAGGGCCCGATGGCCGCCGCCTATCGCCAGATCGCCCGCGGCCTGGTGGCCGGCGGGATCGCCTGAGGGCCGAGGCGTAGGGTGGGCAATCGCCCACCGCGCCGGCCATGGTGGGCGCTTGCCCACCCTACCGGCGCCGTTCGTGCCCGCGCCCGTCCCGAACGGGCGGGCACGGACGCCTGAAACTCTCTGCCCCCCTGAACGCCCCCGATCCGATTCACACGAGGGTGATTCCCTGTGATTCGGACCTGTGCCATACTGTGTTCACGGTCTGATCCCCGCGCTTCGTGATTGACTGACGTGTTTGCGCAACAGCGGCGGCGGCCGACCGGACCAAAGGCGGATTCTGGCGATCACCGGCGCGTGACTATATCTGGTGGGTCTGAAGGTGCCTTCCGCTAGGTTCTGCGGTCCGTCCCGGCCTGACCCGGCAGCCGGACCGGCCAGAACCGGGAATCACCCGTCATTTCCCATGAAATCCCGCAAATTCCCGTTGCGACCCATCCCGTGCCATGCCAATCATGCTCTCACCGGCAACAAGGGGCAGCACCGCGGACCAAAAAACAAAAACGGTCGCGGAAACATCGGCAGAGTTCATACAGGCATCCCCCCTCACGACCCGGCGCGTTCCTGACCCCAAGCGGGAACGCCCATAACGAAAAGGCCAGCCAGACCTGGCCTGACAGATCCGGCGCGCGGGCAGCAGACATCCCCCCAGGTGGCGCGCGCAGTCGGACAATCCCGGTGACGGGACGAGGGCGGCGGATCGAGCGTGGCAGCACTCGGTCCGCCGTTTCTCTTCAAGGCAACGGCGGGGGACGAAAGGGACGCATCCCGTGCTTTCGGGCTTCACGGGCGAATATCAGCAAAGGGTGGACGGCAAGGGCCGTATGTCCATCCCGGCCGAATTCCGCCGTGTGCTTGAACTGGGCGATGCCGAGGCCCGCGAGCAGGACCGCAACCCCTCAGTCTATATCCAGTATGGCCCGCAGCTGCAGGGCAAACGCCTGAACGCGATGACGGCCGCGGCCTTTACCGCGATCTCGCAGGCGATCCAGGCGATCCGCCCGCGCACCGCCGAAGACCGCGACCGCAAGGCCCGCGCGCAATATGCCGTGCTGAGCCAGACCGTCCGCCTTGAGGTCGACCGCGACGGCCGCGTCGTCCTGCCCATCACCCAGCGCGAGAAGATGGGGCTGACCGAGGGCGAAGTGGTCTTTGCCGGCATTGGCGACAGTTTCGAAATCTGGCCGGCCGCGGTCTATGACGCCGAGGTGCGGGCGCCCCTGGCCGCGCAACTGGCCGACCTTGGCCCCGGCTACGATCCGATGACCGACATCTGGCAGATGACGGGCTGATGCGATGACGCCCGCAGCTGCCGCCGCCGAACCGCATATCCCCGTCCTGATCCGACCGCTGATCGCCGCGGTGCAGCCGGTGCATGGCCACTGGGTTGACGGCACTTTCGGCGCTGGCGGCTATACGCGGGCGCTGCTGGCGGCCGGCGCCGACCGGGTGACGGCGATCGACCGCGATCCGTCGGTCTTTCCCCTTGCCGAGGCCTGGGCCGGCGAATTCGGCGACCGCCTGGATCTGGTCGAGGGGCGGTTTTCCGATCTCGACCTTCATGCCGCGAGCATGGCCGATGGCGTCGTCCTGGACCTTGGCGTGTCCTCGATGCAGATCGACCAGCCCGAGCGCGGGTTTTCCTTCCAGAAGGACGGCCCGCTCGACATGCGCATGGAAGGTCAGGGGCGGACCGCCGCCGACATCGTCAACACGATGGACGAGGCACGGCTGGCCGACCTGCTGTATCTTTACGGCGAGGAACACGCCGCCCGCCGCATCGCCCGCGCCATCGTCGCGGCGCGGCCGCTGACCACCACGCTGCAACTGGCCGAGGTGGTGAAATCGGTCCTGCCGCGGCAGAAGCCGGGGCAAAGCCACCCGGCGACCCGCAGCTTTCAGGCGATCCGCATCGCGGTGAACGATGAATATACCGAACTGGTCCGCGGTCTGATGGCTGCCGAACGGGTGCTGCGGCCGGGCGGCCTTCTGGCCGTGGTGACCTTCCATTCGGTCGAAGACCGCATCACCAAGCGCTTCATGGCCGACCGCGCCGGGCAAAAGGGGCAGGGCAGCCGCCATGCCCCGATTCTGGCGGCCGAGGCGCCCACCTTTGACATCGTGCTGCGCAAGGCGGGCGCCGACGATCAGGAACTGGCCGAAAACCCGCGCGCGCGCTCGGCCCGGCTGCGCGTCGCCCGCCGCACCGCGGCGCCGTCCCGCGACGTCGATGCCATTGCGCTGGGCATGCCGATTCTCAAGGGGGACCGCAGATGAGAAGCCTGCTCTATGTGCTGACCGGGCTTGGCTTTCTTGGCCTCGGCTTCTGGGCCTATCAAGAAAACTATGCCACCCAGGCGCAACTGAAAGAGGTGCGCGACCTCAACCGCCAGATCGGCGAGGCGCATGCCCGCATCAACATGCTGAACGCCGAATGGGCCTA
>CAZIOT010000004.1:0-81237 GCA_964540965.1 uncultured Rubellimicrobium sp. | reverse complement strand
CCGGCTGCGTGATCTGGTCAACCTCAACTTCGAACGGCTGGCGCTGGTGCCGCTGATGGCCGAGGCATTCGCCGGCGTCGATCAGGTGGCGATGCCCCTGCCCGAGTACATCCCGCTGATCGACCCGACCGAGATTTCGTCGGACGGCGCCTTCATCCCGCTGAACGGAGAGGAACCGCTGTGATCCGCCGCCCGCTGCGCCCCCTCGCCCGCATCCTCAAGGCCCGCGAGTATGGCGAGAACCCCGAGTCCATCGAACGCGAGAACCGCCGCCAGCGGGCCGAAGAGGCGCGCGACCGCGCCCGCGCCCGCGCCGAAAGCCGGCTGATGCTGCTGGGCCTGGCCTTTGTCGCCGGCTTTTGCGCCATCGGCGGGCGGATGGCAGTGCTGGCCTCGGTCGAACCGCAGGAACCCACGGCCGAGACCACCGGCAGCCCGATCATCAACCAGCGCGCCGACATCACCGACCGCAACGGCCGGATTCTGGCGACGAATTTCGAAACCCACGCGCTTTATGCCCAGCCGCAGATGATGGTGAACCCCGCGCGCGCGGCGCAGGAACTGCACAGGATTTTCCCTGAACTGGATCAGGCGCGGCTGACCCGCGACTTCACCGGCGACCGCCGTTTCCTGTGGCTGCGCCGCCAGATCAGCCCCGAACAGATGCAGGCGGTCCACGACATCGGCGAACCCGGCCTGCTGTTTGGCCCGCGCGAGATGCGCCTTTACCCCAACGGTCCCATCGCCAGCCACATCCTTGGCGGCTATTCCTATGGCCGCGAGGGCGTCGACAGCGCCGAGGTGATCGGCGTCGCCGGCGTCGAACGCTTTTTCGATGCGCGCCTGCGCGATCCGGCCAACGGTGGCCAGCCGCTGGCCCTGTCCATCGACCTGACCATTCAGGCCACGCTGGAAGAGGTGCTGGACGGCGGCATGACCATCATGAACGCCAGGGGCGCCGCCGGCGTGCTGATGGACATCCGCACCGGCGAAATCGTCGCCATGGCCTCGCTGCCGGATTTCGACCCCAACAACCGGCCCTCGCCGCTGGTCTCGGGCGATCCCTCGGACAGCCCGTTGTTCAATCGCGCGCTGCAGGGGGTCTATGAACTCGGCTCGGTGTTCAAGATCTTTGCCGTGGCGCAGGCGCTCGAGCTTGGTCTCGTCAACCCCGCGACGATGATCGACACGACCGGGCCGCTGACCTGGGGCCGGTTCCGCATCTCGGACAGCCACCACATGCCGCCGGCGATGACGGTGTCCGATGTGATTGCGGAATCCTCGAACGTCGGCACCGCGCGGATCATCTCGATGGTCGGGCCGGAACGGCAGCGCGAATTCCTGACCCGGCTGGGCCTGACCGATGTCCTGCCGCTGGAAATGGTCGAGGCGCCGACCGGCGCGCCGCTTGCGCCGCGCAACTGGTCGGAAATCTCGATGCTGACGATTTCCTATGGCCACGGCCTGTCGGTCTCGTCGCTGCATCTGGCGGCGGCCTATGCGGCCATCGCCAACGGCGGCACCCGCGTCACGCCGACGCTGGTCCGGCAGGACGGGCCGGTGGCGGGAGAGCGCATCCTGTCGGAAACCGTGGCCGAGCAGGCCCGCGACATGCTGCGCCGCGTCGTCACCGAGGGCACGGCGAGCTTTGCCAACATCCCGGAATACCAGATCGCCGGCAAGACCGGCACCGCGGAAAAGCCCGGCCGCGGCGGCTATTCCTCCGAAGCCAACATCACCACCTTCGCCGGCTTCTTTCCCTATGAAGACCCGCGCTATGTGCTGGTGGTGACGCTGGACGAGGCGGTCGAGACCTCGGGCCCGGAACCGCGGCGCACCGCCGGCTGGACCGCCGTGCCGGTCGCGGCCGAGGTGGTGCGGCGGCTGGCGCCGCTGCTCGGCCTGCGGCCGCATGTTGAAGGCGACACACTGGATGGTGTAGAGCTTACCTCCAGCCAGGGGTAAGGATACAAGATATGGCGTCTGATCGCAGCGCGAGCCTGTCCGAGCTTGGCCTTGCCGCCCGTGGCGGGGCCGAGGCGCGGGTGACGGGCCTGACCGCCGACAGCCGCGAGGTGCGCGAGGGCAGCCTGTTCGCGGCCCTGCCGGGGGCAAAGGCGCATGGCGCGGCTTTCATCGCGGCCGCCCTGGCCGACGGCGCACAGGCCATCCTGACCGACGCCGAAGGCGCCCGCATCGCCGCCGATGCGCTCGACCTTGCCACCGCGGCGGTGATCGTGACCGAGGATCCGCGCGCCGACCTGGCCCGCGCCGCTGCCCTCTGGTTCGGCGGCCAGCCCGAAACCATGGTCGCGGTGACCGGGACCAACGGCAAGACCTCGGTCGCGACCTTTGCCCGCATGATCTGGACGGCGCTGGGCCACGAGGCGATCAATGTCGGCACCACCGGCGTCGAAGGCGCCTGGACCACGGCGCTGAAGCACACGACCCCCGATCCGGTGACGCTGCAACGGGTGCTGGCGCAGGCGGCCGCGGCCGGCGTCACCCATGCGGCGATGGAGGCATCGTCGCATGGCCTTGACCAGCGGCGGCTGGACGGGGTCTGGCTGGCGGCGGGCGGGTTTACCAACCTGACGCAGGATCACCTCGACTATCACCTGACGATGGAGGCCTATTTCGAGGCCAAGATGGCGCTGTTCGAGCGGCTTCTGCCCGAGGATGCGGTGGCGGTGGTCAATCTCGACGACCCGCACGGCGCCGCGGTCGCCGCGCGCGCGGCGGCGCGCGGGCAAGAGGTGATCGGCACCGGCCGGTCGCCGCAGGCCCGTCTGCGGCTGACCGGGCAACGGTTCGACGCCACCGGGCAGGAGATGCTGTTCGACTGGCAGGGGCAGGCACATCAGGTGCGGCTTGACCTGATCGGCGGCTTCCAGGCGCAGAACGTGCTGGTCGCCGCCGGGCTGGTCATCGGCGCGGGCGAGGATCCGGCGGCGGTGTTCCGCGTGTTGCCGCAGCTTTCGACCGTGCGCGGCCGGATGCAGCATGCGGCGACGCGGGCCAATGGCGCGACGGTCTTTGTCGATTTCGCCCATACCCCCGACGCGGTGGAAACCGCGCTGCGCGCGGTGCGGCCACATGTGCTGGGCCGGATCGTGGCGGTGATCGGCGCCGGCGGCGACCGCGACCGCGGCAAGCGGCCGCTGATGGGCGCGGCTGCGGCGCGCGAGGCCGACAGCGTCATCGTCACCGACGACAACCCGCGCAGCGAGGATCCGGCGGCGATCCGCGCCGCGGTCCTCGCCGGGGTCCGCGACGCCGGGCGCGAGGCGACCGAGATCGGCGACCGCGCCGAGGCGATCCTGCGCGGCGCCGCCTCCCTCGGCCCCGGCGACGCGCTGGTCATCTGCGGCAAGGGCCACGAAAGCGGCCAGATCGTCGGCGACACGGTCTATCCGTTCGACGATGTGGAACAGGCCTCGATTGCCGTGGCGGCGCTGGAGGAACGGATATGAGCGCGGCGGGCGGTGGGTCGAGACCCACCTTACAGGTGCGGGTTCTGGGCCGCCGGCGCGAGCGGCGGCTGCGGGATGCCTCCGGCGGGGGTATTTGGACAAAGATGAAAGACAGGCCTCTCATTCATCTTTGCCAAAAATACCCCCCGCGGAGCGTCCGCACTTTCCACCCGCGCGGCGACGGACCTCTGGCGCAGGCAGGGGGGGCGTCGACCCCGCGCCCGTGGTGTGCCGCATGAGCGCACTGTGGACCGCAGCCGAGGCCGCCGCGGCGACGGGCGGGAAGGCGGCGGGCGGCTGGACCGCCACCGGCGTCTCGATCGACAGCCGCACCCTGGCCCCCGGCGACCTGTTTGTCGCCTTGCAGGCCGCCCGTGACGGCCACGGCTTCGTCGCGCAGGCCCTGGCCAGGGGCGCTGCCGCCGCGCTGGTGACCCATATCCCCGCCGGTGTCGCCGCCGATGCGCCGCTGCTGGTGGTCCCCGATGTGCAGGCGGCGCTCGAGGCCCTGGGCCGCGCCGGGCGGGCTCGGTCCCGGGCGCGTGTCGTTGCCGTGACCGGCTCGGTCGGCAAGACCTCGACCAAGGAAATGCTGCGCGCGGCGCTTTCGGTGCAGGGCAGGACCCATGCCGCGGAAGCGAGCTACAACAACCATTGGGGCGTGCCCCTGACGCTGGCCCGCCTGCCGCAGGATGCCGATTACGCGGTGATCGAGATCGGCATGAACCACCCCGGCGAGATTGCGCCCCTCGCCCGCATGGCCCGGCCGCATGTCGTCATGGTGACGACCATCGCCCCCGCCCATCTCGAGGCCTTTGCCGACCTTGGCGGCCTTGACGGCATCGCCCGCGAAAAGGCCTCGATCTGCGAGGGGCTGGAGCCCGGGGGGACCGCGGTGATGATCGGCGACCTGCCGCAATCGCGGATCCTGTTCGATGCCGCCCGCGCTGCCGGCGCCCGCGTCATCTCGTTCGGCACGCTGCCGGGCAACCATCACCGGCTGGCCGACATCCGCGTCCGCGAAGGCGCCACCGTGGCGCAGGCGCGCGGCTGGCGCACGCCCTTCCTGCTCAAGGTCGCGACCGCCGGCAGCCATTTCGCCGTCAACGCTTTGGGCGTCCTCGCCTGCGTGCAGGCCCTGGGCGCCGACCGCACCCGGGCGCTGATCGCGCTGGCCGACTGGGCGCCGCCGCAGGGCCGCGGCACGCGCGAGACCGTCGTCATCGACCCGGTGATCGACGCCATGTCCATCGACCTGATCGACGATGCCTTCAACGCCAATCCGGCGTCGCTGTCGGCCTCGCTGGCCGTGCTGGCGGCGGCCGAGCCCGCCCATGGCGTCGGCCGCCACGCCAGGGGCCGCCGCATCGCCGTTCTGGGCGACATGCTGGAACTCGGACCCGACGAGATCGCCCTGCACCGTGCCGTTGCCCGCGATCCGGCGATGGCGGCCATTGCCCTTGTCCATTGCGTGGGGCCGCGCATGCGGGCGCTGTGGGACGATCTGCCCGACGAGATGCGCGGCCGCTGGGCGGAACGGGCCGAGGATCTGGTCCCCGAGGTCGGCCGGCTGGCCGATGCCGGCGACATCGTGCTGGTCAAGGGATCGAAGGGCAGCCGGGTCAGCCTGATCGTTGACGCCATGCGCAAACTCGGGCATCGCGTGCCGGCGTCCGCGGTCGAGGGGTAAGACATGTTGTATTGGCTCAGCACGCTGGGCGAGGACGGCGGCGTCTTCAACCTGTTCCGCTACATCACCTTCCGCGCCGGGGCGGCGTTCCTGACGGCACTGGTGTTCGGCTTCATCTTCGGCAAGCCGCTGATCAACGTGCTGCGGCGCAAGCAGGGCAAGGGTCAGCCGATCCGCTCTGACGGGCCCGAGGGGCATTTCGCCAAGGCCGGCACGCCGACGATGGGCGGGCTGCTCATCATTTCGGCGCTGACGGTTTCGACGCTGCTGTGGGCGCGGTGGGACAATCCCTTTGTCTGGATGATCCTGTTCGTGACGCTGAGCTTTGCCATGATCGGCTTTGCCGATGACTACGCCAAGGTGACAAAGCAGACCACCGATGGCGTTTCGGGCAAGATCCGGCTGGTCGCGGGTTTCGTGGTCGCCGCGGTCGCAGCCTGGTGGGCGGCGCAGTATCACCCGGCGGCGCTGGCCAACCAGCTTGCCGTGCCGGTGTTCAAGGATGTGCTGATCAACCTTGGCTATCTGTTCGTGCCCTTTGCGGTGATCGTCATCGTCGGCGCCGCCAATGCGGTGAACCTGACTGACGGGCTGGATGGCCTTGCCATCATGCCGGTGATGATCGCGGCGGGGACATTCGGCGTCATCTCCTATGTCGTGGGCTCGACCGCCATCGCGACCAGTCTGGGCGTCCATGCGGTACCGGGCACGGCCGAGATCATCGTCTTCTGCGCCGCGCTGATCGGCGGGGGCATGGGGTTTTTGTGGTACAACGCCCCGCCCGCCGCGGTGTTCATGGGCGACACCGGATCGCTTGCCCTTGGCGGCGCGCTGGGCGCCATCGCGGTGGCGATCAAGCATGAAATCGTGCTGGCCATCGTCGGCGGCCTGTTCGTGGTCGAGGCGCTGTCGGTCATCATCCAGGTCGGCTATTTCAAGCGGACCGGCCGCCGGGTGTTCCTGATGGCGCCGATCCACCATCACTACGAGAAAAAGGGCTGGTCCGAGCCGCAGATCGTCATCCGCTTCTGGATCATCGCCATGGTGCTGGCGATGCTGGGGCTGGCGACGCTCAAGGTCCGCTAAGGGCTTGGCACGCCGGCGCGAGGCCGACCTTTACGCCCCGGTCAAGGCGTTTCTCGAAGGGCAGGGCTACTGCGTCAAGGCCGAGATCGGGTCATGCGACGTGATGGCCGTGCGGGGCGATGACCCGCCGGTCGTGGTCGAGATGAAGACCGGCTTCACCCTGTCGCTGGTGATGCAGGGCGTGCAGCGCCAGACGATGTTCGATCATGTCTATCTGGCGGTTCCCGCCCCCGGCAAGGCGGGCTGGGCCAGCCGCTATGCCGACATGATCGCGCTGTGCCGGCGGTTGGGTCTGGGGCTGCTGGCGGTGGGCGACAGGGTCGAGGCGCATCTTGACCCCGGCCCCTATGCGCCGCGCCGGCAGGTCGTCCGCGCCGGGCGGCTTTTGCGGGAATTCCAGCGGCGGGTGGGTGACCCGAACGTGGGCGGCACGACGGGGATCGCCCGCATGACCGCCTATCGGCAGGATGCGCTGCGGCTGGCGGCCGCGTTGCAGTCCGGGCCGGCCGCGCCGCGCGATCTGGTGCGCGCGACGGGGGTGGAGCGGGCGGGGCCGATGCTGCGCGCCGACCATTACGGCTGGTTCGAGCGGGTGGACCGGGGGCTTTACGGCCTGACGCCACGCGGCCGGGCGGCGCTTGCGGCAGGTGCCACCGGCTGACGCCCCTTTCCCATGCGGCCAATCCCTTTTATCCCGGGCCGGCGGGGCGGTCCCGCAAGCGCGGGGGCAACATGATTCCGGTTCAGGGGGTTTCGGGGCTGACGGTCGGCGTCCTTGGCTGGGGCCGGTCTGGCCGCGCGACGGCATTGGCCCTGCGCGCGGGCGGCGCGGTGCCGGTCGTCTGGGACGATGCGCCCGCCGGTCGGGAAAGGGCAGAATCCGAGGGGTTCGAGACCCGCGACCTGACCCGCGACAAGGGATGGGAGGGGGTGGCGATGCTGGTCACCTCGCCCGGCATCCCGCATCTTTACCCCGCGCCGCATCCCGCCATCGCGCAGGCGCTGGCCCGCGGCATTCCGGTCGACAACGACATCGGCCTGTTCTTCCGCAGCTATGCCACCGCCGACTGGGACGATTTCGACCAGCGGCCCAGAGTCGTCGCCATCACCGGATCGAACGGCAAATCGACCACGACGGCGCTGATCCACCATATCCTGACCGAATCCGGGCGGCCGGCGCAGCTTGCCGGCAACATCGGCCGCGGCGTGCTGGACATCGACCCGGCCCGCGATGGCGAGGTCGTGGTGCTGGAACTGTCGTCCTATCAGACCGACCTTGCCCGGGCGCTGACCCCCGATATCGCCGTCTTCACCAACCTTTCGCCCGATCACCTTGATCGTCACGGCGGCCCCGGCGGCTATTTCGCGGCCAAGGCGCGGCTCTTCACTCTTGGCGGCCCCGACCGCGCCGTGATCGGCGTAGACGAGGTCGAGGGGCGGTTCCTGGCCAACCAGCTGTCCGAAGGGCCGCTTGACGACCGGGTGATCCGCGTCTCGGTCGAGGGCAAGCTGGAAGGCGCCGCCTGGTCGGTCTTTGCGCGCAAGGGCCATCTGGCCGAATGGCGCAAGGGCCGGCAGGTGGCGAGCGTCGATCTGCGGCAGGTCGCGGGCCTGCCCGGTTCCCACAACCACCAGAACGCCTGCGCCGCCTGGGCGGTGTGCCGCAGCCTTGGCCTTGGCCCCCGCGCGATCGAGGCGGCGCTGCAATCCTATCCCGGCCTGCCGCACCGCAGCCAGCGCATCGCCGAAAAGGCCGGCGTGATCTTTGTCAACGATTCCAAGGCGACCAATGTCGACGCCGCGGCCAAGGCGCTGGCCGCCTTTCCCCGCATCCGCTGGATCTGCGGCGGGCTTGAAAAGGAAGGCGGGCTGGTCGGGCTGGTGCCGGTGCTGGGGTCGGTGGCCAAGGCCTATGTCATCGGGCGCGAGGCGCAGCATTTCGCCCTGCAACTGCCGGGGATCGAGGCGGAGATCTGCACCACCATGGCCCGCGCCGTGGACCGCGCCATGGAAGAGGCCGAGGCCGGCGATGTGGTGCTGCTGGCCCCGGCGGCGGCGAGTTTCGACCAATACGACAATTTCGAACAACGCGGCGAGGATTTCGTGGCCGAGGTGCGGAAACGATTGTGACGGGCAACGGACCCTGCGCAGGGGCCGAAGCTGAGCCCGCGCGGGCTCTGTCCCGTTTTCCGTGGCGGAAAACGGTTAGCTGCCCCGGATCGCCTCGGCCGCTGCATGGCCGCTCGCCCAGGCCCACTGGAAGTTGTAGCCGCCCAGCCAGCCGGTGACATCGACGCATTCGCCGATGAAATAGAGGCCCGGCACCCCACGGGCCTGCATCGTCCGGCTGTCGAGGTCGCTTGTGTCGATGCCGCCCAGCGTCACTTCGGCGGTGCGGTAACCCTCGGTGCCGGTCGGTTTCAGGTGCCAGTCGTGCAGTCCGGCGGCAACGGCATCGACCGCGGCATTGGACAGGGTGCCGACCGCCGCGGCATCCGCCAGATGCTGCGCCAGCCGGGCGGGCAGGTGGTCGGACAGGACCGCGGCGACAGTGCGTTTCGGCGACGCCACCCGCGCCGCGCGCAACACCGCGCCGGCATCGGCACCGGGCAAAAGGTCGATGCGGATCGCCTCGCCCTCGCGCCAGTAGCTGGAAATCTGCAGTATCGCCGGCCCGGACAGGCCGCGATGGGTGAACAGCAGCGCCTCTTCGAACGTGGCGCCGCCGGCGCTGGCCCGCACCGGCAGCGAAACGCCGGCCAGGGGGCCAAAGGGATTGTCCGAAAAGGTGAAGGGCACCAGCCCCGGCCGCGTCTCGGTCAGGCGCAGGCCGAACTGGCGGGCGATCTGGTAGGCAAGGCCGGTGGCACCCATCTTGGGGATGGACTTGCCTCCGGTGGCGACGACCAGGTTATCGGCGGTGACCGTCACCGCCCGCCCGCCGCGGTCAAACGTCGCGCGGAACCGGCTGCCGTCATGGGTGACCGTGCCCAGATCGGTCGAAAGCCACAGATCCGCCCCCGCGGCCCGGTCCAGCAGCATCCGCACGATCTGCCCGGCCTTGCCGTCGCAGAACAGCTGCCCCAGCGTCTTTTCGTGCCAGGCGATGCCCGCGGCCTCGACCAGAGCCAGGAAATCCGCCGGCCGGAACCGGGCCAGCGCCGATTTGGCAAAATGCGGATTGGCCGACAGGAAATTGCCCGGCCCGCAGCGCAGGTTGGTGAAATTGCAGCGCCCGCCGCCCGAGATGCGGATCTTTTCGCCGGGCGCCGCGGCATGATCGACGACAAGCACCCCGTCGCCGGCGCCGCCGGCGCAGAACAGCCCGGCGGCGCCGGCGCCAAGGATGAGGGTGCGATAGTCCATGCCGCCCTCAAAGGGCAGGGCGGCATGGAACGCAAGGGGTCACAGGCCGCGCGCCAGTTCCTCGACCCGCTCGTAGGCCGGCCCCATGCCCAGTTCCATCCCGACCTCTGCCGCCATGTCGCGGCCGGTCTGGCCGGTATAGTCCATGTCCATGGTAAAGATCGTGCCACCGCCCTCGGGCGTGATCGTGCTGGTGCAGGTGACCACGCCGTCGGTCCAGTCCTGATCGAACAGTTCGGTGTGGACGATGCGATGCGGCGCCTCGACCCGCAGATATTCGCCCGAGACCGCCATCTGCCCGCCGTCCGGGTTGGGCCAGACATAGCGATAGCGCCCGCCCTGCCGGAAGTCGATCTCGAACGAGGCGAGCGGGGTCGGCGTGCCCATCCACTGACGGATGAAGGCAGGCTCGGACAGCACCCGCCAGACCTTGGGCAGGGGTGCGGAGAACCGCCTTGTGGCGCGGATCGTCGCCGCGCCGATGTTGGTCAGGATCAGGTCATTCGGCATCGTCATCCTCCAGTGCCGCCAGAATTTCGTCTATCCGCTGAAACCGCGCCGACAGCACGGCATGCAGCCCGCCGGCCCATCCCGCCAGCAGCGCCACCGCCGCCGGGTCCAGTTCCGCCGGCCGCGTCTGCGCCCGCCGCCCGCGCCGGATCAGGCCGGCCCGTCCGAGCACCTTGAGGTGCCGCGATATGGCGGGCTGGCTGATCGGGAACATCGCCGCGATCTCGCCCGCCGTGGCCGGGCCGCGGGCCAGCCGGGTGACGATGGCAAGCCGGGTCGGATCGGCAAGGGCGGCGAAAAGGCCGGGGTCGGGGGCGGTCATGTGCATGTCGGTTATATAACTGATTCGCTAAATAAAGGAAAGCCCCGGGCCACGTCACCCCGCGCCCCATGGGAAAAACCTGCACGACTCCGCCCGGAAATCCGCTGGCGCGACGGGCGGAATGGGGCTATCGTCCGGCCCAGACCCGGAAAACGGGCGAGTTCGAGGCAGATGGCGGTTCCCCGATGACGGAGATGGTCTACGGGTCGGTCCCGACGCAGGTCGGTGATCCGGTCCTGCCGCGCTGGTGGCGCACGATCGACAGGTGGACCCTGTCGTGCATCCTGATCCTGTTCGCGATCGGGCTGTTGCTGGGGCTTGCCGCCTCGCCGCCGCTGGCCGCGCGCAACGGTCTGGACGAATTCTATTACGTCGAGAAACAGGCGCTCTTTGGCGGCGTCTCCATTGTCGTCATGTTGGCGCTGTCGATGATGTCGCCGGCGACGATCCGCCGTCTGGGCGTGGTGGGTTTCGGCGGCGCCTTTGTCGCGCTGGCGCTGCTGCCGGTCTTCGGAACCGATTTCGGCAAGGGCGCGGTGCGCTGGTATTCGCTGGGCTTCGCCAGCGTCCAACCGTCCGAGTTCCTCAAGCCGGCCTTCGTGATCCTGTGCGCCTGGCTGATGTCGGCGGGCATGACCCTGGGCGGGCCGCCGGGGCGGCTGTGGTCCTTTGGCCTGATGATGCTGATCGTTGGCATCCTTGTCCTTCAGCCCGATTTCGGACAGGCGGCGCTGGTCTTGTTTTCCTGGGGCGTGCTCTATTTCGTCTCGGGCGCGGCGATGACCCCCCTGTTCCTGGTCGCCGGTCTGGTCGCCTTCGGCGGCACCGTCGCCTATGAATCGTCCGAACATTTCGCCCGCCGCATCGACGGCTTCCTGACCGCCGAAGTCGATCCGCGCACCCAGATCGGCTATGCCACCAATGCCATCCAGGAGGGCGGCTTCTTTGGCGTCGGCGTCGGCGAGGGCGAGGTGAAATGGTCGCTGCCCGATGCCCATACCGATTTCATCATCGCGGTGGCGGCCGAGGAATACGGCCTGATCCTGGTCATGGTGATCCTTGCGCTTTACGCCACCATCGTCGTGCGGTCGCTGATGCGGCTGACGCGCGAACGCGATGCCTTTACCCGGCTGGCGGGGGCGGGGCTGGCCTGTGCCTTTGCCGTGCAGGCGATGATCAACATGGGCGTGGCGGTGCGCCTTCTTCCGGCCAAGGGCATGACCTTGCCCTTCGTCAGCTATGGCGGATCGTCGCTGATCGCCGGCGGGATCGCGGTCGGCGCGCTTCTGGCCCTGACCCGGACCCGGCCGCAGGGCGAGATCGGCGACATCTTCCTGCGGCGGGGCCGGGGATGACCGGGCGCCTTCTCCTCATCGCGGCGGGCGGCACCGGCGGGCACATGTTCCCGGCCCAGGCGCTGGCCGAGGCGATGCTGGCCCGTGGCTGGCGGGTGAAACTGTCGACCGATCCGCGCGGCGCCCGCTATACGCAAGGGTTCCCCGCGGCGGTGAAGATCGAAGTGACCGACAGCGCCACCTTTGCCCGCGGCGGCCTTGCTGGCCGCATCGCGGTGCCGTTCCGCGTCGCCGGAGGGGCGCTGTCGGCGATATTCCGCATGGGGCGCGACCGGCCCGCGGTGGTGGTGGGCTTTGGCGGTTATCCGGCGATCCCGGCCATGGTCGCGGCCTGGGTGCGGCGCGTGCCGCGGATGATCCACGAACAGAACGGCGTGCTGGGTCGCGTCAACCGGCTGTTCGCGCCGCGGGTCCACCGTGTCGCCTGCGGCATCTGGCCGACCGACCTGCCGTCGGGCGTCACCGGAATCGCCACCGGCAATCCGGTGCGCGGCGCGGTGCGCGACCGGGCCGGGGCGCCGTATCTGCCGCCCGGCGACCATCCGCTGTCGGTGCTGGTCATCGGCGGCTCGCAAGGGGCGCGGATCCTGTCGGATACGGTGCCGCCGGCGATCCTGTCGCTGCCTGCGGCCCTGCGCAACCGGCTGCGCCTGTCGCAGCAGGTCCGGGAAGAGGACGTGGCCCGCGTCACCGCTGCCTATGACAGCGCCGGCATCCGCGCCGACCTGCGCACCTTCTTTGACGACATCCCCGCCCGCATGGCCGAGGCGCAGCTGGTCATCAGCCGCGCCGGCGCCTCGTCGGTCGCCGATATCAGCGCCATCGGCCGGCCGGCGATCCTGATCCCCTATGCCGCGGCCACCGCCGACCACCAGACCGCCAATGCCCGCGGGCTTGCCGGTGCCGGCGCCGCCGTGGTCATCGCCGAACGCGACCTGACCCCCGATACGCTGGCCGCGGCGATCCGCGGCATTCTGGAAGACCCCACCCGCGCCACCGCAATGGCCGAAGCCGCCCGCACCCAGGGCAAGCCCGACGCGACGGAACGCCTTGCCGGGCTGGTTGAAGCTCTCGCCTCGGACAGATAGGAACCCGCGACCATGATGGACGGAAGCCTTAGAATGAACGCCGCGACCAAGCTCCCCCTCGACGTGGGGCCGATCCATTTCATCGGCATCGGCGGCATCGGCATGTCGGGCATCGCCGAGGTGCTGCTCAATCAGGGCTATCAGGTGCAGGGATCGGACCTGAAAGGGTCGAAGATCACCGACCGGCTAAAAAAGCTGGGCGCGCTGATCCACGAGGGCCACCGCGCCGAAAATCTCGAAGGCGCTGAGGTGGTGGTCATCTCCTCGGCCGTCAAACCCGGCAACCCCGAACTGGACGAGGCGCGGCGGCGCAAGCTGCCGGTGGTGCGCCGGGCCGAGATGCTGGCCGAACTGATGCGGCTGAAATCGAATGTCGCCATCGCCGGCACCCATGGCAAGACGACGACGACAACCATGGTGGCGACGCTGCTTGATGCCGGCAACCTTGACCCGACCGTGGTCAACGGCGGCATCATCCACCGCTACGGATCGAACGCCCGGATCGGGCGCGGCGAATGGATGGTGGTCGAGGCCGATGAATCCGACGGCACCTTCAACCGCCTGCCCGCGACCATCGCCATCGTCACCAACATCGACCCCGAGCATATGGAGCACTGGGGGACGATCGAGGCCTTGCGCCGCGGCTTTTACGATTTCGTCTCGAACATCCCGTTCTACGGCCTTGCCGTCTGCTGCACCGACCACCCCGAGGTGCAGGCCCTTGTCGGCCGCATCACCGACCGCCGCGTCGTCACCTTCGGCTTCAACGCGCAGGCCGATGTGCGGGCGGTGAACCTGACCTTTGCCAAGGGCGTCGCGCATTTCGATGTGGAGCTGAAGGCCGAGGGCGAAGTGATTGAGGGCATGACCCTGCCGATGCCCGGCAACCACAATGTCTCGAACGCCTTGGCGGCCATCGCCGTCGCCCGTCATCTGGGCATGAAAAAGGACGAAATCCGCGCCGCGCTGGCCGGGTTCGCCGGCGTCAACCGCCGCTTCACCAAGGTGGCCGAGATCAATGGCATCACCATCATCGACGACTATGGCCACCATCCGGTGGAAATCGCCGCCGTGCTGAAGGCGGCGCGGCAGGCGGTATCGGACCAGAAGGGCGCGCGGATCATCGCCGTCCACCAGCCGCACCGCTATTCGCGGCTGTCCTCGCTGTTCGAGGATTTCTGCACCTGCTTCAACGAGGCCGACGTCGTCGGCATCGCCGATGTCTATGCCGCGGGCGAGGCCCCGATCCCCGGCGCCTCGCGCGATGATCTGGTCGCCGGTCTGATCGCCCACGGCCATCGCCACGCCCGCGCCGTGATGGGCGAAGAGGATCTGGCCCGCCTTGTCCGCGAACAGGCCCGGCCCGGCGATATCGTCGTCTGCCTTGGCGCCGGCAGCATCAGCGCCTGGGCCAATGCGCTGCCGGAGCGGCTGAGGGAAGCGGGGTGGGAGTGACCGTTACAACCGCCCGCCGCGCGTAAAGGAAATTTCAAGGCCGGAGCTGCCACTCCGGGTCACGAGCAGGAAGGGACCGCAGAGTCCCGCGACCCGAAAGGAACCACAGATGAGCTTTGCCTTCATCCTCTATTGCCTCTGGCTGGCCGCCGCGGCGGCGATCCCGCTGGCGCCCGCCGTCCACCGTCCGGTGCTGCGCTTTGCCGTGCTTGCCGCCTCGGTCGTGCCGGTGCTGCTGGCGGCGGTCACCGTCGGCTGGGTGCCGGCGATCATCGCGCTTTGCGGCGTCGTGGCGCTGTTCCCGGCGCCGGTGGCGGCGCTGGCCAACCTGGCGATCAACCGGGCGCGCGCGCGGATCGCCGCCGCCCGCCAGCGCCCGGCATGAGCGCGGCGCTGATCTGCGGCTGTCTCTGGGTGCTGCTGGCGACCGTCACCGCGATGCTGCGGCTGCGCCACCAGATGTGGCCGGGGCTGGTCCTGCTGGCCACGGCGCCGGTCCTTCTGGTCTGGATCGCCATGACGCATGGCTGGATCTGGCTGGTGCCGGCACTGCTCGCCTTCGGGTCGATGATGCGCAATCCGCTGATCTACCTGTGGAAACGCGCCCGCGGGCAAGAGGTCGAGATCCCGGCCGAAATCCGCGCGGAACTGGGCCGGTGATCGCCGCGGCGATGACGACCTGCCTGTGGTTCATTGCCGCCAATGTCGCGGCGCTGCTGCCGTCGCGCGATCATCACTGGACGCGGGCCTATGTGCTGATCGCGACCGGAGTGCCGGTCTTGGGCTGGCTGACCGCGACCGCCGGGCCGGTCGCCGGGGTCGTTGCCCTTGCCGCCGGGGCCAGCGTGCTGCGCTGGCCGGTGATCTACCTCGTCCGCTGGCTGCGTGGCCTGACCGGAGGCCGGGCATGAGCCTCGGGCTGATGGCGGCGCTGTCGGCCTGCGTCGGCGCGGTGCCCGCGCTGTTCCTGTCACGCGCCGGATATGGCCGTCTTGTCGCCATCCTTGCCGCACTGTCGCTGGCGCTGGCCGTGGGGTTGATCGTCACCGGCCATTTCGTCGCTGGCATGGCCGGGCTGGGCTATGTCGCCGTCGCGTCGGTCTTTGTCATCCCCTTCCTGATCGGCCTTGCGATTGGCGCCCTTGCCGCCCGGATCCTGCGTCGCTGAGGCCGCGAATCCCGGGCCTATACGGCGAGCGGCAATCCCCGTGCTGCCGGCACCACCTCGACCAGCGGCCGACCGGCGCTGCGGCGGACCAGGGTTCCGACCCGCCTGACCGTGGCAAAGGGCCGCGCGGGCGCATAGCCGCAATCGTTGCTTCCGGCCTGTGGCAACAGGTCCAGAAGCGCCACCCTGCCGGGCAGGTTCAGGGATTTCATCGCCTGCGGGCCGGGAAAGAAGCTCTCGCTTGGCAGCGCCTCGGCAAGGATCACCTCGTGCCTGTCGAACAGGAGGTGAAAGTAGTCGACATGCTGACCGGCCGCTTCGCGGTAAACGCCCGTGCGCTCCAGAAGGGCCTTGGCCGGGGCAAGGATTTCGTCGCAGCCGAACATCCGGGCGACGACCGGGCCGGACAGCAGGATCCGGTGCTGGGGCGAGACGCGCAGGCGCCGCGCGGGCAGCCCGTCGCCAAGGGCATGGGCTTCGATGACGATGGGGCGGTCGTCCGGATGCGCCGCGCCGCGTTCGACGGACAGGCTCTCGCGGCCGATCCAGCGCAGCGTCTGCATGCCGTGGTCGCGGGTCTCGATCATGTCGCCGGGGGTCAGAACCTCGACCGCACGCGGGCCGGTGGCGGTCTGGATCAGCGTCCCGGCGACAAAGCAGGTCGGAAACCAGTCATCCTGCACCGACATGGTGGTGCCGTCGGTGGTTCCCCGTGAGGTGAAGGTGAAGGTGTCCCAGGCCATGTAGTTGGGCAGGTTCGGCATCGACAGCGTATTGTCGATCGGCCGCAGGATGTAGTTGCCCCCGCCCAGTTCATAGACGCGAAACCCGGTCGCGTTCTGGCCAGATACCGCGGGAACCGCGAAATTCCCGCCTTCCCGCAGGTTGATGGTCAGGCCGATGACGTGGATTTGCGCAACCTGATAGGAGGTTCCATCGTGAACGATCCTGTCGGCCGAGTTGATATTGAGAGAATTGTTGTTCCCGGCATTGTCGAGAAAATCGAACGAAGTGAGGTTCGTGTGGACGTCGATGGTCAGCCCGGTGCTGACCCAGTTGGCCGGGGCCACATTCGTGCTGAAGTGAAAGCCCATGATTCCGTAAGTGTTGGCCATGATCTCCCTAACCGGCTGTTGCCAAGGATCTCATCGCGGCAGAATCGGGCGGGCTGGCAGCCGGATTCCGGCGGGATCGGGGCAAATGCGCGGCTGGCCGGCCCTTGCGGGGCAGGGCGCGTTGCGGCTATCGGAGGGCCATGAAAGCACTCCCCACCCCCCGCGGCACGCTCACCCCGGACCGGCCCTTGGCCGACCTGACCTGGATGCGCGTCGGCGGGCCGGCCGACTGGCTGTTCCAGCCCGCGGACGAGGCCGATCTTGCCGCCTTTCTGGCCGTGCTTGACCCCGAGGTGCCGGTGTTCACCATGGGCGTCGGGTCGAACCTGATCGTCCGCGACGGCGGCATTCCCGGCGTGGTGATCCGCCTTGGCCGCGGCTTCAACGGGATCGAGGTGGGCGAGACGGTCACCGCCGGCGCTGCCGCCCTTGACGCCCATGTCGCCCGCAAGGCGGCCGAGGGCGGGCGCGACCTGACCTTCCTGCGCACCATTCCCGGCACCATCGGCGGGGCGGTGGCGATGAACGCCGGTTGCTATGGCAGCTATACCGCCGATGTGCTGGCCACGGTGCGGCTGATCCTGCGCGATGGCGCCACGGTCACCCTTCCGGCCAGCGCGCTGAACCTGCGTTACCGGCAAAGCGACCTGCCAGCCGGCGCCGTCATCGTCGCCGCCACCTTTGCGCCGCCGCCCGGCGACCCCGAAACGCTGGTCGCCCGGATGGAGGCGCAACTGGCCAAGCGCGACGAAACCCAGCCGACCAGGGACCGCACCGCCGGATCCACCTTCCGTAATCCGGCCGGTTTCTCCAGCACCGGCCGCGCCGACGATACCCACGACCTAAAAGCGTGGAAGCTGATCGACGACGCCAGGATGCGGGGCGCGCAGCGGGGCGGCGCGGTGATGAATCCGAAACACGCCAATTTCCTGACCAATGCCGGCGGGGCCACCGCCGCCGATCTGGAGGGATTGGGCGAAGAGGTGCGGAAAACGGTTTACGATTCGACCGGCATCACGTTAGAATGGGAAATCATGCGCGTCGGTGTTCCGGCACGCTGAACCACAGGCAGAACGACCCCGGAAAAACCGGGACAAGGCCCTGAAATCAGGGCGAAAACGACGAGAGGGCCGCTAACGGCCCCGGATTGAGGCGGTTTGGGCATGACGGGCAGCAAGACCCGCAGGGTTGCCGTATTGATGGGCGGTCGGTCGGCCGAGCGCGAGGTCTCGTTGTCGTCGGGCCGCGAATGCGCCCGCGCGCTGCGCAGCGCCGGTTTCGACGTGACCGAGATCGACGCCGGCGCCGATCTTGCGCGCAAACTCGCCGATGCCGCCCCCGATATCGCCTTCAACGCACTGCATGGCCGCTGGGGCGAGGATGGCTGCGTGCAGGGCATGCTCGAATGGCTGGGGATTCCCTATACCCATTCCGGCGTCCTTGCCTCGGCCCTGGCCATGGACAAGCAGAAGACCAAGGACGCCTACCGCGCCGCCGGCCTGCCGGTGGTCGACAGCGTCCTTGCCAGCGCCGATGCGGTCGAGGCCGGCCATGTCATGGCGCCGCCCTATGTGGTGAAACCGAACAACGAAGGGTCCTCGGTCGGCGTCTATATCGTGCGGCCGGGGTCGAACGCGCCGCGGCTGGCACCGACCATGCCGCGCGAGGTCATGGTCGAAACCTATGCGCCGGGGCGCGAGATGACGGCCGCGGTGATGGGCGACCGCGCCCTGACCGTGACCGACATCATCACCGAAGGCTGGTATGACTACGACGCGAAATACGCCCCCGGCGGATCGCGCCATGTGGTTCCGGCGGCGATCCCGCCGCAGATCTTTGATGCCTGCATGGATTACGCCCTGCGCGCCCATCGCGCCCTTGGCTGTCGCGGGCTGAGCCGCACCGATTTCCGCTGGGATGACAGCCGCGGCCTTGACGGGCTGATCCTGCTCGAGACCAACACCCAGCCGGGGATGACGCCGACCTCGCTTGCGCCCGAACAGGCGGCGCATTGCGGCATCGCCTTTCCCGACCTCTGCCGCTGGCTGGTGGAGGATGCGTCATGCGGGCGCTGACCCTTTTCGGCCTGCGGCTGGTCCGGGCCGAGGATCAGGTCCGCCGCGACCCCGCGCCGTCGCGCTGGCATTACCGCTGGCAGCGGATGATGCTGACGCCGCTGATCCGCCGCGCGGTGAAGATCGGCCTGCCGGTGGCGGCGGTCGTCGCGGCAGGCGGCCTCTGGTATCAGAACGACGGCAACCGCGACCGCCTTGCCGCCGCCTGGGACGAAGCGGTGGCCAAGGTGCAGAACCGGCCCGAATTCATGGTGACGGGGATGCAGGTCACCGGCGCCTCGCCCGCGGTGGTCGCGGCGATCACCGACCGCGTGCATGTCGCCTTTCCGGTGTCGTCCTGGGATCTGGACATGGCCGCGATCCGGGCGCAGGTCGCCGACCTGACCGCGGTGCGGGATGTGAGCGTCGGCGTCGGCGCGCGCGGCATGCTCGAGATCGCGGTGCAGGAACGCAGGCCGGTCGCCGTCTGGCGCCATGCCGACACCCTGCGGCTGATCGACGGCGAGGGCGTCATCACCGGGCTGATTACCGACCGCGCCGACCGTGCCGACCTGCCGCTGATCGCCGGGGACGGCGCCCGCGATGCGATCGGGCAGGCGCTGGCGATCTTTGCCGCCGCCGGGCCGGTGGCGCCGCGGCTGCGCGGGCTGGTCCGCATGGGCGAGCGGCGCTGGGATCTGATGCTCGACCGCGACCAGCGCATCCTGTTGCCGGAAAGCGACCCCGTCGCGGCGCTCGAGCGGGTGCTGGCCTGGCAGGGGGCGCAGGCGATGCTCGACCGCGACGTGACGGTCGTCGACATGCGCAACGCCGACCGGCCGACTTTGCGGCTGTCGCAATCGGCGATGAACATCCTCAACAACGGCGGGCCGACCGTGGCATCGGCACCGCGAGGCGAGACAGGGGCAGGGGACGAATGATGCGGCAGCTTTACGAAAGCCAGCGGGCGATGCGCAACATGCGGCGCGCGGCGATGCAGCGCGGCGTGGTGGCGATCCTGGACGTGGGCACCTCGAAGATCGCCTGCCTCGTGCTGCGCTTTGACGGGCCCGAGCGGTTCCAGTCGGCCGATGGTGTCGGTTCCATGGCCGGGCAATCGTCCTTCCGCGTCATCGGCGCCGCCACCACCCGGTCGCGCGGCGTCCGCTTTGGCGAGGTCGATGCCATGGCCGAAACCGAACGTGCGATCCGCACCGCGGTGCAGGCGGCGCAGAAGATGGCCAATCTGCGCGTCGATCACGTCATCGCCTGCTTTTCCGGCGCGCGGCCGCGGTCCTATGGCCTTGACGGCGCCATCGACCTGCAGGGCGGCATCGTCAGCGAACAGGATGTCGGCCGGGTGCTGGCCGCCTGCGAGGTGCCCGATTACGGCGCCGACCGCGAGGTGCTGCACGCCCACCCCGTCAACTTCAGCCTTGACCACCGCCACGGCCTTGCCGATCCGCGCGGCCAGATCGGCAACCGCCTGTCGACCGACATGCACCTTCTGACCGTCGACGCCCCCCCGGTCGAGGCGCTGCTCTACTGCATCAAGCGGTGCGACCTCGAACTCGCCGGCATTGCCTCGTCGGCCTATGTCTCGGGCATGGCGTCGCTGGTCGAGGACGAACAGGAACTGGGCGCCGCCTGCATCGACATGGGCGGCGGATCCACCGGCCTCAGCGTCTTCATGCGCAAGCACATGATCTATGCCGATTCGGTGCGGCTGGGCGGGGATCATGTCACCGGCGACATCGCCATGGGCCTGCAGGTGCCTATGAACAACGCCGAACGGATCAAGACCTTTTATGGCGGCGTCCACGCGACCGGCATGGACGACCGGGAAAAGATCGAACTGGGCGGCACCTCGGGCGACTGGGAAAAGGACCGCCGCACCGTCAGCCGGACCGAACTGATCGGCATCATGCGGCCGCGGGTCGAGGAAATCCTCGAAGAGGTCAAGGCGCGGCTTGACGCGGCGGGGTTCGAACACCTGCCGTCGCAAAGCATCGTCCTGACCGGCGGCGGCAGCCAGATTCCCGGGCTGGACGGGCTTGCCTCGCGCATTCTGGGCCAGCAGGTCCGCCTTGGCCGGCCGCTGCGGGTGCAGGGCCTGCCGCAGGCGGCGACCGGTCCGGCGTTCTCGGGCGCGGTGGGGCTGACGCTGTTCGCGGCCAGCCCGCAGGACGAATGCTGGGACTTCGAGATTCCCGCCGAAAGGACCGGCGCGCGGTCGCTGCGGCGGGCGATGAAATGGTTCAAGGACAACTGGTGACAGCAATATCTTGCCGATCGGCCGAGATTCAGCGGAAAACGGACCGGAATCCTCCCATATTTTGTGGGCTTGGCCTGTTTTTGGCGTGACGAAAGCGTGACCCTTCGGTAGGATCGCTGCAATTCAGGGGACCAAGCCCGCGGGACCGGGCCAAAAACGGCAGCTTGAAGACGGCGCAACAGCAGGCGGACGCACAGCATGGCACTCAACCTCTCCCTCCCGGGGCAGGACGACCTCAAGCCCAGGATCACCGTGTTCGGCGTCGGCGGCGCCGGGGGCAACGCGGTCAACAACATGATCGAGAAGGAACTCGATGGTGTTGAATTCGTCGTGGCCAATACCGATGCGCAGGCGCTGGCCCAAAGCCGCGCCACCGCCAAGATCCAGATGGGCGTGAAGGTGACCGAGGGGCTGGGCGCCGGTGCCCGTCCGACCGTTGGCGCCGCCGCGGCCGAGGAATCGATCCAGCAGATCGTCGATCATCTGGCCGGCGCGCATATGTGCTTCATCACCGCCGGCATGGGCGGCGGCACCGGCACCGGCGCCGCGCCGATCATTGCGCAGGCCGCGCGCGAGCTTGGCGTCCTGACCGTCGGCGTCGTGACCAAGCCCTTCCAGTTCGAAGGCTCCAAGCGTATGCGTCAGGCCGAGGACGGGGTCGAGGCTTTGCAGAAGGTCGTCGACACCCTCATCATCATTCCCAACCAGAACCTGTTCCGGCTGGCCAACGAACGCACCACCTTTACCGAAGCCTTCGCCATGGCCGACGACGTGCTGTATCAGGGCGTCAAGGGTGTCACCGACCTGATGGTGCGCCCCGGCCTGATCAACCTCGACTTCGCCGACGTCCGCGCGGTGATGGACGAGATGGGCAAGGCGATGATGGGCACGGGCGAGGCGTCGGGCGAAAACCGCGCCATCGAGGCTGCCGAAAAGGCCATCGCCAACCCGCTTCTGGACGAAATCAGCCTGGTCGGCGCCAAGGGCGTGCTGATCAACATCACCGGCGGCTATGACCTGACCCTGTTCGAACTGGACGAGGCCGCGAACAAGATCCGCGAAAAGGTCGATCCCGACGCCAATATCATCGTCGGCTCGACGCTCGACCCGGACATGGAAAACCTGATCCGCGTCTCGGTCGTCGCCACCGGCATCGACGCCGTGGCCCGCGATATCGAAATGCCGGTGCCGCGCCGGCAGATGTCGGCGCCGCTGCGCGACCGCGTCAGCGCCGAAACCCCGGTGTCGCGCGCTGCCGCCGCTGCCGCCCGTCCGGCGCCGCGCCCGGTGGCGCCGCAGCCCGCCCTGCGCCCCGCGCCGCAGCCGGTGGCGGCCCGCGCCCCGGAACCCGAGCCGATGCAGGCCGCCCCGGAGGACGACCGCAGCCTGTTCGACGACGAGATCTTTGCCCAGGAGGCGCATAACGGCGACGATTATGCGGACATCCATCAGGCGATGGAAACCGACGATCTGCCGCCGCCGGCCTATCGCCCGCGCGCCGAACCCGAGGCCGCCCCGCGCGCCGAACAGTTCACCGCGCCGCGCGCCCCGGCGCCCGGCACCCCCACGGCCGAGGCCCTGGCCCGCCTGCAGGCCGCGGTGCGCCGCGCCCCCGAACAGCGCGCCCCGGTCGCCGATCCGCGCCCGGCCCGTGCCGCCGCGCCGCAGCAGCAGCCCGAGGCCGACCGGCCGCGTTTCGGCCTCAACTCGCTCATCAACCGGATGACCGGCGGCGCGGCCGCGCCCGAACCGGCGCCGCAACAGCGGGTGCAGCCCCAGGTCAATTCCTGGCGCGAAGAGCCCGAGGTCGACCCCGATCAGGACCGGATCGAAATCCCGGCCTTCCTGCGTCGGCAAGCGAACTGACGCAACGTCCCATGTGATCGTAACGGGCGCCCTTCGGCGCCCGTTTTCCTTTGCAGGGCAGGGGTTTGGCTGACTTCGCCGCACTGCGGCACCGCGCGGTGGGCGCCATGTTTCAACACGTTGCAATCTGTGAATTGTCGTTACCGCCCGCCCGCCTTACCTGAGGATCCCAAGAAACGGGCACAGGAATCGAGCGTGCAGACGACTCTGAACAGCAGGGTGACATTGCAGGGGCGCGGGCTTCATCTGGGGCGCGCGGTCTCGGTCGTGCTGTGCCCGGCGCCGGCCGGCCATGGCATCGTCTTTCGCCGCACCGACCTTGACCCGGTGGCCGATCTTCCGGCGCGCTGGGATCATGTCGAACAGACCGCGCTCAACACCCGGCTTCGCACCGACGCGGCCGAGGTTTCGACCATCGAACACCTGATGGCCGCGCTGTCGGGCACCGGTGTCCACAACTGCCTGATCGAGATCGACGCCCCCGAGGTGCCGATCCTTGACGGCAGCGCCCGGCCCTTTGTCGAGGCGATCCTTGCCGCCGGCCTGCGCCGCCTGTCCGCGCCGCTGTACGCGATCGAGGTGCTGCGCCCGGTCGAGGTGACGCAGGGCGAGGCGCTGGCCCGGCTGTCGCCGGCGCCGGCCTTGCGCATCGACTTTACCATCGACTTTCCCGATCCTGCGATCGGCCATCAGCATCACGAACTGAACCTTGCCAACGGCGCCTTCGTCCACGAACTGTCCGACAGCCGCACCTTCTGCCGCAGTGCCGAGGTCGAGGCGATGCGCGCCCGTGGTCTTGCCTTGGGCGGCACGCTGGACAATGCCGTGGTCGTCGATGGCGACCGCGTGCTGACGCCGGGCGGCCTGCGTCACGAGGACGAGCCGGTCCGCCACAAGATGCTGGATGCGGTGGGCGATCTTGCCACCGCCGGGGCGCCGATCCTGGGTCTTTATACCGGCATCCGCGCCGGCCATGCGCTGACCAACCGCCTGCTGCGGGAACTGTTCGCCGATCCGTCGAACTGGCGGCTGCGCAAGGTGACGCCGGCGCTGGCCGCGCGCCTGCCCGGCGCCGGTGTGGTGCCGATCCACCTCGACGCCGTGGCCTGACCGCCGGCGCCGGCGGCAAAAGCCATTTTCCCCGCCGAATCTTTCGTGCTACACGGGCCAGAACGGACGGCGCGACCGTCCGGCGGCAGAAACGGCAAGAGGTCCGGCGTGTCAGCAACAGGCAAGCGCAAGATCAGGGCAGTTCCTGCCGCTTTGGTGCTGGTGCTGGCGCTTTCCGCCTGCGGCGGCAGTGCCGACCGCCTGCCCGATGGCGCGCTGGAAGGCTATACCGCCGACGAGATCTATGAGCGCGGCGAATACGAACTGGCGCGCAACCGCCCCGACGATGCCGCCTCGTATTTCTCGGAAATCGAACGGCTTTATCCCTATTCCGAATGGGCCAAGCGCGGGCTGATCATGGCCGCCTTCGCCTATCACCAGGACCGCGACTATGAAAACGCCCGCGGTGCCGCGCAACGCTACCTCGACTTCTACCCAACGGCCGAGGATGCGGCCTATGCGCAATATCTGCTGGCGCTGTCCTATTACGACCAGATCGACGACATCGGCCGCGACCAGGGCCTGACCTTCCAGGCGCTGCAGGCGCTGCGCGCGGTGATCGAGAATTATCCCGACAGCGAATATGCGGAATCGGCGATCCTCAAATTCGATCTCGCCTTCGACCATCTTGCCGCGAAAGAGATGGAGATCGGCCGATATTACCTGCGCCGCGGCCATTTCACCGCCGCCATCAACCGCTTCCGCGTCGTGGTCGAGGATTTCCAGACCACGTCGCATACCGCCGAGGCGCTGTATCGGCTGGTCGAGGCCTATCTGTCGCTGGGCCTGACCGCCGAGGCGCAGACCGCCGGCGCCATCCTGGGCCACAATTACCAGTCGACCGAATGGTATCAGGATGCCTATGCGCTGCTCACCGGGCAGGGCCTGCGCCCCGAGGCCGAGGGCGACAGCTGGCTGGCGCAGATCTATCGGCAGGTGGTGCGCGGGGAATGGCTGTAGGGCGGTGGGCGATTGCCCACCCTACACAATCCATCCCTTGCGGGTTAGGCTGCGCAAGACCCATCATCTGCGATATCCATGCTCCGCCAGCTCGACATCCGCGACCTTCTGCTGATCGACCGCCTGTCGCTGGCCTTCCAGCCGGGATTGAATGTGCTGACCGGCGAAACCGGCGCCGGCAAGTCGATCCTGCTTGACGCCCTGGGCTTTGTGCTGGGCTGGCGCGGCCGTGCCGACCTGGTGCGCGCCGGTGCCGATCAGGGCGAGGTCACCGCGGTCTTCGACCTGCCCGCCGCCCATCCCGCCCGCGCGGTGCTCGAGGAAGCCGGGATACCGCACAGCGATGAATTGATCCTGCGCCGGGTCAACGCCGCCGACGGCCGCAAGACCGCCTGGATCAACGACCGCCGCGCCAGCGGCGAGGTTTTGCGCGCCCTGTCCGATACGCTGGTGGAACTGCACGGCCAGCAGGACGACCGCGGCCTGCTGGATCCGCGCGGCCACCGCGCGCTGCTGGACGCCTTTGCCCGCAACGCGACCGAACGCGATGCCGTGCGCGCCGCCTGGGCCGCCCGTCGCCACGCCCGCGCCGCGCTTGACGCCGGCGAGGCCGAGGTGGCGCGGCTGGCGGCCGAAGAGGATTTCCTGCGCCATGCGGTCGCCGAGCTTGACCGGTTCGACCCGCAGCCGGGCGAGGAAGCGGCCCTTGATACCGCGCGCCGGCGGATGCAGGGCGCCGCCCGCATCCGCGACGACATCGCCCGCGCCTTTCAGGCGGTGGGGTCGGACGGCGCCGAAGGCGTGGTCTCGGACGCGATCCGGCGGCTTGATGCCGCGGCCGGTGCCGCCGAAGGCGCGCTGGACGCCCCGCTCGAGGCCTTGTCGCGTGCCGTCGATGCCCTGGCAGAGGCCGAACAGGGCATCGCCGCCTGCCTTGACGCGCTCGATTTCGATCCGCGCCGGCTGGAAGAGACCGAGGAACGGTTGTTCGCGCTGCGGGCGCTGGCGCGTAAGCACGGCGTGGCGCCCGACGACCTGGGCGGCCATGCCGACGGCTTGCGCGACCGGCTGGTGGCGGTCGATGCCGGCGCCGGGCATCTGCGCGACCTGGCCACCCGCGTCGCCACCGCCGACCGCGCCTATTCCGAAGCCGCCCGTGCCCTGACCGCCAGTCGCGCGGCGGCGGGGCAGGGGCTGGCGGCGGCGATGGCGGCCGAACTGCCGCCGCTCAAGCTCGACCGTGCCAGCTTTACGGTCGCGCTTGCCGCTGCCGATCCGGGGCCCGAGGGGCTCGATGCCGTGTCCTTCGTCGTCGCGACCAACCCCGGCGCGCCCCCGGGGCCGCTTGACCGTATCGCCTCGGGCGGGGAACTCAGCCGCTTCCTGCTGGCGCTCAAGGTCTGCCTGACCGCCGGTGAGGACGGGTTGGTGCTGATCTTTGACGAGATCGACCGCGGCGTCGGCGGCGCCACCGCCGATGCCATCGGCCGCCGGCTGGCGCGGCTTGCCGAACGCGCGCAGGTGCTGGTCGTCACCCACAGCCCGCAGGTCGCGGCGCAGGGCGCGCATCACTGGCGGGTCGAGAAATCCGTGGCCGGCGGCATGACCACGACGCGGGTGCTGCCCTTGGACGACACCGGCCGCGTGGACGAGATCGCGCGGATGCTGGCGGGCGAGAACATCGGCGCCGCGGCGCGGGCGGCGGCGCGGGAACTGCTGGGCGCGTAGGGAGGGAGCGGGCCTGACGGCGCCCGGTCCGGACACGCACCGATCATCAGACGAAAAAAGGCGACGACAGATTGGCATCCATCGCCGCCCCGGTGCCGGTTCCCCGGCATTTTCGAAATAATCCCCGGTCGGCCACTCACCTCCGTCCGGGTTTCAAGCAATCCGTTCAGGCCCCAAACCTGGGTCCAAGGGCAGCGGGAAAAGTCTTCGTTCAATGGTGTCAGGAATAAGGTGCGCGGGCACCCCCTGTCATACCCCAAATGGGGTAAGCCGCGCATTTCACGCCAGATAACGTTCCGCCAGCGCCAGCGCATCGCGCCATTTGAGGAAGAACAGCAGCTGCCCGGCATCGGGATAGATGCGGAAGTCGATCCACGGATAATCCTGCCGGTATTCCGCCAGGGTCGCCGGCGGCACCTGCGGATCCTGCAGGCCGTTCAGGAAATGCACCGGGATCGTATCCCTCAGCGCCGCCACCTCGTCCGACCAGTCGGTCGTCTCGTGGTTGATGACCTCGCGCGAGAAGGCCTCATGGGCGGAAAAGGTGTCCGACAGCGCGACCTCGGATCCGCAGACCATCGCCTCGAACACCTCGGGGATCTCGAATGTGTCCACATCGGCGCGGCTCTTGCCATAGACGGCGTGGACAAAGCCGCGCTTGCCCAGCCGCCGGGCCAGCGCGAAACCGGCCTTGACCATGAAGGGCAGAAGATGCGGCGTATAGCGCGCGCCGGCCAGGATGAACCGGTGCCACTTGTCCATCCGTTCATATTGTTCTGGCCGCGTCAGCGGCAGCACACCGCCACAGCACACCAGCGCCCGGATCCGTTCGGGATAGGCGGCATGCATGGCGATGGCGAAAAAGCTGTCGGCGCCCAGCGTCATCACCGGCACCTGCCCGATGTTGAGATGGTCCAGCAGGCGCACCATGTCCTCGACGATCTGGGCGGTATAGATCGCGTTGCGCGGCAGGGGGGTCGACTGGCCGTAACCCGGCCGCACCGGCACGATGATGCGGATACCGCGCCGCGCCGCCTCGGCCTCGGCGCTGGCGGGCCAGCGGACAAGGCCATAGTCCAGCGGAAAGAACATCATGGCCTGCCCATCGGGATCGCCAAGCACCAGAAAGTCCAGCCGCCGGCCATCGGGCAGGATCAGGGTCCGGAACGGCCGCGGCGCCAGGCCGTCAAAGCCGGTCGAGGTATCGGTCAGGTGCTGCACCGCCTCGTCGGAAAACTGCGCCATCTCCATCGTCGACAGCGTGAGGCGCACCAGTTCGGTCTGGCTGCGGGTCTCGGTCTTGCCCATGATCGCCTTGAGCTGGGCGCGCACGGTTTCGACGCTGCGGCCCCGCGCCTCGGCGATCTGGGTGATGGCCTGGCCTTCGGCCAGCGCGCGGACCACGTCGGTTTCCGCCGGCGTCAGGTCAAAGGCATTGCGGAGCAGGTCGGAAAACCCGCGCGGCCAGCCCAGTTCCGAGGTGACGGCGATGACGAAGGGCGCGCCCTTTTCCGGCCGCACCAGCCGCAGGTGCAGCATCATCAGCCGGTCCGACCGCGCCGCGCGCGACCGCACCACCGCCGCGTCGGTGCTGTTGGAGGAAAACATCCGCGCGATCTGCGCCGCCAGAAAGCCGGCCTCGCCCTCGCCCAGGGCCAGATCGGCCAGTCGGGCGCCGCGGGTCACGCCCAGCACGCTGGATGCGGCGGTGTTGACGCCGGTCACGATCAGCGCGCGGTCCACGGTGAAGGCCGCGGCGCGGTCGATCCGCGCCAGCGTCGCCTCGGCCCCGTCGGTGCCGGGGTCGCTGACCACGCGGTCAAGCACCTTGGCCGCGCGCAGGAAATGCCCCTCGAATTCGCGCAAGCCAAGCGAGCCGGATCCGGCCTGCGCCCGCTGCGGGCGAATCATCTCCTCCCAGCGGTCGAGCAGTTCCTCGTAGCGGCTGGGATCGACGGCGACCTCGTAAAGGCGGTCGATCACCTCTTCGGGCGAGACCGCGGCATCGGGCGCGGCGGGCGGTTCGGTCGGACTGGACATGGGCGGCCCCTGCTGACGTCGAAAGCCTAGCAGTCGCAAAGGGATGTGGCGACGGGGGAATTGCGGAATTGCCGGCGCGCGCGGCGGATGTCACACTTGGGCCATTGCGCCCAAGGGGAAAGGTCTTTTCATGCAGCTCCGGCAAATTGTCCTGCCCATTGTCCTGATCGCCGCGCCGGTCCAGGCCGATACCGCCGATGCCCTGCGCGCGGCGCTGGCCGGCATCCCGCAAGAGACAGGCATCCTGGGCCCCTCGTTCGGCGATGCCGATGTCGCCGCCCGTGTCATCGCGATGCAGGACATGTCGCGGCGGGCGCCGCTGTTCAGCGGTCCGGCCGGGCCGCTTCTGCAGGCGCTGCCGCCGCTGGGCAGTATCGAGCCGCAGGCCGACATAGAATCGGCCTGGCCGCCCCGGCTGGGCTTTGGTCCGGCCGATGTGGCGGTGGTGGCGACCTGGGGTGACCCGCGCGAGTCGGTGATGCAATTCCATCTGCGGCCTGGCGCCGCCGCCGGCGTGCCTGCGGTGCTGACCGCCAACGGCTACGAGGAGGCGGCGACCGAGCTTGGCCCGGTCATGAGGCGCGGGGCCGAGGATTACGCGATCTCGCTTGCCGACCGCGACCCCTCGGATCCGTTCGGCGGCCGGCTGGGCCAGTCGTCGCGGGTTCTGATCGCCGGCGATGTGGTCAGCCGCGCCGCGGGCATGGCGCCGTTGCAGGCAATGGCCGCCGGCCCATGGTGGGACAGCCGCGCCGACATGAGCGCCGCGCTCGACGCGCTTGACGGGCTGGAAGAGGGCACCGGCATCCTGCGCGCGCTGGTCCTGGATGATCCGACGCTGCTGGCGCCAGAGGTGCAACTGTCCGATCCGGTGCCGCCCGGCATCCCGCCGTGGTCGGTGATGCTGGTGGCCGAAACCGTCCTGCCCGCCGGTGAAGCCGGTGTCACCGTGGCGCTGGTCTATGCGACGGCGAATCTGGCCCAGGCGGCCAGCGAGGGGATTGCCGCCGGCTGGACCATCCCCGGCCCGCGCATGAGGCGTTCGCTAGAGGATCTGTTGGGCCCGCTGGATCTGGCGATCAGCGGCAACGGCCCCTTCGTCGTGCTGGTCTCGGCCCGCGGCAACTGGGCGCCCGAGGGGCCGCTGATGAATACCGTGTCGCAGGCCCTGTGGAATGCGATCGTCGTCGACGACCTGGCGCTGTTCGCGCCGCCCTTCTGACCGGATTTTGCTTCCGCAGGACAAACCCACATGTCGTGACCGCAAAGCGAAAGCGCGGCCCCGTTTCCGGGGCCGCGCTTTTCAGGCAGGCGCCGGCCTCAGGCCGCGCGGGCGTTCTCGGCTTCTTCCGCGGCGTGGCGGCGCTCGCTTTCCTCGCGCGACAGCGCAACCGAGGTGCGCACGCCCTTGGCGACGAAATCCATCAGCCCGGTGACGACACGTTCGTTGGGGTCGATGCCGGCGCAGGACAGAACCTCGCGCCCGTCGCGCGACCGCGCCCAGCGGGCGATCTGTTCCGGGCCGTTGCCATACTTCTTGTCATCGGCGATGGCATCGTCGAGCGCGGCAAGCACCACGGCGGCAAAGAGCTTGCGGGCACGGTTGCCCTGCTCATTGTTGAAGGCGGTGCTGTCGACGAAATCCTTCATCTGTCGTCCTTACTTCTTTTGGTCTTGCACTGTTCCGACGTGGGCGGAATATGCAGATTTGATCCTGATTCGGGGAAGCTTATTTCGCAGGTCTGCCATGCTGGCAGTGCATGGCGGACACGGAACATACCCCGAACTGTTGTGCCCGCAGGGGCTGCACCGCAGCATATAGAGGGCGCGGTGCTTTCGATCAACCTTTCCGTCATGGATCCGTCGTGCAATCTCGCCGGCATTCGCTGCTTTCCGCTTGCGCTTTCCGTCTGGTCTGCTCTGGCGTAGGAAGGCCGCGATGATGCGGGGGGCGCAATGCTGGACGAGGGCCTGAAGGCGGGGTTGGTTGCGGCGGTGCGGGCGGCGGCGCGGGCGCGGATCCTGCCGCGGTTCCGCGCGCTGGCCGAGGGCGAGGTGGCGACCAAATCCAGCCATTCCGATCTTGTCACCCATGCCGATACCGAGGCCGAGGCCGACATAACCGCCGCCGTCCGCGCGCTGTGGCCCGAGGCCGAGGTGCTGGGAGAAGAGGCGATTTCCGCCGACCGTTCGCTGCGGCCGCGCATGGCGCTGGCCGATTGGGCGGTGGTCATCGACCCGGTGGACGGCACCTGGAACTTTGCCAAGGGGCTGACGATCTTCGGGATGCTTCTTGCCGTGCTGCACCGCGGCCGCCCGGTCTGGGGCATGCTCTATGACCCGGTGATGGACGACTGGATCGAGGCCGATGCCGACGGCCCGGCCGAGATGGTGACAGGGGCCGGCGCGCGGCGGGTGCTCCGCACCTCGACCGAAACCCGCATCGGGCGGATGACCGGCTACCTTGCGCTGGGCCTTTATCCCCGCGCGGTGCAGGCGCGCATCGCCGCGGAATTGCCGGCCTTTTCGCGCGTCAGTTCGCTGCGCTGCGCCTGCCACGAATACCGCATGGTGGCGCAGGGCCATGTCGAATTCTGCCTGTCCGGCCCTTCTCCGCACCCGTGGGACCATGCCGCCGGCACGCTGGCCGTGGAACGGGCGGGCGGCGTGGCACGCTTTCTGGACGGCACACGCTATGACGCAACCCGCGACAAGGGCGTGGTGCTGGCCGCCGCGTCCGAGGCGTTGTGGCAGGATCTGGCCGGGCGTTTCGCCTATCTCGGCTGATCGGCAAGGGCCACAGTCGCCCCGCCCGCGGTCATCGCCTCGCCCGCCCGGTCAAAGCGCAGCCAGGCGATGGCCCGGTCGCCCGAGCGGCTGAACAGCGTCCCCGCCTCGCGCTCTCCGGCCAGGATCGGGGTTCCGGGGGTGGCTTCGCCGGTGACGGTGACGGCGGCAAGGCCCTTGCGCAATTCGGTCTTGTGCTTCATCCGCGCCGTCACTTCCTGCCCGACATAGCAGCCCTTGCGGAAATCGACGCCGTGCAGGCGTTCGAAGCCGGATTCGAGGATATAGCTGTCGGGGGTCAGTTCGATGCCCGTCTCGGGGATCACCTGCGCCACGCGGATCGCGTCCCAGTCGGTGCCGTCATCGCCGCCCTCTGGCCCATAGAGCCGCCAGCCAAGCGCCGGGTCGCGCGGGTCGGGCAGGGCGCCTTCGGGCGCCGGGCCGGTGCCGCGGCGGACGTTCAGGCCGCTGTCGCCGATCTGCACATCGGCGCGCAGGCGATACATCGCCAGCCGCTTTTCCAGCATCGCAGACAGGCTGTCATCCACGTCGATCAGGATGCGGTCGGGCCGGCCCACCAGCAGGAAATCGGCCAGATACTTGCCCTGCGGCGTCAAGAGCGCGGCATAGAGGATTCCCTGACCCAGCCGGCGGATGTCGTTGGTGACAAGACCTTGCAGGAAATGGTCGCGGTCGCTTCCGGTGACCTGGAGGATACGGCGGGGCATGATCGGCTTTCGCTATCGCGGGGCAAAGGGCCGGGGGCGGCCCCTTCGCGGGGAATGTCCGGTCAAAGATGGAGGGGCCGGCGACCGCCTGCAACCCCGATGCGTCAGCTTCGGTCGCGAAACTGCACGGCATGAAGCGCCGCATAGGCGCCGCCTTGCGCCAGAAGGTCGGCATGACGCCCCTGTTCGACCACGCGCCCGCGATCCATCACCACGATGCGGTCGGCGCCGGTCACGGTCGACAACCGGTGCGCGATGACCAGCGTCGTGCGCCCCGCCGCCAGCCGGTCCAGCGCCGACTGCACCGCGGCCTCGGCATGGGTGTCAAGCGCGCTGGTCGCCTCGTCCAGGAGCAGGACCGGCGTGTTGCGGATCAGGGCGCGGGCGATGGCAACGCGCTGACGCTGACCGCCCGACAGGGCCGATCCGCGCGGGCCGACCGCGGTGTCAAGGCCGGCGGCAAGCTGGGGAAGGAACCCCGCAACCTGCGCGTCCGTCACCGCCTGCGCCAGGACGGCATCGGGCACATCCTGCCGGTCCAGCAGGATATTTTCGCGCAGGGTTTCGTCGAACAGCGCCGCGTCCTGCGTCACCACCGAAAACAGCGCGCGCAGATCCGGCAGGGCGATGTCGCGGGTTTCGACCCCGTTCAGGGTGATGCTGCCCGATTCAGGATCGACCAGCCGCGTCAGCAGGGCGAACACCGTCGACTTGCCCGCGCCCGAGGCGCCGACCAGCGCCGTGGTCTGGCCGGCGGCGGCGGTGAAGCTCAGCCCGTCCAGAACCTGCCGGTCGCCGTAGCGCAGATGCACGTCGCGAAAGGCGATCTCGGGTGCGCCGGACGGCGCCGGTTTCGGCGCGGCGGGGCTGACAAGACGGGGCTGTTCCTCCATCAGCTCGCGCAGCCGCGCGACCGAGGCGCTGGCGGTCTGCCACAGGCCCGACATCGTGCCAAGCCGGCGCAGCGGTTCAAAGGACGCGGCCAGCGCGGTGAAGAACGCCATGAACTGGCCGACGGTCTTGGTGCCGGCGGCAATCTCGGTCCCGCCCCACCACAGGACGCCCAGAAAGCCGGCGCCGGCCATCAGGTCGATCAGCGCCGGCATGGCCGCCTGTCCGGCGGCAGCCCGCGTTTCGGCCCGGATGCGGGCGCGGCCCAGCCGTGCAAAGCGCGCCGCCTGATAGCTTTCCAGCCGGTTGAGCTTGATCGGCACGATACCGTGGAACACCTCGTCCAGCCGGGTCGCCATGTCGGCCGCCAGCACCCGTGCGGCGGTGGCGGCGCGGCGGACAAAACGCTGCACCCCCAGCGACGGCGCGATAAGAAGCGGGATGCCGACAAGGGCGACCAGCGTCCAGCGCCAGTCGATGGCAAGGGCGACCGCGAACAGCGACACGACGGCGACCAGATCGCGGCCAAGGCCGGTCACCAGTGCCGTCAGGATGGTGCGGATCGCGGCGACGTCGCCCTGAACCCGTTCGATCAGCATGCCGGGCGGATGGCTTTGGTGAAAGCTGCCGTCGAGCCGCATCAAATGGGCGAGCAGGTCATCGCGCAGCGCGGCGGCGGTGCGTTCGGCAACCAGCGTCATCACGATGCGCTGGCCCAGCGAACTGGCCGCCCGCACCGCGAAGATGGCGAAGATGACAAAGCCGACCTGCCAGATCGCGCCGGGATGGCCGGCGACGAACACCTTGTCGAACATCGGCTCCATCATCGCGGCGAACAGGCCAAGACTGGCGCCCTCGACCGCCATCAGCAGCACCGCGGCGGCCAGAAGCGGCCAGGACCGCGCCATCCAGCCGCGCCAGAGCCAGCGAAACAGGCTCATCCCTTGCCCCTGAGACGGGCGAAACCGGCGGCGACCTCGGCCGGGTCGTATTCCGTGGCGATCCATTCCTCGATGCCGATGGCGCCCCGCGCCAGCCGCGCCTCGTAGAGGTCGAGCATGTAGTCGAGGACCCCGGTGCTCGAGGCGCGGATATGCAGGAACCGAAAGGACAATTGCTGCCGCGCCTCGGCCACCGTGGCACCGCGGAAGGCAAGCATGTAAAGCGCCGAGGCCAGCCCGGCGCGGTCGGCGCCCGACTTGCAATGCAGGACGAAGGGGCGCTCCACGCTGCGGAACAGGTCGAAAAGGCGCAACAACGCCTCGCGCGAGGCGGGCTTTCTCGCATGCAGTTCCGTCGTGACCAGCGTCAGGCCAAGGCGGGCGCAGGCTTCGCGTTCGAACAGGTAGTGCGATATGTGTGGCGTGCCACGCAGCGACAGCACCGTGCGGATGCCCATCGCCTGCCACTGCGCCAGCCGCCGGGCATCGGGCTGGTTCGACCGCCAGACACCGGGGGCGATTTCGGCCATGTTGTGCCAGAGGTGGCGCAGGATGCCGTGGTCTGCCAGCTGGAAATGCAGACGGGTCAGGAAACGGTCGCGCGCAGTGTCGATCTTGCGCCCCCACGAGCTGCGCTTCTTGCCTGCCGGTGGTCGCACGCGACTTTTCCCCATGGTTGCCCCGCGGTGAATGCCGGAAATGGGCGGTCGCGGCAAGACCGGCAAGGGGCGCCCGTTGACGCCGGCGCGCCACGGGCTAGGGTCCGCCGCGAAACGGAAGGAATCGCCCATGTTTGCCCAAGGCCGCAGCCATCTTGCCATCCCCGGCCCCTCGGTCATGCCCGAGCGGGTCTTGGCGGCGATGCATCGTTCGGCGCCGAACATCTATGGCGACGAACTGGCCGGCATGACGGCCGGTCTGATCCCCGACCTTCGCGCCGTGGCGCGGACCGCCGGCGATGTGGCGATCTATATCGCCAACGGCCATGCGATCTGGGAAGCGGCGCTGTCGAACGTGCTGGCACGCGGCGAGCGGCTCCTGATCCTCGCCACGGGCCGCTTCGGCCATGGCTGGTCGGAAATGGCAAAGGGCCTGGGGATCGAGGTCGAGATCATGGATTTCGGTCTGGAAACCCCGGCCGATCCCGCAAGGCTGGAAGAGCGGCTGCGCGCCGACCCCGAGGGGCGGATCCGCGCCATCGGCATCTGCCAGACCGATACCGCCACCTCGGTCCGCAGCGATGTGGCGGCGCTGCGGCAGGCCATCGACTGCGCCGGGCATGGCGCGCTGTTCATGGTCGATTGCATCGCCAGCATGGGCTGCGACCGTTTCGAGATGGACGCCTGGGGCGTCGATGTGGCGCTTGCCGCCAGCCAGAAGGGGCTGATGGTGCCGCCGGGCATCGGCTTTGTCTGGTTCAACGCCCGCGCCGCGGCGGTCCGCGCCCGGCTGGGCGAGATCAGCCGCTATTGGGACTGGACCCCGCGCGCCAATCCGACCGCCTTCTGGCAATACTGGGACGGCACCGCGCCGACCCATCACCTTTACGGCCTGCGCGCCGCGCTGGACATGATCGGCGAAGAGGGGATCGAGGCGGTCTGGCGCCGTCATGCCGTGCTGGCCGCCGCTGTCTGGGCGGCGGTGGATGCCTGGGGGCAGGGCGGGCCGCTGCGGCTCAACGTGGCCGATCCGGCGCATCGGTCGCATGCGGTGACGGCCTGCGCCATCGGCGGCGATCTGGGCCTGCGCCTGCAGGACTGGACCCGCGACATCGCCGGGCTGACTCTGGGCGTCGGACTGGGCCGCGAACCCGAGGCGGCCTATTTCCGCATCGGCCACATGGGCCATGTCAACGCGGTGATGGTGCTGGGCGCGCTCGCGACGATCGAGGCCGGGTTACAGGCGCTGGACGTGCCGCACGGACGCGGCGCGGTCGAGGCTGCGGCCGGGGTGATCGCCGGCGCAAGCCGCGGGTAGGGTGGGCAAACGCCCACCGCTGCGCAGCGCTGGGCGAATGCCCAGCCTATGGCGCGGGGTCGTTCGCCGCCAGCCATTCCTCCATCCAGGCGATTTCCGCCTCTTGCGCGGCGATGATCGCTTCGGCCAGCGCCCGCACCTGCGCGTCGTCACCGTGCTCCAGCACGATCCGCGCCATATCGACGGCACCCTGGTGATGGGCGATCATGCCGCGGATGAAATCGACATCGGCATCGCCCGTATAGTCGATGGCCATGCCCTCGTGCATGGCGGCATTCGCCGCCTCGAAGGCCATGGTCGCGGGCGGCATGTCGCCGGCGGGCATGTCGTGCCCGGTGTGGTCCTGCGCGGCGGCGGCAAGGGGCAACAGCGACAGGGCGAGGACGGTCAGTCTCATGGCAATCTCCTTCTGGTCGCCCCCTTGCTGCAGCCTTGCCCCGTGGCAAGGTCAAGTCGCAATCACGCGAGCCCGGCCAGAACCCGCGGCAGGGCGGCGTCCAGCAGGTCCATCTCGGCCTCCGGCCCGCAGGAAATGCGGATGCAGCGGTCCTGCGGCGCGATGCCCGGCTTGCGGATGAAGATGCCCTCGGCCCCCAGCCCGTCAAGCACGGCCCTGGCATGGGCCCCATCCCGCCCGCAGTCGAGCGTCACGAAATTGGTCGCCGACGGCAGCGGGTGCAGCCCATTGGCCCGGCCGATGGCGGCGATCCGTCCGCGCGAGGCGGCGACCCGCCCCCGCACCTCGGCCACCCAGTCCGGGTCGGCCAGCGCCGCAAGGGCGCCGGCCTGCGCGATGTGGCCCAGCCCGAAATGGTTGCGCACCCGGTCAAAGGCGGCGACCAGCGGCGCCGGGCCGATGGCATAGCCGACGCGCAGCCCGGCCATGCCGTAGGCCTTGGAAAAGGTGCGGAACCGCAGCACCCGCGGATCGGCGGGGTCGATCCGCGGCGCGGTGCCGTCGGGCGCCAGTTCCAGATAGGCTTCGTCCAGCAAAAGCAACGCGCCCTCGGGCACGTTGTCCACCATCCGCTCGACCGTGGCGGCGGAATGCCAGGTTCCCATCGGATTGTCGGGATTGGCGAAATAGATCAGCCGCGCGCCGACCTCGCGCGCCCTGGCGATCAGGCGTTCGGGATCCTCGTGGTCGGCGGTGTAGGGCACGGCATGCAGCACGCCGCCAAAGCCCGCGACATGGAAGTTGAAGGTCGGATAGGCCCCCGCGCTGGTCACCACCGGCGTGCCCTGCGCCACCGTCAGCCGCACGATCAGGCCCAACAGGCCGTCGATCCCCTCGCCGACGATGACATGATCGGTGCCGCAGCCAAGATGCGCGGCGATGGCGGCCTTCAGGTCATGCACCTCGGGGTCGCCATACATCCAGACCGCGCCCGCCGCCGCCTGCATCGCGGCAATGGCCCTTGGCGAAGGGCCAAAGCCGCTTTCGTTCGCGCCCAGCCGCGCGGCAAAGGGCCGGCCCATCCGCCGCTCCAGCGTTTCCGGCCCGGTGAAGGGCACCGTCGACGGCAGCGAAGCCGCCAGATCGGTCAACCGTGGCTCGATGCCCTTGCTCATTCTTCGTCCCCAAATATCCTCGGGGGTCCGGGGGCAGACAGCCCCCGGCCTCTCCGCCGCGCGGCGTCAGCCGATCTCGTCCAGCCGCGCCAGGGCCGCGCGCAACTGCGCCTCCTCGCCCTGCCGGGCCGCCAGATTGGCCCGGGCTTCCGCCACGATCTCTTCCGGGGCCGAGGCGGTGAAGTTCGGGTTGCTCAACCGCCCGTTCAGACCGCCGATCTCCTTCATGAGCTTGTCCAGCACCTTGGAAATCCGCGCCTTTTCGGCGGCAACATCGACGATTTCGGCCAAGGGCAGCGCGAAGGTCGCGCCTTGCGTCGGCACGGTCAGCGCGCCCTTCGGGGCCGGCCCCTCGCGCATGTCGCCGATTCGTGCCAGCCGCTTGATCAGCACCTCGTTGCGCGCCCAGGCGGCGCGGGCCGCCGCATCGGCGTCGGTCATCACCAGCGGCACATACAGCCCCGCCGGCACGTTCATCTGCGCCCGGACGGACCGGACGCCCTCGATCAGCGAGATGACCCAGCGCATTTCCGCCTCGGCCGCCGGATCGACCAGATCGGCGCCATAAGCGGGCCAGTCGGCATGGGCCAGCAGCTTGGCCCGCGCGCCCGTCGCGCCCCACAGCTCCTCGGTGATGAAGGGGGTGATCGGGTGCATCAGGATCAGGCACTGGTCCAGAACCCAGCCCATCACCGCCCGTGTCTCGTCCCGCGCGTCCGATCCTTCGGCCAGAAGAGGCTTGGCGAATTCGACATACCAGTCGCAGACCACGCCCCAGACAAAGGCGTAAAGCGCCTGTGCCGCGTCGTTGATCCGCCAGCCCGCCAGCGCCGCGTCGATGTCCTCGCGCACGCGGCCGGTCTCGCCGATGATCCAGCGGTTGACGGTCGCGCTGGCGGCGGGCGGGGCGGCAAGGGTCGCGTGCCCCTCCCACACGCCGTTCATCTCGGCAAAGCGGCAGGCGTTCCACAGTTTGGTGCCGAAGTTGCGGTTGCCCTTGATCCGGTCATCGGCCAGCTTCGGACTGCCGCCCAGCACCGCCAGCTGCGCAAGGGTAAAGCGCAGGGCGTCGGCGCCGTATTCGTCGATCACCGTCAAGGGATCGATGACATTGCCGCGGGTCTTGGACATCTTCTCGCCCTTGGCGTCGCGGACAAGGCCGTGCAGATAGACGGTGTCGAACGGCACCTGACCGACGACGGCCAGTTGCATCATCATCATCCGCGCCACCCAGAAGAACAGTATGTCCTGCCCGGTGACCAGGACCGAGGTCGGGAAATACCGCTGCAATTCCGGGGTGTTCTCGGGCCAGCCCAGGGTTCCGATCGGCCAGAGGCCGGACGAGAACCAGGTGTCAAGGACATCGGGGTCGCGCCAGACCGGATAGACCAGATGCGTCGGATCCTGGCTGACGGCATAATCGCCCAAAGCGGCGGCAAAGGCATCGACCGCCGCGGCCCTGTCGGCCACCTCGACGATCCGCGCGGCATGGAGCGGCACCGGCAGGGCGTTGTTGTGCAGGCGGAAATGCTCGGCCGCCGAGGCCCAGTCCTCGCCGACATGCAGCACCGGGTCGCGGTCAACAAACCCGGGCTGCAACAGCAACTGGCCGATTTCCACCGCGTCGAGCGCATTGTCGCCCTCGTCATCGCGGAATCCGCCAGGATGCAGGTCAAGGCCATACCACACCGGAATCTGGTGGCCCCACCAGAGTTGCCGGGAAATGCACCACGGTTCGATATTCTCCAGCCAGTGGAAATAGGTCTTTTCGCCGGATTCCGGCAGGATCACGGTGTCGCCGTTGCGCACGGCATCCAGAGCCGGGCCGACGATCTTTGCGGTATCCACGAACCACTGGTCGGTCAGCATCGGCTCGATCACCACCTTGGAGCGGTCGCCGAACGGCTGCATGATGGTCTTGTCCTCGACCATGACCATCAGCCCCTCGGCGGCGATGGCATCGACCACGCGGGTGCGCGCCTCGTAGCGGTCAAGGCCGCGGTAGGCCTCGGGCACAAGGTTCAGCGCGTCGATCTCGGCCTCGGTCGCCGGGCTGCCTGCCGCGATCTCGGCCGCTCGCGCCGCGGCTTCGGCATAGGGCAGGCCATCGGCGCGCATCTGCGCGCGCGTGTCCATCAGGCGATATTTCGGGATGCCGTTGCGGTTGGCGACCGCATAATCATTGAAATCATGCGCCCCGGTGATCTTGACCGCGCCCGAGCCGAAGGTCGGGTCGGGGTATTCGTCGAGGATGATCGGAATCAGCCGGCGCTGCGCCTTTGGCCCCACCGGGATTTCGCAAAGTTTCCCGACGATTGCGCGGTAACGTTCATCCGATGGATGAACCGCGACCGCGCCGTCGCCCAGCATGGTTTCGGGTCGCGTCGTGGCGATGGCGATGTAATCGCGCACCTCGTCCAGCACGACATTGCCCTCGGCGTCCTTCTCGACATGGCGATAGGTGGCGCCATCCGCGAGCGGATACTTGAAATGCCACATGTGGCCGGCGACCTCGAGATTCTCGACCTCAAGGTCGGAAATCGCCGTTTCGAAATGCGGATCCCAGTTCACGAGGCGCTTGCCGCGATAGATCAGGCCCTTGCGGTGCATCTCGACAAAGACCTTGATGACGGCATCGTGGAAATTGCCGTCCTCGCCCGCAGGTGCCCCCGGCGCGCCGGACATGGTAAAGGCATTGCGCGACCAGTCGCAGGACGCGCCCAGCCGTTGCAGCTGGTTGATGATGGTGCCGCCCGATTCCGCCTTCCATTCCCAGACCTTGGCCAGGAACGCCGCGCGGCCCATGTCCTTCCGGCGGACGTTCCCTTCGGCCGCAAGCTTGCGTTCGACGACAAGCTGGGTGGCGATGCCGGCGTGGTCCTGCCCCGGCTGCCACAGCACGTCATCGCCGCGCATCCGGTGCCAGCGGGCATAAATGTCCTGGATGGTGTTGTTGAAGGCATGCCCGATATGCAGCGCGCCGGTCACGTTCGGCGGCGGGATCATGATCGAGAACGCGGACGCCCCCGGTTTCGCATTGGCACCGGCGCGAAAGGCGCCCGCGGCCTCCCATGCGGCGGAGATGCGCGCCTCGGCCTCGGCCGGGTTGAAATTCTTGTCCATCGCCATCGGTCGTCTTCCCGTCGGTTTCAGCCGCTATCTAGCGATTGGCGCGCCGATGGGAAAGGCCAAGCCGCTAACCGGCGGCGGCCTCTCCCGTTGTTGCGTAATGCGCCGACAACCGCCGGTAGGGTCGTGAATTCAGCGCGGCAATGGCAAGGGCCATGCCGATCAGGCCCGCCACCACAAAGACGAGCGCGATGCCGCGCGCGGGCCCGGTGCCGAACCAGCCGCCGATGGCCGCCGCGCCCGCGCCATCGGTCATGAACGGGATGACGACGAACTGGGTCAAGGGCCCGATCAGGAACGCCGTCAAGGGCGAGGCGGCCTGTTCCACCGATTGCGCAAAGCCAAAGACACGGCCCTGCCGTTCAAGGGGCACGACCTTTTGCAGGGTCGTCTGCTCGGCGGCCTCGGCCACCGGCCCCAGCGCCATCCAGACGAAGCAACCAAAGGCCAGCAGCCAGAAGGACGGCTGGATCGTGAAGACCGCGCTGACCGCCCAGACCACGACATTGACGAGCAGCAGCGTGCGGATCGGGTTGCGCCCCAGACCGACCCTGGACACCACGATGCCGCCGATGATGAAGGCGGTCGACAGCACCGCGAAGGTCAGCCCCCAGACCTGGACCGACACGAGCGACAGGCCATAGGCATCCAGCAGCGCCATGAAGATGCCGCCCAGAAAGTTGTTGAAGGTGGCAAACAGGATCAGCGCGAACAGCCCCGGCACCGCTGCGATGACGCGGATCGTGCCGCGCAGGTCGATGCGGCCGGGCTCGGCCGGTTCCGCTTCGGGTGCGGGCGCGGCGCGGCCTTCGTCGATCTGCACGCGGCCGATGTCCCAGGCCGCCGCCGCGGTCACGACCAGCGCCACGGTCAGCGTCAGGTGCATCCCGCCCCAGGCGACAAGGAACCCCGACAGGGCCGAGGTGATGAGGAACCCGATTCCCCCCACCATGCCGACCAGGCCGTTGGCCTTGTCCCGTTCCGCTTCGGGGATCAGGATGGTGACCAGCGTCGGCAGGGCGATGCCGCGGATGTTGCCGGCGATGACGCCGGCCATGACCAGTAGGACCAGCAACCACAGCGACAGGCCGTAGGGGTTGCGGAATGCCGGTTCCGGCACCAGCACCAGCAACAGCAGCGCCGCGCCGTAAAAGGCCAGCGACACAAGGCTGGACCCACGCATCACCGCGATCTTGCCGTGATGGTCGACCAGCGAGCCAAGCCAGATGCCGAGGGCCGCGGTGAAGATCAGGTAGATGCCGGCGATCATGCCGGTGGCAAAGACCGATTGCGTCTCGAGAAAGACCCAGAAGGTGATCGCGAACCAGACGGTGAAGTTGGTGACATTCGCGAACAGGTTGTTCGCAAGGATGCGGTGGAACGGCGACATGGACGGACCTGCGCGCGACGGGGGGAACCCGGGCTATACCCTGCGAACCGCCCTTGCGCCAAGAGAATTCCCCGCTGCCGGCCGGGCCGCGGCCCTACATCACCGCGCCCATCTGCCAGGGCACGAATTCGGCGCCGCCAAAGCCCAGTTCCTCGGATTTCGTCCGGCCGCCCGAGGCGACGCGGATCCAGTCCTCGAAAATCTCGCGTCCCTTCGATTCGATGCTGGCCCCGCCCGACAGGATGTCGCCGCAGTTGATGTCCATGTCCTCGGACATGTGGCGATACATCTCGGAATTGGTGGCCAGCTTGATGCAGGGCGTGGGCTTGTACCCCGAGACCGAGCCGCGGCCGGTGGTAAAGCAGATCAGTGTGGCCCCCGAGGCGATCTGGCCGGTCACCGAACAGGGGTCGTAGCCGGGCGAATCCATATAGACAAAGCCGCGCTCGGTGACGGGTTCGGCAAAGCCGTAAACCTGGGTCAGCGGCGCGGTGCCGCCCTTGGCCACGGCACCCAGCGACTTTTCCAGGATGGTGGTCAGCCCGCCGCGCTTGTTTCCGGGCGAGGGGTTGTTGTCCATCTCGCCGCCCCAGCGGGCGGTGTATTCCTCCCACCAGCGGATCCGGTCGACGATCTTCTGCCCGACCTCGGCCGATACCGCGCGGCGGGTCAGCAGATGTTCGGCGCCATAGATCTCGGGCGTTTCCGACAGGATCGTGGTGCCGCCATGGGCGACAAGCAGGTCGCTCGCATGGCCAAGGGCCGGATTGGCGGTGATGCCGGAATAGCCGTCCGATCCGCCGCATTGCATGCCGACCATGATATGCTCGATCCCGGCCGGGGCGCGGGCGATGGCGTTGACGGCGCCGGCCATCTCGCGCAGGGCGGCGACGCCTTCGGCCACCGAGCGGCGGGTGCCGCCGCTTTGCTGGATGGTCATCGACCGGAACAGCCCGTCGCCGCGCATCCTGCCGTCGCGGATCAGGTCGGGCACCTGCATCGCCTCGCAGCCGAGGCCCACCAGCAGCACGCCGCCGAAGTTCGGGTTGCGGGCATAGCCGCGCAGGGTGCGGAACAGGGTGGCATAGCCTTCGCCCCGCAGATCCATGGCGCAGCCGGTGCCATGGGTTATCGGCACCACACCGTCGATATTGGGGTAATCGGCCAGCCATCCCTGCCGCTCGACCTCTTCGGCGATGAAGCGGGCGACCGAGGCCGAGCAGTTTACCGAGGTGAGGATACCCAGATAGTTGCGGGTGCCGACGGCGCCATCGGCGCGGTGATAGCCCTGAAAGGTCCGCGCCTCGACCGGCAGTTGCAGCGCGCGGGCGGCGCTGGCAAAGGCATGGTCCTGCTCATGCGCGCCCATGCCCAGGTTGTGGCTGTGGACATGGTCGCCCGGCGCCACCGCCACCGTCGCCGCGCCGATGATCTGGCCATAGCGGATCACCCTTTCCCCCGGCGCCACGGCGCGGACCGCCACCTTGTGGCCGCGCGGCACGCGGGCGGTGACGGCCACGCCTTCGACCAGTTCGCCGGCGGGCAGGTCGGCCAGCGCCACGACCACGTTGTCGGCGGGATTGAGGCGGATGAAGCGGGGCTGGGCTTCTGTCGCAAGGTCCATTGGGTCCGGGTCCGGTCCTGGCTGGGGCGGCTCTGCCTTGACAGGGCAGGGCGGCGGGCTAACATGTTAGAATGTTACAGGGCAATGCCAGCGCAGGGCAAGAGCAGGGCGCGGAACCCGGCGACGGGCCGCCGCCGTTCCGGCCGCTGGCCGCCTTTCAGGGATCCTTGGCGCAACGGGTCTATGCCAGCCTCAAGGAGGCGATCCTCGATCTGTCTGTCAGCCCCGGCGAAATCCTGCGCAAGGGGGAAATCTGCGACCATCTGGGCGTGTCGCGCAGCCCGGTGTCCGAGGCGATGGCCCGTCTGGCCGCCGAAGGGCTGGTCGATGTGGTGCCGCAGGCCGGCAGTTTCGTCGCCCGCCTGTCGATGCCCGAAATCCGCGAGGCCGCCTTCTTGCGCGAGGCGCTGGAACTTGCCGCCGTCGAGGAGGTCGCCCGAAGCGTGACCGAGGAACAGCTGGTGCTTCTCCGTCGCAACCTGCGCCTGCAAGAGGCGCATGTCGCCGATGGCGATGCCGCCGGGTTCTATTCCGCCGATGCCGAGATGCACGAGCTGATCCTGTCGCTCACCGGCCACCGCCGCCTGCCGGGCTTTGCCGAAACGGCCTGGGTGCAGGTCAACCGCGCCCGGCGGCTGGTCTTGCCGCATCCGGGGCGGATCGCGCAGACGCTGGACGAACACCGCGCGATCCTTGCCGCGCTGGAACGCCACGACCCCGAGGCGGCGCGGATCGCGACCCGCCACCACCTGCGCCAGCTCTTGACCTTTATCGAGCCGCTGGCGGAAAATCGGCCCGACCTGTTTTCCTGAAAGGGCGCCATGCCGCCGGTGAACCCCCGCTACGCCGCCCGCCTGAACGCCTTCCGGCTGGGCCTGCCCGGCCGTCCCGGCATCGCCGACCTGATCGCGCGGGCGGGGCAGGTCGGCGGCATCGACGCGGCCGACCTGAACTATCCCGACCATTTCGACGGGCAGACCCCCGCCGCCCTGTCGCAGCTTCTGGCCGACAACGGCATGGCGCTGAACGGCCTTGCCATGCGCTATTACACCGATCCGGGGTTCCGGCTGGGCGCCTTTACCCACCCCGACCGCGCGGTGCGGCAGGCAGCGATCGACATCACCCGCCGGGGGCTGGACGCGCTTGCCGCGATGGGCGGGCGGCTGATGACGCTCTGGCTGGGTCAGGATGGCGTCGACTATTCCTTTCAGGGCGATTACGCGCGGATGTGGGACGCCACCGTCGAGGCCATCGCCACGGTCTGCGACCATGACCCGACGCTGGATATCTCCATCGAATACAAGCCGAACGAACCGCGGTCCTATGCGCTGATGCCCGATATCGGCACCACGCTGCTGGCCTGCCGCGAGGTCGGGCGCAGGAACCTCGGCGTCACGCTCGACTTCTGCCATGTGTTGTTCGCCGACGAGATCCCGGCCCATGCCGCCGCATTGGTGGCGCGGCATTCGCGCCTTCTGGGCGTGCATCTGAACGACGGTTACGGCAAGCGCGACGACGGGCTGATGGTCGGCTCGGTCCATCCGGTGCAGACGGTGGAACTGTTCGTCGAGCTTGACCGGCAAGGCTGGGACGGCGTGATCTATTTCGACACCTTCCCCGACCATGGCGGCCTTGATCCGGTGGCCGAGGCGCGGGTGAATGTCGAGATGACCGACCGCCTGCGCGCCGCTGCGGCCCGCCTGCGCGGCGATCCGGCGCTTGCCGATGCCATCGCCCGGCAGGACGCCGCCAGCGCCCTGCGCGTGGTCTCGGCCACGCTGTACCGATGAGCCTGCTGGTCTGCGGATCGCTGCATCTGGACGTGCTGGTGCAGGCGCCGCATCTGCCGGCGCCGGATGAAACCGTGACAGGCCACGCCGTCACCTATGCCTTCGGCGGCAAGGGCGGCAATCAGGCGGTGGCGGCCGCCCGCATGGGGGCCCGCGTGGCGATGGCCGGCCGCATCGGCGCCGACGATTTCGGGGCGCGGCTGGCGGACGGCCTTGACCGCGCCGGGGTGGACCGGGCGCAGGTGACGGTGGTGCCCGGCGCCTCGGGGATGAGTGTCGCCGTGGTCGAGGACGGTGGCGCCTATGGCGCGGTCATCGTCTCGGGCGCCAATCTGGCGCTGGACGGAGAGGTTGCGGTGCCGCCGGGCACGACATCGCTGCTGTTGCAGAACGAAATCCCCGAGGCGGCCAATGTGGCCGCCGCCACCCGCGCCCGCGCCGCGGGGGCAAGGGTGATCCTGAACGCCGCCCCGGCGCGGCCCCTGTCGCCCGCGCTGCTGGCGCTGACCGATCTTCTGGTCGTCAACCGGGTCGAGGCGGCGCAGGCCCTAGGTCAGTCCGACCTGACCGATCCACTTGCCGCCGCCGATGCCCTGCGCCGCCTTGGCCCGGAACGGCTGATCGTGACGCTGGGCGGTGACGGGCTGGTGCTGGCCGAGGGCGACAGCGCCCGGCATCTGCCGGCGCGTCGGGTCGCCGTCCGCTCGACCCATGGCGCCGGCGATGCCTTCATCGGCGCGCTGGCGGCAAGGCTGGATGCCGGCGATGACCTTGCCGCCGCCTGCGCCTTTGCCCAATCCGCCGCCGCGCTGCATGTCGCGACCGCGCCCGAGGAACGTGAGGGGATCACGCCGGCGATGGTCGCAAAAGCCTTCTAGAAGGCTTTTTCCAAGGGTTTTCAGAAAACCCTTGGACCGCTCCTACACCGGCGCCCCTTCGGCCAGCAGCCCGGCATCGCGCAGGTCGCGCCACAGGGCGTCGGGAATCACCGCCTCTGCCGCCCGCAGGTTGCCCGCCATCTGTGCCTGATCCTGCCCGCCGGGAATCACCGACACCACAGCGGGGTGCCGCAGCGGAAACCGGAAGGCGGCATCGACCAGCCGCACATCATGCGCGGCGCAGACGGCCTCGATCCGCGCCACGCGGTCCAGCACGGCTTGCGGCGCCGGTTCATAGTTGAACATCGCCCCCGGCCGCGCGCCCGTCGCCAGCACCCCGGAGTTGTAAGGCCCGCCGATGACGACGCCGATACCCCGCGCCGCCGCCGGGTCCATGAACCCGGCCAGCGAGTCCTGTTCCAGCAGCGTATAGCGCCCGGCCAGCAGGAAGATGTCGAAATCGCCCCGCTCCATCAGCCAGGCCGCCGGCTGCCATTCGTTCACCCCGGCGCCGAATCCGGCGATCACCCCTTCGTCGCGCAGCCGCAGAAGGGCAGGGTAACCGCCGGCCATGAACTCGGCCAGCCGCGCATCCAGCACCGCCTGCGTGCCGTGATTGGCAAGATCAAGGTCATGGGCATAGAGCAGGTCGATCCGGTCGATCCCCAGCCGCTCCAGCGAAAACTCGACCGAGCGCAACACCCCGTCATGGGAATAGTCATAGACCTCGGCCCGGTTCGGCACGTCGAACCACTTGCCGATGCCGTTGCGTTCCTCGGGCGGGCAGGGCCGCAACAGCCGGCCGACCTTGGACGACAGGACATATGCGTCGCGCGGCTTGCCCCGCAGGAAACGGTTCAGCCGGGTTTCGGCCAAGCCCAGGCCGTAAAGCGGCGCGGTGTCGAAATGGCGCACGCCGCCGGCCCAGGCGGCCTCCATCACCGCCAGCGCCTCGGCGTCGCTCACCGCGCGATAGAGGTTGGCCAGCGGTGCCGTGCCCAGACCCAATTCGGTGAATGTCAGCCCGCCCGTGCCGCGCCGGTCCCAATGCCTTGTCCTCAATTGCATTCCCTCCGCCCCTGACACTAACATGCTAGTGTGACTCGCAGGGGAAACCATCCCCGACAGGAGGGATGATGTCGAATTTTCGCCGCGTATTCGGTCCCGGCAAGCCGGTGATTGCCATGGTGCATCTGGGCGCGCTGCCCGGATCGCCGCTTTATGACGCCGATGCCGGCGTGGCCGGGCTGCTGGACGGCGCCCGCAAGGATCTGGCCGCGCTTCAGGCTGCCGGCGTCGATGCGGTGATGTTCGGCAACGAAAACGACCGGCCCTATGAATTCGCCGTCGACACCGCCTCGACCGCGACCATGGCCTATATCGTCGGCGAATTGCGGCGCGAGATCACGGTGCCCTTCGGCGTCAACGTGCTGTGGGACCCGCAGTCGACCATCGCCCTTGCCGCCGCCACCGGCGCAGCCTTCGTGCGCGAGATCTTTACCGGCACCTATGCCAGCGACATGGGGCCCTGGACGCCCGACGCCGGCAAGGCGATGCGCTATCGCAACCGGCTGGGGCGGCCCGATCTGGCCATGCTCTACAATGTCAGCGCCGAATTCGCCGACAGCCTTGACCGCCGCCCGCTGCCCGATCGCGCGCGGTCGGCGGTGTTCTCCTCGATCCCCGATGCGGTGCTGGTGTCCGGCCAGATCACGGGCGAGGCGGCGCGGATGGAGGATCTGGAAGGGGTCAAGCGGGTGCTGCCCGACACGCCGGTCCTGGCCAATACCGGGGTCAAACATGCCACCATCGCCGATGTCCTGCGCATCGCCGATGGCTGTGTCGTGGGCTCGGCGCTCAAGGTCGACGGACATACCTGGAACGCGGTCGATCCCGACAGGGCCAAGGATTTCATGGACAAGGCCCGCGCGGCCCGCGGCGGCAAATGACCATCCGCCAGGACACGATCGACCTGATGCTCGTCCCCGGCCTGTCGGGGCACGAGGAACGGGTCGCCGGCGCGATCAAGGCCAAACTTGCGGCCACGGGAATCGCCAGCACATCCGACCGTTTCGGCAACCTGACCGCCACCTTCCCCGGCGATCCGGCGGCACCTTCGGTCATGCTGTTCACCCATATGGACCAGCTCGGCTTCTTTGTCCGCAAGGTCGAGGATGACGGGCTGATCCGCGTCGAACGCATGGGCGGGGTCAGCGAACGGGCGATGGCGGCGCAGGCGGTGATCCTGTGCACCGATCAGGGCGATGTGCCCGGCCTGATCATGAACAAGGCCCATCACGCGACGGGGCAGGACGAGAAATACCGCGTGCTCACCGCGCCGGAAATCCGCATCGACACCGGCCACGGATCAAAGGCCGCGGTCGAGGCGGCAGGCATCCGCATCGGTACACCCGTGGTCTATCGTCCGCAGGTGATGGAACTGGCCGGCACCCGCATCGCCGGCACCAGCATCGACGACCGCGCCGGCTGCGCCGTCCAGATCGAGGTCGCGCGCCGCCTTGCCACCCGCGCGGGCGGCCCCACCGTCCATTGCGTCTGGACCGTGCAGGAGGAATACAACCTGCGCGGCGGGCAGGTCGCCGCCCAGCGGCTGAAGCCCGATTGCGCCATCCAGATCGACATCGCGCTATCCAGCGACACCCCCGACATGGCCGACAAGGGCGAGGTGACGATCGGCGGCGGTCCGGCGATCAGCCTTTACAATTTCCACGGCCGCGGCACCCTGAACGGCACCATCCCGCACCCGGCCATGGTGCGGCTGATGGAACAGGCCGCGGCCGGCACGGCGATCCCGCTGCAACGCTATGCGATGACCGGCGTGCTGACCGACCTGTCCTACGTCCAGCTTGTCGGCGAAGGCGTCGCCGCCATCGACGTCGCCTTTCCGATGCGCCATTCGCATTCGGCGCTGGAAACCTGCGACACCGCCGATCTAGGGGCTCTGGCCGACCTGCTGACCGCCGCGCTGGCGGGGATCGGGCCGGATTTCCCCCTGATCCGCGACCCTGTCATTCTTCGTCCATAAATATCCTGCGGGGGGTCCGGGGGGTGCAAAACCCCCCGGCGCCCGGCACAAGGAGCCACGATGGCACTTTTCCTCGGCGTCGATGTCGGAACCTTCGAAACCAAGGGCGTCATCACCGACGCCGCCGGCACGATCCTGGCCGAGGCGCGGCGTCAGCACGAGATGATCGTGCCGCAACCGGGCTGGGCCGAACACGACCCCGAGCGTGACTGGTGGGGCGATTTCGTCCATGTCACCCGGGCCTTGCTGGCCACGCCCGGCATCGACCCCGCGCGCATCGCCGCCGTCGCCTGTTCTGCCATCGGCCCCTGCATGTTGCCGGTGGACAGCAATTTCCGCCCGCTGATGAACGGCGTCCTTTATGGCGTCGATACGCGGGCGCAGGCGGAAATCGACGAACTCCATGCCGCCTTCGGCCAGCCGGAAATCGAGCGGCGCTGCGGCAATGCCCTGACCTCGCAGGCGGTGGGGCCAAAGATCCTGTGGCTGAAACGCAAGCGCCCCGATCTTTGGGCGCAGACCGCGCGCATCGGATCGTCGACGACATGGCTCACCTACCGGCTGACCGGCGAATGGGTCTGCGATCATTACACGGGCTGCAACTACGCCCCGCTTTACGACATCGACGCCAAGGACTGGACCTCTGATTTCGGCGACATCTGCCCGCCAGAGATGCTGCCGCGCCTGCTCTATTCCTCCGAGATCGCCGGCCATGTCACCGCCGCCGCCGCCGCCGAGACCGGCCTTGCCCAGGGCACCCCCGTCACCTGCGGCACCATCGACGCCGGGGCCGAGGCGGTGTCGGTCGGCGTCCGCGACCCCGGCGACATGATGATGATGTATGGCTCGACCCTGTTCATCATCCAGATTACCGCGGCCCGCATCCATGACGGTCGGCTGTGGCAATCGCCCTGGCTGTTCCCCGGCCAGCACGCGGTGATGGCGGGGCTGTCGACCTCGGGCACGCTGACGCAATGGTTCCGCGAACTGGTGCTCCCGGGCGAGGATCGGGCCAGCGCCTTTGCCGCCCTGGTGGCCGAGGCCGCCGCGGTGCCCGAAGGCGCCCGCGGCCTGATCTGCCTGCCCTATTTCTCGGGCGAGCGCACGCCGCTGCACGACCCCGATGCCAAGGGCGTCTATTTCGGCCTGAACCTGACCCATGGCCGGCCCGAGATGTTCCGCGCCACCTGCGAAGGCATCGCCATGGCGACGCGCCATATCACCGACACCTACGCCGAGGCCGGGGTGCCGCCGCGCCGGGTGCTGGCGGTGGGCGGCGGGGTGCGCAATCCGCCATGGTCGCAGGCGACATCGGACCTTACCGGCCTTGACCAGATCGTGCGCCGCGTCACCTTTGGCGCCGCTTACGGCGATGCTTTCCTTGCCGCCCATGCGACAGGCGCGGTGGCCGCCGATGGCATCGACCAGTGGAACCCGGTCGAGCGGGTGATTCCGGCGCGGCAGGTGGCGGCATACGACCGGCTCTATCCGGTCTATCGCGCGCTATATGACCGCACCCGCGACCTGATGGAGGCGCTGTAGATGCGGTTCGAACGGATGCGGCCGGCCGAAATCCGCGCCGCCGTCGCGGCCGGCGTTCCCTTCGTCCTGCCCATAGGCGTGCAGGAATACCACGGCGAACACCTGCCGGTCGGCATGGACCTGCTGGCCGTGACCGAGGTGCTGGAACGGATTGAGCCGGAAATCGTCCTGCTGCCGCCATTCGCCTATGGCGCGGCCAGTTACGCCGTGGCGGGCCCCGATGGCACGGGCACCGTCCATGTCCCGTCCGAGGCGATCCTGCCCTTTGCCCAGGCGCTGTTCGCGGGCTTGCTGGCCGCCGGCATCCGCAACATCCGCGGCCTGATCCACCACCAGACCGAGAATTTCGCCCAAGGCATGCCCACCGACCTGACCTTCCGCCTTGCCGCCCGCAACGCGGTCTTTGCCCATCTCGAGGCGACCCGCGGCAAGGGCTGGTGGGGTTCGCCGGAAAGCGCCGATTACTATGCCGGCCATGCCGCGGGCGACAATCCGTTCAACTGGATCCAGGTCCACCCGATCATGCCGGCGGGGCTGGCCTATCCGTTCGACCATGCCGGGCAGGGCGAAACCGGCCTGATGCTGGCGCTGGCGCCCGAGACTGTGGACATGGCCGAGCTGGGGCCAGAGGCGCCGTGGTATGTCGCGGATGCGGGGCAGGCGACGGTGGCGAAGGGCGAAGCCGGGGTGGCGCTGATCCTGTCGCATCTGCGGGGGGTGCTGGGGTTGGGGCCAAAAGCCTTCTGAAGGCTTTTGCCAAGAGTTTTCAGAAAACTCTTGGCCGCGCTAACCGCCCGGCATCGGCAGGCATTCCACGATCTCGACCGAATCGCCGGGGAAGATCGCGAAATGCGGGTGGTTCTCGAACAGGCGGGCGGCGGCGGCGTGATCCTCGGCCCGCACGATCGTGTAGGCGGTGACCGCGTTCACGATGTCGGCGATCCCTGCGGGCGAGGCGCGCTTGGTCCGGCCCAGCGGGCTGCCCGGATCGACGATGGCCGCCGCATTGCGCGCCGCCCATTCGCCCCAGGCCGCCATGCCGCGCGCTATTGTCGCCTCGTCCACCGGCGACGCCGCCTTTTCGGCCGCGGTTGCCGTCCCGATGTACAATGCCATGAACAGCTTCATCGCGCCCTCTCTACTTCACCGCGCCCGCCGCCATCCCCTTGATGATGAACCGCTCAAGGAACACGCCGACAATGATCAGCGGCAGGATCGCGGCAAAGGACAGGGCCGCCATCGACCACCAGTTCACCCCCTGCGACCCGGTCTGCGACGCCACCATCACCGGCAAGGTATTGGCATGGGTCGAGGTCAGGAGCGAGGCGAAGAAATATTCGTTCCAGGTCAGCACCAGCGACAGGATGAAGGCCGCGACCATGCCGGGCAGGGCAATCGGCAGGATGATGGTCAGGAAGGCGCCCCAGATCGACAACCCGTCGACCATCGCCGCCTCCTCAAGCTCGGTCGGGATCGAGGCGAACTGGTCGCGCATGATCCAGATGACGATGGGCAGGACCGACAGCGTATAAAGCAGGATCAGCCCGATCCGGGTGTCGAGCAGCGCCAGCTCTTTATACAGCACCAGGAAGGGCAGGGCGAGCACCACCGGCGGCAGGATCAACTGGCTGAGAAAGAAGAAGGAAATGTCGCCGTTGCGCATGTAGCCGAACCGGTAGCTGAAGCGCGACAGGCCATAGGCCGCCATCGCCCCCAGCGCCACCGCCAGCGCCGAGGCGGAAAGCGAGATCACCGTCGAGTTGAAGAACCGCTTCATGAATTCGGCCCGCGGCGTCGACGCCTCGCCGATCGTGTCCGGCGACAGGCCAAGCGCGCGCCAACCCAGCCAGGCCGGCTGGTAGTCGACCCAGGGAATCATGTGCCCCTGCATCACGTTCGGCGCCATCTTGAAGCTTGTGGTGACGGTCCAGTAGATCGGGAACAGGCAGATCACCGCCCAGATGATCAGCAGGCCATAGATCACCACCCGGCTGGTCCACCATTTCAGATCCGGCCCGCGGTCCGAAGCGCCATCGTGAAAGATCTGGGCGCTGGTCGTGTTCTGGTCGGTCATGTCTGCGGCCTTGCATAGCGGTCGGCGATCTTCATCAGCACGGTCATGACGATGACGATGATGACCAGATAGACCATGGCCAGCATGGTGCCGTAGCCGACGTTCGATCGGTCGCGGTATTCGCGGAAGATGAAGGAGGTGACGGTATCGGTGGCGCCGCCGGGCCCGCCCGAGGTCACGGTGATGACGATATCGGCCAGTTTCAGCTTGAAGATCAGCCGGATCAGGATCGCGGTGACGCTGACCGGCAGCATCAGGGGGAAGGTCACCTCCCAGAAGCCGCGCCAGCCCGAGGCGCCATCGACCCGCGCGGCCTCCTGCACCTCGCGCGGGATCGCCTGCAGCCCGGCCAGCAGCATGATCATCATGAACGGGATATAGGTCCAGGCGTCCATGATCATGATCATGAACCGCGCCATATCGGGGGACGAGTAGAAGGCGACGTTTTCAACCCCAAGACCGCGCAGGGCGCGGGCGATGGGGCCGAAGCGCGGTTCGAACATGGATTTGCCGACCATCCACGACACCGCCACCGGCGACAGCATCAGCGGCAGAAGGAAGGCGACGCGAAAGAACTTCCGCGCGCGGATCTGGGCGGACAAGAGCAGGGCAAGGCCGAAGGCCACGGCATATTCGACAATGATGGCAAGGCCATAGCGCAGCATGTTGCCAAGCGCATTCCAGTAGAACGGATCGTTCCACATCTGCACCAGATTGGCGACGCCATTGAACTGCCGCCCGGTGGGCGAGGACAGGTTCCAGTCCGAGAATGCGATGAGCAGGCCGAACAGCAGCGGGAACAGCGTCAGCGACACCACGAACAGCACCGCCGGCAGCACGAACAGGGTGCGCTTGCCCTGCTCGCCGCGGATCATCACCTGGCCGATGCACAGGCAGGTGGCCCACAGGCAATAGGCGTAAAGCGTCGGGCGCCAGTTGGTCATGCCGAATTCGGTGATGCCGTTGGCTTGCAGGATCTGCACCAGCGCCACCAGCGCCAGAACCCCCGCAGATCCCCAGATCAGCAGGCGCCCGGCCCGGATGCGCGACGGCGGAATGTCGTCGGCGGTGACGACGTGGAGCATGTCGCCCGTGCTCATGGTTGCTGGCCTGCCTTCGGATCGGGGTCGGAAAGGGGCGCGGGGTGACCACGCCCCTTGTCAGGATGGACCGCAGCCCATCCGTCCTGGCTCACATGCCGAGCGACGCCTTGTAGAGCGCGATCTGGCTGTCGCGGCCGATCTGGTCGGTGATCCCCTCCCAGGCGGCAGCGATGGCATCGGCGGTTTCCTGCGCCGACCCGTATTGCCCGGCGATGCCCTTCACGATCTCGTCCTCGAGGATCGAGTAATACTGGAAGATGCCGGGGATCCGCGGCTCGATCGCCGCGTTCGGGTGGTTGTAGCTGTCGAGGTTCGAGCCGAGATAATCCTCGATGAAGGCGCGGTCATAGCCCGCGGCAACCCATTCGTCATAGTTGAAGTGCGAGTTGCGGTAGGGCTGGAAGCCCGAGGGATAGGCCGCCATCCACAGCGAGATGTCCTTGCCGCCCAGATGCGCCGCCGCCGACCAGGCCGCCTTGCGCTTCTGTTCGTCGCCCGAGACGCGGCTGGTGACATAGACGCCCCAGCCGAGATAGGCCATGAGCGGCGCAAAGTTCTTGCCGCCTTCCGGGTCTTCCCAGGCTGCCGAAGTCCAGTTGTAGACCTTGGTCGCGCCGGGGTTGATGCCGAAGCCCGCCACATCGCCCACCACCGACGTGTCCGAGGTGCGCGCGTTCGAGCCGACGTCGCCCCACCAGTTCAGCGCCCCGCCGGTGCCGGCCAGGAACTGGGCAAAGGCGGTGGCATTGGGGTCGGCGTTGATCTGGTCGGGCGGATAGGCATCGGCGGCGACCAGGTCGAACACGTCCTGGATCGCCTGCACCCAGGCCGGGTTGTTGACCATGGGCTTCATCGTCTCGGGCTCGAACAGCCAAGCCGGGTTGGCCGGATGCTTGGCGTAGGAGGTGACCCGGTCGGCCAGGAAGTAGAAACCGAAGCCGCCCCACTGATACTTGAGCGGGTCGAGATAGCCATAGGCGGGCAGCCCGGTCAGCGGATCGGTCTGGCCCTTCATCTTGATGGTCCAGTCGTTGATCGCCTCCCAGGTGTCGGGAACTTCGGCATAGCCGGTGGCGCCGCTGATCGTCGGATCGGTGAAGTAATCCTTGCGATAGGCGAAGGTGTGGCAATCGCCGTCGATGGTGATGCGATAGGTCTTGCCATCCCAGGTGCCGACCGGCGGCTGCAGGTAGCCGACAAGGTCCGAGGTGTCGATCTGCTCTTTCACCCAATCCGGCATCTCGTCCAGCAGGCCGCGACCGGCGGTGTCGCCCTCGAACGGGGAACCCATGGCGAGGATGTCGAAATCGACGGTGCCGGTGGCGATCGACTGCTGCAGGCGGGCGTTGTAGTCGGCCTGCGCCAGGTCGATCCAGTTGATCTTGGCGCCGGTATAGGCCTCCCACGGGGCCAGGAAGCCGCGGAACAGGAAGTTGTGCAGGCCCTGGTTGTTGAGGCCCATGAAGGTCAGTTCGACGCCGGCGAATTCGCCCTCGGCGACATTGGCCTTGGTCGGCCCCATGCACAGCTCGCCGACCTTCTGCCAGTCGGCATCGGTGGGGCTGCCCATGCCGACGCCGGGAATGGCCAGGATCTGGGCGCGGATGTCGTCCTGCGCCAGCGCGGCGCCGGGCAGGATGCCGCCCAGGGCGGCGGCGCCGCCCATGGCGGCGGCCGATTGCAGCAGGCGCCGCCGGGTCAGCCCGGCCCGCACCGCCTGATGGTAATGCTCAAGCTTCATTCGAAATCCTCCCGCTATGGCGGCGCGGCCGCCTTTGGCCGGGATCGCCGGCCGGCCCTCCTCAGAGCCGTGCCGCCGGTCCTTCCCGGCTCCGGTTTCCCCCGGATGGCCAAACCTTGGTAGGCCACCCCCCCAAAGTCAAGCACTGACATGTTAGAATGCCAGGTGGGGCGGGGGCGCCGGGCCGAAGCCCGGCGGAAGGAAGAAGGGGGGCCTTCCGCCCCCCTCTGCGCCTTGCGGCGCATTCACCCCCCGAGGATATTTCCGGACGAAGAATGGGGAACAGAAGCTCACACTCATTCTTCGTCCATAAATATCCCCGCCGGAGGCAACCCTGAGGAGGAGCCGCAAGGCGACGACGAGGCAAGGATTCGTGCGCGCAAGCGCACTCCGCAAGGTCAGGCGGTGCCGATTTCCAGACCGTCGGCATAGATGACATGCGGCCGGTCGAAATCGAGCGCGAAGAGGCGCACGGAGGCGGCGGGCAGGGTGGCGATGAATTCGCCGTCGCACAGGCGCGCGGCGGGGACCATGGCCGAGGGCTGCGCGTAAAGCGCCTGCGCGCGCCAGTCGCGGATCAGCACCGGGGTGCCCGGCGCGACGGCGGTGTCGCGGTCGGGGCGGGTATGGCCCAGGGATCCGGCGCGGATGCGCACCATCGCCACTTCGGCCACCGCCACCTTGACCCCGCGCAGCACGGCGATGCCGGCGTCGCGGGTGATGATGCGGTCGCCGGCCACCAGATGCTCGACCGGAAGTTCCCCGGCCAGGGTTAGCACGGTCGTGCCGGCGGGCAGGCCCGCGATCCCGGTTTCGCTTTTCGGCAGCTTCAGGGTCAGGGCGGGATACATCGGCGGCAGCCTTTCATGGAACCTCTGCCCCTTCTTGCCGGCAAATGTGTCAGCATTTGGTTGAACGCGCGACGTTTCGGGGCCGAATTTCCGTCTGGTCTTGGCATCCGCCCTTTGCTAGGAAGCGCGCCAATCCGGGGAGGAACCGTGCCGCCCCCCTTGTCATCATGCGGGTGTGGCGAAACTGGCAGACGCACCAGATTTAGGTTCTGGCGCCGCAAGGCGTGGGGGTTCAAGTCCCTCCACCCGCACCAGAGTAGAGAAAGAAGGACGACAGATGCAGGTCACCGAGACCCTGAACGACGGTCTGAAGCGCAGCTACCGGATCACCGTCACCGCCGCGGAACTGGACGACAAGGTCCAGGCCAAGCTGGTCGAGGCGCAGCCGGGCATCGAGATGAAGGGCTTTCGCAAGGGCAAGGTGCCGATGGCCCTGCTGCGCAAGCAGTTCGGCCCCCGCCTTCTGGGCGAGGCGATGCAGGAAACCATCGACGGCGCGGTGAACGGCCATCTGGAATCCTCGGGCGACCGTCCGGCGATGCAGCCGCAGGTCAAGATGACCAACGAGGACTGGAAGGAAGGCGACGACGTTCTGGTCGATGTCTCGTACGAACGCCTGCCCGAGGTTCCGGCGGTCGATCTGTCCTCGGTCGCGCTTGACCGGCTGGTGGTCGCGCCCGACGAGGCCTCGGTCGACGAGGCGCTGGGCAATCTGGCCGACACCGCCAAGACCTTTGACGACCGCAAGAAGGGGTCGAAGGCCAAGGACGGCGATCAGGTGGTGATCGACTTTGTCGGCCGCGTCGACGGCGAGGCGTTCGAGGGCGGCACCGCCACCGATTATCCGCTGGTGCTCGGCTCGAATTCCTTCATCCCGGGATTCGAGGCCGGTCTGGTCGGCGTCAAGGCCGGCGAGGAAAAGGATGTCGAGGTCACCTTCCCGGCCGATTACGGCGCCAGCCACCTGGCCGGCAAGAAGGCCGTCTTCACCTGCACCGTCAAGGCGGTGAAGGAACCCAAGGCCGCCGAGGTCAACGACGACCTGGCCAAGCAGTTCGGCGCCGATGACCTGGCCGCCCTGCGCAGCCAGATCACCGAGCGTCTGGCCGCCGAATACACCGGCGCCGCCCGCACCGTTGCCAAGCGCGCGCTGCTTGATGCGCTGGACAAGCTGGTGGATTTCGACCTTCCGCCCAGCCTGGTCGAGGCCGAGGCGAACCAGATCGCCCACCAGCTCTGGCACGAGGAACACCCCGAGGAACATGGTCACAACCATGACGCCATCGACCCCAACGACGAGCACAAGCGCCTTGCCGTGCGCCGTGTGAAACTGGGCCTGCTTCTGGCCGATGTCGGCCAGAAGGCCGAGATCAAGGTCACCGATCAGGAGCTGACGCAGGCGATCCTGAACCAGGCCCGCCAGTATCGCGGCCAGGAACGTCAGTTCTTCGAGTTCATCCAGCAGAACGCCGCGGCCCGTCAGCAGATCCAGGCGCCCATCTTCGAGGACAAGGTGATCGACCACATCTTCGCCCAGGCGAAGGTGACGGAAAAGGCCGCGACCAAGGACGAGCTGAAGGCCGCCGTGGACGCGCTGGAAGTGGAATGATCCGGGTCTGATCCCGGTCGGAAAAGGGCGCCTGCGGGCGCCCTTTTTTGTTGCCGCCTGCGGTTGACGATCCGGCCGCTTTGTCGCCAGATTGCCGGGAAAGAGGAATCCTAACGGGGGGCAAGGAAGTGGGAAATACGGCATCGGTAGTGGCCATCGCGGCGGCAGTCGTCGGCATCGGCACCGCCTGGTATTCGGCCGGCGCGGTCGGCAAGGTCGAGGATGGCGCGGCGGCGATCGAGTCGGCGGTGGCGACGGCGACCGGCGCGGCCGACGCGGCCCAGGCCAGTGCCGACGGGCTGGCGGAACAGACCGCCGGCATCGCCGATCTGGTCGCGGGTGCCGAAGGCGCCGCGGGGGCGCTGGGCGAGGTGCAGGCCGCGGTCGAGGCGGCAACTGCCGCCGCCGACCGCGCCGAGGCGGCGGCGACAGCCGCGCAGGCCTCGGCCGATGCTGCGGCGCAGGCGGGGCTTTCGGCCGATACGGTGAATGCCGCGTCCGAAGCCGCCGGGGCCGCCGCCGAATCCGCCGCTGCCGAAGCCGCCGCCGCGCGGGCCGCGGCCGCCGAGGCCTCGGCGGCACTGGCCGCGCTGAACGAGGCACTGGCCGCGGCGCCGGTGGCCGAGGCCGTCGAGGCGACGACCGAGGCGGCGCCGGCCGAGGAGGCCGCCACCGAAGCGGCACCGGCGGAGGAGGCCCCGGCAGAGGAGCCCGCTCCGGCCGAAGAACCCGCCGCCGAGGAGCCGGCGGCCGAAGCGGCGCCGGCTGCCATCGACCCGGCGGCCTTTACCGCCGACGGCTTTGACATCGCCCAGGTGACGGCGGCCATCGCCGCCTCGTCGCTGGACGATGCGCAGAAGACGCTTCTGACCACCGCGGTGACCAACGCCCAGAACGCGCCGACGCTCCTGCCGGATGTGCTCGAGCGGATCCGCATCGAACTCGGGATGTGAAGGGGTGGCGGGCAAATGCCCGCCACGCCAAACGAAAACGGGGGCCGGAAGGCCCCCGTTCTCCGTCATCCCTGACGGTCAGATCCCGTCGCCGACAAAGGCCTTTTCGACGACATATTCCCGCGGTTCGGAATTGGCGCCTTCGCGCAGGCCGAATCCGTCAAGCACCGCCATCACGTCCTTGTTGAAAGCCAGGCTGCCGCAGACCATCGCCCGGTCCTCGGCCGGGTTCATCGGTGCGATGCCAAGGTCGGCAAAGACCTTGCCGCTGGTCAGGTTGTCGGTGATCCGGCCCATGCAGGGAAAATCCTCGCGCGTCGTGGTCGGGTAATAGCGCAGCTTGTCGCCGACCAGTTCGCCGATCAGCGGATCGTCCTTCAGGCTTTCGACCAGTTGCCGTCCGTATTCGAGTTCATCGACGGTCCGGCAGGTGTGCATCATGATGACCTCGTCGAATTTCTCGTAGGTCTCGGGTTCGCGCATCAGGCTGGCGAAGGGCGCGATGCCGGTGCCGGTGGCGAGGAACCACACCCTCTTGCCGGGCAAGAGCGCGTCATGGACCAGCGTGCCCACCGGTTTTGGCCGCAGGATGATCTCGTCGCCCGGCTGGATATGTTGCAGTTTCGAGGTCAGGGGCCCGTCGGGCACCTTGATCGAATAGAATTCCAGTTCGTCATCCCAGGCCGGCGAGGCGATGGAATAGGCGCGCAAGAGCGGCTTTCCGTTGTCGCCCAGCAGCCCGATCATCACGAATTCGCCGGAGCGGAAGCGCAGCGACCGCGGCCGGGTGACGCGGAACGAGAACAGCCGGTCGGTCCAGTGGCGGACGCTGGTGACGGTCTGGGCATCGGGCAGCGTCAGCTTGGGCGCGGCTTCGGAAGGTTCGGGGGCAAGGGTCATGTCGTTCATCGGCTTCGGGCGGCTGTCGCCGCCTCCTTTACTGCGGGGGACGGATCAGGAAAAGGCGATATATCGCCTTGCCCGGTGGCTGGGTCAGGCCCGCAGTCACGCGCGCAGCCGTCCCTGGTAGAAGTGATTGCCCCAATCGGCGCGGAATTGCCACTGGTCCTGCGGCTGGCGGGCGGCGAGATCGTCGCCGATCTCGACCTCGTCGAAACCGCAGCGGCGGGCCATGGCATATTGGTCGGACAGGACATGGCCGGCGGCGCGCAGCCGCCCGGTGAACCCCATGGACCGCAGGCGGCGGGCGATGGTGAAACCGCGGCCGTCGTTGAAGGCCGGGAACAGGACGCGGATCGCGCCGACCCCCTCCAGCCGCCCGGCCAGTGCCTCGGCATGGTCGGCGGGGCCAAGTTCCAGCGCGCTTACCCCGGCGCCGGCCTCGGCCAAGGGCACGAAAGCGCCGGTGAAATCATCGGCCGCAAACCCGGCGTCGGTGACGATGACGGTCATGAAATCCTCTCAGGCGGCGGCGGGGGTCTTGCGGACCAGCTTGCCGTCCACGAAGTGAATGCCGCATTCGGTCTTTTCAAGGCTGCGCCAGCGGCCGGCGCGCGGATCCTCGCCGTCGTTCACCCGCGTGGTGCAGGGGGCGCAACCGATCGAGGGATAGCCCTTGGCAACCAGCGGATGCCGCGGCAGGCGGTTCTCGGCGATATATTCCTGCAGGTCGGCCGTGGTCCAGTGGACCAGCGGATTGACCTTGATGCGGATATCGCCCTCGTTCTCGAAGAAGTCGAGATCGGCGCGGCTGGCCCCCTGATAGCGTTTGCGCCCGGTGATCCAGGCGTCATAGCCCGAAAGCGCCTGTTGCAGCGGCTCGGTCTTGCGCAGGGTGCAGCAGGCGTCGGGGTCGTATTGGTGCAAGAGCCCTTCGTTGTCGCGGGCAAAGACCTGCGCCCGGTCGGCGCGGATGACCTGAAGGTTGCGCAGATGCAGCCGCTCGGTCAGGTCGAGCTGATAGGCCAGGGTCTCGGCGAACAACATCTCGGTGTCGATGAACAGCACCGGCGTGTCGCGGTCCATCACCGCGATCATGTGCAAGAGCACCACCGATTCGGCGCCAAAGGACGACACCAGCGCGATGCGCCCGACCTCGGCGTCGCGCAGGGCATGTTCCAGCACCGCGGTGGCGCCGTGGTGGCGATAGCGCGCATTCAGCCGCGCCACACGCTCGGCGACGGGAGAATCAAGCGGCATCGGCCGTCTCCGTTTCATAGAGCGCGGCCTTGAACGGCCCCATCCCGACGCGGCGGTAGAAGTCGAGGAAGGTTTCCCCGGGCGCCTGCCGGCCGGCCAGATAGGCGCCGACGATCCGCTCGATGGCGGGCACGATCTCGTCATAGGCGAAACCGGGGCCGGTCTTTTCGCCGATGGCCGCGGTCTCGGTCCCGTCGCCGCCGAGCGTGATCTGGTAATTCTCGACCCCGGCCCGGTCGAGGCCCAGGATGCCGATATGGCCGACATGGTGGTGCCCGCAGGCATTGATGCAGCCCGAGATCTTGATCTTGAGCGGCCCGATGTCGTGTTCCAGCCTGAGTTCGTCAAAGCGCGTGGCGATTTCCTGCGCCACCGGGATCGACCGGGCGGTGGCCAGCGCGCAGTAGTCCATGCCGGGGCAGGCGATGATGTCGGAAATCAGCCCGATATTGGCGGTGGCAAGATCGGCATCGCGCAGCGCCAGATAGACGGCCGGCAGGTCGGATTTGTGGACATGCGGCAGGATGACATTCTGCTCATGGCTGATGCGGATGTCGGAATGGCCATAGCGTTCCGCCAGATCCGCCAGCACCCGCATCTGATGGGCCGTGGCATCGCCCGGCGTGGTGCCGTGTTTCTTGAGGCTGACCGAGACGATGGCATAGCCGTCATGGCGGTGCGCGGTCAGGTTGGTGTCGGTCCAGGACCGGAACCCCGGATTGGCGGAGCGGTGCGCCTCATAACCGTCAATCGGCGCGTTGCGGAAGGCGGGCGGCGCGAAATGCTGTTCGATCTGGGCAAGGATATCCTGATCGACGCCGGAAAACGCCGCGCGGGTGCGCAGGAATTCACGATCCACTTCGGCGCGGAAATGGTCGAGCCCGTTCTCGAACACGGTGATCTTGATCCGCGCCTTGAACTTGTTGTCGCGGCGGCCGAGCAGGTTGTAGACGGCCAGCACCGCCTCGACATAGGGCAGTAGGTCGGCCTGCGGCACGAAGGGGCTGATCACCTGGCCGATCATCGGTGTGCGGCCCAGACCGCCGCCCACCAGCACCTCGAACCCCGGCTCGCCCCGGTCGTTGCGGACCATGCGCAGGCCGATGTCATGGGCGCGGGTGACAGCGCGGTCGTTGGGGCTGCCGGTGATGCCGATCTTGAACTTGCGCGGCAGGAACTGGAATTCCGGGTGGTCGGTGGACCATTGCCGCAAAAGCTCGGCCACCGGGCGCGGATCGGCGATCTCGTCGGCGGCGGCGCCGGCGAAATGGTCGGCGGTGACATTGCGCACCGTGTTGCCGCTGGTCTGGATCGCGTGCATCTGCACATCGGCAAGGGCCGACAGGATATCGGGCACGTCCTTGAGCCGCGGCCAGTTGAACTGGATGTTCTGCCGCGTGGTGAAATGGCCGTAACCCTTGTCCCAGCGTTCGGCGATCATCGCCAGTTGCCGCATCTGGACCGGGTTCAGCGTGCCATAGGGGATCGCCACCCGCAGCATGTAGGCGTGCAGTTGCAGGTAAAGGCCGTTCATCAGCCGCAGCGGCCGGAATTCGTCCTCGGTCAGCGAGCCGTCGACGCGGCGTTCGACCTGGCCGCGGAACTGGGCCACCCGTTCGCGGACGAAAGCCTGGTCAAAGTCGTTGTAGCGGTACATCTGGTGTCTCTGCCTTGTGGGTGGGCGGAAAATTCGAGAATTTTCCGCGGCCCGCCGGATTTCGCGAAATCCGGTCAGGCCACCTCTGCCTGCTTGCCATGGGGATAGTTCGACGGGCCGCTGGCGCGGAACGCCTCGCGGAAATGCGTCGCTTCGGGGCCGCGGCTGCCGGGCCGGGCATCGGCCAGATAGACGCCGACGACATGGTTGCGCTGCGCCTGCCCGAACAGGAGGCGGATATCGGCATGGGCCTCGTCCTCGATCAGCTCGGCCTCCTCGATCCGCGGCGACCAGCGGTCATCCTCGGTCAGCCAGACGTTGTCGCCCTCAAGCAGGCGGTTGGCGGTGACGACCTTGGGGGTGAAACGGCGGCTCATAATGCGATCTCTTTCAGTTCGGTGCGGGCGGCCTCGGCGGCGCGGGGGGCAAGGCCGTAAAAGGTCAGGGCGGGGCCGGTCAGGCCGGCGTTGGTCACGTCCGGCTCAAGACAGCCCAGCGTGGTGGCGATGACACGGCTGTCCGCGCGGCTGGCGTTTTCCACCACCGTCACCGGCGTCGCCGGGTCGGCGCCGTGCATCAGGAGGCGGCCCTGGATGAAACGGGCGGTCTTCTTGCCCATGTAGATCGCCGCGACCTCGCCCGGCCGCGCCAGCGCGCGCCAGTCGTGTTCGGCAAAGCCCTTCATGTCATGCCCGGTCAGGAAGCGGACGCTGGAATTGCGGTCGCGTTTCGTCAGGCTTTGCCCGATCTGCGCCACCGCGGCCGAGGCGGCGGTGATGCCGGGCACGATGCGCCAGGAAATCCCGGCCGCCTCGAGCGCCTCGATCTCTTCGTCGAGCCGGCCGAACACCGTCGGATCGCCGGCCTTGAGCCGCACGACATGCAGGCCGCGCCCGGCATGGTCGATCATCAGCCGGTGGATTTCGTCCTGCGCGGTCGAGGGGCCGAAACCCTCTTTCCCGGCATCGACAAGAAGCGCCTCGCGCCGGGCCAGTTCAAGGATCTCGGGGCTGATGAGGCGGTCGTGGATCACCACATCGGCCCGGTCAAGCGCCTTGCGCGCCTTGAGCGTCAGCAGTTCCGGATCGCCCGGCCCGGCGCCGACCAGATCGACATGGCCGGGGGCAGGGGCCTGGGCCAGATGGCGGTCGAGAAGCGCGGCAAGGGCGGCCTCGGGGGCCTCGTCAGTCTCGATGGCACGGGGGCCGGCCGCAAAATAATAGTCCGCCCAGAAATCCCGGCGGCGCCGGCCCATCGGCAGCGCCTCGGCCGCGGCGCGAAAGCCCTTGCCGATACGGGCGAGCAGACCCAGCCGCGGCGACAGCCGGTCTTCCAGATCGGTCTTGATGGCGCGGGCCAGCACCGGCGCCGCGCCCTCGGTGCCGATGGCCACGACCACCGGGTCGCGGTCGACGATCGCCGGGGTCAGGAAGGCCGAGTCGTGCAGGTTGTCGACGATGTTGACCAGCGCGCCTTCGGTGCGGGCAATGGCGGCGGCGGCGGCATCGCGCGCCGCATCGTCATGGGCGGCATAGACCAGAAGCGCGCCGGCGGCATCGCCCGGCGTCAGATCGCGGCGGTGCAGCGTCAGGTGGCCGGCGGCGGCAAGCCCCTCGACCTCGGGCCCGGCGTCGCTGGCAAAGACCGTCACCTGCGCCGCGGTGCGCAGGATCAGGCGCAGCTTGGCCAGCGCGCAATCCCCGCCCCCCGCCACGATGATGCGGCGGCCGGCGGTATCAAGGAAGACGGGAAAGTGCTGCATGGGTCGGGGCCTTTTGTTCGCCCCAATATAGAACAAACGTCCCCGATTTTGCCATTGCCTGCGCCGAATAAGGACGTATGTTCCCGCATGGCGGCCAGAGGCGCCGTTTGTTCCATTGCAGGACGGGGGCAGGAATGACGTTCCAGATCGACGACATGGACCGGAAAATCCTTGTGGCGCTGCAAGAGGATGCCGGTCGTTCGCTGGACGAGATCGCCCGCGCGGTCGGGTCGTCCAAGACGCCGGTGTGGAACCGAATCCGCAAGCTGCGCGAGGCCGGAATCATCGGTCGGCAGACGGTGGTCCTTGACGCCGAGGCCCTTGGATTCGAAGCGACTTTCTTTGTCCTGATCCGCACCAGCGAACACGAGGCCGACTGGCAGAAGCGTTTCCTGGCCGCGCTGCGCGCAAGGCCGGAAGTGCAGGAGGCACACCGGCTGGCCGGCGACATCGACTATATCCTCAAGGTACGGGTGCGGAACGCGCGGGCCTATGACACCTTCTATCAGGCGCTGATTTCCGAGGTGCGGATCTGGAATGTCACCGCGCTTCTGAGCATGGAAGAGATCAAGTCGACCGTGGCGCTGCCGCTGTAGGCGAAGTCCATATGGACTTCGCGCCCGATTTCCATATGGAAATCGGCGCTACGCCGTCACCATCAGCCGTTCCAGCCCGTGGAAGTGATAGACATCGGCATAGCGCGGCACCTCCACGATGTGCAGGCCCGGCAGCCGGTCGAACAGGACCCCAAGGGCCGCGACCAGTTCCAGCCGCGCCAGCGGTGCGCCGACGCAGAAATGCAGGCCGCCGCCAAAGGCCGCGTTCTGCGGGCCCTTGCGGTCGGGGACAAAGCGGTTCGGGTCGGCAAACGCCGCCGGGTCGCGGTTGGCCGAAGCGAGAAGGCAGGCGACCTGATCGCCGCGGCGGAAGGTATGGCCAAAGGCCTCGACCTCTTCATAGACCCAGCGCGTGAACATGTGCAGCGGCGGGTCAAAGCGGATCAGCTCCTCGACGCTCGCCTCGGTCACCGGCGGTTTTCCGGCCTCGATCAGGGCCTTGACGCCGTTGCCGATGGTATGGACCGTCGCCTCGTGCCCGGCGTTCAACAACAGGATGCAGGTCGTCACCAGTTCGTCGGTCGACAGTTTCTCGCCCGATTCCTCGGCGGCGATCAGTTCCGAGATCAGGTCGTCGGCCGGGCGTTTGCGCTTTTCGGCGATATAGGCGGTGATATAGGCGCGGAAATCCAGCGCGGCCTGATTGGCGGCATCCTCCATCGCGCGGGTGCGGCGGGCCTGATACATGCCGACCATGGCATTGGACCAGCGCAAAAGATCGTCGGCATTCTCCTCGGGCACGCCCAGCAGGCGGCAGATGATGACGACCGGCACCGGGCGGGCGAAGGCGTCGATCAGGTCAACCGGGCCGTCGGGAAAGCGGTCGATCAGGTCATGGGCCAGCGCGGTGATGTCGGCCCGCATTCCGGCGATGCGGCGCGAGGTGAAGGCGCGCAGGACCAGAGACCGCAGCCTTGTATGGCGCGGCGGTTCCAGTTCCAGCATCGAATGCGCCTCGATGTCGTAGAAGGCGCTTGTGTGTGGCGCGATGGCCGGGGCGTGGTCGGGCGGAATCTCGCGCCCCATGCGCCGGTCCTTGAGCAGCGCCATCGTCGCGGCATAGCTCGCGGCACAGACCATGCCGTAGTCGTCCCACAGGAACAGGTCGCCCTGCGCCCGGGCATGGTCATAGAACGGATAGGGGTTCTGGACAAAGGCCGGATCGGTCGGCGACTGGGATAGCCGCAGCATCAGGCGGCTTCCAGAGCCGCGATGATGGGCGAGAAATCCGCGGCCTTGAGGCTGGCGCCGCCGACAAGGGCGCCGTCGACATCGGCCACGGCAAAGATCTCGGCCGCGTTCGAGGGCTTGACCGATCCGCCGTAGAGGATGCGGAAATCATCGCCGACGGCGCCGAAACGGGCGACAAGGCCGGCGCGGATCGCGGCATGGACCTCGGCGATCTGCGCGGTGGTCGGCGTCAGGCCGGTGCCGATGGCCCAGACGGGTTCATAGGCGATGACGGTATCGGCGCCGCTGGCGGCATCGGGCAGCGATCCGGCCAGTTGCGCCGCGACCACGGCCAGCGTCTCGCCCGCCTGACGCTGGGCGAGCGTCTCGCCCACGCAGACCACGGCGATCAGGCCGGCGGCATGGGCGGCCTGCGCCTTGGCGCGGACCAGCGCGTCGGTTTCGCCATGGTCGGTGCGGCGTTCGGAATGGCCAAGGATGACGTGGCTGGCGCCGGCATCCTTGAGCTGCACCGCGGCGATGTCGCCGGTGTGGGCGCCTGAGGCGTCGGGATGGCAATCCTGCCCGCCGATGGCGATGGCGCTGCCGCGCGCCTGCCAGACCATCGGCGCGATCATCGTCGCGGGTGGGCAGAGCAGGATATCGACGCCGGGCGCGGCATGCGCCTCTTTCAGGGCCACCAGTTCGGCGCCCGAGGCCATGGTCCCGTTCATCTTCCAGTTTCCGGCGGCAAGTTTGCGGCGCATGTTCGATCTCCCCTGTTGGGGAAGGGGATTACCGCGGGCCGGCCCTGAAGGAAAGCGTCAGGCGCCGGGGCGCAGGCTTTCGTCGAACTTGATCGATTCGCCGCAGCCGCAGGCCTCCACCACGTTGGGATTGGTGAAGCGGAAGCCGGTTTCAAGCAGCGAGTTGACAAAGTCGATCTCGGTTCCGAACAGGAACATCTGCGCCATGGGGGCGATCATCACCCGCGCGCCGTCCTGTTCCACCACCTCGTCCAGCGGATTGACCGTCTCGGCATGTTCAAGCGTGTATTCCATGCCGGCGCAGCCGCCCTTCTTGACCCCAAGGCGCAGGCCCGACTTGCCGTCGCGCTCCATCAGCCGCCGGATCTGGGTCACGGCGGCGGGGGTCAGGGTGACGGCCTGCTTGCCGGGAATGCCGAACATGGGGAATCCTTCGGGCTTGCCGGGCGGGGGTGCCAGCGGCGTTGCCGGGAAAGGTAATCCCGCCGGCGGCCCGGTTCAAGGGCGGGCGCGGCGGGGCCGGACCGTCCTAGCCGAACAGCCCCAGCGGCGCCGGCGCCAGCCCCGGGAACACCGCGCCGATGTCGGTCAGGCCCATGTGGCCGGCCAGCACCTCGGCCAGCACGTCACGGTAATCGGTCGTCACCGCCAGATCGGCGCCTTCCTCGAGCGTTTCGTTCGACAGCCCCGGCCAGCGCCCCAAAAGCCGGCCGCCCCGCGCCTGCGGCCCCAGCACCATCATCGCCCCGGCGCGGCCGTGGTCGGTGCCGCCGCTTTCGTTGGACCGCAGGCGGCGGCCGAATTCGCTTTGCACCACCACGCTGACGTCCTGCTGCCGCGGGCCAAGGTCGCGCCAGAACGCCATCAGCGCCCGGCTCAGGCCGCCGGCCAGCCGGTCGAACTGGCCGGCCTGATCGTCATGGGTATCCCAGCCGCCATAATCGACGGTGGCGATGCGCAGGCCCAGGTCCTGCTTGATCGTCTGCGCCACGGTCATCAGCGGCGCCGAAAGCTCGCTGTCCTCGGGATAGGCGACCGCCGGGGTGTAGGGGGTGACGCCATCGGCCTCGGTCCAGATGCGTGACCCCAGCATGTCGGACAAGGCGAACATCTCGGCTGCGGTGGCGGTCAGCGCGTGCTGGCCGAACCCGGCGCCCAGCCGGGCGCGCAGCGCCGGCGCCCAGCCGTTGCCGGCCAGGAACATGAGTTCGTCGAGCGAGGGCGCCACTGCCGCGCGCGATCCGCGCAGAGATTCCGGCATGCCCGAGCCGACCGCCAGCGCCGGCAACGGCCCGCCAGGTGCGGCATGGGCCAGCCAGCGCGCCAGCCAGCCGCCGGCATCGCCGGCGCTGGCGCCGCGCTCGATCCGCGCCTCGGCATCGAAATGGCTGCGGGTGGCGTCGGTCAGGCCGGTGGCGTGGATCAGCGACAGGTCGCCGGCGCCGAACAGTTCGTGCAATTCCGCCGTCGCCGGGTGCAGGCGGAAATCGACATCGGCCAGCGCCGTGGGCAGGATCAGGCCGGGGCGGTCGCCGTCGCGCAGCACCCGCAGCCCGTCGGGCCGCGCGGCAAGGTAATCGGCATCGGCGGAAGGCGCGAGCAGGAACAGCGAATCGCAGCCGCCGCGCAGGAAGATCACCACCAGGACAGGCTCGGCCATCGGCTCACCGATACAGGAATTGCGGGGTCAGGGCGGCCATGGCGACCGCCAGGGCCGATACGGCATGGCGTTCGTCATCGCCCTCGGGCTGCCAGTCGGGGGCAATGTCGGCGGCGGCCAGCGCGCCCAGGTCGGGGGCGGCGCCGGTCAGCGCCTTGCCCCAGTGGCGGGTGATGGCGGCGACATCGCGGGCAGCGGGCGGCAGCCGCGTGGCGTAACCTGCGGGCACCAGCCCGAACCATTCGTCCTGAGCATACAGCGCAAGTTCGGTCAGCCGCAGCAGCACCAGCCCGGTTTCCCAGTCGCGGTTGCGGTCGGGGTGTCCTGTTGGCGGCGGAAAGCTGTGCTGGCGCCAGCCGGCCCGGCCAAGGTTCCACACCCAGCCCTGTTCGCGCGATGCGACCTCGGCCCCGGTGGCCCGCAGGAGCGCGGCGAGGAATTCGAACGGGCGGCGCAGCCGCTCGGGCGGGGCGGCAAAGGCCGCATCAGTGACAAGGGCCCGGATCACCTGCGCGATCTGGTCGGGCGCCGCCTCTGCGCCCAGAAACACCGCTGCCAGCCGTTCCACCAGGTCCGGCGCCGGGTCGTCGACCAGCAGGCGGCGGGCGAGTTTCGTGCAGACGAAGCGGGCGGTGGCCGGATGGGTGGCGAGCATGTCCAGCACCTCTTCGCCATCGGCCATCGGCGCCCGGTGCGAGGGGAATTCGCGCCCCAGCACCCGTTTCTGATAGGGGTCGTGCCAGCCCTCGACATAGGCGAATAGCCCGGTTTTCGGCGTGGTCGCGCCCTCGGCCACCCAGCGGCCGTCGCCCACGGTCCAGCCGGTGAAACAGCGGGCGACCTCATAGACATCCTCGTCGATATAGCCCTGCGCCAGCCCCTCGGCCACGCCGGGCACATCCGCCCAGTCCGCGACGCGGTCGTTCAGGTAGACCCCGGCGCCCAGTGTATGCAGTTCCAGCAGTTCCCGCGCGAAATTCTCGTTCGCGGGGCTGGCGCGGCTTTCGTCATTGGTCAGATTGACCAGCATCGCCGGCGAGGTGGCGACAAAGCCCAGCAGGTCGCGGAAATTGCCCAGGGCGCGGTCGCGCAGCCCGGCATCATAGGCCGGAAAGAAATTGGCGACGAATTCGTCCTTTTCGGAATGGACGTTGAAATGGTCGTGCCAGAACTGGGTCATCACCTCGCGCAGTTGCGCCGGGGCATGGACGGCACGGATCAGGCTGGCGGCGATCACCTCTTCGGCGGGGCGCAGCCGTTCGGCATAGTCCATCGCCACCGTCCAGTCGATCAGCCGCAGCAGGCTGGCCGGATCGGCATCAAGAAGGGTCAGCGGCCGGTCCTCGTCCACCGCCTGCCAGCTGCCGGTCTCGCCCTCGTCGCCGGCGGGATAGGCGATATGCAGACGCGCGGCGGCAAGGCGGGCGGTCAGGCCCTCGTCGCGGGCGGGGAGCGACAATTGCTCGTCCAGCCAGGCCCCGGCGCCAAGGGTGCGAAAGCGGGCGCGCGTCTCGGGCGTGGCGCCGAAGGTCAGCCGGTTCAGCCACAGGTCGGTCGTGTCGGCGGGGGCGGCTGCCCCGCGGCTGCCAAGGGCGGCGGTGGCGCTGGCCAGAAGGGTGGACAGAAGGAAATCGCGACGGTTGAGCACGGGAAACTCCGGTCTGTGGCGCGACCCTAGCACCGGCCCGGCCGTGCCAGAAGACGGCAGGCGCGCGTTGCGGCACAAAGCCGCCTAGGGCGGGATGCCGATGCCCGGCAGGCGTTCCAGCAGCGCCAGCGTGCCATAGGCCACCGCCATCGCCCAGCCAAAGGACGCCAGCGTGCCGATGATGACATATTCGCCGGCGCGCTGGTTCTTTGACGTGGCATCAAAGCGCAGGATCGACTTGGCCGCGATGAGAAAGCCGATGCCGGCGGGTTGCCCGGCCAGCACCAGAAGAAAGATCATGCCGCGTTCCAGAACGCCGATCAGCCGGCCGCCATCGGGCAGGCCGCGCGGCAGCTTGGTCCCGTCAAAGCGCCGCATGAGCAGGCCCACGGCAAAGCCGCCGGCGCGCGTCGCGGCAATGGCCCCTGCCGCCAGCGCCATCACCGGCGCCAGCCAGTCAAGCCCCTGCCACAGCCCGCCATCCCACAGGCCGGGCGCCAGCGCGGCGATGGCGAAAAGGCTGGCCAGATGCGCCGCCTGATCGGCCAGAAAGGCGCTTGCCGGGGCGCTGCGCGCGGGGTCGGGCGTGTCCTCCTCTGCCGTGCCGGCAGGGTCGCCGGGCAGGCTGGCCTTGATGAGGTCGATCCCGGCATGGGCAAGGGCCAGCGCCACCAGCGGCACGATGGCGGCAAGGGCCGCGCCGGTGGCCGCCCAGGCGGTGGCAAACACGACGGATCCGTGCAGCGCCAGCCAATGGGCCTGCCCCTTGCCGCGCACCATCGCCGCCGGTTGCAGCACGAAATCGGCCAGCACATGGGCAAACAGCAGGGCGGCAAAGGTCTGGGTCATGATGTCTCGCCCGCCATCGCCGCCTCCCAGTCGCGCAGGGCGGCGCGGAGGATCTGGATGCCGCCGTTGGCCAGCCGGGCGCTGGTGCCCTGCGGCGAGATTTCCAGCCGTCGCGCCAGTTCAATGTTCGTCGGTGGATCCAGATCCAGCGCCTCGACCGCCGCCATGGCCTGTTCCTGGCTCCAGCGGCGGGCGATTTCGTGCATCAGGTCGCCGATCACCGCATCGCGTGGCCCGACCGCCGGCCCGGACAGGCGGAACCTGTCGCCGCGCCCCATGGCGTCCAGCGCCTGACCCGAGGCGGTGAAGGCGGCGCCATGGGCGTCCGACAGGTCGTCGCGCCCGATCCTGTCGACGGGGCCGATGGCCAGAGACACCCGCGTGCGCAGCGCCTGCGGCCTGCGGCGCAGCCCGGCGATGACCAGCATCGCGGCGCGCAGGCCCAGCGCGCCTTCGGACAGGGCGATCTGCCAGCCGTCGCCGCGATGCCGGCCGAACCAGACCCGGCCCGGCCAATGCGCCATCCGTTCGGCCGTCTCGGCGACGATGCCTATGCTGGCGTCCAACGTTTCGGGGCGGGCGCCCGAGGATTCCACCATGTCGCCGGTCAGGACTGCCCAGATCATCGCGCTTTCCATGCCGCCGGTGTATCAAGTCCTGAGGATTGATTCAAGCAGATCAACCCTGAGGGCTTGATTTCACGAAATCAACGGCAGGAGATTGACAGGGGGCGGCCGCCGCCGCCGTCACATGAAGCCCAGTTCCAGCCGGGCTTCGTCGGACATCATTTCCATGCCCCATTGCGGCTCGAAGGTGATCCTGACGTCCACGCTCTTGATGCCGGGCAGCGGCTCGACGGCGTTCTGCACCCAGCCGGGCATCTCGCCGGCCACCGGGCAGCCGGGGGCGGTCAGGGTCATCACCACGTTCACCTCGTTCTCGGGCGAGATGTCGATGGTATAGACCAGGCCAAGGTCATAGATATTCACCGGAATTTCCGGGTCATAGACCGTGCGGCAGGCTTCGACCACCTGATCGTAAAGCGGATGGTCCGTGGTCGAGGGCGCGATCAGCGGCGTGCCTTCCAGCGGATCAGCGATATCCATCATGGCCTCCGGGTCAATGTCCGACCAATCATATAGGATTTGCAGCGCACCGGGTAAAGCGGGCGGCATGTCGCGGCGAGTGCGGCCCAGGGCAGACGCGTCCCCGGCACGCGCCTTACCCCGCTTGCCGCCATCCCGACGCCGCGCTAGGGCAGGGCATGGACCGCTTTTCCTTTGCCCTGAACGCCACCGATGGCCGCGCCCGCGCCGGCACCATCCGCACCCCGCGCGGCGATATCCGTACCCCCGCCTTCATGCCGGTGGGCACCGCCGCCACGGTCAAGGCGATGCTGCCCGAAAGCGTGCGCGCCACCGGCGCCGACATCCTTCTGGGCAACACCTATCACCTGATGCTGCGCCCCGGCGCCGAACGCATCGCCCGCCTTGGCGGCCTGCACCGCTTCATGAACTGGGATCGGCCGATCCTGACCGATTCGGGCGGCTTTCAGGTGATGAGCCTGTCATCCCTGCGCAAGCTGACCGAGGAAGGCGTGACCTTTTCCAGCCATATCGACGGCTCGAAACACGTCCTGACCCCGGAACGCAGCATGGAGATCCAGCGCCTGCTGGGGTCCGATATCGTGATGTGTTTCGACGAATGCCCGGCGCTGCCGGCCGACGAGGCGACGGTGGCGAAATCCATGCGCCTGTCGATGCGCTGGGCGGAGCGGTCAAGGGCGGCGTTCGGCGACAGGCCGGGTCACGCGCTGTTCGGCATCCAGCAAGGTGGCGTGACACACGAACTCCGCGAGGAAAGCGCCAGTAAACTGACGGAAATCGGCTTTGACGGCTATGCCGTCGGCGGCCTTGCCGTGGGCGAGGGGCAAGAGGCGATGTTCGGCGTCCTCGACTATGCGCCCGCGCAGTTGCCGGCCGACAAGCCGCGCTACCTGATGGGCGTGGGCAAGCCCGACGATATCGTGGGCGCGGTCGAACGCGGCATCGACATGATGGATTGCGTGCTGCCCTCGCGTTCGGGGCGCACCGGGCAGGCCTGGACGCGGCGCGGGCAGGTCAACATCCGCAACGCCCGCCATGCCGAGGATCCGCGCCCGCTGGACGAATCCTGCACCTGCCCGGCCTGCAGCAATTACAGCCGCGCCTATCTTCACCATGTGCTGCGCGCGCAGGAAATCATCGCCTCGATGCTGCTGACATGGCATAACCTGCATTATTATCAGGAGCTTATGTCTGGCCTGCGCGGGGCGATCGCCGCGGGGCAGCTGTCGCAGTTCGTGGCCGGTTTCCACGCCCTGCGGGCCCAAGGCGACATAGAACCACTCTGATCCGCAACCCGACCGGGGCACGGGCGTTGTCAGGCAAATCCCATGAGGAGCTTGCCATGACCAGACCCTTCCTGACCGCCGCCGCCGTGCTGGCCCTTGCCACCCCCGCCTTCGCCCAGGACGCCTGCCCGGCGCCCGACATGGCCGAGGTGGCGGCGGCATTGCCCGGTGACTGGACCCTGCACCTGCAGGGCGGCACCCAGACCGTTGCCGGCGCGGCTGCGGCCCTTGTGCCGGCGGATCCCGCGCCGCTGCCCGCCACCGTCGAGGCGATGGGCGACACCGCGGTCCTGAACGCCGGCGACCTTGGCCCGCTTGGCCTTTACTGGGCGGTCGAGGGCGAGACGGCGCCGCTTGGCGCGATCATGCCCGACGGGACCGTCACCTATGTCGATACCGCCATCGTCGGCCCCTGCGATCCCGCCGACCTGCCGCGGCTGATCGGCGGCGGCACCGGCGTCACCGCGGAAACCGTCGGGGTCGAGGTGACGCTCGACCTTTATGCCTTTGCGCCCGATCTCTATTCGGGGTCGCTGACGGTGACGCGCGGGGACACCGTGGTTGTGCGGATCGTGACGATGGGCCGGCCACAATAATTCTGCCGCGTCGATCCGGTCGGCATAAACCGAATCTTCGCATGTCGGCGCCAGTCTGGCGGCGTGACCCGCTGCCAGAAGGAGCCTGCCTTGATCACCCCGCGTTCCCTTGTCCTTGCCCTTGCCGTGCTTGTCCTGCCGCTGCCGGCGCTGGCGCTGCCGGATCCGGCCATCGTGCTTGACGTCCTGCGCGGCGCGCCGGCCCGCGACCCGGGCCAGCCTGTCGCCTCGTGGTCCGGCCCGCGCCCCGAAGCGCGCCCCGCGCCCCTTGCCCAACCGGTCAATGCCACCTTTGACGACCGGCTGGCCATGATCGCCGCAACGCTCGACTGTCTGTCCGCGGCAAGGCGGGGCCGGATCTGCTGAAACCAGTCCCGCCTTGCCCTTGTCGGTCGCGGCGCGCACCCTGCGGCGCAGGGCAGGGGCCGGGGATCGGGCGCCTGCAATCCGGATGCCTGAAATCCGGGCGCTTGTAACTCGGTCCTGACGGACTTACCTTCGGCCCCTGACCTCGTGGGGAAGGCCCAGTGTCGCCGATGATCGGGACCGGGCCCTCCGCCCAAGAAAAGGATGCGAGCATGACCACTTCCCTCAGCCCCTCCTACCCGGTGCTGCCGCTGCGCGACATCGTGGTGTTCCCGCACATGATCGTTCCCCTGTTCGTCGGGCGCGAGAAATCGGTGCGGGCACTGGAAGAGGTGATGGCCGACGACAAGCAGATCCTGCTGTCAAGCCAGGTTGACCCCGGTATCGACGATCCCAGCCCCGATGGCATCTACCGCACCGGCGTGCTGGCCAATGTGCTGCAACTGCTCAAGCTGCCCGATGGCACCGTCAAGGTGCTGGTCGAGGGCAAGAGCCGGGTGCGCATCACCGAATTCCTCAAGAACGACCGCTTCTTCGAAGCCCGCGCCGAGGCGCTGGCCGAAGTCACCGGCGACCCCGAAGTCGTGCGCGCCCTGCTGCGCTCGGTCGCCGAAGAGTTCGAGAAATACGCCAAGGTGCGCAAGAACATCCCCGAAGAGGCGCTGGCCTCGGTCACCGAGGCGACGGAACCGGCCCGGCTTGCCGACCTTGTGTCGGGCCATCTGGGCATCGACGTGAAGCAGAAGCAGGACCTTTTGGAAACGCTGGCCGTCGCCGACCGGCTGGAAAAGGTCTATGGCCACATGCAGGGCGAAATGTCCGTCCTGCAGGTGGAAAAGAAGATCAAGTCGCGCGTCAAGACCCAGATGGAGAAGACGCAGCGCGAATACTATCTGAACGAACAGATGAAGGCGATCCAGCGCGAGCTGGGCGATGGCGAGGACGGCCAGAACGAGGTTGCCGAGCTTGAGGAACGCATCGCCGCCACCAAGTTCAGCAAGGAAGCCCGCGAAAAGGCCGAGGCCGAGCTGAAAAAGCTCAAGTCGATGTCGCCGATGTCGGCCGAGGCGACCGTCGTGCGCAACTACCTCGACTGGCTGCTGGGCGTGCCCTGGGGCGTGAAGTCCAAGGTCAAGAAGGATGTTGTCGCCGCCGAAAAGGTGCTCGACGCCGATCACTATGGCCTGGAAAAGGTCAAGGAACGCATCGTCGAATACCTGGCCGTGCAGGCGCGCTCGACCAAGCTCAAAGGTCCGATCCTGTGCCTTGTCGGCCCCCCGGGCGTCGGCAAGACCAGCCTTGGCAAATCGGTCGCCCGGGCGACGGGGCGCGAGTTCATCCGCATCTCGCTGGGCGGGGTGCGCGACGAATCGGAAATCCGCGGCCACCGGCGGACCTATATCGGCTCCATGCCCGGCAAGATCATCCAGGCGCTGAAAAAGGCCAAGACGACCAACCCGCTGATCCTGCTCGATGAAATCGACAAGATGGGCCAGGATTTCCGCGGTGACCCGGCCAGCGCGCTGCTTGAGGTGCTGGATCCGGAACAGAACAACACCTTCGTCGACCACTACCTCGAGGTCGAATACGACCTGTCGAACGTGATGTTCCTGACCACGGCCAACAGCTACAACATGCCGGGCCCTCTGATGGACCGGATGGAGATCATCAGCCTTGCCGGCTATACCGAGGATGAAAAGCGCGAGATCGCGCGCCAGCATCTTCTGCCCAAGGTGATGAAGAACCACGGGCTGGTGGCCAGGGAATTCGACCTGACCGACGATGCCCTGACCGCCATCGTCCGCACCTATACCCGCGAGGCGGGGGTGCGGAACCTGGAACGAGAGATCGCCAAGGTCGCGCGCAAGGCGGTGACGAAGCTGGTCAAGAAGGAAACGGCCAAGGTCACGGTCACGGCCGAAAACCTGTCCGATTTCCTGGGCGTGCCGCGCTTCCGCTATGGCCTGGCCGAGAAGGAGGATCAGGTCGGCGTCGTCACCGGACTGGCCTGGACCAGCGTCGGCGGCGAGATCCTGTCGATCGAGGCGTTGCGCCTGCCCGGCCGGGGCCGGATGAAGACCACCGGCAAGCTGGGCGAGGTGATGAAGGAATCGATCGACGCGGCGTCCTCGTACGTCCGTTCGATCGCGCCGCAGATCGGGGTGAAACCGCCGCGCTTTGACCGCTGGGACATCCACGTCCACGTTCCCGAAGGCGCCACGCCCAAGGACGGGCCCTCGGCCGGTCTGGCGATGACCACGGCCATCGTCTCGGTCCTGACCGGGATCCCGGTGCGCAAGGATGTGGCGATGACTGGCGAGGTGACCCTGCGCGGCAACGCGCTGGCCATCGGCGGGCTCAAGGAAAAGCTTCTGGCCGCGCTGCGGGCCGGGATCAAGACCGTGCTGATCCCCGAGGAAAACGCCAAGGATCTGCCCGAGATCCCGGACAACGTGAAGGCGGGGCTGGAAATCATCCCGGTCAGCCATGTGTCCGAAGTCCTGAAACTCGCCCTGACGCGCCAGCCCGAGGCGGTGGAATGGGACGAGGAGGCCGAGGAGGCCGCGGCCCTTGCCCGGTCGAAACCGGCCGAGGACGGCGCCGGCGCGGTCACGCACTGACCGGCGACAGCGATGCGAAGGTTCCGGGGGGATGCCATGGCATCCCCCTTTCCTTTTCCGGGGGGTGGAGTTTGCCTGCTGGTCCGGTCAGTGCCGGCGCACCGGGGATTGCGCCGGCCGGGAAGGCGGCCGTGCGCCGCGGTCAGGGGCGGATGCGCCGAACCTTGCCGCCGAGGCGTGCATCGGGGAGGGGCCTTCGTCCCGGCCTTGTGGGGTGAAAGGCACGCGGCGCGGTCTGCGGCGCTGGTCTCTCTTGGTTGGCTGCGATCTGCTGCTATGCTGCGCGCAAAACCGCATCGGAGTGCCCCATGCCGCCCAAATCCGCCAAATCCGCGAACAATGTCACCGAATTGCCCGTCGCCGCCCGGCCTGCCGCCCCCCCGGCCGAGGACGCCGCCGTCGCCGTGGTCAAGGCGCGGGCGGTGTTGAAGAAGAAGGACTTCATCGACCGGGTGACCGCCCGCGCCGGCATCCGCAAGTCCGACGCCAAGGCCGGTGTCGAAGCGACGCTCGCCACCCTGGCCGCGGCGCTGGCCGAGGGTCAGGACATCGCCCTGCCGCCGCTGGGCAAGATCAAGGTGGTGCGCGAAAAGCCCGGCAAATCCGGCCGCCAGTTCGTCCTGCGCTTGACCACGCCCGGCCCGGATGCCGCGACAGAGGGCCTTGCAGAGGGCGACGACTGACGCTAAACGCCCCGCAGCGGGTGATTAGCTCAGTGGTAGAGCGCTTCCTTCACACGGAAGATGTCAGGAGTTCAAATCTCTTATCACCCACCATCTTTCCAATGACTTGGTCGGCGATCGGTGAAGCGCGCGGCGGTTCACGGAACCTGGCTGGCGATTCCGGGGTAATGACGAAGCCCGCGTTCCGCGCGTCTGCCTCGTCACGGATACCGCGTCCGACCGCTCCCGTCGCTTTGGCCCGCAGATGGTGACGCGGCGATGGTGACGGTCAGGGGCGGGGGTCAAGCTGGGCCGCCGCCCGCCAGAATCTGACGGCGAAATCCATGAACAGGCTGATCCGCCGCGGCGGGTGGTCGCCGAACGGGTGCAGGAAATGCACGTCGAGCGGCGCAATCGGCGGAACGTCCAGCCGGATCATGTCCTGCCCCGCGGTGAGGAACACCGGCAGGATCGCGGCGCCGGCGCCGGCGATCACCGCATCGCGGGCGAGAAGGGCGTTGCTGACCTCAAGCCAGCCGCCGCGGGCTGAATCGGCGCTGTCGGGATCGGCACCGCGGGCATCGGACCGCCAGGGCCGGTTGCGGACGCCGATCAGGGCCATCCCGGCAAGGTCGGCCCAATCGCGGATCGGCCCGGCGGCGATGGCGCGGCCGGCAAGATAGCCGGGCGCGGCGAACAGGCCCAATGGGGCATGTCCGGCAAACCGCTTCATCAGCGAGGAGTTTTCCAACGCGCCGATGCGCAGGATCAGGTCGTAGGATTCCTTGACCGGGTCGATGCGCCGGTCATCGGCGACCAGATCGGCCTCGATGGCGGGGTGCAGGGCGCGGAACGCCATAAGGGCCGGCAGCGCCAGCGACCCCGCCAGCATGGCCGAGGTATTGAGCCGGATGCGCCCCTGCGGCGCGGCATGGGCATCGCGCGCCTCGCGTTCGGCCAGATCGACCTCGGACAGGATGCGCCGGCAGCGCAGAAGAAACACTTCGCCCTGTTCGGTCAGAGACAGGCGTCGTGTGGTGCGGTTGACCAGACGCGCGCCCAGCCGCGATTCGAGTGCGGCAATCAGGCGGCTCACATGGGGTTGCGACAGGCCCAGCTGGCGCGCTGCGGCGGAAAAGCTGCCGCTTTCCACCACGCGCTGGAACGTGACCATTTCCGCCAGCCGATCACCCGACATTCATGCGCATCGCGTCTGAAACCTATTCCATTCACGGTCTTTCTTGAATGGAAGCGCCTTGTTAGTCCAGTGCGACCATGTTCATCAGGGAGACTGCCATGTCCGTCCGCTTTTCCATGCTGCCGGTTGCCGTCGCGGCCGTTCTGCTGGCCGGCGCCGCCGCCGCGCAGGAATGTGCAAACGTCAGCGAGGGCACCGCGCTTTTGGCCGACCAGCCGGCCGTGCGCGCCTTCTACGACGCGATGACGCTGGGCGACCCTGCGCTCGCCGATTGCGCGCTCGAGGCCGGGTGGACCAATACGCCTTCGGCCCCCGGCACCCCCACCGGCCCCGAGGGGTTCAAGCCGACCGTCGCCTGGATCGGGTCGGTATTCTCGGGCTATGCCTTTGAAACCCAGGATGTGATCGTTTCGGGTGACCGCGTGGTGGTGCGCAGCCTTGTCACCGCGACCCAGATTGCGCCCTTCATGGGCGTGCCGCCCGCCGATACGCCGGTGACCTTCCAGACCATCGACATCCACCAGATCGGCGCGGACGGCAAGATCGCCGCCAGCTGGCATGTCGAGGACTGGTTGACCTATCTGCTCATGCGCGGTGCGCTGCCGGTCGCCGGCTGAGCCTCTGCGGGCATCCGGCGGGCGCCGGGTGCCCCTTACGCCGTTGCGAGGTCGGGGTTGCGGCGGATGTATTCCATCACCGCCAGATCGCCGGCCAGGATGATGTGATGTTCGCAGGCCGCCGCCGCCGCCTCGGCATCGCGGTCGCGGGCGGCGGCGTTGATGATCGCCTCAAGCTCGGTGATCGAGGGTTCGATCCGCGCCGGGTCGACAAAGGCATGGCGGCGGAACACGGCGATGCGGGCATGGATGGCGCGCAGATTCTCGGTCAGGACCGGATTGCCGGCGCCGGTGCACAGCTGGACATAAAAATCGGCCTTGATTCCCTCGCGGCTGTCGATGTCGCCGTGGCGGTATTCCTTGGCCAGCCGGTCGCGCAGCCGGATCAGGTCGCGGCACTGGCCCTGCGTCGCGTTCCTTGCGAAAAGCTTGCCGGCCAGCGCCTCGAGCGCGGAACGCACGACATAGATCGCCCGGATCTGGTCCCCGGTCAGCACCGTGACCACCGGGCCAAGGTTGGGCCGGACCTGGATCAGCTGTTCGCTTTCCAGCTGGCGCAAAGCCTCGCGGATGACGGTGCGCGACACGCCATAGGCCTCGCACAATGCGCTTTCGACCAGCCGCTGACCGGGCAGCAGGGCACCGTTCAGGATGTCCTCGCGGATCAGGCGGACGACTTGCTGGCGAAGCGGAGCGGCGGTGCGGGCGATGATCGTGTTGGGCATCTCGGAAACGGTCGTGACTGTATGACCATGTTAGCGGCACCAGCCGTGCCGCTCCAACAGGAACGTTGGGGAACTGTTCCCGCAGGGCCGTACCACCAAGGATTGCGCCAATTCAGCCAACTGTCACCCCGCGAAGACGAAAAGCGTCTGCCCGGTGACGAAAGAGGCGCGCGGGTCGCAGAAGAAGGCCACCGCATTGGCCACATCCTCGGGCGTGCCCATGCGGCCGACCGGGACCGCACCGACGATGGCGCGGTTCTGCTGGGCGTGTCTTCGGCGCAGGACGACCGCATGGTCGTCGCGGTGGTGGCGGCGTTGGGCGTTGCGGTGCTGATCGGACTGGTCAACGGCCTTCTTGTCGCGGTGCTGCGGCTGAACGCGCTGATCGTCACCATGGCGGTGGGCGCCATCGTCACCGGCCTGACGCTTAGAGGGCGTCTTCATTTAGGGGATTCCCCGTTGCCGTGAGTTCTGATTCAAGAT
>CAZIOT010000003.1:243861-265626 GCA_964540965.1 uncultured Rubellimicrobium sp. | reverse complement strand
GCGGGCGAAGCGCGGCACATCGCTAGCGACAGGGCCGGATTTTTGGGAAGCCACCCGGAAGCCACTGCTGCCTGAACTGGCCTGAAACACTGCAAAATCAAACCCTTGATGCTGGACACCCCTGGTGACCGCTGGACCCCGCTTGGAGTCCAGTCTGGACCCCCGGAGTCCGGAAGCCAGGGGTATCCAACTTGATCCGAGGAATGACCCGACGATGACGCTGAGCTTTGCCCCCGAGCGGATCGAGATGTGGCCGCTGGCGAAGCTGCAGCCCTATGCCCGCAATGCCAAGTCCCATGGCGCAGACCAGGTCGCGAAGATCGCCGCCAGCATGGCCGAGTTCGGTTGGACGGTGCCCTGCCTCGTCGCCGAAGATGGCGAGTTGATCGCGGGCCATGGCCGGGTGCTGGCGGCGACGCAGCTGGGGCTGACCGAAGCGCCGGTGATCGTGCTGGGCCACCTGACCGAGGCGCAGCGCCGGGCATACCGCATCGCGGACAACAAGCTGACCGAACTGGGCACCTGGGACGAGGCGCTGCTGTCGGCGGAACTGAACGATCTCTTGGCCGAAGATTTCGACCTGTCGCTGGTCGGGTTTTCTGACGGTGAGTTGGACAAGCTGTTGGCCTTCGTGCCGGAGGGGGACGGGCAAGAAGGTGGCGCCGGGGGCTCCGTGGCGCCGGTGACCATCCCTGAACCGCCGCGCAACCCGGCCTCGCGGACCGGCGATCTGTGGATCCTTGGCGACCATCGGCTCCTTTGCGGCGACAGCACCAGTGCTGCTGATGTGCGTCGCCTGATGAATGGCGAACGGGCGATCCTGTTCGCGACCGACCCGCCGTATCTGGTGGATTACGACGGCTCGAACCATCCGACCCGTAACAAGGACTGGTCGGCATCCTACGGCACGACCTGGGACGACAGTTCGCAGGGGGCCGAGCTTTACGACGGCTTCATTTCTGCCGCCGTGGCGGAGGCCATCGCCGAAAATGCCGCGTGGTATTGCTGGCACGCGTCGCGCCGCCAGGCGATGCTGGAAGCCTGCTGGGAAAAAGCCGGGGCCTTTGTGCACCAGCAGATCATCTGGGTGAAGGACCGTGGGGTTCTGACCCGGTCGCATTACCTGTGGAAGCATGAGCCCTGTTTCATGGGCTGGCGCCGTCCGAACCGCCCGCCGAAGGTCGCCGAAGAAACCCTGCCGTCGACATGGGCACTGCCCAGCTTCGCCAAGGACGAGCGGCCCGACCATCCCACGCCGAAACCGCTCGACGCGTTCGGGATTCCCATGCGCCAGCATGTGGCCCGGCGCGGCCTTTGTTACGAGCCGTTCTCGGGCTCAGGGTCGCAGATCATGGCGGGCGAGGCCAATGGCCGCCGCGTCTTCGCGATGGAAATCAGCCCGGCTTACATCGACGTCGCCGTCGAACGCTGGCAGGCCGACACGGGGCGCGATGCGATCCTCGATGGCGACGGCCGGACTTTCGCGCAAATCAGAACCGAGCGGCTGGGGGATGCCCAAGCCTCGCCTGAACCCCAACCCGAATCCGCCGCGTGAAATGCATGACCTGGCTTTACCTTCCTCCGGACGCGCTTCCGGAACCGGAGACGCATGCATTTTCGGCCTCTCCCTTTGCTCCGGCGCAGGCGGCCTCGACCTCGGGCTTACCATCGCCATCCCCGGATATCGTGCTGTGGGCTATGTCGAACGGGAAACCTTCGCCGCAGCCACTCTCGTGGCGCGGATGGAAGACGCGTCCCTGGATCAGGCTGTTGTCTGGGACGACGTTGGAACCTTCGACGGCCGACCGTGGCGCGGCACGGTGGATATCATCACGGCAGGCTATCCGTGCCAGCCGTTCTCCGTCGCGGGGAAACGCCGGGGTGCTGACGACCCACGCCACCTCTGGCCGCATGTCGCCCGCATCATTGGCGAGGTCGAACCGCCCTTCGTCTTCCTCGAGAATGTCGCCCATCATCTCCGCCTCGGCTTCCCCGAAGTCGCCAGCGGACTGGTCGGCATGGGCTACCGCCTTGCGGCAGGCCTCTTCACGGCGGCGGAAGTCGGCGCGCCCCACAAGCGCGAGCGGCTCTTCATCCTCGGCATCCGCGAGGGGGACGAGCTGGCCGACCCCGCGCGCCTGCTCTGGTACCCGATCGAGTGGCGGGAACCGGACGGAACTGCTGCGGCTCTGGCCGACGCCGAGGGCCAGTGCCAACGAGAACCGGCAGACGAAGCCGACGCCGTCGCAGGAAGCGGGCCAGCATGGGATGAACCTGGCGACTACGGCTACGCTCTGGCCGACGCCCCAGATCGACAGCTTTCGCAGCCGGGGTGGCGAACGGAAGGACGAGAAAGGTCTGGACCGGATGGCGCGGGATTGGCCGACGCCGATGGCGAACGATGGCTGCAAGCCGAGCGCGGGCAATCGGCGGACGACCGATCTGACCCATGCAGCCGGGATGTGGATGACGCCGACGGCGCGCGATCACAAGGACGGGGCGACGACACTGGCGAACACGCCGGTGAACGGCTTGCTTGGCCGCCAGGTCCTGGTGACGCCGATGGCTGGGAGCGATACCTGCGATGTGCGCCGGACCTTGAACCCGCTGTTCGTCGAGGCGTTGATGGGCTGGCCCACCGGGTGGACCGGCTTCGCCTCTGCGGCAACGGCGTGGTCCCCTTGGTTGCGGCGTATGCGCTGCGAACTTTGGCGGCTGAATTGCTGGCCGATGGATGAGGTGGCGGCATGAAGCAGTCCCGCCTCATGTCGCTGGTCGAGTCATTCGCCAACGTGCTCGTCGGCTATGGCGTCGCGGTCGTCACGCAGATCCTGATCTTTCCGATCTTTGGCCTGCACACGACGCTGGCGCAGAACCTGAAGATGGGCGCGGTGTTCACCGTGGTGAGCATCGCGCGGTCCTACATCCTGCGGCGGGTGTTCGAAAGGTTCCGTTGACGCGATGCGGGACGATCATCTATCCTAATCCTGCTGCGAATTCGGCTTCGGCCGATTTGAGTAAGCCAGCGGCTACTCTGACCTGAGGTCTTGTCCTGCAGGTTTCGCGGTCCGGCATGCGGAGCCACGGATCACCGGGCCTCGCGCGAGCAGGAGCTTCCAGCCGGGGAGCGTCCGTTACGGGCGTCGCGCATTCGCTTCTCACGAAGTCGAATGAAAGGACCCGTGTCATGGGATCTGTTAAACGTATCCGTCAGAGGAAGATGATGGCCCAAGGTGGCCGCTGCTACTATTGCGGCCTGCCAATGTGGGACGATGCTGTTGAAGCCGCATCTTCTCAACGAAACCACAAAACGAGGCGGACGTCAAAGGCGCTACGCTGCACCGCCGAGCATCTACACGCCCGCTCCGACGGTGGTCGCGACACTGATGAGAACATCGTTGCGGCCTGTTGGTACTGCAATAGCCAGCGCCATAAGCGGAAGCGCCCGCCCACGCCCGAAGAGCATCGCGTGTACGTCCAGAAGCGCATGGCAGCCGGAAAGTGGCTGCTAGCGCAGGTGTCATTGGTCGGTCTTACAGCGACACTGACGAGGCCATCGTAGATACAGGCCGCCGCCCGGTCGGGGCGGCGGCGTAGCGTTTCCGGCGTCTGGTCACGCGGCGGGAAGTCTGTAGACCCGCCCGCGCCCCTCGACCTTCTCTGAGGTCACCTCAAGCCCGAGCTTCTTTTTCAACGCCCCGGCCATGGCACCGCGCACCGTGTGACCAAGCCATCCGGTCGCGGCCATGATCTCCTCGATGGTCGCGCCGTCCGGCGCACGCAGCATGGCGATCAGCGTGGCTTGCTTGGTGCCCTCGCGCGGCGTGCGCGCCTTGGGCGTGGCTTCGGGCTCGGTGATTGCGTCCGTCGCGGGCACGTCGCTGGGCGCCTTGTCGCCGCCAGTGGGCGTGGTGTTCGCGCCCTCGGGCTCGATGCCAATGGCGGCGAGGCCTGCGTCGGTGGCAACCAGCGTGGTGCCGTGGCCTTCACCGGTTTCGCGCCACATGGGTTCGCCCTTGCGCAAGTCGGCGTCGACTTCTTCGAGGTAGCCCTTAGCGATCATCGCGCCGACCACCTTTGCGGCGGCACCGCCGCGCAGGCTCTCGGGCAGCGGCAGGGCGATGCGCTCGGGCCGCTGCGCGGCGGCGCTCAGGATCAGGGCTTGGGTGTCGGAAAGCTGGGTCATCGTCGTCTCCGGGTCGGGGCGCGCGGGATGCGGGCCCTTCTACGAGGCCAAGCCCCGCAGGGCGGAGCTGGTGCGATGGTTGGATTGGCTACTCGGCGTGTTCGCCCTCGCCGAAAAGGAAATCGGTGATCTTCAGGAGGTCGCTGGCGACGCTGCTGATCGAGCCGACGCTGCCCCAATTGACCGCTTCCGGATCGAAGTTGAAATGGTCGTCGCTGAGCCCCTGAAGTCGGGCGAGCATCGCGTCGATCTCGGCCTTCTTGCCGACGAAGGCATCGAGGGCTTTCGTGTTGTCTTGTGCGCGGCGGGTCATTTCGGTGGCTCCGTGGTGAGTTGCATCGTCCTTCTGAAAGGACGTTCGCTCTGTCCGCGAAGCTTATCAACGAGATAAGCACATGAATCTGAATGATAATCGGAGCGGCCAATGCAGGGCATGAGCGAGCGCCAGTATGCCGCTCATGTCGGCTTGTCGCGGGGCGCGATCCAGAAAGCGAAGGCGGCCGAACGGCTTGTGCTGTTCGCGGATGGCAGCATCAACGCGGCCGCCAGCGATGTGCGCCGGGCGGAAACCACCGATCCTTCGAAGACCCGGAAACCGCCCGAACCCAAGCTGAAGCCGGTGCCCGAGGCTGCGGTAACGGCCGTTGGTGACACGCTGCGCGAACAGGGTCTGGCGGTGCCAGCCGTTGGCGGCGGTACGACCTATCTGCAGGCGAAAACCGCCAACGAGGTGCTGAAGGCGCAGGAGCGGCGGATCCGGCTGCAGAAGCTGAAGGGGGAATTGATCGAACGGGCCCGCGCGCTGTCGCTGGTGTTCCGGCTGGCGCGAGAGGTGCGGGACGCTTGGGTGAACTGGCCTGCGCGGTCGTCGGCATTGATGGCGGCGGAACTGGGCGTGGAACCGGCCGCTATGCAGAAGGCCTTGGAAAAACATGTACGCGCCCACCTCGACGAACTTGCCGAGGTCCGGCCTGACTTCCGGTGACGATGACGGCCTGACAGATTTCGACGGCGCGGCGGAGATCCTGCGCACCTGGGGCGCGGGGCTGATGCCCGATCCCGATCTGACTGTTTCGCAATGGGCCGACAAGCATCGGATGCTGTCTGGCCGCGCTTCGGCGGAACCGGGGCGATATCGGACGGCGCGCACGCCTTACATGCGCGAGATCATGGATCGGCTGTCACCCGGCGACGAGATGCAGCGCATCGTGTACATGAAGGCCGCACAGGTCGGTGCGACCGAGGCGGGCAACAACTGGATCGGCTTTGCCATTCACCAGGCACCAGGCCCGATGCTGGCGGTCCAGCCGACAGTGGAACTGGCGAAGCGAAACTCGCGCCAGCGGATCGACCCGCTGATCGACGAAAGCCCCGACCTGCGGGAGCGGGTAAAACCGGCCCGGTCTCGCGATGCGGGCAACACCATGCTGTCGAAGGAATTCGCGGGTGGCATCCTGATCATGACCGGGGCGAACTCGGCGGTAGGGCTGCGGTCCACACCGGCGCGCTACATCTTCCTCGACGAGGTCGACGCCTATCCGGCTTCGGCTGACGAGGAAGGCGACCCGGTGACGCTGGCCGAGGCTAGGTCGTTGACCTTCGCGCACCGGCGCAAGGTGTTCCTGGTCTCGACCCCGACCATCCGGGGTCTGAGCCGCATCGAACGCGAATATGAAGCCAGCGACCAGCGCCGGTTCTTCGTGCCATGCCCGCATTGCGGCCATTCCCAATGGCTGAAGTTCGACCGGCTGCGCTGGCAGAAGGGGCGGCCGGAAACGGCAGAATATCATTGCGAGGGCTGCGAGACGCCAATCGCGGAGCACCACAAGACGGCGATGCTGGAGGGCGGCGAATGGCGGGCGACCGCCACGGCCGCCGATCCGACCACGGTCGGGTATCACCTCTCGGCGCTCTATTCGCCGATCGGCTGGCTGAGCTGGGAGCGGATCGTGCGGGCTTGGGACGCAGCGCAAGGGTCGGACGAGGCGATCAAGGCGTTCCGCAACACCATCCTCGGCGAGACATGGGTCGAGACCGGAGAAGCCCCAGACTGGCAGCGGCTCTACGACCGCCGCGAGCGCTGGACATCCGGCACGGTGCCTGCGGGCGGGCTGTTCCTGACTGCCGGGGCCGACGTCCAGAAGGACCGGATCGAGGTCGATGTCTGGGCCTGGGGGCGCGGTCTCGAAAGCTGGCTCGTCGATCACGTGGTCATCGAGGGCGGGCCCGACCGGCATGACGCGTGGTCGGAACTGACGGCGCTGCTGGATCGAAGCTGGCCGCATGAACGCGGCGCGCATCTGCGGATCGCGCGGCTGGCCATCGACACCGGCTACGAGGCCCCGGCGGTCTATTCCTGGTCGCGGTCGCAGGGGTTCGCGCAGGTGTCCCCGGTCAAGGGCGTCGAGGGCTTCAACCGCTCGAGCCCGGTCTCGGGGCCGACCTTCGTCGATGCGACCGAGGGCGGCAAGCGCCTGCGACGGGGCGCACGGCTCTGGACCGTGGCGGTGTCGACCTTCAAGGCCGAAACCTATCGCTTCCTGCGGCTGGAACGGCCGACCGAGGAAGACATGGCCGAGGGGGCGGCGTTCCCGCCCGGCTCGGTGCATTTGCCGCATTGGGTCGAGAACGAATGGCTGAAGCAGTTCGTGGCCGAACAACTGGTGACGGTGCGCACCAAGCGCGGCTTTGCCCGGCTGGAATGGCAGAAGCTGCGCGAACGCAACGAAGCGCTGGATTGTCGGGTCTATGCCCGCGCTGCCGCCTGGATCGCGGGCGCGGATCGCTGGACCGACGAGAAATGGCGCGACCTCGAGGATCAGCTCGGGGCGGCGCCAACGGAAATGGATGGCGCGGGGCGGGTCAACCGACCGCAATCCGCACCCCAGGGAAAACGGCAGTCGGACTGGCTTGGTCGACGCGGAGGATGGTTCTGAGCATGACGGGTTGGACGGAAACCGAGCTCTCGGCGCTGCGCCGGGCCTATGCCAGCGGCACGACCCGCGTCAGCTATGATGGCAAGTCGGTGGATTACGGTTCGGCCGAAGATCTGCTGAGCCGCATCCGAACCATCGAACGTGCCGTCGCGGGGACCGCGCGGCCACTGCCGGTCGCCGGGCTTGCTGGCTTCTCGCGCGGGGATCGCTGATGCCCGCGAACTGGATGGACCACGCCATTGCCTCGGTGGCGCCGCGCATGGCGGCCCGGCGCGTGCTGGCACGGCAGGCCTTCGAGACCCTGACGCGCGGCTATGACGGCGCGTCGAAGGGTCGGCGGACGGACGGCTGGCGGGCGCCGGGCTCCTCGGCCGACACCAAGATCGGTGTGGCTGGGGCACTCTTGCGCGACCGGATGCGGGATCTCGTGCGCAACAACCCGCATGCGGCCAAAGCCGTCGCTGTGCTGGTAAACAATATCATCGGCGCCGGCATCATGCCGCGCGCTGCCAGTGGCGACGACAAGCTCGACCGTAAGGTCGACGCGCTGTTTGCCCGCTGGTCAGCGGAGTGCGATGCCGACGGCCAGCTGGATTTCTACGGGCTGCAGACGCTGATCTGCCGTGAAATGATCGAAGCGGGCGAGGTGCTGGTGCGCCGCAGGCTGCGGCGTTCCTCGGACGGACTGGCCGTGCCGCTGCAATTGCAGGTGCTGGAGGCAGATTTCCTCGACGCCAGCAAGTCCAGCAACACGGGCGTGGGTCGTATCGTGCAGGGTATCGAATTCGACCCTGTCGGCAAGCGCAGGGCCTATTGGCTGCATCCCGAACATCCCGGCGATGCGCACGGTGCGCTGCGCAGCGGGCTCGACAGCCGCCCGGTCCCTGCGACCGAAATCGCCCATGTCTATGAAAAACAGCGCACACAGGCGCGCGGCGTGCCCTGGGGCGCACCGGTGATCCGCAGCTTGCGCGATCTGGACGATTACGAGGTCGCGGAACTCGTCCGCAAGAAAACCGAAGCCTGCGTCACCGCCATCGTCTTCGGCGATGATGAGGCACAGCAGGGCATCGCGCCCTCCGTGGTCGACGCCGACGGCAACCGGGTGGAGCAGTTCGAGCCGGGACTGATCGCCTATGCCCGTGGCGGCAAGGACATCCGGTTCAACCAGCCCGCTGCCACCGGCGGCTATGGCGAATACAAGCGGGCGAGCCTGCACACCATCTCGGCCGGGTTCCGGGTGCCCTACGAGCTGCTGACCGGCGACCTCAGTCAGGTCAATTATTCCTCGATCCGGGCGGGGCTCGTGGAGTTCCGCCGCATGATCGATGCCGTGCAGTGGCAGCTTTTCATCCCGATGCTCTGCGCGCCGGTCTGGCGCTGGTTCACCGAGGCTGCATGGGCAGCGGGGCAGATCCCGACGCCGGACGTGTCGGTGGAATGGTCGCCGCCAAAGTTCGACGCAGTCGATCCCTACAAGGATGCGATGGCCGATCTGCTGGCGATCCGGACAGGCACGATGACGCTGGCGCAGGCCATCGCCCGGCAGGGTCACAACCCGGACGCGGTGCTGGCGGAAATCGCCGCGACCAACGCCAAGCTCGATGGACTCGGCCTCGTGCTCGACAGCGATCCGCGCCGCGTCACCAAGACCGGCAGTGCGCAGGCGGGCGACCCGACCGGTGAACCGACCAGTGACCCGGCCGCCCCCGCATCCGAACCAGAGAAGGAGTAGGGCCATGCCCGACAAGATCATGGCGGCCCCGGTCGCCCTGCCGATGCAGCTGCGGCGTGCGCCCATCCTGCCCGCGACCGTCAATTCCGAGGCCCGCTCCGTCGATGTGGTCTTCACCACAGGCGCGGCCGTTCGGCGGCGACGCTGGACAGGCTGGGACACCTCCGTGCCCTTCGACGAGATCCTCGAGGTCAGCGACAGGGCGGTGGACCTGACGCGCCTCAATGCCGGGGCCCCGGCGCTCGACAGCCATTCGGTCTGGTCCTCGCATTCGCAGGTCGGCGTCGTCGAACGCGCGTGGATCGAGGGCAAGGAAGGCAAGGCCACCATCCGCTTTCCCCGCGAGGGGCTCGACCAAGCCGCCGACCGTATGTTCGGCCTGATCAGCGACGGCATCATCCGCAATGTCTCGGTCGGCTATTCCATCGAGCGGGTGAAGGTGGTCGAGCCCGCCGCCAAGGGCGAGGTCGAGCAGCGCATCGTCGAACGCTGGACGCCGCTCGAGGTCAGCTTCGTGACCGTTCCCGCCGATCCCCGCGCGCAGGTCCGCGCCGCCGATCAGGTCGGCTATCCCGTCGAGATCGTCGACACCCGCATGCAAAAGGAGGCATCCATGCCTGAGAGCACGACCACCGTGGCCGGGGATGTCCCCGGTACCCATGAGACCCGCCAGGCGCCCGTTTCGGCACCGGCGAGCCCCGAACCGACCGGCGCGCGCATGCCGGAGCCGGCGCCAGCGCCTGACAGCGAGGCCATCGCCACCCGCGCCCGCGAGGCCGAGCGCGACCGCGTATCCACCATCTACGACCTGACCGGCCGCCTGAACCTCGAACGCAGCTTCGCCGAGGATCTGGTGAAACGCGGGATCAGCGTGGACGAGTCCCGCCGCCTAATCCTCGATCAGGTCGCCGCGAAGTCGGACGAGACCCGGACCTTCCCGCATGTCTCGGTCCCCCTTGGCGGCCGGGACGAACGCATCACCCGCCGCGACGCGGTGGCCAATGCGCTGCTGCACCGCTACAGCCCGACGCTGTTTCCGCTGGAGGATGCCGCACGCCAGTATCGCGGCATGACCCTGCTGGAACTTGCGCGCGAAAGCCTCGGCAATGCAGGCGTCAACACGCGCGGTCTGTCGCGCGACGAGGTGGCGACGCGCGCGCTGCACTCGACCTCGGACTTCCCCGAGATCCTGTCGGCCGTTACCAACAAGACCCTGCGGCAGGCCTATGACGCCTATCCCCGCACTTTCGCGCTCTTCTGCCGCCAGGTGCTGGCCACCGACTTCAAGTCCATGCACCGCGTCCAGCTGGGCGAAGCGCCGCAGCTTCTGGAAGTGGGCGAAAGCGGCGAGTTCAAGCGCGGCACGCTGGGCGAGAGCAAGGAAAGCTACCGCGTGAAGACCTATGGCCGGGTCGTTGCGATCACCCGGCAGGTGCTGATCAACGACGATCTCGACGCCTTCACGCGCATCCCGGCGATGTACGGCAACTCCATCGCTCAGCTGGAAAGCGACGTGGTCTGGGGCATTATCACCGCGAACCCGGCCATGGCAGACGGCAACGCGCTGTTCCACACCACGCACAAGAACCTCGCGGGCACCGGTGCCGCGCTGGATGTGGCCAGTGTCGGCGCGGCGCGGGCGGCGATGGCGCTGCAGACCGGCCTCGACAAGAAGACGGTGCTGAATATCCGGCCCGCTTTCCTGATCGTGCCCGCGGCGCTGGAACTGAAGGCCGAGCAGCTGGTCGCCCAGAACCTCGTCCCGGCCGACAGCGCCAAGGTCGTCCCGCAGTCGATCCGGACGCTATCGCCGATCAGCGAGCCGCGCCTCGACGCCGCCAGCGCCACCTCCTGGTATCTGGCGGCATCGCCCAACCAGATCGATACCATCGAATACGCCTATCTCGAGGGCCAGCAGGGCGCTTACATCGAGACGCGCAACGGCTTCGATGTCGACGGGGTCGAGATCAAGTGCCGCCTCGACTTCGGCGCCAAGGCTATCGACTGGCGCGGCCTCTACAAGAACCCGGGCGCGTAACCAGCGCGCCGACATGCTGAACCCTGACATGCGGGCGGTCCACTCGGGCCGCCCATCGTCTTTCCACAAGGATCCTCCCCATGAAAAACTACGTCCAGCCCGGCAACACCATCACCCTGACCGCGCCCTACGCCGTCGCCTCCGGCGATGGCCTGCTCGTCGGCTCCATCTTCGGCGTCGCTTCCGGCACCGCCGCCCTCGGCGAACCCATCGAGACGGCGCTTGCCGGCGTGTTCGACATCACCAAGATCGGCTCGCAGGCCTGGACCGTCGGTGCAAAGGTCTACTGGGACAATGCCAACAAGCGTTGCACCACGGTTGCGACCGACAACACCTTGATCGGAGTGGCGACCGAAGCGGTTGCCAGCGGCGCGGGCGACACCATTGGCCGGGTGCGCCTGAACGCGAGCTTCTGATGAACGCCTTCGCCGCCGCGCTTGGCGCGCTCTTCGCCGATCCCAACATCGGTAGTGACGCTGTCTATATCGCTGACGGCGGCGCGCCCATGCTGGTGCGCGTGGTCGCCAGGCGTGCCGATGCGGTCACCGACTTCGGCGACGCGCGGCTCTGGTCCGAAACCACCCGGATCGACCTTCGCGTCGCCGAAGTGGCGACGCCGCGTCCTGGCGACCGTATAGAGATCGACGGCGACGCCTTCCTCATCCAGGGCGAACCCGTCCGAGACCGCGAGCGGCTGGTCTGGACCGTCGACCTGCGCCCGGCATGACCGCCATGAAGCTGAAACTCGACATCGATCCCGACATCGTCGCGATGATGGCGGCCGAGGTCGCGGCGGGCGAACGTGCCGTATCGGCTGCAATCCGCGAGGCCGGGACAGGGCTGAAGGCGGCCTGGCGGCTGCAGATCACCGGCGCGGGGCTCGGGGTCCGGCTTGCCCGGACCATCCGGTCGGAGCAGTTCCCCAAGGCCACGCCCAGCCTGAACGCGGCGGCAGTGGTCTGGTCCAACGCCCCGGTCATCGTCGGCGCGCACGACACCGGCCCGCTCATCCGCTCGAAGAACGGCTTCTGGCTGGCCATCCCAACGCCCGCCGCAGGCAAGTCCCTGCGCGGCGGTCGGATCACGCCCGGCGAATGGGAGCGCCGGACTGGTCTCCGCCTGCGGTTCATCTATCGCCGCAGGGGTCCGAGCCTGCTGGTGGCCGAAGGACGATTGAACACCAAGGGCCGTGCCGTGGCGTCACGGTCGAAGACCGGCCGGGGCCTTGTGACCGCGCCGATCTTCCTGCTGGTGCCGCAGGTCAAGCTGCCGAAGCGGCTGGACCTTGCGCGGGATGCTGAGCGGGCGCATGACACGGTGCCGGGGCTGATCGTGGCGAACTGGGTGAAGGTAGGTCGCGTTTGACTCAGGCCTGAAGCCAACGTGCCCCTGTCTTTACCGGTCGCGGCTCAAGTTTCCGCTCTTCGTTCTCGAGCAGTTCAAGCGTCGCTTTGGCGTCGGTAAAGAATTCGATATCGCCTCCGCCCATTTCAGGAATGCTGCCGATCCGCGCGAGACTGTGGCCTCCGGCTTGTTTGCCAGCCTCGGCGCCTGAATATGGGCGTTTGCGATATGAAGCCAGAGACTCGAGAGTGAGACCAAGTCTCTGCAACTGCCGGTGCCTTGCCGCCATCGAGATCTCAGCGTCGACGGTTGATGCTATTCGGTCCCGGAGTGCGGCAGCTTGCTGGGAACCCTCAATTGCCTTCTGTGCAGTGAAACGCTTCTGTTTTGCCGTCTGGAAGGCGATGAGATCATCCTTTCGGACCAAGTATGGGTACGCTCCGTATCCTTCCTTCACGGAATAGACCTTCTGGCAGGCTGCACAATCAATTGATGCCGAATAGGTTATCTGACTGGCTTTGACCCAAGGATGATCCGGCGAGGCCTGGGTCACTGTTATTGTACTTTTCCCGCAGGGACACGGGCTAGAAATGTCAGTGTAGTCCGTGGTTGCCATCGTAGTCGATTTCCATTTCGTCATCAGCTCAACAATCGGGCAGGAGCCGTTCTGATGCCCAGCATCCGCGAAGAAGTAGTTCAGCGTCTTTGTTCGCATTTACAAGGGGTGCATGCGACCGTGTTGCGCGGCGACGTGCTACCCGAGCGCGTGCCCACGGCGGGCCTCCTGATCCTGCGCGATGGCGAGCCGGGGGAACCCGAAGTGACATTGTCACCGCTACGCTACCATTACCAGCATCGGGCAGAGATCGAGGCGGTCGTACAGGGGGGCGCCCGTGACGCCACTTTCGACACCCTCTGCACCAGTATCGGCGCAGCAATTGCCGCCGACCGCACGCTGGGTGGGCTCTGCGATTGGGTGGAGGCGGAAGCGCCGCGCCCGGTCGATCTGCCGGTCGAGGGCGCGGCCAGCCTGAAGGCTGCAGTAATCCCGGTCGTCCTACACTATTCCACGACCGACCCGCTCGGATAGGACAACCGGGTCAGTTGCCGCGACAGGTTCTGTAGTGGCCGCCCGAGTACCGACAGTATTCGGTCGCCACACCGGCAGCGATCATCTGGGCTGCGATATCGCGACCGTCGGGGAGGAAGCACTGACCGACGATCCGATCATATCGGTCAATGTCACGCACGCGACAGGTCAGACGTTCATTGGCGATCAGCTGTCGAAGCGCTGAGGTCGCTGCTCGTGCCCCTGGTTCATTTCGTTCGGGCGCATCAAGGCCCCAGACCCGGATCGTCTGATCAATGCCTTGAAGTCGGAACGTATCGCCGTCGGTGACCGAACGGACGGTTCCGCTCACGGTATTGGTCTGGGCACTGACAGGTCCGGTCACCACGGCTGCCACTGAGAGAATAGAAGCGATCACCGCAAGGGTGGTCGATCGAACCACATTGCGTGGCGAAAAATCTGGTTGGGGAATGCACATCGCCTCTGTGTGCGACAGGACCTGACAGAACACAACCGCGCTTCAACCCTGCACAGGAGAATACGATGGCACGAGCCCATGGGGCGCGGGCGCAGATGGCGCTTGCGTTCGAGACCGTCTATGGCACCGCGCCCGCTTCGGGCTATCGCACGGTGCCCTTTGCCAGCACCACGCTCGGCTCCGAACAGCCGCTGATTGCCTCGGAACTCTTGGGCCAGGGGCGCGACCCCTTGGCCCCGATCAGGGACGCGGTTACCGCCGACGGCGATGTCGTGGTGCCGATCGACGTCGAGAACTTCGGCCTCTGGCTGAAGGCGGCCTTCGGTCCGCCCACGACAACCGGGACGACGGCCAAAACCCACACCTTCCAGTCCGGCAACTGGACACTGCCGAGCATGGCCATCGAGACCGCGATGCCCGAGGTGCCGCGCTACGCGATGTACACCGGCTGCGTCTGCGATCAGCTGTCCTGGCAGATGCAGCGCTCAGGCCTCTTGACTGCGACCGCCCGGCTGGTCGCGCAGGGGGAAACCGTCGCGGCGGCCACGGCCGCTGGTACGCCTACGTCGCTCGCTTTGCAGCGGTTCGGGCATTTCAACGGGACGATCACGCGGAACGGCTCTCCGCTCGGCAATGTCATCTCGGCCGAGGTTACCTATTCCAATGGTCTTGATCGGATCGAGACCATCCGCAACGACGGCAAGATCGAGGGGGCGGACCCTGGCATGGCCACGCTGACCGGCCGGGTCGAGGTGCGCTTTGCCGATACCGCGCTGATCACGCAGGCCATCGACGGCACCGCGTGCGAACTGGTTTTCGCCTGGAGCCTCGGGGCCGAGGCCAGCTTCACCTTCACCGCGCATGCGGTCTACCTGCCACGCCCGCGCATCGAGATCCCGGGCCCGCAGGGCATTCAGGCCACCTTCGACTGGCAGGCGGCCAAGGCCACCAGCCCCGCCCGGATGTGCACCGCCGTCCTCGTCAACACCGTCGCAACCTACTGAGAAGGCCCGCCATGCTGACCCTCGACCTTTCCAACGCGCCGCAGTGGTGCGACCTCATCCCCGGCGTGCGCGTCCGGCTCCGTCCGCTGACCACCGCGCTGATGGTGTCCGCGCGCGGCGATCCCGCGATTGCCGATCTTCCCGAGGGGACGGCGACCGAGGAAGCCGCACTCGCCATGGCCAAGGCGCTGGCGCGGCGCGCGATCCTCGCATGGGAAGGGATCGGCGATGCCGATGGTACTCCCATCGATCCGAGCCCCGAGGCCATCAATGCGCTTCTCGACTTCTGGCCCGCCTTCGAGGCGTTCCAGACCCTGTACGTCGCCAAGGCCCTCCTGCTGGACGCGGAAAAAAACGGCTCTGCGCCCTTGCCGACTGGTCCTTCGGCGGGGGCGAAGGCTACTGCACGGCCTGTTCAAGACCTTGTCCCGACTGCCCCGCAAGGCTGAACCGGCCGCTGACGCTGGAGGGCGCGCAGGTCTGGGACCTGGCGCAGCGCCTTGGCGGGCAGATGCGCGTCATCCCCGGCGCGGTCATCGGCTGGGACATGGGCGCGGCGTTGGCCTTGGGCGCGGCTCTCGGCATCTCCGCACCCGCCATCGCGGAACTGCTGCCCGCCCTTGAGGCGGTGATGGTCCGCCGCGTCAACGACCAGATCGCGGCCAGCCGCGACTGACCCCATTCAGAGATCCGATCCCATGGCCGAGAAACGCGTCTCCGTCCGGCTCGCCGCCGTGGGCGGTCGCCAGGTGCGCGCTGAGCTGGAAGGCGTCGGCGAGGCCGGGGCGAAGGGGTTCGGTCAGCTCAGCCGCGAGATGGAACTGGCGAACACGCGGCTGGCCAGTTTCGCTCGTCGTGCGGGCATCGCCCTCGGGGCCGCCGCTGCCGCCGCCACGGCCTCCCTTGGACTGATCGTCCGCTCCACGGCCGAAAGTGCCGCCCAGATCCGGCAATTCGCGCAGGTCGCCAATGCGACGCCGGAGGCCCTGCAGCGCTGGTCTGCAGGGGCGCGGACGGTCGGGATCGAGCAGGAGAAGCTGGCCGATATCCTTAAGGACGTGAACGACCGGGTCGGCGACTTCCTCCAAACCGGCGGCGGGCCGATGGCCGACTTCTTCGAGAACGTCGCCCCGCGAGTGGGCGTTACCGCCGACCAGTTCGCGCGTCTGTCGGGGCCGGAGGCGCTGCAGCTCTACGTCGATACGCTGGAACGCGCCGGTCTCAGCCAGCAGGAAATGACCTTCTATCTCGAGGCCATGGCCTCGGACGCCACGCGTCTGCTGCCGCTGCTGCGCAATGGCGGGGCCGAGATGGCCCGGCTTGGGGATCAGGCATCCGATCTCGGGGCGGTTCTAGATGGCGATGCCCTCGAAGCCCTGCGCCGCACGCAGCTGGCGCTGGGCACGGTATCTCTGGTCTTCGATGGCCTTCGGAACCGCATCGCCGTCGCAGTGGCTCCGACCATCGAAGCGCTGGCCAATGCTTTCGTCGCCCTCGCCTCCGAAGGCGGGATCCTGCGCTCGGCCATCGACGGACTTATCGGCAACCTTGGGCGGTTGGCGTCCTATGCTGCAACGTTTGCCGCCGTGATGGCCGGCCGCTGGGTCGCGGGGCTCGCCGTGGCGGCGCTGTCGGTTCGCGGCCTCGCCACCGCCTTGGTCTTCCTGCGCGGCGCGTTGATCCGTACCGGCATCGGTGCGCTGATCGTCGGCGCGGGCGAGCTGGTCTATCAGTTCTCGCAGCTGGTCACCCGGGTCGGTGGAGTGGGCGAGGCGTTTCGGCTCCTCGGCGATTTTGCTCGCGAGGTCTGGTCACGCATCGGCCTGTCGCTGGACGCGGCCTTTGCCAAAATGGCCGGTGGATGGGAGGGGCTGAAGGCGGCCAGTCTCTCTGCCCTTGAGGGCGCCATCGCGGGCGTGGTCAGCTTCGGCGACCGGACGGCTGCGATCTTCCAGGGGGCCTATGATGCGGCCGTCGCGATCTGGGGCAGTCTGCCCGGTGCCATCGGGGATTTCGCGTTCCAGGCGGCGAACGGGCTGATCTCGGGCGTCGAGGCGATGCTGAACGGCGTCGTCACGCGCATCAACAGCTTCATCGAGACCCTGAACGCAGCCTTGGAACTGCTGCCGGAATGGGCGACGGGTGAAGGCGGTGTCCGGATCGGCACGCTGGACCCTGTTGAACTTGGCCGCATCGGCAATCCGTTCGAGGGCGCGGCGACCGCAGCCGGTGCCGCCGCCGCGGATGCCTTTTCGGCCGCACTCGCTCATACCTACCTGGAACCGCCCGACCTCGGTCTCGGCACCATGGCCGACGATGCTCGCGCGCGAGCCGACGGCTATCGTGAGGCCGCAGGCATGTTGGCCGATGCTGCCGGTCGGCCGCTGGCCAGTTGGCAGGCGCTGAAGGATGCGGTGAATGCCACGGGGACCGAGGCGGAGACCGCACTCGCCGATGCCGCCGCTTCGGCCGATGCCTTGACCACCGGTCTGAACGACGCCGCTGCCGCCGCCGATGGCGCAGGCGGCGCTGCGCGTGATGCCGGGGCGGCCGCAGCCGAGGGCGCGGACATCGCGCTGAACGGCTGGCAGGCCGTCACCGCAGCGCTCGCCGATTACGCCGCCAAGGCGCGTGAGATCGGCGGGGACATCGGCAACGTTCTGGTGGGCGCCTTCACCTCGGCGGAGAACGCGATCGGTGACTTCGTGAAGACCGGCAAGCTCGACTTCCGCGACCTGGTCACCTCGCTGATCGCCGATCTCGCCAAGCTCGCCGCCCGGCGCTTCATCCTCGGCCCCATCGCGAATGCCCTTTCCGGCGCGCTGGGTGGCGCGGGTGGAATTTTCGCGAACATCCTGCATGCGGGCGGTGTGGTCGGCGCTCCCGGTCCCGGGCGCATGGTCCCGGCGCTGGCCTTTGCGGGTGCGCCGCGCATGCACAGTGGCGGCTGGGCGGGGCTTCGGCCCGACGAGGTGCCCGCGATCCTGCAGCGCGGGGAACGGGTTCTGTCACGGCGCGAAGCCGCAGGTTACGGCCAGGCGGGGGCCTCCACCGTCAATGTCACGATCAACGCGCGGGATGCCGAGAGCTTCCGCCAATCCCGGTCGCAAGTGGCCAGCGACATCGCCCGCGCTGTGTCGATGGGCCGACGCGGCATGTGAGGATCCGCCATGGCATTTCACGAAGTCCGGTTTCCGGACAACATCAGTCGGGGCGCGCGGGGTGGCCCAGAGCGCCGCACCCAGATCGTCGAACTGGCAAGCGGGGCCGAGGAGCGCAACGCGAGCTGGGCCAACTCGCGCCGCCGCTACGACGTCGCCTATGGCATCCGCCGTGCTGACGATCTGGCTGCCGTCGTCGCCTTCTTCGAGGCCCGCAATGGCCGCCTCCACGGCTTTCGTTTCAAGGATTGGGCCGACTTCAAGTCCTGTGTCCCGTCCCAAACGCCGGGGCCGACCGACCAGCCCATTGGCACCGGCAACGGAACGACGACGCAGTTCCAGCTCATCAAGCGCTATACCTCCGGCGCGCAGTCCTGGACGCGGGCCATCACCAAGCCTGTCGCCGGGGCCGTCACCATCGCCGTGAATGGCACGCCGCAAGCGTCTGGTTGGTCAGTTTCCACTGCGACTGGCCTCGTCACCTTTGCTACGGCCCCCGCTGCTGGCGTCGCCGTCACCGCAGGCTTCGAATTCGACGTCCCCGTCCGCTTCGACACCGACATGCTCGACGTGACCCTCGATCTCGAGCGCCTCGGCTCGATCACCTCCATCCCCCTCGTGGAACTCCGCACATGAACGACGAGACCGGATTTCTGGCGGCGGCGCTCAGGGAACTCGCCACATCCACGGCGGCGATCCTTGCCGCCTGGGGTGCCCTGGGCGGCGCGACCAATGCGCTGACAACGCGGATGCGGCTGCGCGATGCCCTGCGGCACATCCTCATTGGCGGTCTGATCGCAGCGGGCATGGGCAGCCTGTCCATGGCGTTTATCACCACATGGCTCGTCCTGCCGCCGCAAGCTATCCCGGCCGGGGGCGCAGCGGGCTCGGCCGCCTACCTCGTCGGGGTCTTCGGGGCCGCCCTCATCGAAGTGGTGCTCGCGCGTCTGCGGGGCACGAAGGGAGGGGCCGATGAGGAATGAGCTTGTCCGCCTCATGCGCGCCCTTCGCTGCGACGCCACTGATCCGCGGCACGCCTTCCGCCACCGCGTGGGGACAGGCCTCGCCATCGCCACGCTGATCTTCATTCTCTCGCTTTTCGGGTGATCCCATGCAGATGACAGACTGGGGCCTCCTGGCCCTGATCCGGCACGAAGGCGTCGTGCCCGGACCCTATCGCGATGTGAAGGGCATCTGGACCTTCGGCATCGGCCACACCGCTGCCGCGGGACCGCCCGATCCGGCCCAGATGCCCCGCGGCATGCCCGCCGATCTTGATGCCGGGGTCCGCGAGGCGTTCCGGCTTCTCCGCACCGACCTTGCCGCTTACGAGACCGAGGTGCTACGCGCCGTGAAGGTGCCGCTCGCGCCCCATGAGTTCGATGCGCTGGTCAGCTTTCACTACAACACCGGCGGCATCGCGAAGGCCGCGCTGACGCGCCACCTGAACGCTGGCAATCGCGCGGCGGCGGCTCGAGGCTTCATGGGCTGGCTCAAGCCCGCAGCCATCCGGTCCCGCCGCGAGGCCGAACGCGATCTCTTCGCCAAGGGCAGCTATCCGGCCGGCACGATCCCCGTCTGGGCCGTCGATCGCAACGGACGGGTCGATTTTTCACGACCGATCCGGCGCCTCACCGAGACAGAAGCGCTGGCCTTGCTGCGCCCTGCAAGCGGGCGGGCGCCGTCGCCCATCCAACCCGCAACCATCCCCAGCTGGTGGCAGCGGCTGATCGAGTTCCTCAGAGGAAAGGCACCATCATGAACTGGACCATTGCGCGCGGCCTCGTCTATCTCGCCTGTCTTGTCGCCTCGGGCCTCGCCATGGCGGGGCTGGCGGAGTTCGATCTGGCGACGGGGAATTTCGACCTCAGGCCCTTCAATCTCTACGCCCTGACCGGCGCGGCAGGCGGGGTCGTGTCCTCGGCACTGGCCTCTCTCGCGCTCTTGCGCGGCTGGGGGCGGAAGTGAAGTCCCTCTCTCCCGCCCTTCAGGCGCATCTTGAGGCTGGCACGACGACGCTGGCCTGGTGCTGGCGCATCACCCGGTCTGACGAGGTGACCTTTGGCTTCACCGACCACGACCGGACACTCACCTTCGACGGCACCGAGTTCGAGCCGGAAAGCGGGCTGACGGCCTCGGAACTGCGGTCCGGATCCGATCTCGCGGTGGATGCGCAGGATGCCGAGGGTGTCCTGACCTCGGACCGGATCACGGAGACCGACATTCTCGACGGCCGCTGGGACAATGCCGCCGTCGAGGTCTGGCGCGTCAACTGGCAGGAGGTGACGCAGCGCGTGCTGATGCGCCGGGGCTCGATCGGCGAGATCCGGCGCGGGCGTATCTCTTTTGTCGCCGAGGTGCGCAGCATGGCGCATGTGCTGCAGCAGACGGTCGGCCGGGCCTTCCAGGCGACCTGTGACGCGGACCTCGGCGACGGACGGTGCCGGATCGATCTCGATGCCTCGGCCTATCGCGCGAGCGGTGTGATATTCGAGGTTCTCCGCGACCGGACCTTCCTCGCCTCCGGCCTCGGAGCCTATGCGCCGGGCTGGTTTGCCGGGGGCACGGTGACCTGGAGCTCGGGCGCCAATGCTGGCCGTCGCGCCGAGGTCATGCTGCACGATGTGGCGGACGGTGCCGTGAGCCTTGTTCTTCTCGAGGCCCCGGTTCGGGTCCTTGCGCTGGGGGATGCCTTCATCTTGCGCGCGGGCTGCGACAAGCGGCTCGACACCTGCCGGGCGAAGTTTGCCAATGTCGCGAACTTCCGCGGCTTTCCGCATATCCCGGGTCAGGACGCGGTCATCCGCTACGCCACCAAGGACGGCACCCATGACGGGAGCGTGCTGTGACACCGGAAGCGGCAGATCCAGTCCGGGTGGTGGCGATCGCGCGGTCCTGGATCGGGACACCCTATCACGACCAGGCCAGCCTGAAGGGCGTCGGCTGTGACTGCCTCGGCCTTGCCCGCGGGATCTGGCGCGAGATCAACGGTGCAGAACCGGTGCCCGTGCCGCCCTACAGCCGGGGCTGGGGCGAGGTCGGCCAGCGCGAAGTCCTGGTCGAAGGCGCCGCCCGTGCCTTGATCCCGATCGCCGTCGGGGAAGCCCGGGAGGGTGATCTCGTCGTCTTTCGTATGCGGGACGGGTCCATCGCCAAGCACGTGGGCGTGCTGACCGGCCCGGATCGCTTCGTTCATGCCTATGAGCGCCTTGGCGTGATCGAGGAGCCCCTGACCTCGGCCTGGAGGCGACGCATCGCCTTCGCTTTCCGCTTTCCGCGCCGATTGACACCAACCGAGCGCACCTGAAGAGGACGTCTGAACATCCATGGCAAGTCTGGTTCTCGGGGCTGTCGGCACCGCCATCGGTGCGGGCTTCGGCGGCATCACGCTGCTCGGCACGGCGATCTCCGGGGCGGCCATCGGCGGCATGATCGGGTCCGCCGTAGGCTCCGTCGTCGACAGCTGGCTCATCGCCTCGATGGCGCCGGGCCAGCGCATCGAGGGCGCGCGCCTCGACAGCCTGCGCGTGACCTCGGCGACCGAGGGCGCCATCGTGGCGCGGCTCTATGGCCGCATGCGGGTCGGTGGCAATATCATCTGGGCCACGGATTTCCGCGAGGAGACCAGCACCACCACGAGCGGCGGCAAGGGCGGTGGCGGCGGGGGCCGGGTCACGACGACCGAGTACCTCTATTCAGCCAGTTTCGCCGTGGCCCTCTGCGAAGGCCCGATCAGCGGCGTCGGCCGGGTCTGGGCGGATGGCAAACCCATGGACATGGAGGGCGTGACCTGGCGCTGGTATCCCGGCGGCGA
>CAZIOT010000003.1:0-243851 GCA_964540965.1 uncultured Rubellimicrobium sp. | reverse complement strand
CACCAGCGAGCCGAGCTTGACCTGCTGCTCCTCGACCAGGCCCCGGATCCGTTCATCGCCGCCAAGATGGGCGCGGAGAATACCCCTGCCTACCGAGGCATCGCCTATGTCGTCTTCGAGGAACTGCCCCTCGAGGCCTTCGGGAATCGCCTGCCGCAGCTGACCTTCGAGGTCTTCCGCACGCTCGACGATGCCGAGAGCGCCGAGGGGATGGTCGAAGCCGTGACCATCATTCCGGCCTCCGGCGAGTTCGCCTATGCGACAGAGCTTGTACGCAAGACCGCAGGCGGCGCAACCAGCGCCGAGAATGCCGTGGCGATCCCCGGCCGGGCCGATTTCCGCGTCTCGCTCGATAGGCTCGAGGCCTCGGCCCCGAAGCTGCGCAACGCCTCCCTCGTTGTGGCCTGGTTCGGCGACGATCTGCGCGCGGGCCTCTGCCGGATCCAGCCCCGCGTCGAGGCGGCGGTCAAGGACACGACCCCGGCCTGGCAGGTGAACGGCCTCACGCGGGCCGCAGCCCCGGTGGTCAGCCAGGTCGAGGGCCGTCCGGCCTTCGGCGGCACGCCGAGCGATGCTTCGGTCGTCCAGGCGATCCAGGAGCTGAAGGCCCGCGGCCTCGGCGTGACCTTCTATCCCTTCCTCCTGATGGACATCCCTGCAGGCAATACCAAGCCCGATCCCTACAGAGATCACGCGGCGACACTCGGTCAGCCAGTCTTTCCCTGGCGCGGTCGCATCACCTGCAGCCCGGCGCCGGGCCAGGCCGGGACGGTCGACAAGACCGCAGCGGCGGCAACGCAGGTCAGTACGATCTTCGGCACAGCGACGCCTGCACAGTTCGCGGTCTCGGGCACGACCGTTACCTTCACCGGCCCCGCGGGCGAATGGAGCCTGCGGCGGATGGTTCTTCACTATGCGCATCTGAGCAAGGCCGCAGGCGGCGTCGACACCTTCATAATAGGCTCGGAGCTGCGTGGCCTGACGCAGGTGCGCTCGGGCGCATCGACCTATCCCGCAGTGGCGGCCCTGCGCGCGCTCGCGGCCGATGTGCGCCGCATCCTCGGGCCCGGCGTCCGGATCACCTATGCCGCCGACTGGTCGGAATATGCAGGCCACCGGCCCGAGGATGGCTCGGGCGATCTCTACTTCCATCTCGACCCGCTCTGGGCCGACGAAGCCATCGATGTGATCGGCATCGACAATTACATGCCGCTCTCGGATTGGCGGGACGGGCAGGACCATCTCGACGCCGCACCCGACCGCACGATCCATTCCCGCACCTATCTGCAATCGAACATCGAGGGCGGCGAGGGCCATGACTGGTTCTATGCCAACGCCACGGACCGGGCGCTGCAACTGCGCACCCCCATCGCCGACAGCCTGCCGTTTGTGCGCGATGCGGCCGTGGCCAACGGGACACCTGCGCCCTGGGTGATCGGGCCAACCGGCCTCGTGGCCAATGCCGTCCATGCCGAGATCGGCCGCGGCGGGTATTTCCACCCCGCGAGCGGCACCTCGGAGGGGCAGTTCATCCTGATCTGGGCCTCGGCCATCGCGGCGCGCGCCCTGCAGGCGTCGCGCCCCGACCTTGCCGCCTCCTGGTCCGAGCGCAGCCGACTTCTCGCCGCACCCCTCGAGGAGGTGTTCTACCGCCGCCCCTTCGACGGCAACCCGGCCACCACCTTCCTGCCGCACTGGCTGAACGGGGCCAAGGGCCGGGTCCAGCTGCAGGAGATCGTGCTCGGCGCGGAGGTCGACTTCGTCTCCATCGGCGGCGGGCGCATGCGCGGCACGATCCCCCGGGCCCTGAAGGGTCATCTCGTGGGCAAGGTCTACCATGTGCGCGCCCTTGATGCCTCGCTCCTTTGGCAAAACCCCTACAGCCCGGTGATCGGCACCACTTACCCCCTTGATGGCAGCCCCGAGATCGACAGCGAGGGCTGCACCATCAAGGTCGTGGCCCCCGGCGCGTCGATGCGGGCTCTCGTCTGCTATTCGCATGACGACGGTCGCCTCCTCGAGACTGGCGCGCCCTATGAGGCCTGGCCGACCTGGCGCCTTCTCGAACCGACCGAGATCGCCTGTGCGGGCGACAGCCTGCGTTGGTCGCTGCTGGCCTTCGACGCGATGGATGCGCTGCATGGCGGATCACGCTGGTCATCCATGCGCGAGGTCGCGAAAGCAAACACGCTGCGCGCCTTTGAGGTCGACGATGCGCGCTGGATCTTCCGGCCCATGGTGGAAAGCGACCAGCAGGTCAGCGGCACCTTCGTCTATGAGACCCGGGCCACGACCTGGTATCGCGAGATCCCCTCGGGCTATGTCCGCGCCGACATTGCCTCTGGCTCCGGCGAATCCCAGCTGGGCAAGCTGATCACGCTCGATCTTCCGGCCGGGGACAGCATGGTGGTCCGGATCGGCAGCTCTGTCCCCTCCGGCGCCGTGGCGGTCTTCCTGGACACGGCCGTCAGCTTCTCGCCCGCCACGCGCTACTGGGCGTGGCTCAACCTCTCGGGGACCGGGATCCAGACCTTCACCCTGCCGCTCGCGAGCTTCACGCGGATGTCGGACGGGGCACCGCTGACCGGGCCGGTGACCATCCGCGTCGCGGGGCTGATCGACGTCATCCCGGTCCCGCACACGATGCGGCTCGTGAGCTTCCGGCCGCTCTCGCAGGATCCGCACCCCTATGTGCCCTGGCTCGTGCCCTTCACCACGAATATGCTGAACGGCGAGGTCATCTCCTGGCGCGGGGTCCCGGGCATCGGCTACCAGGCGCCTGATGTCTGGATGGAGATCGGCGGAGCCGATGCGGCAACCGGCGCGCGGGTGCAGGCCGAGTTCCTGCGCGACGCACAGGATGCCTGGCAAGCCACGACCGGCGTGCGCGGCCCCATGGCGCATGCTTATGTCTGGGATCGGCCCGAGGCGGACGACGTAGGCGGCACGCCGGGGAGCTGGATCTACACCTGGCACGATCCGAACAGCTTCTGGGGCGGCTACCAGTACCGGGCCATCGACGCGACGGCCCGCTACCTCTGGCGGGCCGACGGGCTCGCGGCCCATGCGACGGGCCGGGCGACCGCGCTTCAGGTGCTGAGCGACTTCCTGACCTGGCTTGACGGCGCCTGGACCAGCGGTGCGCTGCCCCCGCCCACGACCTTCCTGCCCACGGGCGTCATCACCGATTACGACGAGCCGCATCTGGCTGCCCTGATCCTGCGGGCCTGTACCTATCTGCGCAAGGCCGGGGACTGGAACGCCACCGGCACGCGCCGGGATCTCGCCGACCGTCTTGCCCTGAAGGCCTGGACCTATCTCGACAGCCGCTGGACGCTAGCAGGCAGCATGCGCGGCGCCTGGTCTGGCGGTGAGGCGCTCTATTACGGCTATTGGCACGGCGAGATCGTCGCGACGCTGGCGGAACTCCTGCTGCTTGACCCGCCGTTCCGGGCGAGCCTCGTCTGGCTGGAAGCGTTGCACGATCGCCTGCAAGCGGCCGACGACTGGCTCACTGCCCATACCGGCGCCGCGCTGGTCGAGGAACAGGGCGAGCCTTGGGTGTTCCGCGTCAAGGGGCTGCGCGACTGGTGGCGCCGCTGGCACTTCAATCGACCGGGCGGGGCGCGCGCGGCCGAGCCCACCGTCTGGCAGCCGCAATCAAAGCCGATCGTGTTCACCGAGTTCGGTTGTCCCGCTATCGATCGAGGTGCAAACCAGCCGAACGTGTTCGTCGATCCGCGATCATCGGAGGGCGCTGTGCCCCATGCCTCGCGCGGCTGGCGCGACGATGCCATGCAGCGCGCCTATCTCGAGGCGACCCTCGGCTACTGGTCGGATCCGGCGCACAACCCGGTCTCCTCGGTCTATGGCGCGACGATGGTGGACCTTGCGCACTGTGCGGCCTGGACCTGGGACGCGCGGCCCTATCCGTTCTTTCCGCAGATCAGCGATGTCTGGACCGATGGGGAGAACTGGCGCCTCGGCCACTGGCTGACCGGGCGCCTCGGCTCGGTCTCGCTGGCAGCCTTGGTGCGCGACCTCTGCACGCGGGCGGGTCTGCCCCCGGAACGCGTCGATGTCAGCGGTCTCTGGGGCGCGGTCGAGGGCTTTGCCATCACCGCCCTCGAGGCCCCGCGAACGAGCCTTGGAACGCTGGCGCGGCACTTCGGTTTCGACGCCGTCGAGAGCGAGGGCGTTCTGCGCTTCCGGATGCGCGGGATGGGTCCGATTGCCGAGGTGAGCCCGGAGGACATGGTCGCTGCAGACGCCGGGCGCGGGGAGCCCTTCGAGCTGGTGCGCGGCCAGGAGACCGAACTGCCGCAGGCGCTGAAGTGGCAGCTCGCCCGCTCCGACGAGGAGTTCGACGCCGTTGTGGTGGAGGCGCGGCGGGTCACGGTCGCGGCGTCCCGGGTCACGGCGGAGGCGTTTCCGATGGCCGTGCCGCCCGAGGAGGGCGAACGGCGCTGTCGGCGGGCGCTGCAGGAGGTCTGGGTCGGGCGCGAGACGGCGAGCTTCCGCCTTCCTCCCTCGCGGCTGGCGCTCGATCCGGGCGACGTGATCGATCTCGCGCAGGACGGCCGCCGGATGCAGCTGCGCCTCCTGTCCGTCGCCGACGGCCCCGCACGCGGCATCTCGGCGATCCGACAGGACCAGGCGGTCCACGATCTGCCGCCCGGTCAACCGCGCGCAACCGGCCTCACCCGGGCGGTGGTGTTCGGGGCGCCGGAGGTCCTGCTGCTGGACCTGCCGCAACTCGCCGAGGACGAGGTGGCGCACCAGCCGCGGATGGCAGCTAACGCCCAGCCCTGGCCGGGGAGCCTCGCCGTCTTCCGCAGCCTGTCGGACGACGGCTTCACCCTCCTCGACAGGGTCACCGGCCGGGCGACGGTCGGCGTGCTCGCTTCCGCCCTGAAGGCCGGGCCGACCTCGCGCTGGGACCTTGCCAACAGCGTCGAGGTGGACCTGCCGGGGGGGCAGCTCTCGAGCGTGACAGACATCGCGCTCTTCGGCGGCGCGAATGCCTTTGCCGTCGAGAGCGCCCTCGGCGCCTGGGAGATCCTGCAGGCGGCCCGGGCCGACCTCGTCGCGCCGGGGCGCTACCGGCTGTCCCGACTGCTACGGGGCCAGAGGGGGACAGAGCAGGTGATGGCGGCAAGCGTGGCACCGGGTGCGCGCATCGTGGTGCTGGATGACACCCTTGCGCGGCTGCGCATCACCCCGGCGGATCTTGGGCTCCCGTGGCGCTGGCGCATCGGGCCCGCGAGCCTGCCGCTGACGGACGCGAGCTACGCCGAGGTCGCCTTCACGCCGACGGGGCGCGGGCTCAAGCCCTTCGCCGTCGCCCATGTCGAGCAGCCCGCCTCGCGGGGACGGACCCCCGGCGATCTGACGATCCGCTGGACGCGCCGGGACCGGGCGCTGGTGGCGGACAGCTGGGAAGTGGCCGATGTGCCGATGTCCGAGGGGGTCGAAGCCTATGAGGTCGCCATTCTCGACGGTGCCGCGGTGATGCGCACGCTGCAGGCCGCCACCACCAGTGTCGTCTACACGGGCGCCGCCCAGATCGCGGATTGGGGCGCGCTGCTCGGGCCCGGCGACAGTCTCGACATCCGGATCGTCCAGCTCTCGCAACTCGCCGGGAGCGGCACCCCGCGATCGGTCCGGCTTACATTCTGAAGGAGGATCCATGTCGGACACGACGACACATCTTGGGCTGCCGTTTATCCTGGCCGCCCAGGCGCAGAAGCATGTCACCCACAACGAGGCGCTGCGGCTCCTTGATGCCATGGTGCAGCTCTCGGTTCTCGACCGCACGCGGACCACGCCTCCGGCCAGCCCCGCCGAGGGCGACCGGCATCTCGTTGCTGCGGGGGCCACCGGCCTCTGGGCGGGCTGGGATCTTGATATCGCCTTCTGGGTCGATGGCGCCTGGATCCGGCTGGTGCCCCGCACCGGCTGGCTCACATGGGTCGCGGCCGAGGGCCTCATCCTTGTCTGGACCGGTAGCGCCTGGACGGTTCCGGGCGAGCCGCGCGAGGTGTCGGACGCGGTGTTCAGCCTCATTAACGACGCCGATCCCACGAAGAAGGCTACTCTGTCGCTGGCGGCGATCAGCGCGGGCACCACCCGCAGCTACACGCTGCCGAATACGTCGTCCGAACTGGCGATCCTCGCGGGCACGCAGACCTTCACCGGCAACAAGACCTTCTCGGGGACGCTGACGGCCTCCGGCGCCACCGCCACGATCGGCACCTCGAACGGCACGGCCACCTATGGGCTTGGCACCGGGGTCACGACCAGCGGCACCACCAAGACCCTGAACCTAGGCACCGGTGGCGTCTCCGGCTCGACCACGGTCGTCAACATCGGCTCGTCCACTGCCGGGGCGGGGGGCACGACGGTGGTGAACACGCCCACGGTCACCTTCGCCAATACGGTGACGCAGGTCGGCATGCCGCAGGCGAACCTCACCGCCCAGATGCTCGGCCTTGGTGGGGCCAGCGCTGACAGCACCAACCGGCTGTCGGTGAATACGCCTGCAGTGCTGCTGAACCACGCAGGCGCCGGGATCGAGGCCTCCGTGAACAAGGCGGCCGTCGGGAACGACGCGGCCTTTGCCTTCAAGACCGGCTTCTCCGCCCGCGCGTTAGTCGGGTTGCTGGGTAACGACGACTTCAGCTTCAAGGTCAGCCCAGACGGGTCGGCCTTCTTCGACGCGATCCGGATCGACCGCACGAACGGCCAGGTGGAATTGCCGCAGCCCACGGTCCTGCCCGGCCTCAGCGCCGCGCCGCCCCCGCCGCCCTCTGGCAAGGCATCGGTCTATGCCCGCAACCGCGCCGGAGCGCCGTGGATCGACGTGATGCGCCCCTCGGGGCGGGACTTCCCCCTGCAGCCGCATTTTGGAGTGAACCGGATCGCCAACTGGTCGCCCTCTGTCACCACCACGATCACAACCGAAGGCCTGCCGATCACCTCGGTCGGAACGGTTTCGCACCCGACGCTGGCTGCGACGAACCTTGCCGCGAGCATGCGCCGCTGGCGGCTGACTTCGGCGGCGGTGGTGGACTCAGCGGCCGAACAGCGTTCTGCCGGTTGGGCCTGCTGGCGCGGCAATGCGGCGGGGCTGGGCGGCTGGACCTTCGTCACGCGGATTTCGCTGACAACCCTACAGGCGACCGGCATGGCGTTCTTCGGCCTCTATGGATCAACCGCCGCGCTGGCCGCCACGCTGACGCTGGCAGCAGCCATCAACTGCATCGGTATCGGCTTCCAGCGCGGCACCCACACACGCTGGCAGCTGGTCGCGAACGATGGCACCGGCGCGCCCACTCTGACCGACTTGGGAGCGAGTTTCGCCATCGCGACGGGCGGGGTGCTGACCCTGTTCATCGCGGCACCGCCTAATGGCAACTCGGTCTGGGTGCGGACGGTCGACGAGGTTTCGGGCGCGGTGTTCGAGCAGGAGATAACCACCGACCTGCCTGCCAACACGCAGTTCCTGTCACCGAGGCTGTTCATGAACAATGGGGCCACGGCAGCGGCGGTCGCTTATGACTGCTCGGGCGTCTATGTGGAGACGGACTTCTGAAGGAAACAACGTGCATCAACCACGCAAAGGAGCGCAGATGTGCGAAACTCAGGCCGCCGGGTAGGACGTGAACACGCTAGTGGTCCCGTCGCGCGCAATGAGGAAAACGTCGTAAGCCTCGCGCGCGGTTTCGTCCCCCATGCCAGGCGAGCCATAGGGCATCCCCGGAACAGCCAGGCCGATGGCATCGGGGCGGTCTTGCAGCAGGCGGCGGATATCGGCGGCTGGGACATGACCCTCGATCATGTAACCCTCGATCTTGCCGGTGTGGCACGAGGTCATGCGTTGCGGAATGCCGTTGTCGAGTTTGTAGTTGATCAGCAGCATCCCGTAGAGTTCTTCCTCTGTCACCGTGAACCCTTCGGCCCGCAGATGGTCCACCCATGCTGTGCAGCATTCGCACCCTGTGCCCTTGGCGACATGGATTGGCGGCAACGTGTCAGCTCGCAGCGGCAAAGCTGCGACGAAGCCAAAAGACGCAGTGGACATGAGCAATGTTCGACGATTCAGAATCGGCATTCGGGAGCTCCTTGCAGGTCAGGTCAGGATACGGCGGATTTTCGGGATGGCGAAACGGCGGTCTTCGTGGAAATCGATGATCGAGGCAAAGCGGCCGTCGGCATGATGCAGAAAAACCCCCGCCGTGTGGTTCATCGTGTAGTCGCCGTCCTGCGGCAGCTTTTCGAACATGGCCCGAAAACCCGCGGCGGCTTTCTGAACTTCGGACAGCGATCCGGTCAGACCGACAATGCGCGGATCGAAATTGGAGAGGTAGTCAGCTAGAACGGCGGGCGTGTCGCGTTCGGGATCGACCGAGATCAGCACCACATTCAGCCGGTCTGCGTCAGGGCCAAGCGCCTCCAGCCAGTCCGAGATGTCGATCAGTGTGGTCGGGCAGACGTCAGGACAAAAGGTGAAGCCGAAGAATGCCATCACTGGCCGCCCGATCCAGTCTGCGGGCGTGACGGTCGCGCCGCGATGGTTGGTCAGAGTCCAGTCCATCGCCGTCACGGGCAAGGGCAACAGCGGATGGGTCGGCGCAACGTCCCGTGTCCGCAATGCGCCAAGACCCAGCATGAAGGCGACGGACCCGACGACCCCGCCAAGGCCGAGGATCACTGCCCGGCGTGTTCGCAATCCGGCCCCTCCGCGCGCATCGACAATACCTCGACGGGAACGGTGATGTCGCCCGCGTTCTGGAAGGTCAGCGTCAAGGGAAAACTGTCGCCGTCCTTCAGCGCCGTGGTCAGGCCCATCAGCATCCCGTGATAGCCGCCGGGGGCCAGTTGCACGTTCTGGCCTGCCGGAACGGGGATCGACATTGCGTGCGGCATGGAGGCGATGCCATCGGTCACCACAGTTTCATGCAGCATCGGCATTCCGGCCGCAGAGGTTGAGATGCCGACAAGCGCATCATCCGCGCTGCCGTTATTCTTGATCTCGACATAGAACACCCCCGGCCGGTCGGCACCGATGGTGGCGCGGGACCAGGCATGCTCGATGGTCAGGTCGCCAAGGGTGAAGGTCTCGCAGGCCAGCACGGGCGCAGCAGGCAGGGCGAGGACAGCGAAGAGGATCAGGGCTTTCATGGGATTCACAATCTCGATTGAAGGTCGGCAAGGATGTCGGCGGCGGGCGTGCCATAGGTGAACTGACGCAGCCAGTCACCCTCCGGACCGATGAGGTAAAGCGCCGGGCTGTGCGACATGGTGTAGCCGTCGGGTGCTGCAGCGTCGTCCTCGCGCGCAAAGTAGATGCGGAAACTGTCCGCCGCCGCGCGGGTCTGCGCTTCGTCTCCGGCAAGCCCGATGATCGACGGGTGGAACGCCGCCGTGAATTCGGCCAGCCCCAGCCTGCGATCCCGCTCAGGGTCGATGGAGATGAACAGGGGCTGCACGAGGTCGGCATCGTCCCCAAGTTCGTCCATGACCTGCGCGACCTCTGCGAGGGTCGTCGGGCAGACATCCGGGCAGTTCGTGAAACCGAAGAAGACAAGCAGATATTTGCCCGCAAAGTCCTGGGACGTTCGCTGCAGCCCCGCTGCATCCGGGAGTGCGAAGGACGGTCGAAAGGCGACCCCCGTCTCCAACGGCACACGGTTTGGCAAAACCATCAGCACACCATAGGCAAGCGTGGCAGCCCCAGCCGCCGCCCAGAGTATTTTCTGCAGTCTTGTCAAACGCATCCGCCACCCACTCCGCAATTCTTTGCGTCTAAACCCTCCAGTAGCTTGAGCTACAAGCCGGAAATCACACCTTCACCGAAGGGTGAAGGGTCAGCCCAGAAGAACGGTCGACAGCAGGTTCACGTTCAGCACGATGATCAGGGCCGCAATCAGCCAACAGAGGCCGGTCAGCCAGCGGGGTGCGACCAGTTCGCCCATCTTGGCGCGGCTGGCGGTGAACATCACCAAGGGCACGATGGCAAAGGGAAGCTGGAATGACAGCACCACCTGGCTCAGGATCAAAAGCTCACCCACGCCTCCGCTGCCGTAGAGCAGGATCACGAAGATCGCCGGGATGATGGCAAGGCATCGGGTGATCAGCCGCCGCGCCCAAGGGGCGATGCGCAGGTTGATGAAACCTTCCATCACGATCTGTCCGGCCATGGTGGCGGTGACAGTGGAGTTCAGGCCAGCGCAGAGCAGCGCCACGCCGAACAGGACCGGCGCGAGCGACGAGCCGAGCAAGGGCTCCAGCAATAAATGCGCCTTGTCTATCTCGGCGACGTCGTTTTGCCCCACGGTGTAGAAGGCTGCGGCGGCCAGGATCAGGATCGAGGCATTGATCGTCAGCGCGAACATCAGGGCTATGGTGCTGTCCCAAGTCGCCAGCCGCAGCGCCTCGCGTTTGGACGGAAGATCAAGCCCGAAGGCGCGGGTCTGCACGATGCCGGAATGCAGATACAGATTGTGCGGCATGACCGTCGCCCCGATGATGCCAAGTGCGAGGTAGAGCATCGTCGGGTTGTTGAAGATCTCGCGGCTTGGGGCAAAGCCTGCGATGACCTCGCCCCAGACCGGATCGGCCTGCGCGATCAGCACGACAAAGCAGGTGGCGATCAGCGCCATCAGCGAGATGATCAGCGCCTCGATCCAGCGAAAGCCCTTGTTCTGCAGCCACAGGATCAGGAACACATCGGCGGCAGTGATGAAGATGCCGATCTCCAGCGGAATGCCGAACAGAAGGTTCAGGCCGATGGCGGTTCCGATAACCTCGGCCAGGTCAGTGGCGATGATCGCCAGTTCGGCAAAGATCCAGAGCGGGACCGACATCCATTTCGGGAAGGCATCGCGGCAGGCCTGCGCCAGATCGCGGCCCGAGGCGACTGCCAGCCGGGCGCACAGCGACTGCAGCAGGATCGCCATGATGTTCGATAAAAGCGCGACGAAGAGGAGCGTGTAGCCGAAGGCCGCCCCACCCGCCAGCGAGGTCGCCCAGTTGCCGGGGTCCATGTAGCCCACCGCCACCAGATAGCCGGGACCGATGAAGGCGAGGAACCGGCGGAAGCGGCTGGTGCCGCCGTTGCCGACGGCGATCGTGCGGAACACTTCGGAAAGCGACGGCGTCTCGCGCTCCTGCCGCCAGGCATTGGTCGTCATGGCTCTTCGCACTCCTGGCTTGACCACCATCCCGACAAGACGCGGCGCACAAAGTTAGACAGTGCTAACAATCTGCCCCGCGCCTTTACTTGTCAATCCATCCCGTGCGACACTCAACGGATGACAGAGTTCGATCCTGCACCCCAAGCCACCTCGGATGACCGCACTGCGGACCTGCGCGCCGGGGCGTTTCAGGGTGTGCGCGAAGCCCGACGCAATGAACTGGCCGAGGACTATGTAGAGCTGATCGCCGAACTGATCCACGATCAGGGCGAGGCGCGCCCGGTGGACATCGCCGCCCGGCTTGGGGTGAAGGTGCCGACCGTGAGCAAGACCCTCGACCGTCTCGCGCGAGAGGGGCTGATCACCCGCGCGAAGTATCGGTCGGTCTTTCTGACAGAGGCGGGCCGCGCACTGGCCAAAGAATGCCGGCGGCGGCACGAGATCGTCCTGCGCTTTCTCATCAGCCTCGGCCTTGACCCCGAGACAGCGGAACGCGATGCCGAAGGCATCGAGCACCATGTCAGCGAACGGACACTGGCCCTGTTTTCGGCCTTCGCCAACCGGTCCTGAACGCCGTCAGCTATTCTCGACCGCGAACCGCACATCGGCGATCAGGCTCTCGGCGCTGAAGTTCTCCAACCGATTGCCGTTCAGGAAGAAGGTCGGTGTCTGGCGGATGCCCAAGGCTTCGACATCGGCGGCATCCTGGTTCAGAATCCCGGTAATCCCCGGAAAGAGCTTGTCGGTTTCGGCCTTGTCGAGATCAAGACCGGCAGAGCCCGCAATCTCCCACGCGACGTCCAACTGCGGGGCGCCATGCACGGCCCAACCCGGCTGCTGCTCCAGCAGAGCATCCAGAACCGGCTCGAACTTGTCCTGCATGCGCGCGGCCTCAAGGATGCGCACCGCCTCGTCAGAACCCTCGTGAAACACGGTATAGCGCAGGACGACGCGGACCTGCGTCGGGAACTGGCGGCGGATTTCCTGCACCACCGGGTGATAGGCGCGGCAGGCTTCACAGGATGGGTCGAAGAACTCTACCAACGTGACAGGCGCATCCGCAGGGCCGAAGCTCGGGGAATGGTCGCGGATCAGCAGGGCGGCGTCGGCCGCAGGCGTCGCCGCAGCGGCGGCTTCTGCCTCGGCGGTGCGGCGCTGGTTCAGCATGTATGCGCCACCAGCAAAGGCGGCGAGCCCGAGGGCGGAGGCCCCGAGAAGAAGGATGCGGCGGTTCATGAGCGGTGTCCTTTCGGCAAGACGAGGCAGGCAAGGATCGCGGCAAAGGCTGCCAGCGACAGGTAGGGAATGGGCAGGCCAAGGATCATCTGAGCATCGCCGGTGCAGGACGGGCCATCTTGGGTGCAGGGCACGATTGGCGCGGGCAAAAGCCCTGCATAAAGGCCGGAATGCCAGGCGGCGAGAGCCATACCTGCCAGCGCCAGCGGCAGCCCATAGGCCTTTGCCATCCCGTCACCACGCCAGAGAGAAAGCCCGAAAATCAGGACCAGCGGGAACATTGCAATGCGCTGATACCAGCAGAGCGTGCAGGGCATCTGCCCCAGCACCTCGCCGATGAACAGCGCGCCAAGGGTGGCAGTCAGAGCGATCAGGAACGCTGCCGAAAGGGACATGTCGTCGCGCGACAGGGTCTTGGAATCAGTTTCTGTCAAGAACCGGCTCCTTGCGGCGATGTGACGGAAGAGAGGCTGCGAGGATGCATAGCGCTCCCAGCGTGATGGCGATATCCGCGCCGTTGAACGTGGGCCAATGCCAGTCGCGCCAGTAAAGATCAAGAAAGTCAGTCACGGCACCTTGCCGCAGCCGGTCGATGATGTTGCCAAGCGCACCTCCCACGACTAGCGCCAGACCTGCACGCTCCAGCGGGCGACGCGCCCGAAAGGCCATGACGGCAAAGATCAGGGCCAGCGCTCCGGTCAGCGCCGCCATCAGCAGGGGCTTGCCTGCCATGACACCGGACAACAGGCCAAAACTCGACCCCTCGTTGAAACCGAGGGTCAGGTTGAAGCCCGGAACGACAGGGACCGCAGCCCTTTGCGACAACAGCGACAGGGCCGCGGCCTTTGTCAGTTGATCGACCAGCACCGAGGCGGCAATCAGGAAAATCAGGGTAGTTCTGGTCATGGCGCGGCCTTGGGTCCAATGCCAATCCAGCGCGGGACGGATGCGGCATAGCGGTCATACTCCGGCCCAAGCGCCGCGCGCAGGGCAGCTTCTTCCGACCGGACTTGTGTGCTCGCGGACCAGAGAAACAGGATCGGCGCGAGGGTCGTCGGGATGGACGGAACCGTCAAAGCAACTCCGACCAACAAGGCAGCCTGGCCGACAAATGTCGGGTTGCGGCTGAACCGGTAGAGCCCGCCCGAGACGAGATCGCCGGTCTCACCGCCCACCACACCGACGCGCCACGAGGAGCCCATCGACATCTGCGCGGCAAAGGCGACCATCGCACCAAGGCCCGCGATGAAGATGCCGATCAGGCCCAATACTATGGCATTTCCTTCCGTCCAGAGCGGATCGACCTTGTGCAGCATTGGCACGGCCAGCCAGAGAAGCGGCCCGAAGAAGGCGAGCGCAAAGGCCGCGCGGAACCCGATGGCGGCAAGCTGGTCACGCCCTTTGGCCCGCGCAAACAGCCAGACGGGCCGACCTGCGGCTTGGGCCGCAAGGGCGCTACCCCAGAAGAACAACGCCAGATAGCCAAACAGGAGGGCCAGCGCGGCCCAGCCGAAACCCGAGATCATCGCCCTACGCCTCGCGGTCCGGGTTGAACCGCAGCAGACGCAGCGCGTTCAGCGTGACCAGCACCGTCGCACCGGTATCGGCCAGAATGGCGATCCAGAGGCCGGTCATGCCCATCACCGTCGTCACCAGAAAAACCGCCTTCAGCCCAAGCGCGATGGTCACGTTCTGGCGGATGTTGGACATGGTGGCACGGCTCAGCCGGATCAGCCCGGGCACGTCCGTCACCTTGTCGCGCAGAATCGCGGCATCGGCCGTTTCCAGCGCCACATCGGTGCCCGACCCCATCGCCACGCCAACGCTTGCCTGTTTCAGGGCGGGCGCATCGTTGATGCCGTCACCGATCATCATCACGCCGCCGCCCTCGGCCATCGTCTTGATGAAGTTCAGCTTGTCCTCGGGCATCATGTCAGCGCGGAACTCCATGCCCATGCCGCCCGCGATGGCCGCCGCCGTGCGTTCGTTGTCGCCGGTCAGGATCACCGATCCCACGCCAAGCGCCTTCAACTGCTGCACCGCCTTCACCGCGTCGACGCGCGGCTCGTCGCGCATGGCGATGATCCCAAGGCCACGACGCTCACGGTAGATCACCACCGCCGTCTTGCCCTCTTCCTCCAACTGCGTTGTCCGCCGCAGGCCAAGCCCGTCCAACGCGACCGCATCGGTGGCATGGCGGGGTGAGGCAACCCACGCCTTCGCGTCACCTACAATGGCCTCGACGCCCTTGCCGATGATCGCCTTCGCTTCGCGCGACGGCAGCGCGGCGATGCCCGCCTCCTTGGCCCGGTTCAGTATAGCGATGGCCAGCGGGTGGCTTGAGCCGTTCTCGACCCCGGCAGCGACGGCCAGCAGTTCGGCCTCGGTCACGCCGTCGAAGGCGATGACGTCGGTGACCACGGGGCGGCCATGGGTCAGCGTGCCGGTCTTGTCGAAGGCCACTTTCGTCACCTTCGCGGTCGCCTCGATCACGGCACCCCCCTTCATCAACAGCCCGCGCCGAGCACCTGCCGACAAGGATGAAGCGATGGAAGCGGGAACCGAGATGACCAGCGCGCAAGGGCAGCCGATCAGCAGCAGGGCCAGACCGCGATAGATCCAGGTGTCCCACGCCTGACCAAAGGCCAGCGGCGGCACCAGCACGACGAGCAGCGAAACGCCGACAATGGCGGGCATGTAGATGCGGCTAAACTTGTCGATGAACCGCTCGGTCGGCGCACGCGAGGTTTCGGCTTCTTCCACCAGCTTGATGATCCGCGCGATGGTGTTGTCCTCGGCGGCCTTGGTGACCTGCACGCGCAAAGCGGCCTCAGTGTTGATCGAGCCTGCAAAGACCGCATCGCCCGGCCCCTTGGTCACCGGCATGCTTTCGCCCGTCACCGGGCTGTCATCGACGCCCGACGTGCCCTCGACAATCTCACCATCCGCAGGAATCCGGTCGCCGGGGCGGACCAGCACCCTCTGGCCGATGCGCAGCGTGTCGGCGGCAACCTCGCGAGTAGTACCGTTCTCCTCGACCAGCGCGGTCTTGGGGATCAGGTTTGCCAGCGCCCGTATGCCGTCGCGCGCCTTGTTGGCCGCCACGCCTTCCAGCACCTCGCCGACTGCGAACAGGAACACGACCAGCGCCGCCTCCTCCGCCGCCCCGATGAACAGCGCACCGACGGCGGCAATGGTCATCAGCATTTCAATGGTGAAAGGCATTCCGGCTTGCAGCGCCGAAAACGCCCGCCGCGCCACCGGTGCCACACCGATCAGGCAGGCCGCGATGAACGCCCAGTTTGCGATGTCTTCGGACGCCAGCAGTTTGACCGCCCAAGCGGCACACAGCAGCAGGCCGGTACCGATGACCAGGCGGCCTTTGCCGGTTTCAAACCAGCGCTTGCCCCGGTCGGCAGGGTCGTTGTGGATGTGGCCGGGCGCGCCATGACCATCCTCGCTGTCGACAGGGGCGGGGGTGACGTTTGCCATCGTGTCGGACGAAGCGACGTGGTCGTGACCGACATGGTCGGCGTGATCAGGTCCAGCGTGGCCATCGTCTTTCCCGGCGTCCAGCGCACCGGGCATGACGAACGCCTTGGCCTTTTTGGCCTTGGTGGCCCCGATGCCAAAGCCCAGCTTCGTCACCGCCGCCTCGATCTTGTCGCGCGGCGTGGTGCCAGGCTCCAGCTTCAGCGTCAGCTTTTCCGCCATGACCGCTACGTTGACGTCGCTGACCCCCGGAAGCCGCTCCACAGCCGTCCGGATCTTCACGGCACAGGATGCGCAATCCATCCCGGTGACGACCCACTCCTGCGATTCGGCCTCTGATTTCTGTGCCATTTCAAGCCTTTCTCACCGGAGCCTTAGCGCCGGTTGCAACTGTTCAGGCTCCTCTGTAATCTCTCTAGTAACTAGAGGTGCAAGGACAAAACATGCTCACCATCGGAAAACTGAGCGATGCCGCCGGGGTCAAGGTGCCGACCATCCGCTACTATGAAGAGATTGGCCTTCTGCCCGAGGCCGAGCGCAGCGCAGGCAATCAGCGGCTTTATGGCCAAAAGGCACAAGAGCGGCTGACCTTCATCCGCCATGCCCGCGAACTCGGGTTCCCGCTGGATGCAATCCGCGACCTCCTTAGCCTGTCGGACCGGCCAGACCAGTCCTGTGCGGCGGCCGATGCCATCGCCTCGGCGCAGCTTGCAGCGGTCGAAGCGCGCATTGCTCGGCTCGTGGCGCTCAAGGCCGAGCTGGAGCGCATGCTGGTTCAGTGCGCGGGGGGCGTGATTGCCGATTGCCGCGTGATCGAGGTCTTGGGCGATCATGCAAAGTGCCACGCGGACCATGCCCACGCCGGACACCTGATCGAGGTCGCCGGATGAGTTCCGCCCCGACCGTGGCGCTTTATGCCCTTGCCGCACTGGCCGAGATCGCCGGGTGCTTTGCCGTCTGGGCCTGGATGCGGCTTGGGGCCTCGGCGCTGTGGCTTGTGCCGGGTCTTGCCTCGCTTGCTGCCTTTGCCTGGCTACTGACATTGGCCCCGTCCGATGCTGCCGGGCGGGCCTATGCAGCCTATGGCGGCGTCTACATCGCCGCATCGTTGGTCTGGCTTTGGGCAGTCGAGGGGCAGCGCCCGGATGGCTGGGATGTTACCGGGGCTGCGGTCTGCCTGCTCGGGGCGGCGATCATCCTGTTCGCGCCACGAGCTGCATAAAGGATTTCCCTAGCGCAGAACTCGACCGCCCTGCCTTAGATTGGCCCGAAAACAGTATGTTGCGCGGCCAAATTCACCTCCGGAGCCAGAGAAGGTTCGACCGTAGTCGCGTTCCCTCCGCCATAAATCAAGCCTAAGCCATTGTTTTACATCAGAAAAACAGCGCTCAGACTTTTTCTTTGCCCCGATCCTTCCCCCACCTCGCAGCGAAACATCACGGGCGTTCGCGGAATCATCTACCAGCGCGGTGCAGGCCACCGATGGCCAGTTCGAGGGCATCGCGCAGGTGCATGTTGCAGTTCGAAAGATAGTCAACGGTCAGATCGGACGGCGCGTCACCGAGGGCATCAAGGGCGTCGGTGATGCGCTCGCGCAGGTCTTTCCAAACCTCCTGCGACAATGCGCCCTTTGCAACACTGGCGCCGCGACCGGCTTTGACGGCGCTGATGGTCGGACGCGCCAGATTTGGCGGATTGACGGTTGCCGGCTTGGGCGGCTGCATGGTTGGGGGCATAGCCGGCGCGGGCGGCGCCACGATTGGCCCGCAAAGGGTCAGGACGCGCAGCCCGTGAGTCAGATGTGAACGTGCCTCGCGCAGGTTCCGCTGGCTGGGGCGTTCGAAGTTCAGCGCATCAAGCGCCAGAGTGATATCGTCATGCAGTTCATCGCTGCGGTCAGGCGGCGGGGCGAACAGCCCAAGGCGTTCCTCTGCGCCACGCGGCAGGGTTTGTTCAGACAAGGCGGGGGTGTTATGGCGTTGATCAGCCATTGCGCGATCCTCCAAAGATCAGCGTTTCGGTTAGGGCGGCAGGGTGTTGCTAGCACCTTGTCCGCCCGACTACTTTCTGGCACCGTCAACACATCTTGGTCAAGGACTTTTCGGTGCCTGAAACGGAAAAGAAGAAGATAGGCCGCCCTCGGGTCAACTCAACGTCGATCAACTTGCGCCTTGCCCCCGATCTTCTCGCATGGGTCGATGCCGAGCGGGCGAAGCTGGAGCCGGTGCCGACGCGGCCCGAGTTCATCCGGGGCCTGATCGAACGGGCGAAGGATTAGCCGCGCGCGCGAGGAAGCCCGAAAGGGGTATCGTTACTACCGATGCCCATGGGTCACTTATCCCGCAGCTTCCCGGCTTGGTGGATTTCGTCCCGCCGCAGGCCAAGGTCAGCGGCGGAAACCGCTTCCGCAGTGGAAGTGGTTTTCTCGTTGTTGGCGCGCCGAACCTCCCCCCGGTCCTGCGCCGCGTCATATTCCTCGGCCAGCCGCATTTCGGCGCGCGCCCGGATCGCCAGTGCATCGAAGCGCGCGGCGGTGAGGCGGGGGCGACAGAGGGTGGCCGAGCGACAAGCGGGTGAACAAAAGCGCAGCCCTGATTCCTTCGACCGGAATATGGTGCCGCAGCGGACGCACTGGTTTTCCGCGACCTTGGCTCTGGCGGCCATCTTGCACCTGCGGCAGCAGTAGCGCGTCGATATCGGGGCTTCCTCACCGATACTCTTGCCACAATGACGGCACGCCCGCCCCTCGGCAACCATGTGCCTCTTGCGTTGGGCGCGCAGCATGGCGTCGAAGTGTCCAGCGGTCAGCTTCGCGCGCAAGTGGTCGCGCTTTCCGGATGACCATTCAGCCCTTCGCAAGCAGGATGTCGAGCAATGCCTCTGCTTCTTGGTGGCGACGAACAGTTCCCCACAATGTAGACACCGCTGGGGCGGCAGTTTGCCGATACTCCGGATATACACGACCTTGTAAAAGCAGGCGCTGCTACAATACTTCGCGTCGGCACGACTGTTTTCCGGCATCTGCCCCCCGCACCAGGCACATTTTCCCCAGCCGTTATTCTTGCGGCGGCGCACCCTTATCTGCTCGACCCGGTGTGCCCCGTAGCACTTTGACGAGCAGAATCTCGCCGATGCGACCTTCGGTCGAAACACCTTCCCGCAGCCTTCGCATGTCGTATTCAGGAAAGTGAGCGAACCGCCATTCTGATCGCGGATGTCTCGTTCGAGAGCCGTCGCCGGCTTACCCGCTTGATGTAGGCTCTCGCGCAGAGTTCGTTGCAGAACTTGTGATGCCCCTCGGGCAATGGCTTGTGACAGCGAACGCAACGGGTCCTCTCGATCAGCAGGCCTTCCGCGACCACCCATTCTCTTTGCCCCTCGTTCCATGTCGGGCGCTTGGCCCCGACGTTCCTGTGCGCCGCTGCAAGCACGTCGCGCGCTGCCAGATCGGCGGTTTCCCAAGTCCAGCCCTGCAGGCAGAGTTCGCCCCGGATGCTGGCGCGCAGCGGGCCTTCCAGCCCCCACAGCGACCCGATGGCGCCGGCCTCGAAGGCAAGGCGGATCACATCGGCGACTTCCCGCACCAGATCGCCCTGGCGGCCGGGTCCGAGCCTGCCGCGCCGCTGGTCCCTGTCGCTGCGCCTCTGCTGTCCATCATGGATCATGACACCGCCACATCGAACAGGGCGGCGCTGATCGGCTGTTTCGACATCGGTGGCAGGGTCCTGACCCCCTCGGGGGCGCGGCGGGACCTGGTTTGGACGGCATCCAGCCAGGCAGCGTCCATGGCTGCCAGGATGGCAACATGCCGCGGTTCGAGCGGCAGGCACATGAGCCGGGCGAAGGCGTCGATCTCGGCATGGCTGATCGGGTTCGGGCCGGCCATGTGATAGCTGCGGGTGGCGCTGAGGCGCAGGAAGGCCTGCCACAGCGGCCGGCCGGCCTCGGGCACGGTCACGCTGTCGCCCGCCAGCCCGGCCCTGACAGCGGCACAAAGCTGGCGGGACAGGCGGAAGAGCGGGGTCACCCGCATGTTGCAGGCAGGGGGTGGACCCATGGCCGTGCCCCTGTCAGATGCCGAGGCCCGAGCCTTCCCGCGTCATGGTCGGGCTATGCCGTTCGTGCCGGGCGGGGTGGCATGGCTGGCCGTGGGTGTGGATGTGTCAGGCCGAGCCACCTATTCCATGCAATCCGCAGGGGATGCTGACCGGGGCTTTGCCCATGAGGCCGCGAAGGCAATGGCGCTGTCTCGCCTCAAGGCGGCTCTGGACATGCCGGGCTTTCCTTCGTGGCAGAAGGTGCAGGGCCATGCATGAGGCAGCATTGCGCGTTCACGCCCGAGAGGATGGCGGGCACGAGGTCAGGACGCTGGCCGGTGACGTGCTGGCGGTCTGTGCCACAGATGCCGAGGCATGGCGCTGGATCGACCGGCACACGGCAGAGGGACAGGCCGATACCGACCGGCATCATCGTATCCGGCAGGTCTGGGCCATTCGCATGAGCGTTCCGGCTTTATCGGGCTGGCCTCATAAACGCGACACGGTGACGGATTTGCCCTCTGACCGCCCCGGATCGGGCGAGGGCACCGGGGGGTGGTTCCAGACTTTCGACCCTTATCGGGGACCGGCGCGGGGTGGTTCGTGCAAGATACGGGCTAATTGGAGATTTTCGGAAATGGGCCGAGCGAGTCAGTGAACGTCTTGGCCATTGTTGCAACTGATAGCGCCCAATCGCAAAATGGATGGCGGGTTTGTTGGCGGGTATATCGCCAGCGTGATGAAATTATCTAATGATTTCAATGATATATGGCGGACAGAGAGGGATTCGAACCCTCGAGACGGTTTCCCGCCTACACACTTTCCAGGCGTGCGCCTTCGACCACTCGGCCACCTGTCCGTGGCGGGGTGTTTAGCGCCGGCTGTGGCGGAAGTGCAAGGGTGGATCGTGTGGGGCGGGGTCGCTGGGGGCCTGGGCGCCTTTTGGCGCGTTGCTGCCCCTCTGCCGGCGACAACCGGGGGAGCCGACCGCGACAATTGCCGTCACGCTTCTGCCCGCGACAACCGGGGAGCCGCCCGCGACGATTGCCGTCGTGCCTCTGCCCGCGTCAACCGGGGAGCCGCCAGCGATAATTGCCGTCCCGCCTATGCCCGCGACAACCGGGGAGCCGCCAGCGACAGTGCCGTCACGCCTCTGCCCGCGACAAGCGGGGAGCCAACCGCGACATTCGGCGCTATGCCTCTGCCCGTGACAAGCGGGGGAACCGCCAGCGACAATCACCGCCATGCCTCCGTTCGCGACAAGGGCAGCCGTCAGCGACAATCACCGCCACCCCTCCCCCCGCCACAACCGGGAAGCCGCCACCGCCAGTCGCCGCGCCCTCCCGCGGCAACCGCGTGGTTGTCCTGTCCTTCCCCAGCCATTATGTCGGCGCCGAAGGCAGGAGATGACGCATGGCACAGCCCCCGATCCAATCCGAGGCCGAGCGGGCGTCGTCGCGCCGGGTTGGTGTCCTTGTGGCGCTCTGGCCCTTCATCCGGCCCTATTGGCGCATCGCGCTGGCGGCGCTGGTGGCCCTGGTCTTTACCGCGGCGATCTCGCTGATCCTGCCTATCGCCGCGCGCCGCGTCGTCGACAGTTTCGGCGTCGCGCGCGAGGCGCTGCTCGACAGCTATTTCGGCGCGGCATTGGGCATCGCGGCGGCGCTCGCCGTCGGCACGGCGGTGCGGTATTACCTTGTCACCCGCTTTGGCGAGCGGGTGGTGGCGGACATCCGCAAGGCGGTGTTCGACCGGGTGATCGGCATGTCGCCCGCCTTTTTTGAACGGATCATGACCGGCGAGGTGCTGAGCCGGATCACCACCGACACCACGCTGATCCTGTCGGTGATCGGATCCTCGGTCTCGGTCGCGCTGCGCAATGTGCTGATCCTGATCGGCGGCATGGTGCTGCTGCTGTTCACCTCGGCCAAGCTGACGGGGCTGGTGCTCTTGATCGTGCCGGCGGTGATCGTGCCCATCGTGCTGCTGGGGCGGCGGCTGCGGCGGCTGAGCCGCGAGAATCAGGACTGGATCGCCTCGTCCTCGGGTTCGGCGTCCGAGGCGCTGCTGGCGGCGCAGACGGTGCAGGCCTATACCCATGAGCCGCAGTCGCGGGCCGAATTCGGCGCCGTCACCGAACGCAGCTTTGATTCCGCCCGGCAGCGGATCGGCGTGCGGGCGGTGATGACTGCCATCGTCATCTTCCTGATCTTCGCCGGGGTGGTCGGCGTGCTGTGGGTCGGCGCCAATGACGTGCGGGCCGAGCGGATGACCATGGGCGCGCTGGTGCAATTCGTCATCTACGCGGTGATGGTGGCGGGCGCGGTCGGGGCGCTGACCGAGGTCTGGGGCGAGGTGCAGCGTGCCGCCGGGGCCACCGAACGGCTGGTCGAACTGCTGACCGCGGGCGATGCGGTCGAGGACGCGCCGGTGACGGTGCCCTTGCCCGACCTGCGGCAGGTGCCCATCGTGTTCGACGACGTGACCTTCCGCTATCCGGCGCGGCCGGAAATTCCGGCACTCGAACATATCGCCCTGACCGTGCATCCGGGCGAGACGGTGGCGCTGGTCGGCCCCTCGGGTGCCGGCAAGTCGACGATGATCCTGCTGCTTGAACGGTTCTATGACCCGACCTCGGGGGCGATCCGGCTGGGCGATACCGACCTGCGCGCGGTGGCGCGGGCCGACCTGCGCCGGCATCTGGCGCTGGTGCCGCAGGATCCGGTGATCTTTGCCACCTCTGCGCGCGAGAACATCCGCTTTGGCCGGCCCGACGCAACCGATGCCGAGGTCGAGGCCGCCGCCCGCGCCGCCGCGGCGCATGACTTCCTGTCGCGGCTGCCGCAGGGTTATGACACCTGGGTCGGCGAACGCGGCGTGATGCTGTCGGGCGGGCAGAAGCAGCGCATCGCCATCGCCCGGGCCATCCTGCGCGACGCGCCGGTTCTGCTTCTGGACGAGGCGACATCGGCGCTGGATGCCGAAAGCGAACGGGCGGTGCAGGTCGCAGTCGAACATCTGGCCAAGGGGCGGACCACCCTGATCGTCGCGCACCGGCTGGCCACGGTCAAACGCGCCGACCGCATCGTGGTGTTCGACGGCGGCCGGATCGTGGCGAAGGGCAGCCATGACCAGCTTGTCGCCGAAGGCGGGCTCTATGCCCGGCTGGCGCGGCTGCAGTTCACCGAAGGGCTGGCGGCGGAATAGGCCGCGGCCCTTGCGCCCTGCCGTGGCGGGGCATCGCCCCCAACCGCGCGACGCCGCGGAATTTCCTTGCCAAGTTTGCCGTTTCGCTGCGTCATTCTTGCCATGCGCCCCGCAGCCGGCCCAAGTATCGGCAGGGAGCTGAAGGGGAGGACAGCATGACCTATGCCACCGCCGCGGATCGTGACGCGATCGAGGCGCAATCCGACTGGGCCAGCCGCGACATTCCGCGCACGATGTGGGGACTGCTGTCGCGCACCGCCGAGGCGCATGGCGCACGGCCGGCGGTGTCCTATCAGCTGTTTTCGGGCGCCGATGCGCCGAAGGAAACCCTGAGTTGGCGTGAACTTCGCGAAAAGTCGGCGCAGACCGCCAACCTGTTCCGCGACCTTGGCGTCGGGGAAAACGATGTCGTCGCCTATCTGCTGCCGAACTGCACCGAGGCGGTGCTGGCCTATGTCGGCGGGCAGGTGGCGGGGATCGTCAATCCGATCAACCCGCTTCTCGACCCCGAACATATCGCCGGCATCCTGCGCGAGACCAAGGCCAAGGTGCTGGTCACGCTGCGCGCCTTTCCCAAGACCGAGGTGGCGCAAAAGGCCGCCGCCGCGGTAGCGCTGGCGCCGAATGTCACCCATGTCGTCGAAGTCGATCTGGTGCGCTACCTGACCGGGGCCAAGCGGCTTATCGTGCCGCTGATCCGGCCGAAGAACCCGGTCACGCACAAGGCGCAGGTGCTTGATTTCAACCGCGAGATCGCCAGGCGGCCCAAGACGCTGGCCTTTGCCGAATCGGCCGGCGACCGGGTTGCGGCCTGTTTCCACACCGGCGGCACCACAGGCGTGCCCAAGGTGGCGCAGCACCGTTCGGAGGGCATCGCCTATAACGGCTGGCTGGGCGCCACGCTGCTGTTCACCGAGCGTGACACGATCATGTGCCCGCTGCCGATGTTCCACGTCTTTGCCGCCATCGTCGCCATGGGCGCGGCGCTGGCATCGGGCGCGCATATCGTGTTCCCGACGCCGCAGGGATACCGGGGCGAGGGCGTGTTCGACAATTTCTGGAAACTGATCGAACGCTACAAGGTCACTTTCCTCATCACCGTGCCGACCGCGATGTCGGCCCTGATGCAGCGGCCGGTGAATGCCGACATCTCGTCTATGAAGATGGGCTTTTCCGGGTCGGCGCCGCTGCCGGTCGAGCTTTACAAGCGGTTCGAGGCGGCAACCGGCGTCACCATCTGCGAAGGCTATGGCCTGACCGAGGCGACCTGCCTTGTCTCGATCAACCCGCCCGACGGGGTGAAGAAGATCGGCTCGATCGGTTTTGCCTTTCCCTATACCAGGGTCAAGATCGTCGATCCGCATACCGGCATGGATTGCGACACCGATACCGTGGGCGAGATCTGCGTGTCCAATCCCGGCGTCTATCCGGACCGCACCTATACCGAGGCCGACAAGAACGCGCAGATGTTCTATCCGGGGCCGCACGGCCGGTCTGAATGGCTGCGCACCGGCGATCTGGGCCGGATCGACCCCGACGGCTATATCTGGATCACCGGGCGGGCCAAGGATCTCATCATCCGCGGCGGCCACAACATCGACCCCGCCGAGATCGAGGAGGCGCTGGCCGCGCATCCCGCCATCGCCTTTGCCGGCGCCATCGGCCAGCCCGATGCCCATGCCGGCGAACTGCCCGCCGTCTATGTCGAACTGGTCAAGGGCGCGACGGCGACCGAGGCGGAGCTGCTCGAGTTTGCCAAGGAACGTATCCACGAACGCGCCGCGCATCCGAAGCATCTGGAAATCCTGCCGGAACTGCCCAAGACGGCGGTGGGCAAGATCTTCAAGCCCGACCTGCGCCGGCTGGCTATCAAGCGCATCTATGATGCCGCGCTGGCCAATGCCGATGTGGCGGCCGAAGTCGCCGAAGTGGTCGAGGACAAGAAGCGCGGGCTGGTCGCGCGCGTCCGCCGCACCGGCACCGCCGGCGATGACGATGTGATGCGGGCGCTGGGCGCCTTTACGCGGCCGTGGGAATGGGCGGACTAGGGCCGCGGAATCCGTTTTGCGGTGCTGCGGCGCCGTGCTAGCCTGCGGGGCAGGGCCTTGGGGGCCCTGCTGACTGAACTCGCCTGACACAAAGGGAATTTCGATATGCTTCGTTCCGTTCTTGCTGCCGCGCTGATCGCGACCTCTGCGAGCGCCGCCCTTGCCGGCGGTCTTGCGCCGACCACCACCACCGTCGTCGTGCCGGTCGAGCCGCCGGCGCAACGGTCGTCCTGGGGCATCATCCTGCCGATCCTTGGCGCCGTGCTGCTGATCGGTCTTGCCACCTCGGGCGGGTCGGATGACGAGGACGACCCCCTGCCGTAACTGTCCCGGCGAAACTGCGGTGCGGCCGGGTGAACCGGCCGGCCGATATTCAACCGAAAGGTGTTTCAGATGCTGCGTTCCGTTCTTGCTGCCGCGCTGATCGCGACCTCGGCCACGGCCGCCCTTGCGGGCGGTCTGGCGCCGACCACCACCACCACCGTCGTCGTACCGGTCGAGCCGCCGGCGCAGCGGTCGTCCTGGGGTATCATCCTGCCGATCCTTGGCGCCGCGCTGCTGATCGGGCTTGCCACCGCAGGCGGATCGGATGACGAGGAAGAAGGCGGATCCTGACGGCGACAGCGCCCGCTGATCTGGACCGGCTTCTTGATCTGGGGCCGGTTGCTGTCATGGATGGCGATTGCGCGATTTGTTCGCGCGGCGCGCGCATGATCCATCGTCTTGACCGTTCGGGCGCGATCCGCATCGCGACGATCCAGACGCCGCTTGGCGAGGCGCTGATGGCGCGCGAGGGCATCGACGCGGCCGACCCCGAGACCTGGCTGTTTTTCGACGGCGGCCGGGTCTGGCGCGATGCCGAGGCGATCATCCATGTCGGCCTGCGCTCGGGCGGCTGGGGCCGGGCATTCGGCCTGTTGCGGATCGTGCCGCGGAGGCTGCGCGACTGGCTTTACCGCCGCCTGGCCCGCAACCGCTATGCCTGGTTCGGCCGGGGCGAGATGTGCGCGATTCCCGATCCGGCATTCCGGGCGCGGCTGATAGGGCAGGGCTAGCCGCGGCCGACCAGAGGCATCTTGGTTGCCATGATGGTCTGGAACAGCACATTGGCCTCGGCCGGCAATTCGGCCATCGCCAGCACGGCATTGGCGACAAGGCCCACATCCATCGTCTGCGGCACCGGCCGGCCGGCGGCCTGTTCCCGGGCGACCAGCGCCTCGACCATTTCGGTGCGGGCATTGCCGATGTCGATCTGGCCGCAGGCTATGTCGAAGGCGCGTCCGTCCAGAGCAAGCTGTTTCGTCAGCCCCGAGATCGCGTGCTTGGTCATGGTGTAGCTGACCGCGCCCTCGCGCGGGGCCTGGGCCGAGACCGAGCCGTTGTTGATGATCCGCCCGCCCTGGGGGGCCTGCCGCCGCATCAGGCGAAAGGCGGCGCGGGCGGACAGGAACATGCCGGTCATGTTCACCGCCACCGCCTGATGCCAGTCCGACACCGGCATGTCGTCGATCATCGCCGGCGGCACAAAGATGCCGGCGTTGTTGAACAGCACGTCAAGGCGCCCGGTTTCGGCGTGGAAGGCGTCGAAGGCGTGGTCGACTTCGTCTTCCTGCGTCACGTCGCAGGGCAGGGCGATGGCGCGTCGCCCTGCGGCGATGCTGTCCAGCAGCCCGGCGCGGCGGGCGATCAGCCCGACGGTCCAGCCGGCGTCCAGAAACCGCTCGGCCACGGCGCGGCCGATGCCGCCCGAGGCGCCGGTGATGATGATCGTCCTCATTCCTCGTTCCCTCCGCTCAGGTCCAGGGGCGCCGCCACCCCGCCAAGATCGGCGATAGTCAGGGGCGCTGTGGGCCGCGTCAGGGCCGACCGCACCACCCAGCGCAATTCCCGCTCGGCCCGGGTGATCGCCACATAGGCCAGCCGTTTCCACAAAGGCTGCCCGGCCTCGACACGGCCCATGCGGGCGGCGATCATCAGGTCGGGCGCAAAGACCTGCACCGTATCCCATTGCGACCCTTGGGCTTTATGGATCGTCACCGCGGCGCCGTGCAGGAATACCGCGCCCATGCGGGCGGCATAGGGGATGAAGGGCTCTTCCTCGCCCTCCTTCTCGATCTTGACGATGCTGGCGGCGGAAATCTGCGGTTCCGGCGCGCCAAAGACATGCAGGCGGGAAAATCCGTCGCGCTTGCCGGGTCCAAGATAGACGACCTGCGCGCCCTTGATCAGGCCGCGCGCCTCGAGATCGAGCCGCTTCTTGCGGTGCTTGAGCGGCAGTTCGATGCCGTCGCAGATCAAGGGCTCGCCCGGCAGCAGCAGCCCTTCGGGCGCGTCAAAGGCGCTGCGGAAGACATGGATCAGCTTGATCCGCGTCGCGTTGCGCCAGACCAGCACCGGCGAGCGGGCCATCAGATCGGCTTCGACCCGCTGCGCCACCACCACGCGGTCGTCCCGGCGGGCGGCGCCTTCGACCAGACGTTCGAAATCCTCGAACCCGAGGTCGGGATCGGCGAGCGCATGGGCAAGGTCGAGGATCGGATTGTCGGCGTCCTGGCGGTGGACGCGGTGCAGTTCCAGCTTGGACGGGGCGGGCAGGGCGTCGAACACCATGCCGCCGGTGCTTTGCACCGGGGGCAGCTGCGCCGGATCGCCAAACAGCACCAGCGTCGGAAAAATCTCTTTCAGATCGGTGAATTGCCGTTCATCCAGCATGGAGCTTTCGTCGACGAAACCGATGTCGAGAGGTTCCTCGCGCCGCTTCCAGCCGGTGATGAAATCCGATCCGCGCAGGCCGGCGGAGGCGAGTGCCGCGGGGATCGATCCGTGGGTCTGGAAGGCGGCAAAGGCGCGGTCAAGCTGGATGTCGGTCAGCGCCCCGGCCGCGGGCCGGTCGCCCTGGCCCGACAGCCATTCGGCGACCTTTTCGTATTCGGGGTCATAGACCGGGGAATAGAGGATGCGGTGGATCGTCGTTGCCGGGACGCCGCGGGCGCGCAGCACGCTGGCCGCCTTGTTGGTCGGCGCCAGCACGGCAAGGCTGCGGCGTTCCTTGCGGCGGCGGCTTTCGTAGTCGCCGGACACGATGTCGACCCCGGCCTCGCGCAGGGCGTTTGTCAGTTGCGCCAGAAGCAGGGTCTTGCCCGATCCGGCCTTGCCGATCACGGCGGCGATGGTGCTGCCCTCGCCCCCCGGACCTGTCAGTTCGCCGGCGTCGATGTCGACCCCGGCCTCATACAGCAGGGCGGCGATGGCATCCCAGGCTTCGGCCTGGTCGGGGGAAAAGGACAGGGCGGGCGCATTCATGCGCCGACCCTATCCGCGCGGCCCGGCGGGGGCCAGTGGTCAGGCTGTCAGCCGCACCGGTTCGGCGGGGGCAAAGGCGGCGTCGAACCAGTCTGTCGCGGTCTGCGCCGGAATGCCGGCCCGCGCGGCAAGCGTGTCGCGGGTGCGGGGGTCGTGTTCCCAAAGCCCGACCGAGATGCCGCGCGCGCTGCCCAGCACGTCGGGCACCGCGCCCATGTGGCGATAGGCGCGGATCATCGGGGTGTCAAAGACGCCGACGAAATGGCCAAGGCCGAAGGCGCGCATCAGCTCGCCCCCGCCCAGCATCAGCGCCGGGGCGATGCGGCCACCCTCGCCGCCGGGGGCAAGGCAGAACCGGGTGCATTCCCAGATGAAGGGGCTGGACAGGGTGCCGCCGCCGATCAGGTGGCGGAAATGGTCGTTCACCATGGTGCGCCCGGTGGTGGGCAGGAACCGGGCCGAGCCGCCATGCAGCCCGTCGGGCCGTTCCCAGATGACATAAAGCGGGTTCAGCGCGTCATATTCGTCGCGCTCTTCGCCCTGGGCATCGACGGTCACGTCCCAGCCGTGGCGGTGGTAGAATTGCAGGGCGCGGTCCTGAAACATCGACCGCGCAAGGCGGGCGTGGCCGGGCAGTTGATCGGCATAGAGAAAGCGCAGCATCGGGTTCCTCCGGCAGTTCGGTCGGGAAACCCTAGGGCGGGAAAGGTTAACACCGCCCTTGTGCGGTGAACGTGGTTAATGGCGCGTTACCGGGGACGGGCCCACGGTCCGGCGTGCGATCCGGCCGGCGGAACGCAGGATTGCGCAGACAGGGGCCGGACCCGGCCTAGCGTGCCGCGGCGCGGCCCGTGGGCGGGTGTTCGTCGCGGCCCGGCCAGTCGCCCGGCGCGCCGCGGGCCGCGCCGCCGACGACGATCAGCCCTTCGGCCATGGCGCGGGCGACGGCATGGACGGTGTTCATCGCCCCCAGCTTGAACCGCGCGCTTTCGACATAGGCCCGCAGGGTGTGTTCGGAAATTTCCAGCATGTCCGCCACCTGACCGCGGGCATAGCCCATGGCCAGATAGGTCAGCGTGTCGATTTCCCGCGGCGACAGGCCGCGGGTCGGCTCGGGCGCGCGGCCGCTTTCCAGTTCCAGCGCCTTGCGGTTGAAGTAATGCGCAATCAGGATCAGTTCGCGCTGATGGTCGGCGGTGAAGGCGGCCCAATCGGCGTCGGAACAGGAATGCGAGACGCTGAACAGGGCGAATTGCCCGTTCGGCCCGCGGATCGGGATCGAAAAGCCCTGATTGCCGACTCCATGCGCCACCGCATCCTGCCGGAATGCGCGGGCCGCGCGCGACGACCAGTCCAGCCGTTTCCAGTCGACCGGGTGAAAACGCTGGAAACAGCCGATCACCACCGGGTCGATGCGCAGATAGTCGTTGTCGACATAGTGCTGCACCCATTTCGGGTCATAGGTGCCGCAGCCGTATTGCTCTCCGTCCGACGAGACCCAGTGATAGACGATATGGTCAACGCGATACTGGTCGCGCAGGGCGACGATCAGCGACTGGATGTCGTCAAGGCCGCGGGCCCGCTCCACCCTCTCGAGATAGGATTCGAGTTCCATTCCCCTCCGCCGCCCGAGGCAGCCCGTCCCGCGCCCGCGCCAGTTCCGCCTCGGCCACGCGGGAGGCCTGACTGAGTTCCGCCGCAAGCATGGGCAGGTCATTCAGTTCCGCGAAGGACCGCAGGTCGGCCAGAACGCTGATGATCCACTTCCGTCCCATCTCAGGCTCGCTCCGAAAGGTTAATGAATTGCTAACGACCTATGGTAGCACGGCAGATCTTGCTGGAATATTGACTGATCCACCCTCCCCGGAAATGGGGAGAGGCGGATCTGCAAGCCCTTGGCGCGAAAGACCTAGCGCCGCAGCGCCTGTGCCGCCGCCGAGGCGCCCCAGCCGGCGGCAACCGCGAGAATCAGCGACAGCAGGCCGTACAGGAACGGCTGCCCCTGCGACAGGTTGAACAGCCAGCGTTCCAGCCCGACCTTTTCCACGGTGATCGCCGTCTGGAAATCGTCCAGCACGGTGCCGTCGCGGGTCAGGAAGATGCGGGTGACATAGATGCCCTCGACCAGATTGGCCGGCAGGTCGATCGAGGCGCGGAAGAGCGTTTCCTCGTCCAGTTCGACGGCCCCCTGCATCTCGCGGTAAAGGCCCTCGGTCTCGCGGATGCGGATCAGCGCCTCGGCGAATTCGCCCGAGTTCTCGACCTCGTGCCCGACCGACCGGATCGCCCGCGGGATCGAGATGGTATGGCGCAGATCCTCGGTATCGGTGAGGATTTCGGTCAGGGGCGCGGTGGTGGCGACCGCGTAAAAGGACGGCGCGGCATCGACAGTGATCGCGGCATGGTTGATCCAGATGCCGGCGATCCGTTCCTTTTCGCGCACCGTCACCGGGGTCAGGGGGCCCGAGACGGTGATGATGACCTCGAGCGGCGCGCTTTCAGGTGGCGGCGCGTCGCGTTTGACCGCGCCGAACACCAGGATGTCCGAGCCGTTGAAGGTCGCGGTGATCGCCACCTGATCGGCCGAAAGGCCCATGACGATCTCTTCGGCGCGGGCGGGCAGGGCCAGAAGCAGCAGCAGGGACGCAAGCCTGATCACAGCGGCGCCCCCGGCTCCAGCGAGAACAGCTCGGACGGGGTCAGGAACAGGCCGACGGCGATCTGCAGGCAGACCGCCAGCACCAGGAGCGCGAGCAGGATGCGCAGCTGTTCGGCCTTGAGTTTCGCGCCGATGACCGCGCCGACCTGTGCGCCGATGACCCCGCCCAGGATCAGCAGCAGGGCAAGCACCATGTCGACGGTGCGGTTTGTGGTGGCGTGCAGCATGGTGGTGAAGGCGGTGGTGAAGATGATCTGGAACAGCGAGGTGCCGATCACGACCTTGGTCGGCATCCCCAGGAGGTAGATCATCGCCGGCACCATGATGAAACCGCCGCCCACCCCCATGATCGCCGCCAGCACGCCGACGAAAAGGCCGACCGCAAAGGGCGGGATCACCGAGATGTAAAGGCCCGAGGTGCGGAACTTGATCTTGAACGGCAGGTTCTGCACCCAGGTGTGCCGCCGCCGTTTCGGCGGGGCGCCGCTGCGGGCGCGCATCAGGGCGCGCAGGCTTTCGGTCAGCATCAGCGCGCCGACAATGCCAAGGAAGACGACATAGCACAATTCGACCAGCAGATCGACCTGGCCCAGCCGCTTCATCCAGTTGAAGATGACGACGCCGATGGCCGAACCGGCCAGACCGCCGAGCAAAAGCACCGTGCCCATGGCGAAATCGACCGTGCGCCGCCGCAGATGCACGGCCAGCGCCGAGACTGAGGAGGCGACGATCTGGTTGGCGCTGGTGGCGACGGCAACGGCGGGGGGGATGCCGGTCAGGAACAAGAGCGGCGTGATGAGAAAACCGCCACCCACGCCGAACATGCCCGACAGCATGCCGACCAACCCGCCGATCCCCAGAAGAAGAAAGGCGTTCACCGATACTTCGGCAATGGGAAGATAGAGCTGCATCGGCGGCCCTTCGGCTGGCTAGACCGACTGAATCACGCGACGGGCCCGATTTCCACCCTCAGCGGCATGATGTCATGAGTCCAGTTGGGGTCGTGTCCTGCACATCACCCTTTCGCGGCGCGATGGGCGGATGCGGCCGGAACCGTGGTTCCGGCCGGCCCGCTTAGCGTTCCTTGATATAGGGCTCGCCGCCGGCGCGCGGTGGCGTGGTCTTGCCGCCCAGACCGGCAAGGATGATGACGGTCAGCGCGAAGGGCAGGGCGGAATAGAACTGCGACGGCAGGGTGAACCCGATCATCCGGTTGACCACCGCGTTCTGCGCCTCGAGCGCCTGCAGGAAGCCGAACAGCAGGCAGGCCCAAAGCGCGGGCCACGGCTTCCATTTGGCAAAGATCAGCGCGGCGAGCGCAAGATAGCCGCGGTCGGCGGTCATGTTCTTGACGAAACCGGCCTGCAGCGCGGTCGACAGATACGCCCCCGCCACGCCGCACAGCACGCCACCAATGGCCAATGCCGCCCAGCGCAGCCGCACCACCGAGACGCCGGCGGTATCGACGGCGGCCGGATTCTCGCCCACCGCGCGCAGCCGCAGGCCAAAGCGGGTGCGATAGAGCACCCACCACGACAGCGGCACCAGGAGCAGGGTAAAGGGCACGATGATCGAATGGCCCGAGATCAGTTCCGACCAGATCTGTAGCGGCGGATCGGCCTGCGCGATGTCGCGCACCCGTGTCAGGGCGCCGGGCAGGATGATCGGGTTGAACCGTGCCTCGGCCGGGATCTGCGGCGTCCGTCCGCCCTGTGCGAACAGGGCGTTCGAGATGAGGACGGTCAGCCCGGCGGCAAGAAAGTTCAGCGCCACCCCGGAAATCAGCTGGTTGCCCTTGAACACGATGGCGGCAAGCCCGTGCAGGCCGGACAGGACCAGCGACGACAGGATCGCCGCGAACAGCCCGATCCAGGCGGATCCGGTGCCATAGGCGACGGCGGCGGCGACAAAGGCCGCCATCAGCATCTTGCCCTCAAGGCCGATGTCGAACACCCCGGCGCGTTCGGAAAAGAGCCCCGCAAGGCAGGCAAGCAGCAGCGGCGTCGCCAGCCGCAGCGTCGAATCGAGGATGAGGAGGATGGTCAGGAAATCCATGGCCTATTCCCCCGCCTTGCCGGTGGCCGGCGGTCGCCGGAACAACCAGAACAGCCGCGTCAGCGGCGCCCGTACCATGTTGTCGAGCGCGCCGGTGAACATGATGACCAGCGCCTGGATGACGACGACCAGTTCCACCGGAATCGAGGTTTCCTGATTCTGGCTGAGGATCTGGCCGCCCTGGGTCAGCGCCCCGAACAGAAGCGAGGCCAGCACCACGCCGACCGGATGGTTGCGCCCCATCAGCGCCACGGCAATGCCGATGAAACCGGCGCCCTCGACCGCGCCCATGACCAGCCGCTCGCCCTCGCCCATCACCTTGTTGATGGCCAGCAGGCCCGCCAGCGCGCCCGAGGCGAGCATGACGATCATGGTGATGCGGAAGGCGTCGATCCCGGCATAGCGCGCCGCCGAATCCGAATGGCCAAAGGCGCGCAGCTCGTATCCCAGCCGCGTCCGCCAGATCACCGCCCAGACGATGACCGCGGCGGCAAGCGCGATCAGCAGGGCGATGTTGGCCGGCGAGGTGCGGGCAAAGGGAATGCCGATCAGCCCGAGGATGTCGGCCAGGTTCGGCAGATGCGTCGTGGCCGGGAAAGGCGCCGTGGCGGTGTCCATCGACCCTTTCAGGTTGATGACATTGACCAGCAGGTAGTTCAGCAGCGCCGCGGCGATGGCGTTGAACATGATCGTGGTGATGACGATATGGCTGCCGCGCTTGACCTGCAGCCAGGCCGGGATCGCGGCCCAGGCGGCGCCAAAGGCCATGGCGGCGATGGTTGCCGCGACCAGTGCCACGGTCCAGTGCGGCCAGGGGATGTAGAGGCAGACCAGCGCCACGCCAAGGCCACCCAGCGTCGCCTGCCCCTCGGCCCCGATGTTGAACAGCTTTGCGTGAAAGGCGATGGCGACGCAAAGGCCGGTGAAGATGAAATTCGTCGCGTAATACAGCGTATAGCCGAAATTCGCCGAATTGCCGAAGGCGCCGTCAACCATGATCGCCAGCGCGCGCAGCGGGTTTTCCCCGATGGCGGCGATGACGACGCCGGACAGGATCAGCGCGAGAAGGATCGAGATCAGCGGGATCAGGACCACATCGGCCCAGTTCGGAAGCTTGGTCATCACGCGGCCTCTCCGGTCACGCCGGCCATCAAAAGCCCCAGTTCGCCGGCATTGGTGGCCTTGGGGTCGCGTTCGCCCATGATGCGGCCGTCGAACATGACGGCGACGCGGTCGGACAGGCTCATGATCTCGTCCAGTTCGACCGAGACCAGCAGGATCGCCTTGCCCTGATCGCGCAGGGCGACGATCTGCTTGTGGATGAATTCGATGGCGCCGATGTCGACGCCGCGGGTCGGCTGGCCGACCAGCAGGATGTCTGGGTGCCGTTCGATTTCGCGGGCGACGACGATCTTCTGCTGGTTGCCGCCGGAAAACGACTTGGCCTTGAGTTCCGGATCGGGCGGGCGCACGTCGAAACGCTGCATCTTGCCCGCCGCGTCGCTGCGGATCGCGGCATTGTCCATCAGCAGGCGGTTCTTCTGGTATTCCGGCGCATCGTGATAGCCGAAGATGGCGTTTTCCCAGGCGGCAAATTCCATGATCAGGCCCTCGGCCTGGCGGTCCTCGGGGACATGGCCGATGCCGATCTGGCGCCGCGCGCGGCCGTTGGCGTCATGCCCGGTGAGGTCGAGCGGCTGGCCCTTGACCGTCACCGACCCGCCGGTGGCCTTCATCATGCCGCCAAGGATTTCAAGAAGTTCCGACTGGCCGTTGCCCGCCACCCCGGCGATGCCCAGAATCTCGCCCGCGCGCAGGTCGAAGGAAATGCCGCGCAGGCGCTGCACGCCCTTGGCGTCGGTCACCGCAAGGTCGCGGACCGCAAGCAGCACCTCGCCCGGACGGGCCGCGGCCTTTTCGACATGCAGCAGAACCTTGCGCCCGACCATCAGTTCGGCCAGTTCGGGGGGCGAGGTTTCGGCGGTCTTTACCGTTGCCACCATCTGGCCCCGGCGCATCACCGACACTTCCTCGGTGATCTCCATGATCTCGCGCAGCTTGTGGGTGATGAGGATGATCGTCTTTCCCTGATCGCGCAGGTTGCGGAGGATGCGGAACAGGTGGTCGGCCTCGGCCGGCGTCAGGACGCCGGTGGGTTCGTCCAGGATCAGGATATCGGCCTTGCGATACAGCGCCTTGAGGATCTCGACCCGCTGCTGCATGCCGACGCCGATCTCCTCGATCACCGCGTCGGGATCGACCTGCAATTCGTATTCCCGGGCCAGCCGCTCAAGCTCGGCCCGCGCACGGGCGAGCGACGGGCGCAGAAGCGCGCCTTCCTCGGCGCCCAGCACGACGTTTTCCAGCACGGTGAAATTCTCGACCAGCTTGAAATGCTGGAACACCATGCCGATGCCGGCGCGGATCGCGGCCTGGCTGTCGGGGATCTGGGTGTGCTGGCCGTTGATCCAGATTTCGCCGGCGTCGGCGCGGTAAAAGCCATAAAGGATCGACATCAGCGTCGATTTGCCGGCGCCGTTTTCCCCGATGATGCCGTGGATCGTGCCCGGCATCACCCGGATGGAAATGTCCTTGTTGGCCTGAACCGGGCCGAACGCCTTGGAAATGCCCTTCAGTTCAATGGCTGGGGCGGTCATGCTTTTCTCACTCGCGAGGCTGGCAGACGACATTGGCGACATCCGCGACGGACAGGTCGTCGAAGAGGATCACGCCAAGGTCGGCAAAGGTGGTTTCGACCGCAAGCGGCTTGCCCGCGGCATCAAGCGCGACGCACTGGATGCGACCGTCGCCTTCGGCAAGAAATTCCAAACGGGCGATTGTGCCCGACTGCCGGCCACGGACGATCAGTATGCTGTCGTCGGCCTCGAACCGGATGGTCTCGGCCAGCGCCGGCGTTGCCGCCACGGCGATCAGGGCACAGGCGCGTCCCAGGCTCATGTCATATCCCTGTCGGTCTTTTCTGCTTGCGGAAAGGGCCGCGCCGTTGCCGGCTGCGGCCCTCCGGTCTGTCGTGGTTCGCGGATCAGAACGTGATCGCGGGGCAGGTCTCGTCGGTGGAGTAGTCGTGGACGGCCAGCGTGCCGGCGGCGATTTCGGCCGCGGCGGCGTCGACGGCGGCCTGCATCTCGGGCGTGATCAGTTCGGCGTTGAATTCGTCCAGCGCATAGCCGACGCCGCCATTGGCGATGCCCATGACCTGCAGGCCGGTGGCCACTTCGGGGCCGGCCAGCATCGCTTCATACACCGCGTTGTCGACGCGCTTGAGCATCGAGGTCAGGACCGAGCCGGGGTGCATGTAGTTCTGGTTGGCATCGACGCCGATCGAATAGATGCCCTGGTCGGCCGCGGTCTGCAGCACGCCCACGCCGGTCGCGCCGGCCGCGGCATAGACCACATCGGCTCCTTGCGTGATCTGCGCCAGCGTCAGTTCCGACCCCTTGACCGGATCGTTCCACGCCGCGGGCGTGGTGCCGGTGAAGTTGGCGATGACGGTGGCATCGGGGTTCGCCGCCAGCACGCCCTGGGCATAGCCGCAGCCGAACTTGCGGATCAGCGGGATGTCCATGCCGCCGACAAAGCCGACGGTGCCCGATTCCGAGGCCATGGCCGCCAGCATGCCGACCAGATACGACCCTTCGTGTTCGTTGAACACGACCGAACGGACGTTCGGCGCATCGACCACGGCGTCGATGATGACAAAGGTGGTGTCGGGATATTCCGGCGCGATGGTGGCCAGCGGCGTCGCGTTCATGAAGCCGGCCATGATGATCGGGTTGTAGCCTTCATCGGCAAAGCGGCGGATCGCCTGTTCGCGCTGCGCATCCGATTGCAGCTCGACCTCGGCAAAGGCGCTGCCGGTTTCGTCGGCCCAGCGCTGGGCGCCGTTGTAGGACGATTCGTTGAAGGATTTGTCGAACTTGCCGCCAAGGTCATAGATCACGGCCGGGTCGGCGGCGGCGGCACCGGCAACAAGGGCCAGCGCGGCGGCGGCGCCGAAGTAGGTCGATTTCACGGTCATAGGTCTCTCCCGATACAGTCTTTGGGGGCGCGGCAAGACCGGCCCCGTACAGAGCCGGTCTTTTGCCGGATCATGGCCCGATAAGGCAATGGCGTCCGGATGCGGTCAACTGGAATCTTTGTTCGGCTGCCGCAGGATGATGGCCTTGCGCAGGACAAGGGCATCAACGGCGGTGCCGTTGGCGCGGTGGTAATATGCGCGCCGCCGCCCGATCCGGGCATAGCCCGCGCCAAGATAAAGCGCGATGGCGGCGGTGTTGTCGGCGGCGACTTCAAGGAACACCGATGTCGCGCCGGCCGCGGCCGCCGCGTCCTCGAAACCGGCAAGGCGGGCGCGGGCCAGACCCTGCCGGCGCGCTTCGGGCCTTGTGGCGATGATCAGGACTTCGGCCTCGTCCAGCGTGACGCGGCCCAGGACGAAACTGCGGGTGTCGCCGGTCAGGATCGTGCCGGGCAGGGCGAGGAGGGCGGCCAGTTCGGCCGCACTCCACGGCCGGTCGACGGTGAAGGCCGCGGCATGGGTGGCGGCAAGGGCTTCGGGCGTCACGGCAGGATCCGCGGCGGCGGATCGCGCATCGGCGCGGCATCGGCACCGCGCAGATACAGCGGCGTCGGGCGGGGCTGCGGCGCGGCCAGGCGCGGCAGGCAGGCGCGTGCGGTGGCGGCAATCAGCGCGGCGGCGGTCAGGTCGGACTGGCGGATTACCGGCGCGTCCAGCGTGGCGACGGCGGCCTCCTCAAGGATGACCGGGGTGGCGGGCCCATCGCCGAAGCGTTGCGCATAGATCTGGCCGCGGGTGGCGGCGATCACCGCCCAGAACGGCGGTTGCCGCCCCGCCGCCTGCGCGATGCTGTCGAATCCGGTGATGCCGATGGCCGGGATGCCGCGCGCCAGAGCGACGCCGCGGGCAAAGGCCACGGCGATGCGGGTGCCGGTGAAATTGCCGGGGCCGGTGCCGACGGCAAGGGCGGTGAGGTTGCTCCAATCGGTCCCGCCCTCGGCCAGCAGGTCGGCGATCATCGGCGCCAGCCGTTCGGTCTGGCCGGTGGTCATCGGCTCGACCCGGGTCAGGCAGCGGTCGTGCCACAGCAAAGCGGCCGCGCAATGCGCGGCCGATGCGTCAAGGGCAAGGATCAGCGTCACGGATCAGGCGGCGAAAGCGTTACGCGGCGACGGGCCGGACCTCGACCACCTCGGGGATGTAGTGGCGCAGCAGGTTCTCGATCCCCATCTTCAGCGTCAGGGTCGAGGACGGGCAGCCCGCGCAGGACCCCTTCATGTTGAGATAGACGACGCCGCGGTCAAAGCCGTGGAAGGTGATGTCGCCGCCATCCTGCGCCACGGCGGGCCGCACGCGGGTGTCAAGCAACTCCTTGATCTGCTTCACGATCCCCTCATCCTCGCCCGAGGTGGCGGCTTCGTGGGCGGCGGCGGCCTCGCCCTCGATGGCGGGCTGGCCGGACTGGAAATGCTCCATCACCGCGCCAAGGATCGCCGGCTTGATATGGTCCCATTCCACATCCGCGGCCTTGGTCACCGTGACGAAATCATGGCCGAGGAACACGCCGGCGACGCCGCCGCTGGCGAAGATGCGCCGGGCGAGGGGCGAGCGGGTTGCGCTGTCGGCAGTGGGGAAGTCGGCGGTGCCGGCATCAAGCACGGTCAGACCGGGCAGGAATTTCAGCGTGGCCGGGTTGGGCGTGGATTCGGTCTGGATGAACATGGCTTTCCTGCCTTTTTCCCTCGGGCATCAGATATGCGCCTTGTGGCGGGTCCAGTCAAGGTTTGGAACGGTTCTAAACCGGCCGGAAAGGGGCCAGAGCCGCCACCCGCGCGGCGACGTGTTGCCGCAGGCGGGTGCCGGTCTGGCGTCGTGACGGGTGCGGCGCCTCAGGCGTAATAGCCGAACATCTGGTCAAGCGCGGCGTGCGGCGCGTCCTCGGGCCTTTCGCTGGCGGGCGCATCGGCGGCGGCCGGGACCTGCGCGGGCACTTCGGCGAAGTAGTCAAGTCCGGGCACCGGCAGGGCGGCGGCGCGGGTTGTGGCGGTCATCGGGCGGTTGAACATCTTGTGCTCCTTGCTCTCCCCCGCGGCGGATATGGACCCATGCTGCGCCTGCGAAAAGACCGTATTCGGCATGGGCGCCATGCGGTTGCGACATGGCGTTGACCCCACGTCAAATGGCCCGGCCTAGCTTGCCGCCGGCCAGTTCAGCGCCACCAGATCGGTGAAGGCGAACAGGTTGACCGCGACATGGCCGGCCATGCCGGCGCCGACAGTGCCGCTGCGCAGCCGCATCGCCATCCAGATCGCCCCCAGAACCAGCGCGCCGCCCAGCAAGGCCAGCGGCCCGCCGCGCAGGGTGATGCCTTGGGCGAAGAGGAGCGCGACATGCAAGGCGACGAACAGGGCCAGGGCGACGGCAATCCCCTCGCGGTCGGGGCGGGGCAGGATGGCGCCGCGCCAGAACAGCTCCTCGAGCGTGCCGTTGACCAGAGCCGCGGCGGCGATCAGCAGGAAGGCCACCACCGGCAGCGACACCGATTGCAGCGTGCCAAGCGCGACCCAGCCCAAGGCCACCACCGGCAGCAGTCCCAGCAGCACCAGCCCGCGCCCCGGCATCCGGAGCACCATCAGCGCGGCGCGGTCAGAGGGCGTCGTGGTCAGGAGCACGGCAGTGCCGATCACCAGCCAGTAAAGGCAAAGGCCCATGCCATAGCCCGCAAGCGGCGGCAGCAGTTGCGTCAGTCCCTGAAATGCCATTGCCAGAAGCGGGATCGCGCCCAGCATGGCAAGGCCAAGCCGCCAGTCCATTCAGGTGATCGCCTCGAGCCGTTCCTTGGTCATGTCGCCCGGCACGATGGTGATCGGGCAGGGCAGCGACCCCGATTGCCGCGTCAGTTCGGTGACAAGCGGCCCGGGCCCCTTGCGGTCATTTCCGGCGCCCAGCACCAGAATCCCGATCTCGGCATCCTCGCGGATCTGGGCCAGGATCTGCGCCACAGGCTCGCCCTCGCGGATCACCAGTTCGGGATGCACGCCCTGCTTGTCGCGCATCCATTTGGCAAAGACCTCGAAATGCACGGTGATCCGCTCGCGCGCTTCCTCGCGCATGATCTCGCCGACGCCGGCCCAGTGGTTGAATTCGTCGGGCCGGATCACCGACAGGATCTGCACGCCGCCCCCGGTATGGCTGGCGCGCATCGCGGCAAAGCGCATGGCGTTCAGGCATTCGCGGGTGTCGTCCAGCACCACAAGGAATTTGCGCATGGGCCACCCCCTTCGTCTGATATGGATCATGGACGATCCGGGCCGGCACTGACAAGAGCGGCCGGGGAGCAGCGGAGGAACCATGCGCATCGCGCTAGTGAGCGACATTCACGCCAATCGTGAGGCGCTGGCGGCGGTGCTGTCGGATTTGCGCCAGCACGCCATCGACCGCATCGCCATTCTGGGCGATGTCGTGGGCTATGGCCCCGATCCGGTCTGGTGCGCCGACCGCGTGTTCCGCCTGATGGCCGAGGAGGGCGCCATCTGCCTGCGCGGCAACCACGATGCCGCCATGGCCGGGCGTGACGGGTCGATGAACCCGGTTGCGGCGGCCGCGCTGGACTGGACCGCGGCGCAGCTTGATGTCGATACCCGCACCCGGCTGGCGACGCTGCCGATGCGGGCGACGCTGGAGGGTGCTCTTCTGGTCCATGCCAGCCCGATGTCGCCCGAGGACTGGATCTATATCACCTCGGAAGGCATGGCGCGGGCGGCGTTTTCGGTCACGCCGGAACGGGCGATCTTCTGCGGCCATGTCCATGTGCCGCAACTTTACGCCCGCCGCCCCGACACGATCGTCACCGAACAGGTGGTGACGACCGGCCGGCCGGTGCCGCTGATCCCCAGCCGCCGCTGGCTTGCCGTCATCGGCAGCGTCGGCCAGCCGCGCGACGGCGTGGCGCAGGCCGGCTGGGCGATCTGGGACAGTACCGCCGCGACCCTGACCTTTCGCCGCACGCCCTATGACACAGCCGCGACCGTGGCGAAAATCCGTGCCGCCGGCCTGCCCGAGCCGCTGGCCCGCCGCATCCTGACCGGAGAATGACATGCAACCGACCCCCCGCCCCGGCCTCGAGATCGACGGCTTTACTTTGGGCGAGATGCTGCACCGGGGCGGATTCGCCACCATATGGGAGGTGACGAACCCGCTCTATCGCACGCCGATGGTCATGAAGATCCCGACGATCCTTGATGGCGACGACGGCCCCACCATTGTCGGGTTCGAGGTCGAGCAGATGATCCTGCCGCGGCTGGCCGGGCCGCATGTGCCGCGAGTCATGGGCATCGGCGGTTTCGACGGCCTGCCCTATATCGTCACCGAACGGATCCCGGGCGAATCGCTTCTGGCCCTTGCCGGCAAGGCGCCGCTGCCGCTGTCGGACCTGATCGAGGCGGCGGCGCGGATGGTCGCGGCGGTGCATGACCTGCACCGGCAGGGGGTGGTGCATTTCGACCTCAAGCCCGCGAACATGCTGCAGCGCGCCAGCGGCGAGATGGTGCTGATCGACTTTGGCCTGTCGCGCCATGCCGACCTGCCCGACCTTCTGGCCGAACAGTTCACCATTCCCCTGGGCACCTATCCCTATCTTGCGCCCGAACAATTCCTGCGCTCGCGCCTTGATCCGCGCAGCGACATCTTTGCGCTGGGGGCGATGCTTTATGAGCTGGCCACCGGCAGGATGCCCTTTGGCCAGCCGGAACGGCTGCGCGGCGTGCGCAAGCGGTTGTGGCGCGATCCGGTGCCGCCGCGCGCCCTTGTTCCCGCGCTGCCGGAATGGATGCAGGAAATCATCCTGCGCGCGCTCGAGGTCGATCCGGCCGACCGCTATCAATCCGCGGCGCAGATGCTGTTCGACCTGAGCAACCCGGCGCAGGTGGTGCTGACGGCGCGCGGCATGAAGCTGCGGCAGGACCGATGGCCGGCGGTCTGGCGGCGCAAGCGGCAGATGCGCCGGCTCAAGGGGTTTGCCCCGCCCGCAAGCATCGCCGCGCAGGTGGACCGCGCGCCGATCCTGATGGTCGCCGTCGACCTGTCGCCGGCGATGGAGCCGCTGGCCGCCGCGCTGCGCGGCGCCGTGCGGCGGATGCTGGTGATCGAGCCCGAAGCGCGGGTCGCCTGCGTCAACGTCATCAAGACCGCGGTGCTGGGGGTCGATTCCGGCACCGATGACGAGGGCACCAACCTGCATGTGGCGCGGCTGGTGGCGCTGCGGCACTGGGGCGCCGACCTTGACCTGCCCGAGGAAAGGCTGACCTTCGCCGTGCTGGAATCCTCGGATCCCGGTCAGGCGCTGATCGACCATGCGACGCAGAATCCGGTCAGCCATATCCTGATGGGCGCGCGGGGCCATTCGACGCGGCGCCGTTACCTCGGGTCGGTGTCAAGCCAGGTGGTGGCCGAGGCGCCCTGTTCGGTGACGGTGATCCGCCTGCCCGAGCCGGTGGCGGCCTGAGGGCGGGCAGTCCGGTGGCTCCCTCTCCTGCACCTTTCAGCGCCGGAAAATGTGCCGGGCGGTGGAACGGCGCGCCCGCGGGACCGGGCGCGCCAGCAGGGTCGGGACCGCGCGGAGGGGGCCGCGCGGCGCCATACTTGCCGGCGAATGAATCGCCGGTGTGACGGATCACGCCTCGGCCAGCAGCGCGTCAAGGTCGAGCGGCCGGGTCACCATCCGCAACAGGCCGTCCGGCGCCCGCGGCCAGTCGGCCTCGGGCCGGTCGCGATAGAGTTCGACGCCGTTGTCGTCGGGATCGCGCAGATAGATCGCCTCGGACACGCCATGGTCGGACGCGCCGTCGATCGGCCAGCCGGCGCGGCGGATGCTGGCCAGCACCTGCGCCAGCGCCCTTCGGTCGGGGTAGAGAAAGGCCGAATGGTACAGCCCGGTGTGGCCCGGCGGCGGCGGTGGCGCGCCGGCGCTTTCCCAGGTGTTCAGGCCGATATGGTGGTGATAGCCGCCCGCCGACAGGAACACCGCCTGCCGGCCATACCTTTGCGTGACCTGGAAACCGAGGATGCCGGAATAGAAGGCGACGGCACGGTCAAGGTCCGAGACCTTGAGATGGACATGGCCGACGCGGGTTGCCGCGGGCGCGATGAAGGTCATGGCGAGGCTCCTTTGCCCCGTCATGTAGGACCATGCAGGATGGCACAGAAGGCGCGATAAACGCACCGGGCCTGCTCTTGGACGCACAAGGCCCTGCCCTGGCAGACGCGCCCGGCTCAGGCGCCACAGGCTCTTCTGCGGCCGCGGCTGGCCGAAACGCGGTTGCCTACCGCGTCACCAGCCCGACGATTTCATAGGTCCGTTCCAGCACCGGCGCCGCGATCCCGCGGGCGCGTTCGGCGCCGCGCGCCAGGATGCGGTCGATCTCGGCGGGATCGGCCATCAGCCGCGCCATCTCGGCACTGATCGGGGCCAGCCTGTCAACCGCCAGATCGGCCAGGGCCGGCTTGAACGTGCCCCAGCCGGCGCCGGGATAGAGGTCAAGCACCTGTTGCGGCGTCAGGTCGGCCAGCGCGGCATAGATGTCGACCAGATTGCGCGCCTCGGGCCGGCCGTCGAGACCGTCGAGCGTTTCGGGCAGCGGCGCCATGTCGGTGCGCGCCTTCTTGAGCTTTTTCGAGATGGCGTCGGCATCGTCGGTCATGTTGATCCGCTCCATGTCCGATTCCCCGGACTTGGACATCTTCTTGGTCCCGTCGCGCAGGTTCATGATCCGCATCGCCGGACCTTCGATCACCGGCTTGGTTTCGGGAAAGAAATCGACCTTGAAGTCGTGGTTGAACTTCTGCGCGATGTCGCGGGTCAGCTCGACATGCTGTTTCTGGTCCTCGCCCACCGGCACATGGGTCGCGTGATACAGCAGGATGTCGGCGGCCATCAGCGAGGGATAGGCATAAAGGCCAAGGCTGACCTTTTCGGCATTCTTGCCGGCCTTTTCCTTGAACTGCGTCATGCGGTCCATCCAGCCGACGCGGGCGACGCAGTTGAAGATCCAGCCAAGCTCGGTGTGCTGGCTGACCCGGGCCTGATTGAACAGGATCGAGCGTTCGGGATCGATCCCCGCGGCGATATAGCCCGCCGCGACCTCGCGCGTGGCGTGGCGCAGTTCGGCCGGATCCTGCCAGACGGTGATCGCGTGCAGGTCGACGACGCAATAGATCGTCTCGAACGCGCCGCCCTGCATGGCGACGAACCGCTTGATCGCGCCAAGATAATTGCCCAGCGTCAGCCCGCCCGAAGGCTTGATGCCGGAAAACACGCGGGGGGTGAAATTTGCTGCGTTCATGGCCGGCCTTCTGGAAATCGGGGCCGCATGGAATTAGCGATGACCCCGTATCCCGTCAAGGAGGCCGCGGATGAGCGCCAGACCCGAATTGCCGATGAACCCGGTGGCGCCGGTTGTGATCGTGCTCGTGGCATTGATCGCCGTGGTCGAGGCCTGGGTATCGCTGACCGAAGCCGGGCTGACCGGGGCCGGGCAGGCCGCCGTCGGGCTGCGGATGGAGCTGGTGCGGGGCTGGGGGTTTTCGCCGGTGATCTGGGAACAGGTGGTGGGCCTTGGCGACCGGTCGTTTGAGATGGTCCGCCGCTTTGTCACCTATGCCTTTGTCCACGGCAGTTTCACCCATGCGCTGTTCGGCGGCGCGCTGCTTCTCGCGCTGGGCAAGTTCGTCGGCGACGTGTTCCGCTGGTGGGCGGTGCTGGCGGTGTTTCTGGCCGGTCTGCTGGCCGGGGCCGTGGCCTTTGGCCTGCTGATCGACGGGACGCGCTGGCTGTTCGGCTGCTATCCCGGTGTCTATGCGCTGATCGGGGCCTTCAGCTATATCCTGTGGCTGCGGCTGGGGCAGAAGGGCGAAAACCGGCTGCGGGCGTTTCGGCTGATCGGGATGCTGCTGATCGTGCAACTGGTCTTTGCGGTGCTTGGCCCGCTGATCGGCGGCGGGTTCGACCCGGCCTTTGTCGCCGATCTGGCCGGATTTGCCGCGGGGTTCGCGGTGTCCTCGGTGGTCAGCCCCGGCGGCCTTGCCGCGCTTCGGCGGCGGATCCAGGCGCGTTAACGGCGGCGCAGGGCCGCGCGCAGTTCCGCCGGCCGCAGGGCGCGCAGTCCAAAGGCCGCGGCGCCATAGCTGACCATCCCCGCCGCCACCAGCGCCGCCAGCGCCGCATAGCGCAGGCCCGGCGCGGCAAGCCAGCCCGACAGGCCCCAGGCCGCGGCCCAGAGCACGACGCCCATCACGACCGAGGCCGCGACCAGCCGCCACAGCCGGTCGCGCAGCCGTGCATCGGTCATCGCCGCCTCGCCCATGTTGCGCGAGCCGATCCACAGTTGCGCGGCCATGCCCCAGGCTGACAGCGTGGTGCCCCAGGCGGCGGCGGACCAGCCCAGCACCGGCCACAGCCCCAGCGCGATGACCACATTCAGCACCATCGCCACCAGCGCATAGCGGAACGGGCGGGCGGTATCCTCGCGCGCATAGAACAGCGGCTGCAGCACCTTGTGCAGGACGAAGGCCGGCAGGCCGGCGCCGTAGATCGCCAGAGCCAGCGCCGTGGCCCGCGCGTCGTCGGCGGTAAAGGCGCCGCGGCCATAAAGGACCGACACCAGCGGCAGCGCAATCACCACCAGCGCCACCGCGGCGGGCAGGGTCAGGGCCAGCGCGAATTCGGCGGCGCGGTTCAGCGCATCGCGGCTGCCGGTCACGTCGCCGGCGCGCAGGCGGCGCGACAGGTCGGGCAGCAGGACGGTGCCGATGGCGATGCCCACCACGCCCAGCGGCAGTTGATACAGCCGGTCGGCATAGACCAGCCAGCTGACCGCGCCTTCGGTATAGCTGGCGATCTGGCGACCGACGACAAGGTTGATCTGCACGATGCCGCCCGACAGAACCACGGGTCCGGCGATGACCAGCAGGCGTTTGAGGTCCGGCGTCATCCGCGGCCAGACGGGGCGGATCGACAGGCCCGCCCGTTTCGCCGCGACCCAGGTAAAGCCCAGTTGGATGATCCCGGTCAGCGGCGTGGTCCAGGCCAGCGTCAGCCCCATGTCCCAGCCGGCAAGATCGGCCATCAGCATGGCAGCGATGAAGATCAGGTTCATCAGCACCGGCACCATGCCGGATTCGGTGAACCTTCCATGCGCGTTCAGCACCGCTGACAGCAGCGCCACCAGCGACACGAACAGGATATAGACAAAGGTGATGCGGCCATAGTCGACGGCCAGCCCGAACCGGGCATCGCCGGCGAAACCGCTGGCCATGGCCCAGACCAGCCAGGGCATCGCCAGGGTGCCGATGACCGAAAAGGCCACCAGCACCGCGCCAAGGCCGGAAAAGGCGTCGCGGGCAAAGCCCGAGGGATCCTCGCCGGCCTCGAGTTTCTTGGCATAGATCGGCACGAAGGCCAGCGCGAAGGCACCCTCGGCAAAGAAGCGGCGGAACATGTTGGGCAGGGCGAAGGCGACGTTGAAGGCATCGGCCACCGGCCCGGTGCCCAGATAGGCCGCCATCAGAACGTCGCGCAGGAACCCGGCGCCGCGCGACAGCAGCGTCCACAGGCCGACGGTGACGGCGCCGCGGATCAGGCGGATCGGTTGTGCCAAGCTCTGCCCCCGGTTTTGCGCCGCACTCTATCGGGACGTTCGGCGTTGTCCATCGCCCGTCCGGTCAGGCCCGTGCCCGCGCCGCGCCCTGTTCGATGGCCTCGCGCAGCTTGCGTTCCAGCGCCCGGCGGCGGCTTTCGGAATGGAACTTCAGCCCGAACATGTCCTTGACATAGAAGGTGTCGACCACCTGTTCGCCATAGGTCGCGATCACCGCGCTGGCGATATAGACATTGTTGGCAGCCAGCGTCCGCGTCAGGTCATAAAGCAGCGCCGGGCGGTCGCGGGTGTCGACTTCGATGATCGTGTAGATCTCGGACCCGTCGTTGTCGAAGGTGATCGAGGTCGGGACGCGGAACGCCTGTTCGCGCTTCTTGATCTTGTCCTTGGATTGCAGCGCCTCGCGGGTGATGACCTCGCCGTTCAACGACTTGACGATCATCTGCTGCAGGCGCGGCAGGCGCGATTCCTCGTAGGGGTGGCCCTCGGCATCCTGCACCCAGAAGATCGCGGTGGCCCATCCGTCCTTGGACGTATAGGTCCGCGCGTCGACCACATTGGCGCCGACCAGGGCCAGCGCCCCGGTCATCCGGGAAAACAGGCCCGGATGGTCGGCCATGGCGAAACAGGCGCGGGTGGCGTCGCGGTCGGGTTCGGGATGCAGGTCGATGCGGATTTCCTCGGGCGTGATGCCGCGCAGGAGATTGGCAAAGACCACATGCGCGCTGGTCGGCAGGCCCTGCCAGTAGGGGCCGTAATGGCGCCCGGTCTCGGTCCGCAGATCGGCGGCGGGCCAGTCGGCCAGCGCCTCGCGCAGGGCGCGGCGGGCCTCGTCCTCGCGCAGTTCGCGGCTTGCCGCCTCGCCACCCGAGGCGAGCGCGTCCGAGGTCGCCCGCCACAAGGCGCGCATCAGCACCGCTTTCCAGTTGTTCCACGTCCCCGGCCCGACGCCGTTGATGTCGCAGACCGTCAACACCGTCAGCAGGTCAAGTCGTTCTTGCGTCTGCACTGCCTTGACGAAATCGCGCACGGTGCGCGGGTCGGCGATGTCGCGCTTCTGCGCCATGTCGGACATGAGAAGGTGGTAGCGGACCAGCCATTCCACCGTCTCGCATTCCTTCTTCGACAGGCCGAAGCGCGGCGCAAGGCGGCGGGCGATCTGCGCGCCGATGACGGAATGATCCTCGGGACGGCCCTTGCCAAGGTCGTGGAACAGGATGGCAAGATACAGCACCCGGCGGTTCACGCCGGCCTGAAGGATCTGCGACGACAGCGGCAGATCCTCGGTCAGCTCGCCGCGTTCGATGGCGGCAAGGTGGCGGATCGCCTGGATCGTGTGTTCGTCGACGGTGTAATGGTGATACATGTTGAACTGCATCATCGCGACGATGCGTTCGAATTCGGGGATGAAGGCGCCCAGCACGCCCAGCTCGTTCATCCGCCGCAGCGCCCGTTCCGGGTTGCCATGCCTGAGCAGGGTATCAAGGAAGATGCGGTTCGCCTCGGGGTTTTCGCGCAAGGCATCGTCGATGCGGTGCAGGTTCGCCGACAGCAGGCGCATCGCATCGGGGTGGAGGAGAAGGCCGGTGCGCACCGCCTCTTCAAAGATGCGCAGCATGTTCAGCGGATCGGCAAAGAAGCCGGGAATGTCGCCCACCGTCAGCCGGTTCTGCTTGATCGCATAGGGCGCGCGCGCCTTGGGCCGGCGTGTCATCAGCCGGGTCAGCATCGGCTCGGGCTTGGTATGGGACGCCTCAAGCGCGGTCAGCACGATGCGGGTCAATTCGCCGACGCTGGTGGCGTGGCGGAAGTAATCCTGCATGAAATGCTCGACGGCGCGGCGGCCGCCGCCATCCTCATATCCCATGCGCTCGGCGACCTCGACCTGAAGGTCGAAGGTCAGCGTATCCATGGCGCGTTTCGCGATCAGGTGCAGGTGGCAGCGCACGCACCAGAGGAAATCCTCGGCCCGGGTGAAGGTCTCGAATTCCTCGGGGGTGAAGACGCCCTGGGCCACCAGTTCGGCGGCGCTGTCGGCGCCATAGACATATTTGCTGATCCAGTAGAGCGATTGCAGGTCGCGCAGGCCGCCCTTGCCCTCTTTCACATTCGGCTCGACGACATACCGCTGGCCGCCCTGCTTGCGGTGGCGCTCGGCCCGTTCGGCAAGTTTGGCCTCGATGAATTCGGGCGCGGTCGAGCGGAACAGGTCGTGGCGCAACTGGTCGTGCAGGGTGCGGAACAGCGCCTCGTCCCCGGCGAGCGGCCGCATTTCCAGCAGGCTGGTGCGGATGGTCATGTCCTCGGCGGCAAGGCGCAGGCAGTCCTTCACCGTGCGGCTGGCATGACCGACCTTCAGCTTCAGATCCCAGAGGATGTAAAGCATGGTCTCGATCAGGCTTTCGGACCGGGGGGTGATGGCCTTTGGCGTCAGGAACAGCAGGTCGACATCGGAAAACGCCGCCATCTCGCCGCGGCCATAGCCGCCGACGGCGATAAGGGCGAGGCTGTCAGGGGCGCCGCCCGCCGGGTGAAAATGGCTGAGGGTGCAGTCGAGGACGGCGCGGGTGATCCCGTCGGTCAGCCAGGCATAGGCGTGGATGACGGGTCGCGCGTCGCGCGGGCTTTCCGCCAGGGCCGAGGCGATCGCCGCCATGCCGGCGGCGCGCGCCTCGGCCAGGACGCGGACGGCGGCGCGGCGGCGGTCAAGATCGCTGGTCGCTGCCGCAACGGCGGCATCGACCGCCGCCTTGACGGCGGCGGCATCGAAGATCCGGCCGGGCGGGCAGGGCAGGAGGGTGTCGGACAGGGCAGACCTCAGGAGCCGGCACCGCCGAAAGCGCGCGGCGCCGGGTCAAGCACCACCACCTGCCCGGCCCGCACCTCGGCCACGGCAAGGCCGCGTTCGTTGGTCCCGTCGGGCAGCAGGCGGAAGATGCCCGAGGTGCCCTGGAACCCCTGCGGCTGGGTCAGCGCCTGCCGCGACAGGGCCTGCGCATCGCCGCGGGCGACAAGGGCGCCGATGGCGGCGATCCCGTCATAGGCAAGGCTGGCCAGCGGATGCGGCGCGGCGCCATAGGCGGCGGAATAACGGCTTTCGAACAGGGCGGTCATCTGCTGGTCGGGCAGGGCGAAGAGCCCGCCCTGCAGCCCCGGCAGCGTCAGCGCCTGCGGCACCGCGTTCCAGCGGGTCAGGCCCATGTAGCGCAGGGCCGAGGGCGAGAGCCCGGCCTCGGGCAGGGCGGTGGCGAGGATCGGCAGGTCGGCGTTGACGCCCGCGGTCATGAACACCGCGCCGGCGCCGGACGAACGCGCGGCGGCGGCGATGCGCGGCGCGGCCTCGATCACCGCCGATTGCGACAGGGCATAGGATTCGACGCCGGCGACGCTGCCGCCGTTGCCGCGCACCGCCGACAGGATCGCGTCGCGGCCGATCTGGCCCTGAAGGTCGTCGCCATAGACGACCATGTAGTTGTTGACGCCATTGCGCAGCCCATAGCGCACCAGCCGGTCGGCGGTGTTGCGGAAGGTCGGGCCAAGGACAAAGACATTGCCGCCGGCGATGGTCGGGTTGTTGGAAAAGGCCAGCACGTTCACCCCGGACGAGGCGACGGCGACACCCACCGCATTGGCCTCTTCGGCATAGACCGGGCCCAGGATGATGCCGGCGCCTTCCGAAACGGCAAGGGCGGCAACCTGCGCGGCCTGGGCCGGGTCGCCGGCGGTGGCATAGACGCGCAGGTCGATCTGCACGCCCGACAGGTCGGCAACAGCCAGCCGCGCGGCGCTTTCCAGATTGCTGGCAAGGAATTCGTCCGACGAATTGCCCGACCCCTTGGGCACAAGCAGCGCCACCTGCACCGGCGCGCCGGGGGTGACATCGGGGGCCGGACCGCCGGGGGCCACGGCCACCGGGGTGCAGGCGGCAAGGGCGCCTAGCCCGGCCGCCGCCACGAGAGACAGGATCGCCTTGCGGCGGGTGAACAAACGGGCAAACATGCGCTCTCGCTCCCTCGGGCGGGTGACAGACCGGGCGGGCTGCGGATTCCGGCCGCGACCTGCCCGGTGCGATCATATTGAAGTGACTTCCGGGGTCTAGGGATGAATTTCGAACGCAAGGTGTTGACGGCGGGGCTTTACCTGGTGGCAACCCCGATCGGATCGGCCCGCGACATCACCCTGCGGGCGCTCGACGTGCTGGCCAGCGCCGACATGCTGGCGGCCGAGGATACGCGGACCCTGCGCAAGCTGATGGATATCCACGGAATTCCTCTCGCCGGGCGCGAGATCGCGGCGATCCACGACCATTCCGGCGCCGGTGCCGAGGCGCGGCTTGTCGCGGCAATGGCGGCCGGGCGGTCCGTTGCCTATGCCTCGGAGGCGGGAACGCCGGTTCTGGCCGATCCGGGTTTCACCCTGGCGCGGGCGGCGATTGCCGCGGGGGTGGCGGTGACGGCGGCGCCGGGGGCATCGGCGTTGCTGGCGGCGCTTTGCACCGCGGGGCTGCCGGCGGAACGCTTTGCCTTCATCGGCTTTCTTCCGGCGGCGCAAGAGGCGCGGCGGACCGAGATCGCCGCGCTGCGCGACCTGCCGTTTACCACGGTGTACTATGAATCGCCCAAACGCGTTGGGGAAATGTTAGGAGATTTGCGTGATGTTCTGGGCAGGGACAGGGATGCGGTCGTTGCCCGGGAACTGACCAAGCGATTCGAGGAGGTGCGGCGCGGCACTCTGGCCGAACTTGCGGCCGGGTTTGAAGGGCAGGAGCCGAAGGGCGAGATCGTGGTGCTGGTCGGGCGCGGCCGCGGCGCCGTGATCGGCGAGGATGAGGTGCGCACGGCGCTGAAGGCGGCGATGCGCGAGATGCGGATGAAGGATGCGGCGACCGCGGTCGCCGGGGCGCTGGGCCTGCCAAGGCGGCAGGTCTACCAGATCGCCCTTGGGCTGGAGGACGGGGAATGAGCGGGATCACATCGTATCATGCAGGCCTTGCTGCCGAGGATATCGTTGCCGGCGATTACGCCCGCCGCGGCCGGCCGGTAGTGCGGCGGCGCTGGCGCGGGCAGGGCGGCGAGATCGACCTGATCGCCCGCGATGGCGAAAGGGTGATCTTTGTCGAGGTCAAGAAGGCGAAAAGCTTTGCCGAGGCGGCGTTGCGGCTGGGCGAGCGGCAGATGCGGCGGTTGTGGGCGGCGGCCGAGGAATATGTCGGCAACGAGCCGCGCGGATCGCTGACCGAGGTGCGGTTCGATCTGGCGCTGGTCGATGGCCGCGGCCGGGTACAGGTGATCGAGAACGCCTTCGCCTGACGCCATTGCGCCGGCGGCGGACCTGCGCCAGTAAGGCACGGGGCCTTTGACCGGGAGACGTGCCATGCCGCTGAAGATCGCGATCCAGATGGACCCGATTGCCGGGATCAACATCGACGGCGATTCGACCTTTCGCCTGGCCGAGGAGGCGCAGGCCCGCGGGCATGAGTTGTTCTATTATACGCCCGATAGGCTGGCCTTTCAGGAGGGCCGGGTGACGGCGCGCGGCTGGCCTTTGACGGTGCGGCGGGTCAGGGGCGACCATTTCACGCTCGGGCCCGAGGCCGAGGTTGAACTTTCGACCTTCGATGTGGTCTGGCTGCGGCAGGATCCGCCGTTCGACATGGGCTATATCACCACCACCCATCTGCTCGACATGATCCATCCGCGGACGCTGGTGGTGAACGATCCGTTCTGGGTGCGCAATTCGCCGGAAAAGCTGCTGGTCCTGCAATTCCCCGACCTGACGCCGCCCACCGCCATCGCCCGCGACATCGCCACCCTGCGCGCCTTTCGCGAGCGCCATGGCGACATGATCCTGAAGCCGCTTTACGGCAACGGCGGCGCCGGGGTGTTCAAGCTGGCGGGGGGCGACGGCAATCTTTCGGCCCTTTTCGAACTTTTCACCTCGATGAGCCGCGAGCCGCTGATCGTGCAGAAATACCTGCCGGCGGTGGTGCAGGGCGACAAGCGGGTGATCCTTGTCGATGGCGAACCGGTCGGCGCCATCAACCGCGTGCCGCAGGCCGGCGAGACCCGGTCGAACATGCATGTCGGCGGCCGTGCCGAAAAGGTCGCGCTGACCGACCGCGACCGCGAGATCTGCGCCCGCATCGGGCCGGTCTTGCGCGAAAAGGGCCTGATCTTCGTCGGCATCGACGTGATCGGCGACTGGCTGACCGAGATCAACGTCACCTCGCCCACCGGCATCCAGGAACTGGAGCGGTTCGATGGCGTCAATATCGCCGCCCAGGTCTGGGCCGCCATCGAACGCAGGCGGGGTCTCTGACATGTCGTGGCGGATGGCGGTTGCCGTCCGTCTGTCGCGCTGGTTCGTCCGTCCCTTCCTGTCCCGCGCCAGCCCCGAACTTGTCGCCCGTTTCGACAATGGCCCGCCGTTCCTCTTGCGCAGTCCCGGCCATGTCACCCATCTGGTGCGCCGGACCGCCGGGTCCGAACTGCACTGGATCGCCGTCGGCCGGCCGGCGCCGCGGCGGGTGATCTTCTACATCCACGGCGGCGCCTTTGTCGCCGGATCGCCGCGCGGCCATGGCCCGATGCTGGCGCGCATCGCCCGGCTGAGCGGGGTCGAGGTCTGCGCCCCGCGTTACCGGCTGTTGCAGGCGGCGCGGTTTCCGGCGGCGCTCGAGGATGTGCGTGCCGCCTGGGGCGCCCTGATGTCGCTGGGCTACCGGCCCGGGGACGTGGTGCTTGGCTGCGATTCGGCGGGTGGCGCGCTGGCTTTTGCCCTGCTGGCCGAGCGGCTGGCAGAGGCCGAGCGCCCCGCTGGCATCTTTGCCTTTTCGCCCTGGGTCGACATGACTCTGTCGGGGGAAAGCCTTGTCGGTTTCGGCCCCCGCGACCCGCTCTTGCCGATCGAGCGCATTGCCGAATTGCGCGACCTTTACCTTGACGGCACCGATCCGGCCGATCCGGCCGCCTCGCCGCTGCTGGCGGATTTCCGGGATCCGCCCCCGGCGCTGATCCAGGTCGGGGCCGAGGAGGCGCTCTTGTCGGATGCCGAGCGGCTGGCCGACCGGCTGCGTTCGGCCGGCGGCGAGGTCACGCTCGACCTGTGGCCCGGTTGCCTGCATGTCTGGCAGATCGCCGATGGCTGGCTGCCCGAGGCGCGGGCGGCGCTGCGCGACGTCGCGCGTTTCGTTCAGCGGTCCTTCGACAGCGCCAGCCGGTAGCTGACCGCCTCGGCCACATGCGGCTGGCGCACGCCGTCGCTGCCCTCGAGATCGGCAATGGTCCGCGCCACCCGCAGCACCCGGTGATAGCCGCGCGCGGTCAGCCCGAACTTTTCGGCGACGCGGGTCAGCAGCGCCCGGCCGCCGTCATCGGGGGTGGCGACCGATTCGAGCAACTGGCCTTCGGCATCGGCATTGACCCGCACGCCCTTGATGCCGTCATAACGCCGGGATTGCACCGCGCGGGCGGCGGCGACGCGGGCGGCGACGGTGGCCGAACTGTCGCCCGTCTCGGGCAGGTCGAGGTCGGCGAAGGCGACCGGCGGCACCTCGACCCGCAGGTCGAAGCGGTCCATCAGCGGGCCGGAAATGCGGCCAAGGTAATCCTCGCCGCAGGCGGGCGCGCGGGGGCAGGCGCGCGCGGCATCGGCCAGATGGCCGCAGCGGCAGGGATTGGCGGCGGCGACCAGCAGGAAGCGGCAGGGATATTTCACATGCGCATTCGCCCGCGCCACGACAATTTCACCGGTTTCCAGCGGCTGGCGCAGGGTTTCCAGCACCTGCCGCGGAAATTCGGGGAATTCGTCCATGAACAGCACGCCGTTATGGGCAAGGCTGACCTCGCCCGGTTTGGCGCCGCGGCCGCCGCCGGTGATGGCGGGGCTGGACGCGGTATGGTGCGGTTCGCGGAACGGCCGCTCCATGCTGATGCCGCCTTCGTCCAGAAGCCCGGCCAGCGAATGGATCATCGAGGTGTCGAGCGCCTCCATCGGCTCGAGCGGCGGCAGGATTCCGGGCAGGCGCGCGGCAAGCATCGACTTGCCCGATCCCGGCGGGCCGACCATCATCATGTGGTGCCGCCCGGCGGCCGCGATTTCCAGCGCGCGCTTGGCCCGTTCCTGCCCCTTGACGTCGCGCAGGTCGCGGGCGGTCCTGTCGCGCGTCACCTTGCCGGGGGTGGCAGCGGGAATCGGCTGGGCGCCGGTGTAGTGGCGGATCACCTCGGCCAGGCTGCCGGCGCCGATGACCTCGGCGGCATCGACCCAGGCCGCCTCGGCGCCGCAGGCGCGGGGGCAGAGCAGCATCCGGTGCTCCTCGGCCGCGGCCATCGCCGCCGGCAGGGCGCCGATCACCGGCATCAGCGCGCCGCCCAGCGACAATTCGCCCAAGGCTACCGTCCGCTCGACCTCGTCCCGCGGCAGGATGTCGAGCGCGGCGAGAAGCGCCAGCGCGATGGGCAGGTCGAAATGCGAGCCTTCCTTGGGCAGGTCGGCGGGCGACAGGTTGACGGTGATCCGTTTCGAGGGGAGCGCGATGGCCATGCCGGTCAGCGCCGCGCGCACCCGTTCGCGCGCCTCGCTGACGGCCTTGTCGGGCAGGCCGACGATGGCGAAACCGGGCATTCCGGCGGTGACGGCGCATTGCACCTCGACCAGCCGCGCCTCGACCCCTTCGAAGGCCACGGTATAGGTCTGCGCGACCATCAAGCCTCTCCCCTTTATCTTGGTTAACCGGGTAGGGCAGGGAGGTTGAGGAAAGGTTAACGCCAACCCCGGGATCGGCGCGGATTGCCCCGGCGGCGCCTGCGCCCTAGGGTCGCGGCGCGGAGGGCACCCCATGCTGGACGGGCGACGGATACTTCTTCTCATCGGCGGCGGCATCGCGGCCTACAAGACGCTCGAGCTGATCCGGCGGCTGCGCGAACGCGGGGCGTCGGTGCGGGCGGTGATGACGGCGGCGGCGCAGGAATTCGTGACGCCCCTGTCGGTCGGCGCGCTGACTGCCGACCATGTGTTCACCGATCTGTTCGACCGTCAGGACGAACAGGATGTCGGCCATATCCGCCTGGCCCGCGAGGCCGACCTGATCCTGGTGGCGCCGGCGACCGCCGATCTGATGGCCAGGGCGGCGCAGGGGCTGGCCAATGACCTGGCAACGGCGGTGCTCCTGGCCACGGTGCGGCCGGTGCTGATGGCGCCGGCGATGAACCCGGCGATGTGGGCGCATCCCGCCACAAGGCGCAACCGCGCCGTGCTGGCGGGCGACGGCATCCGTTTCGTCGGGCCGAACCGCGGCGAGATGGCCGAGGCGGGCGAGGCCGGCGAAGGCCGCATGGCCGAACCGCTCGAGATCGTCGCGGCGGCCGAGGCCCTGCTGGCGGACGGGCCGCTGAAGGGCCGGCATGTCCTTGTCACCTCGGGTCCGACGCATGAACCGATTGATCCGGTGCGCTATATCGCCAACCGGTCCTCGGGCGCGCAGGGCACGGCGATTGCCGCGGCGCTGCGCGATCTGGGGGCGGACGTGACCTTTGTCACCGGCCCGGCGCAGGTGCCGCCGCCTGCCGGGGTGCGGGTGGTATCGGTGGAAACGGCGGCGCAGATGCAGGCGGCGGTGCAGGCGGCATTGCCGGCCGATGCGGCCGTCTTTGCCGCCGCCGTGGCCGATTGGCGAGTGGCCGACGCCAGCGGATCGAAGATCAAGAAGGTCGCGGGCAAGCTGCCCGCGCTGACCTTTGCCGAAAATCCCGACATCCTGGCCGGTATCGCGCAGATGGGCGCGGGCCGGCCGCGGCTGGTGGTGGGCTTTGCCGCCGAGACTGACGACGTGATCGGCCATGCCACGGCCAAAAGGCTGCGCAAGGGCTGCGACTGGATCGTCGCCAACGATGTTTCGCCTGCCACGGGAATCATGGGCGGGGCCGAGAATGCGGTGACGCTGATTTCCGCGACCGGCGCCGAGACCTGGCCGCGGCTGGCCAAGGCGGAAGTGGCGCGGCGTCTGGCGGCCCGGATCGCGCAGGAGTTGACCTGACGTAATCTTTGCCCGCAACGCGGCACCTGCGATCTGCCCAGAAAAGAGGCTTGCCTTGCCGGGGCCTTGGCTTTCCTATGTATCCAAGCGGGCCGTAACGAGCCCGGTCGTCGAGGTCCAGGGAGGGCCATTTGCAAGCGTTGTTGAAACTGGCCGCGGGGATTGACCGCGTGTCCTGGGTCTTTGGCATCATCGCCTCGGTGCTGGTGCTGGCGGCCTGCCTGATAAGCGCCGGCAATGCCGTGTCGCGCTATGCCTTTGACCTGTCGTCGAATGCCTGGCTGGAAATCCAGTGGCAGTTGTTCTCGGGCATCTTCCTTCTGGGGGCGCCCTGGGTGCTGAAGCTGAACGGCCATGTCCGGGTCGATCTGGTCTATGGCAGCGTCAACGACCGCAAGAAGCTGTGGATCGACATCTTTGGCCTGATCTTCTTTCTTGGTCCGGCGACGGCGATGATGATCTATTTCGGCTGGCCGTGGTTCCTGAACAGCCTTGCGCAGAACGAACAGTCGGCCAATGCCGGCGGCCTGTTGTTCTGGCCGGTCAAGGGTTTGTTGCCGTTGGGATTTCTGTTGTTGTTCCTTCAGGGCGTCGCCGAGCTGATCAAGCGCGTGGCGGCGCTGGTCGGGCATGGCGCCGTCGACCTCACCTATGAAAAGCCGACGCAGTAAGAGGCCCTGATGCTTGAATACGGTTATCTTGCGCCGACCATGTTCGCCGGCCTGATCATCTTCCTGCTGATCGGGTTTCCGGTCGCCTTCTCGCTGGCCGCGCTGGGGCTGACCTTCGGTTTCATCGCCATCGAGATCGGCTATTTCGGGCTGCCGTTCCTGCAGGCGCTGCCCAGCCGCGTCTTCGGCATCATGTCGAACGAATTGTTGCTGGCCATCCCGTTCTTCACCTTCATGGGCGTGATCCTTGAACGAAGCGGGCTGGCCGAAGACCTGTTGGAGGGCGCCGGTCAGGCCTTTGGCAAGATGCCGGGCGGGCTGGCCATCGCCGTGGTTCTGGTCGGCGCGATCCTGGGCGCGGTAACGGGCACGGTCGCGGCCTCGGTCATCGCCATGGGCATGATCTCGCTGCCGGTGATGCTGAAATACGGCTATGACATGAAGGTCGGGACCGGCGTCATCGCCGCCTCGGGCACCTTCGCGCAGCTCATGCCGCCCAGCCTTGTCCTGATCCTTTTGGCCGACCAGCTGCAGGTGTCGGTCGGCGACATGTATCTGGGCGCCTTCGGGCCGGCGCTGTTGCAGGTGGTGATCTACCTGCTGTTCATCGCCTTTCTGGCCGTGACGCGCCCGCACCGGGTGCCTGCGCTGCCGCCCGAGGCGCGGACCCTGCGGGGCTGGCCGCTTCTGGCCAAGATCCTGTGGGGGATGGTGCCGTCGCTGGTGCTGATCTTCCTCGTGCTCGGGACGATCTTCCTGGGCCTTGCCACTCCGACCGAAGCGGGGGCGATGGGCGCCGTCGGTGCCATCGTGCTGGCGCTGCTCAAGCGGCGCTTTACCCCCAAGGTCTGCTGGGAGGCCATGTATGGCACGATGCGCATCACCGCGATGGTGGTGTTCATCCTGATCGGCGCCACGGTGTTCAGCCTGGTGTTCCAGGGCGTCAACGGCGGCCGCTGGATCGAACATCTGCTGTCGCAACTGCCCGGCGGGCAGACCGGGTTCCTGATCTTCTCGATGATCTTCATCTTCTTCATCGCCTTCTTCCTCGACTTCTTCGAGATCGCCTTCATCGTGGTGCCGCTGCTGGCGCCGGCGGCCGAGGCGCTGGGCATCAACCTTGTCTGGTTCGGCGTGCTGATGTGCGTGAACATGCAGACCTCGTTCATGCATCCGCCGTTCGGATTTGCCCTGTTCTACCTGCGCGGCATCGCCCCGCCCGAGGTCAAGACACGCGACATCTATCTGGGTTCGATCCCGTGGATCGGGTTGCAATTGTCGCTGGTCATCATCCTTATCCTGTTCCCGCAGGTGGTGGATCTGTTCATGACCGAACACCTGCTGCTGGACGAAGGCGCGGTGAACGAGGCGTTCGATGCGCTCACGCTGCCCGACAGCGCGCCACCGCCGCTTGACCTAGGGTTCTGACCCCGGGCCCGTCCGACCATTCAACCGCTTTACCTAGAGGGAGAGAACCATGGAACGTCGTAAATTCCTGAAGTCCGCCGGTGTCGGCGTGGCCGCCGCTGCGGCGGTGCCGCTGGCCGCCCCGGCCATCGCGCAAGAGGCGCCGTCCTTTGCCTGGCGCCTGACCTCGGGCTTTCCGCGGACGCTGGACACGATCTGGGGCGCCGCCGAAGTCATCGCCAAGATCTGCTCGGACGCCACCGACGGCAAGTTCCAGATCCAGCCCTTCCCGGCCGGCGAGATCGTGCCGAATCCCGAAGCCGTCGATGCGGTGTCGAGCAACACCGTCGAGATGGCGCATACCTGCTCGTATTACTACATCGGCAAGGATCCGACCTTTGCGCTCGGCACCGCCGTGCCGTTCGGTCTGAACGCCCGCGGCATGAACGCCTGGCTGTACGAGCAGGGCGGCGAGGATCTTCTCAACACCTTCTATGCCAAATACAACATGATCGGCTTTGCCTCGGGCAATACCGGCGTGCAGATGGGCGGCTGGTGGCGCAAGGAGATCAACTCGATCGCCGACCTTGCGGGCGTCAAGATGCGGATTGCCGGCCTGGGCGGCCGCGTGATGGAGGCGCTGGGCGTGGTGCCGCAGCAGATTCCGGGTGGCGACATCTATCCGTCGCTGGAACGCGGCACCATCGACGCCGCCGAATGGGTCGGCCCCTATGACGACGAAAAGCTGGGGCTGAACCAGGTCGCGCCCTATTACTACTATCCCGGCTTCTGGGAAGGCGGCCCGGCGATCCACACCTTCATCAACCTCGACCGCTGGAACGAACTGCCGCCTGCCTATCAGGCGATCCTCAAGTCGGCCTGCGCCACCGCGAACCAGGACATGCTGGCGAAATACGACGCCCGCAACCCGGCGGCGCTGCGCAGCCTTGTCGCCGGCGGTGCGGAACTGCGGGCCTATCCCGAGGATGTGCTGACCGCCGCGGCGACCGCGGCGACCGAAATCTTCAACCAGATCTCGGCCGAAAACGCGGATTTCAAGACCATCTGGGACAGCCAGACCGCGTTCCGCAACGAACACAACCTGTGGAACCAGGTGGCGGAATACACCTACGACACGTTCCAGATCCGGACCCGTCCGCGCGGGTAAGGGAAACGGGGCGGTCCGGCAGGCCGGGCCGCCCCTAATCCGACTCGAAATTGAAGATCGCGAGGCTGCGTTCGCGTTCGTTCACCCGCAGGCGGCGGTTGATCGGCGCATGGGCCCGCGCGGCGCAGTCGCTGCGTTCGCACAGATAGCAGTTCAACCCGATATCCACCGGACGGATGCGCGTCAGGTCGATGCCCTCGGCATAGATCAGCCGCGGCGCATAGGCGACATCGCAGCCCAGACCGATGGCCAGCCGTTGCGCCGGCTGGCCATGGCTGCCACCGGCGCGCGTCACCGTCCGGGCGATGGAGAAATAGTTCGCTCCCTCGGGCATGCGGATGATCTGGGTCTGGACCTGATCTGGCGTCTCGAACGCGGCGTGGATGTTCCACAGGGGGCAGGTGCCGCCGAAGCGCGAGAACGGGAACCGGCCGGCGCTGAACCGCTTGGTCATGTTGCCGGCGCGGTCGACGCGGACAAAGAAGAACGGGATGCCGCGGGCGCCGTCGCGCTGCAGCGTCGCCATCCGGTGCGCGGTCTGTTCGAAACTGGATCCGAAGCGGTGCGACAAGAGTTCGATGTCGTATCGCGTCGATTCGCAGGCGGCCAGGAAGCGGCCATAGGGCATCTGCACCGCCGCGGAATAGTAGTTGGCCAGCGACACCCGCAGCAGCGACACCGCCGCCGGATCGTTCAGCCTTGCATCGGCGACCAGCCGGGCGATCTCGTCCTCCTGCTCGAACCGGGCGAGCAGCACGCCGATCTGGAAACGGCGGCTGGACTGCGTCAGCAGTTCCGACAGCATCAGTTCCTTGCGGTGCAGATCGAACCGGCGCAACTGGTCGCCCATCACCTCGGCCGGCAAGATGCGCACGCGGATGCCATGCGCGGTCAGACGGCCGGTCAGGGCGATATGCGGCTCGGAACGGTGCAGCTGCAGTTCGTCGGCCAGCGCCTCGGCCGCGCGGTCAAGCCCGTCAAGATGGTTGCGCTGTTCGTATAGCCAGCCGCGCACCATATCGACCGGGCGCGAGGATTCGGCCAGCACCTCGACCTTGTCGCGGTCGGTCAGCGGGTTGTCCTCGCCCTGCGGTTGCAGCAGGCTTTCGCGGTAGCGGTCATGCAGGCGGACAAAGGCGGCGGCCAGCCGCGGCGAGGATTGCATCACCGCCTCGATCTCGCCCTTGGGCAGGTTGCCCAGGTCCAGCACCGGATCCTTCAGCGCGGCGCCGAAATCGGCGGCAAGCTGGGCGTCGGTAGTGGGCGCCAGTTCCGAGATGTTCAGGTCATAGACCTCGGCCAGCCGCATCAGGAACCGCGCCGACGCGGGGCGCTGGTCGGATTCGATCAGCGTGACATAGCTGGCCGAAACCCCAAGCTCCGCGGCCATCTGCGCCTGCGTCAGCCCGAGCGAGGCGCGCAGCCGCCGCAGCCGCTGGCCGATGATGAGCTTTTCAAGCCGGGGCGCCATGTGACAAGTCCTGACAACATTACAAGCCAGTTTTGACAGATGTTACAGACGCACCCTTTCAATTCAAGAACATAATGCAGATGCAGCATGACATTACTAACGTGACAGTATCAGTCATCGGAGAATCGTCATGCCACTTGACCGTCCCGCCGCGTCCTTGCCGCCCGTCATCCTGCGCAGCGTTGCGGATGTGGAGCGCGTGCTGACCCCCGATGCCCTGGCCTTTCTTGCCGAATTGCAGGGCAAGTTCGGCCTGCGGCTGAATGCGCTGATGGTCGCCCGCGCCCGCCGGCAGGACCGTATCGACCGCGGCGAACTGCCCGACTACCTGCCCGAGACCAAGGACATCCGCCAGGGCATCTGGGAGGCCGCGCCGGTGCCGCCCGCGCTGCGCGACCGCCGAGTCGAGATCACCGGGCCTGTCGAGCGCAAGATGATGATCAATGCGCTGAATTCCGGCGCCAAGGTCTTCATGGCCGATTTCGAGGACGCGACCGCGCCGAGTTTCGCCAATATCATCGCCGGTCATGCCAACATGATCGACTACCGCGACGGCGTGCTGGAATACGACGGCCCGAAAACCGGCAAATCCTATCGCGTCGATGCAAAGCCGGCCCTGCTGATGGCGCGTCCCCGCGGGTTGCACCTGCAAGAGGCCAACGTGCTGATCGCCGCGCAGCCGATGTCGGCGGCCCTGTTCGACTTTGGCCTGACCCTGTTCCATTGCGGCCGCGCGCTGGCCGCGACGGGGCGCGGCCCGTTCTACTATCTGCCCAAGCTGGAAAGCCATGACGAGGCGCGGTTCTGGAACGACGTGTTCCTGTTCGCGCAAGACCGCACCGGGCTCGAGCCCGGCACGATCAAGGCCACCGTCCTGATCGAGACCCTGCCGGCGGCGTTCCAGATGGATGAGATCGTCTGGCAGCTGAAAGACCACATCGCCGGGCTGAACTGCGGGCGCTGGGATTATATCTTCAGCTATATCAAGACCCTGCGCAACCATGGCGCCTATGTCCTGCCCGACCGGGCGCAGGTGACCATGGACCGCGCGTTCCTTGCCACCTATGCGGCGCGGCTGGTCAAGGTCTGCCACCGTCGCGGCATCCACGCCATGGGCGGCATGTCGGCCGCGATCCCGGTCAAGGACAATCCCGCCGCCAACGAGGCCGCCTTTGCCCGCGTCCGCGCCGACAAGGAGCGCGAGGTCGGCATGGGCCATGACGGCACCTGGGTCGCCCATCCTGATCTGGTCGCCGTGGCGCGCGAGGTGTTCGACGCCGAAATGCCGCTGGCCAACCAGATCCGCAAGCAGCGCCAGGAATGGCGGATCGAGCCGGCGATGCTGCTGAAACCGCACGAGGGCCGGATCACCGAGGAGGGGGTCAAGACCAATGTCTCGGTCGCAATCGAATACCTTGCCAACTGGCTGTCGGGCCGCGGCGCAGTGCCGATCCACAACCTGATGGAGGATGCCGCGACGGCCGAGATCAGCCGTGCCCAGCTGTGGCAATGGCGCCGTCATGGCGCCACGGTCGAGCTGGCCGATGGCGACACCACCCGGCTCACCTCCGAATGGCTGGGGGAACTCATCCAGCAGGAAATCGTCGCGATCCTTGGCCGCCTCGGCCCCGGCGGCTTTCACCGCGGCCATTACGCCAGCGCCGCCCGCATCGTCCACGAGGCGGTGACCGCCGAAGTGCTGCCCGATTTCATCACGGCGCCAGCCTATGACGTGCTGAACGCGCTCGACTGACCCAATTCGACCTACCGAAAGGAAAGACCATGCCCCGCAAGAGCTTCGCGGACCTCCACGCCGAGATTTCGGCCCGCTACCCCTCGGGCGCGACCCCCGGCGGCGTCACCGTCGACGACATCGTGCAACTGCGCCTGCAGAACACCTGGGACACCCATCTGGACATCGCGCGCGAAATGGCGGGCGTGATGCGGGCCGACATGGCGGCCTATGACGCCGATCCGTCGAAATTCACCCAGTCCCTGGGCTGCTGGTCGGGATTTCACGCCCAGCAGATGGTGAAGGCGGTCAAGCGGATGCGCGGCACCGCGCGGGGCACCTATGTCTATCTGTCGGGCTGGATGGTCGCCGGGTTGCGCAACCGCTGGGGCCATCTGCCCGACCAGTCGATGCATGAAAAGACCGCCGTGGCCGACCTGATCGCCGAGATCTACACCTCGCTGCGGCAGGCCGACGAAGTGGCGATGAACGACCTGTTCCGCGCGCTGAAGGCCGCCCGGACCGAGGGTGAACGCGCCCGCGCCATCGCCGCCATCGACGGGTTCGAAACCCATGTCGTGCCGATCGTCGCCGATATCGACGCCGGATTCGGCAATGAACATGCGACCTATCTGCTGGCGAAAGAGCTGATCAAGGCCGGCGCCTGCTGCCTGCAGATCGAAAACCAGGTCTCGGACGCCAAGCAATGCGGCCATCAGGACGGCAAGGTCACCGTCCCGCGCGAGGATTTCATCGAAAAGCTGCGCGCCTGCCGCCTCGCGTTCGAGGAAATGGGCGTCGATGACGGCGTGATCGTCGCCCGCACCGACAGCCTTGGCGCCGGCCTGACGCAGAAGGTGCCGGTCAGCCAGCGCCCCGGCGACCTTGCCAGCCAGTATATCAAATGGCTCAAGGTCGAACCGATCACCGAGGCGAACCCGATCCAGGAAGGCGAACTGGCCATCTATTCCGGCGGCGAGTTCGTGAAGCCTGTCCGCCTGCCCAACGGCCTGTTCCCGTTCAAGGAAAACACCGGCCGCGCCCGCGTGATCGAGGATTGCATCGCCAACCTGACCGAAGGCGGCGCCGACCTCTTGTGGATCGAGACCGACACCCCCAACGTGGACGAAATCGCCGCGATGGTGGCCGAGGTGCGCCGTGCGGTGCCGGATGCAAAGCTGGCCTACAACAACTCGCCCTCGTTCAACTGGACGCTGAACCTGCGCAAGCAGGTCCGCGCCCAGTGGATCAAGGAAGGCCGGATCGCCGAAGGCGACTATCCCGAAGGCACCGAACTGATGAAGGCCGATTACGACGCGACCGATCTGGGGCGCGAGGCCGATGCCCGGCTTGCCCGGTTCCAGACCGACATCTCGGCCCGCGCCGGCGTGTTCCACAACCTCATCACGCTGCCGACCTTCCACCTGACGGCGAAATCGGTCGATGAACTCAGCCGCGGCTACTTTGGCGAGGACAAGATGCTGGCCTATGTCAAGACCGTCCAGCGCGAGGAAATCCGCCGCGGCGTGTCGGCGGTGAAACACCAGCACGAGGTCGGGTCCGACCTTGGCGACACGTTCAAGGAAATGGTCGGGGGCGACCGCGCGCTCAAGGCGGGCGGCCATGCCAACACCATGAACCAGTTCGCCGCCGAATAGGCGCCGGGGCCTTGCGGGGCCGCTGTGCCCCGCCCGGATTCGCCCCCGCCGCCAAGGTGACGCCGCCCCATCGGGGCGGCGTTGCTGTCCCGGCGCCCCCTTGCTATGCAAGGCGGGCCGTGCGCAGGAGGCCGCCCATGGAAATCCGTATCCTTGACCCCCGCCTGCACGACTGGGGCCTGCCGCGCTATCAAAGCGCGGGTGCCGCCGCTGTCGATCTGATGGCCTGCGTCGATGGCGTGGTTGCGGTCGCCCCTCAGGAACCGGCGCTGCTGATCCATTCCGGCATTGCCCTGTCCTTTGGCGACATGGGCCTTGCGGCGCTGGTGCTGCCGCGGTCGGGCCTTGGGCACAGGAAGGGGCTGGTGCTGGGCAATGGCACCGGGCTGATCGACCCCGATTATGCCGGCGAGATCCTTATCAGCGTCTGGAACCGCAATCCGCCCGGATCGCCGCCGATCGAGATTTCGCCGGGCGAGCGCATCGCCCAGATGATCTTCGTGCCGGTGATGCGGCCCGAATTCACCGCCGTTTCGGCCTTCAGCCGCGAAACCCAGCGCGGGGCCGGCGGTTTCGGTTCGACCGGCTAGAATGGTGCTGGTGGCGGCAGTCGCGGCAGCGGTCTGGGGCGCGGCGATGCTGGCGGGCTGGCAGCGCCCGCGGCGCTGGCTGGCGCTGGCGCTGCTGCTGGCCGTGGTGATCCTGCTGCACCTTGTCCTGCCCGCGGGTCACGCGCTGCGGCGGATCACCGGCGGCGATGCCCGCGGCTGGATCGTGCTTCTGGGCGGAGGTCTGGTCTGGGCGGGCTATGCCGGACTGCTGCGCCGGTTGCGGGCGCGGGCGGCGGCGCTTGCGCCCGCGCCCGCGCCTCAGCCGACGTTTTCCGATGCGGAACTGTCGCGCTATGCCCGCCACATGATCCTGCGCGAGATCGGCGGGCCGGGGCAGAAACGGCTGAAACAGGCGCGGGTTCTGGTCGTGGGCGCGGGGGGGCTGGGCTCTCCGGTGCTGCTGTATCTGGCCGCGGCCGGGGTCGGCACCATCGGCATCGTCGATGACGACACGGTTGATCTGTCGAACCTGCAAAGGCAGGTGATCCACACGACCGCCCGCGCCGGGCAGGGCAAGGCCGCCTCGGCCGCCGCCGCCATTGCGGCGATCAACCCGCATGTCACGGTGCAACAGCACGCCTTGCGCCTGAGCGACGACAATGCCGCCGGCCTGATCGGCGGCTATGACCTGATCCTTGACGGTACCGACAGTTTCTCGGCCCGCTATGCGATGAACGCCGCGGCGGTGCGCGCCGGCATTCCGCTGATCGGCGGGGCGCTTACCCAATGGGAAGGCCAGGTCTCTGTCTGGGATCCGGCGCGCGGCGCGCCCTGCTATGCCTGCATCTTTCCCGAGGCTCCGGCGCCCGGCCTTGTGCCGACCTGCGCCGAGGCCGGGGTGCTGGGCCCGCTGCCCGGCGTCATCGGCACCATCATGGCCAGCGAGGCGATCAAGATCCTGACCGGCGCCGGCGACCCCCTGCGCGGCCGCCTGATGATCTGGGATGCGCTCTATGCCGAGGCGCGGGTAATCGCCGTCGAACGCCGCGCCGATTGCCCGGTCTGCGGCGGCCATTGAGGCGCTTGCCATCGGCAACGGCGGCGGCATACTCGCCCGCGATCAACCGGAGATGTCCCGATGAAACACCACCTTCTTGTCCTTGCCGCCGGCGCCGCCCTGGCCGCGACCGCCGCCGCCGCGCAGGATCTGCCGGACCTTCAGGGCCGCGAAATCACCATCGTGACCGAAAACGCCTATCCGCCCCTGCAATTCATCGACGGCAGCGGCAATGCCGTGGGCTGGGAATATGACGCGGTGGCCGAGATCGCCGAACGGCTGAACCTGACGGTGACCTATGCCAACACCTCGTGGGATGCGATGATTCCCGCGGTGTCCGAAAGCCAGTATGACATGGGCATGACCGGCATCACCATCCGCGAGGACCGGGCCGAGGTCGTCGATTTTTCCGCGCCCTACATGACCAGCCAGATGCGGATGCTGGTCCGTGGCGATGAGGAACGTTTCAGCGATGCCGCCTCTTTCGCGGCCGACCCCGAACTGCTGATGGCGGCGCAGCCCGGCACCACGCCGTTCTATGTCGGCGTGTACGAGGTGCTTGACGGCGACGAGGCCAATCCGCGCATCCAGCTCATGGAAACCTTCGGCGCCACGGTCGAGGCCCTGCGCGCCGGCGATGTGGACATGATCCTGACCGACGGCACCGCCGCGCAGGGCTATGTCGATGCCTCGGACGGCGGGCTCAAGATCATCGGCGACCCGCTGGGCACCGAACAGTTCGGCTTCATCTTCCCCAAGGGGTCCGATCTGGTCGAACCGATCAACGCCGCCATCGCCAGCATGGAGGCTGACGGCACGCTGGACGCGTTGAACACGCGCTGGTTCCTCGACTACAAGATGGGCGAATAACACCCCGGCGCGGCATGGTGCCGCCGCCCGATCAGAAACGGGACTTTCCCCTCTGGCTCGTCATCGTCGCGGTGACGGGCCTTTGGCTGTTCTGGGAGGTGGCGAGTTCCGATGTCTATGCCGCGGTGCTGGACACTTTGCAGCAGGGCATCGCCGTCACCATCTATGTCACGGTCGTCGCCTACAGCTTTGCCTGCCTGCTGGGCCTTGGGCTGGCGCTGGCGCAACTGTCGGAAATCTACCTGCTGCGGCAGGCGGCGCGTCTCTATGTCGAGGTGATGCGCGGCATCCCGATTGTCGTGCTGCTGCTTTATGTCGCCTTCGTGCTGGTGCCCGGACTGGTCTGGCTTTGGGCCGCACTCGATGGCTGCCTGATCGCCGCCGGGGATTGCCTGCGCGGCATGGCGCCCGAAGGTGCGCTGGGCGCGCCACTGCGCTGGATGGCCCCCGCCTTTGACGGGATCGCGGTCGATCTGCCCGACATGCGCACCCGCGATGTGCCGCTCTTGTGGCGGGCGGTGATCGCGCTGACGCTGGCCTATGCCTCGTTCCTGGCCGAGGTGTTCCGCGCCGGCCTGCTGGCCGTGCCGAAAGGGCAGATCGAGGCGGCCCGTGCGCTGGGCCTGAACCGCTGGCAGCGGTTCCGCCATGTCAGCCTGCCGCAGGCGATCCGGCTGGTGATGCCGGCGCTGGGCAACGATTTCGTCGCCATGGTCAAGGATTCCTCGCTGGTGTCGGTGCTGGGCGTCACCGACATCACCCAGCTGGGCAAGGTCACCGCCGCCGGCAATTTCCGCTATTTCGAAACCTACAACGTGGTGGCGCTGATCTACCTGACGATGACCATCGGCCTGTCGCTGGGCCTGCGCCGGCTGGAGTTGTGGCTGCGCGGACCGCAGCGATAGGCTTCAGATGCGGATGTTCAGCCCCTCGGGGTCGTGGAACGGTTTCAGCGACAATGTTGCCGGCAGGATTTCACCCGCGACATCAAGGCTATAGCTCCCTTCCTGCAACCAGTCGGGCGTCACACCCGCCGGATTGCGCACATAGCCATAGCCAATCGCCTTGCCGACCGTATAGCCCCAGCCGCCCGAGGTGAGATAGCCGACCGCCACCCCGTCGCGCAGGATCGTCTCGCGCCCGACCAGCAGCGCCGGGGCGCCCTCGACGGCAAAGCCGGCAAAGCGTTTGACCAGCGGACGATTGGTCTCGATCGCGGCGCGGCCGATGAAATCGCGGCCCGATTTCATCTTTACCGCCCAGCCGAGGCCGGCTTCGAACGGGGTGTCGTTCGGGGTGATGTCCGACGACCAGGCGCGATAGCCCTTTTCCAGCCGCAGCGATTCAAGCGCGCGATAGCCGGTCGGCCGCAGCGCCGGGTCGGCGGCGCGCAGGGCGTCATGGACCTGCGTCAGGCGATCGATGGGCACATGCAGTTCCCAGCCAAGTTCGCCGACATAGGTGACGCGCAAGGCGCGCACCGGCGTTCCGGCGATTTGCAGGATTCGAACATGGCCAAAGGGAAATTCGCCGTTTCCGACCGGGTCGTCTGTCACTTTCTCAAGGATTGTCCGCGCCTGCGGCCCCATCAGCGACAGCGTGCCCCAGCCTTCGGTCACATCGGTCAGCGCGGTGGCGTGGCCCAGATGGTCTTTGATCCAGCCGAAGTCATGGGTGCGGAACCCGGTGCCGGTGACGACATAGAAGCGGTCTTCGTCCAGCCGGGCGACGGTCAGATCGGCCTCGATGCCACCGCGCGAGTTCAGAAGCTGGGTATAGGTCAGCCGCCCCGGCGGCTTGAGCACATCGCCGGCGCAGATCCGGTCAAGGTCGGCGGCGGCGCCCGGCCCCGTCACCTCGAATTTCGCGAAAGAGGTCTGGTCGAACAGGCCGGCGTGGTTGCGGACATGGGCATGTTCGGCGCGGACCGCCTCGAACCAGTTCGGCCGGCCCATCGTGCCGATATCGCGCGGCTCGACCCCCGGCGAGGCGAACCAGTTCGGCCGTTCCCAGCCCAGTTTCGACCCGAACACCGCGCCATCGGCGCCCAGCCGGGCATAGAGCGGCGAGGTCAGCAGCGGGCGGCCGCTGGCATATTCCTCGTGCGGGAAGGCGATGGTGTAGTGCTTGCCATAGGCCTCGGCCGTGCGGTCGGCGACCCAGCGCCGGTCCCGGTGCATCGCCGAAAAGCGGCGGATGTCGACGACCCACAGGTCCATCGGCGGCTCGCCCGTCATCACCCATTCGGCCAGAACCCAGCCCGCCCCGCCGCCCGAGGCGATGCCGAAGGCGTTGAACCCGGCGCCGGTGTAGAGGTTGGCGCATTCGTTCGCCCGGCCAAGGATGAAATTGCCGTCGGGGGTAAAGCTTTCGGCGCCGTTGATCATCTGCTTGACGCCGGTTTCAGCCAGCGCCGGGATGCGGGCGATGGCCTGCTCCATATGCTGTTCGAAATGGTCGAAATCGTCGTCGAACAGGCGGAATTCCCAATCGTCGGGCACATCGCCGGTGGTCCAGAGTTGCGGGTTCGGCTCATAGCCGCCCATGACCAGCCCGCCGACTTCTTCCTTGAAATAGGTGCGGCGGTCGGGGTCGCGGATCGTCGGCGCGTCGGCGGCAAGGCCGGGAATGCGTTCGGTCACGATATACTGGTGCTTGACCGGTTGCAGCGGGACCGTGACGCCGGCCATGGCGCCGACCTGCCGCGCCCATTGCCCGGCGCAGTTCACCACCGTCTCGCAGGCGATCACGCCTTGCGTGGTGCGCACCGCGGTGATGCGGGTGCCGTCCATGTCGAACCCGGTGACCCGCACGCCCTCGACAATCCGCGCGCCATGCATCCGGGCGCCCTTGGCCAGGGATTGCGTGATGTCAGAAGGGCTTGCCTGACCGTCGGTCGGCAGCCAGCTGGCGCCGACCAGATCGCACGTGTCCATGAGCGGCCACATCCGTTTCACCTCGTCCGGGCCGATCAGCTCCATCTCCATGCCGAAACTGCGGGCGGTGGTGGCAAGGCGACGGAATTCGGTCCAGCGGTCGGGGTTGGTGGCCAGCCGCAGGCAGCCGGTCATCTTCCACCCGGTTTCCAGCCCGGTCTCGGCCGCCAGCCCCTTGTACAGCTCGACAGAATACTTGAGCACCCGCGTGATCGAGGCCGAGGATCGCAACTGCCCGACCAGCCCCGCCGCGTGCCAGGTCGATCCCGAGGTGATCTTGCCCTGTTCCAGCAGCACCACATCGGCCTTGTGATCGCGGGCAAGGTGATAGGCCGTCGAGCAACCGATGATGCCGCCGCCGATGACGACGATCTGGGCATGGGCGGGCAGGGTCATGGCAGCTTTCCGTGAGTTGATTGGAAAAGGTCAAGCGATTGTCGCAAACGGTCCAGGTTTTCCGCGGCATAGATCGCATAATCGACACCCGGCGCCGTCAGGTGCAGGGCCGAGACATGCGCCCAGAGGTATTCCCGCAAGAGCGAGGCGACCTGCATCGCGTCGAAGGCCCGGCGGAACTGGCCATCGGGCGCGTGGCCCAGATAGGCGGCAAGCAGGGCGTCGGATTCGGCCCCGGTCATCCCGGCATTCGACGCCACCCCGGCCAGATCGAACAGGCAGGTGCCCCAGCCGGCATATTCATAGTCGATCAGCCAGAGGCGGTCGCCGTCATGCAGGAAATTCGCCGGCAGCAAGTCATTGTGGCCAAAGACCAGGGGCAGCGGAACCTGTGCCGCCTCGAGCGCGGCATTGACCGGCAGCCAGGGCGCCAGATCGGGCCGGTCCAGCTGCCGCAGGTAATCGCGGTTGACGTGGAACGGCCAGAACAGGAAGGCCGCGCCCGAGACGCGGGCCGGCATGTCGCGATGGAACCGGGCCAGAAGCGCGCCGATCCGGCCGGGATTGGCGCGCACATCGGCGCTGGTCCAGGTCGCGGCGTCAAGGAACGCCGTCACCATCACCCCCGGCGCGGTGTATTCGACCGCAGGGCCAAAGCCCGCCGCCGCGGCGGCGCGGGCCGACATCGCCTCGCGCGTGCGGTCGACATGGTGGAACGGATAATCGCGGCCAAAGCGCAGGACATGGGCGCCGGCGTCATCGGTTACCTTCCAGATTTCGTTCGACAATCCGCCGGCAAGGGGTTCGGCGCGCGGGGTGCCCTTCCAGCAGGGCAGGGCGGTGATCCGGTCAGCCATGACCCACCCCAAGCCCAAGCGAGGCGCGCAGCCGTCCCGCCGCGGCGCCGATCAGCCGGTCGGCTATGATGGCGAGCGCCGCGACGCAAAGGCCGGCGACCAGCCCGGCCCCGGCATCGGCCTTGGACAGGGCGACATAGACCTCTTGCCCAAGGTCGCGGGTGCCGACCAGCGCGGTGATGACCAGCATCGCCAGCGCGGCAAGGATGGTCTGGTTAAGGCCAAGCAGCAGTTCTGGCGCCGCCAGCCGCAGCTTGATCCGGGTCAGGATTTGCCAGCGGGTGCAGCCCATGGCGCGGCCGGCTTCCTCGAGAGCGGGATCGACAGCCATCAGGCCGGTGGCGGTGAATCGCACCGCGGGCGCGGCGGCAAAGGCGACGATGGCCAGCATCGCAGTGAAATCGCCGACGCGGAACAGCATGACCGCGGGCATCAGCCAGACGAACGACGGCAGGGTCTGCAGAGTGTCGATCACCGCCCGCAAGGGCGGCCACAACGGCCGCCATTCGGCGGCAAGCACGCCCAGCGGCATGCCGATGACGACCGCCACCACCACCGCCAGCCCGCAGAGATAGACCGAGAACATCGCCTGTTCCCACAGCCCGGTCGCGACGATGAACAGGCCCAGAAGGCCGGTCAGCGCCATCAGCCGCCAGCCGCCCAGCCGCCAGCCGGCCAGCGCGGTCAGCGCCACCACCCCGACCCAGGGCAGGTCGAGAAGGAAGCGCCGCACCGGCACCATGAGATGGGTCAGCACCCAGTCCTTGACGGCCTCGATCTGGTCGAACCAGTTGGTGTTGACCCATTCGATGCGCCGCGCCCACCAGTCGCCGGTGGAAAAGGTGGCGCTGGCCGGCCAGGGCACCGTCGCCGGGGCAAGGGCGGACAAGGCCAGCCCGGCGGCGATGATGGCAAGGGCCGTGACCAGCAGCGGATGGCGCGCCGCGAACCCGCCGGTCCGCACGGGGGCGGTGCGCGTCGCGGCCGACTGGCTGAGCCGGTCAAGCAGCACGGCCAGCAGCACGATGGCCAGCCCCGCGGCGACGCCGCGGTCGAAATCCAGGGCGCGCAGCGCGGCAAGCACATCAAAGCCCAGACCTCCGGCGCCGATCATCGAGGCGATGATGACCATGTTCAGCGACAGCATGATGACCTGGTTGACGCCGATCATCAGCCCGGGCCGCGCCGAAGGCAGCAGCACCTTCCAGGTCATCTGCCGCGGCGTGCAGCCGGTCATGCGGCCAAGGTCGATGATCTCGGGCGCGATCCGCGCCAGCGCCAGTTCGGTGACACGGATCATCGGCGGCATCGCATAGATCAGCGTGGCGATGATCGCCGAGACCGGATTGAAGCCGAACAGGATCAGGATCGGCACCAGATAGGCAAAGACCGGCATCGTCTGGGCAAGGTCGAGAAGCGGGCGCAAGGCCCGCGCGACCCAGCGCCAGCGATGCGCGGCCAGACCCAGCGCCAGCCCGCCGGCCACCCCGATCGGCACCGCGATCAGGATCGAGGCGAGCGTGACCATGGCGCTGTCCCAGAGGCCCGCCAGGCCGATCAGCGCCAGCAGGGCGACCGCGGTCACCGCCAGCCCCCAGCCCCGTGCCCAGAGCCCGGTGAGCCCCGCCAGCGCCAGCACCGCAGCCCAGCCCAGGGGCGGTACGCCGCTGCGCGACGGGTCGAACCCGGCGCCCAGCAAGCCCGCGACCAGCCGGTAGGGTTGTTCGATCAGCCAGGACAGGCCGCGGGTCACGTCGCTGAAGGCCAGGGGGCCGATGGCCGCCTCGCGCGTGGCCCAGGTGACGGCGCCGCCGATCCAGTCGTCAAAGGGGATTTGCCAGCGCCGCGGCAGTTCAAAGGCCCATTCGGCGCGGCCCTGCAGCCAGTCCATCGCCGCCGCCCACCAGCCCAGCCAGAGCAGGGCGACAAGAAGCACCGCCACGACGACGCTGTTCAGCCGCCCGCGCACCTAGCCCCCCAGCATCAGGTCGACCACCGCGGTGCGGCGCAGCCAGCCGGTCAGGCGTCCGCCCTCGGCCACCGGCAGCGCCTCGGCCCCGTTCAGGAACAGCGGCGCGGCATCGGCCAGCCGGGTCTGTGGCGACAGGGCGCCTTCGGGTGCCGGGCCGTCGGCCGCCTCCATCATCGAGCCGATGCGCACCACCTTGGCCCGCGCCACGCCGCGGCTGAATTCGCGGACATAATCGGTGGCGGGGTGCAGCACGATCTCCTCGGGCGTGCCGGCCTGCACCAGGGCGCCGTCCTTCATGATGGCGATGCGGTCGGCAAGGCGGATCGCCTCGTCGAAGTCGTGGGTGATGAAGACGATGGTCTTTTTCAGCTGACCCTGCAGGCGCAGGAATTCGTCCTGCATCTCGCGCCGGATCAGCGGATCAAGCGCGGAAAAGGGTTCGTCGAGGAACCAGAGTTCGGGGTCGGCGGCAAGGCTGCGGGCGATGCCGACGCGCTGCTGCTGGCCGCCCGAAAGCTGCCGGGGATAAAAGCCCTCGCGCCCGGCAAGGCCGACAAGCTCGACCATCCGCGCCGCCCGCGCCTCGCGTTCGGCCCGCGCCATGCCCTGCACCTCGAGCGGGAAGGCGACGTTCTGCGCCACGGTCAGATGCGGCAGCAGGGCAAAGTTCTGGAACACCATGCCCATCTTGTGCCGGCGCAGGCGGATCATCCCCGCCTCGGATTCCTTGAGCAGGTCATTGCCGTTGAACAGGATTTCGCCGGCAGTCGGCTCGATCAGGCGCGACAGGCAGCGCACCAGCGTCGACTTGCCCGACCCCGACAGGCCCATGATGACAAAGATCTCGCCCTCGGCGACCGAGAGCGAGACGTCGCGCACCGCCGGCACCAGCCCGTGCGCCGCAAGGGCCTCGGGCGTGAGGACGCCCTCGGCCAGTGCGCGGTCGGCAGCGGGGCCGAACACCTTCCACAGGTTTCGGCAGACAAGTTTGGCATCAGTCATGACGGCGTTCGCAGGCCTTTGCCGGGTCTATTGGCCGATCCAGCCCTGCCAGGTCGCGGTATTCGCCGCCATCCAGTCGGCGACCACCTCGTCGACCGTGCGCCCGTCAAGGTCGACCTCGGTGATGAGCCGGCCCATGGTGTCGTTGTCGATGGTGAAGGCGCGCGCGGCAGCCGCGGCGCCCGGCCATTTCTCGTCGAAACCGGCCCAGGCCACCTTCCAGATCTCGCCGAACGGCTTGCCGCAGTCATAGGCCAGGTCGGGATTGATGCCCCAGGCGGGGTCGGTATAGCACTCGACCGTGTATTCGGGGAATTCGACCCAGGCGCCTTCGTATTTCGCCGGCGCCCAATGCGGCGCATAGATCCAGAGCAGGACCGGCGCCTGCCGCTGGATCGCCGATTCGAGTTCGGCAAACAGCGCGGCATCGGTGCCGGCATGGATCACCTGAAAGGGCAGATCCAGCGCCTCGACCCGCTCCTCGTCAAAGCCGCCCCAGGTCACCGGACCGCCCAGATAGCGGCCATCGGGCGAGGTTTCGGCGGTCGAGAACGCCTCGGCGCAATCCTCGTCCAGAAGGGCCTCCCAGTTCGGCAGGCCGGGGCAAAGCTCGGCCATATAGGCCGGATACCACCATTCCTCTTTCGCAAGCATCCCGGTGGGGCCAAGGTTTTCGACATTGCCGGTGGCGGTGGCGGCGTCCATCGCCTCGCGGCCCGTCGTCTCCCACATTTCCATCGCAAGGGTCAGGTCACCCGTCTCGAGCCCGGCGAACTGCGCCAGATAGTCGGCCTGCACATATTCGACGGTATAGCCGGCGGCGACCAGCACCTCGCCCATGATATGGGTGGTGATGAGCTGACCGGTCCAGTCGTGCAGCGTCAGACGGATCGGATCGGTCGATTCGACCTGCGCCAGCGCGGTGCCGGCCGATAGCGCCGCGGTCGAGGCGGCAAGAAGGAATGTGTGCAGTCGCGTTGCGGCAGTCATGATCAGGCCCCCTCATGCGGCATGGCGGCGCCGGGCGGCGCTGCCCCTGCGGCCAAAGTAACGGGGACGGGGGCGGTCGAGTCAATGGACTCGTGTGGCTATTTGTGGTTTTTCTGACCGGGCCTGACCGGAGTTTCCGGTTTCGCCCGTTTTTGCGTCAACCCCGGTCCGGTCATGCTGCGCCGCCGCACCCAGATTCTGAACATTCTCGACACCGAAGGCCCGTCGACGATCGCGGTCCTGGCCGAGCGTCTGGACGTTTCGACCGAAACCGTGCGCCGCGACCTGCGCGCTTTGGCCGATGCCGGCGCCGTGCTGCGCAGCCATGGCGCCGCGGCGCTGGCCGGTCCGGGGGCCGAGGCGCCGTTCCGCGCCCGCATGCGCGAGAATGCCGCCGCCAAGCAGGCCATCGCCCGCGCCTTTGCCGCGCTGGTCGCCGATGGCGACAGCGTGATGCTGGATACCGGCACCACGACCTCTTTCGTCGCCCGCGCGCTGACCGGGCGGCGCGGGCTGACCATCATCACCAATTCGACCGATGCGGCGGCGATCCTTGCCGCGGCGGGCCAGCGGGTGTTCCTGGCGGGCGGACAGTTGCGCGCGGATTCCGGCGCGGTTCTGGGCGCCGCCGCGGTGGCCTTTGCCGAAGGGTTTCGCGCCCGCTGGGGCGTGGTCTCGGTCGGGGCGGTCGATGCCGGCGGGTTGATGGACTATGACCCCGAGGAGGCGAGTTTCGCCCGCGGCGTCCTTGCCGCCTGCGAGACCCGCGTCGTTGTCACCGATTCCAGCAAGTTCGCCCGCCGCGCGCTGGTCGGCATCGTGCCCCTGTCGGGAATCGACCTGCTGGTGACAGACGCCGCCCCGCCGGCTGATCTGGCCGCCGGGCTGGCAGCGGCGCGGGTGATCGTGGCCTAGGGCGGGTCCGATGATCCCGAACCGGCCCGGGACGGCGTGACGCGAGCGGCGGGCAGGGGCGGGAGGGCAAGGCGATCGGCGGCGCAGGCCCCCTGTCAGCCCGGCCGGGATAACACCCGCACAGCCACCGATTTTTGCTCTGGACACCCCCCGACCGCTCGCCTAAAAGCCGCCCACGCCCAGTGCCGCAAGGCAGGATCCGGCGCCCAGGTAGCTCAGTCGGTAGAGCAGCGGATTGAAAATCCGCGTGTCGGTGGTTCGATTCCGCCCCTGGGCACCATTAAATCCTTGAAACCATGGGCTTTTTTGCCCATTGAAAGCTCGGATGCTCTGGCGGGTCGGCCCGGCCTGCGGGCAGGTTTTCGGACTGACATTTTTCACTGTCCTGCCCGGTCCTGACTTGGCGCGGAAAATGGCCGTTCCGGGGCCATCCGGACCGCCGCCCGGAAGGGGTGGTCCTGCCAGCAAGACCTGCGTCGGGACGCGGGGCGCGCGGGGGCGGTCAGGCCCCGGCGCCCAGGGGTTCAGCCCGTCTGGCCCAGCATGCGCCCGACCATTTCAGAGGTGTCGCGCGACAGGGCGGGGGTGGCGGCGATGCGCTGCAGTTCCTTGCGGATCAGTGCCTGGCGGTGAGGGTCGTAGCGGCGCCAGGTGTCGAACACGCTGGACATGCGGGCAGCGGTCTGCGGGTTCAGCGCGTCAAGGCGGATCAGCCAGTCCGCCATCAGCCGGTAGGACGCACCCGAAGCATCGTGGAACCCGGCGGCATTGCCGGACATCGCGCCAAAGACCGCACGGAAGCGATTGGGGTTCTTCATGTCGAAGGCGGGATGGGCGGTCAGGCGTTCGACGGTGGCCGCCAGCCCTTCGGGCGCGGCGCCGGCGACCTGCAGGGTGAACCACTTGTCCATCACCAGCCGGTCATGGCTCCATTGGGCCTCGAAGGCGGCAAGCTGGTCCTGACCCTGGCCGATCGTCAGCAGGCAGGAGAGGGCGGCGACCTTTTGCGTCATGTTGTCGGCATCGGCATATTGCGCCTTGGCGGCGGCACCGCCGTCGCGGCGGGTTATCAGGGCAAGGCAGGCATTGGCCAGCGACCGCTTGCCGGCATCTGCCGCGTCGGGCCGGTAGGGGCCGGGCGTGGCACAGGCGGCGCGGACGGCGGGCAAGAGATCGGCCAGCGCCGCAGCCATGCGGTCGCGCAACCCTTCGTGCGCGGTATGGATCGCTGTCGGGTCGGGGGTATGGCCGGCGGCGAACAGGGCCTGCGCGGTATCCTCTTCGGACGGCAGCGCCAGCACCAACGCGCGGAACGCCGGATCAAGGCTGTCGTCGCGCAGGGTGGCGCGCAGACCTTCAAGGAAGGCGGGATCGGGTGCCGCGCCCTCAATCACCATGTCCCGGATCACCGCGCGGGCCAGATCGCGCCCCGCCTCCCATTTGTTGAACGGGTCGGTGTCATGGGCCAGAAGGAAGGCGCGTTCGGCGCTGGTGGTGGCGCGGTCAAGGATCACCGGCGCGGAAAAGCCGCGCAGGATCGACGGGACGGGCCGCGCCGCCGGGCGCGGATCCAGCGCGCCGGTCGGCGCGACAAGGCGCCAGCCATCCACGGTATTCTGGAAGGCAAAGCTCTGTTCCGCCTCGGTCACCTCGAGAAGGGTGGTCGGCAGCACCTCGTCACCATTCTGGCCAAGAAGGCCCAGTGCAACCGGGATCACCATCGGCTTCTTGTCGGGCTGGCCGGGGGTCGGCGGCACCGTCTGGCGGAAGGTCAGGCGGTAAAGCCCGGTTTCGGGGGTCCAGTCCTCGGCCACCGTGAGGCGCGGGGTGCCGGCCTGCGAATACCACAGCGCGAACTGGCTTAGGTCGCGGCCCGTTATATCCTCGAACACCTTGAGCCAGTCCTCGATCGTCGCCGCCTGACCGTCGTGGCGGTCGAAATAAAGGTCGAGCGCCTGCCGATAGGCTTCCTCGCCCACCAGCCGTTTCAGCATGCCGATGACCTCGGCGCCCTTTTCATAGACGGTGACGGTGTAGAAATTGTTGATCTCGACAAAGCTTTCCGGACGCACCGGATGCGCGAGCGGGCCGCCATCCTCGCGGAATTGCCGCGCGCGAAGCAGGATCGCGTCCTCGATCCGCTTGACGGCATGGGACCGGGTGTCGCCGGTAAAGGACTGGTCGCGGAACACGGTCAGCCCCTCTTTCAGGCACAGCTGGAACCAGTCGCGGCAGGTGATGCGGTTGCCGGTCCAGTTGTGGAAATATTCGTGGGCGATCACCGCCTCGATCCGTTCGAAATTCACGTCCGTGGCGGTTTCCGGGCTGGCAAGGACAAGGGCAGAGTTGAAGATGTTCAGCCCCTTGTTCTCCATCGCGCCCATGTTGAAATCGTCCACCGCGACGATGTTGAACACGTCCAGATCGTATTCGCGGCCATAGGCGGTCTCGTCCCAGCGCATCGACCGTTTCAGCGCGTCCATGGCAAAGGCGCAGCGGTTTTCGTCGCCGGGGCGGACCCAGATCGCCAGATCGACGTGGCGGCCGGATTGCGTGGTGAAACTGTCGCGGAACGGCACCAGGTCGCCGGCGACCAGTGCGAACAGATAGGCGGGCTTGGGCCAGGGGTCGTGCCATTCCGCCCAGCCATCGCCCTGCTGCACGGGGTTGCCGTTCGACAGAAGCACCGGCAGGTCGCTTTCGATCCTGACGGTGAAGGTCGCCATCACATCGGGGCGGTCGGGATAATAGGTGATCTTGCGGAACCCTTCGGCCTCGCATTGCGTGCAGAACATGCCCCGCGACATGTAAAGCCCTTCCAGCGCGGTATTGGCGGCGGGCGCGATCTCGACCTCGGCCTCCCACAGGAAGGGGCGGTCGGGCGGGGTCAGGGTCAGGCCGGTGTCGGTGACATCGGGGGTGACGGGGGCGCCGTCGATGGCCGCGCCGATCAGGCGCAGGTTTTCGCCATGCAGGAAAAAGCGGCGGTCGGTTGCCGCCGGGTTCGGGGCGAAACGGATCGCCGATTTCACGCGGGTCGCGTCGGGCGACAGGGTGAAGGTCAGCCGAACCTCGTGAACCACCCAGCCGAAGGGGGTGTAATCCTTGAGGTGGATGGTCTGGGGTTCGGTCATGGGGGGACTCCTTTGGAAGGGGAATCCTGAGGGCTTTCGGGGCCAGAGTCCAGAGAGCGGCCGGTATGTGGCCCGGCCGACAGGGCCTTGCCAGCCCTGTGCATCTGCCCCCTATCCCGCGCAGGGGGCGGTCCCTGCCATGATGGACAACCGCCCGGGCCGGCCCGGCCGATCTGCGGCGTCCTTGAAATCCCTTGGGCCAATGCGATGAAACGGTCCGGGGGGTTTGGTCTTCCCGTTCCCTCATTCGTCACCATCGCCGCGATGCTGGCCAGTTGAGGCCTTCTGGCCGCGGCGCTGATCGTCGCGGGAATCGTGCTGAAGAAGATCGCGGTGGAGAAATAGCGCGGCGGCGGGCGAAGGCCGTTTCCCGCGCGGGAAACGGCACGGACCCCGCGCGGGGTCCGGCCCTGTTGTGAAAGGCGTCCCTACGCCTCGACGATGGCGGCAAGTTTCGCCAGCGTCTGCATCCCCGAGCCGACGGCGTTGTAATTGTCGACCACATCGCGCAACTGTTCGGCGCTGGCGAAGCGCATGGTCTGGGTGATGCGGGTGCCGTCGCCTTCGGGGGTCATGGTGACGACAACCGCCTTGGCGTCGGCCTCGCCCTCGATCCCGTCCATCAGGAACTCGATCCGCTCGCCCGGAACCCATTTCACATGGCGGTGGCGGTTGGCAAAGCTCATGCCATGGCCCGCCATGGTGAAACGCCACTCGCCGCCCTCGCGCAGGTCGATGTGGTGGGTCTCGCAGGTCCAGCCCTCGGGGCCGAACCAGCGCGGCAGGATGTCGGGATCGGTCCAGGCCTGCCAGACCCGGGCGACCGGGGCGGCGATATGGCGGGTCAGGACAAGGGTGCGGTCATCGGTCATTGCGTCAATTCCCTGCTGGAAAGCGGTGGCCGGTCACGCCTCGACGATGGCGGCAAGTTTGGCCATGGTCTGCATGCCGTATTTTTCGGCCCCCATGTCGCGCGCGGCGCGGTGCGCCTCGTCGCTGGGGAAGGTCATTACCTGGGTCAGGCGGGTGCCGGTCCCCTCGGGCGCAAAGCCGACCTCGACCCGGATCGGATCGCCGGCATCGCTGCCGTCGTCCATCAGGAAGGCGATCCGCGTCATCGGCACGATGGCGGTATAGCGGTGGCGGTTGGGAAAGCTGTTGCCCCAGCCCTCCATGGTGAACCGCCACTGGCCACCTTCGCGGATGTCGATGTCCTGTGTCACGCAGGCGATGCCCTCGGGGCCGAACCAGCGCGGCAGGACCGCGGGGTCGGTCCAGGCCGCCCAGACCTTTTCGACCGGGGCGGCGAAGGCGCGGGTCAGGGTGATGGTGCGGTCGTTGTCCATCACATCAGCCTTTCGCGGATATATTCCTCCAACTGCGAGGCGACGGTGCCCCAGCCGTCCTGAAAACCCATCGCCTCGTGCGTCTCGGCGCTTTCCCTGGTCCGGTGGCGGGCGATGGCGGTGTAATCGGTGCCCTCGGGGTGGTCCTTCAGGATCAGTTCCGCGGTGAACCCCAGCCCCGGTTCCGCCACCGGCTGCCAGCCGGCCAGCAGCATGTCGGTGAAGACCAGCCGTTCGCCCGGCACCACCTCGAGGATGGATCCGTCGTTGGGATAAAGGTTGCCGTCGACCTTCATCAGCGTGTTGAAGCGGCCGCCCGGCATCACGTCCATCTCGACCTTCTCGATCGTATGGGGCCGGGGGACGAACCAGTTCTTCAGATGCCCGGGCGAGGTCCAGCATTCCCAGATCAGCGCGCGCGGCGCCCTGAGGATGCGATGCAGCGTCAGCGTGGTGTCGGTCATGACCCTCTCCTTATTTCACAAGCGATTGCGCATATTCATCCAGCTGGGTCGCGACCAGACCCCAGCCTTCGGTAAAGCCCATCGCCTCGTGCTGGGCGGCGATCTCGGGCGAGGGGTGGCGGGCGGTGACGTGATAGATCGTGCCGCCCTCTGGCGCGTCCGACAGGTCGATGGTGGCCGAAAACGGCATGTCGATGCCGGGCAGGGGCTGCCAGTCCTCGGCCATCATGCTGGTAAAGGCAAAGCGGCGGTCGGCGATCGCCTCAAGCACGCAACCTTCCGAGGGAAAGGCATTGCCGTCGATATGCATGGTGCTGTTGTATTTGCCGCCCGGCCGCAGGTCGATTTCCACATCGGAAATGAAATGCGGCTTGGGCATGAACCAGTGGACCATGTGTTCGGGCTGGGTCCAGCAGGCATAGATCAGGTGCCGCGGTGCCTTGAGGGTGCGGCGCAGGATCAGATTGTGGTCGGTCATTCCGGTTTCCTTTCGGTGAGGGTGGCCAGGTAATCTTCCAGCCGGTCCAGACGCCCTTCCCACAGCAGCCGTTGCTCCATCATCCAGCTGCGCGCCGGGGCCAGCGCCCCGGTGCGGATCGCACAGATCCGCTCGCGCCCCTCTTTCCGCGTCTCGATCAGGCCGCCGTCCTCGAGCTTTTTCAGGTGCTGGAGGAACGAGGGCAGCGCCATGTCGAAGGGCGCGGCAAGATCGGTCACGCGGGCCTCGCCATGGGCAAGGCGGGCAAGGATCGCCCGCCGGGTCGGATCGGCGAGGTTCTGGAAGAGAAGGTCGAGGGCTCCTGATTGGTTAGGCATGTTCCTAAGTAATCGCATGGCGGGGTGAGTCGCAACAGAAAACTTAGGCGATGGCCTAAGTTTTTGGCCGGGCCGTCGCACTGCTGGCCGCCCTCGGTCACAACGGCGGTTGCCGGCCGGCGCTTAAGCCTCTAGCACTTGCCGCGCACAGGACAGGGGACGGCAATGGCGGAACGGATCGCGCGGGCGGGATTGCAGGTCGACGCAGATCTGGCCGGGTTCATCGACGGACGGGCGCTGCCCGGTTCCGGCGTGGCGCCCGACAGGTTCTGGACCGGCCTTGCCACGCTGATCGCCGATTTCGCGCCCGAAAACGCGGCGCTTCTGGCGCGGCGCAGCGCGCTTCAGGCGCAGATCGACGACTGGCACATCGCCCACCGGGGCGAGGATCACGACGCCGAGGACTATACCCGCTTCCTGCGCGACATCGGCTATCTGGTGCCCGAGGGGCCGGCCTTCACCATCGCCACCATCGGCATCGACCCCGAGATCGCCACCACCCCCGGACCGCAGCTTGTCGTGCCGGTGACGAATGCGCGGTTCGCGCTGAACGCGGTCAATGCCCGCTGGGGATCGCTTTACGACGCGCTTTACGGCACCGATGCCCTGGGCGACCTGCCGGCCAAGGGGCCGTTCGACCCCGCCCGCGGCGCCCGCGTCATCGCCTGGGCGCGGGCGCATCTGGACCGGGTGGCCCCGCTCGCGGCCGGGTCCTGGGCCGATGCCACCGCCCTGGCCGTCCGCGACGGCACCCTGATCGTCACCCTGCCGCAGGGCGACACCGGGCTGGCCGATCCGGCGCAATTCGCCGGCTGGGACAATTCCCTGTGCGAATTGCAGGTGCTGCTGCGCATCCACGGCCTGCTTCTGGAAATCCTTGTCGACCGCACAGAAGGCATCGGCAAGACCGACAAGGCCGGAATCACCGACATCTTCGTCGAGGCCGCGGTCACCGCGATCATGGATTGCGAGGATTCCGTCGCCTGCGTCGATGGCGCGGACAAGGCGCTGGCCTATGGCAACTGGCTGGGCCTGATGCAGGGCAATCTGGAAGAGACCTTTGAAAAGGGCGGCGAGACCATCACCCGCACCATGAACCCGCCGGTCTATGACTATCGGGCACCGGACGGCGGCGCGGTGGCGATCAAGTGCCGCTCTCTTCTCTGGGTGCGCAATGTCGGCCATCTGATGACCACCCCCGCCGTGCTGACCGCCGAGGGCGCCGAAGTGCCCGAGGGGCTGCTTGACGCCATGGTCACCGTGCTGTGTGCCTGCCACGACCTGCGCGGGGCGCAGGCCAACAGCGCCACCTCGGTCTATGTGGTCAAGCCCAAGATGCACGGGCCCGACGAGGTGGCTTTTGCCGTCCGCGTCATGGACCGCGTGGAAGAGGTGCTGGGCCTGCCCGCCAACACCGTCAAGCTGGGCATCATGGACGAGGAGCGCCGCACCTCGGCCAACCTGGCCGAATGCATCCGCGCGGCGAAGGACCGCGTCGCCTTCATCAACACCGGCTTTCTCGACCGCACCGGGGACGAGATCCATACCGGCATGGAAGCCGGGCCGATGGTGCCGAAGGGCGAGATGAAGGCGCAGGCCTGGATCAGGTCCTATGAGGATCGCAACGTCGACATCGGCCTTGCCGCCGGGCTGAAGGGCAGGGCGCAGATCGGCAAGGGCATGTGGGCGATCCCCGACCGCATGGCCGAGATGCTGGCGCAGAAGATCGCCCATCCCGGGGCCGGCGCGACCTGCGCCTGGGTGCCGTCGCCCACCGCCGCCGTGCTGCACGCGACGCATTACCACCTGGTCGATGTGTTCGGGGTGCAGGATGCCATCGCCGCCGGCGGCCCGCGCGGCACGCTGGGGGATCTCCTGACCCTTCCGGTCGCCACCGGCCGCAATTTCAGCCCCGAGGAAGTGGCGCGCGAGCTTGACAACAACGCGCAGGGCATCCTCGGCTATGTCGTGCGCTGGGTCGATCAGGGTATCGGCTGTTCCAAGGTGCCCGACATCCACGACGTCGGCCTGATGGAGGACCGCGCCACCTGCCGCATCTCGGCGCAGGCCCTTGCCAACTGGCTGCATCACGGCGTGGTCAGCGAAGCGCAGGTGACCGAGGCGCTGCGCCGCATGGCCGCCGTGGTGGATCGGCAGAACGCCGGCGATCCGATGTACCGGCCGATGGCGCCGGATTTCGACGGCCCGGCCTTTCTGGCCGCCAGCGACCTGGTATTCCGCGGCCGCATCCAGCCCTCGGGCTATACCGAGCCGGTCCTGCACCGCCGCCGGCAAGAGGCCAAGGCGCTCGCCGCGCGGTAAGGGCGCGGCGGGAAGGGAGCGCGTCCCGCGGTGAAGGCCGGCCGGCAAACGGCCCCCGGAGGGTGCCGTGCCCGGCAAGAGCGAGATCTGATGGCGCCGCGGCCTGTCGCCGCCGCAATCCCGGCGCGTGCTGCGCCGGTCACCGGCCGGGCTGGCGCCTTGACCGGCCTGTGGCAATCCCGGACAGATCCGGTAGTCCTGCCCGCGTGACCGACGATCAGCCGGCCCTCTTGCCACTCTGCGTGCGGTGAACCGGGGACCTGGGGCGTTGGTCCCGCGACCCGCGCCGCGGGCGCCCCGGCTGATGTCCTCCTGCGCCCTTGTGCACGCGGTGCTGCGTGTCGGACCAGACGATCTGGCCGCGACCCGGCGCGGCCGGGGCAAAGGGTGCTGCCGGGCGCCGCGCGTGACGCCTGCGCCGCCGTGGTGCGGCGGCGACACTGACCCCTTTACGGATCGCGGCGGCTGGTGTCACATCCCGGCGCCGATCAGCGGAGGGGCAAATGAGGACTATCGATTCACGGCAGGTGGTGACGCCGCGGCTGTCAACCCGGGTGCTGTTTTCCGGGCCGCGCGGCGGGGTGCCGGTGATCTTCGTCCATGGCAACCTGTCCTCGGCCGACTGGTGGACGGCGACCATGCTGCGCTTGCCGCAAGGCTTTTGCGCCGTGGCGCCCGACCTGCGCGCCTATGGCGGAGCCGATCCGGCGAAAAAGGTCGATGCCACCCGCGGCATGGGCGATTTCTCGGACGATCTGGCGGCGCTGATGGACGAACTTTCCATCCATGCCGCGCATCTGGTCGGCCATTCGCTGGGCGGTTCGGTGCTGTGGCGCTTCCTTGCCGACCATCCGGCGCGGGTGCTCAGCCTGACTCAGGTCTGCCCCGGTTCGCCCTGGGGTTTCGGCGCGATCCGGCCCGACGGCAGCCCGTGCTATCCCGATGGCGCCGGGCAGGGCGCCGGCGCGGTGAACCCGGAACTTGTCCGCCTGATGGCCGCAGGCGCCCGCGGGGCCGAGACGCCGGCCCATCCGCTGGCCGTGCTGAACGCCTATGTCTGGAAACCGCCCTTCGTGCCCGAGGGGATCGACGCGATCCTCACTGGCACCCTGCGCCAGCATACCGGGCCGCAGGATTACCCCGGCGATTCCGTGCCCTCGGCCAACTGGCCGGGCAGCGCGCCGGGGCGGTTCGGGCCGATCAACGCGCTCGCCGGCATCCATCAGCGCGACCCCCTGGGCTTTGTCGGCGCCCGGGCGCCGATCCTGTGGCTGCGCGGTGCCGATGACCCGGTCGTGGCCGATGGCTCCTTGTTCGACATCGGCACGCTGGGCAGCCTGGGCGCCATTCCCGGCTGGCCGGGGGCCACGGTGTTCCCGCCGCAGCCGATGGTCGCCCAGACCGAGGCGGCGCTGGCCGCCTATGAGGCGGCGGGTGGCGCCGTCACCCGTGTCGTGCTGCAGGATTGCGGGCATTCGCCCTATCTTGAACAGCCCGCGGCCTTTGACGCCGCCTTCCACGCCCATATCGGGGGATAGGGCGGGACGCTGCGTCCTTTCGCGGCACGAAACCTGCGCAATCCGGCATCATGTGCGCTGGCGCAGGGCTGCCGGCGCGCGGTTAACCTTTTCATGACACCAAAGTCCTATTAGCTTTTCCCGAAAGCAGAGGCAGAGACATGACCCGCCCCGTCATCGGCATCATCGGCAACAACCACCTTCTGAACGACGACTTTCCGGTGCAGGTCGGCGCGGCGATGAATTCCTGTGCCGTCGCCAATGTCGCCGGTGGCCTGCCGCTGATCATCCCGGCCGATCCGGCGGTGGTCACCGTCGCCGATCTGCTCGAGGTCTGCGACGGATTTCTGCTGACCGGCGGCCGCCCCAATGTCCACCCCGAGGAATATGGCGAGGACGAGACGCCCGCCCATGGCACCTTCGACCGTTCGCGCGATGCGGTGACGCTGCCGCTGATCCGTGCCTGCGTCGACCGCGGCCAGCCGTTCCTGGGCGTCTGCCGCGGCTTTCAGGAGGTGAACGTGGCGCTGGGCGGCACGCTTTACCCCGAAATCCGCGACCTGCCGGGCCGCGACAACCACCGCATGCCCCCCGACGGCACGATGGAAGAGAAATTCGCCCTGCGCCACAAGGTGACCTTCACCGAGGGTGGGCCGTTCCAGCGCCTGCTCGGCACGCGCGAGGTGATGACCAACACCCTGCATGGCCAGGGCATCAACCGCCCCGGCGCGGGCATCGTCATCGACGGCCTGGCCCCCGACGGCACGCCCGAGGCACTTTATGTCGCGGGCGCCGCCGGGTTCACCCTGTCGGTGCAATGGCACCCCGAATGGAACGCCGCCAACGACCCGGTGTCGCGGCCGCTGTTCCAAGCCTTTGGCGCCGCCTGCGCCGTCTGGGCCGAGGGCAAGCGGATGCCGGCGCGATTGAGGGCATAAGGGATCGTTAACCGATTCGGTGCCAAGGTGGTGCCATGCCCGCCCAGGAACCCGTCACCCCCGCCGTTTTCTTCGCCGAGATGTTCGCGTCGCAAGCGGCCCGCGATGGTGCCGTGGCGCGCCGCAAGATCCGGCTGGTCGAGAAATACGTCGGCCGCGATCTGTTCTGCGCGGAAATGCGGCGGCGCGGCTACTGCGTGGTCGAGAATGCCGGGCAGTTCGTGGTGTTCTGCAATGCAGAACCGGTGCGCCGGGTGGTGTGATGTGCGATTTCCATATGGAAATCGCCGTCGAATTCCATATGGAATTCGACATCACGGCAGGAGGACCGCATGAAACGCAGCCGCATCAACGGAATCATGGCCGAGGCCGCGGATCTGATCGCCCGGCACGGCTTTGTCCTGCCGCCCTTTGCCAACTGGTCGCCCGACCAGTTCCGCGCCAATCGCGACATCGCGCGGAACGTCATCGACGCCCGCTGCGGCTGGGACATCACCGATTACGGCCGCGGCGATTTCGACAGGCTGGGCCTGTTCCTGTTCACCCTGCGCAACGGCAGGCTGGCCGACCTGCGCCGTGGCGGCGGCATGTGCTATGCCGAAAAGCTGCTGATTTCGCGGCAGGACCAGCTTTCGCCGATGCACACCCATGTCATCAAGGCCGAGGACATCATCAACCGCGGCGGCGCGACGCTGGTGGTGGAACTGTTCGGGTCGGACGACAATGGCGGCTTTGCCGGCGACAAGGGCGGCACCGTGTTCTGCGACGGCATCCGCCGCAACTTTGCCGCCGGCGAAAAGCTGAAACTCGCCCCGGGCGAAAGCGTGACGTTGCTGCCGGGGGACTGGCACGCCTTCTGGGGCGAGGGCGGCGACGTGCTGATCGGCGAGGTGTCGACCGTCAACGACGACGAGACCGACAACGTGTTCCGCGAACCCATCGGCCGCTTTGCCGAGGTCGAAGAGGACGTGGCGCCGACGCATCTTCTGGTCAGCGACTATCGCAACTGGCTGATGTAGTGGCGCAGGGCGGGGCCGGCCCCCGCCCCAAACCTCTATTCCAGCAACAGCAGCGTCTCGTGCCGTTTCAGGCAGCGCCGTGCCGTCTGGCCGGCGGCCCCGCGCAGCGAGCGCAGGTCGGGGAACAGCGCAAAGACCTCGTCCCGCCCGGCGTCGGTCAGCGCACCAAGGCCGACGTCGCCGGCGTGGAAACTTTCGGTGGCGGCGCCTTCGGCATAGATGATCTCGTGCTGGTCAAACATCAGGTGGATGTAGGTGACCAGACCGCCTTCCTCGACCGTGACGGAATGGCCGTCCACCAGATGGGTCGCGGCCATCAGCACCTCGGATTCGCCGAACAGCAGTTCGGCGCGATAGCCGCGGAACAGCATCCGGTGCTGTGGCGACACCAGCAGGTCGCGTTCCAGCCCGGTCACCACGCCCGGCCGGATGCGGACCGGGGCGAAATGGCCGATGGCGGGCACCGTGCGGCGGCCGATCCAGCGGATCGGTTGCAGCCCGTGGTCGCGCGTGACCACCAGATCACCAACGGCCAGCGTCTGCACCGCGCGCGCGCCCCGGATCGTGGCGATCCGCGCGCCGGGGGTAAAGCAGATGATGTTCTCGACCCCGGTAAAGCTGAGGATCGAGCCGTCATCCAGCGTGACATGCCCGGTCTTTGCGCCGTCCGGCCCGCTCGCGGTGATGGTCAGCGTCGACAGGTCGGCGCCTTGTCCCAGGTCCAGCGTGTCGTCACCGTCGCCGCCAAGGATCAGCGCGTGGCCGGTCCCGGCCTCGCCCGCATCCTCGAACACGAACAGGTCGTTGCCGTCGCCGCCGGAAACCGTGGCATTCTCGCCGAAATGCACCTCGTCATTGCCGTCGCCGGTGTTGAAAAGGTCCGCCCCGCCACCGCCAAAGACGATGTCGTCGCCGGCGCCGGTCGCTACCGTATCGCCGCCGGTCGAGCCGATCACCGTGTCTTCGCCCGCGCCCAGCATCACCCCCTCGATTTCCGAGAAGGTGATGGTGTCGGTGCCGTCGGTCAGGGTGCCGTCCTCGCCATCATCCGGATCGCCGGCCGACAGGTCGAGCGTGACGCCAGTGGTCAGGCCGCCGGCGTCAAGACTGTCGCCCAGGGATTCGCCGGTCTCGCCGCCGATGACGCTGTCGTTGCCGAAATCGGGTTCCAGCACAAAGCGGTCGTCGCCCGCATCGCCGGAAAGATGGTCGTCGCCGGTGCCGCCACGCAGCGTGTCGTGTCCGGCCCCGCCCTGGATGTCGTCATTGCCGGCGCCGCCAAGCACCGTGTCGTTGCCCACCCCGGCCAGCACGGTGTCGTTGCCGTCGCCGGCATGGATCAGGTCGTCGTTCGATCCGTTCGCCGCGTCGCCGGCGTCCACCCGGTCGCCGTCCGGATCGCCCAGATAGCTGGCGTCGATCACATCGTCGCCGGCGGTGCCTTCGACCGTGTGGTCAAGGCCCAAGGGAATGCCGATGGCATGCAGCGCCCAGGGCGATTGCAGCGTCGCGGGGGCCACGCCGATCAGCGTCAGGCTTTCGCCGCCGGGGAAGGTCAGAACGGCATTGCCGTTGCCGTCGTCGGTCACCACCACGTCGCCGGTGTTCACCGGCCGCTCGCCCCAGTTGAAGGTCAGGTCGCTGACATCAAGAAGGTCGTGCCCGGTCCAGCTGCCGTCGGGGTTCTGCGTCGGCCCGGCAAAGCCGGCAACGCGGTCGGTGCCGCTGTAGTCGGCCAGCACCAGCGTATCGACGCCGGCGCCGAGGACGAGATGCTCGATCTCGTCAAAGGTGGCGGTATAGGTGCCGTCGGTGAAACTGCCGCGCTCGGCATCGGCATGGCGCAGGTCGAAGCGCAGGGCGCCGGTGACCGCGCTCAGGTCAAGCGTGTCGCCGCTGGTTTCGTCGATGCCGTCGCCATAGATGGTGTCGTTGCCGAAATCATCCTCGACGACGATGCGGTCGTCGCCATAGCCGCCCCAGACATAGTCGTCGCCATGGCCGCCGGTGACCGTATCGTTGCCGTATGAGCCGCGGATATAGTCGTTGCCGTCGCCGCCGCTGACATAGTCATCGCCCTCGGCGCCGTTGATCGAATCGTCGCCGTCGCCGCCCAGCACCGTGTCGTTGCCAAGGCCGCCTTCGATGAAGTCATTGCCCTCGCCGGCGTCCAGCCAGTCGTTGCCGGCGCCGCCCGAAAGGGTGTCGGTCCCCGACCCGCCCGAGAGACTGTCGTTGCCGTCCTCGCCGGCCAGATGGTCATCGTCCGCGCCGCCGACAATCGAATCGTCACCGGCGCCGGCCAGCACGCTGTCGTTGCCGTCGCCGGCGTCGATGACGTCATTGCCGTCGCCGGCGTCGATCCAGTCGTGGCCGGTGCCGCCGGCCAGGGAATCGCGGCCCTCGCCGCCGGTCAGGGAATCCTGGCCCTCGCCACCGATCAGCGTGTCGTTGCCGTCGCCGCCGTCCATCACGTCGTCGCCGGACTCGCCATGGAGCCTGTCGTCGCCGGTCTGGCCAAGCAGCGTGTCGTTGCCGGTGCCGCCATAGACCGTGTCGTTGCCGGTGCCGGCCAACACAAGGTCGTGGCCGCCATAGGCCTCGATCAGGTCGTCGTTGCCGGCGCCGGGGGAATCGTTGCCGTCCACCCGGTCGCCATCGGGGTCGCCGGTATAGCCCGGGGTGATGAAATCGTCGCCCGCGCTGCCTTCGACAACATGGTCAAGGCCCGAGGGGATGCCCATCGCGATCAGCGCCATCGGGCTGGACAGTTGCGCCGGGCTGACGCCGACCAAGGTCAGGCTTTCGCCGCCGGGGAAGGTCAGCACGGCGTTGCCGTTGCCGTCGTCGGTCACCACCACATCGGCGGTGTCGACCGGGTTGCCCTGACCGTCAAGCAGGTCGGACACGTCGATCTGGTCGCGCCCGGTCCAGCTGCCGTCGGGGTTCTGCACCGGGGCCTCGAATCCGGTGACGCGGTCGTGGCCGTCGCCATCATCGAAGACCAGCGTGTCGGTGAAACCGTCATTGCCCAGCGCCACGCGGTCGTCACCGGCGCCCATGTCCAGCCGGTCGTTGCCGGCGCCCGCGGTCACGCTGTCGGCCGCGGTCGAGCCGGTGACGCTGTCGTTGCCGCTGCCGAGAACCACGCTTTCGATTTCGCCGAAGGTGATGCTGGCGCCCGCGAAACCCAGCGTGCCATCCTCGGCCCCGCCCGAACCGGAGGAGAGGTCGAGCGTGATGTCCTGCGTCACCGCCGAGGCGTCGAGCACGTCGCCGGCCGCCTCGCCCGTCTCGCCGCCGATGACGGAATCGCTGCCGCTGCCGTTGCCGATGACGAACAGGTCGTCGCCGGCACCGCCCTGAAGGGTGTCGCTGCCGGTGCCGCCGTCCAGAACGTCATTGCCGTCGCCACCGTCGATGCGGTCATCGCCGTCGTCGCCGGTCAGCCGATCGTTGCCGGTGCCGCCTTGCATGCTGTCGTCCCCCAGGCCGCCGCGCAGGGAATCGTTACCGGCACCACCGTTAAGAAAGTCATTACCGTCGTCGCCAGAAAGGAAATCTTCTCCGTCGCCGGCAAGGATCGTATCGTTTCCGGCACCGCCCCAGGCGGAATCGTCGCCGTTCAGGTCGGTGATCGTGTCGTCGCCGTCGCCGCCAAGGGCGGTGTCGTTGCCCGCCCCGAGGTCGAGCACGTCGTTGCCGCTGCCGCCCGACAGCGAATCGTTGCCGTTGCCACCCGACAGAGAGTCGTTACCGCCGTCGCCGTTCAGGGTGTCGTGGCCGGCGCCGCCCTCGGCACGGTCATCGCCGTCGCCGCCGTTCAGCAGGTCGCTGCCGGTGCCGCCATACAGCGTGTCGCTGCCGCCCTGGCCATGGATCGTGTCGTTGCCCTCGCCGCCGTCGATGATGTCATTGCCATCGGTCGGCACCCGCGTGGTGAACTGCACGTCGGTGACGGTGATGACCTGACCGCCGGTGCTGCGGTTGGAAAAGACGATCTGCACCGAATGGACCGGCCCCGGAATCGTCACCAGAACCGATCCGTTGGCCGCGGCGGCGGTGTCGTTGGTATTGCCGGCGGTCACGGTCTGGCCGCTGACGCTGTCGTTGCCGGCCGCCGTCAGCGTCGCGGTGACCAGATTGCCGTTCGCGTCATAGGCCCGGATGGTGATGACATCCCACCAGCCCGCGCGATCGACGTCGTTGATGCGGAACCTGACGTCCGACACCTCGTCGTCCAGCCCCGAGCCGGCATCGGCGTCGAAGGTGATCGTCGTGGTCGAGGTCGCCCCCTGGCCGCTGCCGTTGATCGCGGCGGCAGAGTTGGTGGCATGGGTTTCGCCGGAGGCGCGGTATTGCGTCGCATTGGTCGTGATGACGCCGGTGGAACGGCCGTCGTTGACCACGCCCACCGTCACCCGCATCCCGCCGGTGTCCTGGGTGAAGCCATTGGTGATCGAGGTGCCCGACGCGCCCTGCGCGATCCAGCTCAGCGTCTCCTGCCCGGTCGTCGGGGTGGTGGCATTGTCGCCGAAAAGAATGTCGTCACCGGCGCCGCCGCTGATCGAATCGCCGTCGCCGCCGCCCGAGACCCTGTCGATGCCGTCGCCGGCATTGATCGTGTCGTTGCCGGCGCCGCCAGCCAGCGAATCGCTGCCGGCATTGCCGTTCAGGACATCGCCCGCAGAGGTCCCGGCAAGGGTGTCGTTGCCCGTGGTGCCCGTATACGTCGCCATTCCGTCGTCCCGATCCCGGGGTCTATTCCCGGCGCAGTCGGCCCGTGCCCTGCCCGGCGACGGGTCGATTCTTGCGGAGAGGAAAGCGCGGCGTCATGGCCCCGGCGGGACCATGGCGTGGCAAATTCAAGACAAATCCGGCGAGAATCCTCTGGATCTAGAGTTCGGTGCGGACCTGCCAGAGTTCGGGGAACAGTTCGACTTCAAGCATCCGGCGCAGGTAGCTGACCCCGCCGGTGCCGCCGGTGCCGCGCTTCAGTCCGATGATCCTTTCGACCGTGGTGACATGGTTAAAGCGCCAGCGGCGGAAGTAATCCTCGAGATCGACCAGCTTTTCGGCAAGTTCATACAGTTCCCAATGCCGGTCGGGGTCGCGATAGACCTGCGCCCAGGCGGTGCGGACCAGCGGGTCGTTGCCGTCGCGCCGGTGCCCCGCCGGCAGCAGGCCGGCGCCCGACAGCAGGCCGATCGCCGTGTCATAGATCGAGGGGCGCGCCAGTTCATCGGTCAGCGGGCCGACAAGGTCGGGGCGGTGGGCATGCGGCTTCAGCATCGCGGTGTTGCGATTGCCCAGGATGAATTCGATCATCCGGTATTGCTGGCTTTGAAACCCCGAGGACTGGCCAAGGTCGGAGCGGAAGGTGGTGTAATCGGCCGGGGTCATGGTGCGCAGCACGTCCCAGGCGTTGTTCAGCTGTTCGAAGATCCGCGACACCCGCGCCAGCATCTTGAACGCGGGCCGCGCCTGTCCGGCCGTCAGCGCGGCCCGCGCGGCGCCCAGTTCGTGGATGGCAAGTTTCATCCACAGTTCCGAGGTCTGGTGCTGGACGATGAACAACAGTTCGTCATGCGCCGACGACAGCGGATGCTGCGCGCTCAGCACCGCATCAAGGCCAAGATAATCGGTATAGGACATGCGGCCGTCAAAGGCCATCTGCGCGCCTTCGGCGCCGGGATCGTAGGATGAGGACATGGGTGTAACCTTTTGGAGGGGCAGGGGAAAGTGCGGGACTTACCCTGCCGTCGCCTGAAGGTCCGATACCTTGCCCATGCGCCGCCACTGCGCGACCCACCCCGCCGGCCGGCACAGGGGCGGCAGGCTGTGGGCAGGGGTGCTCATGTCACCCGCGCCCGCGTCCGGTATTCCGGACGGTCCCAAAGGCGGTCTGCCATCACCTTTGACAGGATGGCGATTGCGGCATCGACCTCGGCCGCGCCGATGAACAGCGGGGTAAAGCCGAAGCGCATGATGTCGGGGGCGCGAAAATCGCCGATGACGCCGCGGGCGATCAGCGCCTGCATCGCGGCATAGCCCTCGGCAAAGCGGAACGAGACCTGTGAGCCGCGGCGGTCATGGTCGCGCGGGGTGACAAGCGTCAGGTCGGGGCAGGCGGCCTCGACCCCGGCGATGAAGCGGTCGGTCAGGGCCAGCGAGGCGCGGCGCAGATCGGCCATGTCGACGGCATCCCAGATGTCGAGCGCCGCCTCCAGCGCCGCCATCTGGATCACCGGCGGCGTGCCGACCCGCATCCTTTCGACCCGCGATCCGGGCCGGTAGCCCTGTTCGAAGGCAAAGGGCGCGGCATGGCCCAGCCAGCCAGAGAGGGCCGGTATCGCGCTGTCGGCATGGCGCGGCGCCACATAGATGAAGGCCGGCGCCCCCGGCCCGCCGTTGATGTATTTGTAGGTGCAGCCCACCGCGAAATCGGCGCCGCCGCCGGCGACATCGACCGGCAACGCGCCGGCGGAATGCGCCAGATCCCAGATGCTCAGGACGCCTTTTTCATGCGCCCTTGCGGTCAGCGCCGCCATGTCGTGCCGCCGCCCGGTGCGGTAGTCGACCTCGGTCAGCATCAGCGCGCACAGATCGCCGGTGATCGCGGCCTCGACCTCATCGGGCGCCACGACGCGCAGCTCGTATCCCTGTCCCAGCAGGCGGGCCAGCCCTTCGGCCATGTAAAGATCGCTTGGGAAGTTGCCGGAATCGCTCAGGATTACCCGGCGTGAGGGGTTCATCTGTACCGCCGCCGCCAGGGCCTGCCAGACCTTGATCGACAAGGTGTCGCCGATGACGGTATGGCCCGGTTCCGCCCCGATCAGCCGGCCGATCCTGTCGCCCAGAAGCGAGGGCTGCGCCATCCAGCCGGCGCCGTTGGCGCCGCGGTTCCAGCCGGCGATAAGCATGTCGCCCCATTCCGCCGTGACCGCCTGCGCAACGCGGTCGGCGGCGCTACGCGGCAGCGGCCCCAGCGAATTGCCGTCCAGATAGATCAGGCCGTCAGGCAGGTGGAATTGCGCGCGCGTGGCGGCGAAATCGGTCATGGATGTCTCCCCTTGGCCGCGACCCTAGCCGGGAGTGCGGCAGAAGGCGAGGGTCACGTCGCGGGTGAGGGCGGGGACTGGTCGGACATGGAGATCAAGGCCTGCTGACGAAGGGGCAAGGCCGGACACGGTGCGCCGCCAAAGCCGGCAGGCAAGCCGGGGCCTGATCCGGCGCAGCGATGACGCGCGGGCAGGCGCGCGTGCCCATGACAATCGCCCGAACGCATGGCAGGGTGGCGCCATGAAACGCCTCGACCTTCCCCCGCTGTGGCTTGTCGCCTTTGCCGTTGCCGCCTGGGCGCTGGGCCGCTTTGACCCGTGGAACCTGTCGCTTGGGGCCGTCGTCTCGGGGCTGCTGGGGGCGGCGGGGATCGGCGGCGGCATCATCCTCATCGCGCTGGCGGTGACCGAGATGCGCAAGTGGCGCACAACGCTTGACCCGCGCGGCACGCCCGGCCATCTGGTCACCTCGGGCATCTTCAAGCGCAGCCGCAACCCGATCTATCTGGGCTTCGTGCTGATCCTTGCCGGGGTGGTGTTCCGCCTTGACGCGCCCCTGGCGCTGCCGCTGGTGCCGATATTCCTGTGGTGGCTTGAACGGCATTTCGTCATCCCCGAGGAAAACCTGCTGCGCCGGCATTTCCGCATCGCCTGGGCGCGCTATGAACAGGCGACGCGGCGCTGGGTCTGACCCAGGGTCAATTCCCGGGGCGATGCTGCATTGCGGCAGGGCGGAAGTCGTTGAAACAATCTTGCGCAGGACGCTCAGGTCGCTAGACATGCCTTCCGAACCGCGGCAGGACAGGGGGATGTGACCCGTGAAGATCGGCACTCCGAGAGAGACCTTCGCAGGCGAGGCGCGGGTGGCGATGACCCCGGCCTCGGCCAGGGAATTGCAGAAGCTGGGGCATGAGTGCCTGATCCAGTCGGGCGCGGGCGCGCTGGCGGGGTTCGCCGATGCGGATTATGCCGCCGCCGGGGTGACGGTCGTGCCCGACGCGGCCGCGCTGTTCGCGCAGGCCGATGTGGTGGCCAAGGTCCGCCCGCCCTCGGACGCGGAAATCGCCCTTCTGCGCGACGGGCAGACGCTGATTTCCTTCTTCTATCCGGGGCAAAGCAAGGAGGCGCTGGACGCCGCCGCCGCCCGCGGTGCCACCGTGATCGCGATGGACATGGTGCCGCGCATCAGCCGCGCGCAGAAGATGGACGCGCTGTCGTCCATGGCCAATCTTGCCGGCTATCGCGCGGTGATCGAGGCGGCCAACAACTTTGGCCGGTTCTTCACCGGGCAGGTGACGGCGGCGGGCAAGGTGCCCCCGGCCAAGGTTCTGGTCGTCGGTGCCGGCGTGGCCGGTCTTGCCGCCATCGGCACCTCGACCTCGCTCGGCGCGATCACGCTCGCCTTCGACGTGCGGCCCGAAGTGGCCGAACAGATCGAATCGATGGGCGCGGAATTCGTCTATCTGGACTTCAGCGAGACGCAGCAGGACGGTGCCGCGACCGGCGGCTATGCCGCGCCCTCGTCCCCCGAATTCCGCGAGGCGCAGCTGAAGAAGTTCCGCGAGCTCGCGCCCGAGGTCGATATCGTCATCACCACCGCCCTGATCCCCGGCCGGCCGGCGCCCAAGCTCTGGACCGCCGACATGGTGGCGATGATGAAGCCCGGCTCGGTCATCGTCGACCTTGCCGCCGAACGCGGCGGCAACTGCGACCTGACGGTGCCGGACGAGAAGTTCACCACCGACAACGGCGTCATCATCGTCGGCTATACCGATTTCCCCAGCCGGATGGCGGCGCAGGCCTCGACGCTTTATTCCAACAACATCCGTCACATGGTCAGCGACCTGACGCCGAAGAAGGACGGCGTCATCCTGCAGAACATGGAGGATGACGTGATCCGCGGCGCCACGGTGACCCATGCCAGCGCCGTCACCTTCCCGCCGCCGCCGCCCAAGGTGCAGGCGATCGCGGTGCAGAAGAAGGAAAAGCCGAAAGAGCTGACGCCCGAGGAGAAGCGCGCGCAGGAAGTGGCCGCCTTCAAGGCGCAGACCCGCAACCAGTTCCTGCTTCTGGGGATCGGCGGCGTGCTGATGCTCTTGGTCGGGCTGGTGGCTCCGGTCAGCTTCCTGTCGCATTTCATCGTCTTCGTGCTGGCCTGCTTCGTCGGCTTCCAGGTGATCTGGAACGTGTCGCATTCGCTGCACACGCCGCTGATGGCGATCACCAACGCGATCTCGTCGATCATCATCGTCGGCGCGCTGTTGCAGATCGGGTCGGGCAACTGGCTGGTCATCATCCTGGCGGCGCTGTCGGTGCTGATGGCGGGGGTCAACATCTTTGGCGGCTTCCTTGTCACCCGGCGGATGCTCGCCATGTTCCAGAAGTCGTAAGGGGAGGCGGATAAATGGAATTCGGATTCACCACCGCCGCCTATGTCGTTGCGGCCGTCCTGTTCATCCTGTCCTTGGGCGGGCTTTCGGGGCAGGAAAGCGCCAAGCGCGCCGTCTGGTATGGCATCGTCGGCATGGCGCTGGCGGTGGCGGCGACGCTGATCGGGCCGGGGTCGGGCCTCTGGGTCGTGTCGCTCATCGTGCTGCTGATCGGCGGCGCCGGCGGCTATGTCGTGGCACAGCGCGTGCAGATGACGGAAATGCCGCAGCTTGTCGCCGCGATGCATAGCCTTGTCGGCCTTGCCGCGGTGTTCATCGGCTACAACACCCATATCGAGATGGTGCGCGTCGGCGGCATGGCCGAGGAGGCGCGGGCCGCGCTGACGGGTTTCGCGCAGACCGTCGCCGGGAAGTTTGCGGACTCGGACGCTGCGGCGCTGATCGGCATCCTCCGGGTCGAGACCTTTCTGGGCGTCTTCATCGGTGCCGTGACCTTTACCGGGTCGGTCATCGCTTTTGGCAAGCTGGCGGGCCGTGTCGACGGCAAGGCGAAAAAGCTGCCGGGCGGGCATCTGCTGAACGCCGGCGCGGCGCTCGTCTCGCTGGTGCTGCTGGTGGTCTACCTGCAGTCGGGCAATACCTTCGCCCTGATCGGCATGACCATCGCCGCGCTCTTCATCGGCTATCACCTGATCATGGGCATCGGCGGCGCCGACATGCCGGTCGTGGTGTCGATGCTGAACAGCTATTCCGGCTGGGCGGCGGCGGCGATCGGGTTCTCGCTGTCGAACGACCTTCTGATCGTGGTCGGCGCGCTGGTCGGGTCCTCGGGCGCGATCCTGTCCTACATCATGTGCAAGGCGATGAACCGCAGCTTCGTGTCGGTCATCCTGGGCGGCTTTGGTGGCACCACCGGCCCGGCGATGGAGATCACCGGCGAACAGATCGCCATCGATTCAGATGGCGTCGCCGCGGCGCTGAACGAGGCGGATTCGGTCATCATCGTGCCGGGTTACGGCATGGCGGTGGCGCAGGCGCAGCAGGCGGTCAGCGAACTGACCCGCAAGCTGCGCGCGAAGGGCAAGAACGTGCGCTTTGCCATCCACCCCGTCGCCGGCCGTCTGCCGGGGCACATGAACGTGCTCCTGGCCGAGGCCAAGGTGCCCTATGACATCGTGATGGAGATGGACGAGATCAACGAGGACTTCCCCGAAACCGATGTCGCCATCGTCATCGGCTCGAACGACATCGTGAACCCGGCCGCGCAGGAAGACCCGAACAGCCCCATCGCCGGCATGCCGGTGCTGGAGGTCTGGAAGGCGAAGCAGGTCTTCGTGTCCAAGCGCGGCCAGGGGACGGGATATTCGGGGATCGAGAACCCGCTGTTCTTCAAGGACAACACGCGGATGTTCTATGGCGACGCGAAAAAGTCGCTGGATGAGTTGTTGCCGAAGATTGCCTGAGGACGCTTGGGGGGCTTCTCGCCCCCCAAACCCCCTCGCCAAAGGAGGCCCGCGGGCCTCCTCTGGACTCCTCCGCGGGTATTTGGGCAAAAATGAAGGACAAAGGGGGCGTCGGTCTGACCGGCGCCCTTACGCTTGCCGCCATTCCCCGGGCGCCAGCCCGGCGACCGTCCAGTCGCCGATCCGCCAGCGCACCAGCCGCAGCGTCGGGAACCCGATGGCGGCGGTCATGCGGCGGACCTGCCGGTTGCGCCCCTCGCGGATTGTCAGTTCGATTCAGCTGTCGGGAACCGATTTGCGGAACCGCACCGGCGGGTCGCGCGGCCACAGGTCGGGCGGCGCGATCAGCCGGGCGCCGGCGGGCAGGGTGGGACCGTCGTTCAGCCGGATTCCCTGCCGCAGCGGGTCGAGGTCGGCGTCCCCGGGGGCGCCTTCAACCTGCACCAAATAGGTCTTGTCCATCTTGTGCCGCGGCTCGGCGATCCGCGCCTGCAGGATTCCGTCGTCGGTAAGCAGCAGCAACCCCTCGCTGTCGCGGTCGAGCCGTCCGGCGGGATAGACCCCGGCGGGCAGGCCGAAACCGGCCAGCGTCCGGCCTTCGCCAGAGAACTGGCACAGCACATTCATCGGCTTGTTGAACAGGATCAGCACGGGCCGGTTCTAGGGCATATCCGCGACGAAGGGCAGGGGGCAGGGCTGGGGTTGCGAATCAATATCGTTCATGATCTATATAGATCATGAACGATGCAGACCCGATGACCCTTGCCCTTTCCGCGCTGGCCGATCCCACCCGCCGCGCCATCCTTGACCGGCTGCGGCAGGGCGAGGCCAGCGTGACCGAGATCGGCGCCGGTTTCGCGCTGAGCCAGCCGACGATTTCGGCGCATCTGGCGGTCCTGGAACGTGCCGGCCTGATCCGCCGCCGCCGCGACGGCAACCGCCGGCCCTGCGCCCTGGCGCCCGAGGGGTTGCGCGGCCTTGATGACTGGCTCGCCAGCTATCGCATCCTGTGGCAGGGCCGGTTCGACCGGCTGGGCCGCGCCATTGCCAAGGAGAAAGAGGAATGACCGAGATCGCCCTGACCAACTGGTTTCCCGTCAGCCCCGACACCCTGTTCGGCTGGTGGACCGAGGCCGCGCTCCTCGCGCGCTGGTTCGCGCCCGAAGGCTGGCGCGTCGTGTCCTCGGTCGCCGAACCGCGGCCGGGCGGCGCCTGGCAGGTGGTCTTTACCGGCGCGGACGGGCGGGTGACCGAACAGGGCGAATACCTGTCCCTCGACCGGCCGCATGGGCTGCGCCTGTCGCTGCAACAGCATTTCGGCGACGGCAGCAGCGGCCCGCGGACCGAGGTCAGCGTCGGCTTTCATGCCGAAGGCGCCGGCACGCGGATGGAGTTCCGCCAGACCGGGGCCGATCCGGCGCTGGCCGCCGCGATGGCTGTCGGCTGGGAAAGCTGCTTTGGCCGGCTGGCGGCGGGGCTGGCCAAAAAGGCCGCTGCGAGATGACGCGCGCGGCTGTGGCGTCCCTGCGTCAGGCGCCCCGGATTGTCCTTGATCGCCAGCGGCTTGCGTCACCCTGTCCCCACCCCGCCAACTATTTTCCCCCTGACGGAAATTTCACTTGAAATGGGGGGCAACATGCCCCAAATGGCGGGCCATAGACGCCAACGCACGCGCCTCTGGCCGGCAGTCATCTGCGACGTGTTTACGTAGCGACGGTAACGTCTCCCTTGGAACTGAGCGGCCATAACGTTGGCCGGGTCTACTGGAGATGACCGATGACTGTTTCGTTCGCCGAGGCTGCGGCAGCAGCCCGCTCGTCCTTTTTTGACGCGACCGCCTTCGATTCGGGCCGTCTGGAATCCTACTGCCGCACCGCCGATTTCGACCGCCCGACGCTGGTCATCGACGTGGACCGCGTGGAAACCCAGTATCATGCGCTGAAGACCGGCCTTGGCCGTGCCCATGTGCATTACGCCGTCAAGGCGAATCCGCACAAGGACATCATCGGCCGTCTGGTGGCCCTGGGGTCGCGGTTCGACTGCGCCTCGCGCGGGGAAATCGAGCTGTGCCTGAGCCAGGGCGCCCGGCCCGAGGATATTTCCTATGGCAACACGATCAAGCGTGTCGCCGACATCGCCTTTGCCCATGCCGCGGGCATCACGCTGTTCGCCGCCGATGCGGAAGAAGAGCTGGACAAGATCGCGGAACATGCGCCCGGCGCGCAGGTCTATATCCGTCTGGTCGTCGATGCGTCGCAGGCCGACTGGCCTTTGTCGCGCAAGTTCGGCTGCGACGGCCCGACCGCGCTGCGCCTGCTTGACTATGCGAAAGAGGTCGGCCTGACCCCGCGCGGGTTTTCCTTCCATGTCGGCAGTCAGACCCGGCGTGCCGACATGTGGGCGCCGATCCTGGACCATTTCGCGACCGTCTGGGCCAAGGCGCAGGAAAAGGGCCATGCTCTGGACCTGCTGAACATCGGCGGCGGTTTCCCGGCCTTCTATGGCGAGGCGATCGACGCGCCGACCGACTATGCCGCCAAGGTGATGCAGCTGGTCACCGACCGTTTCGGCGCCGTGGATTACGTCATGGCCGAGCCGGGCCGCGGTCTGGTGGCCGAGGCGGGGATGATCGTTGCCGAAGTCGTGCTGGTCAGCCGCAAGTCGGACCGCGACATGCACCGCTGGGTCTATCTCTCCATCGGGCGCTTCAGCGGGCTGGCGGAAACCGAGGGCGAGGCGATCCGCTATCAGTTCGTCACCGACCGCGACGGCGACCCGACCGGCCCCTGTATCCTTGCCGGCCCGTCCTGCGATTCGGCCGATGTGCTGTATGAAAAGCGCCCCGTGAACCTGCCCTATTCGCTGCGGGCGGGCGACCGGGTGCTGATCCGCAATACCGGGGCCTATACCTCGACCTATTCCTCGGTCTGCTTCAACGGCTTTCCGCCGCTGGACGTGGTCGCGATCTGACCCCACTTGACGGGCAGGCCCCCGGCGGGGACGCTTTGGCGTCTGCCTCCGGGGGCCTTGTCATGCGCCTTCTGCCGATCCTTGCCCTGATGGCCTGCCTTGCCGCACCCGCCGCCGCCGACAGCGCCGCGGGTGAGGGGTTTGCGCCGCTTTCCGCCACCGGTTGGACGGCGGCCACCGACCGTGGCGCCGTCATGTTCCGCACCGGAATCGGCGCGTCAGCGGTGGATGCCGGGCTTGATGCCGGCAATCTGGAACTGGTCTGCCGGCCGCGGGACGAAGGGCCGCGCTTGCAGGTGATCGTCCGCTATTGGCGCGGCGGCGAGGATTACATGCTCGACCTCTTCAATTCGTCGATCAGCGGCCGGCCGGCGTCGTGGGATGCCGGCGCCGGCCAGATCCCGACCGCGGCGATCCGGTTCGAGATGCGGGCGCTGGAGGCGCCGCCGCCGGACTATTTCGCCGCCATGGCCGGATTTGTCGCCGCCCTCGACGGCGCCGCCGAGTTGCGGGTGGATTTCACCGATACGGGTGCCGGCACCGCCCATGCGCTGGTGTTCCCGGTGGCGGGGGTGGGCGCGGCGCTGGCGCAGGCCGGGGCGCTTTGCCCCTGAGCGCATACCGCGGCATGCCTTTGGCAGTGCGCGCTTTTCTCTGGACTTGGCCCGCCGTGGCCCTAGGTTGGCCGCATCATGCCCATCGCCGATCACCCCCAGCGCCACGCGCTTGCCAATGAATTGCACGCCCGGCCGTTCCTGTCGGTCGCGGCGCCGTCGCGTGCCGCCTATCTGGCGCTGAAACCGGCGCAGGATGCCGCGCGGCGCGACCGGGCGGCGGATCACGCGCATCTCAAGATGCTGCTTGACCGATATGGCGTGGCGCCGCCGCGCCCCGAGGACACCCATTGGTTCGGTGACCTTGGCCGGTTCCGCCTGAAATGGGAAAGCCATACCGAGTTCGTCACCTACACGGTCTTCGCCAATGGCGAAGGCGAACGGCCCTTCGACCCGGTGCTGTTCGAGGAATTCCCCGCCGACTGGCTGGCGGCGGCGCCGGGGGTGCGCATCACCTCGGCCCTGATCCGCATCGGCACAAGGGCCGGCGACCGCGGCATCGGCGCCGAGGCCGACAACTGGTTCTCGCCCGAGAGCCTGGCCATGGCGCGGGTGCTGGACGACGCGCTGGTCGTCGCCGGCGATTTCCGTATCGACAGCGCCGGCCACATGCGCTTCGCGCTTTGGGCGCGGCCCGGCACCGGCGAACGGCGCATCGGCCGCGTGGTGCAGCGGCTGTGCGAGATCGAGACCTACAAGGCGATGTCGATGTTGGGCTTTGCCCGCGCCCGGCAGATGGGGCCCGAGATCGGGCGGCTTGACTCGGGGGTGACGGGGCTGGTCGCCGACATGTCTGGCGAACGGGCCCGTCCCGACGAAACCCTGCACCGTCTTTTGGGCATTTCGGGCGAGGTCGAGGGGCTGGTCGCGCGCTCGGCCTTCCGCTTTGGCGCCACCGGCGCCTATGAACGGCTGGTGCATGACCGGATCAAGGTCCTGCGCGAGGAGCGGTTCGAGGGCCGCCAGACCTTTGCCGAATTCATGTTGCGCCGCTATGACCCCGCCATGCGCACGGTCAAGGCGACCGAGGCGCAGTTGCAGGCGCTGTCGGGCCGCGCGATCCGCGCCGGCGACCTGCTGCGGACGCGGGTCGATGTCGAACGTTCGGCGCAGAACCAGCTGCTTCTGTCCAGCATGGACCGGCGGGCGGATCTGCAATTGCGCCTGCAGCACACGGTCGAGGGGCTGAGCGTGGTGGCGATCAGCTATTACGCGCTGGGGCTGGTGCTCTATGTGCTCAAGCCCTTTGCGCATGGGCTGCATATCGACGACCTGTGGCTGGGCGCGATGGCGGCGCCCCTTGTCGTCCTGGGTGTCTGGCTGGCGCTGCGGCGGATCCGCCGGCACCTGTAGCGCCGAAAGTCGAGAAGTTCGGAAGCGGTTGAAAATTATATAATTTTCAACCGCCTACCGCCCGCGGATCCTTGGGTCAAGCGCATCGCGCAGCCCGTCGCCGATATAGTTCACCGACAGGACGGTCAGCGAGATGCACAGGCCCGGCCAGATCACCCGTTCCGGGAAATCGGCCATGCGGTCGACGGAATCGAACAGGATCTTGCCCCAGGTCGGAAAGTCGGACGGAAAGCCGAGGCCAAGATAGGACAGCGCGCTTTCGGTGATGATCGCGGCGGCCAGCCCCAGCGTGGCCGACACCATCACCGGCGACAGCACGTTGGGCAGGATGTGGCGACCGATGATGCGCAGCGCCGGCGTGCCGATCGACCGCGCCGCCAGCACGAATTCGCGCTCTTTCACCGTCAGCACGTCGCCGCGGACGATGCGGGCGGTGTGCATCCAGCTGGTCACGCCGATGACGCTGACGATGAGGATGAAGATACCCGCCTCGGGCCCGAATACCGAGCGCAGGGAATCGCGGAAAAGCAGCACGGCCAGCAGCAGCAGGGGCAGCAGCGGCAGCGCCAACACGAGGTCGGTAAAGCGCATCAAGAGGCCGTCGAGCCGGCGGAAATAGCCGGCGGTGACGCCGATGATCGTGCCCAGCAACACCGACAGCACCATCGCCGCCCAGCCCACCGCCATCGACACCCGCCCGCCCTGGATCAGCCCGGCCAGAAGATCGCGGCCAAGATGGTCGCTGCCCAGCGGGCGGCTCCACGATACCTTGGCGCCCTGGTCCCACAGCCATTGATAGATCGGCCGGATGTTGCGGTTGCGCATGTCCGAGGCGCCGGGGTCGATCGTCCAGATCCACGGGCCGATGATGACCAGAACCGTGATGAAGATCAGGAAGGCAAGGCCCGCGACCGCGCCCCGGTGGGTGCGGAACTGGTCCCAGATCTCGCGCGAGGGGCTGCGGACCGGCGGTTCTGCGTTGATGACGGCCTCAGTCATAGCGGATCCGCGGGTCGAGGATGCCGTAAAGGATGTCGGCGATCAGGTTGAACAGCACGATCAGCACCGCAAAGATGAAGGTCAGCGTCTGCACCATCGGAATGTCGGATCCGTTGATGGCGGTGATGAGCAGCTGGCCCAGCCCGTTCACCCGGAACACCTGTTCGGTGATGATCGCGCCGCCGAACACCGTCGGCACGCCAAGGGCGATCACCGTCACCACCGGGATCAGCGAATTGCGCAGGACATGGCGCAGGACGACGATGCGCTCGGTCATGCCCTTGGCCCGGGCGGTGCGGACGTAATCCTGCGTCAGGTTGTCCAGCATCGCCGCCCGCATGTAGCGGCTGATCTGGCTGGCGTTGAACAGGGTCAGGACAAAGACCGGCATCGCCATCTGGCGCAACTGGGTCATCGCACTCGCCCAGTCGTTCACCACCAGCCGCGTGTCATAGACCATCGGGAACCAGCCCAGCTTGACCGCGAAGATCATGATGAGAAGGTTGCCGGTGAAGAAGGTCGGCACCGAGAAGCCGACCATGGAAACAAACCCCCCGGCCTGGTCGATGGCCGAATATTGCCGGGTGGCCGAGACGATGCCGATCGGTACCGCCAGCGCCACGCCCAGAAGATAGGCCGAGCCGACGACCCACAGCGTCTGGGGGATGCGCTGGACGATCACATCCATCACCGGCGCGCCGCGGAACTGCCACGAGATGATGCGCTGCTTGCCCTCGGACCAGTCGGTGCCGAAGATATGGTCGATCAGGACCGACGGCTCGACCACGAAGAACTGGTAAAGCCAGAGGCCGAAGCGGACCCACATCGGCTGGTCCATTCCCATCGCCGCGCGCATGGCGTTGCGCACCTCGACTGGTATGGTCAGCGGCTGATTGGCCAGCGGGTCACCCGGCGCAAGGTCCAGGATCAGGAAGATCACCAGCGCAATGAAAAGAAGCGTCGGGATCGCGCCCAGAAGGCGTCTGAGGGTGTAGGTGAGCATGGGCTGCCTTGACGCGGGGGCGGGTCGGGTCGGGGGCGAACCCCACGGATCCGCCAGACGGGTAGGGGCGGGCCGAAGCCCGCCCCGGGGTCATCAGCCGTCCAGGCGATGCCAGTCGGCGATGTTCCACAGCTCGCTGTCCCAGGTGTTCATCAGCACACCGCCCAGCGTGTTCGACCGGGCCGAGACGCGGCCGCGATCCACCAGCGGGATGATGATGTTGCTGTCCTTGGTCACGAAGTCGTTCATCGCGATGGCCAGCCGCGCCCGTTCCGCCAGATCGCCGGTGGCGGACAGTTGCGCCACCAGGTCTTCATAGGCCGGGTCGCAGATGCGGTTGATGTTCTCGCCCTGCCACTGGGTGTCGGGGGACGGGATCTTGTCGCAGGTATAGGCCGAGAGATAGGCCTGCGGATCGGTGCCCTCGAAGTTGTTGGCATACATCTCGACGTCGGCATAGAACTTCTGGAACGTGTCGGGCGAGGCCGGGTCGCCGCCGAAATAGACGCCGGCGTCGATGTTGCGCAGCTCGACTTCAAAGCCGATCTCTTCCCACCATTCCTTGATCAGCGCCTGGAAGTCCTGCCGGACGGCATTGGTCGAGGTCTGGTAAAGGATCGACAGCCGCACGCCATCGGCATTCTCGCGCACGCCGTCGCCGTCAGCGTCGGTGAAACCCGCCTCCTCGAGCAGCGCCTTGGCCCGTTCGATATCCTGCACCAGGCAGCCGGTGTTGTCGCTGGCATAGACCGCCGGCGCCGGGACCAGGTTGCAGGTCGGACGGCCCGCGGTGCCATAGCCGACCTCGACCAGAAGGTCGCGGTCGATGGCGATCGACATCGCCTCGCGCACGGCCGGGATCGACAGGAACGGATGCGGATGGGCGACGGTCGACCGTTCGCCTTCGGCCAGATCGGGCGAGGGGTCGGTCAGGTTGATCTCGATCCGCTCGACCAGGGTACCAAAGCCCGAGACCACTTCACCCATGCCGGCGGCGGCCATGCCGTCCAGCACATCGGGCGCCAGTTGCAGGTTCCAGGCATAGTCGAATTCGCCGGTTTCCAGCACGGCACGGCCGGCCGCGGCCGCGTCGCCGCCGCCCTTGAAGGTCACGGTCTGGAAATGCGGCAGGGCCGGGTCGCGATAGTTCGGGTTCGCTTCCAGCGTCACCACATCGTTGACAAGGAATTCGGTGACCACGAACGGGCCGGTGCCGATCGGCATGAAATTGGCATCGGTGCATTCCGCCGCCGCCGCCCCGAGGCAGTTGGCGAATTGCGCCGCCTGGATGATCGGCGACTGGGCGCCGACGAAGGGCTGGTAGGGGTAAGGCGTCGGTTCGGCGAAGGTGATCTTCACGGTCAGGTCGTCGACCGCCTCGACACTGGAAACGCCCTGGAACTTGGCCTCCTGCGCGCAGCCGCCGCCTTCGGCGGTGCAATATTGCCAGGTGAACACCACGTCATTGGCGGTGACGGCGGTGCCGTCCGACCAGACCAGCCCTTCCTTGAGCTTCCAGGTGATCGTTGTCAGATCCGCCGACACGCCGCCGTTTTCCACGGTCGGGATCTCGGCCGCGAGCCAGGGCACCATGTTGCCGTCCTGGTCATGCCGCGCGAGCGGCTCGAGCACGAGGCTCGCCGCCTCGATGTCCTTGGTGCCCCCGGACAGGTAGGGGGTCATGATCGAAACCGCCTGCCAATACAGGATGTTGAGGTTGCCGTCCTCGCCGCGTTCGGCGAATGCGGGCGCGGACAGGGCCGAAGCGGCCACCGCGCCCATCAGCGCAAATTTCATCTTCATTCAAGTCTCCCTTGTTGGTGCTCTTTCGCCTCGGGGGCCGCGGCTGGTTCCGCGGGCATGTATGTCGGATCGAACAGGTGGCATGCGACCATGCGGCCCGGCTCGACCTCGCGCGGGCCTGGGTCGATGTCGCGGCAGACGGGCATGACCTGCGGACAGCGGGTGCAGAAGTTGCAGCCCTTGGGCGGATTGGCGGGCGAGGGCACGTCGCCCTTCAGCACGACGCGCCCGGCGCGGCTGCCATCGGGATCGGGATCGGGCACCGCCGACAGAAGCGCGCGGGTATAGGGATGCAGCGGCCGGTCATACAGCGCATCGCGTGGGCTGAGTTCGACGATCCGGCCCAGATACATCACCGCCACCCGCGTCGCGATGTGGCGCACCATCGACAGGTCATGGCTGATGAACAGATAGGTCAGCCCGAAGCGTTCCTGCAAATCCTCGAGCAGGTTGACCACCTGGGCCTGGATCGACACGTCGAGCGCGGCGATCGGTTCGTCGCAGACGATGAATTTCGGGTTCAGCGCCAGCGCGCGGGCGATGCCGATCCGCTGCCGCTGACCGCCGGAAAAGGCATGGGGATAGCGGCTGGCAAAGCGGCGGTTCAGCCCGACCGCGTCCATCAGTTCCAGCACGCGCTCGCGCTTTTCCCGGCGCGTCATCCTTGTGTGTTCGTCCAGCGGTTCGCGGATGATGTCGGCAACCTTCATCCGCGGATTGAGGCTGGCCTGCGGATCCTGGAACACCATCTGCATCCGCGGCCGCAGGTGGCGCAACTCGCCCTGGCCCAGGGTGCCGATCTCCTGCCCCTCGATCCGGACCGAGCCGGCGGTGATGTCGTAAAGCCGCAGGATCGCCCGCCCGGCGGTCGACTTGCCGCAGCCGGATTCTCCGACAAGGCCCAGCGTCTCGCCCTGGCGCAGGTCAAAGCTGATGCCGTCAACCGCCTTGATCTCGCCCACGCGGCGGCGAAGGATCCCGGCATGGATCGGGAAATGCAGTTTCAGGTCGCGGACCTGCACCAGGGGTTCGCCAAGGCTGCCATCAAGCATGGCCGTCCCCCGGATTCATGCCGGGATCGGCGCGCAGGCAGGCAACGTCGTGGCCTGGCGCCACCGGATAGCGCGCCGGGTTCAGCCGGTGGCAGGCGTCGAACACCACCGGGCAGCGGTCGCGAAAGGTGCAGGCCTCGGGAAAGGCGCTCAGGATCGGCGGCTGGCCTTCGATCACCGACAGCCGGTGCGCGCGCTGGCCCGACAGCGACGGCACGGTTTTCAGCAGCGCGCGGGTATAGGGATGGCGCGGGTTGCGGAAGATGTCGCGCACCGGCGCATGTTCGACAATCTGGCCGCCATACATGACCAGCACCCGGTCGGCGATGCCGGCGATGACGCCCAGGTCATGGGTGATCCAGATCACCGCCATGCCAAGTTTCTGCCGCAGCTCGTGCATCAGGTCGAGGATCTGTGCCTGGATCGTCACGTCAAGCGCGGTGGTCGGTTCGTCGGCGATCAGCACGCGGGGGTCACAGGCCAGCGCGATGGCGATCATCACCCGCTGCCGCATCCCGCCCGAGAACTGGTGCGGATAATCGTCCAGCCGCCGCGCCGCATCGGGTATGCCGACCAGCTCTAGCAATTCGCGCGCGCGGGTCCGCGCCGCCCGCTTGCCGAGGCCCATGTGCCGGCGCAGGGGCTCCATGATCTGGAAGCCGACGCTGAACACCGGGTTGAGCGAGGTCATCGGATCCTGGAACACGAAACCGATGCCGGCGCCGCGCACCTCGCGCAGGGTAGTGTCATCGGCGGTCAGCAGGTCGCGCCCGTCGAACTGGACGCGCAGCCCCGTCACCTCGGCCGGCGGCGTCGGCAGCAGGCCGATCAGCGACATCATCGTCACCGACTTGCCCGAGCCGCTTTCGCCGACGACGCCCAGAAGCTCGCCCGGTTGCAGCGTGAAGCTGACCGAATTGACGGCATGGACCGGCCCGGAACGGGTGCGGAACACGCAGCCAAGATCGACCACGTCCAGCACGGGACGGGCGCCATCGGGCATTCAAGAACCTCCCTGGGGTTCCTATTTTCGTTCGTTCCGCCTCTGACGGGCGGCATTCCTGCAGGACGGTAGCATGGTTGTGCCGCCCCGCAAGTCCCTTGGGCGCGGTGCCGGCGCTTGACCTAGGGTTCGGGGTGGGTTTGCCTGCCTCACGGGGCGAAACGGCAAAGGGGAACGGCGATGACCGATCTGGCAGCGGCGCGCGACTGGCTGGACCGGCTGGTGGCCTTTCCAACCGTCAGCCGCGACGGCAACCTTGACCTGATCGCGCTGGTCGAATCGCGGCTGCGGGCCGTGGGGGCGCGGGTGGTGGTGGTGCCGGCGCCGGGCCAGCCGGACAAGGCCGCGCTTTACGCTGCGGTCGGCCCGGATGTGCCGGGTGGGGTGATCCTGTCGGGCCATGTCGATGTCGTCCCGGTGGACGGGCAGGACTGGTCGTCGGACCCCTGGACGGTGACCGAACGCGACGGCCGCCTGTATGGCCGCGGCACCTGCGACATGAAGGGGTTCGACGCGCTGGCGCTCGCCGCGCTGGAACGCGCGGCGGGGCTGCCGCTGAAGCGGCCGCTGGCCGTCGCCCTCAGCTATGACGAGGAGGTCGGCTGCACCGGCGCCCCGGTGATGATCGCCGACATGGTGGCCCGCGGCTTTGCCCCCGCCGCCAGCGTCATCGTCGGCGAGCCGTCGATGATGAAGGTCGTCACCGGCCACAAGGGTGGCTCGGGTTTTCATGTCCATGTGAAGGGGCACGAGGTGCATTCCTCGCGCCTGCCGCAGGGCGTCAGCGCGATCATGGAGGCGGCGCGGCTGATCGACTGGCTGAGCCGGCAGAATGCCGGGAATGCCGCGGTCGTGCCGCAGGGCGTGGACGCGCTGTTCGATCCGCCCTTCACCACGCTGCATGTCGGCATGATCGCCGGCGGCACCGCGCATAACATCACCGCCGGCGACTGCCGCTTCGGCCTTGAATTCCGCGTGGTGCCGGGCGATTCGCTCGACTGCTGGCGCGCCGCGGTGCAGGCCGAGGCCGCGCGGCTGACCGCGGCGATGCAACTGGTGCATCCGGGCGCCGGGTTCACACTCGACCCGTGGTTCGAAGTGCCCGCTTTGGTGCCCGAGGCCGGCGGCCCCGCCGAATTGCTCGCCCGCCGCCTGACCGGCGACAACGGCAGCCATGTGGTCAGCTACGGCACCGAAGCCGGCCAGTTCCAGGGGGCCGGCTGGTCCGCCGTGGTCTGCGGCCCCGGCGACATCGCCCAGGCGCACCAGGCCGACGAATGGCTGTCCGTGGCGCAATTCCACGCCGGCTGGGCGTTCATGGAGCGGCTGGTCGAGGAGTTGTGCGGGTAGGGGGCGGGCCTGCGACCGGGATATTTTCCTGAAGGATCAGGTGCTTGCAGGAAGGAAGTGGCAGCCCGTAGGGGAGTCGAACCCCTCTTGCCTGGTTGAAAACCAGATGTCCTAACCGATAGACGAACGGGCCACTCTGTCGGTGAGCGGCTTATTAGGGAAAGCGGCCGGGGGGCGCAAGAGGGGTTTTGGCGGGAAAAGCCGGGTGGGTGAAGTTTTTTGCCCGGGGGCTGCGGTCCCGCCGGGCAGACCGGTTTGGCGCTGGTCGGTGGCGGCGATCGGGGGTGTCGTCGGCAAGGGCTCTCTGTTGCAGGGCAAGGGGTTGTGCCGCGTTCCTTGCAACCTGCCGCTGGGCACCGGGCGGGCGGGTTCGCCGGGAAGTGCGTCTGGCGACCGGCCGCGGCGCGATCAGGGGCAGGGCGCCCGTGGCCACAACGGGACTTGGCGCGCCTTACACCGCCGCTGCGTCCTCGATCCGCAGTTGCACCACGGTGCGGCCCTGCCAGTGGTTCAGTTCCAGCCGGCCGGCGAGGTGCAGGCGGCCGCGGCCCTCCAGCAGCGCGCCCAACGGCGTGTCGGCGGCGCCAAAGGCGATGGCGTCAAGGCGGGCCGACAGCCCGTCGCCCACGGTCAGCTTGAGGTGTCCGCTGCCGACGCGGCGGGCGGCCCGTACGGTGACCTCGGGCAGGGCAAAGCGCGGGGCAGGGGCGCCGGCGCCGAAAGGGCCGGCACGTTCAAGCTGCCCGACCAGATCGACGGTGGCAGCGCCGGGCATCAGCGCGCCGTCGATGCGCAGGTCGCCGGCCCCGGAACCGGCACCCTGCCGCGCCAGCAGCGCGCCCAGCCGTGCCATCGCCGGCTCAAGCTGGGCGCGGCTCAGCGACAGGCCCGCGGCCATGCGGTGGCCGCCGCCGCGGGCGATCAGCCCCTCGGCCTCGAGCCGGTGGACCGCGGCGCCCAGATCGACACCGGCGACCGAGCGGGCCGAACCCTTGCCCTCGTCGCCGTCAAAGCCGATGACGACGGCGGGGCGGTGGGTCGCCTCTTTCAGCCGGGCGGCGACGATGCCGACGACGCCGGGGTGCCAGCCGTCGCCCGCGGCCCAGACCAGCGGGCCGTCGGTGCCCCGCGCCTCGGCCTGGGCCAGGGCGGCATCGCGCACCGCGGATTCGATGGCGCGGCGGTCGTCGTTCAACTGGTCAAGGCGGTCGGCCAGGGCGGCCGCCTCGTCCGGGTCGTCGGTGGACAGAAGCCGCGCCCCCAGATCGGCGCGGCCGACGCGGCCGCCGGCATTGACCCGCGGCCCCAACAGATAGCCAAGGTGGTAGGGGCCGGGCGCGGCATCGACGCCGGCCACATCGGCCAGGGCCCGCAAGCCCGGCCGTTCGCGCCGTGCCATCACCGCAAGGCCCGAGCGCACGAAGGCGCGGTTCACCCCGGTCAGCGGCGCCACATCGGCGATGGTCGCCAGCGCCACAAGATCAAGGAAGGGCATGAGATCGGGCGCCTGCCGCCCGGCAGCGCGCAACTGACGCCCGCATTCGACCAGCGTCAGGAACACCACCCCGGCGGCGCACAACTGGCCCAGGTCGCCGCTTTCGTCCTGCCGGTTGGGGTTGACCACGGCCAGCGCCGGGGGAAGGGTCTCGCCCCCCAGGTGATGGTCCAGCACCACGACATCGGCGCCCGCGGCGGCGGCAATGGCGGCATGGGACAGGGTGCCGCAATCGACGCAGACGATCAGTGAATGGCCCTTGGCCAGCCCGGCCATGGCGGCGGCATTGGGGCCATAGCCTTCGTCGATGCGGTCGGGCACATAGAGCGTCGCCTCGCGCCCCAGCCCGCGCAGCCAGGTCAGCACCAGCGCGGCCGAGGCGCCGCCGTCGACATCGTAATCGGCAAAGACGGCGATGCGTTCTTCGCCGGCGACCGCGCGCAGGATCCGGGCGGCGGCACGGTCGATGTCCCGCAGCGCGCGCGGATCGGGCATCAGGTCGCGCAGTTTGGGGTCAAGGAAACCCGGCACCGCCGCCGCCTCGACCCCGCGGGCGGCAAGGATGCGGGCAAGGGGAAGGGGGATCGCCGCCTCGCGCGCCAGCGCCTCGGCAAGGCGGTCCTCTTCCAGCGACGGCCCGGCCCAGCGGCGCCCGGTGGCAGAGCGTTCGACATTGAGGAAAGCTGACATTCACCGTTCATGCCCGCTGCGCCCCGTGCTGACAAGCCCGCGGCAGGTGGCGGCGATGCCGCCTGACGCAACCGGCGGGCGGGAGGGGACAGCGGCCCATTCCCGCGACATTCCTGACCGGGCATTTGCCATGCCGAGGCCCGTCAAATGGGGGGTGAAATTGCTGTCAAGGGGACCGTCCAGGCGCCGGACTTCGGCGCTCTCGCGGGCCGGGCCCGCCGTGATCCGGGCGAAAGCGCCAGTGTCGCTCCGGCGTTTCCGGCGGCAGGTGAGAGTCTTAGCGGGGCCGTATTCCCTCGGCGCATCGCACCACCACAACCCATTGCGATTGATGAATATTTCGCCACAGAGAATGCGGCGATCATCGACGCTGGGCTTGCCATGGCTCCTGGGGAAGGTTGGCTTCAGACGCCTTGTCTGTGCATCCGCCAGCCAGCAACGATTGCTCGGCGATCAGGTCTCGTTGCAGAGCCTGTATCGTGCCAGAGCACCGAATCAACGGGTCTGGACCCTGCGACGCCGACGGCACCGGCGCCACCCGCGTCCGGCTGATCGCCACGCTGGCGACCGGGCTGTCGCTGACCGCGGACGACGTCTTCGTCGTCTGACCCGGCATGGGGGGTACCGCCCCCCCTTGGCGGACCTGTGCAAGACGGCAACAGGGCCGCGGATCAGGCTGCCGCCCGCAGGGGGCGGCTTGACCGGATTCCGGCGCCGTGGTGACTGGCCATGGTTTCTTTTCAGAGGGTTACAATGCCGACACCGATCAAATGGGGGCCGGAGTTTCTGGTCAATACCGGCACAGCGGGCTTTCAGTACTTGAGCGCGATCACCGGTCTTGCAGATGGCCGTTTCGTTGTCACCTGGATGGAGGTCGGCGGAACCCGGGTGGATGATCCGTCGAACGAATCCATCCGCGCCCAGATCTTTGCCGCGGACGGCAGCAGATCGGGGCGGAGTTTCTGGTCAACACCACGACAAGTGGTAGTCAGATGTACGCCCGGATATCCGCCCTGCCCGGTGGCGGCTTTGTCGTAACCTGGACCGACGAGAGCGAGACGGGACCCGACACCTCCTACGCTGCAATCCGTGCCCAGGTCTTCGCCGCCGACGGCAGCAAGCTGGGCGCCGAATTCGTCGTCAACACCACGACCTATGTGTCCCAGTCGTCCAGCGCCGTCACAACGCTTGCAGACGGGCGCTTTGTCATCAGCTGGATGGACCAAAGCGAGACGGGCGACGACACCTCCGGTTACGCAATCCGTGCCCAGATCTTTGCGGCGGACGGCAGCAAGCTGGGCAGTGAGTTCCTTGTCAACACGACGACGGCCCGGACCCAAGAATTCAGCAGCGTGACCGCGCTTGAAAATGGCGGTTTCGTCGTCAGCTGGACGGACCAGAGCCTGTCGCCGGACGACACTTCATTGTCCGCCATCCGGGCACAGGTCTTTGCCGCGGACGGCAGCAAGACCGGCGGGGAATTCCTCGTCAACACCACGACAGCCGGTTCCCAGCTTACCTCCTCGGCCACGGCGCTGGCGGGGGGCGGATTCGTCATCAGCTGGACGGACTCCAGCCAGTCGCCGGACGAACCCTCTGGCTATGCCATCCGGGCGCAGGTGTTTGCCGCGGACGGCAGCAAGCTGGGAACGGAATTCCTTGTCAACACCACGACTAGCGGCAACCAGGATTACAGCGAGGTAACCGCGCTGGCCGACGGCGGCTTTGTCGTCACCTGGACCGACCTTAGTCGGACTGGCGTCGACACTTCCGGTGCCGCGATCCGGGCGCAGGTATTTGCCGCCGATGGCAGCAAATCGGGCGACGAGATCCTGGTGAACACGATCACAACCGGGGACCAGGCTCGTTCCACAGTGACCGCCCTTGCCGATGGGCGCTTTGCCATCAGCTGGACCGACACCAGTCTATCCCCCGATGACCCGAGCAATTATGCTGTCCGCGCGCAGATATTCGACGCCCGCGGCGCCGCCATCGACCTTGCGGGCACCTCTGGCAATGACGATTTCCACGGCACCGGCTGGGACGACACCATCGGCGGCGGCGATGGCAGTGACACGCTGCACGGCGGCGACGGCAATGACACGCTGCACGGCGGTGACGGCGACGATATCCTTCGCGGCGGGCTGGGTATCGACCAGCTTTTCGGTGGAAACGGCAACGACACGCTATGCGGTCAGGCGGGCAACAGCGTGCTGGTCGGCGGCGCGGGCGATGACCGCTATTTCCTGACCGCAAGCCTGGGCAACACCTTCACCGAAGTCATCGGCGAAGGCACCGACACGGTTTACACAACCCGCAGCCAATCCCTTGCTGCCGGTGTCCATATCGAACGGCTATATGCCCGTGACCCGGCCAGGACCGACCACCTGGTGCTGGCTGGCAATGAACTGTCGCAGACCATCCGCGGCAACGCTGGCGCGAACATTCTCGAATCCGGCACCGGTGCTGCCGACACGCTCTATGGCCTGGACGGTGATGACACCTTTCGTGTCCACAACAGCGGCGACCGTGTGGTGGAACGGGCGGGCGAGGGCCACGATACCGTCCAAGCCGCGGTCAGCTACGTCCTTGCCGCCAATGCCAGGGTCGAGGTTCTGGGAACCGACAATGCCGCCGGCACCGCGGCCATCGACCTCACCGGGTCGAACGTCGCGCAGGAGATCACCGGCAATGACGGCGACAACCGGCTGAACGGGATGCGCGGGGCGGATACGCTGACTGGCCGTGCCGGGGCTGACACGTTCGTGTTTTCGACCAAGGTGGGCGCCAACGACGTCGATACGATCACCGATTTCGAGGTCGGCACAGACCTGATCGAACTCGCCACCGCCATCTTCACCGACCTGACCGCCGGGGCGCTGGCGGCGGACGCGCTGGCGGTGAACGCGACCGGGCTGGCCGAAACCGCCGACCACCGTCTGGTCTACAATGCGGCGAACGGTCAGCTGATCTACGACGCCGACGGCTCCGGAACCATCGCCGCCCAGCTGATCGCCACGCTGACGACGGGACTGTCGCTGACCGAGGACGATTTCTTCGTCGTCTGACCCGGACGACCTACCGCACCGGGTTGCGGTAGGTCATCCGCCGGACCGATCCGGTCTTGGACCGCATCAGGATCGTTTCGGCGGTGACAAAGCCGGGTTCGCTCTTGATCCCGGTCAGCAGGCTGCCATCGGTGACGCCGGTGGCGGCAAAGATCATGTCGCCCGAGACCAGATCGTCACGGGTATAGACCCGGTCGAAATTGGTGATGCCGGCCTTCTTGGCCCGCGCCTTTTCGTCATCGTTGCGGAAGATCAGCTTGCCGTAGAACTGGCCGCCCATGCATTTCAACGCCGCGGCGGCCAGCACGCCTTCGGGCGCGCCACCCGATCCCATATACATGTCGATGCCGGTGCGTGCCGGATCGGCGGCATGCATCACGCCGGCCACATCGCCATCGGTGATGAAGCGGATCGCGGCCCCGGTCGAGCGGATCTCTTCGATCATCGTCTCGTGCCGGGGGCGGTCGAGCACGCAGACGGTGATGTCCTTGGTCGAGACGCCCTTGGCCGAGGCAAGAACGGACACCCGTTCCGACGGCGTCATGTCAAGCGTGACCAGACCGCGGCGAAATCCGGGGCCGATAGCCAGCTTTTCCATATAGGTGTCGGGCGCATGCAGCATGGAGCCGCGCGGCCCCATGGCGATCACCGCAAGCGAGTTGGGCATGTCCTTGGCGCACAGCGTCGTCCCCTCGAGCGGGTCGAGCGCGATGTCGACCTCGGGGCCGTTGCCGGATCCGACCTCTTCGCCGATAAACAGCATCGGCGCCTCGTCCCGTTCGCCTTCGCCGATGACGACGGTGCCCTTGATGTCAAGCTTGTTCAGCTCGCGCCGCATCGCATCGACCGCGGCCTGGTCGGCCGCCTTTTCGTTGCCGCGGCCGATATGGTCGGCGCAGGCGATGGCGGCGGCTTCGGATACGCGGGCAAGGCCGAGCGACAGCATCCGGTCCTGGAATTCGGTGACGGCGACGGTGGGCATGGGGCACTCCTTGGGGTCGCTGCGGTGTAGCAAGGGCCTTGCCCCTGCGGCAAGGATGGTTGCGCAAACGGAACCGCGGTTCCCCTTGCCGGCTTTCGCCGCTATGCCGGTCGCGCCGCAGTCAAGGGAGCCTGACATGAGCCGCATCGCCGCCAGCGTCGTCACCGCCATCGCCGAGGTGATGATCCGGCTGCGCCATCGCGGCGCCGACGCCGCGCCCGTCATCGGCGCCGCGCCCGCCATCCCGAAGGCGCAGGCGCAGGGGGTGCCGACGCTCAAGATGCCGACTGCGCGCGGCTGGCAGGGCGACGAACGCCCGGTGGCCGCCGCCGGCCTTGCCGTCAACGCCTTTGCCCGCGGGCTGAAGCATCCGCGCTGGCTCTTGGTGTTGCCGAACGGCGATGTGCTGGTGGCCGAATCGGTGTCGATCGCCGGCGGCGTCCATTCGCTGCGCGACTATGCGATGAAGGTGACGATGCGCCGGGCTGCGGCCACAGGCAAGAATGCCAACCGCATCAGCCTGTTGCGCGATGCCGACGGCGATGGCGTGGCCGAGGCGCGGCACGATTACCTGACCGGACTGAACCAGCCCTTCGGCATGGCGCAGGTCGGCGGGCAATTCTATGTCGGCAATACCGATGCGCTGCTGGCCTTCGATTTCCTGCCCGGCGCCACCAGCCTCAAGGGGCCGGGCCGGGTGCTGTATGGGCTGAAGCCGGCGGGGCACTGGACACGCAGCCTGCTGCCCGCAGCCGATGGCAGCAGGATCTACATCGGCGTCGGGTCGCAGTCGAACATCGGCGACGACGGCATGGCGGCCGAACAGGGCCGCGCCGCGATCCATGAATACGACATCGGCACCGGCACCGGGCGGCTATATGCCGAGGGCTTGCGCAACCCGGTCGGCATGGCGTGGGAGCCGGGGCAGGGCACGCTCTGGACCGTGGTCAACGAACGCGATGGTCTGGGCGACGAAACCCCGCCCGATTACCTGACGCAAGTGGTCGAGGGCGCCTTTTACGGCTGGCCCTACAGCTATTGGGGCATTGTCGACGACCGCGTGCCGCAGGCCGGGGCACGGGCGGCGCGGGCGCCGGATTATGCGCTGGGCGGGCATACCGCCTCGCTCGGGCTGTGCTGGCTGCCCGAGGGCGTGCTGCCGGGCTTTGGCGCCGGCATGGTCATCGGCCAGCACGGGTCATGGAACCGCTCGAAACTGTCGGGCTACCGGGTGATCCATGTGCCCTTTGCGGATGGCCGGCCGTCCGGCCCGCCGCGCGACATCCTGACCGGGTTCCTGTCGGAGGACGAACGGTCAAGCCACGGCCGCCCGGTGGGCGTGGCGCTGGGCGCCGGCGGGCTGCTGGTGGCCGATGACGTGGGCAATGCCATCTGGCGGGTGACGGGGGCCTAGGCGGGAATTTCGCGAAATTCCCGCAACACGCTGAAAATTCGCGAATTTTCCTTAGACAGCCTCGATGCGGATCGCCACTGGCGCGCCGTCGACAACGCCGGTTTCCTCGAATCCGGCCATGGCGTCGTCCAGCGCCGAGCGTGTGGTCTTGTGCGTGACGATCAGCACGGGGGCGGTCGTGTCCTCGTGGCCGTATTGCCGCATGCGGTCGATGGAAATGCCGGCATCGCCCAGCACGCGGGCGACCTTGGCCAGCGCCCCCGGCTTGTCCACCAGTTGCAGGCGCAGGTAATAGGGCGCCGCGACGGCCGCACGCGCGGGCCTTGCGGCGCGCAGGGTGGCGGCGGGCTGGCCGAAGGTCGACAGCCGGTTGCCGCGGGCGATGTCGATGATGTCGGACATCACCGCGCTGGCGGTCGGCCCCGATCCGGCCCCCGGCCCGCGCAGAACGATCTGGCCAACCGAATCGCCTTCGAGAACGACCATGTTGGTGCCGCCCTGCAACTGTCCAAGGGGCGAGGTCGCCGGGACAAGACAGGGCGACATGCGCTGTTCCAGCCCGCGTCCGGTCATCTGCGCCACGCCAAGAAGCTTGATCCGATAGCCCATGTCGCCGGCCTGGCGGATGTCCTCGAGCGTGATTTCGGTGATGCCCTCGATCTCGACATTGCCGAAATCGACGCGGGTGCCAAAGGCGATGGCCGAGAGCAGCGACAGCTTGTGTCCGGCGTCGATGCCGCCGACGTCGAGGTTGGGATCGGCCTCGAGATAGCCCAGCCGGGCGCATTCGTCGAACAGCACGTTATAGCCCTGTCCGGTTTCCTCCATCCGGGTCAGGATATAGTTGCAGGTGCCGTTCATCACGCCCATGACGCGGGTGATCTGGTTGCCGGCCAGACCCTCGGTCAGCGCCTTGATGACCGGGATGCCGCCGGCCACCGCCGCCTCGAACCGGATCAGCAGGCCGGCCTGTTCCGCCGCCTGCGCCAGATCGTTGCCGTGGATCGCCAGAAGCGCCTTGTTCGCGGTGACCACATCCTTGCCGGCGGCAATCGCCGCCTCGGTCGCGGCCTTGGCCGGGCCGTCCGATCCGCCCATCAGTTCGACAAAGACATCGACATCGGCGCGGCGGGCAAGGGCGACCGGGTCGTCTTCCCAGCCGTAATCGTCAAGCCGGACGCCGCGGTCCTTGCCCTGCGACCGCGCCGAGACGGCGGAAATCACGATGCGGCGGCCGCTGCGGGCGGCCAGAAGGTCGGCATGGGTCTGCACGATACGCACAAGTCCGGTGCCCACGGTGCCAAGTCCCGCAATGCCAAGACGCAATTCGCTGCTCATCGGGGCCTCCGTGCCGTCCGGTATCGCGCGGGTGTTAGCCGGATTGCCCGGCCGGTTCAACGGAGGGACGACCGGATCCGCGCGACGGTGGCGGCGTCGATCACCGGGCCGCGCAGCGCGCTGGCGCGGGCGACCAGCGCGGCGACGCGGCCCGACAGGTCGCCGGCCGGCGCCATGGGGGCTGCATCGGCCAGCGCCAGCAGCGGCCCGAGCGGCACCGGCGCGGGATAGGGCGCGCTGCGGTCGGCCTCGGACAGGCGGGCGTCCAGCGCCGGCGGGCGGGCGCAGGCGGCAAGGCAGAGCAGCAGGAGCAGGGCAGGGCGGCGCATCGTCGCCATGCTACCGCGGGGCGTTCGGCGGCGAAACCCCGGCTCAGCAGGTGGCGGTGTTGGCGTTGCCGTTCTCGACCGAGTTCCAGCACAGTTGCGGCGCGAAACGCGGACGGGTCACGGTATATTCGTCAAAGGTGAAGGGGTCGATCCCGACTTCGTAATCGGGGGCGTAGTTCACCCGGCTGCGGGTCAGGATGGCGATTTCGCCATGCGGCATCACCGGCAGGATGCCGCGGATCGCGGTCAGCTGGCTGTTGGTCATCGCGGTCAGATTGCCAAGACCGCGCGACCACCGCACCGCATAGGTGTTGTTGTTCACGTTGTAGGTATAGACCGTGACCTGCAGCCCGCGCGCTTCGTCCGTCTGCAGCAGCAACGCCTGCAGGTTGAAAAGCGAGGTCATGTAGCTGGCGGTGATATACCCGGTCTCGCGCGACAGGTTGTCGCCGATGGTGTAGGACGCCTTGATGTTCGTCGATTGCGCCCGGAAGGCGTCGAAGAACACATAGGTGCCCAGATAGCACCAGATCAGGATCGGGATCATCAGCATCGATTCGACGGCGATGCTGCCGCTTTCGTCGCGGCGGAAGGCGGCCAGATATGCGCGGATGCGGCCCATCAGTTCGGCTCCACCACATAGGATGTCAGCGAGATCAGCGCATAGGCGCCGCCGCTGCGCTTGGGGATCGAGGCGCCAAGCCCGGTCGTCGGGAAGAACGGGTCGAACAGCGAACAGGCCCGCAGGATCATCAGCTGGTTCATCTGGCCGGGGGTGAAGGTGCGCACCGGCTCGGAATCGTCCGAGCGGTTGATGCAGTCGGCCTGGGCGTTGATCGCGGTCCAGGCCCGCGGGTTCATCGGGATCATCTCGAGCTTGAGCTGGTTGGTGCAGTCCGGAATGATCACCGCGCCCTCGCAGATCGCGTCGCGCAGGTTGTCGTGGGTCACGTCTTCCATCGAGCCGACGCGCACGGCGCGGATCGCCAGGTCGACGCCGCGGTCGAGCATCACCTGCCGGGTCAGAAGGATGCCCAGTTCGATGCAGGACATGCACAGGCCGAACATCACCGGGACCATGATGGCGAATTCGATGGTGCCCGACCCGTCCTCGGACCGGCGGAAGTTGCGCAGGAAGCGGGCCAGGGCGCGGGTCATTCGATCAGCCTCAGCCGGTTGATCTGCGCCGCGATGGCGCGGAAGGCCGAAGAGATTTCCAGCCCGTTGGCATCGAAGTAATGCGAGGGTGACGAGGCGCAGTCGTAAAGCTGGTCCTCGCCGTTGGGCGGTGCCTCGAAAGCGATGGTGAACACGGTCACGCCGCGGCCTTGGGCCATGTTGCACATTGCCTGAAGCTGGGTGTCCATGGTCGAGGCAGCGGTGAAGGTGCGGAATTCCTCCATCTGGTCGTTGTAGGTGCTGGACCGGAGGTCAGAGTTCGATCCGCCGATGGGACGGGCATACATCTGCCAGGCAACCCATTTCATCCGCACATAGGCCCAGACCTGCTGCCAGTTCTGCTGCGTGCTGCGCGTCCAGCAGGCCTGCGACGACTGAAGCGAGCCGCGGCCGTCGTCGGCATTGGTGCAGTTGCCGTCATTGTTGGTGTCGAAGCGGCGGTTGGTCCCCTCGGCATAGGGCATCGAGTTCGCCGGCGAGCTGCCGCCCCAGGGCCGGGAATGCCATTGCGCCAGATGCGGCACCCAGAACGGGCGGCTGTTGGCAAGGGTGGTGGCGGTGCTCCGGTTGATCCTCCAGTCGTGGTAGATCGACAGGTAGCCGTCGGTGTTGCCGCGCCAGATCGGCGAGGTGCCGGTGCGATAGCCGTTGTTCACCCGCTCCTCGGGAAAGTTCTCGCCGTCCGACATCAGGACGATGACCTTGAGCGTGTCGTCGCGGTTATAGGCGAACGGCCGGTTCGAGAACGAGACAGGCACCAGGCCGGCCGAAATCAGGCTGCCGAACATCGGCCGCGAACCGGGGTCGATCAGTTCGATCCCCCAGCGCATCCCGGCGTTGATCGAGGTTGCGCCGATCGCGGTGAAGGCGTTGATCCGGTTGACGAGCGTGTTCTCGACCCGGGTCGGCGGCTGCACGATGTTGCCGGTCGACGGCGGGCACCAGACGTTCGTCTCCAACGGGCCGTTGCCCGAAATCTGGTAATAGGCATTGCCCGTCGAGGTCGAGGAATAGGTGTCGGCGATCGCGGTCATCGGCATCGGCAGCGAGGTCGACAGGTCGGAGGTGGCAAAGGCCGCCGGCGGCAGGTCGACGCAGTTGACGTTGGCCGCGCCGTGGTTGTCAAAGGCGGCATACTGCGACCGCAGCGTTTGGCCCAGGTTGATCTGCCCGTTGAACGGCACGATGCCGATGGAAATCCGGCCGTCGGCATCGTCGGCGAACATCGACTCGACGAATTCGACTGCCGCCTCCTGGAGGTTATCAAGCCGCGAGTTTGTCTTCATCGACCCGGAGACGTCGAGGACCAGCATGATCTCGATGTCGCTCACGCTTTCGATGGCGGTGCCGGCGGCGGGCGCTGTCAGCGAATCAAAGCCGAGCAGGTCCATGAAATAGGTGTCCATGTCGATGGACGCCAGCGCGCGGACCGAGCGCGAGTTGATCGTTTCGATGACCTCCACCGAATTGAGGTCGTCAAGAAGCCCGGACTTGTTGAAGTAGTCGCGCACCACCCCTTCGGCGTTCAGCTGCTGGTCAAGGTCGGCGGCGGCGAGGATGGAACGGTCGAGCGTCGATTGCAGGCGCGAGCGCGTCGATTCAAAGCGCATCAGGTCAACCGCCATGCCACCGATCATCAGCATGACCAGGATCAGGAACAGCGAGAAGATGATCATGCTGCCGTCCTCGGCCCGGCGGAACCCCGCCAGCCCGGCCCGCAGCCGCCCCATCCGCACAGACATCCGTTCACCCATGACCATCTCCAAATACCAGGGGTCGCTTCGCCGGCAGCGAAAAGACATGGAGTTCCAATTAGGGTTATCGCCGCTGGCCATGGCCGAATTGAGGCGTGGCGGGGCGCGATCATGGTGAATGCGTGTCAGCATCGCGACGATACCGGGGCCGCGCCCAGGATTGGCTGCACCGGGGAAACGGCGGGGCCGGCGCGGCCGCGGTCCGCCGCGATAACGCGATCTTAAGGTCTTTGCGCCGGCAGCCGGCGAATCAGGGCGCTGCGGCGGGACGGCAGGTTCTTTGCGACCTCCGGTGTCGCTGCGGGGGCTTCACTTCCGCGCCGCGGCGGTGGATGGTCGGCCCGGTGGCAGGACAGGCAGCGGGGCCGGGATGCGCTATTCGGGGCTGAAGGTTTTCACCCAGGGTCTGGCCGGAAACACCGGCTGGGCGCCGGTCTGGCGCGACCCGCAGCCGAAGGACGAATACGACATCGTGCTGATCGGCGGCGGCGGCCATGGCCTGTCGACCGCCTATTACCTGGCGAAAAACCACGGGCTGACGAATATCGCCGTGCTCGAGAAGGGCTATCTTGGCGGCGGCAATGTCGGGCGCAACACCACCATCGTGCGCGCCAACTATTTCCTGCCCGGCAATTCGGAATTCTATTCGCATTCGCTGAAGCTGTGGGAAGGACTGGAATCCGACCTCAATTTCAACGTCATGCATTCGCAGCGCGGGCTGATCAACCTGTTCCATTCCGATGGCCAGCGCGATGCCTTTGTCCGCCGCGGCAATGCGATGATCAACCAGGGCGACGATGCGATCCTGCTTGACCGCGAGGGGGTGCGCCGGCATCTGCCCTATCTCGATTTTGAACAGACCCGCTTCCCGATCTTCGGCGGCCTCTTGCATCCGCGCGGCGGCACCGCGCGGCATGATGCGGTGGCCTGGGGCTATGCCCGCGGCGCCGATGCCCGCGGCGTCGATCTGATCCAGAATTGCGAGGTGACCGGCATCCGCGTCGAGGGCGGCAAGGTGCAGGGCGTGTCGACCACGCGGGGCGAGATCCGGGCCAAGAAGGTCGGCATGGTGGTGGCCGGGCGGTCAGGGCAGGTGGCGGCGATGGCCGGGATGCGCCTGCCGATCGAAAGCCACATCCTTCAGGCCTTTGTCACCGAGGGGCTGAAACCGGTGATCCACCATGTCGTCAGCTTTGGCATGGGGCATTTCTATATCTCGCAGTCCGACAAGGGCGGGCTGGTGTTCGGCGGCGACCTCGACTTCTATTCCTCTTACGCTGCACGCGGCAACCTGCCGATGGTCGAGCATGTGATGGAGGCGGGGATGACGCTGATGCCGATGATCGGCAAGGCGCGCGTCCTGCGGTCCTGGGGCGGCATCATGGACATGTCGCCCGACGGCAGTCCGATCATCGACCGCACCCATATCGACGGGCTGTTCCTGAATTGCGGCTGGAACTACGGCGGCTTCAAGGCGGTGCCGGGATCGGGCTGGGCCTTTGCCCATCTGATCGCCACCGGCCAGCCGCATGAAACGGCGGCGCGGTTCCGGCTGGACCGGTTCCGCGACGGGATTGGCATCATGGACGAAGAGGGCACCGGTGCGCAGCACAACCTTCACTGACCGCCGGGCCGGCGCCTGACATGCGCCTGACCTGCCCCCATTGCGGCGACCGTGACCGGCGCGAGTTCACCTGGGCCGGCGATGCCCTTGCCCTGGCGCGGCCCGATCCCGCTGCCGATGCCGATACCTGGCACGACTACGTCCATATCCGCGACAACCCCGCCGGGCCGACGCGCGACCTGTGGTATCATGACCCCTGCGGCACCTGGATCGCGGTGGACCGCAACACCGTCACCCATGCGATCAGCGCGGTGACCCTGACCGAAAAGGTGGCGCGATGAGGGTCACCGGGCGCGGCATCCTTGGTCCGACGCGGCCGGTCGCCTTCACCTTTGACGGGCGCGAATATTTCGGGCTCGAGGGCGATACGCTCGCCTCGGCGCTGCTCGCCAATGACGTGCGGCTGGTCGGGCGGTCGTTCAAGTATCACCGCCCGCGCGGCATCCTGACCGCCGGGTCCGAGGAACCGAACGCCCTTGTCACCATCGGCAAGGGCGCCGCGGCGGAACCCAACATCCGCGCCACTGTGCAGGAACTGCATGACGGGCTGGCGGCGCGCAGCCAGAACCGCTGGCCGACGCTGGGGCTGGATCTGCTGGCGGTCAACGACCTGGCGGCGCCTTTTTTCGGCGCGGGGTTCTACTACAAAACCTTCATGTGGCCGCGCGCCTTCTGGGAACGGCTTTACGAGCCGCTGATCCGCCGTGCCGCCGGCCTTGGCGCGCTGTCGGGACGCCACAACGAGGATCCTTACGAAAAGGCCTTTGCCTTTTGCGACCTGCTGGTGATCGGATCCGGTCCCGCCGGGCTGATGGCGGCGCTGACCGCGGCGCGGGCAGGCGCCGATGTCATCCTGGCGGACGAGGATTTCCGTCTGGGCGGCCGGCTTCTGTCTGAACAGGGCGAGGTCGGCGGCATGCCGGGCCATGACTGGGCCGCCCGCACCATTGCGGAACTGGGGCAGATGCCGAATGTCCGGCTGATGCCGCGCACCACCGTTACCGGCGTCTATGACGGCGGCACCTATGGTGCGCTTGAACGGGTCGGGCATCACCTGCCGCGGCGGCCGCATCTGCCGCGCGACTGTTTCTGGCGCATCGTCGCGAAGCGGGCGGTGCTCTGCGCCGGTGCCATCGAACGCGGCATCGCCTTTCCCGACAACGACCGGCCCGGCATCATGGCGGCGGGGGCGGTGCGCGCCTATCTCAACCGCTGGGGCGTGTCGCCGGGGCGTCGCGTCACCGTGCTGGGCAACAATGACGACGCCCATCGCACCGCGCGCGATCTGGCCGCCGCCGGCGTCACCATCGCCGCGCTGATCGACACAAGGCCGGATGCGCAGGTGACAGGCCAATTCCCGGTGCTGACCGGCGCCACCATCACCGGCACCAGCGGGCGCAAGGGGTTGCGGTCGATCACCGTCGCCCATCAGGGCGAAACGCGCGAGATCGAAACCGATTGCCTTGCCGTCTCGGGCGGGTGGAACCCGACCGTGCATCTGACCTGCCACCTGAACGGCCGCCCGGTCTGGAATGAAGCCCTTGCCGCCTTCGTGCCCGCCGCCGGCGCGGTGCCGGGGCTGTCGGTCGCCGGGGCGGCGAACGGCAGCTTTTCCACCGCCTGTTGCCTTGCCGAAGGCGCCGCCGCCGCGGCCGAGGCGCTGGACATCGCCCCGGCCGAGGTTCCCGCGGCCGAGGATGACCCCTACCGCATCGCGCCCTTGTGGGTGATGCCGGGCAAGGGCCGCGCCTGGCTGGATTTCCAGAACGACGTGACGGTCAAGGATGTGAACCTGGCTGCTGCGGAAAACTACCGCTCGGTCGAACATATGAAGCGCTATACGACGCAGGGCATGTCGCCCGATCAGGGCAAGAATTCCAACGTCATGGCGCTGGCGGTGCTGGCCGATGCCACTGGCCGCGGCATCCCTGAAACCGGCACCACCACCTTCCGCCCGCCCTTTTCGCCGGTGCCGATCGCCGCAATGGGCGCGGGCGGGCAGGGTGCGGGCTTTGCCCCCGAACGGTTCACCACCTCTCATGCGGCCAGTGTCGAGCGCGGCGCGCCGATGATCGCTGCCGGCCTCTGGTATCGCCCGTCCTATTTCCCCCGTCCGGGCGAGGCGACCTGGCGCGATGCCTGCGACCGCGAGGTCGGGATGGTGAGGAATGCCGTCGGCGTCTGCGATGTGTCGACCCTGGGCAAGATCGACATTCAGGGCCCCGATGCGGCGCGGTTGCTGGATCTGGTCTATACCGGCACCTTCTCGACCCTGGCCGAGGGGCGTGTCCGCTATGGCCTGATGCTGCGCGAGGACGGGTTCGTCATGGACGACGGCACCACCGCGCGTCTGGGGCCGCAGCATTATGTCATGACCACGACCACCGCCGCCGCCGGGCTGGTGATGCGGCACCTTGATTTCGTCACGCAGGGCCTGCGCCCCGACTGGGACGTGCAGGTGGTGTCGGTGACCGAGCAATGGGCCCAGTTCGCCATCGCCGGGCCAAAGGCCCGCGACCTGGCGAATGCGATGCTCGACGCGCCCGCCGACCTGCCCTTCATGGGCTGCGGTCCGGTCACGGTGCTGGGTGTGCCGGGGCGGTTGTTCCGCATCTCGTTCTCGGGCGAGCAGGGCTATGAGATCGCGGTGCCGGCCCGCTATGGCGCCTCGCTGTTCCGCCTTCTGGTGGCGCAGGCCGAGGCGATGGGCGGTTGCGCCTACGGCATGGAGGCGCTGAACGTCCTGCGCATCGAAAAGGGGTTCATCACCCATTCGGAAATCCACGGCCGCACGACCGCCTTCGACATCGGTCTTGAGGGCATGGTGTCGAAGAAGAAGGATTGCATCGGTTTCGCCCTGTCGCGCCGCCCCGGCCTGCTGGACGAGGACCGCGAACAGATGGTCGGGCTGATGCCGGTCGATCCGCTGGCGCCAGTCACTGCCGGGGCGCATCTCTTCGATACCGGGGCCAGCGCGGTGCGGGTGAACGATCAGGGCTATGTCACCTCGGTCTGCTGGTCGCCGACCCTGGGCACCGGCCTTGCGCTGGGTTTCCTGAAACGCGGGCGGGCGCGGCACGGGCAGGTGGTGCGGCTGGTCGACCATCTGCGCGGACATGACACGCCCTGCCGGGTGGTGCATCCGGTGTTCTTCGATCCCGAGGGAGGGCGGATGCGTGGCGATGCTGGTTGAACTCTCGCCGCTGGCCGGGCAGGCGCCCGTGACCATCGGCACCGTGACGCTGGCCGAGGTGGCCCCCGGCCCGGTGACATCGGTTGCGCCCTTTCGCGGGCAAGAGGCCGAGGTTGGAAAACTGCTGTCGGATGCGTTCGGTTTCGGCTTTCCGGCGCCCGGCAGGTCGGAAAATGGCAATCCGGCGCGGATGGTGTGGGCCGGCCGCGGCCGCGCGCTGCTGATCGGCGCCGTGCCGCCCGCGGGGCTGGCGCCGCTTGCCGCCCTGACCGACCAGTCCGACGCACAGGCGGTGATCGCCATCAGCGGCGAAGAGGCGGCCCCGGTTCTCGCCCGGCTGACGCCGCTCGACCTGCGCGAAGGGACATTCCCGGTGGGCGCCACCGCCCGCAGCCTGATCGGCCACATGACGGCGCAGATCACCCGCATTGCCGAGACGGGCTATGAAATCATGGTGATGCGGTCGATGGGCGCCACCCTGCTGCACGAGCTGACCCATGCGGCGCAGGGGGTGGCGGCACGGGCAAGCGCCGGAAATTTCTAAAAATTTCCGGCGCCCCGCTCAGAACGCCAAGGTCTCCATCACCTCGGGCAGATGCACCCGCGCCTCGGGCGAGACGCCGCGCTGCAGATCGTCGGCCGATTGCGCCAGCAGCGGGAAGGTCTTGTAATGGCAGGGAATGATGTTGCGGAAGGCGAAATACTTGCGACTGACAAAGGCCGCCTGGGCCATGTCCATCGTGTAGTGCCCCCCGGCCGACAGGATGCCGATATCGGGTTTGTAGTATTCGGCCATCCAGTCCATGTCGGCCATGATCCCGGTATCGCCCGAGACATAGATGCAATGACCTTCACCTGCGATCATGAACCCGGCCTCGCGCCCGGCGGGGATGGCCGGGCTGCCGGTCCAGTCGATGCTGCTCGAATGGCAGGCGGGCACCATGCTGACCGCCACGCCGCCCAGCCGGATGGTTCCGCCCATGCCAAAGCCAGTCGCCTGCACGCCTTTCACGGCCTCAAGATATTCGGCGAGTTCGTGGACGGCAAAGACCGGCGCCGCGGTCAGCCCCGCCACCCGCGGCGCGTCTGCGGCATGGTCGCCATGGCCATGGGTCAGGAAGATCGCAGTGGTGCCGGCAATCGCCTCGGCCTCGCGACCGGCGGGGAACACCGGGTTGCCCTGCAACCACGGATCGACAAGCAGCACCTGATCCTCGATCTCGATGCGAAAGCTGGCATGGCCAAGCCAGGTGATCTTCATGGGCGCTCTCCTTGATTCAGAGGCGCGACCATAGCGGCGGGAGGCGAAAAAGATAGACGGCTGGAGCGCCCCGATCGACGGATATTGCGAACGGACCGCGGCGGGTCTGACGGCCGAGCCGTTGAACGCGCTGACCAATCTGGCGTTCCTGCTGGCCGGGCTGGTGATGTGGCACCGGGCGCGGGGGCTGCCGATGCCGCGGATTCTTGCCGCAGGGCTGATGCTGATCGGGGTCGGATCGGGGCTGTTCCACACCCTTGCCACGCGCTGGGCGGCGCTGGCCGATGTGCTGCCGATCATGGCGTTCATCCTGACCTATGTGCTGGCCGCGAACCGGCTGGTGCTGGGCTGGCGGTGGCGCTGGGCGGCCCTTGGGGCGCTGGCGGTCCTGCCCTTTGCCGCGGTCGCCGGCGCCGGTTTTGCCGCGCTGCCGGGGTTCCGCCTGTCGGCCGCCTATTGGCCGGTGGCGCTGCTGATCGCGGCATACGCCGTTGCGCTGCGCCGCCGTGCGGCGGGGGTCGCGCGCGGCTTTGGCCTTGGCGCGGCCCTGCTGGCGCTATCCTTGACCCTGCGCAGCCTTGACGGGCCGCTTTGCGCCCTGATCCCCGTCGGCACCCATTTCCTGTGGCATCTTCTCAACGCCATCCTGCTCGCGTGGATGATCGAGGTGCTGATCCGCCATTGTCTTGCGGCGCGGGGGGCGGGGCGCTAAAGGCAGGGCGTCATTCACCGGAGTGCCCATGTCCATCGACATCGCCACCGCCCGCAAGGTCGCGAAACTTGCCCGGATCCGGGTCGAGGAGGAACGCCTTCCCGCGCTTGCGCAGGAATTCAGCGCCATCCTCGGCTTCATCGAACAATTGAACGAAGTCGACGTCGAGGGGGTCGAGCCGATGACCTCGGTCACGCCGATGCGGCTGAAGCGGCGGCAGGATGTGGTGACGGACGGCAACCAGCAGGCGGCGGTGCTGGCCAACGCGCCCGATGCGCGCGAAGGGTTCTTTGCGGTGCCGAAGGTGGTGGAATGACCCTGAACTCCCTGACCATCGCCGCCGCCCGCGACGCGCTTCGCAAGGGCGAGATCACGGCCCCCGAACTGACCGATGCCTGCCTGACCGCCATCGATGGCGCCGGCGCGCTGAACGCCTTTGTCCATCACACCCCCGATCTGGCCCGCAGTCAGGCCGATGCGGCCCAGATCCGCCTCCGCGCCGGCATGTCGCCCGATCTGTGCGGCATTCCGCTGGGTATCAAGGATCTGTTCTGCACAAAGGGCGTGCCGTCGCAGGCCGCGTCGAACATCCTTGAAGGGTTCCGCCCGGAATACGAATCGACCGTCACCGACCAGTTGTTCCGCGCCGGCGCGGTGATGCTGGGCAAACTCAACATGGACGAATTCGCCATGGGGTCCTCGAACGAGACCTCGTGCTATGGCGATGCGGTCAACCCGTGGAAGGTCGATGACCGCGCGCTGACGCCCGGCGGTTCGTCGGGCGGATCGGCCGCCGCCGTGGCCGCCGACCTTTGCCTTGGCGCCACCGGCACCGATACCGGCGGCTCGATCCGCCAGCCCGCGGCCTTTACCGGCATCACCGGGATCAAGCCGACCTATGGCCGTGTCAGCCGCTGGGGCATCGTGGCCTTCGCCTCGTCGCTGGATCAGGCCGGGCCGATGGCCAAGGACGTGCGCGATGCCGCGATCCTCTTGCGCGCCATGGCGGGGCACGACCCCAGGGATTCGACCAGCGCCGACATTCCCGTCCCCGATTTCGAGGCGATGCTGACCGGCGACATCCGCGGCAAGACCATCGGCATCCCGCGCGAATACCGCATGGACGGAATGCCGGACGAGATCGAGCAGCTCTGGGCCGACGGCACCGCGATGCTGAAGGACGCCGGCGCAAGGATCGTCGACATCAGCCTGCCGCATACGAAATACGCGCTGCCCGCCTATTACGTCATCGCCCCGGCCGAGGCGTCGTCGAACCTGGCCCGCTATGACGGCGTGCGCTTTGGCCATCGGGCGAAGCTGTCGCAGGGCGACGGCATCACCGAGATGTATGAAAAGACCCGCGCCGAAGGTTTCGGACCCGAGGTGCAGCGCCGCGTCATGGTCGGCACCTATGTGCTGTCGGCAGGGTTCTATGACGCCTATTACAACCGCGCCCGCCGGGTCCGCGCGCTGATCAAGCGCGACTTCGATCAGGTGTTCGCGGATGGCGTCGATGCGATCCTGACGCCGGCGACGCCTTCGGCCGCCTTCGGGCTGGGCGAGATGGCGAATGCCGATCCGGTGCAGATGTATCTCAACGACGTGTTCACGGTGACGGTGAACCTTGCCGGCCTGCCGGGAATCGCGGTGCCGGCGGGGCTTGACCGGCAGGGGCTGCCCCTGGGCCTGCAACTGATCGGGCGGCCGTGGGAAGAGGGCGATCTTCTGAATGTCGCCCATACACTGGAACGTGCGGCGGGTTTTGTGGGCAAGCCCGCGAAATGGTGGTAAACCCGTCGGCTGACGGACTGGCAAGGGTATGGGCATGCAACGGCAGGTGCTGATCGGGGTCGCGGGACTGCTTCTGGCGGGGTGCGTGGCGACGCCGCCCGCCTCGAACCCCGGTGTCGGGTTCGGCGATTACGGCGATTATGCCGGGCAACAGGCCATGGCCACCGCCCCGACCGCGCCGCTGAGCGCGCCGGGCGCGGTGTCGTCGGGTGCGATCGATGCGCAGGCGCTGGCCGCGGCGGGGATCGGCGGCACGGCTGCGCCAGCCGCGACGACGCCGGCGGCGCCGCTGGCGATCCAGTCCTCGGGCATTTCCGACGAACAGGATTTCAACGCGGTCGCTGCCCGCGAAACCATCGAATCCGACGCCGAAAGGCTGGCGCAGGCGGCGGCGAATTATCAGGTGGTGCAGCCGACGGCGCTGCCGACCCAGCCGCAGGACACCGGGCCGAATATCGTCGCCTATGCGCTGGCGGCGCCCAACCGCGTCGGGCAGGCGTGGTATTCGCGCTTCATGTTCTCGGGTCAGGGCCGGTTCGAGCGCAACTGCGCCAGTTACCGCAGCCCGGACGAGGCGCAGCGCGACTTCCTGTCGCGCGGCGGACCGGACCGCGATCCGCGCGGCATCGACCCCGATGGCGACGGTTTCGCCTGCGGCTGGGATCCGGCGCCGTTCCTCGCCGCTGTTGGCCGGGGGTAGGGTGGGTCTAGACCCACCTTACCTGACCCTCGCCTCGCCCAACCAGGGCGAACGCCGCGGCGGCGCCCGCCCCGACATGGTGGTGCTGCATTATACCGCGATGCCCAGCGCCGCCGCCTCTTGCGACAGGCTGTGCGACCCCGCGGCCGAGGTTTCGGCGCATTACCTCATCGATCTCGATGGCCGTGTGCTGTCCCTTGTCCCCGAGGAGTTGCGCGCCTGGCATGCCGGCGCGGGCCGCTGGGGCGCGGTTACCGATGTCAATTCGCGGTCCATCGGCATCGAACTGCAGAACACCGGCGCCCATCCCTATCCCGAGCCGCAGATGCGGGCGCTCGAGCGGCTTTTGCCTGCGGTGATGGCGCGCTGGTCGATCCCGCCGGAACGGGTGATCGGGCATTCCGACATGGCGCCGGCCCGCAAGGCCGATCCGGGGCCGCGGTTCGACTGGCGGCGTCTGGCGCGCGGCGGAATGTCGGTCTGGCCGCAGGCGGGGGCGGTGGGTTTCACCCACCCTACGTTCCGGGACGCCGCGGTTGCCTTCGGCTATGATCCGGATCTGCCGGAGGAGGTGATCCTGCGCGCCTTCCGCCTGCGGTTCAGGCCATGGGCCGCCGGGGCCGCCGACGCCGTGGATACGGCGATGGCGGCCGCGCTTGCCGCGCGCTGGCCGGTTGACGGCGGCAGCGCGCGCGCCTAAGTCCCGCCTCGCGCGGATGGCCGGATGACCGCGGAACCGGGCAACCGGGGCCGAGGAAAGTCCGGGCTCCACAAGGCACGGTGCCGGGTAACGCCCGGCGGGGGTAACCCCAGGGAAAGCGCCACAGAGAACGAGACCGCCGCGGGACTCGCTCCGGGAGGACCCGGAGAGAAGAGATCGCGGCAAGGGTGAAACGGTGGGGTAAGAGCCCACCGCGGACCGGGCAACCGGGACGGCACGGCAAGCCCCACCGGGAGCAATGCCAAATAGGGACTTCGCGCGGGGTCCATCCGGCAACGGATATGACCGCAGGGCCGCCTGAGCCCGAGAAGTCCGGGTTGGCAGCTGGACCCCGCCGGCAACGGCGGGGCGAGAGGAATGGTCATCCACCGAAGGCGACTTCGGGGACAGAACCCGGCTTACAGGCCGTCCGCGCGCTTGCTGCCGGGGCAGGGGGCGTTCCGCCCCCTCGGCCGTTCCGGCCTCACCCCCTGAGGATATTTGGGGACGAAGAATGAGGCGGGGCGGTGCGCCGGTGGGGTGGCTTGCGGGCTGCGGCTTGTGGGGGGCGCGGGTTGTGTTGTCCGGGGGCGGGGTTTTCCTTGGCCGCCGACATGACAAGGGCGGGCAGCGCCGCCGCCGCCGTTGACCGCGGGGCGGGCTTGGCCTAGGGCAGGGCGCCTTCTGGAGTGTTGCCGATGCCGATCTTTGCCGCCATGACCAGCCTGCCCGGCCGCGATGCCGCCGAGGCGCTTGCCGCTGCCGTCGAGGATCTGGAGATCGCGCCCTATGCCGTGGGCGTCACCGAGATCGAAGACGGGTCGGGCCTGTTCGAGGTCGGCGCCCATTTCGAGGAAGCCCCCGATGGCGTGGCGCTGGACCTGCTGGCCATGGTCCATGGCGCGCGTCCCTTTGCCGTGTCGGAAGTGCCCGACATCGACTGGGTGGCCAAGGTGCGCCGCGAACTGGCGCCGGTGGTCGCCGGCCGCTTCTTCGTCCATGGCAGCCATGATGCCGACAAGGTGCCCGCCGGCGCGGAACCGCTGCTGATCGAGGCGGCGATGGCCTTTGGCACCGGCCACCACGGCACCACGCTGGGCTGCCTGCGCGCGCTTGACCGCATGGTCGCCCGCGGTGAGGTGCGCCACCGCGTCGCCGACATCGGCGCGGGAACGGCGGTTCTGGCCATGGCGGCGGCGCGGGTGTGGCCCGGCACCGTCATTGCCAGCGACATCGACCCGGTGGCGGTCGAGGTGGCGCAGGCCAATGTCGATGCCAACGGCCTGACCGGCCGCGTCCTCTGTGTCGAGGCCGCGGGCTTTGACCATCCGCAGCTGGCCGCCCATGCGCCCTATGACCTGATCTTCGCCAATATCCTGAAAGGCCCGCTGATCGCGCTGGCGCCCGAGATGGCGCGGGCGGTCGCGCCGGGCGGGCAGGTGATTCTCTCGGGGCTGCTTACCGAGCAGGCCGAAGAGGTCACCGCGGTCTATGCACGTGCCGGATTCAATCCGGCCGAGCGCGAGGACATTGTTGACTGGAGCGCACTTGTCCTGACGCGGGGTTGAAGAAATTCAGTCGAAATAAGGGCTTGCCAAGGGGTCTGCCACATTTTCGCCGCATTTGGCTGGCGTCATGGCCTACGTGAGGTGGGGACTTCACATCGAGGCTGCCATGTCCATCGACCAGACTTTCGACCAACGCCTGCGCCGTGTCCTGCGCAAGCACCGGCGCATGAACGAGAACGGCACAGTGCGGCGGATGGGGCCCGATGGCCTCGTTTCGGTCTATCCCCGCCGGCGGATGCCGAAATTCCCGCTGGGTGCCGTGGTGGCGTTGTTCGCCGTGGCCTTCCTGTTCAAGGCCTGGCTGTTCACCGCCATGGGCGCCGACGAATATGCCTCCCGCGTGCAGGTCCTCGCGCAAGGCGCGCCGGTCGAGCGTGCTGCGGCCTGGGTGATGCATGCCGATCCGGCAACACTTGCCGTGGCGCAGGTCCTGTCGCGGATCGGAGTCTGACCCCGGGTCTGCGCGCATGAAAAAGGGCCGCCGGATTGCTCCGGCGGCCCTTTTCGTCAGCGGTCCGGCTTAGCGGGCGCCGTTCACGGCGATCCGGTCGATGTCGCCGCGGCAGAGCCCGATATCCTCAAGCTCGCGGTCCGACAGGCGGGCGAGCGATTTGCGGGTGACGCGGGCGTCGTTCCAGCCTTGCAGCGTGTCGGCAAGGCGGGCGACCAGCGCGGTCAGCGAGAGACCGCCCATCGGGGCGGCGAAAGTGCGGGTGGTGTCGATGCTGGCCATGGCCATTTTCCTTTCGGCGGGGCTGCTGCACTGCAGCGCGTTGTTCGATGCCCGGCATGTAGGACTGCGCCGGGCGCCGCGCCAGTTCGGAAACCGCATAGTCCCCATGCATTTCCTGCAACCCCTGCCGCAAAGGTAAGCACTTTGTGAACCGGGTCGCGGCAATGTCGCTTTTCGCCCGTGGATGTCGCTTTCCGTGGCTGATTGCGGCAGGACCGTGGCGCCGGAATGGCAGACCCGTGGCGGACCGGGCCAAATCGCCCCTTGGCGGATGTTCGCGCTTTGTGCTAGCTGTTGCCGCAAAGAAACAGGGCAGGGGCAGATATGCGGGTTCTGGGCGTCGATCCGGGCTTGCGCAACATGGGATGGGGCGTGATCGCCGTCGAAGGATCGCGAATCACCCATGTCGCGAACGGCATCTGCCATTCGGCGGGCGACAGCCTGCCCGACCGGCTGTTGTCGCTTTATCACCAGTTGACCGAGGTGTTCAGCCGCTGGGCCCCCGACGCCGCCGCGGTGGAAGAGACTTTCGTCAACAAGGATGCCGTCGGCACGCTGAAGCTTGGGCAGGCGCGGGCCATCGCGCTGCTGGTGCCGGCGCAGGCGGGGATCGCGGTCGGGGAATATGCGCCGAATGCCGTGAAGAAGGCGGTGGTCGGGGTCGGCCATGCCGCCAAGGAACAGATCGCCCATATGGTGCGCCTGCATCTGCCCGGCGTGGCCCTGGCAGGGCCGGACGCCGCCGACGCGCTGGCCATCGCCATCTGCCACGCCCATCACCTGCAATCGGCCGGTCACCTGCAACGGGCGCTGCAAAGGGCCGGGGCATGATCGGCAAGCTGTCGGGTCTGGTCGATTTCAAGGGCAGCGATCATGTGCTGATCGACGTGCGCGGCGTCGGCTATGTCGTCCATGTCAGCGACCGGGTGATGGCGGCGCTGCCGCCGCCGGGGCAGGCGGTCGCGCTTTATACCGACCTGCTGGTGCGCGAGGATCTGCTCCAGCTTTACGGCTTTCCCACCTTGGCGGAAAAGGAATGGCATCGCCTGCTGATGACGGTGCAGGGGGTGGGCGCCAAGGCGGCGCTGGCGATCCTTGGCGCGCTGGGGCCGGAGGGTGTCGGCCGCGCGATCGCGCTGGGCGACTGGTCGGCGGTGGCGCGGGCCAAGGGCGTGGGGCCGAAGACGGCGCAGCGCGTGGTGCTGGACTTGAAGGACAAGGCGCCTTCGGTGATGGCGATGGCCGGCCGCGTGGCCGAGGCCGATGCGGTGATCGAACCGGCCGAGGCGCCCAAGGCGCGGGCGCGGGCAGGAGCCTCGGGTGCCGCCGCGGCGGCCGAGGCTTTGTCGGCGCTGACCAATCTGGGCTATGCGCCCTCGGATGCCGTGGCGGCGGTCGCCACGGCGCAGGCCGAGGACGCGGGCGCCGCAACCCCGGCGCTGATCCGCGCGGCGTTGAAGCGGTTGGCGCCGAAATGACGGGGTGGAGGGAGACACGGGTTTCAACCACGCTACGGGGTGTGGCGGGTAGCGTCGGTGCCGCCCACGATGCACCACAACCATTGACGGGATTGGCGCCATGACCCCGCCCGACCCCCTCGTCCGCCCCGATCCGCAGCCCGAGGATTCCGACCGCGCGCTACGGCCGCAGTCGCTGGATGAATTCGTCGGCCAGGCCGATGCTCGCGCCAACCTGCGCGTGTTCATCGAAAGCGCCCGGCGCCGGGGCGAGGCGATGGATCATACGCTGTTCCACGGGCCGCCGGGCCTGGGCAAGACCACGCTGGCGCAGATCATGGCCCGCGAACTGGGCGTCGGGTTCCGCATGACCTCGGGGCCGGTGCTGGCCAAGGCCGGCGATCTGGCCGCGATCCTGACCAATCTGGAACCGCGCGATGTGCTGTTCATCGACGAAATCCACCGCCTGAGCCCGCAGGTCGAGGAGGTGCTTTACCCCGCGCTCGAGGATTTCGCACTGGATCTGGTGATCGGCGAGGGGCCGGCGGCGCGAACGGTGCGGATCGAGTTGCAGCCCTTCACGCTGGTGGGCGCGACCACGCGTCTGGGCCTTTTGACCACGCCGCTGCGCGACCGTTTCGGCATCCCGACCCGGCTGGAATTCTATACCGAGGACGAATTGTTCCGCATGGTCACCCGCGCCGCCCGTCTGATGAGCACGCCGGCCGAAGAGGACGGCGCGCGCGAGATCGCGCGGCGCGCCCGCGGCACGCCGCGGATCGCCGGCCGCCTGCTGCGCCGCGTCGCCGATTTCGCGCTGGTCGAGGGCGAGGGCCGCGTTACCCGCGCCATCGCTGACCGCGCCCTGACCCGGCTGGGGGTGGACCGCATCGGGCTGGACGGCGCCGACCGCCGCTATCTGACGCTGATCGCCGAGGCCTATGGCGGCGGCCCGGTCGGGATCGAGACCCTCTCCGCCGCCCTGTCCGAGGCGCGCGACGCGCTGGAAGAGGTGATCGAACCCTTCCTTTTGCAGCAGGGCCTGATCCAGCGCACCCCGCGCGGCCGGATGCTGACGCAGGGGGCATGGCGGCATCTGGGGATCGAGCCGCCGAAAGGGCAGGGGGATTTGTTCGGCTAGGACCGCCGGATCCGACGCGCCGGCAAGAGCCCGCCTTGACGCGCGGCCGGCAAGCCCCACCTTGTCGCCATGCGCGCCTTCGTTGCCCTGCCCCTGCCCGACGACACCGCCGACCTTCTGCACCGACGGGCGCAGGGGGCCGGGGTCGGCCGGGTGCCCGACACGCTGCACCTGACGCTGGCCTTTCTGGGCGAGCAACCCGAGGCGGCGCTGGCCGCGCTTGCCGGGGAGCTGGACCTGATCGTTGCGCCGGCGCCGCGGCTTGACTGGGACGCGCCCGAGTTCCTGGGCGGTGACCGCGCCCGGGTTCTGGCGCTGATGGTCCGCCCGGACCCGGCACTGATGCACCTGCATGCGCGTGTGCGCACAGCCATCCGCGCCGCCGGGCTGGCCTTGCCGCCCGACCGTTTCCGCCCGCATGTCACGCTGATCCGGCTGCCGCCGCGCCCCGGTCCCGGCACCGCCGACCGGCTTCAGGCGCTGATCGGACGGGGGATTTCCGCCGATATTCCCCCTGTCACCGCAAGCCGACTTGTCCTTTACCACAGCCGGCTTGACCGCGCCGGCGCGCGTCATGACGAACTTGCGATCTGGCCGCTGGGCGAAGTGACGGGCCGGGGGCTGGACCTTGGCATCGATCCCGGCCATGACCGCGACCCCGGCGCCCCGCCGGCCCGACGAAGGAGCCGCAGATGACCCACAGCTATACCACCCGCGTCTATTACGAGGACACGGATCTGGCCGGCATCGTCTATTACGCCAATTATCTGCGCTTCATCGAACGGGCCCGGACGGAATGGGTGCGCTCGCTTGGCATTGACCAGACGAAATTGCGCACCGAGGAGGGCGTGGTCTTTGCGGTCCGCCGGGTCGAGGCCGATTATCTGGCGCCGGCGAAATTCGACGATGTGCTGACGATCCTGACCCAGCCCACGGCGGCGACGCCGGCGCGACTGACGCTGAAGCAGGACGTGCGGCGCGACAATGCGCTGATCTTCACCGCCATGGTGACGCTTGTCGCCCTGACCGATCGCGGTGCGCCGACCCGCCTTCCGGTGGCGTTCCGACCGCTGATCCGCTGATTTCCGCGACCAAACGCAAGCGTGAGCCGCCTTCCGCTTGGCAATTGCGGCACAATTGCGTTATGGGCGGGTGAGGCACTCCCGAAGATGGCGGCCGGCGGCAAAGAGCAGTGATATGGATACAGCAACCGACTATTCGATGTGGGCGCTATTCGTCCACGCGACCCTGACCGTCAAGATCGTCATGATCGGGATGATCGCGGCCTCGATCTGGTGTTGGGCGATCATCATCGACAAGCTGGTGCAGTATCGCCGGGCCCGGGCCGAGGCGGCGGTGTTCGACCGCGCCTTCTGGTCGGGAGAGCCGCTGGACGGGCTGTTCGAACAGATCGGCACCAATCCGCGCGGGCAAAGCCAGCGCATCTTCGTCGCCGGCATGCTGGAATGGCGGCGCAGCCATCGTCAGGACGGCGGGCTGATCGCCGGTGCACAGGCGCGGATCGACCGCAGCATGGATGTGGCCATCGTCAAGGAGGCGGAAACCCTCCAGCGTGGGTTGCAGATTCTGGCCACCGTCGGCTCGACCGCGCCCTTCGTCGGGCTGTTCGGCACCGTCTGGGGCATCATGAACAGCTTCATCGGCATCGCCGAACAGGGCAACACCTCGCTGGCCGTCGTGGCGCCCGGTATCGCCGAGGCGCTGTTGGCCACCGCGCTGGGCCTGCTGACGGCCATTCCGGCGGTCATCTTCTATAACAAGCTGTCGGCCGATGCGAACCGCATCACCGGCGGGTACGAGGCTTTTGCCGACGAATTCGCGACCATCCTGTCGCGGCAACTGGATTCGTGACATGGGCGCCGGGGTCATGAAAGCGGCAGGCGGGGGCGGCGGTCGCCGCCGGCGCCGCTCGCGCAGTCAGCCGATGGCGGAAATCAACATCACGCCCTTTGTCGACGTGATGCTGGTGCTGCTCATCATCTTCATGGTGGCGGCGCCGCTGATGACGGTCGGCGTGCCGGTGGAACTGCCGAAATCGGCCGCCTCTGCCCTGCCGCCGGAACAGGAGGATCCCCTGACGGTGACCATCACCGCCGAGGGGCTGACCATGATCCAGGAGACCGAGGTGCCGTTCGAGGAACTGGTCGCCCGGCTTCAGGCGATTGCCGCCGAGCGTGAGTCGAACCGCATCTTCCTGCGCGCCGATGGCACGAACGACTGGAACCGCGTGGCCGCGGTGATGGGCGCGCTGAATGCCGGCGGGTTTTCCGACATCGGCCTTGTCACCGATACCGGCGGTCCGACGCTGGGCGGCACGCCCGCGCAGGACGGCGGCTAGGACGCCGCCATGCCGGGGGTCGCGGATGTCACGCCGGGCGGATGGGTTTCAGGGGCGGGCCATGTCGTGCTTGTCGTCTGGCTCATCTCGGGCCTTGGGCTGAGCAACGAACCCCTGCCACTGGAAGTGACGCCGATTTCGGTGATCTCGGGCGAGGAATATCAAGAGCTTATGGCCGCCCGCACCCCGGATCCGGCGACGGAACTGGGCCAGGAACCGGCGGCGCCGGCGCCCGAGGACGCGCCGTCCGTTCCCGAGGAGGTGCAGGAGGTCGCGGCCCCGGCGCCGGAACCGCAGCCCGAGGCGCCGGCCGAGGAAACCCCGCCGCCGCCCGCGCCCGAACCGATCCCGGCGCCCGCCGAGGTGACCGACGCCGCCCCCGACATGGTGGCGCCCGAACCCTTCGTGCCGCCGCCGGCGCCCGAAACCGACAGCCGCCCGCAGCCGCGCCCCGCCGATCAGGTGGCGCCGATGCCGGTCGCCCCGCCGCCGCCCGAGGCCGAGGTCGCCCCCGAGGTGCAGCAGGAGGTCAGCCCCGACGCCGCGGCCGAGGTGGTCGAGGAAGCGTCCGAGGCCACCGCCCCCGAAGAGGCCACGACCGAGATCGTGACCGAGGCCGACCAGCCCTCGGGCGCGCCGGAAAGCGCGCTGCGCCCGCCATCGCGCCCGGCCCGCCCGGCGGTGCAGTCCGAGGAACCGGCCGAAGAGCCTGTGGAAGAGGCCGTCGCCGCCTCGCAGAATGTCAGCGAGGATGACGTCGCCGCGGCGCTCGCCGCTGCCGTTGCCAGCGAACCCGCGACCGAAACCGGCGGCGCCGCCGCGCAGGCCGGCCCGCCGATGACCGGCGCGGAAACCGATGCCTTCCGTCTGGCCGTGCAGGGCTGCTGGCGCGTCGACCCCGGTTCCGAATCGTCGCAGGTGCAGGTCACGGTCAACTTCCAGCTTGACCGCGACGGACGGGTGATCGGCGACGTGCGGCTGGTCCGCGACAGCGGCGGGTCGCAGGGCGCCGTGAATGCCGCCTTCGAGGCCGCCCGCCGCGCGGTCCTGCGCTGCCAGAGCACCGACGGCTACCAGCTTCCGCCCGACAAATACGACCAGTGGCAGGATGTGACGATCACCTTCGACCCCTCGTCGATGAGGCTGAGATGATTGGCCTGGCGCTGACCCTTTCGGTCGCGGTCACGGCCGCCCCGGCGCTGACCCCGGCGGAAATCGACGCGTTCCGGCAGGCTGTTGCGGCCTGCTGGCGCGATGACGCGGCGCTGGTGCCGATGACGGTCGGGCTCGATCTGGACCGCGATGGCCGTGTCGTCGGCGATCCGCGCATGGTCAGCGCGCCGGGCATCGACCCGGAACTGAGCGATGCCGCCTTCAACGCTGCCGTGCGCGCCATCCGGCGCTGCAAGGGCGCCGGCTATGACCTGCCGGCGCAGAAATATGCGCTTTGGCAGAGCGTCGAAATCGTGTTCGATCCGCAAAGGGGGCCTTTGCGATGACGGGAACCTTTGCCGATCTTTCCCCGTTCACGACCGGAAAGGCTGCGTCAGGCCGGACCGCAAGGATAACCGGGCGCCCAGCCCCAAGGCCCGCCCCAGGGGCCAGGATTTGAGGACAGAGATGAAACGCCACCTGCTTTCCCTTCTTGCCGCTGCCGCGCTTGGCGCCGGGGCCCTCTTGCCCGTGGCCGGCCGGGCGCTGGAAATCACCATCACCGATGGCGTGATCCAGCCCTTGCCCTTTGCGGTGCCGCAATTCCAGGCCGAAACCGCCGGGTCCGAACAGGCCGCCGCCGAGATCAGCCGGCTGATCGCCGCGGATCTGACCGGATCGGGCCTGTTCCGCGAAGTCCCGTCCTCGGCCTTCATCTCGACCGTGGCGAATTTCAGCGATCCCGTGGCCTTTGCCGATTGGGGCGCGATCAATGTCGAGGCGCTGATCACCGGGGCGGTGTCGGTGCAGGGCGACCAGATCGTGGTGAAGTTCCGCCTTTATGACGTGGCCGCTCGGCAGGAACTGGGCGAGGGGCTGCAGTTTGCCGGCACCTTGTCGGGCTGGCGGCGGATGGCGCACAAGGTGGCCGATGCGGTCTATTCCCGGGTGACGGGCGAGGGCGGCTATTTCGACAGCCGCGTGGTGTTCGTCGCCGAAAGCGGGCCCAAGGATGCCCGGCTCAAGCGGCTGGCGATCATGGATTACGATGGCGCCAACATTCAGTATCTGACCGATTCCAGCGCGCTGGTCCTGGCGCCGCGGTTTTCGCCGACCGGCGACCGGGTGCTGTTCACCAGCTATGAATCCGGCAGCCCGCGGATCGACATGCTGGATGTGGCCAGCGTCGGCCGTATCCAGGTCGCGACCGCGCCGGGCGAGATGGCCTTTACCCCGCGCTTTTCCCGCGACGGGCGGCAGGTGATCTATTCGCTGGCCAATGGCGGCAATACCGACATCTGGATGACCGACCTTGCCTCGGGCCGGCATGTGCGGCTGACCGATGCGCCCTCGATCGAGACCGCGCCCTCGCTGTCGCCGGATGGCACCCAGATCGTGTTCGAAAGCGACCGCTCGGGCACTCAGCAGATCTACATCATGCCGATTTCCGGGGGCGAGCCGCGGCGGATTTCCTTTGGCGACGGCCGCTATGGCAGCCCGGTGTGGTCACCGCGCGGCGACCTGATCGCCTATACCCGGCAGGCGGGGGGAGACTTCTATATCGGCGTCATGCGCACCGACGGATCCGAAGAACGCAACCTCACCCGTTCGCCGCTGGACGAAAGCCCGACCTGGGCACCGAACGGCCGCGTGCTGATGTTCACGCGCGAGGTTCTTGGCGCGACCGGCGGCCCGTCGCTCTATACCGTCAGCATCGTCGGCAACCAGCCGGTGCCGGTGGCGACGGGGGGCTTTGCCTCGGACCCGTCCTGGGGGCCGCTGCAGCCCTGACGCGGCTTTGACTGGCCGCGCCGCAAGGCGCGTGCTAGGGTCGATCCAACAGTTTTCCCGTGCGTTTCCTTGAAGGACCAGCCTGATGACCAGAATGATGACCGCGGCGCTTCTTGTCGGCGTCATGGCCATGTCGGCCTGCACCCGCCCAGACCGTTTCGGCGGCAACGGCACCGATCCGAACGCGCTGGGCGCCAATGGCGCTGTCGATCCGAACGCGCTGCCGGGCGGTGCCGGCGACCCGGCCAGCGCGGCCTATTTCGCCCAAACCATCGGCGACCGGGTGTTCTTTGAGGTCGACCAGTCCACCCTGACGGCACAGGCGATGCAGACGCTTGACGGGCAGGCGCAATGGCTGATGACCAACAGCCAGTACCTGATCGTGATCGAGGGCCATGCCGACGAACAGGGGACCCGCGAATACAACGTCGCGCTGGGCGCCCGCCGCGCCAATGCGGTGCGGGAATACCTGATCTCGCGCGGGGTGCCGGGCGACCGGCTGCGGACGATTTCCTATGGCAAGGAACGCCCCGTCGCCACCTGCGCGGACGACAGCTGCTATTCGCAGAACCGTCGCGCGGTGACGGTCATCTCGATTTCGGCGCTGAGCTGAGATGCGCGGGCTGCGCGGGGTTCTCCTGGGCGGGCTGGCGGCACTGGCGCTGGCCGCGCCCGTGCGCGCACAGGACGCCGGCACGCTGGCCGATATCCGGCAGGAACTGGCCAGCCTCTATGCCGACATCACCGGGCTGCGGTCGGAACTGACCGCCTCGGGGCAACTGACCGCGGGCGTGGCGGGCAATACGCCGCTCGAACGGCTGGACGCGATCGAGGCGCAGCTGGTCCGCCTCACCTCCAAGGCCGAGGAGCTGGAATTCCGCATCAACCGGATCACCGTCGATGGCACCAACCGCATCGGCGATCTGGAATTCCGCCTGTGCGAACTTGAGCCGGGCTGCGACATCAGCCTTCTGGGCGACACGCCCAGCCTTGGCGGCGTCGACAACGGCACCACGGTGCCGACGCCCGATACGGCGACCGAGACCTCGGGCCCCGAACTGACGATGAGCGAGCAGGCAGACTTCACGCGGGCGCAGGAGGCGCTCGCCCAGGGTGACTTTCGCAGCGCCGCTGACCAGTTTGCGTCCTTTGTCGCGGCCTATCCCGGCGGGCCAATGACCGGGCAGGCGATGTATCTGCGCGGCCAGGCGCTTGAGGGGCTGGGGCAGGTGTCGGATGCGGCGCGGGCCTATCTTGACAGTTTCTCGGGCGAACCCGACGGGCCGGTTGCGGCGGATGCGCTGCTGCATCTGGGCATCTCGCTGGCCGCATTGGGGCAGGGGCCGGATGCCTGCGTGACGCTGAACGAGGTGATGACGCGGTTCCCCACTTCGGCCGCGGCGGGCGCCGCGGTGACGGAACGGTCGCGGCTGGGGTGTCCGTGACGGATCTGGCCGCGCGGGCCCTGTCGATGATCCTGCAAGGGCCGGCGCCGAAGGGCGTCGGCCTTGCGGTTTCCGGTGGTGGCGATTCGATGGCCATGCTGCACATGCTGGGGCCGGCGCTGCGCGACCGCGGCATTCCGGTGGCGGTGGCGACGGTCGACCACGGGCTGCGGCCCGAGGCGGCGGCAGAGGCCGCCTTTGTCGCCCGCACCTGTGCCGGTCTGGGCCTCCCGCATGACACCCTGCGCTGGTCGGGCTGGGACGGCCACGGCAACCTGCCCGCCGCCGCGCGGGACGCCCGCTATCGGCTGTTGGCGGACTGGGCGACGGGCCGGGGCCTTGACCGGGTGGCGCTGGCCCATACCGAGGACGATCAGGCCGAGACGTTTCTGATGCGCCTTGCGCGGGGGTCGGGCGTGGACGGGCTGTCGGCGATGCAGGGCGCCACGTCGCGGTTCGGGCTGCGCTGGCTCCGGCCTTACCTACATGTGCCGCGGGCCGGGTTGCGCGACTGGCTGAACGGGCGCGGGCTGGATTGGGTCGAGGATCCGTCCAACACCGACCCTGCCAGCGAACGGGTGCGCATCCGGCAGGCGCTACCGGTGCTCGAGGGGCTGGGGATCAGCCGCGACGCGATCCTGTTCAGCGCGGTCCGCCTGTCCTTTGCCCGCAATGCCCTGCGCGAGATCGCTTCCGTTGCCGCGGACCGTATGGCGACCGAAATGGCAGGCGCGGTGGTGCTGGACGTGCCCGCCCTGCGCCTTCTGCCCTACGAGACGCAATTGCGCCTGCTGTCCGAAGCCCTGCGCTGGCTGTCCTCCGCGCCCTACCCGCCGCGCCTGTCGGCGCTGCAACCGATCCTGCCCGAGGTGACGCGGGGCAAGACCCGGACCCTGCACGGCGCGCTCCTCATCGGCACGAAAGACCGCCTCATCCTTGCCCGCGAGCTGCGCCCCGTCGCCGGGCTGGAAACGCCGACCACCGCGCTCTGGGACAACCGCTGGCATCTGGACGGCCCGCATGAGCCGGGCCTGACCCTCCGCGCGCTGGGCGAGGGGATCCGCGATTGCGACTGGCGCGCCACCGGCCTGCCGCGACAGGCGCTGCTCGCCACTCCCGCCGTCTGGCGCGGCGCCGATCTGGTGGCGGCGCCGCTGGCCGGAAACCCTGCCGGCTGGACTGCGCGGCTTGTCGCGGATTTCGCAACATTCCTGAAATCGGATTGAACATCCGCGCCCCATGCCTATTTTGGAGAGAACCGCGGCCCCGAGGGTCCGCCAGTCCATGCCACTGACAGGAGCCATGCCTTGGGCAACGCGCGCAACATCGCCTTCTGGGTCGTCCTTTTCGTTCTGATCCTGGCGCTGTTCAATCTGTTCAACAACGGCCAGTCGTCGATGTCGTCGAATGGCAAGAGCTATTCCGACTTTGTCTCGGCCGTCGAGGCGGGCCAGGTCGCGCAGGTGACGCTGGACGGCGAGACGGTCCGTTATCGCGCCAGCGACGGGCAGAACTATACCACCATCCTGCCGCAGGACGCGCAGGTGACCGAACTTCTGATCGCCAAGGGCGTGCCGGTCACCGCGAAAAGCCAGCAACAATCGACCTTTACCGCCTTCATCCTGTCGATCCTGCCCTTCTTGCTGCTGATCGGCGTCTGGATCTATTTCATGAACCGGATGCAGGGCGGTGGCCGTGGCGGGGCCATGGGTTTCGGCAAGAGCCGGGCGAAACTGCTGACCGAAAAGCAGGGCCGCATCACCTTTGACGACGTGGCCGGCATCGACGAGGCCAAGGAAGAGCTTGAGGAAATCGTCGAATTCCTGCGCAACCCGCAGAAATTCTCGCGCCTTGGCGGCAAGATCCCCAAGGGCGCGCTGCTCGTCGGTCCGCCGGGCACCGGCAAGACGCTGCTGGCCCGCGCCATCGCGGGTGAGGCGGGGGTGCCGTTCTTCACCATCTCGGGCTCGGATTTCGTGGAAATGTTCGTGGGCGTCGGCGCATCCCGCGTGCGCGACATGTTCGAACAGGCGAAAAAGAACGCGCCCTGCATCGTCTTCATCGACGAAATCGACGCGGTGGGCCGGTCGCGTGGCGTGGGCTATGGCGGCGGCAACGACGAACGCGAACAGACGCTGAACCAGCTTCTGGTCGAGATGGACGGGTTCGAGGCGAACGAGGGCATCATCATCGTCGCGGCGACCAACCGGCCCGACGTGCTGGACCCCGCGCTCTTGCGCCCCGGCCGGTTCGACCGCCAGATCCAGGTGCCGAACCCCGACATCAAGGGCCGGGAAAAGATCCTCTCGGTCCATGCCCGCAAGGTGCCGCTGGGCCCCGATGTCGACCTGCGGATCATCGCCCGCGGCACGCCCGGCTTCTCGGGCGCCGATCTGGCCAACCTCGTGAACGAGGCGGCGCTGATGGCCGCCCGCGTCGGTCGGGTCTTTGTCACCATGATCGACTTTGAAAACGCCAAGGACAAGGTGATGATGGGCGCGGAACGCCGCTCCATGGTCATGTCCGAGGATGAAAAGCGCCTGACCGCCTATCACGAGGCCGGCCATGCCATCGTCGGCCTGAACGTCCCGCAGCACGACCCGATCCACAAGGCGACGATCATCCCGCGCGGCCGCGCGCTGGGCCTGGTGCTGTCGCTGCCCGAACGTGACCAGCTGTCGGTGACGCTGACCAAGTATCGGTCCAAGATCGCCATGGCGATGGGCGGCCGCGTGGCCGAGGAGCTGACCTTTGGCGCCGACAACGTCACTTCGGGCGCGACCAGCGACATCCAGCAGGCGTCGCGGATCGCCCGGGCCATGGTCACCCAGTTCGGCATGTCCGACAAGCTGGGCTATGTCGACCTTGCCAACGAACAGCAATCCTATCTGGGCACCTATTCCGGCGGCACCAACCATTCCGGCACCACCCAGCAGGTCATCGACGACGAGGTGAAGCGGATCATCGACGAAGGCTATGAGACCGCCAAGCGCATCCTGACCGAAAAGCGCGATGATCTGGAACGGCTGGCACAGGGCCTTCTGGAATACGAGACGCTGACCGGATCGGAAATCACCCGCGTCATCGCCGGCGAGGCGCTGCACAAGGGCGACGACACCGATTCCGCCTCGCCGCCCTCGGGCGGGTCGTCGGTCACCGCGATCCCCAAGACGCCGCGGCCGCGGCGGGCCAAGGATGACGGCGGGCTGGAGCCGGAACCGCTGGCCTGATCCATCCGGTCATATCGAGGTGAGAAGGGGGCTTTGCGGCCCCCTTTTTCGTTCCGGCTTTGACCGCGCGCCGGCGGGCGGCTATCCCGGCGCCGATGTGAGCGATTCCCGACGGCCGAGGTGATCCATGCGCAGTGATTGGGATCCGGGCGCCTATGCGCGGTTCAGGGCCTTGCGGATGCGGCCGGCACTTGACCTGCTGATGCAGGTCGGCGTGCCGCCCGCCGGCGATGTGGTGGATCTGGGCTGCGGTGACGGCGCCGCCGCCGCGTCCTTGCGCGGCCGCTTTCCCAAGCGGCGGCTGATCGGCGTCGATGCCTCGCCCGCGATGCTGGCGCAGGCGCGCGGCTATGACGCGACGGTGGAATCCGACATTGCCCGCTGGGCGCCGGTTGCGCCGGTGGGGCTGATCTTCTCGAACGCGGTGCTGCACTGGCTGCCCGACCATGCTGCGCTCTTGCCGCGGCTGGCGGGGTTGCTGGCGCCCGGCGGCACTCTGGCGGTGCAGATGCCACGCCAGTTCGCCGCGCCCTCGCACCGGCTGCTGCGCGAGACGGCCGCGGCGCTGTTCCCCGACCGTTTCGACCTGTCCGGCTGGGTGCCGCCGGTGGGTGAGCCCGCCGGCTATCACCGGCTGCTGGCGCCCCTGGGCGAGGTCGCGGTCTGGGAAACCGAATATCTTCAGCACCTTGCCCCGGTGGCCGAGGGGCATCCGGTGCGTGCCTTTACCGCGTCGACGGCGCTGCGCCCCTGGGTCGAGCGGATGACGCCGGAGGAAGTCGCGCGGTTCCTGCCGGCCTATGACGCGGCCCTTGCCGCCGCCTATCCCCCCGAGGCGGACGGCAGCGTGCTGTTCCCGTTCCGCCGTCTGTTCCTGATGCTGGTCGCGCGACACTGACAGCCCCGAGGGCGAGTGATCTGCGGCGCACCCTCACCTGACCGGGCCGGGCAGCCGCGCGGCAAGACCCTCCGCCACTGCGGCCGTTCCTGGGCGGCCAGCGCGCGGCGCGCTGAATCCGCATCCTTGCCGATTTCGCGACCTGGCATGTCGGAATTGCCGTTCGGCCAGGGTTCGGGCGCTTGTATTCCAGCGCCGGGGACAGGAGGAACCGAGATGAGCCACAGGACCGACATCGAGATCGCCCGTGCGGCGCAAAAGAAACCCATCCAGGACATCGGCGCCCGGCTGGGGATTCCGGCGGCGGATCTGATCCCCTATGGCCATGACAAGGCCAAGGTCGCGCAGGGGTTCATCGCCGGGCTGAAGGACCGCGCCGACGGCAAGCTGATCCTTGTCACCGCGATCAACCCGACCCCGGCCGGCGAGGGCAAGACGACCACGACCGTCGGCCTTGGCGACGCGCTGAACCGGATCGGCAAGCGCGCCGTGGTCTGCATCCGCGAGGCGAGCCTTGGCCCCAACTTCGGCATGAAGGGCGGCGCGGCCGGCGGCGGCATGTCGCAGATCGTGCCGATGGAGGACATGAACCTCCATTTCACCGGCGATTTCCATGCCATCACCAGCGCCCACAACCTGCTGTCGGCGATGATCGACAACCATATCTACTGGGGCAACGAGCTGAACATCGACGAACGCCGCGTGGTGTGGCGGCGGGTGATGGACATGAACGACCGCGCGCTGCGCGACATCGTGGTCAGCCTTGGCGGGGTGTCGAACGGGTTTCCGCGGCAGACCGGCTTTGACATCACCGTCGCGTCCGAGGTCATGGCGATCCTCTGCCTGTCGCGCGATCTGGCCGATCTGCAGGAACGCCTTGGCCGCATCGTCGTCGCCTATCGCCGCGACAAGAGCCCGGTCTATTGCCGCGATCTCAAGGCCGATGGCGCCATGACGGTGCTGCTCAAGGATGCGATGCAGCCGAACCTGGTGCAGACGCTGGAAAACAACCCGGCCTTCGTCCATGGCGGGCCCTTTGCCAATATCGCCCATGGCTGCAATTCGGTGATGGCGACGACGACCGCCCTGAAGCTGGGCGAATATGTCGTGACCGAAGCCGGGTTCGGCGCCGATCTGGGCGCGGAAAAGTTCTTTGACATCAAGTGCCGCAAGGCGGGGCTCAAGCCCTCGGCGGCGGTCATCGTCGCCACCGTGCGGGCGATGAAGATGAACGGCGGCGTGGCGAAAGCCGACCTTGGTTCGGAAAATGTAAGTGCCGTGCAGAAAGGCTGCCCGAATCTGGGACGGCACATCGCGAATGTGAAATCCTTCGGCGTGCCGGTGGTCGTGGCGATCAACCATTTCCATTCCGACACCGAGGCCGAGATCCAGGCGGTCAAGGATTATGTTGCCGCGCAGGGCGCCGAGGCGATCCTCTGCCGGCACTGGGCCGAAGGCGGCGCCGGGGCCGAGGCGCTGGCCCGCAAGGTGGTCCAGCTTGCCGAAGGCGGCGGGGCGCATTTCGCGCCGCTTTACCCCGACGACATGGGCCTGTTCCAGAAGATCGAGACCATCGCCAAGCGCATCTACCACGCGGACGAGGTGCTGGCCGACAAGGCGATCCGCGATCAGTTGCGCGCCTGGGAGGCGGCGGGTTACGGCCACCTGCCGGTCTGCATGGCGAAAACGCAATACAGCTTCTCGACCGACCCCAACCTGCGCGGCGCGCCCACAGGGCATTCGGTGCCGGTGCGCGAAGTGCGGCTGTCGGCCGGCGCCGGCTTTATCGTGGTCATCTGCGGCGAGATCATGACCATGCCCGGCCTGCCGCGGGTGCCGTCGGCCGAAGTGATCGGCCTGAATGCCGAGGGCCAGATCGAGGGGCTGTTCTGAGGCTTGCAAACCGCCGGGCTTTCCCCGAAACGGGGGCAGTCCACGACGAGAGCCCGATGCAGAGCCCTGCCGAGATGACGACGATGCGCGAAATCCGCGCCGGGATCGACCGGCTGGACCGGGCGCTGATCGCCCTTCTGGCCGAACGTGCCGCCCATATAGACCGGGCGGCGCAGATCAAGGCGGCCGAGGGCCTGCCCGCCCGCATCTCGCCCCGGGTCGAAGAGGTGGTGGCCAATGTCCGGCGCGAGGCGGCGGCGCAGGGCCTGCCCGCCGATCTGGCCGAGGATCTGTGGCGCCGCCTGATCGAATGGTCCATCTCCCGCGAGGAAAGCCATCTGCGGGCCGTATCCGAAAGGGAAACCCGATGACTGCCACGGTGATCGACGGCCGCGCCTTTGCGGCAAGGGTGCGCGAAAAGGTCGCCGGCCATGTCGCCCGCCTGAAAGAGGAGAACGGCCTGACCCCCGGTCTGGCCGTGGTTCTGGTGGGCGAGGATCCGGCAAGCCAGGTCTATGTCCGGTCGAAGGGCAAACAGACGGTCGAGGTCGGAATGGCCTCTTTCGAACACAGGCTGCCGGCGGATACCTCTGAATCCGACTTGCTCGCGTTGGTGCGGCGGCTGAACGACGATCCGGCCGTCCACGGAATTCTTGTGCAACTTCCGTTGCCTGCGCATCTGGACGCCGATCTGGTCATCAATACGATCGACCCGGCCAAGGATGTCGACGGTTTTCACATTTCGAATGTCGGGCTGTTGGGGACCGGGCAGAAGGCCATGGTGCCCTGCACGCCGCTGGGCTGTCTGATGCTGCTGCGCGACCATCTGGGCAGCCTGTCGGGAAAAAGCGCGGTGGTCATCGGCCGGTCGAACATCGTCGGCAAGCCGATGGCACAGCTTCTGCTGGGCGACAACTGCACCGTGACCATCGCCCATAGCCGCACGGCTGATCTGCCGGCGGTGGTGCGCCGGGCCGATATCGTGGTGGCCGCGGTCGGCCGGCCGGAAATGGTCAAGGGCGACTGGATCCGCCCCGGCGCCACGGTGATCGACGTCGGCATCAACCGCGTGAACCGCGACGGCAAGGCGGTGCTGGTCGGCGATGTCGATTACGCCAGCGCCGCCGCCGTCGCCGGGGCGATCACCCCGGTGCCGGGCGGGTGCGGACCGATGACCATCGCCTGCCTGCTTGCCAACACGCTGACGGCCTGCTGCCGCAGCCACGGCCTGCCGGAACCCGAGGGGCTGACGGCCTGACTAGCCTTCGCCCAGGCGCAAGAGCACGCCCTTGCGCCGGACGATGTTGCGATAATCCCACTGGATGTGGCGCGCCTTGACCAGCCAGCGCGCGAGGGCGTCGCTGTCGATCTCGGCGGCGTCGCGATAATGCGCCTCGGCCGCCTTGAACTTGCCCTCGGGGATCAGGTCGGGCTCGTCAAAGGACTGGCCGCTCCAGAACAGCAGGCGGACCTCGGACTTGCGGACCCAGTAGCCGACCACCGGATTCTCGGCCAGAAACCACACCGGCCCGCCATGCCAGATCTTGGCCGCGGCGTCCGGCAGGCCGGCGGCAATCCCTGTCGCCAGCCGGTCGCAGATCGCCGCGCGGTCGGGCGGTTGCCCGGCGTTGTAGGCCGCGATCGGCGCCGGCAGGGCGGTCATCCCTGGAACCCGGCGTCAAGCCGGGCATAGGACGCTTCCATACCCTCGGTCATGCCGGTGGCGATCATCGCCTCCATCGTCTCGGGCGAGGTGACATGCATGGTCAGGGTCATCCGCGTCCCCGGTCCTTCGGGATCGAACCGGGTTTCCACGCGGTTTTCCGGAGTCGGATCGGGCAGATGCATCGTCTCGACATGGACCAAGCGGTGCGGCGGTTCGCAGGTCTCGATTCGCGCGGTCATGGAAAAGCTGGCGCCGGTCGCCTCTTCGCGCCAGACCAGCCGCATGGAGCCGCCGGCGCGCAGGTCGATTTCGCAGTCCGGCATCGACCAGCCATCGGGGCCGGTCTGCCATTTCTTCAGCAATTCCGGCACGGTATGCGCCGCCCAGACCCGTTCGGGCGGGGCGTTGAAATAGCGCGAGCAGACCAGGGTGGTCGGGCTGGTGCGGTCAACTGTCAGGGTCATTGCCGGTTCCTTCGTTGAAATTGCTGTCATCGGCCAGAACGGCGTCCAGCCTTGCATAGTTCTGTTCCATCGCCCGCCGCAGATCGGCGAGCCAGCGTTCCACCGGGGCCAGCGCCTCGGGCACCAGACGGCAGGGGCGGCGCTGGCCGTCGATCCGCCGCCGGATCAGCCCGGCGCGTTCCAGAACCTTGAGGTGATGAGAAACCGCCGGTTGCGTCATGGCAAACGGCGCCGCCACCTCGCCCGCGGTAATTTCGCCCTGCGCCAGCTGGGCAAGGATCGCGCGCCGGGTCGGATCGGCGAGCGCGGTCAGGACAAGGTCGCTGGGCTGTATTTGCATGCTTGTTTATATAAGCGAGTATTTAATCAAAGGCAAGCCCCCCTCTTTCGTCGCCCGGTTGCGCATCCCCCCGGCTTGAGGCAGGATTCGCAAGTGTTTGCAGGGTTGTCGGGGGCAGGGTGGAGTTCGTGCGACAGGCGGCGGCCCGATTCAGGGCGCCGCGGACATTGCTGGTGATGGCGGCGGTTGCCGTCGCCATCGGACTTGCCGGACCCTTCGGCACCTATGCGACACTGGCGCTGGCGCCGCGGCTGGCCTATTGGCTTCTGGTGGTCACGGTGTCGGTGCTGGCGGCCTTCATCATCGAACCGCTGGTCGAGAATCGGGCCGCCGACTGGCCGCCCATCCTGCGCGAAGCGGCGGTGATCGGCGCCTTCACGCTGGCCTTCACGCCGTTCATGTTCCTGCTGAACCTGTTCTTCCGCTGGCCGGTGCTGGCGCCGGGCGGCATGGTCTATCTGGCCGCCTGCGTTGCTCTGGTCGGCACGGTGATCCGCTTTCTGCGCCTCATGTTCGAACGGCAGGCGCCCGCCGCCCCGCCGGAGCCGCCCGCGCCACCGGCGCCGCCGCTGTTGCGCCGGATCGGGCTGAACGGGCAGGCCAGCATCGTCTCGATCTCGGTCGATGACCATTATGTCGAGATCCGCGACACCACCGGCGCCGCCCACCGCCTGCTGATGCGGTTTTCCGATGCCGTGGCCGAGGCCGAGGGCCTTGACGGGATGCTGTTGCACCGCTCGCATTGGGTGGCGCGCGACCAGATCGCCGCGCGGCTGCGCCGCGGCTCGCGCGAGCTTGTGGTGCTGCGGGACGGCAGCGAACTGCCGGTCAGCCGGACCTACCGCGATGCGCTGGCCGCCGCGCGCCCCGATCTTGACCCGGCAGCGGAACCGTCAGACAACGCCGGCCGGTAAGGATCGCAACGGCGCGGTCGTCGAAAAGATCGCGTAGGACCGGGGTCGCGGCCGACAAACCGCCGGTATAGGCGCCATAGGCCGGCAGGATCAGCCGCCGCCCGTCAGTGACGAAACAGGGCCGAGAGCCGGCGCCGGGCAGGGCGGCCTTGGGGTGGTAGTGCCCCGACACCTCGCCCACGGCGCCCGGCACCGCGATATGGCGAAAGGTCAGCGCCCCCTCGCGATACTCGGCCAGATGGGTGCCGCCCAGATCGACCGGCCCCGAATCATGGTTGCCCTCGATCCAGATCCAGCGCCGGCCGGCCTGCATGGCGGTCAGCCGCAGCCGTTCGGGCAGGGTCAGGCTGTCGGCGGCGGCCAGATCGTCGAAACTGTCGCCAAGGCAGATGACCGTCGCGGGCGCGGTCGCGGCAAGGTCGGCATCCAGCCGGTCAAGCGTGGCCGCGACTTCATAGGGCGGCAGCATCAGCCCCAGTCTGCGGGCAACCCGGTCGGACTTGCCCAGATGCAGGTCCGAGACGCAGAGCAGCCCCGCCCCCGGCAGCCACAGCGCGCCCGATGGCAGGGCGGTCATCAGCACGCCCGACAGGTGGAAATTCTGCCCGTTCATGATGTGTTCCTGCCAAGCCGCGTGGCCCAAGGCAAGGGGTCACAGCAGGTCCAGCCCGGCCTCGGCCAGCATCCTTGCGGCGATCTCGGCGGCCATCCGCTCGCGTCCCGCTCCGGCGATGGGCACGCGGCCGTGTTCCAGCATCAGGGGGGCGGCCAGCGGCGTCAGCCGGTCGGTCTGCACATGGTCGATGCGGCCGCCGGTGCGGGCCAGCATCTCCTCGATCCGGCCGAAATCCACCAGACCGCGCAGCGCCTCGGCCCGGGTGATGTCAAGCAGCAGGTGGCCGGGGTCATATCGGGTCAGCGTGTCATAGAGGATGTCGGACGAAAACGTCGCCTGCCGCCCGGTGCTGCGTGCGCCGGGACGGTTGCGCTCGATCAGGCCGGCGATGGTGGCGACGGCGCGGAAGGTGCGTTTCATCACCGCATTGCCGGTCAGCCATTGGTCAAAGCCGTCGCGCAGCGCGGTCAGGTCGAACAGGGGCTCCGGGTCGGCGACCGGCTTAAGCCCCCAGATCAGCGTTGCATAGTCGGTGGCGACAAAGCCAAGCGGATCAAGGCCCTGCGCCTCCATCCCCTTGGTCAGAAGCAGGCCCAGCGTCTGCTGCGCATTGCGCCCGGCGAAACCGTAGATGCAATTGTGCCAAAGCCCGTCATGGGGAAAGGTCTCGACCAGCAGCCGGTCGGCGCGCGGCAGATGCGATTGCTCGCGCTGGAGGGTAAGCCAGCGGGCGGTGTGGTCGGGCAGGTCGGGCCAGCTGTCCTGCCGGAACATGCGCAGGATCCTCGCCGAAAGCCGGGTCGATGTGGCAAAGGTCGTGCCCTCGAACACGGCAACCTTCGGCCGGCGCAGGGGCGAGCGGCTGACCTCGACCACCATCTCGCGCAACCCGTCAAAGCGGACGATCTGGCCGGCAATCAGGAAGGTGTCGCCGGGCGACAGTTGCGCGGCAAAGGATTCCTCGATCTCGCCCAGGGGCTGGCCGTTGCCGCGCAGCCGCACCTTGAGCCGGTCGGTATCCTGTATGGTGCCAAGGTTCAGCCGGATCCGCGCCGCCGCCCGCGGATCGCGCAATTGCCAAAGGCCGTCGGGCCGCTGTTGCAGCCGCCGCCAGCGGTCATAGGCGCGCAGGCCATAGCCGCCGGTGGCACAGAAATCGAGGCAGGCGTCGAACTCGGCCCGCGTCAGCCCGGCATAGGCGCCGGCGCCGGCGACCTCGGCGAACAGGGCGTCGGCGCTGAACGGTCCGGCGCAGGCGGCGATCAGGATATGCTGGCACAGCACGTCGCGCGGCCCCGGCCCGCGCGGATCGCCATCCAGATCGCGTTCCCGGGCGGCCTCGAGCGCCGCGACGCATTCGACGACCTCGAACCGGTTGGCGGGGACCAGCACCGCCCGGGACGGCGCGTTGTAGCGGTGATTGGCGCGGCCGATGCGCTGGACCAGGCGTTTGACGTTCTTCGGCGCGCCGATCTGCACCACCAGATCGACATCGCCCCAGTCGATGCCCAGATCCAGCGTGCCGGTGCAGACCACGGCGCGCAAGCGGCCTACGACCATCGCCGCCTCGACCGCCAGCCTTTGTTCGCGGGCAAGGCTGCCGTGGTGGATGGCGATGGGCAGATTTTCGGCATTCTGCAACCACAGGTTATGGAAAAAGATTTCCGCCTGCGCCCGCGTATTGTGAAAGATCAGCGTCGTCTTGTGGCGCTTGACCAGATCCAGCACCGCCGGGATGGCATAGGCGGCGCCACCGCCCGACCATGGCGGCGGAGCCTCGGTCACCAGCATGGAAATGTCGGGGTCGGGGCCGGGATCGGCATGCAGGATCGGGCAGGGGTCGGGATGGCGGGCCAGAAAGCGGGCCAGCGCCGGCGGGTCCTCGACCGTCGCCGACAGGCCGACGCGGCGCAGGCCGGGGGCAAGGCTTTGCAGGCGCGACAGCGCAAGCACCAGCTGATCGCCGCGCTTCGATTCCGCCAGTGCGTGGATCTCGTCGACGATGACCCGCTCCAGCCCGGCGAACATGCGCGGCGCATCGGGATAACTGACCAGCAGCGCCAGGCTTTCGGGCGTGGTCAGCAGGATGTGCGGCGGATCGGCGCGCTGGCGGCGCTTGGTGTGGGACGAGGTGTCGCCGGTCCGGTCCTCGACCCGGATCGGCAGGCCGGCGCCCTCGATTGGGGACATCAGGTTGCGGCGGATATCGGCGGCCAGCGCCTTGAGCGGGCTGACATAAAGGGTGTGCAGCCCGCGATGCCGCCCGTCCGCCAGTTCGGCCAGCGTCGGCAGGAACCCGGCCAGCGTCTTGCCGCCGCCGGTGGGGGCGATCAGCAGCAGCGACGGTTCGCCGGCGCGCGCAAGCATCTGGGCCTGATGGGGATGCAGGCTCCAGCCGCGGGCGGCGAACCAGTCGGAAAGGGCAGGGGGCAGGTCCATCGCCCGACCCTGCCGCCGCCGGCGCCCGCGTCAAGGGCTGGCGTGCATCGGCAACCTCCGGGCACGACAGGGTGAACCAGATCCGGCCCCTGTTCATTCTTCGTCCCCAAATATCCTCGGGGGGGTGAATTGCGCGGCACGCGCAAGAGGGGGGCGGAAGGCCCCCCTTCTTCCTTCCGCCGGGCCCACGGCCCGGCGCCTTACTTCACGATCTTCTCGTCCTTCACGAACATGTTCGCCCAGGCGCGGTCGATCAGTTCCGGGCTCATCTGATAGGGGATGCCCTCGAAATTGCAGATCGACACCATCTGGTCGATCAGGAAGATCGGCTGATAGTTGGCGTAGACATTGCTGATCGTCGGGTATTTCACCTTGAGCAGATGGACCAGCGCCGCCTCGTCCAGCGGCATCTTGCGCTTGCGGGCGACCATGGCGAAGATTTTCAGGAAATCTTCCTGGTTCGGCCCGTCGATCTTGATCTTGAAGAAGATCCGCCTGAGCGCCGCCTTGTCGAAGATTTCGTTGGGGTGGAAGTTGGTCGAAAAGATCACCAGCGTATCGAAGGGCACCTCGAACTTCTCGCCCGATTGCAGGGCCAGGATGTCGCGGTTTTCTTCCAGCGGCACGATCCAGCGGTTGACGATGGCCTGCGGCGGTTCCTTCTGCCGGCCAAGGTCGTCGATGATGAAGATGCCGCCCGAGGATTTGAGCTGCAGCGGCGCCTGATAGGTGCGGGCGACCGGGTTGTAGACCAGATCGAGCATGGACAGCGACAGTTCACCGCCGGTGATGACGGTCGGCCGTTCGCAGCGGACATAGCGGGTGTCGAACCGGCCCGAGGTGCGGCGCAGCGAATTGGGGTCGTCCATGTCCTCTTCCGCGGCGGAATGGACGATGGGGTCATAGACGGTGATGACCTGGCCGGAATATTCGATGGCGCGCGGGATATAGATCTTGTCGCCCAGCGCGGTCTTGATCCCGTTCGAGATCGAGGATTTCCCGTTGCCCGGCGGACCATACATCAGCACCGACCGCCCGGCGCTGACCGCGGGGCCCAGCTGGTCGATCAGGTTCCGGGGCAGCACCAGATGGCCCATGGCCGCGGTGAGCTGGTCGCGGGTGACCTGGATATTGCGCACCGACTGGCGCTTCACCTGTTCGCGGTAGATGTCGAGCGGCACCGGCATCGCGCCGTAATATTCCGACTGGGCGAGGGCATCGAGCGCGCGGGCCTTGCCCGCATCGGTCATCTGATAGCCCATCTCGTTGCCGGAATTGGCGTTCAGCGTGCCCGTCGCCTCGAGCAGGCGCTGCCCGCGGGCCAGATCGACCAGTTCCTGCGTCACCGGGATCGGCAGGCAGATGGCGCGGGCGATCTCGGTGACGATGGAGACGTTCATGCGGAACATGGTCTTGAGCAGGATGTCCCGCATCATGACCATCGACAGCTGCATGGCCTGAAGCGATTTCGGCGCGGGCGGTGCCACGACGGAAGTGTGCATGTTCATCGGTCAGCCCCTGTAAGCTTTCGCCATGGGCTAACCCGCCATTGTGGCGAAAGCGGGGAGGCTGTCGGTCAGACCCGCGGCAGACCCAGCCAGCCCAGCAGGAAATACAGGGGCAGGGTGACGCCGAAGGCCAGGCCCATCGGGAACCTCTTGCCGGGCGTCCAGCTTTCCCAGCCGGGGGCAAGGTCCATGACCGGCGTCGCCCGTGCAATGCGGTGCAGGGTGAAGGTGACAAGCAGCGTCGCCAGATAGAGCATCACCACCACGCCCAGATCGCCCAGCGCGACAAAGGGGGCGGCGGCGGCAAGGAATTTCACATCGCCGGCCCCCATGGCGCGGAAGGCGTTCAGGACCAGACCCACTGCCAGGACCACGGCAAAGTGGACATAGCGCCAGAAATAATCGGCCCAGCCCCAGTCGGGATCGCTGCCCCACAGGACCAGCGCGGCGCCGGCCACCACATAGACCGCGACCATCAGGTCGGTGGCGCGGTTGGGGATCTTCATCTGCTTCATGTCCGACCAGGCGGACCATAGGCACGAGGGCAGGGTCAGGATCAGGAACACGCCTGCCTGAACGGGGGAAATGTCCATGGTGTCAGGCCAGTGCTTCCAGCGCGCGCGCGGCTTCCTCGAAATGCTGGGGATGGGTTTCGACCGCATCCTCAAGCAGGCCGCGACCGATGGTGATGTCGCTTTGCTTGATCGCCGCAAGCGCCAGCGTGTACAGAAGCTGCGCCCGTTCGGTCTGGGTCATCGGGATCACCGGCAGGTCGTAGTTGCGCTGCGCGCCGCGGGCCATGACCAGATTGTTCTTGGCGGTGAACATCGTCGGATCATAGCGCAGGGCGTCGGTGAACAGCCGTTCCGCGCCGGTGTAGTCGCCGCGGGTCAGCTTGGAAAAGCCCCAGTTGTTCAAGACACCGGCGGGCGTCGTCGTCAGCCCGACCGCGGTTTCATAGAAACTGTCGGCGCGGTCCCAATCCTCGGACGCGTCGGCGACCATGGCCTCGAGCCGGTAGCGTTCAAAGGTCTCGTGCGTGGGCGGGATCGTGTTCAGCACCTCGCGGGCCTGATCCCAGGCGTTGGTGCGGATCAGCGCATCGGCCAGCGACACGGAATCGTCCAGCGTCGCATCGGGCAGGGCAAGGACCTGCTGCCAGGTCGCCACCGCCGCGGTGGTCTGGCCGGCGCGGATCTGCGATTTCGCCAGCCCGCGCAACAGATCGGAACGGCCGGGGTCGGCCTGCACCGCGCGCTCGAAATAGGCCACCGCCTCGTTCGGGTCGCCGACCGTCAGCATGACGTCCGACAGGCCGGAATCCTCGATCACGTTCAGATCCTGCATGGCGCGCTGCACTTCGGCATCGCCCGAGCGGTTGCAGCCCGAAATGCCGGCCGCCCCGACCAGCATCAGGGAAATCAGAATGGGGTGGCGCATTTGCCTGCGTCCTTGTGCTGCTCTGCCGTCACAACACGGAAAGGATCGCGTCTTCGCCCGAACCCCGCCGCATCAACTGGAACTGTTCGTCCTCTTGTCCCTCGGTATAGCCGGGATTTTCCAGCCGGGCCAGCGCCAGACGCAGATTGTCGCGGATCGTGTCGCTATTGCCGTTGTCCGTTGCAAAGGCGCGACGGAACACCTCGGCCGCCTCGCCGATCCGGCCGGTTTCCATCAGCACCACGCCCAGGTTGTTCTGCGCCGGGACAAAGGCCGGATCCTCCTCGACCGCGCGGCGCAGCAGGCGTTCGGCCTGTTGCAGCCGGCCAAGGTGCAGGTTGGCCGAACCCAGAGCCGAAAGCGTGTCGACGTTCAGCCCTTGCTGCCCGGCCGCCCGCATATAGGCCTCGAGCGCGAGTTCGAATTCCCCCGCGGCCATCAGCCGGTGGCCGACGATCAGCCCGTCGTCCTGCATCTCGCCAGCGACGCCGGGGGCATAGACGCCGCCGGCGGATCGGTTCAGCCCGTCGCCGCAACCGGCCAGGCCGAAGGCAATCACCAGCAAGGAAACCGTTCTGCCCACGCTCACCCCACGGGGGCGCGCGCGGGCCCCTCCGTTACTCGAGGCCCGTCGCCTCCTGCGCGCCGCCGCCCAACGTCGTGTAGATGTCATAGATCGACGGCCCGATCAGAATGATGAGAAGCGGCGGAACCGTCAACATCATGGTGGCCAGCGTCATCTTGGTGGGCAGCGTGTTGGCCTTTTCCTCGGCCCGCATCACGCGCTTGTCACGCATTTCGCCGGCATAGACGCGCAGGGCCTCGGCAATCGAGGTGCCGAACTGCTGGCTCTGGATCAGCACGGTGACGAAAGAGGCGATGTCGGGCACGCCGCAACGTTCGGCCATGTCGCGCAGGACGGCAACCTTGTCCTTGCCGGCCTTCATCTCGTGGCTGACCATTTCGTATTCGTCGGCAAGGTCGGGGAAACCGGCGCGCAATTCGCGGCTGACGCGGATGATCGACTGGTCAAGGCTTTGCCCGGCCTCGACGCAGACCAGCATCATGTCGAGCGAATCCGGAAAGCCGTTGGTGATCGCCTCTTGCCGCGAGGCCTGGCGCCGCGTCACCCAGTATTTTGGCAGCATGTAGCCGCAAGCGCCGGGGATCAGGATCGACAGGATCGTCGATTGCGTCGAGGGCGTGCCGGTCGAGGAACTATAGATCGAATAGGCGACGCCGATCAGCAAAAGCGCGACGCCCAGGGCGAATTGCGCGAAGTGATAGATGCGCACCGCGTTCTTGGTGCGGTATCCGGCCTGCAGCAGTTTCAGCCGGATCGCCGAATATTCCTTTTCATCCTGCGGTTCGAGAAAGCCCGAGAATTTCTCGAGCTTGTCGTGCCCCTGTTCCTGGCGCAGCTTGTCGGACCGCTTCTTGCCCTTGGCCTCGGCCTGGGTCTGCGACTTGAGCCGGTCCAGCGGATCGGCGCTTTTCTTCATCAGCGTCGGCAGCGTCAGAAGGATCATCGCCAGTCCGAGCATGCCGACGACGATGAGCGGCCCGAAGGGGCCAAGCATCGCGATGAGCCAGTCGTTGATCTGCGTCAGCATGGGATAACCTCAGACCTTGATGTTCACGAGAGCGCGCATGACAAAGACGTTCGCAGCCAGAAACCCGGCGACGACAAGGCAGGCCGGCACGAAAACGGCGGTGTCCTTGACCTTGTCGTAATAGTTCGGCTCGACCACGTTGATGCCGATCAGGGCCAGGATCGGGAAGCCCGACAGGAACATGCCCGACCATTTCGCCTCGGCGGTGATCGCCTTGACCCGGCGGAACAGCTTGAACCGGGCGCGGATCACCTTGGCCAGACCGTCAAGGATCTCGGCCAGGTTGCCGCCCGCGGTCTGCTGGATGTTCACGGCCACGGCGAGAAAGCGCATGTCCTGCATGTCGACCCGTTCGGCCATCGCCTTGAGGCTTTCGCCCATGTCGCGGCCATAGGCGGCCTCGTCGGCGATGACACCCATTTCCGAACCAAGGGGGTCGGGCACCTCTTTGGCGACGATGCCGATGGCCGACGAGAACGGGTGGCCGACGCGCAGCGACCGCACCATCAGCTCGACGGCATCGGGAAGCTGTTCCTCGATCATCGACATCCGCTTCTTGGCCTTCTTGTTGATCCAGAAGAAGATGCCGCCGACGCCCATCACCACCGCGACCAGCGCCCGCACGGGAAGCGAGGCGGTGGTGCCGACAGTCAGCCCGGCAAAGGCCGCGATCGACAGGCCGACCATGATCATGATGAGCTGGGTGGGCGAAAAGGCGATGTTGGCCTTCTGCGCCTTCGAGGCCAGGATCGAATACAGCGGAATCTGCCGCGACTTGATGTGCTGGGTCATCTCCTTGCGAAGCTGTTCCAGCACCTGTTCGCGGCCGGTGCCCTTTTCCAGCAGCGTCAGCCGGCGGTTGACGCGGGAATTGAGGCTGATCGACTTGCCGAAAACCGTAAGGTACAGGCCCTCGACCAGCACGATCACGGCGATGAAGATCAGGCCATAGATGATCGGTTCGGCGGAAATGGACATGGCAACGGGCCTTTACGAGGGTTCAAAGATAGCGGCGGGCAGGTCGTAGCCCCAGAGCCGGAAGCGTTCGCTGAAATGCGACCGCACGCCGGTGGCGGTGAAATGGCCGATGATCTTGTTGTCGGGGGTCAGGCCGGTGCGCTGATAGCGGAACACCTCCTGCATCGAGATCACGTCGCCCTCCATCCCGGTGATTTCGGTGATCGAGGTCATGCGCCGCGACCCGTCCTGAAGGCGGGATGCCTGCACGATCAGGTTGACGGCGCTGGCGATCTGCGACCGGACAGCCTTGATCGGCATTTCGATCCCGGCCATGGCGATCATGTTTTCCAGACGCGACACCCCGTCCCGCGCGCTGTTGGCGTGGATCGTGGTCATCGACCCGTCGTGGCCGGTGTTCATCGCCTGAAGCATGTCGATGACTTCCTCGCCGCGGGTTTCGCCGACGATGATGCGGTCGGGACGCATCCGGAGCGCGTTGCGCAGACAGTCGCGCGGCGTCACCGCCCCCTTGCCCTCGACGTTCGGCGGCCGCGATTCCATCCGGCCCACATGGGTCTGCTGGAGTTGCAGTTCCGCCGTATCCTCGATGGTCAGGATGCGTTCGTTGTTGTCGATGAAGGACGACAGGGCGTTAAGCGTGGTGGTCTTCCCCGAACCCGTCCCGCCCGACACGATCACGTTCAGCCGGGTTGCGACCGCGGCCTGAAGGTAGGCCGCCATCTCTTCGGTGAAGGCGCCGAAGCGGACCAGATCGTCGATGCCCAGCTTGTCCTTCTTGAACTTCCGGATCGAGACAAGGCTGCCGTCCACCGCCACCGGCGGCACCATGGCGTTGAAACGCGACCCGTCGGCAAGGCGGGCGTCGACATAGGGGTTCGATTCATCGACGCGGCGGCCCACGGCCGACACGATCTTGTCGATGATCCTCAAAAGGTGACGTTCGTCCTTGAAGGTGATGTCGGTCAGCTGCAGCTTGCCGGCGCGTTCGACGAAGATCTGCCGCGGCCCGTTGACGAGAATGTCGTTGACCGTCTCGTCCTTGAGCAGGGTTTCCAGCGGGCCAAGGCCCGTCACCTCGTCATAAAGGTCCTGGTTCAGCTGCTGGCGTTCCTCGCGGTTGAGCACGACGCCCATTTCCTCGAGGCTTTCGCCGGCGATGGCGCTGATTTCCTGCCGCAACTCGGCCTCGCTGGCCTTTTCCAGCGCGGCAAGGTTGAGGTTGTCGAGCAGCGCCTTGTGCAGTTCCAGCTTGATCTCGCCCAGCCGTTCCTTGCGCTTCTTTTCCTTGTCCACCGGCGCGGCTTCGGCTGCCTTGGGCGGCATCGCCTTCATCAGCGTCTTTTTCGGCGCCTCGGCCGGGGCATTGGCCGCGCGCGGCTGGGCGCTGGCGGCCGCAGCGACAGCGGCGGCAGCGGGGCGGGCGGGCTCGGGCTTCTTGAACTTGGAAAACATGGGCGGAAACTCCTCAGCCGCGGGCCTTGGCCTTTACGGTTTCGGCCTGGTTGCGGTCGTGGACGGATTTGGCGAGCTTGGCGACTTCCTTGCGCAGCGCGTTCTTGGCGATGCCCTCGGCCATGGGCATGCCGTGATCGGCGTTCTGGGCCACCTGCTTGCCGCCGTCTGGCATCAAAAGCTCGATGGCGATGCCCAGGCTTTCGGCCAGCCGCTTGACCCGGCTTTTCCCGGTCAGGTCCAGCCCGCCCGGCGCCCGGTTCAGCACGAAGCGCATCTTGCCGAAGGGCAGTCCTTCGCTGGTCAACGCGCGTTTCAGGCGCTGGACGTTGTGGGCCGACCGCATGTCGAGTTCGAGGACCACGAAGTAGACATGCGCCGCATGCAGCACCGCTTCGGACCAGTCGACCATCGTCGTCGGCATGTCGATGACGACATAGTCGAAATTGACCCGCGCCATCTCGATGATGCGTTCCACATCCTTGGCGCCGATCAGGTCAAGCGGCACCAGATCGGCGGGCGAGGTCAGGACATGCAGTTTCTGGTTGAAGGACAAGAGCGCCTGCATGAAGGTCTCGCTGTCCATCTCCTCGGTATTGCCGAGGAATTCCAGCACGGCATCGCGCCGCGGCAGGTCCAGATAGGTCGCGACCGAGCCGAATTGCAGGCCAAGGTCCAGAAGGCAGACCCGCGGCGGATCGGCCTTGTCGACATTGGCAAGCTCCCAGGCCAGGTTGACCGCCAGCGTGGTCGCGCCGACACCGCCGGCCATGCCCTGCACCGGGATGACGACGCCCGAGCGGTCGCCCGTGGCCTTGAGCGTGTTCTTGTGTTCGGGCGCCACCTGTTCGGGCACCTCGGCCTTCAGCACCCGGTCGATGGCGCGCGACAGCTCGCCCTCGGGCAGCGGATAGGGCACGAATTCGTCGCCGCCCTCGCGCAGAAGCTGGTGCAGGCTGGCGGGGCTGACATCCTCGGCGATCAGGATCACCTTCAGCCCGCGGCCCTTGGCGGCGGTGATGATGTCGCTGATCAGCGCGATGTCGGCTTCGTCGTCGTGGTCCAGCGCGATGGCGATGAAATCCAGCTCCGCCGCCTCGGGCTGTTCCAGAAAGGCGATGGCCTCGGAAAAGCCGAGGTCGCCCCAGGCTTCGCCCAGCGTCGCTTCCATGTCCTCGATCAGGAGGTCGAAATTCTGCACGTCCCGGCTTACCGTGCAGGCGACCAGCGGCTGCGGTTCCGGTTGCAATGCGGCAGTGCTCGTCTTTGCCATGTCGTCCCTTTCCACGCGGGCAGAAGGGGAGGGCGGCCTGATGCCGCCATCGCCCCATCCCCGCGTCCGCGCCTTTGGCGGCCAGAGATTTCCCTATCGGGCAATGTCACGGGCAATCGTGACCGGATTGGGGCGGAAAGACAGTGATTGTTTGGATTCGCGCGACGATGGCGCGGGGTGGGGCGGCGCTGTTCACGCCGCCCGGGAAGGCGGGTTCAGCCGCCTTCGGATTCGGTCGCGGCAATCGTGGTGCCGCTGATCGTCTGCGGCGGGATGGCCGATTGCACATAGTCGCGGAAGATGATTTCGGCGTATTTGCCGTTCAGCACCGAGGGGTGGTCGGCGACAAAGCCCGACACTTCGGTCACGGTGCGGCGGTTGGCGCGCTCCTGACCTTCGGTCACGATCAGGGGCTGTTCCTCGCCATAGGACACGACCGCTTCCAGCCGCGACCGTTCGATGCCCTGGCTGATGAGGTAGAGCACCGCCGCCTCGGCCCGGCGCAGGCCAAGCTGCCGATTGTAGGCCGGGCTGCCGACAAGATCGGTGTGGCCATAGACCTTGAACCGCACTTCGGGGAACTGGCGGATCCAGCTTGCCTGGGCCCGCAGCGTCGCCCGCGCCTCTTCGTCCAGCACATAGGAGTTGAAGGCGAAGTTGATCGTTGTCGGCACCTCGGCCGCAAAGCGGTGGGCAAGGTTGATGCGGTAGGACGAATCACCCGTCTGAGTCAGGACGTTGTTCATCGTCGCGTTGCCAAAGCCGCCGTCGTTGGTGGCCAGCCCCGCTTCGCGGAAGAACGAGCTGCGGGTGGGATCGGGGGCGCAGGCGGTCAATCCTGCCAGCGCCGCCGCGGTGATCGCCAGATGTTTCATCGCCTGTCCCCGCCCCTCAGTCCAGAACGTAGCCGTAAGAGCCACTGAAGTCCTGCCGGGCGACTTCGCCCGCGCCGCCCGTGGTCGGCGCCTCGCTGGCCGCGACACGGCCGAACAGGAACAGGTCGCTTTCGGTCGGCGGCCGCACCCGGTCGGTGGGCAGCGCCAGGGCCTCGCCGCGGGTCGGCGTCACCAGATGGGCGGTGACGATGATGACCAGTTCGGTCTGCGACCGTTCGAATTCGGCCGACCGGAACAGCGCGCCCAGCACCGGCACGTCGCCAAGCCAGGGCACCTGCCCGGAAAGATCGCGGAAGTCGTCCGACAGCAGGCCGGCGATGGCAAAGCTTTCGCCGTCGCGCAGTTCCACCGTGGTCGACGTCTCGCGCCGGCGGAAGGCGTCGATGCTGAAACCGTTGACCGAGATGCCGTTCGACGGGTCGATCGACGATACCGCCGCCTCCATCTCGAGGTTGATGAGATCGCCGTCGATCACCCGCGGGGTAAAGTTCAGCTCGACCCCGAACGGTTTGTATTCGACGGAAATCGTGCCGTCCTCGCTGATCGGCACCGGATATTCGCCGCCGGCCAGGAAACTCGCCTCCTGCCCCGACAGCGCGGTCAGGTTCGGTTCGGCCAAGGTGCGGACCACGCCGCGGCTTTCCAGCGCCTCGAGCAGAAGCCCGACCTCGAGCCCGCCGGCGTTGAAGCCGAACAGCATGGCGCCGTTGTTGGTGTTGCTGCCGGGGATCGCGCCGTCGAGCCCGTTCTGCACCCCGCCAGAGGTGTTGAGCGTCCCGGTCCCGCCCGAGATGCCCAGATCGCCGCCCAGCGTGGTGCCGCCAAGGGCCAGCGAGGAGGACAGGGATTTCGACACTTCGCGCTGCATTTCGGCGAAGCGGACCCGCAACATCACCTGCTGCGTGCCGCCGACGGTCATCAGGTTCGACACCCGGTCGGGGGCATAGCGTTGCGCCAGTTCCATCGCCCGGTCCAGCCGCGCGATGCTGCTGACGGTGCCCGACAGCACGATGCCGTCATTGGCGGTGCGCACCTCGATCGCCTCGCCCGGCAGGATCTGTTCCAGCCGTTCCTTGAACTCGGCGATGTCGGGGGTGACATGCACCTCGACATTGGTGATGAGTTGGCCGTCGGCGCCAAGGATCGTCAGCGTCGTGCGCCCCGGTTCCTTGCCCAGCACATAGATGGTGCGGTCCGATAGCGACGAGATGTCGGCGATGCCGGGGTTGGCGATGGACAGTTCGGTAAAGGGAACATCGCTTTCGACGACGACCGCCCTGTTCATCGGCACCTGAAGGGGCGCTTGCGTGTCCCCCGTCAGCACCTGGAGCGTCTCTGCCGGAGCGCGGGCGGGAACCGTGCCGACCGCGAGGGTCAGGCCGGCAAGTGCCGCCCGGATGAATCGATCATAAACCATGTGACCTGCCTCTCGGATCACGCCTGCTCTCGGGTCTTTTCGCCCGTCGTTCGACACAGATTGCGCGGGTGGCGGCTTTTTTGCAAGAATCAATGTTCTGGCGACGGCAATGAATGTGGATAACTGGCAACAGGGGCAGAAAATGCCAAGGGCGCGCCTGGGTGGCGCGCCCTGCCGGACATGGGGATTCGGTCAGTTGGTGCAGGGCACCGCAATTTCCACGCGCTCGGTGCCGCGGCGTTCTACGCGGGTGCAGACCTCTTCGGGCGGCGGGGCGGCCGGTTCGATCACCGGGGCGGCCTGTTCGATGCCCAGAAGCGTGTTCTGGTTGACCTCGATCACCTCGGCCACCGTGGTGTCGGTCTGCCCGACCAGCGAAATCGACAGCGATCCGGTCGCCTGCGCCTGCGCCAGCCGCGCCACCTGCTGCGGCGTCACCTGCACCGTGGCGTTGCGGGCCACCGTCACCTCTGACATGTTGGCGTCGGCGGTCTGGTCGATGGCGATGATCTCGACCCCGGTGTCGATCAGCTTGGTCACGTCGTGGCCGCCGTCGCCCTGGTCCAGAATGCCGGTCCAGTAGACATCGACCCGGTCACCCGGCCGCAGAAAGCCCGAAACCGAGGAATTGGCATCGACGCTGATGGTGAAGGCGCGCATCCCCGGTTGCAGCCGCTGGGTGATGCCGGCCGGCTCGCCCGGGGCGGTGACCTTGGCGGCCAGCACCGGCTCGTTCGGCTCCATCTGGCGCAGGGCCGAGCGGAACACGTCGGTGCCCTGCGGGAACAGCGCCTCTTCGGTGGCAAAGGTGCCTTCCGGCAGGAAGGGCTCGGCATAGCGGATCAGCACCACATCCTCGGGCTTGATCTGCTCGCCGTATTGCACGACGCGGTTGACCGCGTAGATCTCGACGGTGGGCACCTGTTGTGCCGAGACCGCGCGTTCACGCGCCAGTGCCGCGTTCTGTTGCTGGAAGTAGCCCTGGACCATGTAGACGGCAAAGCCCGCCAGTCCGAGGCCCACGACAAGGACGAGTCCGAATACTGCTCGCATCACCTATCCTCAACACAGTGCCGCTTCCCCTGCCGGGCGCGGTCAGTCTTCGATTTCCATCGCCGTCAGGACGTTGCCCACGCTGTCGGCGGGTTCGGTCGCGCCGTTGATGACCAGCGCCGTCACGGCGATGCCGAAGCCGGTCATCGCGGCGGTCAGCACCACCCAGTCGACGGTGACGGCACCGTCTTCGTCCTTGCGGAAACGCTGCATAAAACGTTTCATACCGGCCTCCTGCTCCCGGCAGCGCCGGGCATCAATTTTCCCTGGGAAGGGTTTAGTCGGCGATTGTGGTGGGACTGTGTTCCCACCGGGGAGATTCCGCGATCTGCGCCGGCCCCGACCCCAGGCAAAAGGAAAGGGCCGCGTCCCTTCGGACGCGGCCCCGGTCCCTTGCGGGAACCCTTCGGCTGATTAGCCGCCGACCACGGTGTCGGTCAGGTTGTCGCCGATGTCGCCGGCCAGATCGGTCGCGCCGCCGCGGACCGACGCCATGACGGCGATCCCGAGGCCGACGATCGCAGCGGTCAGCACGACCCAGTCAACGGTCACGGCGCCATCTTCGTCGGCACGGAAATTCTTGATGAAGTTCAGCATTTGGTCTCTCCTCGGAGTGTCACTCGGTTTCGCTTCATCCCGCCGGATCATCCGAACCTGCCTCTTGTCTGGTTCGTCCCCGTCTTGGATGGGCTTATATGGCCCCCGGATCGTGGCGGGATTTGGACCTGTTTCGTACCTTTTCAGGGGCGTTCATTTTTCTTCAATGAATCTTGCAACGGGCTGAAAACAAACGATTCAATTTTCAGGAAATTTCTGCGGGCAGGGCCCGGCGCCGGCAACCGTGGCCGAAGCGCCCCATTTGCCGGCCCGATTCCGCCCGCCGGCTGTGCAAAGCCGCCGCTTGCGGGCATCATCGCGCAAAAGAAAACGTCCGAGGCAGGAACGATGATGAAGCTGAAGCTGGTCCTTGCGGCCGGTGTCACCGTGCTGTGCGCCGCGCCGATTCATGCCGAAATCGAACGCATGCAGCCCGATTTCACCTTCCGCCGCGTCGGCGTGCCGCAATCGGGCGAAACCAACCGCATCACCGTGCAGATCGACCCCAACGCGCCGCGCCGCGTCGCCGCGCCCTCGGGCCCCGCCGCCCCGCCTGCGGCGGGCGAGGGCGGGGCGGTCGCCCCGGCTTCGGCCGGGACCGACTGGTTCTGGAACGTGATCTCGCCGCGCCTTGACGAAAGCGGCCCCGGCCGCCTGCAGGACGCGCTGGCGCTTATGGCCAATACCTCGGACAGCGGCCTGCCGGTGCCGCGGATGCAAAGCCTGCAGGACATCGCACGGGTCTATGGCCGCGACATCCTGGCCGCGACCATCGACACCCGCGTCTCGCCCGCGCTGGTCCTGGCGGTGATTGCCGTCGAGAGCGCCGGGCGCCCCGATGCGGTCAGCGGCGCCGGTGCGCAGGGGCTGATGCAGCTGATGCCCGACACCGCCGCCCGCTTTGGCGTCACCGACAGTCTTGATGCGGTGCAGAACATCCGCGGCGGCGTGGCCTATCTCGACTGGCTGATGGGCAACTTCGACGGCGACCCGATCCTGGTGCTGGCCGGCTACAACGCCGGCGAGGGGTCGGTGCGCGACAATGCCGGCGTGCCGCCCTTTGCCGAGACCCGCGCCTATGTGCCCAAGGTGCTGGCCGCCTGGACCGTGGCCCGCGGGTTGTGCCAGACCCCGCCCGAACTGATGACCGACGGCTGCGTCTTTGCGGTGAACAACCTCTGAGCTTTCGCCGCGTTCGCCCTGGGTCGGCGGTTTGTCCCCCGGGCAGGTCGTGGAATCGGGCCGCACCTATGACAGTGCCGTCGGCCATCACGTCCCGCCGGGATGCCAAGGCGTCCCGGCCGGCGCCTTCATGTCCCGCCGATGCCCCCGCCGCAGCGGAACCCCGATGCGCCCCTCCGCGTTCACAGGCCGAACCCCTTGCGCATGGAGATTGCGATGTTTCGCCTCAGACATGTGATCGCGATGATGGCCAATGCGGTGCTGGTCGGCGGCCTGCTGATCTTCGTCCTGGCCATGGGCTGGGTCGGCTGGCTGCCGGTGACCGGCGCCATCCTGCTCGGCTTTGCCCTGACCTGGCCGGTGGGCAAGCTGATCGCCCGCTGGATCAAGACCGATGACCCGGCCTGGAACGAGGTCAAGGACCGCCCCACCCGGGCCGCCATGAAGGAACGCCTCGAGACCGCGCTCGAGGACGGCGCCCGCCGCGATTCCCCGGACCCGCTTTAGTTGGTGCGGTTCTTGGTCAGGAAGGGCAGGGGCGCCACCGGGATGCCGTCCTCGATCAGCGCCCGCGCCTCGTCGGGGCGTGCCTCGCCCCAGATCGACCGTTCGGGGGCGCGGCCTTCGTGCATCGCCCGCGCCTCGGCCGAAAAGGACAGGCCGACATAATCCGACTCGGTCTCGATCCGGCGGCGCATCTCGGCCAGGGCCTGTTCGGCGACGGTGGCCGGTTCGGTCAGCACGCCCGGCGCGGCCGCCACCGCCGGCGCCATCAGCGCCTTTTCCACCCTGACCGAGCCGCAGACCACGCAGGCGATCATACCCGCCGCCTGCAGCCGTTCCTGCGCCTCGGCAGACTGGAACCACGAGTCGAACCTGTGGTCGTTGTCGCAGGTAAGTGAATAACGGATCATGCGCGTGCCTGTGGTGGGTCAAGCCAGTGTAGCCATACGCAGGTCGCTGGCAAGCGCGCGCGGGCCGATCGCCAAGATGCTCATCAGATGGGAGTGGAGGCGGGTACCGGAATCGAACCGGTCTTCACGGATTTGCAATCCGCTGCGTAACCTCTCCGCCAACCCGCCGGAGCCGGGGTTCACCTAGCGCACCGCAGGCCTGTGTGCAAGCGGGCTGCGGGGGAGGGGGAGGCGTGGGCGGCCGGCGGCTGTTGCGCGGCTGCCCGTGGGCATGGGTCGTGGCCGCCGCCCCGGGCCGAACCCCGGTTGCCGCCGCCGCCACGATATGGCATCACCCCGGGTGAACGCCCATTCACACTCAGGTGGCAGACCCATGGCTGATTACGCGACCCGCAGGACGCTCATGGTGGATACGCAGGTGCGCCCCTCGGACGTGACCAAGTTCCCGATCATCGACGCCATGCTCTCGGTCCCGCGCGAGCGGTTCGTGCCGCCGGCGCGGCGCGAGGCGGCCTATGCCGACCAGCTGACCGATCTGGGCGGCGGGCGTGTGCTGCTGGATGCCCGCACCTTCGCCAAGATGCTGGATGCGCTGGATATTCGCGCCAGCGATTCGGTGCTGCACATCGGCGCGGGTCTGGGCTATGGCACCGCGGTTCTGGCACGGCTTGCCGAATTCGTCGCCGCGGTCGAGGATGACGCCGACCGGGCAACCGCCGCCGAGGCCGCCCTGCGCGAGGCCGGCGCCGACAATGCCGCGGTCTTTGCCGGGCCGCTTGACGCCGGCGCGGCCAAGGCCGGCCCCTATGACGCGATCCTGATCGAGGGCGGGATCGAGACCTTGCCCGAGGCGCTGGTCGCGCAACTCAAGGAGGGCGGCCGGATTGTCGCCCTGTGGGCCGACGGTCCGACGGGCGAGGTGCGCTTGGGAATCCGCAGCGACGGGCGGCTGTCGTGGCGCGGGCTGTTCAATGCGCTGGTGCCGGTGCTGCCCGGCTTTGCCCGCACACCGGCGTTCGCGCTGTGATGACCGGAGGGACCGGAATGTTCAGGACTCTGATGGCGCGGGTGGCGGTGGCTGCCGTGGCGCTGGGCCTTTCCACCGCTGCGGTCTCGGCCGAAACGCTGGCCGACGCGCTGGCCTACGGCTATGACCATTCCGGCGTGCTCGACCAGAACCGCGCACTGCTGCGCGCCGCGGACGAGGATGTGGCGATGGCCGTCGCCGAACTGCGGCCGATCGTGTCGTGGTCGGCCTCGGTCGCCGCGACGGGCGAACCCCTGGCGCCGGGGCAGGACATCCTGACCAATTCGATCTCGATTTCCGCGCAGATGACGCTGTGGGACAACGGCCGCAGCGCGTTGGGCGTCGAGGCGCAGCGCGAAATGGTGCTGGCCACCCGGCAAAGCCTGATCAATGCCGAACAGCAGATCCTGCTGCGCATCGTCAGCGCCTATATGGAAGTGCGGCGGTCCATCGCCTTCATCGAGTTGCGCGACAGCAACCTGCGGCTCATCACCCAGGAACTGCGCGCCGCGCAGGACCGTTTCGACGTGGGCGAGGTGACGCGCACCGATGTTGCCCAGGCCGAGGCACGGCTTGCCGCCGCGCGCAGCCTGCTGGCCGCCGAACAGGGCACCCTTGCCCGCGCGCAGGCGGAGTACGAGGCTGCGGTCGGCCGTGCGCCGGGGCAGCTTGCCGCAGTGTCGCCGGTGCGGATCACCCAGTCGCTGCGCGAGGCGCAGTCGCTGGCCCTGGCCAACCACCCGACCCTGCAACAGGCGCAGCATTCGGTCGCCGCGACCGAGATCAACCTGCAGCGGGCCGAACTTGCCACCACGCCGACGGTGACGCTGAACGGCTCGCTGACCGTCAACGACGATTTCGAAAGCACCACCGAACGGATCGGCATCAGCGTCGGCGGGCCGATCTATTCCGGCGGCCTTTATTCCGCGCAGATCCGCCAGGTGATGGCCAACCGTGACGCGGCGCGGGCGCAGCTTCTGACCACGGCGCAGGCGCTGGAGCAGGGCGTCGCCAACGCCTATTCCTATCTCGAGGTCGCCCGTGCCAGCCGCGACGCCTCGGAACGGCAGGTGCAGGCGGCGACCATCGCCTTTGACGGCATCCGCGAGGAAGCGACCCTTGGCGCGCGCACCACGCTGGACGTGCTGAACGCGGAACAGGAACTGCTTGACGCGCGGGCGAACCTGATCTCGGCGCAGGTCGATGAAACGGTGGCAAGCTATTCGCTGCTCTCGTCGATGGGCCTGCTGACGGCGCAGCATCTGAACCTGAACGTTCAGATCTATGACCCCGAAGCCTATTACAACCTTGTCGAACGGGCGCCGACCGCGACCTCGCAGCAGGGGCAGGCGCTGGACCGCGTGCTCGAGGCGATCAACGCCGATTGAGGCAGATTGTCCGTATCGGTTGGCAGACGCGGCAATCCGCGCTAGTCTGGGGCCCGAGGCAAGGCAGGTAGGTCAATGTCGGACCCCGTGACGAACGTGGAGCTTGAGGATGTGCTGTCCTCGATCCGGCGGCTTGTGGCCGATCGCGACGCGCCGCCGCCGCGGGTGTCACCCGAACCCGACCGGCTGCTCTTGACCCCCGCCCTGCGCGTGGCCGAGGAGGCGGAGTTTCGCGCCGATATGCCGCTGCCGCTGGCCCCCTGGGCTGCGAACGACCCCTTGCCGATCGCCGAGGCCGAACGTCTGTCGGACGATGCAGCCGGCGCCGTGGCGCGGCTGGCCGCGCAGATCGAGGCGGCGGTGACGGTGCAGGACAGCGAATTCGAACCCGACGGGTCGGAAGACGTGCCGGTCATGGACTGGTCCGCCCCGCCCGCCGACGACGCGCCGGTGTTCCGCAGCCGCCTTCAAGAGGCCGGGCTGCGGCTGGTCGATGTCGCCCCCGACGATCCGGTGTTCCTGCACCGCGCCGCCGATGCGCCGATGGCCGGTGTCGACGAAGGCGCCGACGACCTGGCCGAGGATTTGCGTTTCTCCCATGCCGGCCGGCTTGAGGACGATCCGGATGCCGGGTTCGACCCCCTGTTCGGCCCGCAGACGGTGATCGATGAGGCGCTGCTGCGCCAGATCGTGACCGAGGTTGTGCGGCAGGAACTGCAGGGCACCCTTGGCGAACGCATCACCCACAATGTGCGCAAACTGGTGCGGCGGGAAATCTACCGCGTTCTCGATAGCGAACGGCTCGAGTAGGCCCGCGCCCCCGCGACTATGACCGGGGCGTAGGGTGGGCAAACGCCCACCGCCACATTACAGCGGCGCGCAGGCCGCCTTCAGCCAGTCCAGCGCCGCCCCCTCGACCCGCGGGCCGATCCTGTCCAGCACCTGTGCGTGATAGCCGTCGATCCACGCCCGCTCTCCGTCCGACAGCATGTCGGCAACGATGAGCCTGCGGTCAAAGGGCACAAAGGTCAGCGTCTCGAACCCCAGCCACTTGCGCTGGGCGTCGCCGCCCGGCGGAGCAGGCTGTTCCTCGACCACGATCAGGTTCTCGATCCGGATGCCGAAGGCGCCCTCGCGGTAATATCCCGGCTCGTTCGACAGGATCATGCCGGGGTCGAGCACCACATCGGACGGCCGCGACAGCCGCTGCGGCCCCTCGTGCACCGACAGATAGGCGCCGACGCCATGGCCGGTGCCGTGATCGTAATCCTGCCCGGCAAGCCACAGCGGATACCGGGCGAGGGAATCGAGATGGGCGCCGTTGACGCCCCTGGGGAACCGCGCCCGGCTGATCGCGACCATGCCTTGCAGGACGCGGGTATAGGCCGGGGCGGCATCCTCGGGCACCGGCCCGACGGCCATGGTGCGGGTGATGTCGGTGGTGCCGTCCAGATACTGCCCGCCGGAATCGACCAGCAGAAGCTGCCCCGGCGTGACCGGCCGGTCGCTGTCCTCGGTCACGCGGTAATGGATCACCGCGCCATCGGGGCCGGCGCCGCAGATCGTGTCAAAGGACAGGTCGAGAAGCGCGTTCGTCGCCCGCCGGAACCCTTCCAGCGCACGGACCACCGCGATCTCGGTCAGCCCGCCCTTCGGCGCCTCGGCATCAAGCCAGGCAAGGAAATTGACCATCGCCGCGCCGTCGCGGTCATGGGCGGCGCGCATCCCGGCGATCTCGACCGGGTTCTTGCGTGCCTTGGGCAGAAGGCAGGGATCCGTGCCGGCGACCCAAGGGATGCCCGCGGCCTCGAGCGCGGTCGCCACCGCCTGCGGCGCTGATTTCGGGTCTAGCCGGACCGGGCCGGGAAGTGCGGCCAGCGCCCCTGCAAAGCCGTCCTGATCGTGCAGCGCCACCCCGTCCAGCGCCAGCGCCTCGGCCTTGCCCGGCCGGGCAAAAAGATCGACGGCGCCGCTGTCGTGCAGCACGGCAAAGGCATGCGTCACCGGGTTCTTTTCCACATCCTTGCCGCGGATGTTCAGCAGCCAGGAGATGGAATCGGGCAAGGTCAGTACCGCGGCGCGCTGCCCGGCCTTGCGCAGCCCCTCGGCCAGCGCCGCGCGCTTGGCGGCGGCGGTTTCGCCGGCCAGCGCCTCGGGCCAGGCGGTGAAGGGCGCGGCAGGCGGCGCCGGGCGGTCGGTCCACAGCCCGTCGATCTGGTTCGGCATCGGTCGCAGGGCAAAGCCCTGTGGCCCCAGCCGGGTCTGAAGCCCGGCGATCTCCTCGACCGTATGCAGCCAGGGGTCAAAGCCGATCACGCCGCCGGCGGGCAGCACCTCCTCAAGCCAGTCGGCCAGTTTCACCTCGGGCCAGGGCACCGGCGTGAAATCCCCGGCGACCTGCGCCTTGACCTGGGTGCGATAGCGGCCGTCGATGAAGACCCCGGCGCGATCGGCCGTCACGGCACAGAACCCGGCCGAGCCGGTAAAGCCGGTCAGCCAGGCCAGCCGTTCGTCACAAGGTGCGACATATTCGCCCTGATAGACATCGGCCCGCGGCGCCAGCCAGACGTCCAGCCCCTCGGCCGCCATCACCCGACGCAACGCTGCAAGGCGCGGCGGCCCCTGTTCGGGGCTGGCGGTGGTCTCGAATGTCTGGAACATGGCGGTCTCCGTCTGCTGTGCCGGTGTCCTAGCACCTTCGGCCGGGACAGGCGAGGCGCGGAAGGGCCCTCGGGACTAGGACTGCCTTCATCGCCATGCGGGGAGGATCAGTCATGAAAGGACGGAACGAGGCCGGCGCTCCGCCCGCCCGCAGCGGCCCGATTGCGGCGTTCCCGCCGGGTATGCTTGTGTAGTCAACCGCGCCGTCGCCGGGCAGGATCGCAAGCGTGCTGGAGGTGAAGGCAATGCTACCGGACAGGTTGGCGAACCTGCCGGTACCCGGCACAGCGGCTGCCGAAGCCGGGTTCGGGATCGGTGTCGGCACAGGACCACCGGCTGAGATTGTGCCGTTGTCGGCGTCCGTATAGCGGCAACAGCCCCGCGAACCGCTGCCCGCATCCCCCAACGCACCGCTCGTATGGGGGCAGGCAACGTTCTTCGAAGGGGACTTTCCGCCTATCGCGCCTTGTTCATCCCCACCACCGCCGCCCGCTTGCGCGGGTCGGTGTCGAACAGGCCGGCAAGCTGTTCGGTCATCGCGCCGGCCAGCTGGTCGACATCGGTGATCGTCACCGCGCGGTCGTAATAGCGGGTCACGTCATGGCCGATGCCGATGGCGATCAGTTCGACCAGCTTCTTGCGTTCGACCATCGCAATCACGTCGCGCAGGTGTTTTTCCAGATAATTCGCCGGGTTGACCGACAGCGTCGAATCGTCGACCGGGGCGCCGTCCGAGATCACCATGAGGATCTTGCGCTGTTCGCGCCGCGCCGCCAGCCGCTTGTGCGCCCATTCCAGCGCCTCGCCGTCGATGTTTTCCTTGAGCAGCCCCTCCTTCATCATCAGGCCCAGATTGGGCCGGACGCGGCGCCAGGGCGCATCGGCGGATTTGTAGATGATATGGCGCAGGTCGTTCAACCGGCCCGGCGCAGCGGGGCGGCCCTCGGCCAGCCATTTCTCGCGGCTTTGCCCGCCCTTCCAGGCGCGGGTGGTAAAGCCTAGGATCTCGACCTTGACCTGGCAGCGTTCCAGGGTGCGGGCCAGCACATCGGCGCAGATCGCGGCGATACTGATGGGCCGCCCGCGCATGGATCCGGAATTGTCGAGCAGGAGCGTCACCACGGTGTCGCGGAATTCCATGTCCTTTTCGACCTTGAAGGACAGCGGCGTGGTCGGGTTCGCCACCACGCGGGCAAGGCGGGCGACGTCAAGGATGCCTTCCTCGCGGTCGAATTCCCAGCTGCGGTTCTGTTGTGCCTGCAGGCGGCGCATCAGCTTGTTCGCCAGCCGCGACACGGCGCCTTTCAGCGGTTCCAGCTGCTGGTCCAGATAGGCGCGCAGGCGGTCGAGTTCGGCCGGTTCGGCCAGATCCTGCGCCTCGACGATTTCGTCGAAGGTGGTGACATAGGCGCGGTAGTCGGCGCTCGCCTCTGAGAACGGGGCAGGGGGCGGCGGTTCCAGAGGCGCCTCGCCCTCGGGCATCTCGACCTCTTCGGCGTCCTCGGCATCGGCCTCCTGGTCCATGCTGACCTGGGCCTGCGAGGGATCGGCGGTGTCGTCCTGGCTTTGCTCGGGGCTGGCGTCGGCCTCCTCGCTCTCGTCCTCCTGCCCGGCCGAATCCTGTTCGTCTTCCTCGGCGCCGCCGTCCTCGGCCGTATCGTCGCTGTCGTCGTCGCCGTCGGGATCGTCGCCCAGCTGGTCGCCATAGCCCAGATCCTGAATCAGGCCGCGGGCAAAGCGGGCAAAGGCGCGCTGGTCGTCCAGCAGGTCGGAGATGCCGTCCAGCTTGCCGCCGGCCTGTTCCTCGATGAAGCCGCGCCAGAGGTCCATGACATGGCCCGCGCCCTCGGGCAGGGGGCGGCCGGTGGCAAGGTGGCGCAGGAGGTAACCGGCGGCGACCGGCAGCGGCGCATCGGCGCGGTCGCGGATCTGGTCATAGCCCTTGCGCCTTGCGTCGCTGGCGATCTTGGCGTCGATGTTGCCGGCGGTGCCGGGCATGTGGCGGGCGCCCACCGCCTCGACCCGGGCGGTTTCCATCGCCTCGAACAGGTCGCGGGCCATCTGGCCCTGCGGCATGTAGCGGGCGGCGACCCTGGGGTCGTGGAAGCGGTGGCGCAGCGCAAAGGCATCGGCGGTGCCGCGGGCCAGCAGCACCTCGTCCCGCGTCATCCGCCGGCTGACCTGCGGCAGGCGCACGGTGTCATTCGTCATCCCCGGCGGATCGACCGAATAGGTCACGGTCAGGTCAGGGTCGTCGGCCATGACCTTGGTGGCCTCGGCCAGAGCCTTCTTGAACGGATCGGCGGGGTTGTCGGTGGGCTTGTTCATGGCGCAGGTAAACCACCAGTCGGCGGCGGGAACAAGCACCGCCGGCCCGCGGTTGCGAAGGGGGAAAACCGCCGTCCGCGGTGCGGCGCGCGACAGGACCTGTGCGCCATCGCGCAGCAACTGCGATTGCCAGACCGCCGCCGTGCATTCATGACGGGGCCAATGCAAACCTCAGAGGCCGACATGACCAAGCCCCGCATCGCGATCATCATTTCCTCGACCCGTCCGACCCGTTTCGGCGACATTCCCGCCCAATGGATCAAGGCCCAGGCCGATGCCCATGGCCAGCTGGACACCGAAATCGTCGACCTGCGCGACTATCCGCTGCCGTTCTTCGACGAAGTCGCCTCGAACGCCTGGGTGCCGTCGCAGAACGAGGTCGCCAAGACCTGGCAGGCCAAGGTCGCGGAATTCGACGGCTACATCTTCGTCGTCGCCGAATACAACCGCTCGATCACCGGGGCGCTCAAGAACGCGCTGGATCAGGCCTATGTCGAATGGAAGCACAAGCCGTTCGGCTCGATCGGCTATGGCTCGATGGGGGCGGCCAATGCGCTGGGCCACCTGCAGAACATCGGCGTCGAGCTGCAGATGGTCCCCACCCGCAACAATGTCCGCATCGGCGGCAGCGACCTGTTCAAGGTCCACTCGGGCTTTGGCGGCTCGGGCAATCTGGACGACATCAAGGGCGCCATCGGCGATTCGGCCACGGCGATGCTGGATGACGTGACCTGGTGGGCCAAGGCGACCATGGCCGCGCGCGCGGCGTAAGGGCGGGGCGTCCGGCGGTGGTTGCTTCGGCGACCATCGCCGCCGCAGGTCAAAGCGGCGTGGTGTCGTGTTCCATGAACTCGGCCACCTCGGTCAGCCAGCGGTCCTGCACGAAGGCGGTATGCGCCGGGTTGGCGTCATAGACGTCATAGGCAGCCTGATCGGCGAATTTCATCGCCACCGCAAAGGCATAGGGGTTCTTCGTGCTGACCTCGCGCGAAATCGCGAAATCCTGGACGCCGGGGATCGTTGCCAAAGCCGCAAGCGCCCGCAGGAAGCCTGACTCGGCCTCCGAACCCGGCGCGTGGATCAGTCGGAACAGGGCGGCGTGGCGGATCATCGGGCAAACCTGCAAGACATGTCAGCCTGTGGGTCGTTCGGTGCAGGCGTGAAGACTGGCGGCCGGGATGTAGACCATACACCAATCGGACCGATGGCAAAACTGCTCGTAAGAATACCGATAGACGCGCGGTCCCCAATTGTCCCGGGCTACCTCAAAGCTGAACCACGCCGCGCCTTCCGGTGTGAGGTGGTATCGGTGCCCGTAGGGTTCGAGCCCGGCCTCTGACCCTGCGCTACCCGCCAGAGCCGCGGCGCTGGCGAGCCATTGGTCAGACAGGACCGGAATATCGCTGCCGGGCGGGTTATGGCAGACCGCGACAATGTTGGGGTTTGCCAGCCAGAATCCGGGATCAACGGCGATCACATCGCTGCCGTCGATCCGGGAAAGCGACACTCCCTCAGGCGGCGTGGCCTCGTAGCCGATCGCGAAGTTAACCTCGGCGGAAGCCTGGCTTGCGACAAGCCCAATCATGCCAGAGATCCGGCGCCGCCCCCTCACCGCATCGCCGCCGACGCGGCGCTTTCCGGCAGTTCCTCGGCAAAGCAGCGCTGATAGAATTCGGCCACGGTCTGCCGCTCAAGCTCGTCGCACTTGTTCAGGAACGACAGGCGGAAGGCATAGCCGACATTGCGGAAGATCTCGGCGTTCTGCGCCCAGTTGATGACCGTCCGCGGGCTCATCACGGTCGACAGGTCGCCGTTCATGAAGGCGGTCCGGGTCAGGTCGGCCACCGTCACCATCTGCGAAATGGTCTTGCGGCCCTTTTCCGTGTTGTAATGCGGGTTCTTGGCCAGGACGATGGCGGTTTCGGCATCGTGGGACAGGTAGTTCAGCGTCGCGACCAGCGACCAGCGGTCCATCTGCGCCTGGTTGATCTGCTGCACGCCGTGATAAAGCCCGGTCGTATCCCCCAGACCCACGGTGTTCGAGGTCGCGAACAGCCGGAAATACGGATGCGGGGTGATGATCTCGTTCTGGTCAAGCAGGGTCAGCTTGCCGTCATGTTCCAGCACGCGCTGGATGACGAACATCACGTCCGGGCGGCCGGCGTCGTATTCGTCGAACACGATGGCGACGGGGTTGCGCAGGGCCCAGGGCAGGATGCCTTCGTGGAATTCGGTGACCTGCTTGCCGTCGCGCAGCTTGATCGCGTCCTTGCCGATCAGGTCGATGCGGCTGATGTGGCTGTCAAGGTTGACGCGCACGCAGGGCCAGTTCAACCGCGCCGCGACCTGCTCGATATGGGTCGATTTTCCGGTGCCGTGATAGCCCTGGATCATCACCCGGCGGTTGTAGGCAAAGCCGGCAAGGATGGCGAGCGTCGTATCGGGATCGAACTTGTAGGTGGAATCCACCTCGGGCACGCGGTCGGTGCGGTCCGAGAACGCCTTGACCTTCATCTCGCTGTCGATGCCGAACAGATCGCGGACCGAGACTTCCTCGGTCGGTTTCACCTTGTTCTCGGTCTCAGCGGCCATGGTTGTGTCCTTTCGTGCCCGGTCCCTCTCCTGCCCGATATGGTCGGCACCTTCAAGGGGCCGCGCCGGTTGCCTTTTCGGCGTGGCCGCTGCACAGTCGGGGCGCCTGACGGGGTTCCGATGACCGACCTGACCGAGATCGACCATCTGATCGCCCGCTGCGGACTGGGCGACCGCCATGCCTTCGCTGCGCTCTACGGCGCCACCTCCGCGAAACTCTTTGGCCTTGCCGTCCGTATCCTTGGCAACCGGGCAGAGGCCGAGGATGCGGTGCAGGACATCTATGTCAGGATCTGGCAGAACGCCGCGCGGTATCGCGTCGAAGGGCTGTCGCCCTGGGCCTGGCTTCTGACCATCGGGCGCAATGCCTGCATCGACCGGCTGCGCGCCCGCCGCGCCCTGCAGCCGCTGGACGAGGCGGCCGAGCTTGCCGATCTCTCGCCCGGTCCCGAGGAGGCGGCGCTGGCCAGTGCCGAGGCGCGGCGGATCGCCGGTTGCCTTGACACCCTGGCCCCCGAACGGGCCGAGGCGGTGCGCCGCGCCTATCTGGAGGGTGAGACCTATGACGAGCTGGCGCGCCGTTTCGGCGTGCCGCTCAACACCATGCGGACCTGGCTGCGCCGCAGCCTGATCCGGCTGAGAGAGTGCCTGTCGCCATGACCCCGCCCGACCCGCCGATCCCGCCCGAAGAGGAGGACGCCGACCTGATGGCGGCGGAATACGCGCTGCGGCTGCTCGGCCCGGCCGAGGTCGAGGCGTTCGAGGCAAGGATGGCGCACGATCCCGGCCTGCGGGCGGCTCTGGCGCGCTGGACCGAGGAATTCGGCGCGCTCGCCGCGGATTCCCGTGACGAACCGCCGCCGGCCAATGTCTGGCGCGGGGTCGAGGCGCGACTGTTTCCCGAGGATCGGCAAGGCTGGCTGCGCCGGCTGGGGGTGATCCCGTCGCTCGTTGCCGGGCTGGTCGCGGCGCTGTTGCTGTTGGCGGTGGGGCAGGGCTGGTTCCAGTCGGTGCCGCCCGGCCTGCCGGCCGAGGGGATGCCGGTGCGGATCGCCGCTGCCGACGGATCGATCATCGTCGATGCGATGTGGGATGACGAGACCGACCATCTGATGCTGATGGTGATGGAAGGTGCGCCGCCCGAAGGGCGCGAGATGGAATTGTGGCTGATCGCCGGTGACGGCGCGCCGGTGTCGCTGGGCATGGTGCATCGGGACGGCATGACGGTGATCGAGCCTTCGCTGGCGCTGGCCGCGCTGATGCCCGGCGCTACGCTGGCGATTTCCGACGAACCGCCCGGCGGATCGCCCACCGGGCAGCCGACCGGAACGGTGATGGCAACGGGGCAGGTGGCGGCCTGAGGGCGCCCGGCCTTTGCCGCGGTTGATCGCGATCAGGCAACATTGCGTTTCGCCGCCACGGGCGCCGCCGCCATTGACCTGCCACCTTCCGCTGGCAAGGGATGGCGGATGACCGACCAGACCGACACCGGCGCCACCAGCGGGCGCGCCCAGTGGACCGAAGGCGAACGGCAAGTCGCCGTCGCCTTTGCCGTGCTGTCCCTAATCGGCGCCGGCCTGTCGTTCCTGATCGCGGTCAGGATCGGCGGGCGTGATTTCTTTGCCCGCGGCGTCGGCGCCTATGACCTGTGGATGGTGCTGGCCGGCGCCACCGGCGCGGCGCTGTCGCTGTGGCAGGTGCGCGGCCGTTTCGGGCATCCGGGGCTTCACGGGCTGCGGCGTGCGCTGGGCGGCATGGCGATCATCACCCTTGCCGCGCCGATCATCGGCGGCACGCTGGCGCTGCCGCTTTATGGCACCATGTTCGGGCCTTTCGCGCTGGCCGTGACCTTTGCCGGCGCGCCCTTCACCGCGGTGATCTGGGCCGCGGGCCTCTGCGGCGTGCATGCGCTGTTCTTCACCCACCGGGCCGAGCGTGAGACGATCTTCCGCCCGCGCCGCTAGGGTCAGTCGCCATCGCGGAAATTGCGGCTGGCCTTGATCTGGTCCCAGGCCCAGACCACCTCGCCCAGCTGTTCTTCCTGGCTGCGGTCGCCGCCGTTCATGTCGGGGTGCAGCACCTTGATCAATGCCTTGTAGGCCTTGCGGATTTCCGCCTTGGTCGCGGTGTCGCGCATCTCGAGGATCTCGATGGCGCGGCGTTCGGTCGGCGGCAGCTTGCGCGTCGCAGAGCCGGCGGCCGCGGTGGCCGCGGTCCGGCCCGGATTGCGCGTCGCATTGGCGCCCAGCACCTGATGCGGATCGTCGACGCCCAGCCGCGCCCAGGCGCGCTGTTCTTCGGTGCGGCGAAAGGGCTTGGTCTCGCGGTCCCAGACACGGTCGCGGTTGACCTGGTCAAGCAGCTCCTGCTCGGTGGCGTTTTCGAAGAAATTCCACTTGAGGTTGTAGTCGCGGACATGGTCCTTGCAGAACCAGTAGTAGTCGTCGAGCGTGTCGGGCGATTTCGGCGCGCGGAACTTTCCCGCCTCCTGGCAGCCGGGATGGTCGCAGACCCGGGTCGAGGTCTCGAAGGCGCCCGACATGCTGCGTCGGCCGCGCGGGTTCTTCTTCTTGGACCCCGAAACCGACATGTCGAATCCGAACGGATCGCTTTTCACCATACCACTGCCCTTTCCGACTCCGGCCCGGCAGTTTAAAGCATCGGCCCGCAGAATGAAGGGGCAGGGGAGAAAATAATGGGGCTTGAAACGCAGATCAGGAGCGCGTTGGAATCGGCGTTTGCGCCGACCGAACTCGAGATCGTCAACGAAAGCCACCGCCATGCCGGCCATGCCGGCGACGACGGCTCGGGCGAAAGCCACTGGGCGGTGACCATCGCGGCCCCGACGCTGGCCGGTCTCAGCCGGGTGGACCGGCATCGCCGCGTGCATGCCGCGCTTGGGCCCGAGATCATCGGGCGGATCCATGCGCTGTCGCTGACGGTGCGCTAGCCGGTCTGTCAGAGCGGCGGATGCGGGCCCGGGCGGCCTAGTCGCGCGGCTCTGCCGGGCCGAGAAGCGGCGGGGCGGCCGGTTCCGGCGCCGCGACCGGCGGTGCGGCGATGGGGGCGGCGACCGGGCGCTGGATGCGGGGGGTGGCGTCCACGGCGGCGGGTTCCGCACGCGGGCGGCGGAACACCAGCAATGTCTGATAGGTGGTGGTGCGGCCGGTCAGCCCCTGCCGTTCCTCGACCGGCAGCGTGTCGGACCGGACATATTCCCAGCCCTCGGCGCCCAGCTGGTTCATCACTTCCTCAAGGGCGGCGGCGAAACGGTCCTCGCCGGTCTTTGCCCCCTTGACCTTGATGCCGCGTTTCGGCGCCGCGGTCACCCGATAGTCCCAGATCGTCATCGGCATCTCCCTGACGGACCGCGGCACCCTAATCGCCGGGCGCGACGAAAGAAAGCGGTGAGGCCATGGCGATGACAGCCGCCGGCGGCGGCAAATGTCCCCGCCGGATCGGTTCGCAGTGCCCCGGCGCCTACAGCCCCAGCTTCTGCGCCACGATGGCGTTGACCGCGGCCGGGTTGCCCTTGCCGCCCATCGCCTTCATCACCTGACCGACGAACCAGCCGGCGAGTTTCGGGTTGGCCTTGGCCTTTTCCACCTGAGCGGGGTTCGCGGCGATGATCTCGTCCACCGCCGCCTCGATGGCGCCGGTGTCGGTGACCTGCTTCATGCCGCGGGCCTCGACGATCCCGGCCGGGTCGCCGCCTTCGGTATAGACGATCTCGAACAGGTCCTTGGCGATCTTGCCGCTGATCGTGTTGCCCGCGATCAGGTCGATGATGCCGCCAAGCTGCGCCGGGCTGACCGGGCAGTCGGAAATGTCGCGCCCGTCCTTCTTCAGCCGCCCGAACAGGTCGTTGATGACCCAGTTGGCGGCGGTCTTGCCGTCGCGACCCTGCGCCACCGCCTCGAAATATTCGGCGTTTTCCTTTTCGGCGGTCAGGACCGAGGCGTCGTAATCCGACAGGCCGAAATCCTGCATATACCGCGCCTTGCGGGCGTCGGGCAGTTCGGGCAGGGCGGCGGCGATGTCGTCGACCCAGGCCTGGTCGATTTCCAGCGGCAACAGGTCGGGGTCGGGGAAGTAGCGGTAATCATGCGCCTCTTCCTTGGACCGCATCGACCGCGTTTCGCCCTTGTCGGGGTCGTAGAGGCGGGTTTCCTGTTCGACCTTGCCGCCGTCCTCGAGGATGGCGATCTGGCGCCGCGCCTCGTATTCGATGGCGGCCTGGATGAACCGCATCGAGTTCATGTTCTTGATCTCGCAGCGGATGCCGAGATGGCCGAAATCGCCATCGGCCTGCCATTTCTCGTATTGCCCCGGCCGGCAGACGCTGACGTTGACGTCCGCCCGCAGGTTGCCGTTCTGCATGTTGCCGTCGCAGGTGCCCAGATAGCGCATGATCTGGCGCAGCTTGCCGACATAGGCCGCCGCTTCCTCGGGCCCGCGGATGTCGGGGCGCGACACGATTTCCATCAGCGCCACGCCGGTGCGGTTCAGGTCGACAAAGGACATCGCCGGATCCATGTCGTGGATCGACTTGCCGGCGTCCTGTTCCAGATGGATCCGTTCGATCCGCACGCGCCGGGCCACGCCGGGCGACAGTTCCACCAGCACCTCGCCCTCGCCCACGATGGGGTGGAACAACTGGCTGATCTGATAGCCCTGCGGCAGATCGGGATAGAAATAGTTCTTGCGGTCAAAGGCCGACCACAGGTTGATCTGCGCCTTCAGCCCCAGCCCGGTGCGCACCGCCTGCGCCACGCAGCCCTCGTTGATGACGGGCAGCATCCCCGGCATCCCGGCGTCGACGAAGGCCACGTTCGAATTCGGCTCGGACCCGAAGGCGGTCGAGGCGCCCGAGAACAGCTTGGCCGCGGTGGCGACCTGCGCATGGACCTCGAGCCCGATGACCAGTTCCCAGTCGCCGGTCGCCCCGGCGATGACCTTTGGTTTCGGCGCCTCATAGGTCAGGTCGAGCATCTGGTATCCCCTTGCGGTATCGCGCCCTCATTAGGCCGTGGCGGGGCGCGCTTCAACCGCTGTGTCGGCGGGATTCCCGCTGCGCTGCAGCAGGATTTCGGCGGTAATCTGCCGATTTCTGCACGCAAACTGCACAAGCCTCGACTCGCTGTGCGGCAATCTGCATGTGCCGCGCCGACGAAACGACGTGAGTTGGATTCTTGACCGTCCTTGCCAATGCCGGCCGCCTTGCGATGGCGTCCCTTCTGATGGCGACTGCTGCCTGCGCCCGCCTGCCCGAAACCCAGATCGTTCCCGAGCCGCTGCCGGTGATGCAATGGGACCATCAGCCCGACAGCGCCGAATGGACCGAAGCGACGCTGGACGCGCTGCGCACCGAAGGTGTCGCGCTGTTGTCCGAAGTGCCGGGCGACATCGGCCATTGGTGCCCCGGCTATGCCGCGGCGCCCGAGGACGAGCGGGCGGCATTCTGGGCCGGGCTTCTGTCGGCGCTGGCGCGCTATGAGAGCACCTGGAACGAGGAAGCGGTCGGTGGCGGCGGGCAATGGTATGGCCTCGTGCAGATCGCGCCGGCCACCGCCCGCGCCTATGGCTGCGAGGCCGGCACCGGCAGCGAGTTGCAGGACGGTTCGGCCAATCTGGAATGCGCGGTGCGCATCGCCTCGCGCACGGTGACGCGCGACGGCGTGGTGGCGGCTGACGGCGGCGGGTTCGCTGCCGACTGGGGGCCCTTCACCAGCGCCGCCAAACGGGCGGCGATGGCGGAATGGGTGTCCAGCCAGTCCTATTGCCAGCTTCCCGCATCGGTTGAAGTGCGCCCTGCAAGCCTTTGACGTGCAAGGAAAGCACTGGCCGGGCCGCTTTCCGGCCCGGCCTGCGCCCTTTGTGGCGACTGCATGAGCGGAAATCCGCAACGCCTTGATTGCAAAGGAAAGGATTCCTTTGCCTGAGGCCGGGCTGTTCTGGCATCTTCACGCGGCCATGTCTGCGCTAAAGGCCATAATCCTGGGGGGGATCGGCGCCTTGTGCCTCGCGGCGGCAGCCCAGTCGCTGCCGCGCCAGGCGACCGATTCCGTCGACGGCCGCTTTTCCGCGATGAGCGTGGTTCCCCAGTCCTTTGCCCCCGCCATCGCCACCTTGCGCCCGCTGTCGCGCGACGAGGGCCGCGGGCTCGCCCTGGCCGGGCACCGGCCGGCCGCGCGACCGCTGGCGATGGTGCGCTACCCGGTCGTGGTGCAGACCGGCGCCGCCATCCGGCCGCAGGTCCGCCATGACCTGCCCGAGACGCGCTGGGACAACCGCGCCGATGCCGATACCTGGACGCGCGCCGTGCTTTCGGCGCTGAACGGCCAGCGCCACGACCTGAGCGACGTGCTGCCGCGCGATATCGGCCACTGGTGCCCGGCCTATGCCCAGAACCCCGATTACCTGCGCGATGCGTTCTGGGTCGGCATGATCTCGGCCCTGGCCCGGCACGAGAGCACGATGAACCCGCGCGCGGTCGGTGGCGGCGGGCAATGGTATGGTCTGCTGCAGATCTTCCCGCCCACCGCCCGGCATTTCGGCTGCGCCGCCACCACGGGCGAGGAACTGATGAACCCAACCGCCAATCTGGCCTGTGCCGCGCGGATCATGACCGTGACGGTGCGGCGCGATCAGGCGGTGGCGGTGCTGGACGGGCGCTGGCGCGGTGTCGCCGCCGACTGGGGCCCGATGACCGAGGATCACAAGCGCGCCGAGATGATGGCCTGGACCCGGGCGCAGGACTATTGCGTGATCCACGCGCCGCAACTGCGCCCGGTGGCGCGGCCGGCGGGCCTGATGCCCGCGGCCGCGCTGCCGGGGCCGGCGCTGATCCGTCCGCTGGCGCGGCCATGGCGCGGTCTCCCGGCGCTGGCGCCCTACACGATCGCGCGGCTTTAGCGCGCGGCAGAACCGCCCGTGTCGAGTCCAAATCGCCATATCCGACGCAAAGCTCCCGTGATTTTCCTTCCGAATCGTGTCAGGTCGCTTGCGTTGGCTTGATGACGGGGGCGGGATGGCCGGGTTTCCGATTTCGATGGCAGTGGCGGCCGAACATGACGGGCCATTGCCGGCCACGGCCGATGTGGTTGTCATCGGCGGCGGCATCGCCGGGGTGATGACCGCCTGGCATCTCGCGGGCGAGGGGCTGCGCGTCACCCTGGTCGAAAAGGGCCGCATCGCCGGCGAGCAGTCCAGCCGCAACTGGGGCTGGATCCGCCAGCAATGCCGCGATCCGGGCGAACTGCCGCTGATGATCGCCGCCAACCGCTGGTGGCGCGACCACGCGCCGCGGCTGCCGGTCGATATCGGACTGCGCCAGACGGGCGTGCTGTATCTGGCCGACCGGCCGGACGGGATGGCGGGATACGAACGCTGGATGGGCCATGCCCGCGACTACCAGCTTGACAGCCGGCTTCTGACCGGGGCCGAGGTTGCGGCGCTGATGCCCGGCGCGGCGCGGACCTGGGCCGGCGGCCTGTTCACCCCCAGCGACATGCGCGCCGAACCCTGGGTCGCGGTGCCGGCGCTGGCCCGCGATGCGGTGGCGCGCGGCGCCACAATCGTCGAGGGCTGCGCCGCCCGCGCCCTTTATCGCGAGGGCGGGCGGGTGGCCGGGCTGGTGACCGAACTGGGCCTGATCCGCGCGCCCGAGGTGGTGGTCGCCGGCGGCGCCTGGTCGGCGCTGTTCCTGCGGCGCGAGGGGGTCTGGATCCCGCAGCTGTCGGTCAAGGCGACGGTGGCGCAGACCGTGCCCTTGCCCGAGGTCTTTGCCGGCGGCGCCGCCGATGGCGATCTTGGCTGGCGGCCGCGGGCCGATGGCGGCTATTCCATCGCGCCGGGGTCGGCCCATACGTTCTGGATCGGCCCGGATGCCTTTCGCGCCTTCCGCCACTACCTGCCGCAACTGCGCCGCGACTTCCGCTCGACCAGTTTCCGTCCCTGGGCGCCGCGCGGCTTTCCCGATGCCTGGACGACGCCACGACACTGGGCCGAGGATGCGCAATCGCCCTTCGAACGGCTGCGCGTGCTGGATCCGGCGCCCGATCCGGCGCTGGTCGCCGGGCTGGCGCGGGCGTTCTCGGACCGCTTTCCCGGGCTGGGTCCGGTCGGCATCCGCAGCGCCTGGGCCGGGATGATCGACGTGATGCCCGACACGGTGCCGGTGATCGACCGGGTTCCGGCGGTGCCCGGCCTGACCATCGCCACCGGCCTGTCGGGCCACGGTTTCGGCATCGGGCCGGAAATCGGCCGGGTGACCGCGGCGCTGGTGCAGGGCCGCACGCCGGGCCATGACCTGTCGCGCTTTCGCCTGTCGCGCTTCACCGACGGTTCGCGCATGGATCTTGGCCCGGTGTTCTGACCAGTGTTCCGCCCGCGGCCTTGCCCATGGGCGGCGCCGCTGGCAGACTTGCCCGAAAGGAGCCTTGCCATGCCCATCAAGAACCGCTTTGCCGAGCTTCTGCCCGAGATCACCGCCTGGCGCCGCGACCTGCACGAACACCCCGAGATCCTGTTCGACACGCACCGCACCGCCGCCGTCGTTGCCGAACGGCTGCGCGATTTCGGCTGTGACGAGGTGGTGACCGGCATCGGCCGCACCGGCGTCGTCGGCGTGATCCGTGGCAGGGCCGACACGCAGGGCCGGGTGATCGGTCTGCGCGCCGACATGGACGCGCTGCCGATCATGGAACAGACGGGCGCCACCTGGGCCTCGAAGACCCCCGGCGCCATGCATGCCTGCGGCCATGACGGCCATACCGCCATGCTGCTCGGCGCCGCGAAATACCTGGCCGAGACGCGGAATTTCGACGGCACCGTCGTGGTGATCTTCCAGCCGGCCGAAGAGGGCGGCGGCGGCGGGCGCGAGATGTGCGCCGATGGCATGATGGGACGCTGGAACATCGAGGAAGTCTACGGCATGCACAACTGGCCCGGCGCGCCGATCGGCACCTTCGCCATCCGCCCCGGCGCCTTCTTTGCCGCCACCGACCAGTTCGAGGTGGTGATCGAAGGCAAGGGCGGCCATGCCGCCAAGCCGCACGAGACCGTCGATTCCACCCTGGTCGCCAGCCATGTCGTCATCGCGCTGCAAAGCATCGTCAGCCGCAATGCCGATCCGGTGGGGCAGATCGTCGTCTCGGTCACCAGTTTCGAAACCTCGTCCAAGGCGTTCAACGTCATCCCGCAGCGGGTCACCCTGCGCGGCACGGTGCGCACCCTGTCGCGCGAGATGCGCGATCTGGCCGAACGACGCCTGCAGGCGTTGATCGAGACGACGGCGCTGGCCTATGGCGCTGTGGCGCAGGTGAAATACATGCGCGGCTATCCGGTGATGGTGAACAGCGCCGAACAGACCGATTTCGCGGCCGAAGTGGCACGTTCGGTCTCGGGCGTCTGCGCCGAGGCGCCCCTGGTCATGGGCGGCGAGGACTTTGCCTATATGCTCGAGGAACGGCCCGGCGCCTATATCCTGATCGGCAACGGCGATACCGCCTCGGTCCACCACCCGGAATATGATTTCAGCGACGAGGCGATCCCGGCGGGCTGTTCCTGGTGGGCGGCCATCGCGGAACAACGGATGCCGCTGGCGGGTTGAAATTTATATAAATTTCAATCTGCTATGGCGAGAAGTTCTTGTGCTAGTCCGGCGACATCCGCACCCTGCGCCTCGGTTAGCGCCATTCCCGCCTGTGCCATGGCCCGCGCCCGCTCGGGGTCGCGCAGCAGCGACAGTACCGCCGCGCCCAGCCCCGCAGCGCTGACGGTGGCCGCCGCCCCGGCCGCGTCCAGCGCGGCATAGGCGGCGGCGGCGTTCGGCACCTGCGGCCCGTGCAGGATCGCCGTGCCGCAGCGCGCGGCCTCCCACGGGTTATGGCCGCCGGCGGGCGACAGCGAGCCGCCGAGGAAGGTGACCGGCGCCAGCCGATACCAGAGCCCGGTTTCGCCCAGGGTATCGGTCAGCCAGACCGCGCCAGAGGGGCCTTCGCCCTGCGAACGCCTGGTCATCGGCGCCAGCGCGGCAACGGCATCGCCGCGGTCGGGGTGGCGCGGGCACAGGATCAGCAACGCTTCGGGCAGCGCCTGTCGCACCTGCGCATGGGCGGCCAGGGCCGCCTCCTCCTCGCCCGGATGGGTCGATACCGCGGCCCAGACCGGGCGGGCGCCGATGGTGGCGCGCAGCGCGGCCAGCACGGCGGGATCGGCGGGCGGGGCGGCGGCGACGGCCTTCATGTCGCCGGTGACGCGCGGGGCGCGGGCGCCAAGGGCGGCAAGACCCTGCGCCACCTCGGGCGTCTGGGCGGCGATCAGGCGGAACGGCGCGAACAGCCGGCGCGCCGTGGCCGGGAACCGCTGCCAGTTGCGCAACGACCCTGCCGACAGCCGGGCATTGACCAGCGCGCGGGGAATGCCGGCGCGGTCGGCCATGGTCAGCATCACCGGCCACAGCTCGCTTTCGACACAGACCAGCAGGTCCGGTCGCCAATGGCGCAGGAAACGCCGCAGATAGGCCGGGCTGTCAAGCGGCGCGAACTGGTGCAGCGCGCCGGGCGGCAGCCGTTCCGCCATCAGCGCGGCCGAGGTGGCGGTGCCCGTGGTGACCAGCACCGCCGGCCCGGCGGCGCGCAGCGCGGTGACCAGCGGCAGCACCGACAGGCTTTCACCGACACTTGCGGCATGGATCCAGATCAGCGGGCCATCGGGCCGGGGCAGGGTGGCGCGCCCGCGCTTTTCCCCGCGCCGGGCCGCCGGCACCCGCGCCGCCGCGCGCCAGGCCATGACCGGCCCCGCAAGGGCGGCCGCCCAGCGTTCAAGGACAAGGGGCAGGGTCATCAGCCGCCGGTATGGCTCATGTGCCGGGTCATGGCGCCGGAAACGCCGCGCGTATAGTCGAAGTCATGGCCCTTGGGCTTGAGCCCGATGGCCGCGCGGATCGCCTGTTCCAGCACCGCATCATCGGCCGAGGCGCGCAGCGGCGCCCGCAGGTCGGAATGGCCTTCCTGGCCAAGGCAGGTATAGATCTCGCCGGTGCAGGTCAGCCTCACCCGGTTGCAGCTTTCGCAGAAATTGTGCGACAGCGGCGTGATGAAGCCGACTTTCTGCCCGGTTTCGCCCAGCCGCACATAGCGGGCCGGCCCGCCCGAACGCTCCAGCAGGTCGGTGACGGTGAACCGTTCCGCCAGCCGGGCGCGCAGGTCGCGCAGTGACCAGAACTGGTCCAGCCGATCCTCGTTGCCGATGTCGCCCATCGGCATGACCTCGATAAAGGTCAGGTCCATGTCGCGGGCGGCGCAGAAGGCGACCAGGTCGAACAACTCGTCCTCGTTGAAACCCTTGAGCGCAACCGTGTTGATCTTGACCCGCAGACCCGCCGCCTGCGCCGCGTCGATGCCGCGCAGCACCTGCGGCAGGCGGCCCCAGCGGGTGATCTGGGCGAATTTCGCCTCGTCCAGCGTGTCGAGCGAGACGTTGATCCGCCGCACCCCGGCGGCATGCAGGTCGCCGGCAAACCGTTCGAGCTGGCTGCCATTCGTGGTCAGCGTCAGTTCCCGCAGGGCGCCGCTGTCCAGATGCCGGCTCATGGCGTCAAAGAAGGTCATGATGCCGCGCCGCACCAGGGGTTCGCCGCCGGTGATGCGCAGCTTGTCGACGCCAAGGCGGACAAAGGCCGAACACATGCGGTCCAGCTCCTCGAGCGTCAGGAGGTCGGCCTTGGGCAGGAAGGTCATGTGTTCCGACATGCAATAGACGCAGCGGAAATCGCAGCGGTCGGTGACCGAGACGCGCAGATAGCGGATTGCGCGCTGGAAGGGATCGGTCAGGGGGGCGTTGTCGGCCATGGGGGGAAAATAGGCCTGTGCCGCCCCCGGCGCAAGGCGGCTGCGGCAAGGCGACGCCGGTTGCGACCGGGCGACGCAGGGGCCATTGCAGCCGGCCGCGCCGCATGCGACGATTCCCCATCATGCGCGCATCACTTCCGCCTCTCGCCCTCGCCCTGCTTGCCGGCTGCAATTCGCCGGAATTCCAGTCGATGTTCGGCACCGGCCCCGATTCCCCCGTCGTCGAGGCAGCCGCCACGCCGGCCGCCGCGGCCGTGGCCGCGCCGCCGCCCCCCCCCGCCGCCCGCACGGCCGAGGAATTCGACACCACCACCGAAGAACAGCGCGCCGCCGCGGTGGCGACGCCTGCCGCGGTGACGGAAACGCGCCTTGGCACCACCGTCGCCTCGCTGGGACCGCCGGCCGAGCCGGGCCTGTGGCTCAAGACCGGGCTGGTGACGGAAACCGTCATGGGCCGGGTGGAATATGCCGAAAGGGGCACGTCGGTCACGCTGGAGCTGCGTCCCTCGGGCGGGGCGGCCAGCTCAGGCAGCGAGATCAGCCTTGCCGCGATGCGCCTGCTCGAGGCGCCGCTGACCGGCCTGCCGGAAATCACCGTCTATCGGCAGTAGGCGCCGTTGCCGCCGTTGCCGCCGCGCCGCTTCGGCGCCTGCAAGGAGTTTGCCGATGTCCGTCCTGCTTGACCCTTGGACCACGCCCTTTGGCCTCGCGCCGTTCGACCGCATCAGCGATGACGACTGGGCGCCGGCGGTGGACGAGGCGCTGGCCCGCGCCCGCGCCAATATCGCCGCCATCGCCGACAATCCCGAACCGCCGACCTTCGCCAACACCATTGCCGCGCTCGAGGGGGCCGAGGCCGACCTGAACCGCGTGCTGGGCGCGTTCTATGCCGTCTCGGGCGCCGACAGCACCCCGGCGCGCGAGGCGCTGGAACGGGAATTCGCGCCGAAACTGTCTGCGTTTTCGTCCGAGGTCACCGCCAACAAGGCGCTGTTCGCCCGGATCGAATCCCTGTGGCAGGGCCGCGAGGCGCTGACACTGACGCCCGAGGAGGCGCGGGTGCTGATGTTGTCGCGGCGGTCCTGGGTGCGGGGCGGGGCGCTGTTGTCCGGTGCGGCCGAGGAGCGGCTGAAAGAGGTGAAATCGCGGCTGGCGGTGCTTGGCACCGAATTCCAGCAGAACGTGCTGGCCGACGAACGCGACTGGTCGATGCCGCTGTCCGAAGCCGACCTCGCGGGCCTGCCCGATTTCGTCGTCGCCGCCGCCCGTGCCGCGGGCGAAGCCAAGGGCACCGGCCCGGTCGTCACCCTGTCGCGGTCGCTGATCGTGCCCTTTCTGCAATTCAGCCCGCGCCGCGACCTGCGGCGCATGGCCTATGAGGCCTGGGTCGCGCGCGGCGCCAATGGCGGCGCCACCGACAACCGGGCGCTTGCCGCCGAGACGCTGCGCCTGCGCGAGGAACGGGCGCATCTTCTGGGCTATGCCGATTTCGCGGCCTTCAAGCTGGAAACCGAAATGGCGGGCAATGCCGGGGCGGTGCGCGACCTGCTGATGCGGGTCTGGACGCCGGCGCGGGCCAGGGCGCTGGCCGACGCTGCCGTGCTTGAGGTGATGCTGCATGCCGACGGCATTGCCGGGCCGCTGGAACCCTGGGACTGGCGGTTCTATTCCGAACGGAGGCGGGTGGCGGAACACGACCTCGACGAGGCGCAGATCAAGCCCTACCTGCAGCTTGACCAGATGCTCAAGGCGCAGTTCGCCTGCGCCAACCGGCTGTTCGGCCTTGATTTCGCGCCGGTCGAGCTTGCGCTCTACCACCCCGACGCCAGGGCGTGGGAGGTGACGCGCAACGGTGCCCATGTCGCCCTGTTCATCGGCGACTATTTCGCGCGGCCCTCGAAACATTCCGGCGCCTGGTGCACCGCCATGCGCAGCCAAAGCCGGCTTGCGGGCGAGGTGCGGCCGATCGTGCTCAACATCTGCAACTTTGCCAAACCGCCCGCCGGGCAGCCGGCGCTCTTGTCCTATGACGATGCCCGGACACTGTTCCACGAATTCGGCCATGCTCTGCACCAGATGCTGTCGGACGTGACCTTTGAATCGATCTCGGGCACGTCGGTGGCCCGAGATTTCGTCGAACTGCCCAGCCAGCTTTACGAACACTGGCTGGAAGTGCCCGCCGTGCTTGACGAATTCGCGCTGAATGCCGAGACCGGCGAACCGATGCCCGCCGCGCTGCGCGACAGGCTGCTGGCGGCGGCGACCTATGACATGGGGTTCCAGACCGTCGAATATGTCGCCTCGGCCCTGGTCGATCTGGCGTTCCACGACGGGCCGGCGCCGGCGGATCCGATGCAGAAGCAGGCCGAGGTGCTGGAAGGCATCGGCATGCCGCGCGCGATCCGCATGCGCCACGCCACGCCGCATTTCGCCCATGTCTTTGCCGGCGACGGCTATTCCAGCGGCTATTACAGCTACATGTGGTCCGAGGTGATGGACGCCGACGCCTTTGCCGCCTTCGAGGAGGCCGGGGATGCCTTTGACGCCGGGCTGGCGGCCAGCCTTGAGAAGAACATCCTGTCGGCCGGCGGATCGGCCGAGGCGGCCGAGCTTTATACCCGGTTCCGGGGCCGGATGCCGGGGCCCGAGGCGCTGCTCAAGGGGCGGGGGCTGCTCGAGACTGCGTAACGCGCGGAAAATTCGCGAATTTTCCGGGCCGCAGCGAAAATTCGCGAATTTTCGTTCACGCCCGCGGGTCGTCGGGGTGCCGTTGCACGCCGACGGGATCCTGATGAATCAGCACATCGGCGCGCGGATAGGCGGCCAGGATCGCCCGGCGCAGGGCGGCGCCGATGGCATGGGCCTGATCCAGCGTCTGCGATCCGTCAAGTTCCACATGCAGGTTGACGAAGATGCGGCTGCCCGCCATCCGCGTCTTGAGGTCGTGATAGCCAAGCACGCCGGGAAAATCGCGGGCGATGGCCTCGATCGCGGCGATGACCTCGGGGTCGGCGCGGCGGTCCATCAGCGCGTCCCACGCCGCCTTGCCGATGCCGGCGGCGCCCTTGAACATCAGCACCGCCGCGACAAGGGCGATGATGGAATCGACCTGACCCAGACCCCAGAGCGCGGCGGCGGCGAGCGCGATCACCGCGCCGATATTGGGGATGAGGTCGCCAAGGTAATGCAGCGAATCCGCGGCCACCACCTTGCTGCCGGTCAGCCGGACCACCCGGCGCTGCCAGGCGACCAGCCCCAGCGTGGCAAGGATGGACAGGCCCAACACGGCAAGCCCGGCGCCTTCGGCGGCGATCTCGGGCGCGGCGCCCGAGATAAGCCGCCGCACCGCCGCCGTGGCGATCAGCCCGGCCGAGGCGGCGATGAGGACCGATTGCGCCAGCGCGGCAAGATCCTCGGCCGATGTATGGCCAAAGGCGTGATCCTCGTCCGCCGGCCGCGCGGCATAGGCGATGGCGGCCAGCCCTGCGAGGGACACCAGCAGATCCATGGCGGAATCGGCCAGCGTCGCGGCGATGGACAGCGCGCCGGTCTGCCAGAGCGCCCAGGCCTTGAGAATGACTAGCAGTAGCGCGACAAGGACAGAGGCCAGACCCGCGGAAAGATTCAGGCGTTTGTCCTGATCGGCTGCGGACATGGCGACTCGCGCTGGGGTTCGGGTCAGGCCCCGATACTGCAGCGCAGCGGATCAGTCCAGAATCTCGTCGGTCCCGATGCCCCACAACGCGGTTTTCGGCACCCAGCCGCGATAGCCGCCCGCCGACACCCGGCACCAGTCCAGGCTGCATTCATCGATCCGGGCGATCACCCCCGCCTCCAGCAGCGCGTTCTGCGCCGAGGCGGTGTCGGGCCGGGCGTAAAGCGGTTCAAGGTCGCTGTCGACAATCACCGTGCGCACGCCGGACAGAAGCGCGTAATGCACCCAGCCTCCCAGCCCCTCGCGGTCGACCACCCGCCGCCAGTGGCCATATTCGGCGGTGATCATCAGCGGCATATCCTCGCGCGTGAAAACCCAGTCGATACGGTGCGACAGCGACGGGCCGCGGCGGACATTGGCATCGTCGGACTTGAGCGAGACATAGCGCGGCAAGGGCAGGTTGGTTTCCGGGCCGATGGTGATCTCGGCCGGCGCGGCCAGCGCCGCGGCATCGGGCACCTGCGGCGCGGGCGGGATCAGGGGCGTCGGCACCACCGCCGCCTCGGCGGCCAGGGCCTCGGCCACGGCATCGCCTTGGGCGGTGGCGGGCGCGGTGGCGGTCAGGGCGGCGGGGCGGGCCACCGGACGGATGAGGCCGATATTCTGCGCCGCCGCCGGGACCAGCGCCGGAATCGCCAGTGCAAGGGCAAGAAGGCCCGCCGAAAGCTGTTTCATGTCCCGCTCGCTGCCCGGTCGCGCGGGGTTCTTGTGCCCCGCGTCTGTCCCTGCCACTGTGCCATCCGGTGCCGGCAATTGAAAGCACGGAGGCGCGGCCATGGCTGCGAGACGGCCAAGTGTTGTCGTGACGCGACGGTTGCCGGCCCCTGTCGAAGCGCGGCTGGCCGAACTCTTCGATGCCGAGCTGCGCCCCGACGATGCGCCGATGTCGCGCGCCGCGCTGGCCGAGGCGATGGCGCGGGCCGAGGTGCTGGTGCCGTCGCTGGCCGACCGGATCGACGCCGGGCTGATCGCCGGTGCCGGCCCGGACCTGCGGCTGATCGCGAATTATGGCGCCGGGGTCGATCACATCGACCTTGATGCCGCCCGCGCCCGCGGCATCCTGGTGTCGAACACCCCCGGTGTGATGACCGAAGACACCGCCGACATGGCGCTGGCGCTGATCCTTGCCGTCACCCGCCGCATCCCCGAGGGGCTGGCGGTGATGCAGTCGGGCGGCTGGACCGGCTGGGATCCGAATGCGCTACTGGGCGGGCGCATCGCCGGGCGGCAGCTTGGCATCCTGGGGATGGGTCGCATCGGGCAGGCGGTGGCGCGGCGCGCCCGCGCTTTTGGCATGGCGGTGCATTACCACAACCGCCGCCGCCTGCGGCCCGAGATCGAGGCGCCGCTCGAGGCCACGTTCTGGGACAGTCTTGACCAGATGGTGGCGCGGGTCGACATCCTGTCGATCAACTGCCCGCATACGCCGGCGACCTATCACCTGATGAACGCGCGGCGGCTGAAGCTGATGAAGCCCTCGGCCGTCATCGTCAACACCTCGCGGGGCGAGGTGGTGGACGAGAACGCCCTGACGCGGATGCTGCGCACGGCCGAGATCGCGGGCGCCGGCCTTGACGTCTATGAGCGCGGCGCCGACATCAATCCGCGGCTGCGGGAATTGCACAATGTCGTGCTGCTGCCGCATATGGGATCGGCCACGGTCGAGGGGCGGATCGAGATGGGCGAGCGTGTCGCCATCAACATCCGCGCCTATGCCGACGGCCACCGGCCACCGGATCTGGTGGTGCCGGGCAACAACTGAAAGGGCGGCGGCGTGGATCTGCAACTCAGGGACCGGGTGGTGATCGTTACCGGCGGCGGATCCGGCATCGGCGCCGCGGTCAGCGAGGTTCTGGCCGAGGAAGGCGCGGTGCCGGTGATCTTTGCCCGGCGCGCGCCCGAGGCGGGGTTCATGGCCCGGCTGACCGGCATGGCGCCGCGCGCGGGTTTCGTGCAGGTCGACCTGTCGGACGATGCCGCCTGCGCCGCGGCGGTCGCGGCCGCGCAGGCGCGCTGGGGGGTGATCCACGGGTTGGTCAACAATGCCGGCGCCAATGATTCCATCGGCCTTGACGCGGGGCCGGCGGCGTTCCGCGCCTCGCTGGACCAGAACCTTGTGCATTACTACACGCTTGTGCATTTGCTGGTCGGCGATCTGCGCGCCAGCCGCGGGGCGGTGGTCAATGTCAGTTCCAAGACCGCGTTGACCGGGCAGGGCAATACCTCGGCCTATGTCGCGGCCAAGGCGGCGCAACTGGGCCTGACGCGGGAATGGGCGGCGGCGCTGGCGCCCGATGGGGTAAGGGTCAATGCGGTGATCCCGGCCGAGGTGATGACGCCGCTATACGAACGCTGGTTGGCAACATTCGACGATCCCGCGGCGGAACTGGCCAGGATCACCGCGAAAATCCCGCTGGGCCACCGCATGACCACGGCGCGGGAAATGGCCGATGCGGTGGTCTTCCTGCTGTCGCCGCGGTCGGGGCATACCACGGGGCAATGGGTGTTTCCCGATGGCGGCTATACCCATCTGGACCGCAAGCTGACCTGAGGGTCAGGGCACCAGAACTGTCGATCCCGTGGTCGCCCGCGCCTCGAGCGCCTCTTGCGCTTTTGCGACCTCGTCCAGCGGGAAACGCTGGTCGATCTGGATTTTCACCGCGCCCGACTTGACCTTGTCGAACAACTCGGTCGCCATTACGCGCAGGGTCGCCGGATCGGCAATATGGGTGAACAGCGTCGGCCGGGTGATCTGGAGCGAGCCGCGCGACGACAGTTGCAGCAGATCCACCGGCGGCACCGGGCCCGAGGCATTACCGAAGGACATCATCATCCCCAGGGGCCGCAGGCAATCGAGCGAGCCTTCGAACGTGTCGCGGCCGACCGAATCCATCACCGCATCGACGCCACGGCCGCCGGTCAGCGCGCGCACCTGCGCCACCCAGTCGCCGTTGCGGTAGTTGATGGCATGGGCGGCGCCGTTTTCCAGCGCCAGCCGGCATTTCTCGTCCGATCCGGCGGTGGCGATCAGGCGGATGCCGTCGTCGCGCGCCCATTGGCAGGCGATCAGGCCGACGCCGCCGGCGGCGGCATGGAACAGCACCGTATCGCCGCGCTTCAGCGGAAAGGTGCGGCGGAACAGGTAGTTGACGGTCAGCCCCTTGAGCATCATCGCCGCGGCGGTGTCGAAAGCGATGCCATCGGGCAACGGCACCACCATCGCGGCCTTCATCACCCGCGCTTCGGCATAGGCGCCGGGCGGGTTCGATCCGCCATAGGCGGCGCGGTCGCCGGGCTGCAGGTGGCTGACGCCTTCGCCCACCGCCTCGACCACGCCCGCCGCCTCTTGCCCAAGACCCGAGGGCAGGGCGATCTTGTAAAGGCCCGAACGCTGATAGACGTCGATGAAATTCAGGCCGATGGCGTGGTGGCGGATGCGGATTTCGCCTGGGCCGGGGTCGCCCACCGGGCGATCCTCGATCCGCAGCACGCCGGGCCCGCCCTGTTCGTGGATGACGACCGTTCTTGCCATGCTCAATCCGCCATGCCCGAAAGGATTTGCGCGCCGATGCCCTGCCGGCCGATCAGCGCCTCGCGCGTGTCCTCGGCAAAGTCGGACAGGAGCCGGCGATAGGTCGCCTCGGCCGAACCGCCGCCGGCCAGAACGGCGGTGGCCAGGGCCTCGGTCCGGCCGGCGCCGGTGGTGATCGTGTGCTGGGCATGGGTGGCGCCGCTGGCGGTCTTGACCGTTACGGTGCCGGTCAGCGCCGAGTCGCCCTCGCCGAAGGCGGTGGTGGCGATGCCGGCGACGGCGAGCCGGGTGACATCCACCGTCAGCGGCAGGCCGATGGGCGAGATGCGGTCGCCCAGCTCCTCGGTCAGCGCCGCCTGAAGATCGGCCTGCAGGCGGGCGCGATAGGCACCGGCCATCAGCCCGTCAAAGCTGGCGCCGGTGGTGCGCACGGTCACGGTGGAAAACATCAGCCGCCCCTGTCCGGCGGCGATCCCGGCAACAGCCGCCTGGGTCAGCGCCGGCGCCAGGTCCGAAGCGGTCTGGCAGCCGGCAGCGGCAAGGGGCAGGGCGGCAAGAAAGAAACGGCGGTTCATGGGCTTGCTCAAGGATATTCTTGTTTCGTTTTCTTGACTTTGTGTTTGAAGGCGCCGATGTCCAGCCTTCGTTGCAGAGAGACTGCAGATGGTATGTAGTTATTCACTTGGATATATCCTGTTTTCGGTTCCAAGGAGAAGCTGTCGGACCCGACCGGAGAAAGCGTTTAATAGACGATCATAGGCGATGCGCGCCAGACTATCCCCCGGCATCCCGCCCAAAACGAGTGCGGTGCGACTTGGAACGGAAGTTACCGTGACCAGTAAGCCGCTTTGCACTCCGATCTTGTCAGTCAAACGTATTGTCCCGACCAGAACAGACTCGGCGACGTCATCGATGCTCGTCGGAACTACAATGTCCATGTGCGTGATTTGCACTTCCAGCAAGGCACCATCCGGCGAATAGACATCGCCAAGGTTCTGAAAGAGGATATCGTCCAACTCATCGACGAAAGACTCTGATTCTTCCCGAGCGGCACTTCGAAGCCCGGCATATCCAAGAAACTCAGCAATGCCCGGACCACTGTCAGGCGGCCTGATGCGGATCCCTGGCGCGAGTGTGACTTCCACCCCTGAAATCATCAGGTCATCCACGGGACCGCTGATCGTGGTGGCATAGTCCAGATCCGCGTCGGAAGCGTTCCTGGTGCCGCAGGCGGAAAGGATGGAAAGCCCGAAAAGGAAAGCCCGCCGGTCCATCACCGATAGACCTGATCCTCGGTCGGAAAGCTGCGGGATTTCACGTCCTCGGCATAGCGGCGGACGGCATCGGCAATGCCGTCGCCCAGGTTGCCATAGACCTTGACGAATTTCGGCGGCCGCGGGTTCAGCCCCAGCATGTCTTCAAGGACAAGGATCTGGCCGTCGCATTGCGGGCTGGCGCCGATGCCGATGGTCGGGATCGCAATCTGCGCGGTGATGCGCGCGGCCAGCGGTTCGACCATGCCCTCGACCACCACGGCAAAGGCCCCGGCCTCGGTCACCGCACGGGCGTCCTCCTCGTGCAGCGGCCAGGTATCCTCTTGCCGGCCTTGGGTCTTGAAGCCGCCCAGCGTGTTCCACGATTGCGGCGTGAGGCCGATATGGGCCATGACCGGGATGCCGCGTTCGGTCAGGAAGCGGATGGTGTCACCCATGCGCTTGCCGCCCTCAAGCTTGACCGCGCCGCAGCCGGTTTCCTTCATGATCGTCGCGGCATTGCGAAAGGCGATGTTGGGGCTTTCCTCGTAGGTGCCAAAGGGCATGTCCACCACGATCAGCGCCTTTTTCGTGCCGCGCACCACCGCGCGCCCGTGCATCAGCATGAGGTCGAGCGGCACGCCCACCGTCGATTCCATCCCGTGCATGACCATGCCCAGGCTGTCGCCGACAAGGATGAAATCGGCATGTTCATCGACGATCGCGGCCGTATGCGCGTGATAGGAGGTGAGCGAGACGATCGGCCGGCCGCCTTTCATCTTTGCGATCTGCGGGGCGGTGGTGCGGCGGATGGGGGCGGTCTGGGTTGACATTCTTCAACCTTTCTTCGGATGGATTTCACGCTGGTCGATCAAGAGAACCGGGTTGTCCCGCGGCCCGAACTCGGCCGAGATCATGATGCCGGCGGGCCGGGTCAAGGGACCGCTGGCGGGTTCGAACGTGTCGGTCCAGACGATATCGCAGGCGCGGAAACGGGCGCGCCATTCGGATTCGATCATCGCGCGGACCGACAGGGCGATATCCTCGACCTTTGCACCCTTGGCCGCCATCTCCTCGGCGATGTTCAGCGACAGGTTCAGGATCGGCGCGGTGGCGCGATCCTCGGGCGACAGCCGCACATTGCGCGAGGACATGGCAAGGCCGTCAGCCTCGCGCACGGTCGCCACGCCATGCACCCGCACGGGAATGAACAGGTCGGCCACCATGCGGCGGATCACCGCAAGCTGCTGGTAATCCTTCTCGCCGAAAAAGGCGTCGTCGGCCTGAACGATGTTGAACAGCTTTGTCACCACGGTCGCCACACCGCGGAAATGGCCGGGGCGGACAAGGCCGTGCAGGACATTGGTAAGGCGCGTCGTCTCGACGATGGTTTCGTCGCCGGGCGGATAGATCACCGCCACATCGGGGATGAAGACGGCGGCGACGCCGGCCTGTTCCAGCAGGGCCACGTCCTGCGCCTCGGTCCGGGGATAGGCGGCAAGGTCGCCCGGATTGCCGAATTGCGTCGGGTTGACAAAGATCGTCGCCACCACGCGGTCGCAGATGCCGCGCGCCTCGGACACCAGGTGCAGGTGCCCGGCGTGCAGGGCCCCCATGGTCGGCACCAGACCGACACTGTGCCCGGCGCGGCGAAAGCCGGCCACCGCGCTGCGGATGTCATCGACGCTGCGGCAAATCTGCATGGGCCCTCCGCCGTTCTGCCAAGTTCTATCCTGCGGTGCAGCGAACGCAAGCAAGGCGGTGTCCCGTGTCGGTTTTGCGCGGCCCAGCGTCGGCTCCTTCTTACCTCAGGCCCGGCTTTGGGCCAGAGTGCGCCGCGTAGCAGGGGGAGTCGCGCGATGAAGTTGCATGTTCGGGCCTTGGTGGTCGGCGGCGGGGCGGTGGGCACCGGGATCGCCTATCATCTGGCCAAGGCCGGCTGGGACACGATGCTGATCGAGCGTGACGAGCTGACCTCGGGGTCGACCTGGCATGCGGCGGGGCTGCTGCCCCTGTTCAACATGTCCTATGCCACGACCCATATCCACAAATACTCGGTGGACTTCTACAAGGGGCTCGAGGCGGAAACCGGCCTCAACCCCGGGTTCTATGTCGTCGGCAACCTGCGCATGGCGCAGACCGATGCGCGGATGGACGAATACATGCTCTATTCGAGCGTGGCCGAGACCGCCGGCGTCTATCACGAATTCCTGACCCCGAAAGAGATCGCCGACCGCTGGCCGCTGGTGCGCACCGACGACCTCAAGGGCGCGCTGTTCCATCCGCAGGACGGCTATATCAACCCCGCCGATGTGACCCAGGCCATGGCCAAGGGCGCGCGGCAACTGGGGGCACGGATCGAGCGGCGGGTGCAGGTCGACGGTTATTTCTGGACCGGCGACGAATGGATCGTGTCCTGCACCCGGATGGAAGAGCGGGGCGGGATGCTGCTGCCCTCGGACGAGAAATTCACCATCCATGCCGACCATGTGGTGACCGCCACCGGCAACCATGCGCAGCGCACGGCCCGCCTTCTGGGCATCCGGATTCCGGCGATTTCCGTCGAACACCAGTATATCGTGACAGAACCCGACCCGGCGCTGGTCGAATGGCGCAAGACCAATCCGCAGCACCCGGTCCTGCGCGATGCCGATGCGAAATGGTATGTGCGCGAGGAACGCGGCGGCTGGATCCTTGGCCCCTATGAACGCAACGCCCCGGTGCGGTTCGCCTATGGCGTGCCCGACAGCTTTCGCGCCGACCTGTTCCCGCTTGATCTGGAACGGATCGAAACCGAATACATGTCGATGATCCACCGCCTGCCCAGTTCGGAAACCGTTGGTCTCAAGGACGATTTCAACGGCCCGATCTGCTATACCCCCGACGGCAACCCGCTGGTCGGCCCGGCGCCCGGCCTGCGCAACATGTGGCTGGCCGAGGGGTTCAGCTTTGGCATCACCGCCGCGGGCGGGACCGGGCATTACCTTGCGCAACTGATGACCGAAGGCGAGGCCGAGATCGACATGGCCAGCCTTGACCCCAAGCGTTACGGGTCGTGGATGACCACCGATTACGCGGTCAGGAAGAACGAGGAATGCTATGAGCATGTCTTCATCCTTCACCACCCCGACGAGGAACGCGAAGCGGCGCGGCCCCTGCGCACCTCGCCCGCCTATGACCGGCAGAAAAGACTGGGCGCGCAGTTCGGGCAGGTGAACGGCTGGGAACGGCCGATCTATTATGGCCCGGTCGATGCCCCCGCCGATTTCGACCACAACGCGCGGTCCTTCCGCCGCGGCGGCTGGTGGCAATATGCGGTGGACGAGGCGAAGGCGGTGCGCACTGGCGTGGGCCTTGTCGATGCCACCGCCTTTACCAAGCATATCGTCAAGGGGCCGGGCGCAACCGCGTTTCTTGACTGGTTCACCTGCAACAAGCTGCCCAAGACCGGCCGCATCAACCTGACCTATGCGCTGACCGACCATGGCACCGTGCAGTCGGAATATACCATCGTCCGGCTGGCGGATGAGGAATATTACCTCGTCTCGGCCGGGGCCTGGACCGATTACGACGCCGATTTCCTGAAAAAGGCGATCGAGGACAAGGAAGCCGAATTCGGCCGGATCGAGTTGCAGAACGTCACCACGCAATGGGGCGTCTTTGCGCTGGCCGGCCCCCGGTCGCGCGACCTGCTGAAAGCGGTCATCAAGGATGCCGCGCCGGAGACGGCGCTGTCGAACAAGCGGTTCCCCTGGCTGTCGTCCCGGCGGATCGAACTTGGCATGTGCCCGGTCAACGCGATCCGCGTCGCCTATACGGGCGAGCTTGGCTGGGAACTGCACCACCCGATAGAGATGCAGAATTACCTGTGGGATCTGCTCTTGAAGGCGGGCGAGCCGCTGGGCCTGAAGCTGGTCGGGGCGCGGGCGCAGAACTGGCTGCGGCAGGAGAAAAGCTATCGCGCCTTCGGCAATGAACTCGGCCGCGATGCCACCCCGCTTGAGGCTGACCTGCCGCGCTTTGTCGACATGACCAAGGACTTCCGTGGCAAGGCCAAGGTCGAATCCACCGGCGTGCGGTCGAAATGCGTGACGGTGCTGATCGACGGGCCGGCCGATACCGACCCCTGGGGGAAAGAGGCGCTGGTCCACAACGGCGAAAAGGTCGGGCGGCTGACCTCGGGCGGGTATTCCGTCCATTTCGGCAAGCAGATCGGTATGGGCTATGTCCGCCCCGACCTCGCCGTGCCGGGCACGCGGTTGCAGGTGCGCATCCTGCGGCAGTTGTGGGATGCGGTGGTGACCGAGGACAGCCCCTATGATCCCGCGAACGCGGCGATCCGGGTGGATGGTTAGGGCGGGGGCGAGGTGGGCGGTTGCCCACCCTACAGAGGCGCCCCGTAGGGTGGGCAACCGCCCACCGCGCCGCCCGGACGGCCTTACTCGGTTGCCATCAGCGCCTGCATGATCGCTGGATCCTGCAACTTCTCCATCAGGCCGGATTCCTGCATCTGGCGCATCGCCAGTTCCATGCCGCCGCAATCCTGCGTCAGCTGCATCGACAGATCGTCGGTCAGGATCTCGGGCGCCCCGGCGCCTATGCTGCCGAACGAGGTGATCGGGGTGGCCGCCATCATCTCGGTCGCGGCAACGAATTCCTCAACCCCGGCCTCGCCACGGGCATCGCGGATGCCGTCAAGCGTGCATTGCGCGACCGCGACTTCCTCGTCGCCCCATTCGGTCGGCGGCAGGACATCGGCCAGGTCGGGCACGCGCGAGACAAGGAAGGACTGCATCGCCTCGGCCTGCGTGGTCGAGGCGGCGATATAGCGGTCAAGCATCGCATCGGCATGGGCGGCAAGGGGCAGCAGGACGGCAAGCGCGGCAAGGGCAAGGGAACGGTTCATCTGAAAGCCTCGGTTTGAAGGAATGCCCTTGGCTAGCCGCTGGTCGCCGTCCCCGCAACATTGTCGTTTTCCATGCGCGGCCGCTCGCCGGCGGTCTGGCCGATCAGGGCGCGAATCCGCCGTGCGGCCGGGGTCGGCGCCGTATCGCGGCGGTTGAGAAAGCCGAACGGAGAGACGGTCATGCCCAGGGTGTCGGGCAGGATGTCGAAGGCGCCGGTGCCGGCGAATTGTCGCGCCACGGCCGTCGCCAGCGGGGCGATGGCATTCGACTGGGTGATCCAGGCCAGCGTCAGCAGGAACGAGGCGGTGGACAGCCGGCCCTGCGGTTCGGGCAGGCCCAGGGCGCGCAGCCGGTCCAGCACGGTGCGGCGCAGGATGGCGCCGGGGCCGGGCAGGATCCAGTCGTATTGCATCAGCTGCTCGGGCGGCACTTCCGCCTGCCCGGCAAGGGCATGGTCGCGGCGCACGACAAGGCTGACCGGCTCGGACCCCAGCAGTTCAAGGTCGAATTCCGCCGGATCGCCATCCTCGGGCAGGCGGCAGAGCGCGAAATCAAGCCGGCCGTCGCGCACCATGCCCGACAGGATGTCGGTGGTGCCGACCTCGACCTCGACGGTGATGCCGGGCAGCGACAGCCGCGCCGCGCGCAGGGCGGGCAGAACGAGATCCAGCGCCGGCCCGGTGACCGAGCCCAGCCGGACATGGCCGCTGCCGCCCGAGCCGATCTCGGCGATCTCGCGCCCGGCATCGGCGATCTCGGTCAGGACGCGCCGCGCCCGCCGCGCCAGGGCCGCGCCCTGGGGCGTCAGGGCGATGCCGCGACCCTGCCGACGGCGCAGCGCGACACCGGCCATCTCCTCGGCCTCGGCCAGAAGGCGCGAGGCGGCGGGCTGGGTGATGCCCATCCGTTGCGCGGCAAGCCCGATCTGGCCGGTCGCCTCAAGTTCGGCCAACAGCCGCAGATGCACGATCTTGAAGCCGCGGCGCAGAAGGTCCGTCATGTTTCATACCAGTTCCGTTATGCCCGATTGTCATATCATGATTTGAATCGGATGCCATGACATGCGATCCCGGCCTCAAGCGAAGAGGAGGGCTGCCATGCTGCTGTCACAGGTCCGTCTGGATTCCGGTCCCGCGGTTGTCGTCCGCGAGGGCAGCGAGGCGTCGGTGGTCCGCGGCGCCGGATCGACCTATGAGCTGGCGATGGAAGCGGCGGCGGGCGGCAGCAGCCTTGCCGCCGTCATCGCCGCCCGCGGCCTTGGCGCCGCCGTCGACCTGCCGCGACTGGCGGCCGAAGGGCGGATGCTGCTGCCCGTCACCCATCACGACCCGGCACATCTGCATCTGACCGGCACCGGGCTGACCCATCTGGGGTCAGCGGCGACTCGCGACGCGATGCATGCCAAGGCCAATGCCGCCGATGCCAGCGACAGCATGAAGATGTTCCGCATGGGGCTGGAGGGCGGCAAGCCGGCCAGCCTGCCGGGCGTGCAGCCGGAATGGTTCTACAAGGGCAATGGCACGACGGCGGTGGCGCCGGGGGCGGCGCTGGCCAGCCCGGCCTTTGCCCTTGACGGTGGCGAGGAGCCCGAGATCGCCGGCATCTACCTGATCGCCGCCGACGGCATGCCGGCGCGGATCGGCTGGGCGTTGGCCAACGAGTTTTCCGACCATGTGACGGAACGGATCAACTACCTGTTCCTGGCCCATTCCAAACTGCGGCCCTGTTCCTTTGGCCCGGAAATCCTGATCGGCGACCTGCCTGCCGACATCCGCGGCACCAGCCGCATCCGCCGCGACGGCACGGTGATCTGGGAAAAGCCGTTCCTGTCGGGCGAGGCGAACATGTCGCATTCCTTCGCCAATCTGGAACATCATCATTTCAAATACGGCCTGTTCCGTCAGCCCGGCGACCTGCATGTCCACATGTTCGGCACCGCCACGCTGTCCTTTGCCGACGGCATCCGCGCCCAGCCCGGCGACAGGTTCGAGATCGAGGCCGCGCCCTTTGGCCTGCCGCTGGTCAATCCGCTGGCGGTGGCGGCAGATGCCGGCGTGGCGCAGGTCCGCGCGCTTTGAGTTTCAGTCCCGGCCGGTGCCGGATGCAGAGGTGATCCCATGACGTTCCAGCCCAAGCCCTGGCCCCGCAAGCTCCGCTCACAGGAATGGTTCGGCGGCACCAGCAAGGATTCGATCTATCACCGCTCGTGGATGAAGAATCAGGGCTTTCCCGCCGACCTGTTCGACGGCCGCCCGGTCATTGCGGTGATGAACACCTTCAGCGAACTCACGCCCTGCAACGCCCACATGGGCCCGCTGGTCGAAAAGGTGAAGAACGGCGTGTACGAGGCCGGGGGTTTCCCGGTCGAGGTGCCGGCCTTTTCCACCGCCGAAAGCGGGTTCCGCCCCACGGCAATGATGTTCCGCAACCTGGCCGCGATGTCGATCGAGGAACAGTTGCGCGGCCTGCCGATCGACGGCGCCGTGCTGATGGTCGGTTGCGACAAGACGACGCCCTCGCTTCTCATGGCGGCGGCGTCCTGCGACGTGCCGTCGATCATCGTTACCGGGGGGCCGATGCTGAATGGCTGGTTCCGCGGCGAACGGGTCGGATCCGGCACGCATCTGTGGAAATTCTCCGAGGCGGTCCGCGCCGGCGAGATGAAGAACGAGGACTTCATCGAAGCGGAAGCGGCGATGAGCCGGTCGGCCGGATCCTGCAACACCATGGGCACCGCCAGCACCATGGCCTCGATGGCCGAGGCGCTGGGCATGGCCTTGTCCGGCAATGCCGCGATTCCGGCGGTCGACAGCCGCCGCCGGATGATGGCGCAGCTGACCGGGCGGCGGATCGTGCAGATGGTCAAGGATGACCTGAAGCCTTCCGATATCCTGACCAAACAGGCGTTCGAAAACGCGATCCGCACCAATGCCGCCATCGGCGGATCGACCAATGCCGTGATCCACCTGCTGGCACTTGCCGGCCGGGTCGGGGTGGACCTGACGCTTGACGACTGGGACCGGGCCGGACGCGACGTGCCGACCATCGTCAACCTGATGCCCTCGGGCAAATACCTGATGGAGGAATTCTTCTACGCCGGCGGCCTGCCCGTGGTCATCAAGCGGCTGGGCGAGGCCGGGGTGCTGCACAAGGACGCGCTGACCGTCAGCGGCCAGACCATGTGGGATCAGGTCAAGGACGTGCAGAACTGGAACGAGGACGTCATCCTGCCCGCCGACAAGGCGCTGGCTGAATCGGGCGGCATCGTCGTGCTGCGCGGCAACCTTGCGCCGAAGGGTGCGGTGCTGAAACCTTCCGCCGCGACGCCGGAGCTGATGGTCCATCGCGGCCGCGCCGTGGTGTTCGAGGATATCGACGACTACAAGGCGCGGATCGACGACGAGGCGCTCGACATCGACGAGACCTGCGTGATGGTGCTCAAGAACTGCGGGCCCAAGGGCTATCCCGGCATGGCCGAGGTCGGCAACATGGGCCTGCCGCCCAAGGTGCTGCGCAAGGGCATCACCGACATGGTGCGGATTTCCGACGCCCGCATGTCGGGCACCGCCTATGGCACAGTGGTGCTGCATACCGCGCCCGAGGCGGCGGCGGGCGGGCCCTTGGCCATCGTGCAGACCGGCGACATGATCGAACTCGACGTGCCGAACCGGCGGCTGCACCTCGACCTGTCGGATGCGGAAATCGCCCGCCGGCTCGAGGCGTGGAAGCCCAACCATCCGGTGTTCGAATCCGGCTATGGCTGGCTGCACCAGACCCATGTTCAGGGCGCAGATACCGGCGCCGACCTTGATTTCCTCAAGGGCTGCCGCGGCAACCCCGTCGGAAAGCACTCGCATTGAGGAAGATCGCACTCTGCGGCGTCGGCAAGATCGCGCTTGACCAGCATGTGCCGGCGCTGGCGGCCAGCCCCGACTGGCAGCTTGCCGCGACGGTCAGCCGCAACGGCAGCGTGCCGGGGATCGAGGCGCATGCTGACATGGCGGCATTCCTTGCCGCGCGGCCCGATGTCGGCACCGTCTCGCTTGCCATGCCGCCGGCGCCGCGCTTTGCCTATGCCGAGGCGGCGCTGAAGGCCGGCCGGCATGTCATGCTGGAAAAGCCGCCCGGTGCGACCCTGGCCGAGGTGCAGGCGCTGGAACGGCTGGCCGCCGACCGCGGCCTGACGCTTTACACCACCTGGCACAGCCGGATGGCGCGGGGGGTCGCGGCGGCGAGGGCGTGGCTTGCGGGGCGGACCATCCACAGCGGCCGCATCACCTGGCGCGAGGATGTGCGCAAATGGCATCCGGGGCAGGACTGGGTGTTCGAACCCGGCGGCATGGGGGTGTTCGATCCCGGCATAAACGCCCTGTCCATCCTGACCGAAATCCTGCCGGCGCCGGTGCATCTTGTCAGCGCGGTTCTTGATTTTCCGGAAAATCGCCAAACCCCCATCGCGGCACGGCTGACCTTCTCGGGCGGCATCAGTGCCGATTTCGACTGGCGGCAGGAAGGGCCGCAGACCTGGGACATGGAATTTGTCACCGACGCCGGGCCTATGGCATTGCGCCATGGCGGCAACGAGCTTTGGGTTGGCGGCGAAAGGGTCACCGGATCGGACAGCATCATGGGCGAATATCCGGCGCTTTACGCGCGGATGGCCGAACTGGTGGCGGCGGAAATGTCAGAAGTCGATCTGGCGCCGATGATCCATGTCGCCGATGCGATGACATTGGGGCGGCGGGAAACGGTGGCGGCGTTTGAATTTTGACGCAGGCGCGGGCGAATGCCACCGCGTAGGGTGGGCAATCTGCCCACAATTGCCCCACGTCACCGCAATTCCATCTGTGTGTAGCGCGCCCGCATCTGGTGCGGCGCCATGCCATAGGCGGCCTTGAAATGGTCGTAGAACTGGCTGATCGAGCCGAAGCCCGATTGCTCGGCCACCGTGGCAATTGCCATTGACGATTCCATCAACAGCGCCCGCGCCCGCAGCATCCGCATGCGGATGATGAATTTCTTCATCGGCAGGCGCATCGAGCGGGTGAACAGCGACAGCGCATAATTCTCGTGCAATCCCGTGACCTTGGCGACATCGGCATTGGTGATCTGGCTGGCGAGATTCTCCATGATGAAGCGCACCATCGCCACCACATGCCGGATATGCGCCGATGGCAGTGTCCGGTCGTCGCCGGGGTCGGCGATGGGCGGGCGCAGATAGGACAGCGGCGACAGCAGCGCCCGCCGCATCATCGCATTCATCTCCATCTTCATGACTTCGGTCCGTTCGAAATCATTGGACCGATAATCGCGATACCAACCCTCGATCCGGTCGCCGGAACACAGGTCGGGCGGCAAAATCACCAGACCGCCACCCAGAAGCGCGATCTGCAGGGGCGCAATATGCGGCATGAACAGGAATGTATCGACCGGCAGATAGATATTGGCTAGCCGCACCGGACCATCGCCGGCGGGACGAATTTCGGTAAGCTGGTGCGGAATGCCGGCCCAGAACAGCACCAGCCGGTTGGGCGGCACCTCGATCTCCTGATCCTCGATCCGGTAGACCATCGACGCGCCGGTCAGGTAATTGCCCTCGATATGGCCGTGCCAATGCGGCTGATCCATCAGAAACGGCGAAAAGATCCGCATGCCGAATCGACCGATGGCGCGGGTCAGCGCGTAGAAATGCCGTTCGTGGCTGGGTGTGCCGCGGGTGTCGTGGGCGGCGGTTTCGTCCTTGGCCATGCGAATCGCTCCTCTTGCGCTGATCTTAGAAAGCCGGAAACGGTCGCGAAACCCGGAAAATACGTCCCCACCTTAGGAATCCGGAAAACTATGTCTGATTCCGGTATTGTGGGAAGGGCCCGCCGGCCTCATCCTTTCGGTGCCGGGCCACGGGAGGGTTCCGGTGGTGCGGGCCATGCGCCCCGACCCTGAAAACCGGCCGCTGGGCCATGGGAGGACAAGAATGAAACTGCACAACCGCGCCGCATTTGCGGCGCTGCTTGTCGGCGTTGCTCCGGTCGCGCTCTGGGCGCAGATCGTCGAGCCGACGGCCCCGCCGCCGGCGCCGGAATTCCCCGCGCAGGGCGAGCCGGTGTTCGTCAACCGCTCTGACATCTACACCTATCGCGCGCTTGACGCCTACGCCGAGCCCGCTTTCGTGACCGCCTTTGTCGATGCCGGGCAACTGCCGCCCGTCGCCGAACGCCTGCCGACCGAACCCCTGGTCTATGAGACCGCCAACATGCCCGATGGCGCCGGCGTCTATGGCGACGTGATGCGCCATGTGATCGGCGGCCGGCCCGAGGGCTGGAACTACTGGGCCGGACAGTCGCAGGGCTGGGGCGGCATCGACATCGGCCTGTCGGAATGCCTGACCCGCACCGGCCCGCTGTTCGAGGTCAACGCTGCCGACCTGCAACCGCTGCCGAACCTTGCCCGGTCCTGGGAATGGTCCGAAGACGGCATGTCGCTGACGGTGAACCTGATCGAGGGCGCCAAGTGGTCTGACGGCGATGCCTTCGACACCGAGGACATCGATTTCTACTGGAACCACATCGTTCTCGACCCCGAGATGACGCCGCTGAACGGCGCCTCGCCCGGCACCTTCGGCGACGGGACGACGCTGGAAATCCTGGGCCCCTACCAGTTCAAGCTGACCTTCACCTCGGCATTCCCCGAGCAGGTGCTGTATGCGATGGCCTATGGCAACTTCTGCCCCGGCCCCAGCCATATCCTGGCGCAGCACCATCCGGCGACCGGCGGCACCAGCTATGAGGCGTTCCGCAACGCTTTCCCGCCTGAGTTCATGAATTTCCCGACCATGGGCGCCTGGGTGCCGGTGGAATACCGGCCCGACGACATCGTGGTCATGCGCCGCAACCCGTTCTACTGGAAGGTCGACAGCGACGGCAACCAGCTGCCCTATCTGAACGAGATGCACTATCGGCTGTCGACCTGGGCCGACCGCGACGTGCAGGCGGTGGCGGGCACCGGCGACTTCTCGAACCTGGAACAGGCCGAGAATTTCGTCGAGGCGCTGCAGCGCGCCGCGTCCGACGATGCGCCGGCGCGTCTGGCCTTTGGGCCGCGGACCATCGGCTATTCGCTGGTGCCGAACCTGTCGGGCAACGGCTGGGGCGAACCCGACGAGCGCGGGCAGCTGGTGCGCGAGCTGAACCGCAACCTCGACTTCCGCCAGGGGGTTTCGCAGGCGCTCGACCGGGCGCGGCTGGGCGACAGCCTGGTCAAGGGTCCGTTCACCGTGCAGTATCCGGGCGGCCTGTTCGCCGGTACGTCCTATTACGACGAAGGCTCGACGGTGTTCTATCCCTATAGCCTGGAAAGCGCGCGGGCGCATTTCGAGGCGGCGGGGCTGACCGACACCGACGGCAACGGGTTCCTGAACTTCCCCGATGGCGGCGGCGATGTGCAGATCACGCTTCTGGCCAATGCCGACTACCAGACCGACCGCAACCTTGCCGAAGGCGTGGTCGCGCTGATGGAGGAGGCGGGGATCCGCGTCTCGCTCAACATCCTGACCGGCAACGACCGGGATGCGGCGCGCGATGCCGGGCGCTATGACTGGTATCTCGACCGGATCGGCAGCCATGTCATCACCGTGGTGCAGAACACCACGCAACTGTCGCCGACCGGGCCGCAGACCTATGTCGGTCACCGCGCCGGGCCGGACGGGACGCTTGACCTGCTGCCGTTCGAACAGGAACTGGTCGATCTGACCAATGCCTTCATCGGCACCCGCGACAGCGCCGAGCGGCAGGAGATCATGCGCAACTTCCAGCATGTCTATACCGAGAACGCCTACCAGATCGGTCTTGTCGCCTATCCGGGCGCTCTGGTCATCAACAAGCGTTTCGCCAACGTGCCGCTGGGGACGCCGATCTTCATGTACAACTGGGCCGAGGACAGCGTGATCCGCGAACGCCTGTTCGTTCCGGCCGACGCCCAGCAGGACTATGAACTGCATCCCGACACGCTTCCCGGCGCGCCGGGGGCCGACGGCGCGGTTTCCGCCGGCTGACGGGGTTCTCCCACGGCGGGCGATGCGTTTGCCCGCCGCACCTGCGGCCCGGATCCGTCCGGGCCGCCCTTCCCTGAACGGACTGGCCCCCGGGAGTCCTGACATGCTGCGCTTCCTGACCATCCGCATCCTCCAGGCGATCCCGGTGCTGCTGGTGATGTCGATCATCACCTTCGCCATCATCCAGGCGCCGCCGGGGGATTACGGCGACTTCATCCGCACCAACATGATCACCCAGGGCAATGCGACCTACGAAGCCGCCAATGCCGCGGCCGAGGCCTATCGCGAGCAGAACGGGCTGAACGACCCCATGGTGGTGCAATATGTCCGCTGGATCACCGGCATCGTTACCCGCGGCGATTTCGGCATGTCGTACTACTACAACAAGCCGGTGTCCGAGGTCATCGCGCTGCGCCTGCCGCCGACCATCGCCATCGCTCTGGTCTGCCATGTCCTTGCCTCGCTGATCGGCATCGGTTTCGGCATCCTTGCCGCCACCCGGCAATATACCTGGGTCGACACGGTGCTGAGCTTTTTCGCCTTCCTCGGCATGACGGTGCCGCGGTTCCTGCTGGCGCTCATCATCCTGTATCTCTTGGCCTACAAGCTGAACGTGCAGGAACTGGGCAGCTTCTATTCCAGCCGCTACGGCGGGCAACCCTACTGGTTCGGCTGGTTCGACTTCAACTGGGCCAAGCTGTGGAACCTCATCCAGCATATCTGGCCGGTGATCGCCATCGCCACATTCGGCGGTCTGGCCTACAACATGCGGGTGATGCGGGCGAACCTGCTCGACACGCTGAACGCGCAGTATATCGAAACCGCGCGGGCCAAGGGCCTGGGCAACAGCGCCGTCATCATGCGCCATGCCGTGCCCAACGCGCTGCATCCGCTGGTCGCCTACCAGGGCGTCGTGCTGCCCTACATGCTGACCGGCGAGATCGAGGTGGCAATCGTCTTTTCGCTGGCCACCATCGGCCCGGCCATCGTCGGCTCGATGTCGATCGGCGACGTCAATGTCACCGCCTCGCTGATGCTGGTGCTGGGGGCGACGCTGATCATCGGCAACATCATCGCCGACATGCTGCTGGCGCTGCTTGATCCGCGAATCCGGGTGGGAAGCTGAGATGACCGACATGCAAGCGACCCCACCCGTCGAGAACACCGACCAGCGCGTCACCACGGTCAATTCCACAAGCCAGAGCTATGGCGCCCTGGTCTGGCGGCGGTTCCGCAAGTCGGTGCCGGGCATGATCGGGCTGGTTCTGGTGACGATCCTGATCGTCGGCGCGATCTTTGCCCCGTTCTTTGCCCCGGCCGATCCCAAGGCATCAGACATCGCCTTTGCCCCGCCCGACCGCTTGTCCTGGCATGTGCCCGAGGGCGAGATGGCCGGCTGGCACCTGATGCCGGTGATCTTTCCCATCATCGAATCCGACGAACTCGACCCGATCACCTTCCAGCCCATCGTCGGGCCTGATTACGCGGACCCGATCAAGCTGGGCTTTTTCGTCGAGGGATGGGAATACCGCATGTTCGGCCTGACGCTCGACACGCATTTCTTCGGCTCGCGCGACGGACGGCCGGTGCATTTCCTGGGCACCGACAAGCTGGGGCGCGACATTCTCAGCCGCGGCATCCTGGGGGCGCGGATCACGCTGACCATCGCGCTGGTCTCGGTCGCCTGCATCACCATCATTGGCACGCTGGCCGGCATCACCTCGGGCTATATCGGCGGGCGGTTCGACTCGTGGTTCCAGCGGTTTGTCGAAATCATCCTCGCCTTCCCGCAACTGCCGCTCTACCTCGCGCTGGCCTCGCTGATCCCGGTGACGGCGCCTTCGGCCCTGTTCATCTCGTTCGTGATCCTGGTCATCGTCGGCCTGGGCTGGGCGCAACTCTCGCGCGAGGTCCGGTCCAAGACCATGGCGCTGCGGCAGGTCGATTACGTCCGTGCTGCGCTGGCGGTGGGGGCGTCGGACGGGCGGATCATCACCCGCCACATCCTGCCCAATGTGACAAGCCATGTGATCGTCGCCATCACCCTGGGCATCCCGACCATCGTGCTTCTGGAATCGTTCCTTGGCTTCCTCGGTTTCGCGGTCAAGCCGCCGCTGATGTCCTGGGGCCTGATGCTGCAGGATGCCGGCACCTTCAGCGCCATCGGTTCCTATCCCTGGATCCTGTCGCCGGTTGGGTTTGTCCTGCTGACCGTATTCGCCTTCAACGCGCTGGGCGACGGCCTGCGCGATGCCATCGACCCATATTGAGGGCCGCGCCATGACCGAAGAAACCAAACCCGTGATCGACGCGCAGAATGTCGGCGTGACCTTCAAGGTCGACGGCGGCAGCGTCGAGGCGGTGCGCGACGTGTCCTTCCGCCTGTATCCGGGTCAGACCACGGCACTGGTCGGCGAAAGCGGCTCGGGCAAGTCGGTGACGGCCCGCGCCGTCATGCGCCTGCTGTCAAAGCGCGCCCGCGTCACCGACCGCACCCGTATCCTGTTCAACGGGCAGGACATGGCGCATCTGTCCGAGAACGCCATGCGCAAGCTGCGTGGCAACCGGATTTCGATGATCTTCCAAGAGCCGATGTCGTCTCTGAACCCGGTCTATACCGTCGGGCGCCAGATCGTCGAAGTGCTGATGCTGCACCAGAAACTGACGAAAAAGGCCGCCTGGCAGCGCGCGGTGGATCTGCTGGCCGAGGTGCGGATCCCCGATCCCGAGGCGCGGATCAACCAGTATCCCCACCAGCTTTCGGGCGGGCAGCGGCAGCGGGTGATGATCGCGATGGCCCTTGCCAACCGGCCCGACGTGCTGATCGCAGATGAGCCGACCACCGCGCTGGATGTGACGGTGCAGGCGGAAATCCTGCATCTGATCGACGGGCTGAAGGCGAAATACGGCATGGGCGTGATCCTGATCACCCATGATCTGACCGTGGTCCGGCAATTCGCCGATCATGTCTATGTCATGCAGCATGGCGAGGTGCGCGAGGAAGGCCCGACCGAACGGATCTTCACCGCTCCGCAGCATCTCTATACCCAACGGCTGCTCGCCTCGGAACCAAAGGGCGTGGCCAATCCGCTCGAGGGCACGCCGGAAAGCGTGCTGCGCGGCGAGGATGTGCGCGTGCAGTTCATGTTGCGCCGCGGCGGGTTCTTCAAGGGCAGCTACCAGCCGCTTATCGCGGTCAACGACCTGTCCATCGACGTGAAACGCGGCGAGACGCTGGGCCTGGTCGGCGAAAGCGGCAGCGGCAAGACCACCTTCGGCCAGGCGCTGATCCGGCTGATCCACATGGACCAGGGCCGCGTCACCTTTTGCGGCGACCGGATCGACGGCAAGGACCGCAAGGGCATGCAGTCCTATCGCAGCCGGATGCAGATCGTGTTCCAGGATCCCTTCAGTTCGATGAATCCGCGCCTGTCGGTGCGGCAGATCATCGAGGAGGGGCTGGTGGTGAACGGCATCGGCACCAGTGCCGCCGACCGCCGCGAACGGGTCAAGCAGGCGTTGCGCGATGCCGGCATGCCCGACACCATCGGCAACCGGTTTCCGCACGAATTCTCCGGCGGCCAGCGCCAGCGCATCGCCATCGCGCGGGCCATCGCGCTTGAGCCCGAGTTCATCCTCCTGGACGAGCCGACCAGCGCCCTTGACCTGTCGGTGCAGGCGCAGATCATCGAACTCCTGCGCAAGCTCCAGCGCGACAAGGGCCTGAGCTATCTCTTCATTTCCCACGACCTCAAGGTCGTGCGCGCGCTGTGTCACCGCGTCATGGTCATGCAGCACGGAAATATCGTCGAACAGGGCGCGGTTTCCGACGTTCTGGTCAATCCCCAAACCGACTACACCAAGCGGCTTGTCCGCGCAGCTTTCGAGATCGCAGCATGACCATCGTGACCTTCATCGGTGCGGGCAGCACCGTCTTCACCAAGAACATCGCCGGCGACGTGCTTCAGCGCGACGCGCTGAAGAATGCCACCATCCGCCTGATGGACATCAATCCCAAGCGGCTGGCCGAATCGGAAATCGTCGTCGGCAAGATGGCGACGACGCTGGGCGGCCACGCCAGGGTCGAGACCTATACCGACCAGAAACGCGCGCTGGCCGGGGCCGATTTCGTCGTCGTCTGCTTCCAGATCGGCGGCTATGACCCCTGCACGATCACCGATTTCGAAGTGCCCAAGAAATTCGGCCTGCGCCAGACCATCGCCGACACGCTGGGCATCGGCGGCATCATGCGCGGCATCCGCACCGTGCCGCATCTGTGGTCGATCGCCGCCGACATGATGGAGGTCTGCCCCGATGCGCTGATGCTGCAATACGTCAATCCGATGGCGATCAACACCTGGGCCATCGGGGCGAAATATCCCAAGGTCAAGCAGGTGGGCCTGTGCCATTCGGTGCAGGGCACCGCCTATGAACTGGCGCGCGACCTGGACATCCCGGTCGAGGAAATCCGCTACCGCGCCGGCGGCATCAACCACATGGCGTTCTACCTGAACTTCGAACACCGGCAGGCGGACGGATCGTACAAGAACCTCTATCCCGACCTGATCCGCGGCTATCGCGAGGGGCGATTCCCGAAACCGTCGCACTGGAATCCGCGCTGCCCGAACAAGGTCCGCTATGAGATGCTGACCCGGCTGGGCCATTTCGTCACCGAAAGCTCGGAACATTTCGCCGAATACACGCCCTGGTTCATCAAGCGCGACCGCCCCGACCTGATCGAGAAGTTCGGCATTCCGCTGGACGAATATCCGGTGCGCTGCGTCGAACAGATCGCGCGCTGGGAAAAGCAGGCCGAGGACTACAAGCGGGCCAACGAAATCAAGGTCGAGCCGTCCAAGGAATATGCCTCGACGATCATGAATTCGGTCGTCACCGGCGAGCCGAGCGTGATCTACGGCAATATCCTGAACCGCGGCTACATTCCGCAACTGCCCGATGGCTGCGCGGTCGAGGTGCCGACCCTGGTCGATGACAACGGCCTTCAGCCGACGGTCGTGAACGACATTCCACCGCAACTGATTGCGCTGATGCGGACCAACATCAACGTGCAGGATCTGACCGTTCAGGCGCTTCTGACCGAAAACCGCGAACATATCTATCACGCGGCGATGCTGGATCCGCATACGGCGGCCGAGCTGGACCTTGACCAGATCTGGGAACTGACGACCGAGCTTCTGGAACGCCATGACCTGTGGCTGCCGGAATTCGCCCGGGTCAAGCCGTCGAAAGCGGCATGACCGGCTGGCCCGCCCGCATCGTCATCGTCGGCGGTGGCACCGCGGGCTGGCTGTCGGCGATGATGCTGAGCGACGCGGCGGCGCGAAAGGGCGCCGCCACGCGCGTCACCGTCATCGAATCGACGAAGATCGGCGTGATCGGCGTCGGCGAGGGCTCGACCGCGGTGTTCCGCCAGATGCTGCGGCATTTCGGCCTCGACGAGTTCGAATTCCTGCGCGAGACCGGCGCCACCTTCAAGCTGGGCATCCGGCACAAGGACTGGCGCCGGGTCGGCCATACCTATGAAGGGCCGATCGACGATCCGCATCTGGTCGCCCCCGGCGTGCGGCTGGATGAATATGCGGTGGCGGCGGGGCGGCCGGTGGCCGAGGCGCACCTGTTCCAGCACCTGATCCGCAAGGGCCGCGCGCCCTATGCGCTCAAGGACGGCCGGCCGGTGCCCGCCGGGCCGTTCCAGCACGCCTTCCATTTCGATCAGTCGTTGGTCGGCCGCTGGCTGCGCAAGAAGGCCCGCGGCATCGACCTGATCGACGATCAGGTGGTCGGCGTGGAAAAGGGCGAAGGTGGCATCGCCGCGGTGCTGCTGGAAAGCGGGCAACGGGTCGAGGGCGACTTCTTCCTCGATTGCTCGGGCTTTCGCCGGGTGCTGATATCGCAGGTCGGCGGCGACTGGCTGTCCTATGCCGACATGCTGCCGAACAACCGGGCGATGCCGTTCTGGCTGACGCTGGGCGAGGACGAGGAAACCGATCCCGTCACCACCGCGCTCGCGCTGTCCTCGGGCTGGATGTGGGGCATTCCGACCCAGACCCATATCGGCTGCGGCTATGTGTATTCCGACGCCCATATCAGCCGCGACCAAGCCCATGCCGAACTGGAACGGGCGCTTGGCCGCAGGATCGAACCGCGCGACGACATCCGCATCAATCCGGGCCGGATGCGCGAGGCCTGGGTGGGCAATTGCTGCGCGGTGGGGCTGTCGTCATCCTTCCTCGAGCCGCTGGAATCGACCTCGATCCACGGCACCGTGGTGCAGATGATCATGATGACCGAATGGCTGGGTTCGGGCGACGGCCGCGACCGCTATAACGCTGCCGTGGCGCGGCAGGTCGACGATTTCCGCGATTTCGTGCGGCTGCATTACGCGGTCGAGCGGCGCGATACCCCCTATTGGCGCGACGTGACCTCGGCCCATCCGCCGGTGGTGCTGGACTGGCTGGACCGGGCGCAAAGGGGCGTGCCGGTCCGCGCCGATTTCCCGCGCTTTCCACCGGGGCTCGAGGCGATGAACCTCGCCCATGTGCAGGAGCAGCTTTACGTTCCGGTGCTGGACGGGCTGGGCCTGTTGTCGCGCGACGCGGCGCAGACGGCGATGGCGGCCGATCCCGCGGGGCGCGACCGGGCGCGGGCGGTGCATCAGTCGCTGGTCGCGGAATATGGGCGGGCGGCCGAGCAATGCGTGCCCCAGATGCGGTTCCTGCGCGGGTTGCGGTAGCGCGGGCTGAGGCCGCCGGGGGTTTTGCACCCCCCATGCCGCCGGTCCCTCGGACCGGTGGCGGAACCGGCGGCAAACCCCGCAGGATATTTATGGACGAAGAATGAGGCCAGTCACGCCCGTTCTGCCCGTGTCGCGCGGAAGTCGAGCGGGCTTTGGCCGCGGTGGCGGCGGAACACCTTGGCCAGGTAATTGCCGTCGGTGAAACCGGTGGCGGCGGCGATCTCGGTCACCGTCATCTCGGTGGCAAGCAGCAGGCGTTCCACCCGGTCAAGACGTTGCGCCATGACATGCACCGAAGGCGCGGCGCCGGTTGCCGCGGTGAAGCGGCGGGTGAAATGCGCGCGGCTCATCCCGGCGATTTCGGCCAGCCTGTCGACTGTCAGGGCGCCGCCAAGGTTGCGGTGGATATGGTCGGTCACACGGGCGATAGCCGGGGGCAGGGCGGGCGCGGCGGCGCGGCCGCCGGTTGCGGCATCATGCAGCGCCGCCATCGCGGCAAAGGCCTGGGTCGCGGCGATGCCGGGCGTGGTGGCCCCCGTGAGCAGCGTCAGGCAGGCGGCGGCAAGGCGGTCGGTGACCTCGGGCCCCGGCCGCAGCACCGGCCCGGAGGTATCCAGGATGCCGCGCGCCATCCGCATCGCCTCGCGCCCGTCAAGGAGCATCCAGAAATACTCCCACCGGCCGCCGCGTTGCAGCCAGTAGCGATGGGCGTGCGGGATCGTCACCAGCATGCAATCCCCCGGCCGCAGCCGGTAACGGGTGCCGGCGTGGTCCAGCCGGCCCTCGCCCAGAACCGTGTGCTGGATGACAAGAAACGGCGAGGATCCGCGGCGCAGCCCGTCCCATGAATATTCCTCGGCGATGCGCTGTTCATAGCCGACGGCGCGGGCCGAACAGTCGAGGCCCGGCGACCGCGTCGTGGCGTCAAGCGTGCGGATGTCATGGCCATGGGCAAGAAGGGCAGAGAGCATGGAATTACCCTTAAGGACACCGCTTTCCCCTATAGCGGAATCGCGCCGCCGCCTATCCTGTCGCATCAATCCGCCAGCGGAGGCAGGCATGACGTTCAGGATCGCCATCATCGGCGCGGGGTCGATCGGATTCACCAAGAAACTGATTTCGGACCTGCTCAAGGTGCCCGAATTCGCGGGTGTCGAATTCGCGCTGACCGATATCAGCGCCCGCAACCTTGACATGATCCGGCAGGTGATCGAGCGGCTGATTGCCGTGAACCGGCTGCCGGCCCGTGTCGTCGCCACCACCGACCGCCGGCAGGCGCTCGAGGGCGCGCGCTATGTGATGAATGTGGTGCGGATCGGCGGGCTTGAGGCCTATCAGGCCGATATCGACATTCCGCTGAAATACGGCGTCGACCAATGCGTCGGCGACACGATCTGCGCCGGCGGCATCCTGTATGGCCAGCGCGGTATCCCGGCGCTTCTGGATTTCTGCAAGGATATCCGCGAGGTGGCGGAACCCGGCGCGCTGCTGCTGAACTATGCCAATCCGATGGCGATGATGACCTGGGCGGCCATCGACCATGGCCGGGTGAATACCGTCGGCCTGTGCCATGGTGTCCAGAACGGCCACCGCCAGATCGCCGCCGCGCTGGGCGTGCCGATGGCCGAGACCGAGATCGTCTGTTCGGGCATCAACCACCAGACCTGGTATCTCGACATCCGGCATCAGGGGCGCCAGGTCAGCCGCGACGAGCTGATCGCCGCTTTCGAACGCCACCCGGTGTTCTCGCGGCAGGAAAAGGTCCGCATCGACGTGCTGAAGCGGTTCGGCTTCTACTCGACCGAATCGAACGGCCACCTGTCGGAATACCTGCCTTGGTATCGCAAGCGGCCGGAACAGATCCTTGACTGGATTTCGACCGACGACTGGATCCACGGCGAAACCGGCGGCTATCTGCGCTACACGACCGAGAACCGGAACTGGTTCGAAACCGATTTCCCGGTGTTTCTGGACGAGGCCGGCAAGCCGCTGGCCGATTATCAGCGCACCGACGAACATGCCTCGCATATCCTTGAGGCGCTTGAGACCGGCCGGGTCTATCGCGGGCATTTCAACGTCAAGAACGGCGGCACGATCACCAACCTGCCGGCCGATTGCATCATCGAAAGCCCCGGTTTCATCGACCGTTTCGGCATCAACATGGTCGAGGGCGTGACCTTGTCGCTGGCCTGCGCCGCGACCTGCATGGCATCGGTCAACGTCCAGCGCATGTCGGTGCAGGCGGCGGTGACCGGCGATGTCGAACTGCTCAAGCAGGCGGTGCTGCACGACCCGCTGGTCGGCGCGATCTGCACGCCCGAGGAGGTCTGGCAGATGGTCGACGAGATGCTGGTGGCGCAGGCCGAATGGCTGCCGCAATACGCCGATGCCATTCCGGCGGCGCGGGACCGCTTGCGCAATCCCAAGGTCAAGACGCGCGTCTGGGACGGCGCGGCGCGGTTCGCGGCCCGCTCGGTCGAGGAGATGCGGGCGGCGAAGTCGAAGAAGGCCGCCGAGGGGCACGGCCTTGGCACCAAGGTGATGGGGTAGGGGCGGCGCTTAGCGCAGCCCTTCGCAGAACCCCCTGATCCGGGCGCAGGCGTCGCGCAGCACCGCGTCCGAGGTGGCGTAAGAGATGCGGAAATTCGGCGACAGGCCGAAGGCGGCGCCAAAGACCACCGCGACGCCGGTCTCATCCAGCAGCGCGGTGGCAAAAGCCGCGTCATCGACAATCACCGCGCCGCCGGCGCTGGTCTTGCCGATGCAGGCCGAGATGTCGGGATAGACATAGAACGCGCCTTCGGGCCGCGGGCAGCGGATGCCGGGGCAGTCGTTCAGCAGGCCGACGACCAGATCGCGGCGGCGCTGGAACGCCTGCCGGAACGGCACAAGGAAATCCTGCGGGCCGGACAGCGCCTCGACCGCGGCCCATTGGCTGATCGAACAGGGGTTCGAGGTCGACTGCGACTGCATCTTGGCCATGGCGCGGATCAGGGCCACCGGCCCCGCGGCATAGCCGATGCGCCAGCCGGTCATCGCATAGGCCTTGCTGACGCCGTTGACGGTCAGGGTGCGGTCGTAAAGCCGCGGCTCGATCTGCGCCGGGGTGGCAAAGACGAAATTGTCGAAGGTCAGGTGTTCGTACATGTCGTCGGCCATGACCCAGACATGCGGATGGCGCAGCAGCACCTCGGTCAGGCCGCGCAATTCCGCGGCGGAATAGGCGGCGCCGGTCGGGTTCGAGGGCGAGTTGAACATCAGCCATTTGGTGCGCGGTGTGATCGCCGCCTCAAGCTGGGCCGGCGTGATCTTGAAACCGCTGTCGATGGCGCCTTCGACGATCACCGGCGTGCCGCCGCCCAGCAGCACCATGTCGGGATAGCTGACCCAATAGGGCGCGGGGATGATAACCTCGTCCCCCGGATTCAGCGTCGCCATCAGCGCGTTGAACAGCACCTGCTTGCCGCCGGTGCCGACGCTGACCTGATCGGGCGTATAGGTCAGGCCGTTTTCCCGTGCGAACTTGGCGCAGATGGCGCGCTTGAGCTCCGGGATACCGTCGACGGCGGTGTATTTGGTGCGCCCGGCATTGATCGCGGCAATCGCGGCCGCCTTGATGTTGTCCGGCGTGTCGAAATCCGGCTCGCCGGCGGACAGGCCGATGACATCGCGCCCCGCGGCCTTCATTTCCAGGGCGCGGCCGGTGATCGCCACCGTGGGCGAGGGTTTGACGCGGGCGAGAGTCTCGGACAGGAAGGGCATGGCGGCCTCGGGCGTTGCGGTCGCAGGGGTCATAGGCCGGGCTGCGGCCGGTCACAAGGACGGGTGCGATGGAAACGGCAGAGGCGCGGGTCAAGCGGCTGAAGATGCGGTCGATGCGGCGGGGCATCCGCGAGATGGACCTGATCCTGTCGGATTTCGCCGAGCGCGAACTGGACGGGATGGCCGAGGCCGGCCTTGCACTTTATGACGCGCTCCTGTCCGAGAACGATCACGACCTGTACGGCTGGATCACCGGACAGGCCGAACCGCCCCGGCAGTTTGCCGATCTGGTCGCGCGCCTGCGCCACGGCGCCGCCGGTGTGGTGCGCAGCCGCTAGACCGGGCGCATTTTAGCTAAACTCGCCTCTCTTTCCTGCCGATTTTCCCGTGACTTAACGGAATGTTTGGCCTTCCGCCCGAAAGGTGTCTGCGGGCGGGCGGAAAGGAGACTGAACATGAGTGTTCATGCGCAAATCGACACCACCCGCGTCCCAGCGCGCGATGCGGGTTTCATGACCAGCTATCTCGAGGCGCTGACGCTGGTCGAGCGGCTGCATCGCCTGCTTCTCGACGTCATCAAGGACGAATTCGAACGGCTTGCGGTGTTCGAGGTCAATGCCGTGCAGGCGCTTTTGCTGTTCAACATCGGCGAGGCCGAGGTGACGGCGGGCGAGTTGAAAAGCCGCGGCTATTACCAGGGCTCGAACGTCAGCTACAACCTCAAGAAGCTGGTCGAACTGGGCTACATGCATCACCAGCGGTCGGAAATCGACCGCCGTTCCGTGCGGGTGCGGCTGACCGAAAAGGGCCGGCGCATCCGTGACATCGTGGCGCGGCTCTTTGCCGGCCATGCCGAGGGGCTGATCTCGCGCGGGGTGGTGGACATGGACGGGATGGACCTGATCACCACCTCGCTGCGGCGGATCGAGCGGTATTGGAGCGATCAGATCCGGTATATCTACTGAGGCGCGCGGGTCCGGGGCCCAAGACAGCCCCGCAGCGTGGGTGAAACCCACGATCCCCCGCGTCGCGCCCTACCAGTGCCCGGTGTTCGGCATCGACGACCAGGGTTCCTGCGGCTCTTTCGCCGGCCCGGCCTGCAAAAGCTCGATCGACACATTGTCGGGCGAGCGGACAAAGGCCATGTGCCCGTCGCGCGGCGGGCGGTTGATCGTCACGCCGGCCGCCTGCAACGCGGCGCAGGTGGCATAGATATCGTCCACCGCATAGGCGAGGTGGCCGAAATGACGGCTGTCTGAGGGCAGGCCGGCATCGCCGTCCCAGTTGTAGGTCAGTTCGACCGGGCAATCCTCTTGCCCCGGCGGTGCCATGAACACCAGCGTGAAGCGGCCCTTGTCGTTGTCGATCCGCCGCGTCTCGCGCAGGCCCAGCAGGGCATAGAACGCCATCGAGGCGTCAAGATCGGCCACGCGGACCATGGTGTGCAGGTATTTCAGGGGCATCGCTTCCTCCGCTGCGGAACCGGCCGCGCCGGTGTCAGAAGGTCGATACCAGAGCGAAGCCGACAGTGACACCCTCGGAGGCGAACTGGTTGATGTTGCTGTCGGTGCGTTCGGCCGAAAGCTGCACCTGCGGCGAGAATCCGGCATAGGACCAGCGGTCCAGGGTGATGTCGGCGCCGACAGTCATCTGAAGATCGCTGCGCCCGCCCGGCACCGGGTCGAAGAACTGGTAGTCGGGGAAATTCGTCCAGGTGATGCCGGCGCGTGTGTCCAGCCGCACGCCGGGCAGGGGCGGCGGCAGGGTCAGCGTGGCAGTCAGGCCGACGCGGTGGAAATTCTTCTGATAGTCGTCCGACCGCGCGTCTGTCAGGCTGAGGTCGAAGCGCAGCCGCCCGCCGTTTTCCAGGCTGCGGACATGGCCAAGCCGCAGCACATCGCGAATCTGGTCGGGGGCATCGGCGTCGGCGTCGAGATGCCATTCATGGGCAAGGCCAAAGATCAGCGCCTCGCCCCCGTTCAGGGTCAGGACGCGGCCAAAGCCCAATGTCACATTGTTTTCCGACCGCTCGCCGCGGGCCCAGTCGCGGCCCAGCGTTGCCGACAGCGTGTAAGTGCCATCGGGGCGCGCGATCTGGTGGTCGATGCCGGCGCGGATTTGCCAACTGGAAAAGGTCTCGTTCCCGATAGGCTCGTCGCCGTAGGTCTCACCCTCGAGCGCGGCCAGCGCCTCGTCCGACAGGATCACGCCACGGCCGCCGGCCTGAAAGGTCAGCCGCGTCTGGCCGGCCTCGTCGGCATGCAGCCGGTAGGCCAGCGAAAGCGAGGGCGCATAGCTCCAGCCGGAATAGGCCCGGTCGACAGCCGAGGGCGACATCGGAAAGATGCAGATGCCGCCGGCCTCAAGACAGACGATCTCGCCATCGATGCGGATATAGTCGACATCGGAGCCGCCGTTGACATTGTTCGACGGGCTGATCGCCAGCCCGAAATCCAGCGACAGCGGGTTGCTCTCACGCACGGCGCGGAAATCGTTGACCGTCTGGCGCAGGGCATCGGCATCGGGGGCCACGGTCATCGCCCGGCGCAGCCAGAATTGCGCGACGGTCAGGCGGTTTTCCTGCGTCGCGGCAAAGGCGCCCATCCGCGCCGCCTCGTACCTCGCGGCAAGGGTGGGGGCGCTGCGCCACAGGGCGGCGGCCTGTTCGCGCAGTGCGGCCGGATTGCCCGCGGCAATGGCGAGTTCGGCAAGAATGCGGCGCGCCACCGGGTCGTTCTGATCGCGGAGCAGAAGGGCGCGGGCGAATTGCTCGGCCGCGCCAGCGTCACCGGCCTGAAGCGCCGCCACCGCGGCAGTGCGCACCTGGTCGGGGGTCAGGGTCAGCGCGTCCTGCGCCAATGCAGGCAGTGGCGCGACCAGCGCCAGCGCCAGCAGGGCGGCGCGCAGCATCAGCGATACACGAGGAAGCCGCCGGTTTCCTGAACCGTGGTGCTGTAACGCGGGTCTTCCGATTCGACGACGATCACGCCGACGATTTCCATGTTGGCGCCCGATCCGCCGATGATGCCGTAGTAGGTGCCCGATTCATACAGGTCGAGCACGCCGGTATCGGGATCGACGGCGTTGGAGTTGATGCCCGCGGAAATCTCGCCATCGTCGGTCATCACGCCGGGGCCGACCTCGAACACCAGAGGCGGCAGGGTCAGCATCTCGTCCTCGGGGTCGCCAAGCGGGATCTCGTTACCCTCGATGTCAAATGCGGCGCGGTTGTAGATCACGCCGCGGACACCGTTTCCGGCGTTGAAATCGTGGAAATCGACCGAGATGCGCATGTCGCCGCGGGTGTATTCCAGCCCGCCGCGGTTCTGGAAAACCCGCATGCCGGCATAGGTTCCGGTGAATTGCGCAAAGCCGCTGGTCGGGATGGTGACGCTGCCGTTGCGTTCATAGACAAAGCCGCCAAAGCCGTAGCCGACATAGTCGCCGGTGCGGACGATGGCGAATTGCGACATCGGCACCGTCTCGCCATCCACGGTCGTGGTGTTCTCGCTGACGCCATAGATGGCGCGATAGGCAAACTGCTCGATCGGCACGCCGGTGACGCTGTCGAACTCGACCTCGGTCGCCTCATAGACGGCAAAGCCGCCCATGCTGCCCACCGCCTCGCCCCGGCCATAGACATTGGCGCCGTCGAAGGCGAGGTTGTCGACGGTAAACGTGTCGGCCGCCGAATCGTAGCTTACGGTGCGGACATAGCCGCCGCCCTGTTCGTCGATGTCCTCATACCGGAATATGCCGCCCGAGGCGCTGGGTTCCGAGGTGCCCGGCGGCAATTCGGGGTCGCCGCAGATGGCGCAGCCGCCGTCGTCTTCGTCATCGTCGGGAACGCCGTCGCCGTCATCATCGTCGTCGTCTTCGTCGGGTATGCCGTCGCCGTCGGAATCGACATCGAAGAACGGGTTGCCGTCGCCGCAGGCGGTAAGCGCGACCGAGGCCGTGCCCATCAGTCCGACGATCAGAAGATGACGCAACAACATGCCCGGCCCCTTGCAAGCGGTTTGCGGCATCCTTGCGGGCGCCTGTGCGGGAGTCAACGGGACCGGGCGAATCCGCTGCATTTTGTCACCCGCCGGACACGGGGGGCACCGCGACAGCTTGGGCGTTGTGTCGGATCGCGCACAATATAAGGTGGGCCTGCCCCGAGGACCGCGAAGGAATCGCCCCGATGCCGCTGACCCCCGACCAGGAAGCCGAGATCACGGCGCAGCGTGCCACGTCGCGCCCCACCCTGCGCGCGGTGTCCGAGGGGATGGAGGCGCATCTCTACAAGGCCATCCCGGTGCTGGACCACGGTTTCGTCCGCGTCGTCGACTACATGGGCGACGATGCCGCCATCTGTCAGGCGGCGCGGGTGTCCTATGGCCGCGGCACCAAGAGCGTCTCGAATGACGAGGGGCTGATCCGCTATCTCATGCGCCATTGGCATTCGACCCCGTTCGAGATGTGCGAGGTCAAGCTGCATGTGAAATTGCCGGTGTTCGTCGCCCGGCAATGGATCCGCCACCGCACGGCGAATGTGAACGAATATTCGGCGCGCTATTCGATCCTTGACCGGGAATTCTACATTCCGGCGGTCGAGCAGCTGGCGGCGCAATCCGTGGTGAACAATCAGGGCCGTGGCGAGGCTCTGGCGGCCGAGGAGGCGGCACGGGTGCTGGACTGGCTCAAGGCCGATGCCGGGCGGGCCTATGACCATTACGAGGCGATGATCTCGACCGAGGGACAGCAGGGGCTGGCGCGCGAACTGGCGCGGATGAACCTGCCGGCGAACATCTATACGCAATGGTACTGGAAGGTCGACCTGCACAACCTGTTCCATTTCCTGCGTTTGCGCGCCGATGCCCATGCGCAATACGAAATCCGCGTCTATGCCGAGGCGATCTGTTCGGTGGTCCGCGACTGGGTGCCGGCGGCTTATGCGGCGTTCGAGGATTACCGGCTGGGCGGCGAAACCCTGTCGGCGAAGGCGGTGGCGGTCCTGAAACGGCGGCTGGCGGGCGAGGCGGTGGGGTTCGAGGGTTCGGGGATGTCGAAGGGCGAATGGCGGGAGTTCGAGGCGGTTTGGGGGTAAGGTGGGTCAAGACCCACCTTACGGCGATCTACCCCTTCTTCAAGTTCCCCGCCATCTTTCGCCCGTCCCTTCCCTCGATCATGTCGAACTCGATCTGCTGGTTGTCGGCGAGGCCGGTCATCCCGGCCTGTTCCACTGCCGAGATGTGGACGAAGATGTCCTTGCCGCCGTCGTCCGGTGCGATGAACCCGTAACCCTTGGTCGTATTAAACCACTTCACGGTGCCCTTGGGCATGTCAGTCTCCTTCGTCGTGCCGTCCGGCGTCGGACGGCGGGGGCAGGTCCTGTGGCCGCCCGGCGAAGGCGGTCTTCCGTCAGCCCTGCGTGTATCTTCAGTCTGTTCCGCAAAAAGTCCAATGACAAGCGGGTGCGTATCGGGCAGGAAGCCCGCGCTTGCATGAAAAGGGGGCAGGGTGATGCGGTTCTGGGGGCTTTCGACCTGCGACACCTCGCGCGCGGCGCTCAAGGCGTTGCGGGCGGCGGGACACCAGCCGCAGGTGACCGATGTGCGCGACGACGGTCTGCGGCCCGAGGATGTCGCGGCGATGCTGGCGGCGCTGGGCGACAAGGTGATGAACAGGGCCTCGACCACTTTCCGCGACCTGCCGGCTGAGGACAAGGCGCTGCCGCCTGATGCGGTTCTGGCGGCGCATCCGGTGACGATGAAGCGGCCGGTGATCGAGGCGGGCGGCGTCTGGACCATGGGCTGGGACGCGAAAGCGCAGGCGGTGTGGCTGTGAGGCTGGCCTACGGCAGCGCGGCGCGTGACCGGCTGGCAGGGGGCATCGCGCTCTCTGTCGGGGCGGTGTCGCTGGCCCTGGTGGCGCTGGCGCCGGGGGCGGGGCCTGTCGACATTATCACGCTGCTGATCTGGGGCGGGCCGGTTCTGGCCCTTGCCGGGGGCGCGGCGATCCTGTCGCGCCGGCGCAGCGCCGGGGGCTGGCTGCTGATCCCCGCGGCGCTGCTGCTGTCGGTGACCTTTGGCACCTCCCTGCTTGGGGCGGTGCTGGTCCTGGCGTCGCTTGCTGCGGCGGGTCTGGTGCTGGTGCGGCTGTAAGGTGGGTCCGGACCCACCTTACCTTTGATCGGGCGCTCGTGCCGCGGCCGCCAGTTCCGCCACGATGGCGTCAAGGCTGGTCGTGCTGGTGCGGTCCTCGCCCAGACGCCGGACCGAGACCGAGCGCTCGGCCACTTCGCGGGCGCCGATGGCCAGGATCACCGGCACCTTGCCCAGCGAATGCTCCCGCACCTTGTAGTTGATCTTCTCGTTGCGCAGGTCGACCTCGGCCCGGACCCCGGCGGCGATCAGCGCGGCGGCGACCTCTTCGCAATAATCGTCGGCATCCGAGACGATGGAGGCCACCACCACCTGCCGCGGCGCCAGCCAATAGGGCAGCTTGCCGGCATGTTCCTCGATCAGGATGCCGATGAAGCGTTCGAACGAACCAAGGCAGGCGCGGTGCAGCATGATCGGCCGGTGTTTAGCCCCGTCCTGGCCGATATAGCTGGCGTCCAGCCGTTCCGGCAGGTTCGGGTCGACCTGGAACGTGCCGCATTGCCAATCGCGGCCAATGGCATCGGTCAGCACGAATTCAAGCTTGGGGCCATAGAATGCGCCTTCGCCTTCGAAGATCTCGTATTCATGCCCGGCAGCGGTGACGGCGTTGGCCAGCGCGCTTTCGGCGAAATCCCAGGCTTCCTCGGTGCCGATGCGCTTTTCAGGGCGTGTCGACAGTTTGATCCGCCACTGATGGAATCCAAGATCGGCATAGATGGCGGACAGGAATTCGATGAATTTCTTCGCCTCGGATTCGATCTGGCTTTCCATGCAGAAGATATGCGCATCGTCCTGGGTAAAGCCGCGCACCCGCATGATGCCATGCAGCGCGCCCGAGGGTTCATAGCGCGCGCAGGATCCGAATTCGGCCATGCGCAGCGGCAGGTCGCGATAGGATTTCAGCCCGACATTGAACACCTGCACATGGCAGGGGCAGTTCATCGGCTTGAGCGCGTTGACGGTCTTTTCGCGGGCATGATCCTCGTCCACTTCGACGATGAACATGTTTTCCTGATAGTTTTCCCAATGACCCGAGGCTTCCCACAGCTTGCGGTTCACCACCTGCGGCGTGTTCACCTCGACATAGCCGCCGCGGCGTTGCTGGCGGCGCATGTAGTCCTGCAATGTCGTGTAGATCGTCCAGCCGTCCGGGTGCCAGAACACCTGTCCGGGCGCCTCTTCCTGCATGTGGAACAGGTTCATTTCGCGGCCCAGCTTGCGATGGTCGCGTTTCGCCGCCTCTTCCAGCCGGTGCAGATAGGCCTTCAGCTCGTCCTTCGTGAGGAAGGCCGCGCCATAGATGCGCTGGAGCTGCGGGCGGCGGGAATCGCCGCGCCAATAGGCGCCGGCGACATTCATCAGCTTGAAGCAATCGGTGGGAATCTGCCCGGTGGATTGCAGGTGCGGGCCGCGGCACAGATCCTGCCAGTCGCCGTGCCAGTACATGCGGATCGGCTGGCCGTCGTCGGGAATGGCCTCGACCAGCTCGACCTTGTAGGGCTCGTGCCGCTGTTCGTAATAAGCCATCGCGCGGGCGCGGTCCCAGACTTCGGTGCGGACCGGATCGCGGGCGGAAATGATCTGCCGCATCCGGTGTTCGATGGCGCCCAGATCCTCGGGCGTGAACGGTTCGGCCCGGTCGAAGTCGTAATACCAGCCATTGTCGATCACCGGGCCGATGGTGACCTGCACATCGGGCCAAAGTTCCTGCACCGCGCGGGCCATGATATGGGCAAGGTCGTGGCGCACCAGTTCCAGCGCCGGTTTCGCGTCCTTCATCGTGTTGATGGAAATCGCCGCATCCGACGTCAGCGGCCATTGCAGATCCCAGTGTTTGCCGTCGACCGTGGCGCTGATCGCGCGCTTGGCAAGGCTGGGGGCGATGCTTTCGGCGACTTCGGCCGGGGTCACGCCGGCGGGATAGTCGCGGCGGGCGCCATCGGGAAATGTCAGGGAAATCGCGGCCATCACGGGCCCTCCTCGGTTTGGCGCCTACGAAACGCCCGGTTGCGGTTATGTGGCGGGCTGATTGCGCCGGGCGGGGAGCCAAGTCAAGGGGCAGGCGGCCCGTCCGGGCTGCCACAACGTCGCGCCGCCCGTCCGGCGCGGCAGAAGCGATTGATGCCGGCCGCCGCCGCCGCTATCAGCCGGGGCCAAGGAGACCCGCCATGCCCCTGTTCCTAGATGCCTCGGCCCCCGGTTTCGATGCCGCCTTCACCGCCTTTCTGGGCACCAAGCGCGAGGACAGCCCCGATGTCGATGCCGCTGTGGCGGCGATCATCGCCGATGTGCGGGCGCGCGGCGATGCCGCGGTGATCGAGCTGACCGCCCGTTTCGACCGGCAGGTGCTGACCGCAGACCGGCTGCGCTTTTCGGCCGAGGAGATCGACACGCTTTGCGCGCAGGTGCCCGACGACCAGCGCAGCGCGCTGGAACTTGCCGCCCTGCGCATCCGCGCCTACCACGAACGGCAGTTGCCGCTGGATGCCCGCTGGACCGACGGCAGCGGAGCCGAGCTTGGCTGGCGCTGGACGCCGGTTTCGGCGGCGGGGCTGTATGTGCCGGGGGGGCTCGCCTCCTATCCGTCGTCGGTCCTGATGAACGCGATTCCGGCCAAGGTTGCCGGGGTCGAAAGGCTGGCGATCACCGTTCCAACGCCCGATGGCGTGGCAAACCCGCTCGTGCTGCTGGCCGCGCGGCTGGCGGGGGTCGACGAGGTCTGGCGCATCGGCGGCGCGCAGGCCATCGCGGCGCTCGCCTATGGAACCCCGACCATCGCGCCGGTGGACAAGATCACCGGGCCGGGCAATGCCTATGTCGCCGCGGCCAAACGGCGGGTGTTCGGCAAGGTCGGCATCGACATGATCGCCGGCCCGTCCGAGATCCTTGTCATCGCCGACCGCGACAACGACCCCGACTGGCTGGCGCTCGACCTGCTGAGCCAGGCCGAGCATGACGAAAGCGCGCAGGCGATCCTTGTCACCGACGATGCCGCCTTTGGCCGGGCGGTGGCGGCGGCGGTGGAACGGCGGCTGGAAACCCTGCCGCGCGCCGCCATCGCCGCGGCCAGCTGGCGCGACTACGGCGCCGTCATCACCGTGCGCGATCTGGATCAGGCGGCGGTCCTGTCGGACCGGATCGCGCCCGAGCATCTTGAACTCTGCGTCGCCGACCCCGAGGCGCTGGCCGCCCGCATCCGCCATGCCGGCGCGATCTTCATGGGCAGCCACACGCCCGAGGCGGTGGGCGATTATGTCGGCGGGCCGAACCATGTGCTGCCCACCGCACGGTCGGCGCGGTTCTCCTCGGGCCTGTCGGTGCTGGATTTCGTGAAACGGAGCACCATCGCCCGCATGACGCCCGACGCCCTGCGCGCCATCGGTCCTGCCGCGGTGACCCTGGCCGGGGCCGAGGGTCTGTCGGCGCATGGGATGAGCGTGCAGGCCCGGCTCGACCGGCTGAACCGGACCTGAAGGGGTTATTTGCGGGCCATCGCCTCGATCGCGTCGGCGGCGCGCTTGGTGTTCTGGTAGATGCCAAGCCCCAGATACATCGCGCCGCCCAGAAACAGCACATAGATGCCGCCGACGACCCAGACGCCCAGACCCTGAACGAACCCGCCGCGTTCGTTGAACATCATGACCAGCCCGCCGACGAACACCGTGACGCCGGCAAGGATGACGATGGCCGAGACGATCATTTCGAACGAGCGGATGAAGAAATCACGCATGGCTTGACCTCATGTACCCGGGCGGCCTTCTGCGCCCGGACGCCATGATAGCAGGCCCTGCCGCCATCGCGTAACGCAAAGCTGCCGGCCGGCCCTTGCGCCGCCGGAACCGCGCGGGCATCACTGGCGGACGAACCTTCGCGCACCATCCGAGCCTGCCCATGTCCCGCATCATCGCCATCACCATCGACGACGCGGGCCTGCCCGCGCCCACGCCCGAGATCGAACAGGAGCGGCGGGTGGCGATCTTCGACCTGCTCGAGGAAAACAGTCTGGAACTACCGGCGCGCGAGGGGCGCGATGCGCCCGGACCCTACCGCCTGCACCTGTCGGTGCGCGACCGGCGGCTGGTCTTTGCCGTGGGGTCGGAGCAGGGCGATCCGCTGGCGGAATTCCACCTCTCGCTCGGGCCGTTCCGGCAGGTGGTGAAGGACTATTTCCAGATCTGCGACAGCTATTATTCGGCGGTGAAATCGCTGCCACCCAGCCAGATCGAGACCGTCGACATGGCGCGGCGCGGCATCCACAACGAAGGGGCGCGGGTGCTGCAGGAACGTCTTGCAGGCAAGGCCGAGGTCGACCATGACACCGCCCGCCGCCTGTTCACCCTGATCTGCGTCCTGCATTTCGGGGCCTGAACGTGGCGACCGAGGGCGCAAAGGCGTTCGATCCGCTGCCGCAATCGGTGCTGTTCTGCTGCGATCACAATGCCGTCCGCTCGCCCATGGCCGAGGGGATCATGAAGAAGTTCTACGGCACCGACTGCTATATCCAGTCGGTCGGCGTGAAGAACGACATTGAAATCGACGGCTTTTCCATCGCCGTCTGCCGCGAGATCGGGGTGGAACTGTCGCGGCACCGCTCTCGGTCCTTTGACGAGATGCAGGACTGGGGCGATGACCTGTCGTCCTTCGACCTTGTGCTGGCCCTGTCGCCCGCCAGTCACCGCCGGGCGCTGGACCTGACCCGCTATTTCCACCTGACGGTGGAATACTGGCCGGTGCTCGACCCGACGGGACTGGGCGAAACCCGCGAGGAAAGGCTCGACAGTTACCGCAAGAGCCGTGACATGATTGTCCATCGGCTGACCGACCGCTGGGGCCCGCCCCGCCGGATCGAGCCGTAGCCCGCCGGGGAGGGCGGGCTGAAGAAAAGGGGGTGAGGGATGGACAGCGCGGGAATCGGACCGGGCGGGCAGATCGCCGGGCATCTGGCCTCGGATCTGGAGTTGCGCGCCTTTGCCGGCGCCGGCATCGCGCCGCATCTGGCCACCATCGCCGGGCTGCGGGCGCGGGTGCTGGCCGGGTGGCCCTATCTGCGCGCCCCCGATCCGGCGGCCGAACTGGCGGGGCTGGACACGCTTGCCGGCGATGACAGCGCGGTCGCGGTCCTTGCCTTCGACGCCGGCACCGCCGTCGGCGCCGCCACCGCGCAGCGGCTCGACCGCGCCGGCGCGGGCATGGCCGCCGCCTTTGCCATGACCGACCTGCCGCCCGAACAGACGATGCTCATGGGCGAAGCAGTGCTGCTGCCGGACTATCGCGGTCAGGGCGCGGGCCATGTCCTGATCGCCGCCCGCGAACGCCATGCCCGCCGGCTTGGGCTGCGCTGGTCGGTGCTGGCCACCTATGACCGGCCGGGACCGCGCCCCGCGGGCTGGGGGCCGCTCGATCCGTTCTGGCGGGCCCGCGGCTATCGCCCGCTGATGGGGGTGGGGGTGCCGGTTTCGTGGCGCGAGATCGGCGCGGCAGCGCCGCAGGGCCACATGCTCGACCTCTGGGTGCGCGACCTCACCGCACCCTGAACCGCGAAAGCGCCTTGAAATACGCCGCGCAGGGGCGCATATGGCCGCAGTCCGCGCTTTTGCGGACGATTTCCCATGGGAGACCACATGGCCAAGGAAGAACTGCTCGAATTTCCTGGCGTCGTGAAGGAACTCCTGCCGAACGCGACGTTCCGGGTCGAGCTGGAAAACGGCCATGAGATCATCGCGCATACGGCAGGAAAGCTGCGGAAGAACCGCATCCGTGTTCTGGCCGGCGACAAAGTCCAGGTCGAGATGACCCCCTACGATCTGACCAAGGGTCGGATCAACTACCGCTTCCGGTAAATGAATGTCCAAAGGCCCGATGCGGGTCTGCGGCTGATCCTCGGTTCTGCCTCGCCCCGGCGGCGGGAACTCTTGGCGCAGATCGGGCTGGTGCCGCACGCCATCCGCCCCCCCGACATCGACGAGACGCCGTTGCCGGGCGAATTGCCGCGCGCGCATGTCGTCCGTCTGGCCGCGGCCAAGGCGCAGGCGCTGTCCTGCGCGGCGGACGAAGTCGTGCTTTGCGCCGATACCACCGTTGCCGTCGGTCGCCGGATTCTGGGCAAACCCGTCGATGCGGCCGAGGCCGAGCGGTTCCTGCGCCTCATGTCGGGCCGCCGTCACCGGGTCATCACCGCGGTCGCAGTGCGGCGGGGCGAGCGGCTCTGGCAGAAGGCGGTGGAAACCGCCGTTGCGATGAAACGCCTGTCGGAACCCGAGATCGCGGCCTACGTCGCCTCGGGCGACTGGCAGGGCAAGGCCGGCGGCTATGGCATCCAGGGGCCGGCCGGGGCGCTGATCCCGTGGATCGGCGGATCGTTCACCGCCGTTGTCGGCCTGCCGCTGGCCGAAACCGCCGGGCTCTTGACCGCGGCGGGTTTCCCGGTCTGGAGGACCGCATGAAGGGCCGTTCCATCATCCTCGACCACTGGCACGGGCGCGAGGCGGCGGCGCTGTCCGTCGACGGCCGGCTTGACGATCTGCTGATCGACGACGACGCCGCGCCGCGGCCCGGCGCGATATTTCGTGCCGTCTGCGACCGGCCGGTCAAGGGGCAGGGCGGCATGTTCCTGCGCCTGCCCGAGGGCGAGACCGCCTATATGCGCACCGCCAGGGGGCTCAAACCCGGTCAGGCGATGCTGGTTCAGGTCACAGGTGTCGCCGAACCGGGCAAGGCGGTGCCGGTCACCGACCGTGTGCTGTTCAAGGGCCGCCATGTCATCGTCACCCCCGGCGCCCCCGGCGTGAACATCAGCCGCCAGATCACCGACGAAAACCTGCGCGGCCACCTGACCGCGCTGGCCGGCGCCGCGCCCGACGGCATGGGCATGATCCTGCGGTCGGCCTGCGACGGGGCCGAGGACGAGGACATCCTGCTGGACATCCGGCTGATGGGCGACCTTGCGCGGCAAGTCATGGCCGACACCGGCACCGGGCCCGAGGCGCTGACCGATGGCGACGGGCCGCATGACCTTGCCCTGCGCGAATGGTCGGCGGACCAGATCGTGACCGAATCGGGCGCCTTCGACAGCCACGGCATTGCCGACCAGATCGCGGCGCTGGCCTCGCCCCTGGTCGATCTTGGCGAGGCGACGATGGTGATCGAGCCGACCCGCGCGCTGGTCGCCGTCGATGTGAACACGGGCGGCGATACCTCGCCCGCCGCCGCGCTCAAGGCCAATCTGGCCGCGGCGCGCGCGCTGCCGCGGCAATTGCGGCTGCGCGGCCTTGGCGGGCAGGTGGTCGTCGATTTCGCGCCGATGCCCAAGGGCCAGCGCCAGCCGCTCGACCAGTCGCTGAAATCGGTGTTCCGCAGCGATCCGGTCGAGACGAGCCTTGTCGGCTGGACCACGATGGGCCTTTACGAACTGAACCGCAAACGCGAACGGCTGCCGCTCGCGCGGCTGATCGGGGGGGCCTGATGGCCTGTCCGATCTGCAAGAAGCCGACGGTGCCGGACTACCGGCCGTTCTGTTCGAAACGCTGCGCCGACATCGACCTTGGCCGCTGGCTGGGCGGCGGCTATGCGATTCCCTCGGACGATCCCGACACGGGGCCGGACGAGGCGGGCAAGGCGCCACCCCCGGTCAACTGACCCTGCGGCAGGGCAGAAAAGTTGGTTGACCAGTCAATCAAACTGGTTCGAAGGCCGACAAGGGGATTGTCACAAATCGGTTTCAAGCGTTAGCTAGGCCGCAGAAGCCGCGGCAAGGGACGAACGCGGCCCGGATTTTTGACAAGGGAGACTTCCATGACGTTCACGCGCGTTCTGGCTTCGGCCAGCGCCATCGCGATGCTGACGGCCGGCATCGCCTCGGCCCAGTCGCTCGAAGAATTGGCGGCCGCTGCCACCGCCGAGGGCATGATCTCGACCATTGCTCTGCCGATGGACTGGTGCAACTATCAGGGCATCGTCGACGGCTTTGCCGCGAAATATCCCGACATCGCCTACAACGGCCTGAACCCCGACGCCGGTTCCGCCGACGAAGTCGAGGCGATCCGCGCCAACCAGGGCAACACCGGCCCGCAGGCGCCCGACGTGATCGACGTGGGCCTGTCCTTCGGTCCCGCCGCGCAGGCCGAAGGGCTGCTGCAGCCCTACATGGTCTCGACCTGGGATTCGATTCCGGCCGACGCCAAGGATGCCGAGGGCCATTGGTATGGCGACTATTACGGCGTGATGTCGTTTGCGGTGAACACCGACCTGGTGGAGAACGTGCCGCAATCCTTCGCCGACCTGCTCAAGCCGGAATATGCCGGCCAGGTGGCGCTGGCGGGCGATCCGCGCGCCTCGAACCAGGCGATTCTTGCCGTCATGGCGGCGGGCATGGCCCGCGGCGCCGAACCGGGTGCGGATGCCGCGGCGGTCGGGCTTGAATACTTTGCCGAACTGAACGCGGCGGGCAATTTCGTTCCCGTCATCGGCAAGGCCGGCACGCTGGCGCAGGGCACCACGCCCATCGTCATCCAGTGGGACTACAACGCGCTGTCGACCCGCGACACGCTGGCCGGCAACCCGCCGGTCGAGGTGGTGGTGCCGTCGGACGTGACGCTGGCCGGGGTCTATGTCCAGGCGATCAGCGCCTATGCGCCGCAGCCCAACGCCGCCAAGCTGTGGATGGAATACATCTATTCCGACGAAGGCCAGCTTGAATACCTCGAGGGCTACTGCCACCCGATCCGCTTCAACGACATGGTGGAACGCGGCGTGATCCCGCAGGAGCTGATGGACGCCCTGCCGCCGGCCGATGCCTATGCCCGCGCCGTGTTCCCGACGCTGGACCAGGTGAACGCCAATGCCGACGCCGTGAAGGCCGGCTGGGATACCGTCGTCGGCGCCAACGTCGTCGAGTGATCCTTTGACACTGGCCCGGTCCCCCTGGGGACCGGGCCTGCCTTTCGGCCAATGGCAAGCGGTCGATCCGCCGCAACAACAGGGACAATCCAGACCCATGCCGCAGTCCGCCTTTCTGCGACGGGCCGTGCCGTTCCGCTGGATCGGTGTCGCGCCGTTCTTCCTGTTCGCGCTGCTGTTCCTGATCCTGCCCACGCTTTACATCGTCGTCGGCGCCTTCCGCACCGGCGAGGGCGGCTTCACCCTTGACAACATCCGCGCGCTGAACACGCCGGCGGTGCGCAACGCCTATTGGGTGTCCATCAAGGTCTCGGCGCTGTCGGCGCTGTTCGGCTGCCTTGTCGGCTTTGCCATGGCCGCGGCGATCACGCTGGGCGGCCTGCCGCGGGCGATCCGCGAGCCGCTGCTGACCTTTTCCGGCGTCGCCTCGAACTTTGCCGGCGTGCCGCTGGCCTTTGCCTTTATCGCCACCATCGGGCCGGCGGGGCTGGTCACGCTGTGGCTGCGTTCGGAATTCGGCATCGTCCTGATCCGCGATCTTGGCTTCAACCTGCTTTCGACGGCCGGGCTGATCCTGACCTACCTGTTCTTCCAGATCCCGCTGATGATCCTCATCATCACCCCGGCGCTTGACGGGCTCAAGCGCGAGTGGCGCGAGGCGGCGGCGATCCTGGGCGCCTCGGGCCTGCAATACTGGCGCATGGTGGCGCTGCCGATCCTGTTCCCCTCGCTTCTGGGCACCTTCGCGCTGCTGTTCGCCAATGCCTTTGGCGCGGTCGCAACCGCCTTTGCCCTGACCGGGCCGTCGCTGAACATCGCGCCGATCCTGCTTTATGCCCAGATCCGAGGCGATGTGCTGGGTTCGCCGCATTACGGCTATGCGCTGGCCTTCGGCATGATCGTCATCACCGGCATCGCCAACACGATCTACATCGTGCTGCGCGCCCGGTCGGAACGGTGGCTGAAATGACCGGCGGGCTGTGGTTCGCGCTGGCGGCGCTGGTCGCCGGGCTGGTGGCGGGGCGGGCCTTGCGCCCCTCGGCCGCGATGCTGGCGGTGCTGCTGGGCGCCATCGCCCTGCTGTTCCTGTTCCCCGGCTTTCTGTCCGGCGTCTGGCCGCAAGGGGCGAACCTGCTGCCGGCCTGTCCGTTCCTGATCGGCGCGATGATCGGATCGGCCGGGCATCGGGCGATCTTCTGGTCGTGGACGGCGCTGATCCTGGGCGCGCTCTATTTCCTGCTGCCGCTTTACGGGATGACGGAATTCTCGCTCAAGATGCTGCGCGGCGTCTATTCGTTCGAGGCCTACCGCGTCGTCCTTGGCGATCCGCAGTTCCGCCAGACCTTTGTCTATTCCGTGGTCATGGCGCTGTGCACCATCGTCGTCGGCGTCCTGCTGGTGGTGCCGACCGCCTATTGGGTGCGGCTCAAGGTGCCGGGCGCCCGGCCCTATATCGAGTTCATCACCCTCTTGCCGCTGGTCATTCCGGCCATCGTCATCGTGTTCGGCTATATCCGGCTTTACAACACGTCGAGCATCCTGCCCCTGACCGGCAGCGCCACCGGAACAAATGTGCTTCTGATGTTCGGCTATGCGACGCTGGCACTGCCCTACATGTATCGCGCCGTCGACACCGGCCTGCGCACCATCGACGTCGGCACCCTGACCGAGGCGGCGCAGTCGCTGGGGGCCGGCTGGGTCACCATCCTTGCCCGGCTGATCCTGCCCAATGTGCTGGCGGCGGTGCTGTCGGGGGCGTTCCTGACCTTTGCCATCGTCATCGGCGAATTCACCATGGCGGCGCTGCTGAACCGGCCCGCCTTCGGTCCCTACATGCAGCTTCTGGGCGCCAACCGCGCCTATGAACCGGCGGCGCTGGCGGTGATCGCCTTTGCCATCACCTGGGCCTGCATGGGGCTGATCCAGCTTGTCACACGCTTTTCCAAGCATAACCGGGTGCGCGCCTGATGCCCTATCTCGACCTCCAGCATCTTGAGAAGTCCTTCGGCACCCATCGCGTGGTCAAGGATTTCACCCTTGGCGTCGAACAGGGAGAGTTCATCTCGCTCCTTGGTCCCTCGGGCTGCGGCAAGACCACCGTGCTGCGCATGGTCGCCGGGTTCGAGGCGCCGTCGTCGGGCGCCATCGTCATCGACGGGCAGGATGTCACCGGCCTCAGGCCCAACCAGCGCAATATCGGCATGGTGTTCCAGGCCTATGCCTTGTTCCCGAACCTGACGGTGGCGCAGAATGTCGGGTTCGGCCTGCGCATCGCCGGGGTGCCGCGGGCCGAGATCGACGCCCGCGTGACCGAGATGCTGGCGCTGATCGGCCTGCCCGACAAGGGGACGTCCTGGCCATTCCAGTTGTCCGGCGGCCAGCAACAGCGCGTGGCGCTGGCGCGCGCACTGGCACCGAAACCGCGCGTGCTGCTTTTGGACGAACCCCTGTCGGCGCTGGACGCCAAGATCCGCGTCTCGCTGCGCAACGAGATCCGCGAAATCCAGAAAAGGCTGGGCATCACCACGATCTTCGTCACCCATGACCAGGAAGAGGCGCTGTCGATGTCCGACCGCGTGGTGGTGATGAACGGCGGCATCGCCGAGCAGGCGGGCGCCCCGCACGAGATCTACAATCGGCCCACCACCCGGTTCGTCGCCAATTTCGTCGGCACGCTGAACACCTTTGCCGCCACCGTCGCCGATCCGGCGATGGGCACGGTGCGGATCGGCGAACGGGTACTGTCGCTGGCCGTGCCGGTCACCGCCGCCGCCGGCGCCCCGGTGACGCTGGCCTTGCGGCCCGAGGCGCTGCATCTGGGCCGCGAGCCGGGCAAGGATACCGTGCTGACGGCGACCATCACCGATGTGCATTTCATGGGCGCGATCATCCGCATCCGCGCCGATGTCGCCGGCACCGCGGTCTCGCTCGACACCTTCAACCGCGCCGACACGCCGCCGCCCGCGGTCGGGCAAAGCGCCGAGGTCAGCTTTTCCGCCCGCGACGCAATCCTGCTGGCGGATTAGGGCAGGGCGCTAGAGGGCGTCTTCATTTAGGGGATTCCCCGTTGCCGTGAGTTCTGATTCAA
>CAZIOT010000002.1:0-303699 GCA_964540965.1 uncultured Rubellimicrobium sp. | reverse complement strand
GGCTCGTGATGGCAAAGACTACGCCAGACTCCCCGCGTGAAAGACAGTTGCTACGCATTGCCGATGCCGTTGGGGGGCGAAAGCCCACCGCGCATCCCGTTCCGGCACAATTGCACCGCGCGCCGGGGCCCGCCAATATGACCGGCCCCTCCCGATTCCGCCGGTCGGGTGGACAACCGCCCGCCCTCCGTCCGGCCCCGGCGCAATCCCAGGGGGCGGGCGATTGCCCGCCCTATCCGGCACCGCCCCTACCCCGCCCCAAACATGAACTCCGTCACAAACCCACCCCCCGGCGGCAGGATCACCGCCTGACCCGTCCGCAATCCCGCCGTCCGCCCGTCCGGCGCTGCCGTCCCCGGCAGGCAGAAGCCCAGCGCCTGCTTGCCCGCGCCGCGCTGCATCCAGCGTGTCACCACCGGCAGGTCGGCGGGGCGGTGCAGCACCACATCCGCCCGCCCGTCGGGATGGCGCTGTTCGCTGCGGTGCCAGCCGTCCGGCCCGGCCCCGGGGCGCAGTGTGGCGACGAACTCGGGCAGCACCACGTCACCTGCGGCGATGATGCGGTGCCTTTCAGGATCTGTGGCCACCGCATCGTGCCAGCGGCGCAGCCGGTCGGGCGTGTTCGCGTCCAGACCGGGATCGCGGATCAACAGCGGCGCCGGATCGCTGTCGATGATCCGCGCGCCGTCCATCGGGCGAAAGTTGAGATGGGCAAGGTAGAATACCGCGACCTCGCCCGGGCCTTCGTTCGACAGGGCGATTCCGGCCGTGAACAGTATCGACTCTGCGCCGATCCACTCTGCTGCGATCCGCAGCTGCGGGCGGGCGACCAGAAGCCCGCCCGGCGCGCGAAACCACGCGGCGCCGGTCAGCACGACCATCTCGGGCCAGACCGTCAGTTCCACCGCCTCATATGGCAGGTTCGGCAGTTCGCCATGCAGGGGATGGTCGTCACCGGGCCCCGGATTGCCCATTGCGCTGCCGCCGCAATGGATGAGGAAGGCGCCGTTCGTGGCCTGATAGTCGCGGGTCGGCAGAGGTTCGGGCCGGTCTGTCTGCATCGTCAGTCGTCGCCCGCAAACCACCGCATCCCAGACCTGCTGACCCTGAAAGGGCAGCACCACCACCTCGGCCTGCGGCGTGACGATGCGCAACCCGGCCACGCCCGAGCCGAAGGCAAAGCCGGTGACGGTGATCCCGTCCCGCGCGGCAATGACCCGGGGCGGGCCGGCGAAATCGCCCGGCTGCAATTCGATCCTGTCCTGCGTCATGTCCTTGCCCTCGGCCCCCTGCTGCGACATGACAATCCCCAAGCAGGCGGCGTGGCAAGGGGGCGGCATGGACGGGCAGGACATGATCGAACAGGGCCGCGCCTGGGCCGAAGGCGCCTGGGCGGCGATGCAGGGCTGGCTGACCTCGCCGGCGTTCTGGACCCAGGCGGCACTGCTGCTCGCTTCGTGGCTGCTGGCGGTCTGGGCAAGCAGGCGCCTGAAACCCCGGATCGCCCGCCTCCTGACCCCGGCCGAGGACGCAGCGACCCTTGTCGCCCGCGGCCGGCGCTTTCTCCTCCTGTTCCTGCCGCTGCTCCTGCCGCTCCTCGCTTGGGCCTTTACCGCCATCGGCGAGCAGGTCACGCGGTCGCTGTTCGGCTCGGGCGCGATCATCGCCTTCGGCAAGCGGCTGTACCTGCTTGCCGCTGCCATCATCCTCGTGCGCGAGGTCATCAGCGACGGCTTCCTGCGCTTCCTCGGGCGCTATGTGCTGATCCCCATCGCCTTGCTGAACGCGGCAGGGCTTCTGGACGATGTGACGGCGCTGCTTGACGCCTCGGTCGTGTCGCTGGGCAATATCTCGTTCTCGGCGATGTCGCTGGTGCGCGGGGTGATCGCCGGCAGCCTGTTGTTCTGGCTGGGCATGTGGTCGAACACGCAATCGGCCAGCTACATCGGCCGCCAGCCGATGCGCCCGGCCATCCGGCAATTGTCGCTGAAGGCGGCCGAGGCGGTGATCTTCGGCATCGCCTTCCTGCTCTTGATGAACATCATGGGCATCTCGCTGACCTCGCTGACGGTGATCGGCGGCGCCATCGGCATCGGCGTCGGCTTTGGCCTGCAACAGATCGCGGCAAACTTTGCCGCCGGGGTGATCCTGCTGGTCGAGGGGCAGGCGACGGTCGGCGACTATGTCGAACTTGACGGCGGCGAAGCCGGGCGGATCATCAAGCTGGGGGCGCGGGCGACGATCCTTGAAACCTTTGACGGGCGCTGGATCGTGGTGCCGAACGAACATTTCGTCACCACGCGGGTGGTGAACTGGTCGGACGCCGGATCGGCCCACCGTTATGAGGTCGGCTTTTCGCTGTCCTACGACACCGACATCAACCAGGTGCCCGAGGTGATCGAGGCCGCCGTCGCCGCCCTGCCCTTTGTCCTGGCCACGCCCGCGCCGGGCTGCGATCTCAAGGCCTTCGGCGAATCCTCGGTCGATTTCGAGGTCGATTTCTGGGTGCAGGGGCTGGACGACGACGGCGACAATTCGTTCCGGTCGGACGTGCTGTTCGCGGTGTGGAACGCCTGCAAGGCGCATGGGTTCGACATGCCCTATCCGCATCGCGTGGTGGAACTGCGGTCGACCCCGGCATGAGGAACGCACTCGTCATCGGCGCCGGACCCGCCGGGCTGATGGCGGCGGATGAACTGGCGCAGGCCGGTTTCGCGGTGACAGTGGCCGAGGCGATGCCCTCGCCCGCGCGGAAATTGCTGATGGCGGGGAAATCGGGGCTGAACCTGACGCGCGACGAACCGCTGGGCGATTTCGTCGCCCGGTTCCGCCCGCTTTCGCCGCAGCTTGCCGCCGCGCTGACCGCCTTTGGCCCCGATGCGGTGCAGGACTGGGCGCGCGGGTTGGGGCAAGAGGTGTTCACCGGATCGACCGGCCGGGTGTTTCCGGTGGCGATGAAGGCGTCGCCGCTGCTGCGCGCCTGGCTGGCGCGGCTGGACGGGCTGGGCGTGGTCCTGCGCCGGCGCTGGCGCTGGACCGGCTGGGACGATGCCGGGCAGGTGCTATTTGCCACGCCCGAAGGCACGGTGCAGCTGACACCCGATGCGACGGTGCTGGCGCTGGGCGGGGCAAGCTGGGCACGGCTGGGGTCGGATGGCGGCTGGGCCGCGCTTCTGCCCGGCCTTGTCGCGCCGTTCCGTCCGGCCAATGCCGGGCTCACGGTCCACTGGTCGCCGCATATGACGCGGCATTTCGGCGCTGCGCTCAAGGGAATCGCCCTGACCGCCGGCACCATCACCTCGCGCGGGGAATGCGTCATCACCGCCCGCGGGCTGGAGGGCGGCGGGCTGTATCCCCTGACCCCGGCCCTGCGCGAGGGGGCGAGCCTGACCATCGACCTGTTCCCCGATGTGACCGAGGCCGCCCTGCGCGACCGCATCGCCCGGCTGCCGCCGCGCGATTCGATGGCGAACCGGCTGCGGCGGCTTGGCCTTGACGCCGCCCGCGCCGCGCTGGTGCAGGAATGCGCCCGCCCGCTGCCGGCCGATCCCGCGCCGGTGCTCAAGGCGCTGCCCCTGCGCCATGCCGGCCCGCGCCCGATGGACGAGGCGATCTCGACGGCCGGCGGCCTGCGCTGGGACGCGCTTGACGGTTTCATGCTGAAGGACCGGCCCGGCACCTTCGCCGCGGGCGAAATGCTGGACTGGGAGGCGCCGACCGGCGGATATCTGCTGACCGCCTGCCTTGCCACCGGACGCGCCGCCGGACGCCAGGCCGCTGCAAAAGCCTGACCCTTTCGGTGGCCCCTGCGCCACAATTCCGCCACAATCCGGCGGTCACGGCGCCGGCGGTCCGCGCGGCCTTTCCAACCCCCGCCGTTTCCGTTTACCTCTGGGCACAAGAGAGCAGGAGACCCGCCATGACCATCCTCGCCCGCAAGGCCCTGATGACGGCCAGTGTCGCCGCTCTGGTCGCCGGCGCTGCGCAGGCGCAGGATCGCGGCGTGACCTATACCAACTACGGCACCCCCGGCCTGATCGAGATGCCCTCGGGCATCAGCGCCGATGACGGCCAGATCGCCACCACGCTGATGCTGCGCGACGGAGAGTTGCGCGCCAACTTCACCTTCCAGATCACGCCCCGGCTGACCGGCACCTTCCGCTATGCCGGCATCGACAGCTATCTTGGCGAAGGGGTCGAACCCGACCCCTATTTCGACCGCAGCTTTGACCTGCGCTACCGGATCACCGACGAAGGCGACTGGATGCCGGCGATTGCGGTCGGGCTGCAGGATTTCCTTGGCACCGGCATGTATGGCGCCGAATACATTGTCGCGACCAAGACCATCGGCGACAGTTTCCGCGTCACGGCGGGCCTCGGCTGGGGCCGGCTGGGCAGCTACAACGGCTTTGACAATCCGCTTGCCTTCCTGTCCGCGGATCTGCGCAACCGCCCCGCCTATGACTACAACAGCACCGGCGGGCAGGTCGCCTTCGACACCTTCTTTCGCGGCGATGCGGCGTTTTTCGGCGGCGTCGAATGGGCGCCGACCGACCGGCTGCTGGTCAAGCTCGAATATTCCTCGGACGACGGCTATCGCGACATCGACGGCAATCCGCTGTTCGACCGTCAAAGCCCCCTGAACATCGGCGTCAACTGGCGGCCAAAGCCCGGCTACCAGATCGGCCTGTCCTTCCTGCACGGCACCGAGATCGCACTGACCGGCACGCTTCTGTTCAACCCCAACGACCGGCCCTTTGCCACCGGCCTGGACGAGGCGCCGATGCCGGTGGCCGTGCGCGGCGCCGATGCCCGCGCCGCGCTGACCTGGGACCGCGCCCTGCAACCCGAGGGCCAGTTGCAGACCAGCATCGCCGATGCCCTTGCCGCCGACGGTTTCGATGTCCATGCCATGGAGCTGAGCGACCGCGCCATCCGCATCCGCTATACCAACACCACCTACCGGGCCGAGGCGCAGGGCCTTGGCCGCATTGCCCGCATCCTGACCAATGTGCTGCCCGGCTCGGTCGAGACGATCACCCTTGAACCGATGCAAAGCGGCATCCCGCTGTCGGCCGTCACCTTCAGCCGGACCGACATCGAAGAGCTCGAGAATGAATCCGGCGGCAGCATGGCCGCGCTTGACCGTGCCGTCATCGCCGATGCCGGGCCGCGCGCCGGGCTGGACGTGCTGCCGGCGCGCGACGCCGCCTTTGACTGGGGCATCTCGCCCTACATGCAGCTGACGGTGTTCGACGCCGACAATCCGGTTAAGCTCGACTTCGGGGTCGAGGCGCGGGCATCCTATACGATCAGCCCCAACATCGTGCTGTCGGGCGCCATCCGCCAGACGCTGACGCCCAGCGACGACCCCGGCTCGATCCGCTGGTCGGACGAACATCCGGTCCGCCGGCTGTCGGGGCTATACGCCGCCGATGGCAACCCCGGCATCCGCAACCTGCAACTCGCGTGGTATGACCGGCCGGGCCGCGACCTCTACAGCCGGGTCACGGTCGGCTATCTGGAACCGATGTTCGGCGGGATTTCCACCGAACTGCTGTACATGCCGGTCAATACCCGCTGGGCCATAGGCGCCGAACTGAACTATGTCGCGCAGCGCGACACCGACATGCTGTTCGGCTTTGGCAATTACTGTTCGGTGCGCAACGGCATCGACTTTTGCGAGAATCCGGACGACGGCGACGATATCCGCGACGTGGACGCGGATTACCGGGTGCTGACCGGGCATCTGTCGTTCTACTACGACTTCGACAACGGCTTTCACGGGCAACTCGACGTCGGCCGCTATCTGGCCGGCGACTGGGGCGCCACCGTCAGTGTCGACCGCGAATTCGAGAACGGCTGGCGCGTCGGCGCCTATGCCACGCTGACCGATGTCCCGTTCGAGGATTTCGGCGAAGGTTCGTTCGACAAGGGCATCCGCATCACCATGCCGTTCGATTTCCTGCTTGGCACGCCGACGCGGCGGCAGGCCTCGACCTCGCTCGCCTCGCTGGCGCGCGATGGCGGGGCGCAGCTGAACGTCGACGGGCGGCTTTACGACATCGTGCGCGACGGCCATCTGCCCGCGCTGCAAGACGGCTGGGGGCGCTTCTGGCGATGACATATCGGACGGTATCGGTCGCGCTTGCCGCGCTTGTTCTGGCCGGCTGCGGCCAGGGGTCGGGCGATTCGGTGGCGATGCGCGTGCTTGGTTCGCTGACCGGGCAGGGCGGCGCCGCGCTGCCGGGCGGTTCGGTGCCGATGGAGACACCGGGCTTTACCGCCCAACTGATCGCCGACAACCCGCAGGATTTCATGATCGCCAATGTGCCGACGCTGGGCCTGAACCAGCCGGCACGGCTGATCCGGCAAAACGGCGCCGAGGAAACCTGGCAGACCCAGGGCGGCGCCACCCTGGCCTTCGATCAGGGCGTGCTGGTCGCGACCCGCGGCCTGATCGACGACCTGATGGTCATTTCCAGCGCCGGCGTGCCCGAGGCGCTGCGCGCCCGCAGCGGCAGCCTGTCCCGCACGGTCGAGGCGATCGACAGCCTTGATCGGCTGTCGGCGGAAACCGTCACCTGCACCTTCACGAATGACGGGGCGGAAACCGTCAATCTGGGGCTGCGCGAGGTGAGCCTGACCAAGATCACCGAACATTGCGCCAGCGAAAGACTGGTGTTCGAGAACGCCTACTGGCTGGACGGATCCGGCGCGATCCTGCAATCGCGGCAATTCATTTCCGCCGGCGTCGGCTATCTGCAGTCGAACCGCCTTTAGCGCAATCACTGTGGCGCAAAAGCCCGGCGCAGCGGCCATGGCCGCGGGCGCCGCTTGTGCCGTTTGATTCGCGGCAGACGTGGCCGCATCATTCCGGCCGGGGCATGTCCCTAGCATGGAGTATCCAAATGCGTCTCACCAAGACCCTTCTCGCCGTGGCCCTGGCCGCGACGACTGCGACTTCGGCCATTGCCGGCGGTCTGGCCCCCGTCACCCCGGGTCCGGTCGAAGTCGTTCCGGTTCCGCCGCCGGCCCGGTCGTCCTGGGGCATCATCCTGCCGATCCTGGGCGCGGTCCTTCTGATCGGGCTGGCCACCTCGGGCGGTTCGGACGACGAAGACGAGGGGTAAGTCCCTTCCCGGTGGCTGGTTCGCCGGCCACCGGACCCCGCCCCGGTCCGCCCGCGCCTCGGGCGCGACCAACGCGAACCCCGTATTTCCAAGTGTTGCAAATTTGCGTGCCAATCCCCGGTGAAAGCGCTTGCTGGCTTGCAGTTTCGGGACAACCGGCTTGAGTTGGTTCAGGCTTGGGACTATAGCCGAACCAACGCTTTGTTTTTCAACTGGAGTAGAGACATGCGCCTCACCAAGACCCTCATCGCCGTCGCGCTGGCCGCGACCACTGCCACCACCGCCATGGCCGGCGGCCTGGCCCCGGCCCAGCCCGACACCACCGTCGTGGTTCCGGTCGAGCCCCCCGCCCAGCGCTCGTCCTGGGGCATCATCCTGCCGATCCTCGGCGCTGCCCTGCTCATCGGCCTGGCCACCGCTGGCGGCTCGGACGACGAAGACGAAGAATAAATCTCTCGCCCCTCGGGGTGAAGATGCGGAACGGGCGGGCCTTGCGGTCCGCCCTTTTCGTTTTCGCACCCCGGCCGCTTCAGCGCCCCCTGTAACGCGCGATCCGCAGCAGCAGCCGTTCCACCAGCGCCTTCTGCGGCGCTGTATCGACCGAGCGCAGTTGCAGGTCGGTATCCACCACCTGCCCCAGCACCCAGCCCAGTGCCGCCACGCGCCAGTCGCGTGCCTGCCGCTGCGCCACCTCTTGCCGGCGGAACCCGCCGGGCACCCGCACCCGCCCGCCCGGATCTGCGGCCAGCGCATGCAGGATCCGCACATGGCGCCCTAGCGCGATGCAGACCCAAACCGGCGTCGTGCCCTGCGCATACAGGCGGTGCAGGATGGCGATCATCGCCGCCTCGCGCCGGTCCATCACCGATTCGCACAGATCGTCGACCTCGGCCTCCTGCGATTGCGGCGCGCAGGCGCGCAATTCGGCGGCGGTCACCGGCGCAGAATCACCCAGCTTGAACAGGCCCAGCTTCTCGATGGTCTGGCGAAAATCGCCGGGATCCAGGCTGCGGGCCAGTTCGGCGATGTCGGAACGCGCCTCAGGGTCGATCTGTCGCAGGCCGGCGGCGGCGGTCAGCGCGGCAATCTCCTCGGGCCCCGGAGGATCGTCGTAAAGCGTGATGGCGCGCGCGGTCTTGTGCCCCTCGAACAGCTTGCGCAGGGCGCCCTTGGCGGTCACCGCCCCCGCCGTCACCACCATGGGCGCATCGCCCGGCTGCCAGTCGGCCAGCGCAGCGCCAATGACCTCGGCCAGCCCGTCGGTCGCATCCTCGACCACCACGGCGCGCGGGCCGGGGAAAAAGCCGATGGCGCGGGTGGCATCCGACAACAGCGCCGCATCCTTGCGCAGGTCGGCGGCGGCGATTCGGGTCAGCCGCATCTCGGCCTCGCCCTCGGGACCGACCAGCGCCGCCACCACATCGGCCCGCGCCCGCGCCACCCGCATCGGGTCCTCGCCCGATATGAGCAGGCCGGGCGCCGCCGGATCGGGGCGTTTCAGCCAGGCCGCCGCGTCGCGCCCCTTGATCTGCATCAGCGGGCCAGCTCCACGACCGACAGCCGCGTCAGGATCGCATCGGCAAGGATCACCGCCAGCCTGTCGCGCGCATCCGCCTCGGCCGCGCCGGTGGCAACGGTGCTGCCGCCGGTGCCAAAGCCGGTAAAGCCGCTGACCCGTCCCTCGGCCAGCAGCGCGCCGGCAAGATCGGTCAGCCGATAGGCCGCCTCGCCGGTCAGGTTGGTGCGGCTGATGACCCCGGTGGCGCTGACCGCCGCCGTCTCGCTTGCGACCTCAAGCGTCACCGTCAGATGCCAGCGCGCCACCGCCACCGGCCCCAGCCGATCGTCAAGCCGGGCCAGCAGGCGATAGCCCTCGACCGTCTGCGGCACGGTGATCGCCGTGGCACCCCGCAGGGCACCTGCGCCGCTCTCGGGGCCATGGATCGGGACAAAACCGCAGCCGGCAAGGGCCAGCGCCGCAAGCAAAAGCGCGCGCCGCGTGCCTGCCCCATTCTTCGTCCACAAATATCCCACGGGGGGTCCGGGGGGTGTGAAACCCCCCGGCCTCTCCACCGGCGCGGGGGCTGGCCTAGGCCACCACATTGACGATGCGCCCCGGCACCACGATCAGCTTTTTCGGCGCCGCCCCGTCCAGCGCCCGGATGACGCCGGCATCGGCCAGCACCAGTTTCTCGATCTCGGGCACCGCCATGTCCTTTGGCACCGTCACCTCGCCCCGCCGCTTGCCGTTGACCTGGATCGGCAGCGTCACCGTATCCTCGACCAGCATCGCCGGGTCGGCCTTGGGCCAGGGCGCATTGGCGATCAGGCCGTCCCCGCCCAGCATCGCCCAGATTTCCTCGGACAGATGCGGCGTCATCGGCGCCATGAGCTGCGCCAGCACCCGCGCCGCCTGCTTGCGGGCCGTGCCGCCGGCGGCGGACTTTTGCAGCGTGTTGGCGAACCCATACAGCTTGGCAATGGCGGCGTTGAAGCCAAAGGATTCGACGCCGCCGGTCACGTCCTCGACGGCGCGATGCATGGCGCGGATCAGGCCCTCGTCATCCGCGCCCGCGCCCTCGGGCGCCTCGGCCGCGTCCTCTGCCATGCGCCAGACGCGGGCCAGGTGCCGCGCCGCGGCCTCGGCGCCGCTGGCGGTCCATTCCACATCGCGCTCGGGCGGGCTGTCGGACAGGACGAACCAGCGCGCCGTATCGGCGCCGTATTGCGCGACGATATTCACCGGATCGACGACGTTCTTCTTCGATTTCGACATCTTAGCCGAGGGGATGATCTCGACCTTCTCCCCGGTCGCCTTCAGCGCGCCCTCCGCCACCTCCTCGGGGAAGTGATAGACCGGGCGGCCCTGATCGTCGCGGGTCTGGTAGATCTCGTGCGTCACCATCCCTTGCGTGAAGAGCGCGTCAAAGGGCTCGATTGCGCTGGCCGGCAGGTGGCCGGTGGCGTGCATGGCCCGGGCGAAGAAGCGGGAATACAAGAGGTGCAGGATCGCATGCTCGATGCCGCCGATATACTGGTCGACGTTCATCCAGTAGGCGGCATCCGCGGCCACGGTCGGCGTATCGGCACGGGGCGCGGTAAAGCGGGCGTAATACCAGCTGGAATCGACGAACGTGTCCATCGTGTCGGTTTCGCGCCGGGCTGTGCCGCCGCAGCGCGGGCAGGCGCAATCCCGCCAGGTCGGGTGACGGTCCAGCGGATTGCCCGGCACGTCGAACGACACGTCATCGGGCAGGCGCACGGGCAGGTTTGCCTTCGCCTCGGGCACGACGCCGCAGGCATCGCAATGCACCACCGGGATCGGGCAACCCCAATAGCGTTGCCGCGACAGGCCCCAGTCGCGCAGGCGGAACTTGGTCACGCCCTGGCCGATCCCCCGCGCCTCGCATGCGGCAATGGCGGTATCGACGCCCTCGGCGCCGGTCTGGACCTCGGCCCCCGCAAAGCCGCGGGTGTAGTGGACCTTCACGTCCTTCGCCGGCACGAACGCCTCGTCCAGCGCGGCATCGCTGCCATCGGCCGAGAATACCGGGATGATCGGCAGGGCATATTTCGTCGCGAATTCAAAGTCGCGCTGGTCATGCGCCGGGCAGCCGAAGATGGCGCCGGTGCCATAGTCCATCAGGATGAAATTAGCGATCCAGACGGGCAGCGTCGCTCCGGGGATCAGCGGATGCTTCACCCGCAGCCCGGTGTCAAAGCCCAGCTTTTCGGCCGTCTCGATGGCCTCTTCGGTCGTCCCGCCCTTGCGCGCCTGCACGCAAAAGGCCGCGACCGCCGGATCGGTTTCCAGCGCCTTGGCCAGCGGGTGATCGGGCGAGATGCCGACAAAGGATGCCCCCATCAGCGTGTCGGGGCGGGTGGTATAGACCTCGACCCGGTCATGCCCATGCGCCGGTTCGGTCAGGTCAAAGGCCATCTGCAGCCCCCGCGACTTGCCGATCCAGTTGGCCTGCATCAGCTTGACCTTGGCCGGCCAGTCGTCCAGCCCGTCCAGCGCCGACAATAGTTCGTCCGACATCGCGCTGATGCGGAAGAACCACTGCACCAGTTCCCGCCGCTCGACCAGGGCCCCCGACCGCCAGCCGCGGCCGTCAATGACCTGTTCGTTGGCCAGAACGGTCATGTCGACCGGGTCCCAGTTCACCACCGCCGCCTTGCGGTAGACCAGGCCCTTTTCCAGCATGTCGAGAAACAGGGCCTGCTGCTGGCCGTAATATTCCGGATCGCAGGTCGCCAGTTCGCGCGACCAGTCCAAAGACCAGCCCATCGGCTTCATCTGGGCCTTCATCTCGGCGATGTTCTGATAGGTCCAGTCCTTGGGATGCCCGCCCGAGGCCATGGCCGCGTTCTCGGCCGGCATGCCGAAGGCGTCCCAGCCCATCGGATGCAGCACGTTGAACCCGTTCGCCAGCTTGTAGCGCGCGATCACGTCGCCCATCGTGTAGTTGCGCACATGGCCCATGTGGATGCGCCCCGACGGATAGGGGAACATCTCGAGCACATAATACTTGGGCTTGTCCGCCGTGCGGGTTGCGCGGAACGTGCCGGCCTTGTCCCAGGCGGCTTGCCATTTCTGTTCGATCTCGGCGGCGGAATAGCGTGACATTTGGTCTTCCCGGATTTGGCCGGAAGCGGTGTAGCGCAGGGCGGGGTGAAGGGCCAGAGAGCGCCGGTCAGCCGAGGCCCAGAAACAGCGGCGCGGCGCGGCGATCCGCCGCGGGGACCGGCGCGCCGCATCCGGTCAGCAGCGAATAGGGTCAGGCGCCCTTACAGCCCCACATCCGCGGCCCGCAACTGCCGGGCGCGGGACAGGATGGCATCCTCGATGGCGCGCTGCGTCTGGCTGCTGACCGGGCCGCCCTGGGTCGCCACCGCCACATTCAGCGCGCGGGCGTCCAGCGCCGGGTCGCTGACATAGACGGTGGCGCGATACGACGTGCCGCCGCCGGGCGGGGTGCCATAGCCAAAGACGATGACGCCGGTAAAGGGATCGACGCTTTGCACCGGCATGAAATCCAGCACCTCGAGCGAGGCGGCCCAGAGATAGCGGTTGACCGCCACCGCCTCGGCCCCGCGGACGCGGGTGGCCTGTTCGGGGTCGGACCGCCCGCTGCAAGCGGCAAGGGCAAGCGCCGCCATCAGGACAAGAACGGGGCGGGAAAGGACGGTCAGGCGCATGAGGCCCCTCGGGTCGTGCTGCTGTCCGGTCGGTTGTAGCGAAGGGCACCGCGCGCCACAAGCACTTCACCGGGCTTGGGAAAGCGGCCGCATGCCACCGCCGCCGCAAAATGAAAAGAGCGGGCGCAAGGCCCGCTCTTTCCGATCAGTCCGGGGTTGCCGGATCAGAACTCGAAGGTCACCGCGACGGTGGTGCCGACCTGGTAGTCGTTGGCACCGATGTCGTTGTCGCCGGCGGCTTCGTCACCGTCGCCGTCTTCGACATAGGAGATCAGCAGCGACGAGTTTTCGCCGAGGCCGATGTTGCCGGCAACGTAGAAGTCTTCGCCCGCATCGACGACGCCGGCATAGGCGGTGATGCCATTGCCCACGGCGTAGGAGCCTTCGATGCCCCAGTCGTCGTCAGCGCCGGCTTCCACGTCGTAGTAGACGCCCACGGTGATCGGGCCGTTCGCGTAGTCGACCGAGATGCCGTAGTTGTCGCCGGCATCCTGCATGGCGTAGTAGGCGCCAACGGTCACCGGGCCGATCGGATACGAAGCGGCAACGCCGATCGAGTCGGTGTCGGCGGTTTGGTCTTGCGCATAGGCCAGGGTCACGGACGCGCCACCGAAGGTGGTGCCGACTTCGACCGCGAAGACCCCGTTGCCTTCGAAGTCGCCGTTGTCGTCAAAGCCAGCGGCTTCTTCCTGGTAGCCGACGCCGAAGGTGAAGTTGCCGAACGAGCCCGAAGCACCGACCGAGAGCTGCCCGGTGTTCGAGGTGTTGTCAGCATCGACGATCAGCGAGACCGAGGCCGAGACGCCACCATAGGTGATGTCGCCGCGGACGACCGGGTTGTCGGTGTCCGAGGTGAAGGCGTCGCTGTCCATGCCGGAAACGGCAGAGGTGTAGTGCTTGCCGGCGGCGGTGTCGGTCGCGCCGAAATACAGGCCCGAGTTTTCCGAGGTCAGCGAGAGAACGAAATCCGAAGCCGACAGGGGCGAGCCGAGGTCGCCGTCCGACAGGTCGATGCCGACGCCGACCGAAGCGGTCAGGCCGTTGTCCAGCGTTTGCGACAGGGCCAGGGTGATGTCCGACGACCAGTAGAAGCCATCGGTGTCATCGTCACCGGCACCATCCAGGTCGGTGTCGTTGTAGCCGAATTCGGCCGAGCCGGAGAAGGTCACTTCAGCAGCGGCGGCACCGGCGAAGGCGACGATCGAGGCGGAAGCGAGGAGGATGCTTTTCATGGAGATTCCCTCGTGTTTTGCATTCCCGAGAATGCCAGTCCTACTAGCATTGAGCCTGTATCTGCGCCGTTCGGCATCGGCACTCAAGCGAATTGGCCGGGCGCCGCCTGCGAGCCGTGAAAATGATGCAACATCGCCACACAGGCGGCAACCGGGGCCGGATGGTGGCGAAGGGCGAAAAAGCGGGCTAGATCAAGGCCGGAAGGCGGCAGGGGGTATCGGGATGGCGGGCTTTGACACTGTGGTTTCGCAGGTGCGCGCGGCCGAATCCGCCGCCGGACGGCCCCACGGAAGCGTGACTCTGATCGCCGTCAGCAAGACCCAGCCCGAGGCCCGGATCGCCGCGGTGCTGGATGCCGGCCACCGCATCTTCGGAGAGAATCGGGTGCAGGAGGCGCAGGGCCGCTGGCCCGGCTACCGCGCGCAGTATGGCGCGGTCGAGCTGCATCTGATCGGGCCCTTACAGACGAACAAGGCGCGGGCCGCGGTCGAGCTGTTCGATGCGATCCACACCGTGGACCGCCCGCGGCTGGTCGATACCCTTGCCCGGCTGGCGCAGGAACGCGGCAGCAGCCCGCGCCTGTTCGTGCAGGTGAATACCGGGGAAGAACCACAGAAGGCCGGCTGCCGGCCGACCGGGGTCGACGCGTTGATTGCCCAGGTCCGCGCCGCCGGCCTGCCGCTGGCCGGCCTGATGTGCATCCCGCCTGCGGATGCCGATCCGGTGCCGCATTTCCGCCTGTTGGCCGAGATGGCGGCACGCAACGGCCTGACCGGCCTGTCGATGGGGATGAGCGGCGATTTCGCCGCCGCGATTGCCCAAGGCGCGACCCATGTCCGCGTCGGGTCGGCGATCTTCGGGGATCGCGGGTAAGGTGGGTCCTGACCCACCTTACCGAACAACGATCCGGCTGCCGGGAGAAAGGTGCCGCGCCAGCCGGTGCAGCACCCCGCGCGGCAGGGCGATACAGCCGGCGGTGGGAAAGCCGGGCCGCCGCCACTGGTGCAGGAAGATCGCCGAGCCGCGGCCGGGCACGCCCCCGGCGTTCCAGTCGGTCAGGATCACCAGATCATACAGCGGATCGGCCCGCCGCAGCGATTCGTGGCTGAAAGCGCGCGGTGCCCTCACCATCCGGTTATAGAGCGGATCGGCAGGGTCGTCCGACCACAGATCCCCCGGCCGGATCGCCCGCGCCCAGGGCACCGGGCGGGCAATGCGGTCGGGGCGGTAAAGCAACCCGGTGACGGTCAGCGCCCCGCGCGGCGTGGCGCCGTCGCCCTCGCGCTTGTCGGCGGTCACGCCATTGCGGCCGATGGTGCAGGGATGGCGGTGGTTGCCGATCCGCAGGCCGGTGGGGGTCAACACCGCGTAAGGTGGGTCTTGACCCACCTTACAACAGATGCCCCGATTTCGCCGCCTTGGTCGCCAGATACCCGGCGTTGAGCGGGTTTTGCCCCACCTTCAGCGGCACCCGTTCGCTCACGGCAATCCCGCAATCCTGCATCCGCGCCACCTTGGCCGGGTTGTTGGTCATCAGGCGCACCGCGCCAAAGCCCATCTTGCGCAGGATTTCCGCCCCCAGCCGGAAATCGCGCTCGTCATCCTCGAATCCCAGGCGATGGTTGGCCTCGACTGTATCGAATCCCTGATCCTGCAGCGAATAGGCCCGCATCTTGTTCGCCAGCCCGATCCCCCGCCCCTCCTGGTTGAGGTAAAGCAGCACGCCCGCCCCCTCGGCCCCCATCTGCGCCAGCGCGCCGCGCAACTGCGGGCCGCAATCGCATTTCAAGGATCCAAGAAGGTCGCCGGTAAAGCAGGCCGAATGCAGCCGGGCCAGCACCGGGCTGTCGCGCGGCGGGTCGCCGATCTCGACCGCGTAATGTTCGTCGCTGCCGTCCTCGGGACGGAAGATGTGCAGCCGCCCGGCCTCGGACACCGCCAGCGGCACGCGGGCCGAGACGACGCGGTGCAGGGGCGACAGCCGGTCGTCCATCACCGCCGCCGCGGGAATCAGCGTCAGGTCATGCGCGGCGGCAAAGCCCTGCGGATCGGCCAGCGGAGCCACCAGCGCCGCGGGCAAGAGCCGCGCCTGTTTCGCCAGCCGGATCGCGGCGCGGTGCAGGGCGGCGCCGCCCTCGCGTTCGCTGCGCAGCGGCCCCTTCATCGGCGCCATCAGGTCGCCGGCCGGATCGGCCACGCCCTGCACCCAGCGGCTGTCGGCATCGGCGGGCAAGAGGATGCGGGCAATGTCGCCGTCATAGACCCGCGCCTTCAGCGTCTCGGCCCGGTGCGCGGTGATGGCCAGCACCAGCCCCGATCCGCGCAGGGCATTCAGCCGGTCGGCACCCGCCGCCTCGGCCGCCACCGCCACGGCGCCGCCGCCGGCATCGGCCAGCACCACCGGCACCCCCATGCGCAGGTCGGCGCGGGCGCGGGCAAGGCGTTCGGTGGTATCGGGGGCAAGTGTCATGGGGTGACAGATAGTCCGGCAGGCGGTGGCAGGAAAGTGCGTTGACGCAGGGGCGCCGCGCGCACAGGATGGACCGCTGCCGAAGGAGGATTTCGATGCGCGCCTTTCTTGCCGGGCTGTTGCTGGCCATTGCCGTTCCCGCCCATGCCGAAACCCCCGGCCATCTTCTGACCGAGGCGACAGGCATCGCGCAGGCGATTCCCTCGCTCGACGACCGTCGGCGCGCGCTCGAGGCGATCATCCGCTCCTATGCCGCCCGCGGCGATCTTCAGGCGGCGGGCGATGTGCTGTCGGGCGAGGCGAACACCGCCATCCACAGCTCGATGTGGGTCGCCATGGTGCAGGGCGCGCTGGACGCCGGTGATACCGAATCCGCGCTGGCGGTGGTGGCGGCGATTCCCGACATCGGCACCCGCGACATCGCCTTGTCCTTTGTCGCCTGGAACCGCGAGGATGCCGGCGACACCGACGGCATCGCCGCCCTTGTCCCCCTCGCCACCGCGCCGGCCACGGCGGAAAAGCTGGACGCCGTGCTGGTGCGCACGCTTCTGGCCGCCGGGCGCGAGGACGAGGCGCAGGCGATCATCGAACGGCTGGCGACGCCCTCGGGACGCGGCGCGGCAATGGTGGCGCGGGTCATGCATCTGGCCGAGGCGGGCGAGGCCGATGCCGCCCTGGCGATTCTGCCGCAGGTGCCCGAGGGCGCACCGCGCGAAGTCGCCGGAACGCAGGTCATCATGGCGCTGGCCAACGCTGGGCGCTGGGAAGAAGCCGGGGCGATGCTGCCCCTACTCTCGGCCGCGGCGCGCGACCGGGTCGGGGTCGAACTGTCGCGGATCGCGATGGAGGCAGGCGACATCGAAGCGGCGCGGGGCTGGATCGACGGCATCGTCGGCCGGCCCGACCGCTGGTCGGCCGTTGCCGGGGTGGCCGCGGAACTGGCGCGGCAGGGCGACATCGCCGGCGCCGTGGCGCTGGCGCACGAGGCGCTGCCCGAGGACCAGCGCGACCCGATGATCGCGCTGGCCGCAAGCCAGCTGCGCTTTTCGGGCGATTACGAGACCGCCGCCGCCCTGGCCACGGAAAACGGCGATCCGGAGCTTCGGGCGCGGATCCTGACCGTAGAGGCCGGCGCCCTTGCCGCCACCGACCTGCCCGCCGCCCGCGCCCTTCTGGACGCGCAGCCGGATGTCGGCCCGACCCTGCGCGCCGAGATCCTGCGCCTGTTCATCCGGGCCGCGCCCGACGCAGACCTCGAGTCCGAGGCGCTGGATCTCGCCCGCGCGACCGAAGATCCCGCCGACCGGGCCGTCGCGCTGGCCCGGCTTGCCGCGGTCCTGCCGTAACCGTCTGTAACAATCCCGGCCCTGCCGTCACCTGTGCGTGACGGCAGTGTCACAACCCCCTGATCCGGTTGAAAACCCCGCGGCGCCCGGCATCTTCGCCCCATGCGATGACGGAGGCCACGATGCCGCAACTCAAGAAAATCCTTCTGGTCGACGACGACGACGACCTGCGCGAGGCTTTGGGCGAACAACTGGTGATGACCGAGGATTTCGACGTGTTCGAAGCCGCCTCGGGTGCCGATGCCCTGCTCAAGGTCAAGTCCGGGCTTTACGATCTGGTCATCCTCGATGTCGGCCTGCCCGACACCGACGGGCGCGAATTGTGCAAGGTCATGCGCAAGCAGGGGGTGAAATGCCCGATCCTGATGCTGACCGGGCATGACGGCGATGCCGACATGATCCTTGGCCTTGATTCCGGCGCCAACGACTACGTCACCAAGCCGTTCAAGTTTCCGGTCCTGCTTGCCCGCATCCGGGCGCAGTTGCGCACGCACGAGGCGTCCGAGGACGCGGTGTTCCAGCTGGGTCACTATACCTTCAAGCCGGCACAGAAGATGCTGCTGACCGACGACAACAAGAAGGTCCGCCTGACCGAGAAAGAGACGAACATCCTCAAGTTCCTTTACCGCGCCAGCGAGGGCGTGGTGCCGCGCGATGTGCTGCTGCACGAGGTCTGGGGCTATAACGCCGGCGTCACCACCCACACGCTGGAAACCCACATTTACCGTTTGCGCCAGAAAATCGAACCGGATCCGTCCAATGCCCGCCTTCTTGTGACCGAATCGGGCGGCTACAGACTGGTTGCATGACCAATCCCGCCGGCGGCCGGGTCATGCCGCCATCCTCCCTGTTGGACTGGCCGGGCCTTGTGCCCGGCCTTTTTTCCCCGATGCCCTAAAGGTTCCGCCCCGCGACGATGGCCGACCTGCCCCTGCTGCGGCGCTGGCAGGCCAGGGACCATGTGCGGGCGTGGTGGGAGGAAGGGGATCCCTTCGTTGCGGCCGATCTGTCCGACCCGCAGGTCGCGTTCTGGATCGTCAGCCACGGGGGGCGGTCCTTCGCCTTTGTCCAGGATTATGCCCTGCCCTTCGGCGGGTCGCATCCGCTTGACTGCCTGCCGCCGGGGTCGCGCGGCATCGACCTTTACATCGGCAACCCGGCGATGACCGGCCGCGGCCACGGCACCGCCCTGCTGCGCCAGCATGTCGACCGCCTGCTGGCCGGCGGCGCCCCGGCCATCGGCATCGACCCCCATCCCGACAACGCGCGCGCCATCGCCACCTACCGGCGGATCGGGTTCCGGCAGATCGGGCCGGTGCAGGAAAACGGATGGGGGCTTGCCCTGCCGATGGCGCTGGGGTGGGCCGCCGGGCCACAGAGTCATCCGATTGCGGCACCGCAGCGTGGCTCTGCTATTGGATAACCGGCCCCCACACCCCTATGTGACCGGCAAGCGGCCCGATGCCGCCCGTCTCTGCCGAAAGGACACCACAGTGTCACACCGCCTTTTCGCCCTTGCCGCGGTCGCCGCGCTGGCCGCCGCCGCCCCCGCGCTGGCCGACGATGTGCAATACGAGCTTGTCAACAACTCTGCCCTGACCTTGATGGAGTTCTACTCCTCGCCGGTCAGCGATCCCGACTGGGGCAATGACATTCTTGGCAGCCAGGTGCTTGCCCCCGGCGAAAGCGGCACCGTCACCATCGGCGACGGCACCGCCTATTGCCAATACGACTTCCAGTTCGTGATGGAGGACGGCTCGGTCATCGAAGGCCAGGCCGACATCTGCACCACCGGGGAATTCGTCCTGCAATGAACCTGGAGGGCGGCGGTCCCCCCGCCGCCCGTCCTGCCGGTCGGGTTTTCCCTACCCACAACCTTGTGACGTTGATTCGTGCCGCCGGTTGCGGCTAGCCTCTGTCAGGCGGATTTCCGCCCAGCCCTTTCCAGACAGGACACTGACATGAAATCCCTTATCTCTGGCCTTGCCTTTGCGACCCTCGGCCTTGCCGCCGCGCCGGTTGCCGCGCAGGACATCTATTTCGAACTCATCAACAACTCGCCGCTGACGCTGGTGCAGTTCTTTGCCTCGCCGACCTACGACCAGTATTGGGGCAACGACATCCTGGGCAACCAGGTGGTGCATCCCGGCACCTCGGGCACCGTCACCATCGCCGATGGCGCCACGACCTGCGTCTATGACATGATGTTCGTGATGGAGGACGGCCAGCAGATCACCGGCCAGACCGACATCTGCCGCTCGAACCGCTACGTCCTGCAATAACCGCCGCGCTTGAGGCTGGTGGCCCGGTCCCGTAACAAGGCCGGGCAACAGCCGGAGCGCACCATGGCCTTCACCCTCGCCACCTGGAACATCAACTCGGTGCGCCTGCGCGAGGCGCTGGTGTCGCGGTTCCTGACCGAACAGGCGCCCGATGTGCTTTGCCTGCAGGAATGCAAAAGCCCGGTCGACCTGATTCCGCGCGCGGGCTTTGACGCGCTGGGCTATACCCACATGGTCGCGCGCGGGCAGAAGGGCTACAACGGCGTCGCGATCCTGTCGAAAGTGCCGCTCGAGGATGCGGGCGAGATGAATTTCGCCAGCCTCGGCCACGCCCGCCATGTCGCGGCGCGGCTGGGCAACGGCGTGGTGATCCACAATTGCTATGTCCCGGCGGGCGGCGACATTCCCGACCGCGAGGCCAATGTGAAGTTCGGGCAAAAGCTGGATTTCATCGCCCACATGCGCGACCATTTCCGCGCCGCCCGGCCGCGGGCGTCGATCCTTGTCGGCGACCTGAACATCGCCCCGCGCGAGGATGACGTGTGGAACCACAAGGCGCTGCTCAAGATCGTCAGCCATACGCCGGTGGAAACCGATGGCCTGAACGAGGCGCGCGAGGCTGGCGGCTGGGTCGACGTGACCCGCGCCAACATCCCCGAGGGGCGTCTGTATTCGTGGTGGTCCTACCGCTCGCCCGACTGGGACGCCGCCGACAAGGGCCGGCGGCTGGACCATATCTGGGCCAGCGGAGACATCGCCGCCTCGGGGCATTCCAGCCACATCCGCCGCGACGTGCGCGGCTGGGACCAACCGTCGGACCACGCGCCGGTGCTGGCGACGTTTGATCTGTAAGGGAAGGGGGGCCGCAGCCCGGTGAGACGGGTGAAGGTCCAGTCAACCTCCGGACGCGGACAGGCTTCGATCCGCACCCCCTGCGGCTGTGCGCGCCAGCCCGGTCCCCTTGACCAGCCGCCCGACCTTTAGCAGCCCCTACCGCTTTCCCTGCCCCTGTGCCCTGGCCGCGTCCAGTGTCTGCGACGGGGTCAGGGCCTGTTCGTCCAGCCTCAGTTCGATGACCGACAACACGCCCGAGGCGCGGGCGCGTTCAAAGGCGGCGGGGAAATCCGCGGTCCGTTCCACCAGTTCGCCGTGGCCGCCATAGGCGCGGGCGAGCGCCGGGTAATCGGGGTTGGCCAGCATCGTGCCGGACACGCGGCCGGGATAGGTGCGTTCCTGATGCATGCGGATCGTGCCGTAGCGCCCGTTGTTGGCCACCACCACGATCGGCCTTGACCCGTGCTGGATCGCCGTCGACATCTCGTTCAGGGTCATCTGGAAACAGCCGTCGCCGGCCATGCAGACCACAACGCGGTCGGGGTGTTCCAGACTGGCCGCCACCGCCGCCGGAAAACCATAGCCCATCGACCCCGAAGTCGGCGCCAGCTGGGTGCGATACTGCTTGAAGGCGAAATAGCGGTGCAGCCAGGCGGCATAGTTGCCGGCGCCGTTGGTGACATAGCTGTCGTCGGGCAGGTTGTCGGACAGCCAGCGCACCACCTGCTCCAGCTTGACCGCGCCGGGGCTTTCGACCGGCTGCACCCAGGCGTCGTAATCGGCGCGGGCGGCGCGGGTCCATTCCGGCCAGCCGCGTGCGGCGTTCAGCCGGGCCAGGGCGGCGGCAAAGGCGGGCGCGGTGGCGGTCACAGCCAGTTCCGGTTGCCACAGATGCCCGGCCTCGGCCGCGTCGGCATGGACGTGGAAGATGCGCTTGCCCGTTCCCGCCGGGTCAAGCAGCGAATAGCCGACGGTGTTGATGTCGCCCATCCGAGTGCCCAGCAGCAGCAGCCCGTCGGCGTCGCGCAGCCTTTGCGCCAGCCTCGGGTTGGGGGCGACGTTGAAATCGCCGGCATAGTTCGGGTGGCGGTTGTCGAAGTAATCCTGCCGGCGGAATGAATTGGCGACAGGCAGGCCCTGCGCCGCGGCAAAGCGCGCAAGATCGGCCGCAGCCTCGGCCGACCAGTGCGGGCCGCCGACCACGACCAGCGGGCGTTCGCATTCGGCAAGCCGGGCCATCACCTCGGCCGCGGCGGCATCGACGGCGGGCGCGGCCATCGGCACCGGGCCGGGCAGGTCGGGCACATCGGCCATGGCGGTCAGCATGTCCTCGGGCAGGGCGATCACCACCGGGCCGGGCCGGCCCGAGGTCGCGACCTGCCAGGCGTGGCGGATGTATTCGGGGATGCGGGCGACCTGATCGACCTCGGTCGCCCATTTCGCCAGCCCGCCGAACACCTGCCGGTAATCGACCTCCTGAAACGCCTCGCGGTCGCGGTGGCCGGTCTCGATCTGGCCGACGAACAGGATCATCGGCGTCGAATCCTGCCGGGCGATATGGACGCCGGCGCTGGCATTTGTCGCGCCGGGGCCGCGGGTGACGAAACAGATGCCGGGCTGCCCGGTCATCTTGCCATGCGCCTCGGCCATCATGGCGGCGCCGCCTTCCTGACGGCAGACGATATTCTGGATGCCGCTGTCATAGAGCCCGTCCAGCGCGGCAAGGAAACTTTCGCCGGGGACGGAAAACACCCGCCGCACCCCAAGGATCGCCAGTTGATCCGCCAGAATCTTGCCGCCGTGCCGCATGTCCGCCTCCGTTTCGCGCGGGGCACCTTGCGGCGGGGCGGGCGAAAGGGCAAGCCGGGCAAAGGGGGGATGCGACATGCTGGTCAGGATCGCGGAACTGGACATCGACCCGGCGCAGATCGCCGCCTATCGCGCGGCGCTGTCGGCCGAAATCGAGGCATCGGTCGCGCATGAACCGGGCGTGCTGTTCCTGTTCGCGGTCGCCGTGGCCGGCAGTCCCGCCAGCGTGCGGGTGGTCGAGGGCTATGCCGATCAGGCCGCCTACGAGGCGCATCTGACCTCGGCGCATTTCCTTGCCTACAAGGCCGCAACCGCCGCGATGGTGCGCGCGTTGCGGCTGGTGGAAACCGATCCGATCCGCCTTGCGTCGCGAGGGGCGGTTTCACTGCAAGGGAGAGGGACATGACCCGTCTTGTCGGCATCTGCGGCGCCCTGCGCGCCGCATCTACCAACGGCCTGCTCCTGAACGAGGCGCGGCGGGTGTTTGCGCCCGAGGCATGGATCGAGGCCGACCTGCACCTGCCGCTCTATGACGGCGATCTCGAGGCGAAGGGGATGCCGGCATCGGTCCAGACCCTTGCCGACCAGATCAGGGCCGCCGATGGCGTGGTCATCGCCTGCCCGGAATACAACAAGGCGCTGACCGGAGTGATGAAGAACGCGCTGGACTGGATCAGCCGGACCAAGGGCGCGCCCCTGCGTGGCAAGCCGGTGGCGATCATGTCGGCGGCCGATGGCCGCGGCGGCGGCGACCGGTCGCAATTCTCGCTGCGGCTGGCGCTGACGCCGTTCCGCGCCCGCGTCCTGCCGGGGCCCGAGGTGATGGTGGCTGATTCGTCGAACCAGTTCGACGCCGAGGGGCGGCTGAAGTCCGAACTTTACCTGAGGACCCTGACCGAGCTGATGGACGATCTGCGCAAGGAAATCGCCCTGATCGGCTAGCGCGGCGGGCGCGAACGGTAGACCGGGATACGCCAGCCAAAGGCCAGCGCGCCGGCGCGGATGGCAAGGGTGACGGCGCCGCACAGGACCAGTGCCGCGCCGGTGCCGCTGCCGGCCTGCAAGGCAAGAAGCGCGGCCCCCGCCCCGGCAAAGGCGCAGGTGACATAGGGTTCGCCCTGTTGCAGGACCAGCGGCACCTCGCGGCAGACCACATCGCGCATCAGCCCGCCAAGGCAGCCGGTGACGATGCCCATGATCATCGTGACCGCCCAGCCCTGCCCCGCGCCCAGCGCCACCGCCACCCCCGCCGGCACCGCCACGGCCAGCGCGCAGGCATCCAGCCAGACCAGCACGCGATAGCGGCTTTCCAGAAGATGCGCGGTCAGGAACACCACCACCGCGGCGCCGGCGGCGATCAGCACGAACAGCGGCCGATCCACCCAGAACACCGGCCGGTCCAGAAGCAGGTCGCGCACGGTGCCACCGCCCACCGCCGTCAACGCGGCGAGAAAGACAAAGCCCACGATGTCCAGTTGCGCCCGGCTGGCCGCCAGCGCCCCGGTCAGGGCAAAGACCAGCACCGAAGCGATGTCGAGCATGGCCGGCAGGGTCATGGCGCGGCCCCGGCGGGGAACAGGTCATAGACTGTCGAATGCAACAGTTGCACGCCGTCGCCAAAACGGACGATGACGGCATCGGTATCAGGCACAAGATAGGTCATCTGCCCGTAAAGTCCGGTGAAATAGGCGAATGGCCCCTGCGCCACCTGCCCCTCGCGGTCCAGCACATCATGCCGGATCTGGTCGCCATAGGCACCCTGCCGGCGCAGGTCCGGGTCAAGGTCGGGCCGGACGAACCGGCGCCACAGGTCCTCGGGCAGGAAGGGCGCATCGGCGCTGCCGTTGTCCAGAACGAACCGCCCGACGCGCAGCCAGTCGATCGGGCGGGCGTAAAGGCAGCAATAGGCCGACACGCCCTCGCCCGCGGGGTAAAGCCGCCAATAGGCATCGGCGGCGCCGGCGGGGCGCCAGATCAGGTCGGACAGCAGATCGGGCAGCGGCCGGCCATAGGCGCGTTCCAGCGCAAGGCCCAAGAGCGCGGTATTGGCGCTTTGGTAGTGGAACTGCCCGGCCAGCGCCGGGTCGACACGCAGCCCTTCCATCGTCGCGGCGATGCCGTAGGCATGGATGCGGGCAAAGGGGCCGAAGGGGGAAAAGCCCTCATCATCCAGCGTGGTTGTCCCGGTCTTGGGCGGCTCGTCGGGCATCACCAGCCCGCTGGTCATGGTCAGCGCCTGCCCGACCGTGACCTCTGGCGCATCGGGGCCAAGGATGTCGCGCAGCGGCTGGTCCGACCCGGTGAACCGCCCGTCGGCGATGGCGCGCAGGGTCAGCGCGCCGATCAGGCTTTTGACCATGGAATAGGAATTGAGCCTTGTGTCGCGGTCGATCCCCGGACCATAGGCCTCGGCGATCAGCACACCGTGGCGTTCCGCGATCAGCGCCCGGCCCCGGCTTTCGGCCAGCCGGTCAAGCGCCGCCTGCGGCGCCGGCGGTCCGGCCGGCGGATCGGGCAGGCCGGCGCCTGCGACGGTGGCGAACTGCCCCGCCACCGGCCAGACCGCACCCGGAAAGCCCTCGGCCGCCAGTGCAAGGACTTGCGGCGCGCGCCACGCCAGAACCCCGGCCGCCAGCAGGACTGCCACCAGCGTTCCGGCCGCAACCCATGCCGCCCGCCGCATCCTAGCCCTCGGCCGCGACGGGTTTCTGCGGCTTGAACGGCGCCATGCCGGCGCGGGCAAGCTCGTCGGCGCGTTCGTTCTCGGCGTGTCCCGCATGGCCCTTGATCCAGCGCCAGGTCACGGCATGGCGGGCGGCGGCGGCATCAAGCCTTTGCCACAGCTCGACATTCTTGACCGGCTTGCGGTCGGCGGTGCGCCAGCCGTTGCGCTTCCAGCCATGGACCCATTTGGTGATTCCGTCCTTCACATAGGCGCTGTCGGTGACGACGGTGATCTCTGTCGCGCGGTCCAGCGCCTCAAGCGCGGAAATCGCGGCAAGCAGTTCCATCCGGTTGTTGGTGGTCAGCGCCTCGCCCCCCGACAATTCGCGTTCCTTCAGCACGCGGTCGCCATCGCGGGCGATCAGGATCGCGCCCCAGCCGCCGGGGCCGGGATTGCCGGAACAGGCACCATCGGTATAGGCGAAAAGGTCAGCCATGCCGGGCACGGGCGGCGGGGTCGGTGGCCAGCGCAGGCGCCATCAGTCGTCAAGCCCGATGGCGCCGGGCAGCGCCGCGATCCGCGCCAGCCAGCGGGTGATGCCGGGAAAGCGCGCCATGTCGAACCCGCCCTTGCTGCCCGCCGTGTGGGTATAGCCGTAAAGGCAGATGTCGGCGAGGCTGACGGCATCGCCCGCCAGCCAGTCATGCGCGGCAAGCCGGCGCTCCATGATCGCCAGATTGGCGTGACCGGAGGCCAGAAGATCGGCCAGCCGTTCCGGCGTCGCCTGCGCCCTGCGGTGCGGATAGGTCAGCAGCGCGGCGCGGACGGCGACGGTGCCCTCGTGCTGATTCTGCTCCCAGAACATCCACGACAGCATCTGCGCCCGGTCAAAGGCATCGGCGGGGACAAACCGCGTTCCTTCGCCCAGCCAGCACAGGATCGCGTTCGATTCCGGCAACAGCCGGCCATCGTCCAGTTCCAGCACCGGCGCCTTGCCGAACACCAGCGCGCCGGTGGCCTTGGCCTGATCCAGCGCCGGGGTCTGGTATTCGGTATCCACGATCTCGGCCCGGCTGCCCAGAAGCGCGAGCAGGAGCCGGACCTTGAAGCTGTTGCCGGATGACGGCATCGAATAGAGACGCATGCAGCCCCCTCAGGCCGGTTCGCGCAGCAGGCGCGGCACCTTGAATTCGACATTCTCCTCGGCGGTGACGACCTGTTCCATCGTCACGGCATAGCGGTCGCGAAAGGCGTCGACGACCTCGGCAATCAGTTCCTCGGGGGCGCTGGCGCCGGCGGTGATGCCAAGGGCGCGAATGCCGTCAAGCGCGCGCCAGTCGATGTCGGCAGCGCGCTGGACAAGCTGGGCATAGGCGCAGCCGGCGGCACGCCCGACCTCGACCAGCCGCCGGGAGTTGGAGGAATTCGGCGCACCGACGACGAGAAGCGCATCGATCCGCGGCGCGATGGCCTTGACTGCCGCCTGCCGGTTGGTGGTGGCGTAGCAGATGTCCTCGTGCCCCGGCCCGGTGATGGACGGGAACCGCGCCTTCAGCGCCGCGACGATGGCGGCGGTGTCATCGACCGACAGGGTGGTCTGGGTGGCAAAGGCCAGCCGGGCCGGATCGCGCACCGCCAGCCGGGCGACATCCTCGACGGTTTCGACGAGCAGAACCTCGCCCTCGGGCAGTTGGCCCATGGTGCCGATGGTCTCGGGGTGGCCCTCGTGGCCGATGAACACCAGTTGCAGCCCGTTGGCATTGTGGCGCGCAGCCTCGGCATGGACCTTGGTCACCAGCGGGCAGGTGGCATCGACGGCGATCATCTCGCGCCGCGCCGCCTCGGCCGGGACGGATTTCGGCACGCCATGGGCGGAAAAGATCACCGGCCGGTCGGGGGGGCATTCGTCCAGTTCCTCGACGAACACGGCACCCTTGGCGCGCAAGCCATCGACGACAAAGCGGTTGTGGACGATTTCATGCCGGACATAGACCGGCGCGCCCCATTTCTGCAGCGCCATCTCGACGATCCTGATGGCGCGGTCGACACCGGCACAGAACCCGCGGGGGGCTGCGAGGTAGAGGGTCAGGGGGGGGCGCTGGTCCATGTTGTCCGAGATAGAGGCTGGCGGCGGACAGGTAAAGGCGGCGCCGGGGGGCAGGGTGCCCCGTCGGGAAGGACGGGCAAACGCCCGCTGCACTGGAAGTGCCGGGCCATGGGTGCGGAGAATCGGGCGCGCCGAGCGCGGACACGGCCCTGCGGGTGGTTCCCCATCACCCCGGGAAAACCGCCGGCGCCCCGGGGCGCCGGCGGGATTGTCTTATTCCGCGATATGGGCGTCGCGGAAATACGGCACGTTCATCGTCGAGCGCCAGAAGCCCTCAACCGCCGGCGACATCATCATGTAGTTGTAGCGGTGATACATCGGCAGGATGACGTGGTCGTTCATCAGGGTCGCCTCGGCCTGCCGCATGGAGGCCAGCGATTCCGCCTCGTCGGCGGTGGCCTTGGCCGCAGCGATGGCCGCGTCGAAATCGGCGTTCTGCCAGCCGCCCAGGTTGTTGGGGCTGTCCGACAGGAACACGTCAAGGAAGGTCATGGGATGCGGATAGTCGGCACCCCAGCCCATCTGCGCGATCTGGTATTCGATCTTCTGCACCTCGGGATAGTAGACCTGCCATTCGGACGCCTGGATCTCGACGTCGATGTTCAGGTTTTCCTTCCACTGCTGCTGGATCGCCTCGAGCACGCGTTCCACCGGCGGCGAGGAATAGGTGACAAAGACCGTCGCCGGAAAGCCTTCGCCGTTCGGATAGCCGGCCTCGGCCAGAAGGGCCTGCGCCGCCTCGGGCTGGGCGTTGGGGGCAAGGCCGAACGTGTCGGTGCCATCCCGGAAATCCTGCCCGTCCAGCGTCATGCCGTAGGGCACAAGACCCAGGGCCGGAACGTCGGCCGATTGCATCACGAAGTCGATGATTTCCTGACGGTCGATGGCCATCGACAGCGCCTGCCGCACCCGCACGTCATCGACCGGCGCCTGCGCCGGGTTGAAGAACGCATAGGTCGTGCCCAGCGACGGCACCACCATGAAGGCATCGGACGACGCCATCAGCCGGGGGATTTCCGGCGCCGGCACCGATTCGATGCCATCGACATCGCCGGCCTCGAACGCGGCCAGCGCGGTGGCGGGTTCGGGGATCAGCCGGAAGGTCAGGCTGTCAAGCGACACGGCAGCGGCGTCGTAATATTCCGGGTTCTTCTCGAACACGACCGATTCGCCAAAGTTGAAGGCGGTGACGCGGAACGGGCCATTGCCGATGAAGGTGGCGGGGTTGCGGGTCCAGCCTTCGGGGTCGGCCTCGACCATGTCCTGACGAACCGGGAAGAAGTTCGAATAGGTCAGCATCTGCAGCATGTAGGGCACACGGTTCACCAGCGTGAAGGTGAAGGTGTGGTCATCGGGCGCGGAAATCGCCACATCGCCGGTGCCGGCGTTGTTGTAGTGATCCTCGGCCCCGGCGATCAGGAAGAACATCGCCGGGTTCATCGCCCCCGCAGCGGGGTCAAGCACGCGCATCCAGGAATAGACGAAATCCTGCGCCGTCAGCGGCTTGCCATCCGACCAGTTCGATTGGCGCAGGTGGAACGTATAGGTCAGGCCGTCTTCGCTGACCTCCCAGCTTTCGGCGATGGCGGGAACGATGGACCCGTCGGGGGCAAAGCGGATCAGCCCTTCAAAGGCGTTGCCGATGATCGGCGCGGCAAAGGTTTCCGAGGTCAGGCCCGGATCGTAGGTCGCGGATTCGTTGTTGACCACATAGGTCAGGCTGCCCTGCGCCAGCGCGGTCGTGCCAAGGCACATCGCGAGGGCGAGCGAGGGGATGAGGTTACGCATCGACACTCTCCTTGTTGAACAGGGGTCCGTTGGCCGGGACTTCGGCATGATGGCAGGCAACCTGATGGCCGCCGCCAAGATCGCGGGATTCGGGGTCAAGTCTGGCACAGATTTCCGTCGCCAGGGGACAGCGCGTGCGGAACCGGCAGCCAGTGGGGATATGCAGCGGGCTGGGCACCTCGTCGGTCGCGGGGGCGCTGTCGCGCCGTTCCGCCGGATCGGGCACCGGGATCGAGGACAGAAGGAGCCGGGTATAGGGATGCTGCGGATTCTCGTACAGTTCGGCCGCGGGGGCGATCTCGACGATCCGGCCCAGATACATCACGCCGATGCGGTCGGCGATGTGGCGCACCATCGACAGGTCATGGGTGATGAACAGATAGGTCAGGCCCAGTTCCTGCTGGAGATCTTCCAGCATGTTGACCACCTGCGCCTGGATCGACACGTCCAGCGCGGAAATCGGCTCGTCGCAGATCACCAGATCGGGGTTGAGAGCGATGGCGCGCGCGATACCGATGCGCTGGCGCTGTCCGCCGGAAAATTCATGCGGAAAGCGATGGGCATGGGCAGCGGACAGCCCGACCTTTTCCAGCAGCTGATCGACCCGCGCCAGACGCTCGGCCGGGGTGCCGATCTTGAGGATGTCCAGCGGCTCGGCGATCAGGTCGCGCACCGACATGCGGCCGTCAAGCGAGGCGAGCGGATCCTGAAAGATCATCTGGATGCGCTTGCGGAAGGGCAGCATCTGCGCATCGGACAGGCCGGCGATATCGGTGCCGTCGAACAGCATCTGCCCGGCGGTCGGCTGATACAGCCGGATCAGGGTGCGGGCGATGGTGGACTTGCCGCAGCCGGATTCGCCGACAAGGCCAAGGGTCTGGCCACGTTCGATGGTGAAACTGACGCCATCGACGGCGCGCAGGGTGGCAGGCGGCCGGAACAGGCCGCCGCCGACCTGAAAATGCATCTTGAGATCGCGGACATCGACCAGGCTCATGCCGCATCCCCCTGCCAGGGCGCGATGCGCGGCGCCTCAGGATCCATCAGCCAGCAGCGGGAGCGATCCTGGAACAGCGGCGGCAGTTCGGCGGTGCAGATGCGCATCGCATGCGGGCAGCGCGGCGCGAAGGGGCAGCCGGCGGGCGGATGGGCCATGTCGGGCGGCGATCCGGGGATCGGGCGCAGCCGGCCCTGCCCAAGGGCGCGGGGATCGGGGATCGAATCCATCAGGCCGCGGGTATAGGGGTGCTGCGGCCCGGCAAAGATCTGCGCCACCGGCGCCTGTTCCATCACCATGCCGCCATACATCACCATCACCCGGTCGGCGGTTTCGGCGATGACGCCAAGGTCATGGGTGATGAGGATCACCGCCATGCCCAGCCGCGCCTGCAATTCCTTGATAAGCGACAGGATCTGCCGCTGGATCGTCACGTCCAGCGCGGTTGTCGGTTCATCGGCGATCAAGAGCTTCGGCTCGCAGGCCAGCGCGATGGCGATCATCGCCCGCTGCCGCATCCCGCCGGAAAATTCGTGCGGATAGGCGTCCAGCCGTTCGGCGGCGGACGGGATGCGCACCAGTTCGAACAACTCCAGCGCGCGGGCCCGCGCCTCGGCCCTGGAACAGCGGCGGTGGCGGATCACCGATTCCATCACCTGCCGGCCGACGGTCATCGTCGGGTTCAGCGACGACATCGGATCCTGAAAGATCACGCCGATCTCGTTGCCGCGGATGTCCGACAGCTCGCGTTCGGACAGATCCGACAGATCGCGGCCGTCAAACAGCACGGTCCCGGCCTCGACCCGCCCGGCGCGCTTCAGCAGGCGCAGGATCGACATGCAGGTGACGGATTTGCCGGATCCGCTTTCGCCGACGATGCCCAGAACCTCGCCCGGGTTCACCGTCAGGTCGACGCCACGCACCGCCTGCACCCGCCCGCGCGAGGTGTGAAAGCTGGTCACCAGACCCTGGACCGCCAGCAGGGTCATTGCCGCAACCTCGGGTCCAGGGCATCGCGCAGCCCGTCACCCAGAAAGTTGAAGGCGAACATGGTCAGGCTGATCGCCGCGGCGGGAAAAAACAACTGGTGCGGATAGGTGCGCAGCGTTTCCACCGCGTCCGAGGTGAGCGTGCCCCATGATGCCTCGGGCGGGGTGACGCCAAGGCCGATGAAGGACATGAAGCTTTCGATGAAGATCGCCGAGGGGATCAGCATCGTCGCGGTAACAAGGATCGGGCCGATGGTATTGGGCAAGAGGTGTTTCACCATGATCCACCGCGTCGACGCGCCCATGGTGCGGGCGGCGGCGATATAGTCCTGCGATTTCAGCGTCAGGATCTGGCCGCGCACGACCCGCGCCATGTCGACCCAGAACACGGTGCCCAGGGCAAGGACGACCGAGATCAGCCCCGATTGCAGCACCACCATCATCAGGATGACATATAGCGTCAGCGGGATCGTCGCGATGATCTCGACGATCCGCATCATCACCAGGTCGACCCGGCCACCGATATAGCCCGACAGCCCGCCATAGGTGACGCCGATGACGAAATTGACCAGCGTGGCGACAAAGGCGACGGCCAGAGAAATCCGCGCCCCCATCATCTGCCGCACCAGCACGTCGCGGCCCAACTGGTCGGTGCCGAACAGATAGGTCCGGTTCCAGACCCGGCCCCAGACCGGCGCCGGTTCGCCGTCCTGCAACAGGACCGGCCCGCGCGAGGGTTCGGAATAATCCAGCGCCACTTCGGCCCCGTCGATCTCCCATATCGTGCGGCGGTTCACCATGTCGCGCCGGCCACCGCCGATATTGCCCAGCACATGGCCGTCCGCATCGACCTCGTAAAGGTTGAGGTTGCCGGCGTTGACATAGATCAGCCGGCCTTCGCCGACCTCGTTCAGGCGGAACACCGGCGGCAGGTTCGCCAGTTGCAGATCCTGCGTGCGATAGGAATGCGGCGACAGCATCGGCCCGAACACCGCGGCCAGCAGCAGCAGGAGGATGAACCCCAGCCCCAGCACCGCCGGCTTGTTGCGCCACAGCCGCGCGCGCACGTCCTGCCAATAGCCGCGGACGGGGGCGGCAATGACCTCGGCCCCGATGGCATCGCGGGCGACGGGTTCCCAACGGGTATCGGTCATCCCCGCCTCCGATAGTCGATGCGCGGATCAAGAAAGACGTAAAGCAGGTCGACGATGAAGATCATCAGCATCAGCAGCGCGGCATAGAAGATCGTGATGCCCATGATCGCGGTATAGTCGCGGTTGGTGATCGACAGCACGAAATGCCGGCCGATCCCGGGCAGGGCAAAGATCTGTTCGATGACGAAGCTGCCGGTCAGCAGGTTGGCGATCACCGGCCCCATCACCGTCACCACCGGGATCAGCGAATTGCGCAGGCCATGCCGGATCAGGATCTGCCCGCGCCGCAGCCCCTTGGCCCGCGCGGTCGTCATGTAGTCCTGGTCAAGCGTTTCCAGCAGGCTTGATCGGGTCAGCCGGGCGATGAAGGACAGCCAGAACCCCGACAGGGCAAAGACCGGCAGGAAATAGCCGCGCCAGTCGTCCAGCCCGAACGTCGGCACCCAGCCCAACCGCAGGGCAAAGATGTAAAGCGCAACGGTGGCAATGACATAGGACGGGATCGCCGCGCCGATGGTGGCGATCATCATCACCCCGGTATCCGGCCAGCGGTTGCGGTTCAGCGCCGCGACGACGCCCAGCGGCACGCCCAGCCCCACCACGCAGATCACCGCAAGAAGCCCGGTCTGCGCCGTGACCGGCAGCCCCTCGGCAATCATCTCGTTGACCGAGACGCCGGGGTATTTGAACGACGGCCCCAGGTCGAAGGTCATCACATTGCCCAGATAGGTCAGGTATTGCCGCCACACCGGCTGATCCAGCCCGAACTTGGCATCCAGCGCGGCGCGGATTTCGGGCTCGACCATCTTTTCCGACACGAAGGGGCCGCCGGGAACGGCGTGCATCAGAAAGAAGGTCAGCGTGACGATGGCCCAGAGCGTGACCAGCATCAGCGCCAGCCGCTGCAGGACATAGCCCAGGGGCAGGCGGGACAGCGCGCTACTGGCCATGATGCGTCTCGCGCAGGCGCAGCACCGGCGAAGGGCCAAGCCAGAACAGCACCGACGGCCCCGCCGCCCGGTTCAGCGCCTGATGCTGCATGTCGGACCGGAAATGCAGCGTATCGCCGGGGTCCAGCACATGGCTGTTGCCGTCGATCAGGAATTCGACCCGGCCCGAGATCAGGCGGACGAATTCCTCGCCCTCGTGCCGGTCGGCCTCGCCGACAAAGCCCTCGGGCAGGGTGATGTCGAAGGCGCTGAAGGTGGCGCCGGGAAAGTCGCCGTGCAGCCGCTGATAGGTCATGCCCCCGGCGCGAATCCAGGTGGTCTCGCGGGTGGCGGCGCGGTTCAGGATGCCCGATTCGCGCGGCACCGGCATGAACTGGGCGATGTCGGCGCCAAGGGCATGGGCGATCCGCGTCAGCGCACCCAGCGACGGCGTGGCAAGGTCACGTTCGATCTGCGACAGATAACCCGAGGACAGGCCCGTCGCCGCGGCAAGCGCGGCAAGCGTGATGTCCAGCCGCCGACGCATTCCCCGCATCAGCGGCCCCACCGGCGGCCGGGGCGTCGCATCCGCGGGGATGGGTCGTTCGGTTTCGGTCATGCGCGCGCCCGGTGCAGGATCGGGCACGACTCGGGCCCTTGGGGGGTCAGTCTGCCGTGGCGGCGGGAGCGAGTAAAGAAAATTAGATGACGCCAAGAAGTTTTGCCCGTCGCCTCGTCAGAACGCCGGGCGGCGTCACGGCAGTTCGACGATTCGGCCGCTGTGCATCGCCTCGTCCGCCGCCAGCACGATGCGCAGGCTGTCGATGGCCCCGCGCAAGGGACCGGACAGATCGGCATCGTTCAGGATCGCGTCGCGCAACGCCGCCTGTTCCAGCGCGCAAAGCCGGTCGTGGTCAAGGTCGGCGCAATCCAGAACCTCGTCGGCGCGGGCAAAGCGGCCGTCCGGCCCGATGGCGGCATGGTGCAGGCGCAGGCTGCTGACCGCGGTATGGCCTTCGACATCCGCCGACCCCGCCGCCGCGCCCGCGACCATCGACACCGCGCCCAGCGGCCCGACGATATCCTTCACGCTATAGGCGGTTTCCGACATCATCGGCCCCCAGCCGGCCTCGTACCAGCCGACAGATCCGTCATCGAAGCTGACCTGCAACTGGCCATAATTGCAGATGCCGGGCGCCGCCGCCTCGGTCAGGCGTGCGCCGATCGCCGATACCCGCACGGGGCGCGCGCCTGTGGCAAGGCACATCATGTCGACGTAGTGCACGCCGCAATCGACCAGCGGCGACAGGCTGCGCATCAACCGCTGCATCCCCAGCCAGCCATCGCCATCGGCCTGCTGGTTGAGGTTCATGCGCATGACCAGCGGCTTGCCCAGCGTCCGCGCCGTGTCGATGAACTGCGTCCAGGCCGGATGCACCCGCAGGATATGGCCGACCATCAGCTTGCGCCCGGTGCGCGCCGCCACCTCGGCCATCGCCTCGGCCTCGGCCACCGTTTCGGCAAGGGGCTTTTCGACAAAGACATGCGCCCCCGCCTCCATCGCGGCGATGGCATAGGGGGCGTGGGTGTCGGACCAGGTGTTGACCGACACCACATCGGGGCGCAGCGCGGCAAGCGCCTGATGGAAATCGGTCATCACCGGGACGCCGGGAAATTCATCGGCGATCCAGGGGTGATTGTCCGGGTGGCGCACGCATAGCCCGGCAAGGTCATAGCCGTCCAGCGCGGCATAGGCCCGGGCATGGGACCGGCCCATGGTGCCCAGCCCGACGACAAGAACCCGCAGCGCGGTCACAGTCTTTGCCCGCTGTCGGGGTCAAAGAAATGCTCGGCCCCCGGCATGAACCCGACGTGCAGCGTTTCGCCGGGGCGGATCGCGAGGCGGTCGCGCACCAGCACCGCGAGGCGTTCGGTCCCGAGCAAAAGGGTAAGAAGGGTTTCCGACCCCATCGGCTCGACCACCTCGACAGCCGCCTCGGCGCCGTCATCGGGGCGCAGCACGACATGTTCGGGCCGGATGCCCAGATCGACGGCATCGCCGGCACCGCGGCCCGCGGGCAGCGCCGCCAGCGGCAGGCGCGCGCCGTCCGCCGTCAGCAGGGCCGGCCCGCCTTCGGTCGCCAGCGTCCCGCGCAGAAAGTTCATCGACGGCGAGCCGATGAAGGTGGCGACAAAGCGGTTCGCCGGCCGGTCGAACAGGTCAAGCGGCGCGCCCATCTGTTCGACCCGCCCGCCGTTCATCACCACGATGCGGTCGGCCATTGTCATCGCCTCGACCTGGTCGTGGGTGACATAAATCGACGTCGTCCCCAGACGGCGTTGCAGGGTCTTGATCTCGGCCCGCATCCGGACCCGCAGTTGCGCATCAAGGTTCGAGAGGGGTTCGTCGAACAGGAACACCGCCGGTTCGCGCATGATCGCGCGGCCCATCGCCACCCGCTGGCGCTGGCCGCCCGACAGGTGGCGCGGATAGCGGTCCAGCAGGGAATCAAGGCCCAGAACCTGCGCCGTCGCGGCGACCCGCGCCGCGATTTCCGCCTTTGGCACCCGTGCCAGCGACAGGGCAAAGCCCATGTTCTGCGCCACGGTCATCTGGGGGTAAAGCGCGTAGTTCTGGAACACCATGGCGATATCGCGTTCGTTCGGCGGCACGGTGTTCACCACCCGGTCGCCGATCCGGACAGTGCCCGTGGTGATGCTTTCCAGCCCGGCGATCATCCGCAACAGCGTGGATTTGCCGCAGCCCGAGGGGCCAACAAGGATCAGGAATTCGCCGTCCTCAAGCTCGGCCGAGACATTGCGCAGCACCTCGACCGCACCAAAGCTCTTGCCGACATCGGAAATCGAAACCGTCGCCATTCAAGCCCCCCGGCGTCGCGGCCGCACCCGCACCGCCTGCCACGGCTTTCCCGGCAGGCGGATGCCGAAGGCAGCCTCGGGTTCGCCACCCAGATATTCGCCGCCGCCCTGCCGGAAGGCCGGCGCCTCGGGCAAGGGCGCCTTTTCCAGCGGCGTGATCGTCATCTCCCATGTGTCGATCAGGTCGATTTCGTAATCGCCATCCTGCATGGGCAGGCCCACCGCCCATTCGGCCGGCTGGTGTTCGCCGAAATAGAGGAACCGCACATCGCCATCGTAAGCGCCCGACACGCGGGTCCATTCCCAGGAATGTTCGGGATAGGTGAAGGGCGTCAGCCCGTTCTTCACATCCTCCTCGATCAGGCCGCGCAGAAAGGCGATGCGCGGTTCGCTTTCGCCGCGCAGGATCCCGCCCTTGGACCACCAGAGTTCGTGGTTCGGATGCAGGAAGGTCTCGCCATGCCCGGCATAGCCGCCGCGCATCACCGTGATCCAGAATCGATGGACCAGCTCCCTGCCCGAGATATTGCCCCAGGGCCGGGGAATGTTGCCTTCGTATTCCGGTTCGTCGTTGACGATGGGCTTGCCCCAATCCTTACGCCACTGCGCTGTCAGCTTCACGTCCCAGTTCTGCAGGCAGACGTGATCGACCCAGGGCAGGCGATGGTTGTAAATCATCGCCGGGTCGCCGTTGTGGATCGACTTCAGATGCCGATAGGGATCGTACCGTTCCAGCGTCTCGAAGATCGCCTGCCAGTGCGACAGCGGTTTCACGTCCAGAAGAAAATCGTATTCGTTGGCCGGCGCCCACCAGACATTGGCGAATGCGGCAAGCCGGGCACACAGGAAGCGCAGATAGCGGAAATCGCGGTCATGCCCCATGTCGCGATAGCCCCAGCGGTCGCAGGCGTGGAACAGGATCAGGTCGGCCTCGAATCCCATGTCGCGCAGCGTTTCGATCTGGCTGTCGACATGGCGGAACATGGCGTAATTCGGCCGGTCCCAGTCCAGCGCGCCATCGGGGCCCGCCTCGTAGAAATGCATCAGCGGTTCGTCGTAGTTGTAGATGTAATCCTTGGGAAAGATCATCATCCGCAGCTTGTTGAAGCGCGTGCCCTTCAGCGTCTCGATCGTCTGGCGCTGCATGTCCAGCGGCTGGTGCATCCAGGCGTAGCAGGTCGTTCCGAAGGGGAAATAGGGCGTGCCATCGGCATGGGCGAAATGGAACTTGTTGTGGACGCGCAAGGGCCCGTGCATTCCCGCCCGCGCTGCGGTGCAAGTGAAACGGCCTTCCCGCCCATCCAGATCCGCCGAGGTCGAGACGGTGGAAAAGCGCCAGTCGCCCTCGGTGTCGGGCATGAACCTGATCCGATAGGTCCCGTCGCCGTCGTAAAAGCCGGGCACCGTCACCACGCGGTTGCCGAACGAAAACCGCCCCTCGAGATCGACCTCGAGATAGGGATTGCCGGCGGACGGCCCCTCAAGCCTGATCTCGAATACGTCCCAGCGGGGGGTGGTGGCCGGATGGTGCAAGGTCGGGTCTCCCTTCGGGTTCAGCCCTTCACAGCGCCGGCGGTCAGGCCGCTGACGAAATAGCGCTGGAAGATCAGGTAAACGATGGTGGCGGGCAGCACGGTCATGATGATCGCCGCGTTGAGCTGGCCGTAGCTGGACGAAAACTGGCCCTGAAAGCTCATCAGCCCCAGCGGCAGGGTCCACATGTCGCTGTTCTGCAGGATCACCAGCGCCATGGCGAATTCGTTCCAGGTCGCCACAAAATCCAGAATGAACAGCGCCGTCAGCACCGGGATCGACACCGGCAGGAAGATGCGCAGGAAGATGGTGACATGGCTGGCGCCGTCGATGGTCGCAGCCTCGGTCAACTCACGCGGGATCTGGCGGAAGAACCCGTGCAGGATGAACACCTGATAGGGCACGCCGAAGGCCAGATAGGGCAGGATGATACCGGGATAGGTGTTGAGCAGCCCGAACCCGTTCACCACGCTGAACAGCGGCGCCAGCATGACCTGGAACGGCAGCATGGTGCCAAGCGTGATCGCGGCAAGCAGAACGCGGGTCAGACGCCCCTGAATCTGCGCCAGCGCATAGGCCGCGGCGGCGGATATGGCGATGCCAAGGGGCACCTTGATCGCGGTGATGACGACGCTGTTGAAGAAGGTAGCGTTGAAATTGCCACGCCGCCAGGCGTCGGGGAAATTGGCAAGCGTCGGATCGGGCGGCAGGGCGAACGGATCGGTGCCCATCACCGCCATGTTGCTTTTCAGCGCGGTGATGGTGATGAAGCCAAACGGGACAAGCCAGAGGATTGCCAGCACCACAAGGCTGATCCACAGCGCCACCAGCACCGGATCCACGGTCGCCAGCCGGCCGCTGTCGGGGGAATGGCGGGAAACAAGGCTGCGCAGCACGCTCATCTTCCGCCCCGCGCCTCAAGCCGGCGCATCCAGGTCAGATAGGGGATGACGATGGCCGCGGTGATGACCAGCAGCATGACCGAGATCGCGGCGCCGCGGCCGAATTCGAAAATCTGCATCGACTGGGTAAAGGCCCAGAGCGCCAGCATCTGCGTCGCCTGCGCCGGCCCGCCCTTGGTCATGCCGTAAACGATGTCGAATGCCCTGAGCGAATTGATGATCGACAGCACGATCACGATGGTCAGCACCGGGCGCAGCGCCGGAAAGGTGACATGGCGGAACACGTTCCAGCGCCGGGCGCCGTCGATCCGCGCCGCCTCGACCAGGCTTTTGTCGACGCCCTGCAAGCCGGCAAGGAACAGCACCATCGACGCGCCGGCATTCTGCCAGACATAGGCGACGAAGATGGAATACAGCGCGATGTCCTGATCGCCCAGCCAGTCGCGCATCCCGACATCGACGCCGACCCCGTTCAGGACCGCATTCACCGCCCCGAAGAACGGGTCATACATCCAGCGCCAGATCGTCGCGACCCCGATCGAGGCGATGATGACCGGCAGGTAGAAGACGGTCCGCAGAAGGCCGCGCCCGAAGATCGGCTGGTTCAGCGCCAGCGCCAGCACAAGCCCGACCAAGGGCGGAAAGATCATCGACAGCACGGTCCAGATCGCGGTGTTGCGCAGGGCGACGTGGAACACCGGGTCGCGGAACAGCGCGGCGCTGTAATTGTCCAGCCCGACCCAGACCCGTTCCGGCGCGATGCCGTTCCATTGCTGGAAGCTGACGACGAACACGTCGATCAACGGATAGACGGCAAAGACCGCATAGACCGCTATGGCCGGGAACAGAAGAAGCGGTGCCTGCACACCGGGCCGCCTGAGAAGCGGGGTATTGATCTGCGACGCCATTACCGCTCCGTTCCCGCGCCTCGCGAAGGTCCGGGCAGCCCCAGGGGGCGCCCGGACCACTTTCGTTGCCCCTAGGGGTTCGCGTCAACAAAGCTCTGGAACGCGGCGCCCGCCTCTTCCGGCGCCATGGATCCATCGGCCACGCTGTTGTGGATGCGGAAGTATTCGTTGGTCTGCGCCAAGGACAGCGGCAGGTCCGAGTTCATGAAGATCTCGTCATGGCTCTGGAAGATTTCCAGCCACTGGTTTTCCAGGTCGCGTTCGTAGGAATAGGTGACATTGCGGTTCATCGACATGACGCCGGCATTGCCCAGATATTTCTGCGAATTTTCGGCGTTGTTGAGAAAGTCGAGGAACTCGGCCGCCAGGTCCTTGTTCTGGGAATAGGCCGAAATGTAGTAATACTGGCCAAAGCCGTAGAGGCGGCCGGTATCGGTCGGAAAGGCGAACACGTCGTAGGCGTCAAGGACTCCGTTCTGGTCCAGCTGCCCGACCAGCCAGTCACCCTCGAGCATCATGGCCGCGCGGCCGGCGACGAACAGGTTGAACGACTGTTCCTGCCCGATCCCCATGAAGGGCGTCAGGATGTAGTTGTCCGCCCAGCGCTTGAGTTCGACGAAAGACGCGGTGACGCAGGGTTCTTCTGCCCAGTTCGCGGTAAGCGAGGTCAGCGCGTCATGGGTTTCGGCGCCGCATTCATGCTCCATGATGACATCCATCAGGCGCATCAGGTGCCAGTTGACCGAACCCCCAAAGGTCCAGGGCGCGATGCCGGCGGCGACCAAGGCGTCATTGGCGGCGATCAGCTCGTCCCAGGTCTGGGGTTCTGCGGTGATTCCGGCCTGCTCGAACAGGGCCTTGTTGTAATAGATCGCCTCGCCGTTCATCGAGAACGGGACGCCGTGGATTTCGCCGTTCGCGTCATGCATGGCAAAGGCCAGCGCGGCGGGTTCGTATTGGTCATACCAGCCAAATTGCTGATAGTAGCGTTCCATCGGCTCGCTCAGGCCGGCGGTGATGTATTCGCCCGACTGGCCAAGACCGCTCCACGAAAAATAGATGTCCGGCCCCTGCCCGGCCTGTGCGGCCAGCCGCAGCGCGGTCTTGTGTTCGTCGACGCCGCGCGTCTCGACGATGATGTCGACGCCGGGATGGCTCGACTCGAACGCCGCCACCATCTCGTTGAAGGCGATGGTCGCCGATTCGCTGGCAAAGGCCAGCGTCCAGAACCGCAATTCCTCGGCCTGGGCCGCCGAAACCGCCATCGCCGCGACGCCGCCCGCCAGTGCGACGGCCTTCCACTTCTTCACCCTGAGCATCGCTTTCCCTCCCTGTCGTTTGCCAGACCGGCCCCCTGGGCATCTGGTATCAACTCATGGAGTATTGTCATCCGTGGACGCGCCTGTCAACAGAACTGCGTGGCTTTGTCGTGGCGCGGCGGATGTTGGCAGATGCTCGGCATTATACATTATATAACAACGCAATAGTTGATACCTTCTCTGCTAAACGCTCTCGGCTTCCCCGGACGGCAGGCAGAATCCGCATGATTGCGAGGCTTGTCACGTTGTCACAACTGGACTAATGAGTTGTCCAGGCAGAGATTCCGGAAGGCATGGGGAAAACCGATGAAAAGGGTGGCTCTTGTAGGGGCGGGCGGCAAGATGGGCCTGCGGCTGGCGCGAAATCTGGCGCGCTCTGCTTATGTGATGACATATTGCGAAATCGACCCTTCGCGCCGTGCCGCGGTCCAGACCGAACTCGGCGTCACCTGCACCGACATCGACATTGCCTGCCGCGCCGCCGAAATCGTCATCCTTGCCGTGCCGGACAACCTGATCGGGCGGGTTGCGGCCGGGGTGGCGCCGCATCTGGCGCCCGGCACGATGATCGTCGTGCTTGACGCCGCCGCCCCCTATGCCGGGCAGATGCCCGACCGGCCCGACCTGTCCTATTTCGTCGCCCACCCGTGCCACCCGTCGATCTTCAACTGGGAGGCGGATGCCACCGCCGCAGCCGATACCTTTGGCGGCGCCGGTGCCCGCCAGGCCATCGTCTGCGCGCTGGTCCAGGGGCCGGAGGAGGATTTCCAGACCGGGGCCGACCTCGCCTCGGCCTTCTATGCGCCGGTGAGCCATGTGCATCACGCCACGCTTGACCAGATGGCGATCCTCGAACCCCTGTTGTCCGAGACGATCACCGCCACCTGCCTGACCCTGATCCGGCAGTCGATGGACGAGGCCGCCCGGCTGGGCGTGCCGCTGGCGATGTCGCGCGATTTCATCCTTGGCCATATCTATGCCGAGGCAGCGACGATCTTTGGCCATGTGCCCGGCGCCCGCATGTCGGACGGCTGCCTCAAGGCCATCGATTCCGCCATGCCGAAACTGTTCCAGCCTGACTGGAAACGGCTGTTCGACCGCAGCGAGCTTGACCGCTCGATCGCGGAAATCACCGCGATCTAGGCCATGTATCGCGCCTTTGTCGCCCTGCCGGACGGACGGCGCGTGCTGGTCACCGATACGATCACCATTCTGGAACCCGGCGACGCCGGAGCCGTGGTCGTGTCGGGTTCCCATGGCGGCACCAGTTCGGCGCAGTTCGTCAAGGGCCGCGGGCTGGCCGCGGTGTTCTACAACGATGCCGGGATCGGGCAGAACCGCGCCGGCATCCGCGCGCTGGACGAGCTTGACGGCATCGGCCTGCCGGCGCTGGCGGTGGCGCATGACAGCGCGCGGATCGGCGATGGCCGCGATACCTGGGACCATGGGCGGGTCAGCCACGCCAACGCGGCGGCCCTTGCTGCGGGCGCGGCGCCGGGAATGACGGTGCAGGCCGCTGCCCTGGCTCTGCGGCCCGTGGCCGTTCCGGGCGGGCGCATGGAGGAGCCGGTGCTGAACCGGCGCGAGGTGCCGCTGGGCGGCGGCAGCCTTCTGGTCCTTGATTCGGTGTCGATGCTGCGCGAGGGCGACCGTGGCCGCTTTGTCCTGACCGGCTCGCATGGCGGCGCGGTTTCGGGCGAATTCGCCCTGCGCCATCGCCCGGCGCTGGTGGTGTTCAACGATGCCGGCGGCGGACGCGACGATGCCGGGCGCGCCGCGCTGCCGCGGCTTGAGGCGGCGGGAATCGCCGCGCTGGCCGTCGATGCCGCAACGGGCGAGATCGGCCATCCGTTGCACATGCTGGACCATGGCGTGGTCTCGGCCGCCAATGCCGCCGCGCGGGAGTTGGGCATGGGGACCGGCGCGCTGAAACCTCAGCTTGCGGCGCTGCTGGCCCAGCCATCGCGCATCAACGGAAAATAGTCGGGCGGCCCCATCTGCCCGCCCTTCAGCGCGATGTCGAACCCCATCGGCCGCCCTCCGGCCGTCAGCGCGCCGAACAGGCCCGCCCCCGGCGCCAGCCGCCCGCGATAGTCCAGCGCGCCGATGCCCAGCGCCCGGCAGACGCTGCCCGAGGTATCGCCGCCCGCCACCACGATCCGGTCAAGGGGTAGCGCCGCCTGCACCCGGGCCGCGACCCTGCCCAGCGCGGCGCCGATCTGCTCTCCGGTGCCAGCCGCCGCCCGGCCGGGCCGGTGCAACGCATCGCCGGGGCCAAGGGCCGTGGCCACCAGGGCCGGGCGCCCGGCGCGCAGCGCGGACAGCGCCGCGATGGCCGCGCCCGCGACGGCGCTGTCGGCATCGGCAAGGACCGCCGCCGCATCCAGCCGGATCAGATGGAACCCCGCCTCTGCCGCCTGCGCCAACTGCCTCTCGGTAATCGCCGACACCGATCCCGACAGGCCCAGCAGGCAGGCCGCGGGCGGGATGACGCCCGCGGCCGCCGCCCCGATCCGCCCACTCGTCCGCCAATGGGCAACCAGCGCCTCTTCGACCCCTTGTGATCCGAAGGCGATCAGACGTCCGCGCCCTGCCCGTGTCGCGATCAGCCGCCCGACATGGGCAAGATCGTCGGGCGTCACCGTATCCAGAGCCACCACGCGGGTTCCGACGGCCAGCAGGCGGTCCAGCGCGGCATCGGCCTCGGGCAAGTCCAGCAGGTCAATCAGGCCGATGCCGGCGCCGGTCTGCCGGCCGACATGCAGCCGCACATCCGCCTCGTCCATCGGGGTGACCGGGTGGCACCGCATCACCGGATGGCGGTCAAGCCGGTGGATCGCCCCGCCGCTGCGGGCGAACAAGGTGCCGAACGCCTGATAGCGCCCCACCCCCGGCGAGGCGGGATAAAGCGGCATCCAGTCATACGGCACCGTAGCCGCGGCAATGTCGATGGCGGTGCCGATGGACCCGACAGCGGGCGAGGAATCGAGCGTCGAGCAGATCTTGTAGTGCAGGACCGCCGCCCCGGTGGCGGCAAGCGCCCGGAACACCGGCGGCAGGCCGTCGCGCATCTGCGCCGGCGACCAGGTGCGCGACATGCCGGCGATGCCCACCGCGTCGAGTCCGTCAATCGGAGTCTCGGGTCCGGGGGGATCAAGGAACAGCACCGCCCGCAACCCCGCCGCCGCCAGCACCTCGAGCACGGCGGCCGAGCCGGTGAAATCGTCGCCATACCAGGCGATCTGCGGCCCGGTCATGCCGGGAAATGCGCCAGCGCCCGCGACAGGGCGGCCGAGTGGCGGGCGGCCGACTCGAGCGGCACCCCGTCCCGCGCCGCGTCCCAGGCATCGCGCAGTGCCCTGACCCCGGCCCCCGGCCCGTCGGGATGGGCGTGGATGCCGCCGCCGGCGGCAAAGATCAGGTCGGTGGTGCCGATGGCGCGAAAGGTCGGCCCGGCCTGCCGCACCGTCTGACCCGAGGAAAACACCGGCAGCACCAGCCGCGGCCGGTCCTGCCCCAGCGGCGTCAGGCAGGCGCGGGCCGACCGGATCACGCTGTCGTCGGTTTCGGCGAACTTGCTGCCCAGCCCGTTGACATGCAGGTGATCGACCCCCGCCAGACGCCAGACCTTTTGCCAGGCGGTATAGGACCAGCCCAGCGCCGGATGCCGCGACAGCGCGCCCCAGCCGTTGCGATGGCCATGGATCGCCAGCCGCGAATGCTGTGCCAGCGCCATCACCCCGCTCAGGCCGGCGCCGGTCAGGTTGACCATGACGCAGGTGCCGCCCTCGGCCGCGACCAGATCGTGGCGGCGGCGCATCTCGTCCACGGTGCCGGTCAGGTTGAAGGCATAAATCACGCGGCGCCCGGTGCGGTCCTGATGCGCGCGCAGCACCGCCATCACCGCGCGCACCCGCGCGTCGAACGGGCAGGACGGGCCGTCGGATTGCAGCTCGTCATCCTTGACAAAATCGATGCCGGCGGCGGCCAGTTCCCCGGCCAACGCAGCGGTCTGGTCGGGCGACAGGCCGACGCTGGGCTTGACGATGGTGCCGATCAAGGGCCGCCCCGCGCCGGGACACAGGGCAAAGGTGCCCTCGACCCCGAACCTCGGCCCGGCATGGGGCGAAAGAAAAGCCGGAGGCAGGTCGATGTCGGCCAGTCGCAGGCCGCTGACCTCGCGCAGTTCGAACAGGTTGCCGGCGACCATGGCCATCAGGTTGGGCAGCGACGGGCCGATGTTGGCCATGGGGAACGACAGCACCACCTCGGCCCGGCGCACCGGGCCGCCGGCGGGAACGGCGCCGGGCAAGGACGGCTCTGCCGCCCCCGGCAGTTCCGTCAGTGCCTCGACCCGCGCCCCGGCGCGTTCGACCAGCGCCGCATCCTCGCCCGGCAAGGCGATGAAGGTGCCCGAGGATTGCTCGCCCGCCATGATCGCGGCGGCCCGCGCCGGATCGCCGGGGGTTTCGATGACATAGGTCGCGCGGATCCGGTCGCTCATCCCTGCGCCCCGATCCAGTCGTCGATGGCGATGGACCGGCCGCTTGCCGCCGAATCGTAGCAGGCGAGCGCCATGGCCAGCGTGCGCAGGTTGTGCGCGCCGGTCGGCTGACCCTCGGCCCGGCCCTGCATCACGCTGACGGCATGGGCGCAGAACGCAACGACGCTGTCCTGGATGCCATGCCAAGGCCGCGCGCCCCAGGCAGGGACCGGCGGTTCCTCGTCATGGCTTTCCGCGCCGGTCGGTAGGTGGCGGGTGAGGCGGTAATCGGCGGACAGTTCCAGCGTGCCGCGATCCCCCTCGATCCAGGCGCTGGTCTGCGGAAACGGCTCGGGCCGGATGACCGAGTCATAGGAACAATCGACCACGCTCGCCGCGCCGTCCCGATGCGCCAGAAGCGCGGTGAAGGCATCCTCGCCCCGCACCCGCGGATTGCGGCGCTGGGTCACGCAGGTGACACGGTCGACCTCGCCCACCAGGACGCGGGCAAGGTCGAACAGGTGCAGGCCCATGTCCATCAGCGAAAAGCGTTCGATTTCCGCCAGATACGGCTGGTTGCCGTAATTGTCGAAGCCGTGGCGAAAACTGATCCGGGCAAAGCGCGGCGTGCCGATCACCCCGGCGCGCAGCAGACCCGCCATGCGGCGATAGGGGCGCTGCCAGCGGAAATTCTCGTGCACCAGCAGCGTGCTGCCGGCGTCCCTGGCCGCGGCGACCATGGCGCTGCCATCGGCATAGGAATCGGCAAAGGGCTTCTGGCAGATCACCAGCGGCGCGTGACCGACCGCCAGTTCGACCAGCGGCCGGTGGCTGGCCGAGGTGGTGACGATATCGACAAAACCGGGCCGATGCAGCGCCAGCGCCTGCGCGGCATCGCTGTAATGGTGGGCGATGCCAAAGCGTTCGGCCGTGGCCTGCGCACGGGCCGGATCGCTGTCGCAGACGGCGACGATCCGCGCCTCGGGCTGTGCCGCCCAGGCGTGCAGGTGGTTCTGGGCAAAGAACCCGCAGCCGATCAGCACGCCGTCATGCGGCATCGGCGCCTCCGGCTTCCTGTTCGACAAAGGCGATGGCGCAGGGCCGCAGCATCACGTCTTCTGCCGCTGGCTGTCCGCCACGGTCGAGCCACAGGGGATCGGCCAGCGCGGTTTCGGCGGTGGTTTCGTCCAGAAGATGCAGGCGGGCGCGGCTGGGCAAGGGCAGCGTGACAGGCTCGGCGCTGCAATTGGCGACGATCAGCCGTTGGTGGCCCGCGTCCCATGCCGCGACGCCGTGCAGGCCCGCAGGCAACGCAAGCGGGGCGCGCGGCAGCCCGACAAGGGCGGCAAGGCCACGGATGACATGCCACAGCGGAGTGACGGCAAGATCGGGCCGGTCGTCAAACGGCGGCTGCGGCCAGTCGGCCGCGCCGATGGCGATGCCGAAACGGCCATAGGGTGCCCCCAGCACCAGCATCTCGGCGGTTGCGGCCAGGGGAGACGCCGCGACCCCCACGGCAAAGGCGGCGCCGAACAGCCCGCGGTGCCGCGGATCGACCCCGGCCATGGCGATGCGCCCCTGCTGCGGATTGGCCGCCACATCGGCGCCATAGGGATTGCTGCGCATCCCCACCGCCGCCAGACCCAGCCGCAAGGGCGCCTGCGGATAGATGTCGCGCAAGGTTGCGGCGATCGGGGCCAGCGCGTCCAGCGTCGCCATGACCGAGGCATCGTCGGCGGCATGGACCAGCGGCGTCAGCGACAACGTGACGAATCCGGCGGCGCCCAGCGGCGGCCGGGCGCGGTTCAGTTCGGTGAAATTGGTCAGCACGCCGGTGCCGATGCTGGCGCGCGGAAAGGCGATGGCCGCCGCCTGCGCCGCGTCAAGGATCGAAGCGCCCGCCGGCTGCGGTTCCCACGGCTGGATGCAGCGCAGAAAGGCGCGGGGCAGCGCGGTCACCCTGCCTGCCGTGATCCCGGCGCGATCCAGCACCCCGGCGACCCGCGCCAGCCCGTCGCGCAGGGCCGCGGGCGCGCCATCGGTCACGATTTCCAGGTCGAGCGGGCCGCCCTGCCGCGCCAGCCAGTCCAGATCCCGATCAAGGGCGGCGTCGACCCGTGCCACCCGAGGGAGAGCAGGCAGCAGGGTCGACGCCGGACCCGCCCGGCCGGCTTGCGGCACGGACGGATCAATGGCCAGGCCGATGGCCGGCATCCGGTCGCAGGGCGCAACCCGGGGTGCGGCGGGCACGGCGGCGGATCTGCCGCGGCCCAGCGTCACGACGATGCGCTGCGCGATGGTGTCGCCGGCGGCCACCTGGAACGGATAGGGCCGCAACAGGGGCCGGCAATAGGTCTTGAACGAGGCATCAGACCAGTTGCGCTGGTCCTCCATCTCGAAGATCTCGCCCTCGAAGGCGATCTGCACCCGTTGGCCAAGATGGTCGTGGTCAAGGCCGGCGATGTCCATCGCCGGATGCGTCGGGTTGATGAGGGTGGGAAAGTGGGACTCGGTCCGGCTGCCGTCAGGATGGGTGACGGTCAGCGCCCCGCCCGCGACAGAGAGAGGATGCAGCACCACGAAACCGGCGCGGCTGACACGGACCGCCTGTTCGGCCACCAGCGCAAGCCGCAGGTCCACCACGCCGGCGGGATCTAGCAAGATATGGAACTCTCCGTCAAAACCGCCGCCGCGAAAGCGCCGGTGATAGCTTTGTCCGTCCCCGGCGGGCGCGGTGGTGGCCAGGATTTCGGTCAGCACCGCCGTGCCCCAGTCAGGATCGCGGATCGGATAGTCGATGGCGCGGATCACCTCGACCCCGTTGACGAACAGGCCAGAGACCGCCCCGGCGGTCAGCGACAGGCGCAGCGGCCCCGCGGTCAGCCAGATGGCCTGCGGCGCGGGTTCGACCGTGCCGGCGACCCATGGCGCCTGTTCGCGTCCCGACATGTGTTGCCCCAAACTCATGATACCAGTCTATCCAAGCCTTTGCCGAAGGCAAGAGGCGAAATTGGCTTGCCTGCCGACAGATTTCCCTATTTTCCTGTCGGTTGCGCGGCTGACAACTTTGAAATCCGGGCCGTGACGCGCGCGGAATGTGATGATATATATTGCCCAGCAAAGGGGTGTAGCCATGAACGACAGGCCGGATGATCCGGGCCGGAACGACGCAGGCACGGCGGATGCCGCCCGCCGGCCGAAAGCCGCCAGCCGGATCGAGGACGAATTGCTGGCCATGCTGCAATCGGGCGACCTGATGCCGGGCGAGGCGCTGCCGTCGGAACGCGAGCTGATGGCGCAGTTCGACATCGGCCGCCCTGCAGTGCGCGAGGCGCTGCAAAAGCTCCAGATCAACGGCCTTGTGGAAATCCGCCACGGCGGCCGCGCCCGTGTCGCGATGCCGACGGTCGAACACATGTTCTCGGGCCTGTCGCAGACCGTCTATCATGTGCTGCGCCATTCCGAGGGCAGCCTTGGCTATCTTCTGGAAGTGCGCGAGGTGATGGAGATGCAGATGGCCCGCATCGCCGCCGAGGTGCGCACGCCCGAACTGATCGGCCGCATCGCCGATGCACTGGAACGGCAGAAGGCGGCGATGGGCTCGCCCAAGGAATTCATCGAACGCGATGGCGCCTTCCACCTTGAAATCGCACGGGCGAGCGAGAACCCCATCGCGGTAGAGCTGTGCAATTCCATCTTCAGCTGGCTCAAGGATTTCCATTCGCAATGGGTGCGGCGTCCGGGTCTGGGGGCGCTGACGATTTCGGAACACAAGGCGATCCTGCGCGCCATCGAAGAGGGTGATGTCGAAGGCGCGGCCCTGTCGATGAAGTCGCACCTGAACCGGGCCGGCAGCCATTACAGCCCCGGCAACGGCCGCCCGCCGCTCCGGCCGTGACATGCCCGACCTGAGCGGACAGGTGGTGGTTGTCACCGGCGCGGGCCGCGGTATCGGCCGGGCGCTGGCCCTGGCCTTTGCCCGATGCGGCGCCCATGTCGCCTGCCTTGGTCGCGGACGCGCCGGTCTGGACGCGACCGTCGCCGCCATTCAGGCGAGGGGCGAAAGGGCCAGCGCCCACAGCTGCGACATCACCCGCGAAGACGAGGTTGCGGCGGTCTTTGCCCCGATCCTGGCGCAGCATGGGCAGATCGACATCCTGTTCAACAATGCCGGCCGCTTTCAGGCGACCGGCCCGTTGTGGCAGGCACAGCCCGCCGATTGGTGGGCCGATGTGACCACAAACCTCCTGGGCAGTTTCCTGTGCGCCCACGCCGTTCTGCCGGCGATGATCGCCCGCAACACCGGTCTGGTCATCAACATGGATGGCGGCGGCGGCGCCTTTGGCCCGCTGGTCGGCGGGTCGGGCTATGGTTGCTCCAAGGCCGCCGTGGTGCGGATGACCGAGGGGCTGGCGCGGGAACTTGAACGTGTCGGTTCGGCGGTGCTGGCGGTGGCGATGAACCCCGGCTTTGTACCGACCGACATGACCCGCGGCGCCGTTGCCACCGGCACCGGGGCGGAATGGCTTGATTTCGTGCGCGATTCGCTGCGCGACGGCAGCGGTCACGATCCGGGGGATTGCGCCCGCGCCACGCTGGCCATGATCGACCATCTGGTGCCGGCGATGAACGGCTGCAGCTTTGACGTGACCAGCGATTTCGCCGCGATCGCCGCCAAAGCGGCCACGATCGCGCGCGAGGGGCATTACACGCTGAAACTGTCCCTGCCCTGAGGGCGCAGCCTAGCCGCGCTGCCAGATCACCGGGAACCAGTCCTCGCGCAGCGATTGCCCCGGCTGCATCCCGTGCCCCGGAAACGGCGGCGAGGTGCGGCCCGGCCGTTCGACGTAATGGGCATCGTCGCCGACCAGCCGCAGCGAAAAGGCCCGGCGGCGGGTGGCGGCGTCGTTGCCGCGGGCGCCATGCAGGGTGCGATAGTCGAAGGCAACGGCATCGCCCGGTTCCATCGCCCATTCGCGGATATCCATCCCCTCGGCATCGGGGTCGGGGACCGGCATGTAGGCGTCGGGGTCGGGATAGAAATCGGTATCGGCCAGCCACCGCTTGGGCAGCACCGGCTTGGGCCAGCGGTGCGATCCGGCGACACAGCGCAACGACGCCTCGCGCACGGGGTCAAGCGGCGACCAGAAGCTGACGGTGTGTTCGCCCTCGACAAAGTAATAGGGGCCATCCTGATGCCAGGGGGTCGGCTTGGAGGTGCCGGGTTCCTTGACCAGCACATGGTCGTGGAACACCTGCACCCGGTCCGAGCCCATGAGGTCGGCGGCAACCTCGGCCGCTGCCGACTCGCGGATCACCGTCTCGAACTCCGGGATCCGGGTCCAGTTGCAGTAATCGTCGAAAAACCGTCCGCCCTCGCCCGGCTTGAGGTTCTCGGCGGCAAAGGGGCCGGGTTCGGTCATGTTGCGTTCGACCCCGGCGCGCAGGGTGTCGACATGATCGCGGAACAGGCCGCGGACGATGACAACACCGTCGCGGCGATAGGTGTCGATGTCGGATTGCGAAATCAGCGGATGGGGCATGGGGAAGGCTCCTGTCTGGATCATCCGGTGATGCCCGCTGCCGCTGATAGTTTCAAATAATGAATTTCTGTGTCAGGTATAGGCTCATGTTAAGACTGACCCTGCGCCAGATCGAATATGTCGCCGCCGTTGCCGACAGCGGATCGCTGACCGAGGCGGCGGCGCGGCTGAACGTGTCGCAGCCGGCGCTGTCGGTCGCCATTGCGCAGGTGGAACAGCAGATAGGGATCACCCTGTTCCAGCGCCGCAAGGGGCGGCGGCTGGCGCCGACCGCCGCCGCGCCGGCCTTTCTGGACCGCGCACGCGAGGTGCTGGCGCAGGCGCAGGCGCTGGAGGATCCGGCCCGCGCGGGGCGTGGCGAGGGTCGGCTGCGGCTGGGTTGCTTTCAGGATCTGGCGCCGGTCTGGCTGCCCCGCAGCCTGACCCGGCTGCGCAGCGCGCTGCCAGGGGTCGAGGTGATACCTGTGGCCGTCGATTTCGGCCAGTTGGCCGACGGGCTGCGCGACGGCGCCATCGATCTGGCGATCAGCTATGACGTCGGCCTTGATGCCTCGGTCCGGCGGCAGGTGCTGGCGCGGGTGGCGCCGCATGCCTTTCTGCCGCCGGGGGCGCCGCTGGCAGCGCAAGACAGCGTGACGCTGGCCGACCTTTCGCGCGAGCCGCTGATCCTGTTCGACGAGGGGCTGTCGGTGCGGCACATGCTGCGGCTGTTCCGGTCGCAGGGCCTGCATCCCTTGGTGCGGCACCGGGTGACGACGCTGGAAATCATGCGCAGCCTTGCCGCGCATGGCGAGGGCGTCGGCATCAGCTATACAAGGCCGCCCGCGGACCTGGCCTATGACGGAGCGGCGCTGGCGGCGCGGCCAGTCAGCGATGCCGTGGCGCAAGAGCCGGTGGTGCTGGCCCTGCCCGCCGAGGGCGCCGCGCCGCTGGCGTCACGGGCGGCGGCGCTGTTGTCGGGCGCGGCCTAGGTCGGGCAAGGCCCTGCGCCCTGGCAAAGACACAGCCCCGCCAAGGCGCCCGTCTGCCTACTCTGCCGAGGTTTCGTGCTCTGCGTCCTCGCGCGTCATCGGGCGCACATCGCGCGGCGGGCGGCCGATGACCTCGCGCAGTTCCTCAAGCTCGATGAAATTGTCGGCCTGCCGGCGCAGCTCATCGGCGATCATCGGCGGTTGCGACCGGATGGTCGACACGACCGACACCCGCACGCCCTTGCGCTGGATCGCCTCGATCAGCGGGCGGAAATCGCCGTCGCCGGAAAACAGGACCATGTGGTCGACATGCGGCGCAAGCTCCATCGCATCGACGGCAAGCTCGATGTCCATGTTGCCCTTGACCTTACGGCGGCCCTGGCTGTCGGTGTATTCCTTGGCCGCCTTCGTCCGCATGGTGAAACCGTTGTAGTGCAGCCAGTCGACCAGCGGCCGGATCGGCGAATATTCTTCGCTTTCCAGCAGCGCGGTGTAGTAGAAGGCGCGCAACAGCTTGCCCCGCCGCATGAACTCGGCGCGCAGCAGCTTGTAGTCGATGTCGAACCCCAGGCTCTTGGCTGCCGCATAGAGGTTCGAGCCATCAATGAAGAGCGCCAGACGCTCGTCACGATAGAACATGGAAAATCCTTCCGATACTGTCTGTCCGTCGTCCGCTTGTGAGTGGTGTGAAAATAAGGGCGGGCCGGCCGACCTGAGCAATGTAAGGAAATCGCGACATGTCGCAACCCCACAGGCAGGGATCTGCCGAAAGGTCAGCCCTGATCGCTCTGGGGGCGAATGTGGATTCCCGGTTGGGTGCGCCCGCCGAAACACTGCGGGCCGCGCTTCACGAAATAGAGAGGACGCTAGGAAAGGTCACGGGGAAAAGCACTCTGTGGCGCACCCCTGCCTTTCCGCCCGGCAGCGGCCCGGATTACGTCAATGCCGCCGTCGCCGTGGCGACAACCCTGGGGCCGGAAGCGATCCTGGCCGCGCTCCATGCCATCGAGGCCGCCTTTGGCCGGGTGAGGGCCGAACGCTGGGGTGCGCGCGGCATCGACCTGGATCTGCTGGCGCTGGACGATCTGGTGCGACCCGATGCCGCGACGCAGACCGGCTGGCGCACCCTGCCCGCGGCCGAGCAGCGGCAGGCCGCGCCCACGGCGCTGATCCTGCCGCATCCCAGGTTGCAGGACCGTGCCTTTGTCCTGGTGCCGCTGGCCGAGGTGGCACCCGACTGGCGCCATCCGCTGACCGGGCAGACGGTGGCAGAGATGCTGGCCGCCCTGCCGCCCGCGGAAATTGCCGCACTTGCCCCGCTTTCGTGACCGGAACCGGCTTGCCATTCCCCGCGGCGGCGCATAGTTAGACGACTTCCGACTCTGGGGTTTGCGCCCCCGCTTGTGCGCGCGCCCCGTCCGCCCGTTTCCAAGGGAGTGCCCGATGGCCCGCGTTACTGTCGAAGATTGCGTCGACAAGGTTCCCAACCGCTTCGAACTTGTCATGCTCGCCGCGCACCGCGCCCGCGAGATCGCCGCCGGCGGCCCGCTGACCATTGCCCGCGACAATGACAAGAACCCGGTCGTCGCCCTGCGCGAGATCGCCGAGGAAACCCAGGGCGCCGAGGATCTGCGCGAACGCATGATCGCGGCGAACCAGACCCAGATCGAGGTCGACGAGCCGGAAGAGGACCAGATGTCGCTCCTCATGAGCGCCGAGATGGACCGCCCCGCGCATGACGACATGTCCGAAGAGCGGCTCTTGCGCGCCCTGATGGAAGCCCAGGGCCAGGACTGAACCCCGCCAGGAAAGAGCGGACCGAATGACGACTGCCGACGATCTGATCGCACTGGTCCGCACCTATAACCCGCGCACGAACGAGGGCCTGATCCGCCGGGCGTGGGAGTTCGGCGACCGGATGCACGACGGGCAGCGCCGCCAGTCGGGCGAGGCCTATTTCACCCATCCGGTCGCCGTCGCCGTCATCCTTGCCGAACAGCAGATGGATGACGCCACCATCGTCACCGCGCTGCTGCACGACACGATCGAGGATACCAAGGCCAGCTTTTCCGAAGTCGAGGCCCTGTTCGGCCGCGAGATCGCGGAACTGGTCGATGGCGTCACAAAGCTGACGAACATCCAGCTTTCCAGCGTCGAAAGCAAGCAGGCCGAGAATTTCCGCAAGCTTTTCATGGCCATGGCCCGCGACCTGCGGGTGATGCTGGTCAAACTTGCCGACCGCCTGCACAATATGCGCACCATCAAGTCGATGCGCCCCGACAAGCAGGCGCAGAAGGCGCGCGAGACGATGGAGATCTATGCGCCGCTGGCCGGCCGCATGGGCATGCAGTGGATGCGCGAAGAGCTTGAGGATCTGGCCTTCCGCGTGCTGAACGCCGAGGCGCGCAATTCGATCATCCGCCGCTTCATCACCCTGCAACGCGAATCGGGCGACCTGATCGACCGCATCACCGCCGACATCCGCAGCGAACTGGACAAGTCCGGGATCGAGGCCGAGGTGGTGGGCCGCGCGAAAAAGCCCTATTCGATCTGGCGCAAGATGCAGGAAAAGGACCAGGGATTTTCCCGCCTGTCCGACATCTACGGGTTCCGCATCATCACCCGCGACGCCGCCGACTGCTATCGCGTGCTTGGCGTGATCCACCAGAAATGGCGCGCGGTGCCGGGCCGGTTCAAGGATTACATCAGCCAGCCGAAATCGAACGGCTACCGCTCGATCCACACCACCGTCAGCGCCCGCGACGGCAAGCGGGTCGAGGTGCAGGTCCGCACGCGTGAGATGCACGAGGTCGCCGAGGCCGGGGTTGCCGCGCATTGGGCCTACAAGGACGGCGAAAGGGTGCAGAACCGCTTTGCCGTCGATCCGGTGCGCTGGATCACCCAGATGACGGAACGCTTTGACGACGACAGCGATCACGATGAGTTTCTCGAAGCTGTCAAACTCGAGATGTATCAGGATCAGGTGTTCTGCTTCAGCCCCAAGGGGGATGTGATCAAACTGCCGCGCGGTGCCACGCCCATCGACTTTGCCTATGCGATCCACACCCGCATCGGCCATGCCTGCGTCGGCGCCAAGGTCGACGGGATGCGCGTGCCGCTGTGGACGCGGCTCAAGAACGGCCAGTCGGTCGAGATCATCACCGCCGAGGGGCAGACGCCGCAGGCAAGCTGGATCGACATTGCCGTCACCGGCCGCGCCAAGACCGCGATCCGCCGGATGCTGCGCGAAGAGGACCGTGAAAGGTTCATCAAGCTGGGCGCCGAACTGGCCCGCGTGGCGTTTGAGAATGTCGGCCGCAAGGCGACCGACAAGGCGCTGCGCACCGCGGCCAAGGCGCTGGCCGTCGATGACGTGGACGAACTCCTTGCCCGCCTTGGCGCCGCCGAGATCACCGCCCGCGAAGTGGTGCGCGCGATCTATCCCGATCTGGCGCAGAAACCGGACGACGAGGTCGAATCCGGCGAGGCGGTCGTCGGCCTGTCGGACGATACCTCCTATCGCCGTGCCGCCTGTTGCCAGCCGGTGCCGGGCGAACGCATCGTCGGCATCACCTTTCGCGGCCAGGGCGTGGTGGTCCATGCCATCGACTGCCCGGCGCTTGCCGATTACGAGGAACAGCCCGAACGCTGGATCGACCTGCGCTGGCAGGGCGGCACCCACAGGCCGGTCAACGACGTGACGCTCGAGGTGACGATTTCCAACGACGCCGGCGTTCTGGGCCGTATCTGCACGCTGATCGGCGAACAAAGGGCCAATATCTCGGACCTTCACTTCGTCGACCGCAAGCCGGATTACTATCGCCTGCTGATCGACGTTGACCTGCGCGACGCCGAACACCTGCACCGGGTGATGACCGCGCTCGAGGCGGAAAGTGCGGTATCGGCGATCCGCCGCCACCGCGACCCGAAACGGGCGGCCGACGCCCGAAAGGTCTGATCCGATGGTGTTCCGCCGCCGCCAGAAACTGCGCTGGTGGCAATTCGCCATAGAGGGATTCTGGCCCAGGGCGGGCTGGCCGCGGGTCATCACCTATTTCCGTCACCGCATCCGCCGCCTGCCCGACACGCCGCACAAGGTGGCGCGCGGCATGTTCGCTGGTACCTTCGTGTCGATCCTGCCGCTGCCCGGCCTGCAGATGATCCTGGGCGGGGTGCTGGCCTGGGCGATGCGCGGCAACATCCTGGCGGCACTGCTGTGTTCGTTCATCTCGAACCCGCTGACCACGCCGTTCTTTGCCGTCGCCTCGATCGGGCTTGGACAATGGATGCTGGGGCAGGATGCCTTCCTGAGCGCGCGGATGATCGGCCGCGCCTTTGAAGAGGCGATCCGCGACCTGTGGCACAACCTGATCGCGCTGTTCACGCCCGATGTCGCGCAATGGGGCGGGCTTGCGCATTTCTGGGACCGGGTGTTCCTGCCCTATTTCGTCGGCTCCATCGTCATCGGCATCGCCTGCGGGCTGGTCGCCTATTACATCACCATTCCGCTGGTCAGCGCCTATCAGCGGGCGCGGGCCAGGCACTTGCGCGAGAGGCGGGAAAAGCGTCATCTGGCCCGCGGCGAAGACGGAGGCGGGCAATGACGGGCAGGCTGCGGCTGGGGGTGAACATCGACCATGTGGCGACGGTGCGGAACGCCCGCGGCACGCCGTTTCCCGACCCGACCCGCGCCGCCCTGCTGGCGCAGGATGCCGGCGCCGACGGCATCACCGCGCATCTGCGCGAGGATCGCCGCCATATCCGCGACGAGGATATCGAAAGCCTGATGGAGCAGCTGCGGCTGCCGCTGAATTTCGAATGCGCCGCGACCGATGAAATGCAGGCGATCCTGCTCAAGCATCAACCGCATGCCTGCTGCCTCGTCCCCGAAAAGCGCGAGGAGCGGACGACCGAGGGCGGGCTGGATGTCGCGGGCGACGAGGCGCGGCTGCGCGATTTCATCGCGCCCCTGCGCGCCGCCGGCATCCGCGTGTCGATGTTCATCGGCCACGATCCGGCGCAGATCCGCGCCAGCGCCCGCATCGGCGCCGCGGTGGTGGAACTGCATACCGGGCATTACGCCGACCTGTTCCTGGACCATGGCGCAAGTGGCGCGGCGGCCGAGCTTGCTGCCCTGCGGCAGGGCGCGACGCTTGCGCAGTCGCTGGGCCTTGAGGTCCATGCCGGGCATGGCCTGACCTATGACAACGTGGCGCCGGTCGCGGCGATCCCCGAGGTGATGGAACTGAACATCGGCCATTTCCTGATCGGCGAGGCGATCTTTCTTGGCCTTGCCGACAGCATCGCCGGCATGCGGCATAGAATGGATGGAGCAAGGGCATGACCGGGCGCAAAAGCCTTCAGAAGGCTTTTGCCAAGAGTTTTCTGAAAACTCTTGGGCTTCTCGCCCTCGCGCCGTTCCCGGCCCAGGCGCAGTCGGTCGGCGAATGCGGCGGCTGGCAGACCGACGCCCGCAACATCGCCGAACCGTGGGAGGAAAACACCGCCACCTTCGCCAATGGCGATGTCCGGGTCGCAGTGCTGGACACGATCGAGCCGGGCGCGGTGCCGTTTCACCTGATGGTCCTGTCGCCGCCCTATGACGAACTCGGCGCGCGGTCCTGCGCGCTGGTCAGCCTTTCGGCCGAAGGCATGGGCTTTCCGGCCCTGACCTTGCGCGGCCTGCGGGCGGATTACGATCCTGCCAAGGGTCTGGTGCTGACGGTCGAGGCGGCGGTCTGGTCCGAGGACATGTCCGAAACCCTGCCGGTGCAATTGCGCGTCGGCATCAACCAGCAGACAGGCGTGGTGACCGCCGGCTTTGAATGATCCCCGCCGGGACGCGGCGGTGGACGGACGGGGCGCGAAACGCTTGACACTGGCCAAGATCGACTATCGCCGCCTGAACGCCCGTCAGAAGGAACTCTATAACTTTCAAGAACTTGCCGGGTGTTTCGCGGATTATGGCTACAACTGCATCTGGCTTAGTGACGACTGGCAGGGGGCGGGTTTTCTGGCCTGTCATATCGACGGGGCAACCGTGCCGCACGTTCAGTTGAAGGCCCGGCTGGTGCCGAACCGGAAAGATATCGGCAAGGGTCCGTATGTCGCCCTCCGGTCCGCGGACGACTTCCATCCTTACCGCCATGATGCCTTGCTTGAGAGGGTGATGGATGCGGAAAAATCCGGCTGGAAGGACCACGGCGCGCGCAGCTGGCCGGTCTTGCCGAAATGGGCCGCCACATTCCTTGATGATTGCAGGGTCTAGGAGCGAAGAATGATCCTCGGCATCGGCACCGACCTGTGCAACATCGACCGGATCGAGGCGACGCTCGCCCGTTTTGGTGACCGTTTCCGCGACCGCGTGTTCACCGAACGCGAACAGCGCAAGGCCGAAAGCCGGCCCCGCGCGGTCGCCGCGACCTATGCCAAGCGCTGGGCGGCGAAAGAGGCGTGCTCAAAGGCGCTGGGCACCGGCCTGCGCATGGGCATCGCCTGGAAGGACATGGCTGTTTCGAACCTGCACACCGGCCAGCCGGTGATGCATGTCACCGGCTGGGCCGCCGAACGTCTGGCCAAGATGACCCCGCCGGGGCATTCCGCGGTGATCCACGTCACCCTGACCGACGACCACCCCTGGGCCAGCGCCTTTGTGGTGATCGAGGCGCGGCCTGTCGTGCCGTGACCGACCCGACGCGCCCTTGGTCATGAAGACCTTGTTCCGCAACAACCCCGGCTTTGCCCGCCTGATCGCCGCCCAGATCCCTGCCGATCTGGCCGACTGGCTGGCCTTCGTCGCCGTCGCCGCGGTGCTGGCCTATGGCTGGCAGGCGCCGCCCTTGGCCTTTGCCCTGCTCGGGCTGGCGATGGGGTTGCCCTATGTGGTCATCGGCCCGTTTGCCGGGGCGCTGGTCGACCGCTGGCGGCTGGGGCCGGTGCTGGTCTGGTCGAACCTTGGCCGCGGGCTGGGGGTTCTGGCCTATGCCCTTGCCCCCGGCTGGCCGGCGCTGGTCGGGCTGGCGGCGCTGGTCGCGACGGTGGACAGCTTCTTTGCCCCGGCGAAACAGGCGGCGCTTCAGGCGCTGGTGCGGCCCGGGGACCGCGCCGCCACCAACGGCATCAGCCAAGGGGTCAACCAGATCTCCAAGATCGCCGGGCCGGCCCTGGGCGGCGGGCTGCTGGCCCTGACCGGGCCGGTGCCGGTATTCGTGATGACTGCCGTAGCCTCGGCCCTTGCCGCGCTGCTCGCCAGCGGCCTGCCGCTGCACCCTCGCAAGGTCCGGCACGACAGCCCGCCGGCGATCTTGCGCGACATGGCCGAGGGGCTGGCGCTGGTCCGTGCCACCCCGGCGCTGCGCGCGGCGCTGGGGCTGATGGCCGCAGGATTCTTCGGCATCTTCCTTTACGACACGCTGATCGCGCCCTTGATGGACAGCCTTGGCCATGGGCCGCAGACCCTTGGCCTGTGCATCGCGGCGAACGGGCTTGGCGGAGTTACCGGCGCCCTGCTGGGCGGCCCGCTGATGAAACGCCGGCCCTTCGTCTGGATCGCCGCCAGCCTTGCCACCGGCGGCATGATCATCGGCGCGATGGGGCTTGCGGCGCTGACCGGCATCGCCCTGCAGGCGCCGCTTCTGGCCGCGGCGTTCCTGACCATCGGGTTGACGGGCGCCGGCAGCGTCGTGCCGATCCGCACGGTGATGCAGAACGCCACGCCGCCCGACGCGATGGCCCGCGTCGCCGCCCTGTCCGAGGCCGCCTCGGCCAGCGCCCTTCTGGTTGCGCCCTTGCTTGGTGCCGCGCTTGCAACGGTCGGCGGCATCGGCCTGCCCTTTGTCGTCGGGGCCGGGGTCGCGCTTCTGACCGCGGCAAGTGCGGCCCGGCTCGCACGGCGCCTGCCTTGACAGGCTGCGCCCCGCCCCGCATGAACGCGGCAGCATTTCAGCAAGGACGGACGGTATGGCTGCGGAAAAATCCGGAATCGGCGCGAGCATCGTCGAGACGATCAAGACCGTGGTCTATGCGCTGCTTCTGGCCGGCATCTTTCGCACCGTGTTCTTCCAGCCGTTCTGGATTCCCTCGGGGTCGATGAAGGACACGCTGCTGATCGGCGACTTCCTGTTCGTCAACAAGATGGCCTATGGCTATTCCTATGCCTCCTGCCCGTCGATCCGCATCCCTGCGCTGGGCATCGACATCGGCGCCGACGATTTCTGCGGGATGTTCCGCGGGTCGAACGAACGGCTGTTCGGGTCTGAACCGCAGCGCGGCGATGTGGTCGTCTTTCGCCACCCGGTCACCGGCATCGACTTTATCAAGCGGCTGATCGGCGTGCCCGGCGACCGGATTCAGGTGCGCAACGGCGTCCTTTACATCAACGATGAAGAGGCGGTGCAGGAACCCGACGGCATCTTTACCGAAATCTACGAACCGCAGGGTCCGCAGCGGCAGATGCCGCTCTGCGCCAACGGCGCTGTCGGTCTGGGCAACGAATGCCAGTCCGAACGCTATCGCGAGACGCTGCCGGGCGACGTCAGCCATGACATCCTCAACATCGACGACAACATGGCGCCAGCCAACGGGTCGTTCGATGCCGACAACACCCAAGTCTATACCGTGCCCGAGGGGCATTACTTCTTCATGGGCGACAACCGCGACAATTCCACCGACTCGCGCTTTGCGCAAAGCGCCGGCGGCGTCGGCTTCGTCCCGTTCGAGGATCTGGTCGGCCGGGCCGACCGGGTGATCTTCTCCTCGGCCGGCACCTCGATGCTTGCCTTCTGGACCTGGCGGTCGGACAGGTTCTTTCGGGCGATCGATTGAAACCCGCCGCCGAACTGACCGCGCTGGCGGAAAGGATCGGCCATCGTTTCGCCCGGCCGGAACTTCTGGTGCGCGCACTGACCCATGGCTCGGTGTCCAGCCCCGGCCGCGCCGACAACCAGCGGCTGGAATTCCTCGGCGACCGCGTGCTGGGCCTTGTCATGGCCGAGGCCCTTCTGACTGCCGACCGCGCGGCAAGCGAGGGGCAGATCGCCCCCCGCTTCAACGCCTTGGTCCGGCGCGAGACCTGTGCCGAAATCGCCCGCGAGGTCGACATCGGCGCGGCGCTCAAGCTCGGCCGGTCCGAGATGACCTCGGGCGGGCGCCGGAAAGAGGCGCTGCTTGCCGATGCGATGGAGGCGGTGATCGCCGCCGTCTATCTTGACGCCGGGTTCGAGGCGGCGCGCGCGGTGGTGCTGCGGCTGTGGGGCGACAGGGTCAACCGGGTGGCCGACGACGCCCGCGACGCCAAGACCGCCTTGCAGGAATGGGTGCAGGCCCGCGGCGAGGCCCCCCCGGTCTATTCCGAGGCCGGCCGCGCCGGCCCGGACCACGCCCCCGTCTTTACTATCGAGGTGCGGCTCGCCTCAGGCCCGACCGAACGGGCAACCGCGGGGTCAAAGCGGCTGGCAGAACAGGCCGCCGCAGCGGCGCTATTGGCAAGGCTGGGCGGGGGGTAGCGGGCGGGCCGTGCGCCTGCGCATCGCAACCCGGGCTTCCGTCACAGCAAAGCCTGACCGTCATCCCTGGCTCCTCCCGGCCCGCCGGCCGGGGTTCACCCGACCAGCCGCACCACCGCATCCGCGACCACCCGGCCCAGCACCGCGTGTCCGGCCTCGTCCAGATGCACGCCGTCGATCGGGCTGACGGCGACATGCTCTCCCGCGTCGAGGAAACCGACCCCAAAGACCTCGGCCAGATCGCGATAGACCGGCGGCAGCGCCAGCGCGCGGGCGCGGCCGCCCCAGAAGATCGCCTTCAGGCATCCCGCTTCCTCGACCGGCGTCGGACAGATGACCAGCACCCTGAACCCGCCGTGCCGGTCCTGCATCGCCTGGCTGAGCGCGACGCACAGCAGCCCGGCGATCCCCGCCGCCACCTGTTCGGCGGGCACGGCATAGGCCGCCTTCACGTCATTGGTGCCCAGCATGATCGTCAGCGCATCGATCGGGCCGCAGCTTTCCAGGGCGATCTTCAGCCCCTCGGCCCCGTTCATATGCGCGCCCATTACCGTATCGGGAAACTGCGCCGTGCGGCCCGGCAGGCCCTGTTCGACGACCTCCCAACCGGCGCCCAGATGGCCGGCCACCAGTCGCGGCCAGCGGGTCGCGGCATCGAACCGCCGGTGCGGTTCGGTGAGCGATGCCATCGGCGGCGTGCCATAGGTGTTGCTGTCACCAAAGCAGAGCAGGGTGCGGGTCATGGTTCCTCCTGTCATGTCAGGGGCGCACGCGCGTGCGTTGCCGCCCCTTGGCCTTCCCCCTGCCAATGACCATATTGGCGCCGACCCGTTCAAGGACCAATGACATGCTCAACACCGCCCCCAGCCCGATCATCGACGGAACCGATGCCAGCTTCATGGCCGAGGTGGTCGAGGCGTCGAAAACCGTCCCGGTCATCGTCGATTTCTGGGCGACATGGTGCGGCCCGTGCAAGACGCTGGGCCCGGCACTGGAAGCGGCGGTGACCAGGCAGAAGGGCAAGGTCAAGCTGGTCAAGATCGACGTGGACAAGAACCCGCAATTCGCCGGGCAGTTGCGGGTGCAGTCGATTCCCACCGTCTATGCCTTCTGGCAGGGCCAGCCGGTCGACGGGTTCCAGGGCGCGCTGCCGCCCAGCCAGGTGGACCAGTTCGTGACCAAGGTCGCCGGCGTCGCCGGCGACGGCGGCCTGGCCGAGGCGATTGCCGCGGCCGAGGACATGCTGGCGCAGGGCGCCGTCACCGATGCCGCCGAAACCTTTGCCGCCATCCTGCAGGAGGATCCGGCCAATGCCGCCGCCTATGGCGGCCTGATCCGCTGCTATGTCGCCCTGGGCGAATTCGACCAGGCCGAGGCGGTGCTGAACGGGGCCCCGGCCGAGATTTCGGCCAAGCCCGAGGTCGAGGCCGCCCGCGCCCAGCTGGGCCTTGCCCGGCAGGCGGCGAATGCCGGCCCGGTCGACCAGTTGCGCGCCCGTGTCGCCACCGACCCCACCGACCATCAGGCCCGCTTCGATCTGGCCACCGCGCTGCATGCCAATGGCGATGTGAAGGGGGCCGTCGACGAATTGCTTGACCTGTTCCGCCGCGACCGCGACTGGAACGACGGCGCAGCCAAGGCACAGCTTTTCACCATCTTCGATTCGCTGTCGCCCAAGGATCCGCTTGTGCTCGCCGGCCGTCGCCGGCTGTCGTCGATGATCTTCGCCTGATGGCGCGGACCCGCGACCTTCCCGACACGCTGGCGATCTTTCCGCTGCCGGGCGCGCTGCTGTTGCCGCGCGCCCGGCTGCCGCTGCACATATTCGAACCGCGCTACCTGCAGATGGTCGAGGATGTGCTGAAGACGCCGCAGCGGCTGATCGGCATGGTCCAGCCCTATGACGGCCCCGAAGGCGAGCGGCTGCACGCCATCGGCTGCGCCGGGCGGCTGACCGCATTCCAGGAAACCGACGACGGCCGCTACATGATCACCCTGTCGGGGATCAGCCGTTTCCGCATCCTGCGCGAGGTCGAGGGGTTCACCCCCTACCGCCGCTGCGAGGCCAGCTGGGCCGGGTTCGAGCGTGATCTTGGCCACAGCGAAACCGATCCCGGTTTCGACCGCGACCGTTTCCTTGACCTGCTGGGCCGCTTCTTCCGCGAACGCGGCCTGTCGACCGACTGGGACACCCTGCGCGAGGCCGAGGACGAATTGCTCATCAACTCGCTGTCGATGCTGGTGCCCTTCTCGCCCGAGGACCGGCAGGCGCTGCTCGAGGCGCCGTCGCTGTCGACCCGGCGCGAGACCCTGGTGACGCTGATCGAATACGCCCTGCACGGTGGCGATAGCGACGAGGCCCTGCAATGAACGAATTCGACCCCAGGATGCTCGAGGCGCTGGTCTGCCCGCAGACCCATGGCGTGCTGACCTATGATGCCGAGCGGCAGGAACTGGTCAGCAAGGCGGCGCACCTGGCCTATCCGATCCGCGGCGGCATCCCCGTGATGCTGGTCGACGAGGCGCGGAAGATCGAGTGAGCGGCGGGTGCGTACGCGCCTTGCGGCGCGATCGCACCCGCAGGGCAGAGCCGTACCGCGCCCATGGCGCGGATCGGCTCTGCCGCCAGCGCCATCAACGCATGGTTAACCCTTTTGCCGCAGGGTCGCGGCAAAGGAGTGGCCCGATGATTCCGATATTGCACCCCGCCGACGAAATCGCACTGATCCGGGCCGAGATCCGCGAACTCGAACAGCGCGAGGCGGCCTTGCGCGAGATCCTGATGCAGCCGGGCGCGTCACGACGCGGCGGCATCGCGCAGGTCGAAATCAAGACCACGCGGCGTCGTCTGTTCCTGCGCGACCTGCTGCCGCAGTCGATCCTGTCTGATCCGGCGATGTGGGCGGAACAGGTCGTGCGGGCCCTGGTCGTGCAGCCGCTGGCCGGTCAGGTCATCGCATCAGCGGCGGCAGATCGCCGGTCAGCCCGGCCGCTTCGCGGATGAAGGCCCGGCGCAGCGGGCCAATGGCGTTGACCGCGCCAAGGCCCAGGTCGCGGGCGGTGCGCAGCAGCGGATTGTCGTTCGAGAACAGTCGGTTCACCGCATCCGTCGCCAGGGCCAGCGACGCGGTGTCGAACCGCCGCGCGCGGGCGTAACGGTCAAGGACATCGGCCGCGCCGATGTCCTCGCCCCGCGCCCGCGCCTCGGTCAGGACCTGCGCCAGCGCGGCCACATCGCGCAAGCCGGCGTTCAGCCCCTGCCCGGCAATCGGATGCATGCCATGCGCGGCATCGCCGACCAGCGCCAGCCGCGCGCCGGTGAAATCGCGCGCCAGCGTCAGCTTCAGCGGATAGCTGAAGCGCGCGCCCTCAAGCCGGATCGCCCCGAGGAAGCTGCCGAAGGCCGGCCGCAGCGCGGCAAGAAATGCCGCGTCGTCCATCGCCATCAGCTCGTCCGCGCGGGCGTCACTCTCGCTCCACACGATGGAACTGCGGTCGCCGGGCAAAGGCAGGATCGCCAGCGGCCCCGCGGGCATGAAGAACTGATGCGCCACGCCATTGTGCGGCAGGTCATGGGCGACGGCGCAGGTCACCGCGGTCTGGCCATAGCCATGGCCCTGCCGCGGAATCCCGGCGCGTTCGGCCGTGCCCGAGGCGCGGCCGTCGCAGCCGGCGACCAGCCGTGCCGTCAGCCGGCGGCCGCCCTCCAGCGTGACCGCGGCCACGGCGTCCTGCACCTCTTGCGCGACCACGCGGGCGCCGTCGACCAGGGATATTCCCGCAGTCCGCGCCATCGCATCCAGGAAGGCGCGGCGCAGATAGCGGTCCTCGACCATCCAGCCCATCGGGCCGTCCTCGATCTCGGCCGAATCGAACTCGAGCACCTGCGGCGCGGCGCCTTCGCCGGCACGTCCGTCCGAAACCATGATCCGGTGCATCGGCTGCGCCTGCCCTGCGACCTGCGACCAGATGCCGATGGCGCGCAGCAGCCGGACCGATCCGGCGGACAGCGCATAGGACCGACCGTCAAACCCCGGATCGGCGCGGGTATCGCGCGGCAGCGCGTCGACCACGGTGACGCTCAGCCCCGCCTGTGCCAGGGCAAGGGCCAGCGCGGGGCCGTTCAGGCCGCCGCCGACGATCAGGATGTCGCTGTCGGGTGTCATGGCGGCACTATGGCCACCGCAAACGGAATGTCCATGCGCGCGCTTGTCGCTGTCCGTGCGGCAAAGACGCTTCCGGTCGCCGCGTCCTTGGCCTAGCAATCGTGTCAAAGACGGAGGGCGCGATGGACTGGCACAAGGCAACGGCCGAGGAACTGGGGCGCGGCATCGGGGCGGGGACGATCGACCCCGTGGAGCTGACCGACAGCTTTCTGGCGACCGCGGCGGACCATCCCGAAGGCAGCCGCATCTATGCCCGGCTGACGCCCCACCGGGCGCGGGCCGAGGCGCTGGCGGCGCGTGACCGGGCGCGGAACGGCCTGCGCCGCGGCCCCCTCGACGGGGTGCCGCTGTCATGGAAGGATCTCTATGATTCCGCCGGCGTCGCGACCGAGGCCGGCACCGCGATGATGGCAGACCGGGTGCCGGACCGCGATGCCGCCGTGCTGGCCAACGCCACCGCGGCGGGCACCATCTGCCTTGGCAAGACCCATATGTCCGAGATCGCCTTTTCCGGCCTTGGCTACAATCCCGTCACGGCGACCGCGCCGAACATCAACGATTCCCGATGGTTGCCGGGCGGTTCCTCCTCGGGCGCCGCGGCCTCGGTCGCCTTCGGGCTGGCGCCTGCCGCCGTGGGCTCGGACACCGGCGGCTCGATCCGGCTGCCGGCGGCGTGGAGCGATCTGGTCGGCTACAAGCCGACCCATGGCACCCTGCCGCTGGACGGGGTGGTGCCGCTTTGCGCCTCGTTCGACACGGTCGGCCCGCTCTGCCGCTCGGTCGGCGATGCGGCGTTGGTCACGGCGGCACTGGGCGGCTGGAAGCCGGTCGATCTGGCGGGGGCGACCCTGCAAGGGGTGCGGTTCCTGATCCTTGACACCGTGGTGGGCGAGGACGTGGACGAGGCCCCCGCCCGGGGTTTCGCTCAGGCGGTGGATCGGCTGGCTGCGGCGGGTGCGCGGATCGACCATGGCGCCTTTCCGGCGCTGAGCCGCGCCTATGACCTGACCGGCGCGCTTTATGGCGCCGAGAGCTGGGCCTTCTGGCGGCCCCATGTGCAGGCCAGGGGCGACCTGATGTATCACCAGATCCGCGACCGGGTTTCGGCCGGCGATGCGGTCAAGGCCGCCGATTTCATCGCCGGCTGGGCGGAATTGCGCGCGCTGCGGCAAGATTTCGCCGCCTTCGCCGCCGGATACGATGCCGTCCTGTGCCCGACGGTGCCGATCCTGCCGCCGGAAACCGCGCGGGTGGCGGCGGATGGCGAATACTACAGGGCCGCCAACCTGCGCGCCTTGCGCAACACGCGGATGGGCAACCTGATGGGCCTTTGCGGCGTCAGCCTGCCGACAGGTGTGCCCTCTTGCGGCATCCTTCTGAACGGGCTGGCCGGCCGCGACGGCCATCTGTTGCGCATCGCGCAGGCCGCGGCCCAAGCCCTTGCCTGAAAGCCACACTCTTACCGGGCAAGCCCCCTGATTCGGCGTCCTTTTTCTGGACAGTCGCCGCCGGCCCGCGCTAGTCTGCCGTCAAACGGGGCGCCATGACCCCGGCATTGAGGCAGTGATGGATCAGCCCGAGCGGTTTTCGGACCTCGGAGAATATGCGTTTCCGCGTCTGCGGCGACTGCTTGACGCCCTTGAACCGGGCGGAGAGCCGGTGGCGATGACCATCGGCGAACCGCAACATGCCTTTCCGGCCTGGCTGGGCGAGGTGCTGGCGCAGAACCTGTCCGGCTTCGGGAAATACCCGCCGAACGAGGGCACGCCGGAACTGCTGGACGCGATCCGCGGCTGGCTTGACCGCCGCTATGGCGTGCAGGTGTCGCCGGAAAACCTGATGGTGCTGAACGGCACGCGCGAGGGGCTGTATAACGCCGCGATGGCGCTGTGCCCCGAGACCAAGCGCGGCAAGACCCCGGTCGTGCTGATGCCGAACCCGTTCTATCAGGTCTATCTTGTCGCCGCCAAATCGGTCGGGGCGGAACCCGTGTTCGTCCCCGCCACCGCCGGGACCGGCCACCTGCCCGATTACGCCAGCCTGCCGGCCGAGGTGCTGGACCGCACCGCCATCGCCTATATCTGCTCGCCCGCCAATCCGCAGGGCGCTGTGGCCGATGACGCCTATTGGCGGCAACTCATCCTGCTCGCCCACAAGCACGATTTCCGCATCTTCGCCGACGAATGCTATTCCGAGATCTGGCGCGACCGGGCGCCGACCGGCATCCTTGAAGTGTCGAAAGCGATCAAGGGCGACCCGGACCGCATCCTGTCGTTCCATTCGCTGTCGAAACGGTCGAACCTGCCCGGCCTGCGCTCGGGCTTTGTCGTCGGCGGCACCAGATCCATCGCTGCCTTGCGCCAGTTGCGCAACTATGCCGGCGCGCCGCTGCCGCTGCCGTTGCAGCGGGTGGCCGAAAAGGTCTGGTCGGACGAGGCGCATGTGGTGGAAAACCGCGCGCTCTATCAGCAGAAATTCCGCATCGCGGATCAGGTACTGGGGCAGGTGCCCGGCTACCAGCCGCCGCCCGCCGGGTTCTTTCTTTGGCTGCCGGTTGCCGATGGCGAACAGGCGGCGCTGAAACTGTGGCGCGAAACCGGGGTGCGGGTTCTGCCCGGCGCCTATCTGGCGCGCGACGATGGCCGGGGCAACCCCGGCTCAGGTTATCTACGGGTGGCCCTGGTCGCCCCCACGCAAGAGATGCAGCGCGGCCTGACCCTGCTGCGCGATTGCCTTTACGGTCACGAGGGCTGAATGGCTTCCTATCAGACACGCGGGCGCGATCCCCTTCTGGACAGCACGACGCAGGCGGCGCTTGAACGGCGTTCGCGCGAACTGGCCGGACTTGGCCTGATCGTGCTGGGCTTTGCCACCTCGATGATGCTGTGGTCCTACAGCCCCGACGACCCGAACTGGATGCTGGCGACCGATGCCCCGGTGCAGAACTGGCTGGGGCGGCTGGGGGCCTCGCTTGCACATCCGCTGACCATGATCGTCGGCCGTGCCGGCTGGATCATCCCGCTGGTTCTGGTGGTCTGGGGCGCGCGCATGTCGCTGCACCGCGGGCAGGAACGCATCGGGCGGCTGGTCTTTGCGCCCATCGCTGTGGCTCTGGTCGCCATCTATGCCGCGACCGTCGCCCCGCCCGAGGCATGGGTTCACCGTTTCGGCCTTGGCGGCCTGTTCGGCGACACGGTGCTCAGCCTGATGCTGACCGTGCTGCCCTTTGGCGCCGGTCTGGGGGTCAAGCTGTTGTCGCTGCTGCTGGGCGTGGCCTCGCTGGTCGTGGTCGGCTGGGTGCTGGGCGTGACCCGCCCCGAGGCCGAGGTCGGCAAGCGTTTCCTGCTTCTGGGCACGATCTGGCTTTACGAACGGATCCTCGTGCTGGCCGGACGGTCGGCGCAGGTGTCCGCGGTGGCGGCGCAGGGTCTGCGCGACCGTGTCGGCACCGCGATGGCCGACCGGCGCGACCGCCGGGCCGAGGCCGCGGCGCAGGCCAGGCTGATGCCCGCCGCGATGCCCGCAATGCCGGCACAGCCGGCGCGCGCGGCGACGGTGGTGCGGGCGGGCGGCCACATCATGCCACCCGCGATGCCCTATGCCGCCGCGGCGCAGCCGCTGCCGGCGGAACCGCCGCTGACAGCCCCCGCCCGGATGATGCCGCAGGCAGCCCCGCTGGTCGCACCCGCCCGTGCCGCCCAACCCGAAGCCGCAGCGCAGGGCATCGGCGGGCTGTTCGCCCGGATGCCGTCGCTGCTGCGCAAGACCGCCGCGCCCGACCCGGCGCCCGGCTATGACGATTATATCGACGCGGTGGTCGACCAGCCCGGAGACGACCGCATCCGCTCGCGCATCAGCGATGCCATTCAGGCCCGCGCCCGCACCGGGCAGGGCATCAGCCCGGGCGCGGCCAGGGTCGAACCGGGACTGACCCGGTCACGCGGTCCGCGGCCGCTGATCCTTGACACCGCAGCGCACGGCGCGGGCGCGCTGCCGGCCGAACCGCCGCTGACCGCCGCCATCGCCGCCGCCGCCGCGGTGACCGCCGCCCGTCAGGCCGCGGCGATGCCCGCCCCCATGCCAGCCCCTATGCCCGCGCCGATGCCCCGGCCCGCCCCGCCTGCCGCCGCACGCCTGCCCGACCCCGATCCGGTGATCGAGGACGAGGACGAGGACGACAGCGCCGACGACTGGACGAATCCGGTGGAAACCCCCGCCTTTGCCGCGCCCCGCGCGACACCGGCGCCGGAACCGCGCCGCATGGTGCAGCCGATGAACCGCAAGCCTATCCAGCCCTCGGCCCGCGCCAGGGCCGAGGCGCAGCCCGGCCTGCCGTTCGAGGACCGCTTTGCCAATTACGAATTCCCGCCGCTGGGCCTGCTGATGAACCCGGCCGACGTGCAGCGCCATCACCTGTCGGACGAGGCGCTGGAAGAAAACGCGCGGATGCTGGAAAACGTGCTGGATGACTATGGCGTCAAGGGCGAGATCGTCTCTGTCCGCCCCGGCCCGGTCGTCACGATGTATGAACTCGAACCCGCACCGGGCCTAAAGGCCAGCCGCGTCATCGGCCTTGCCGACGACATCGCGCGGTCCATGTCGGCGCTGTCGGCCCGGGTGTCCACCGTGCCGGGTCGGTCGGTGATCGGCATCGAACTGCCCAACGCCAACCGCGAAAAGGTGGTCCTGCGCGAAATCCTTGCCGCCCGCGACTTTGGCGACAGCCAGATGCGGCTGCCGCTCGCGCTCGGCAAGGACATCGCCGGCGAACCGATCGTCGCCAACCTGGCCAAGATGCCCCACCTGCTGATCGCCGGGACCACGGGTTCGGGCAAGTCGGTGGCGATCAACACCATGATCCTCAGCCTGCTTTACAAGCTGACGCCCGAGGAATGCCGGCTGATCATGATCGACCCCAAAATGCTGGAACTGTCCGTCTATGACGGCATCCCGCACCTTTTGTCCCCCGTCGTCACCGACCCCAAGAAGGCGGTCGTCGCCCTGAAATGGGTCGTGGGCGAGATGGAGGAACGCTATCGCAAGATGTCGAAGATGGGCGTGCGCAACATCGAGGGCTACAACGGCCGGGTGCGCGACGCGCTGGCCGCCGGCGAAACCTTCTCCCGCACCGTCCAGACCGGCTTTGACGAGGAAACCGGCGATCCGATCTTTGAATCCGACGAATTCCAGCCGGAACTCTTGCCCTATATCGTCGTCATCGTCGACGAAATGGCCGACCTGATGATGGTCGCCGGCAAGGAAATCGAGGCCTGCATCCAGCGCCTTGCGCAGATGGCGCGCGCCTCGGGCATCCACCTGATCATGGCGACGCAGCGGCCCTCGGTCGATGTCATCACCGGCACGATCAAGGCGAATTTCCCGACGCGGATTTCCTTCCAGGTCACGTCCAAGATCGACAGCCGCACGATCCTGGGCGAACAGGGGGCGGAACAGCTTCTGGGCATGGGCGACATGCTGTATATGGCCGGCGGCGGGCGGATCACCCGCATCCACGGGCCGTTCTGTTCGGACGAGGAAGTGGAAGAGGTCGTGTCCTTCCTCAAGAGCTATGGCCCGCCCGACTACAAGTCCGGCGTGACCGATGGCCCGGACGAGGAGCAGGCCAGCGACATCGACGCGGTGCTGGGCCTGACCGGCGGGTCCGAGACCGAGGATGCGCTTTACGACATGGCGGTGCAGATCGTCGCCAAGGACCGCAAGTGCTCCACCTCCTACATCCAGAGGAAGCTTGCCATCGGCTATAACAAGGCGGCGCGGCTGGTCGAACAGATGGAGATGCAGGGCGTGGTCACCGCGGCCAACGCGGTGGGCAAGCGCGAGATTCTGGTGCCGGAGATTCACTAGCAGGGTGGGTCGAGACCCACCTTACGCCAGCCCATGACACCGGCATGTTATCGCCTGTCAGCCGCCGATATGGTTGAAACACCGGCAAAGGGGCTGCAAATCCGCGGCCCGCTGACTAGGTGACGCCCATGATGATGACCCGACGCACCCTTCTTGCCCTGTCGCTGACGGCGCTGGCCCTGCCCGCCACGGCACAGGAACTGTCGCTGAACGAGATTTCGACCTATCTCAACGGCTTTACCACCGGGCAGGGCGGCTTCACCCAGATCAACGCCGACGGCACGATTTCCACCGGCACGATCTATATCAAGCGGCCCGGCCGCATCCGGTTCGAATACGCGCCGCCCGATGGTGGCATGTTCATCGCCGGCGGCGGGCAGGTGGCGATCTTTGACCCGCGCTCGAATGCCGAGCCGGAGCGCTATCCGCTGAACCAGACGCCGCTGAACATCATCCTGGAACGCAATGTCGACCTGGCGCAGCGCGACATGGTGACGGGGCATGTCTCCGACGGCACCTCGACCACGGTGACGGCACAGGATCCGGCGCATCCGGAATACGGCTCGATCCAGCTGGTGTTCACCGCCAACCCGGTCGAGCTGCGGCAATGGGTGGTCATCGACGACACCGGCAGCGAGACGACGGTGATCCTGAACGATGTGGTGACCGGCGGGTCGATCGGCGACCGGCTGTTCAACATCCAGGCGGAAATGAACGACTGGGCGCCGTGAAGTAAGGTGGGTCTTGACCCACCTTACCTAGATCCGCCCACAGGCCCGCAGTTGCGCGTCATACAGCACCGCGCGGCTGCCGACCTCGTCGGCGATCCGGAGCAGCCAGCCCTTGGAATTATGCGATCCGCGCAGAAATCCGCTGCGCCCCTCGTGATAGGCCAGATACTGGTTTTCCGCATCGTTAAGCGGCACCCCGGTCTCGACCACGGTCTGCGCCATGTACCAGCCCATGAAGTCGGTCGCATCGCGGATGTCGTCGCGGCTGGCGCCGCGGCCGCCACGGTCGGCGACATATTCCGCCCATGTCCCGTCCAGCGCCTGGGCATACCCATAGGCCGAGGATTGCCGGCCGATCGGGATCACCCCCAGCGCATATTGGTGCGGCGTCCGCGCGTTGCCGATGAATTTCGATTCCTGGTAGATCACCGCCATCTGCACCGCGACCGGCACGCCCCAGGCGCGTTCGGTGGCGCGGAAGGCGCGCAGGTAATCGGGATGCTGCGCCACGATGGCGCAGGCGTCGTCCAGCTCTCGCGGGGCGGCGAACTCTCGGTTGCCGCAGCCCGCCAGCAGGCCCAGAACGATCAGGGCACGTAGGGTTCTGCTCATCTGCCTCTCGCGGTAGCCGGGCTGACGCCCGGTCTGTTTTGCGGCAAGTGTATCGCAAAGATGCGGCCCGCAAAACCCCGTGAAACCGCTGTCCTGCCCCGCCGCGGTCACATTTCCGCCGATGATCCGCCATCACTGTCGGGCAGGTCACCACAGATTGTTTCCCCCGCAGCCGCACGATGCCGTGGACCCGCCCCCGCGCGAAGGTTACAAAGCTGTGAAGGAACCGGGAAATGATGCTGAAGATTCGTGCCAAATATGCGCTGGGCCAGGTGGTGAGGCATCGCAAGCACCCGTTCCGCGGCGTGGTGTTCGACGTGGATCCCGCCTTTTCCAACACCGAGGAATGGTATCAGGCCATCCCCGAGGAATTCCGCCCGCGCAAGGACCAGCCATTCTATCACCTGCTGGCCGAGAACGACAAGGATTACTACGTCGCCTATGTCAGCGAGCAGAACCTGATTGCGGATTATTCCGGGGTTCCGGTCGATCACCCCGACCTGCCGGATCTGTTCGGCCCGTTCGAGGACGGGCATTACCCGCTGCAAGTCCAGTTAAACTGAGGCAAAGTCCTCGACGCCGCGCTACTGGGTGGGGGCTGTGTCGCGCGACGCCGAGGGAAGCCATGCAGCTACCCCTCCCGTATCGCGTCCGGAAACGGCGGCAGAAGGGTGAGTTCCTGACCTTTTCATGGCAGGCAACGCCATGTTGGAAACAATCCAGCCGATGCCGCCGATTGTTGCCGCTCTCTTGATGTCCGCGGCCGGAACGTCGACAAGGCGATGACCCAACCGCCGGATACCGCCATGCATGTCGATTACCCCGACCTTGCCCGCACCATCGCCGCCCTGACCGAGGGCGAGGACGATACCGTTTCCCTGATGGCCACCATCGCCTGCGAGGTGCATCATTCCGACGACCGTTTCGACTGGACCGGGTTCTATCGCGTGACCGGGCCGGAACTGCTCAAGATCGGGCCGTATCAGGGCGGGCATGGCTGCCTGGTGATCCCGTTTTCGCGCGGGGTCTGCGGCGCCGCCGCCCGCACCGGGCAAATCCAGCTGGTCCCCGATGTCGAGGCGTTCGACGGCCATATCGCCTGCTCGTCCTCGACCCGCAGCGAGATCGTGTTGCCGGTCCATGACGCGACGGGCGCCCTGATCGGCGTGTTCGACATCGACAGCGACCGCCCCGATGCCTTTGACGACACCGACGCGCGGGAACTGGCCGCGATCCTCGACGCGGTGTTCCGCCGCTGACGCCGCCTTGCCTTTCCCGCCCCATCTGACAGCATGAGGCGTGAGTGGTAGCCGATGGTGATCAGATTGCGACAGAACGTGCCGGATTCGGGCGACGGCCCCCCTGCCCCCGCCTTCGGGACCGAGATCCGCGCCATGCGGCGGGCCCGCGGCCTGGGGCTTGCCGATGCGGCCCGCGGTGCCGGACGCTCGGTCGGCTGGCTCAGCGAGGTCGAGCGCAACCTGTCCACGCCAACGGCCGCCGATCTTGAAATTCTGGCGCAGCTTTTCGACGTGCCGCTCACCGCCCTCCTGGGCGGCGACATGCCGGGGTCCGAGGCCGGGCGCATCGTCCGCTCGGCCAGGAGGCGCCCCGTTCCCCATACGATCCGCGGCCATGAGCAGCACTGGCTGACCCCCGATGCCGAATGTCCGCTGCAGATGGTGCATTCGGTCATCGCCTCCGGGGCGCGCCACAGCGACTGTGGTCGGCGCAATCGCCACGAACTGGGCTATGTCCAGTCGGGCCGGCTGATGCTGTGGATTGGCACCGGGCGGCACGATCTGTCGGCCGGGGACAGTTTCCGCACCGATGGCGATCCGCTGGCTTGGGTCAATCCGTACCGGGCACCCTGCACGGTGATCTGGGTCTTTGACGCGGCCGATGACTGATCCGGGGGCACTGGTCGAACGGCGGTTCGACACGGCGGACTGCGCATCGCGCGCGCTATGGTCGCCCTGCGGCGCCTTCCGCTATGCCCTGCATCGCCGCTGGGGCCAGGGTGGCAGCCTGCTCTACGTCATGCTGAACCCGTCCAGGGCGACCGAGGCGCGCAACGATCCGACCATTGAACGCTGCGAACGGCGGGCGCGCCGGCTGGGCTTTGGCGGTCTGGGGGTGGTCAACCTGTTCGCCTTTTGCGCCACAAGGCCGCGCGATCTGTTCGCCGCCGCCGACCCGGTCGGGCCGCAAAATGATGCGGTTCTGCGCGAGGCCGCCGGCAGCGCCGATGCCGTGCTTTGCGCCTGGGGCACCCATGGCGCGCGGGGCGGGCGCGACCGCGCGGTCATCGCGCTGTTGGGCGCCGCGCCGTTGACGGTCCTGGCCCTGACCCGCGGCGGCCATCCCGCCCATCCGCTCTATCTGTCCTATGACCTGCGCCCGATGCCCTGGCAGCCCGGCACGGCGCATTAACCCAAATTCCACATTTCCGGCGCAACACCCCCTGTTCCTGTTATACCCCGCTTGCATGGCCGCAACGGGTGCGGCCGGGGGTTATCATGCTGGCCATTCTCGGTCTGATCGGTGTCGCACTTGCCAGTTTCGTGGGCCTTCCCATCGGCAACAATGCCGATGACGCGCCGCCGCGCGACGAGGAGTTGCCCGAGGATGACGACGGGCTGCAACCCGACACCAGCGGCGACGATGTGTTCTTCGGCAATGGATCCGACGAGACAATCGCCGGTGGCGACGGCAATGATTACCTTGACGGCGGCGATGGCGATGACACGCTGACCGGCGATGCCGGCCGCGACGAGCTACATGGCGGGCGCGATGACGACCGGCTGGACGGCGGCGCCGGCGACGATTCGCTTTATGGCCATGTCGGCGACGACAGCCTGTCGGGCGCTGGCGGCAGCGACACGCTTGACGGCGGCGATGGCATGGACTGGCTGGCCGGCGGTGACGGCGACGACAGCCTGCACGGCTCGCTGGGCGACGACACGCTGATCGGCGGCGAAGGTGCCGATGTGCTGGACGGCGGCGCCGGCAATGACCTGATCGACGGGCGTGAAACCGCGTCGCTGCGCGATTTCCTCAACGGCGGCGCCGGCGACGACCACCTGATCGGCAGTGACGGCGACAACATGAACGGCGGCAGCGGCGCCGACACATTCCACATCGACAGCGGCACGGTCACCATCGACGATTTCAACCCGGCCGAGGATGTGATCGTCCTCGTCCACCCCCTGGCCGAGGCCGATGTGACGGTCGAACAGACCGACACCGGCCTGCGCCTGCTGGTCGACGGGCAGGTCGCGGCCGAACTGCCGGGGCTGACCGACCTTGACCCGGCGCTGATCCGGCTGGTCGCGGCGTAGGCGGCCGCTGCGCTTATGATCCGCCCTAATCGACCGGCACGAATGTCATGATCGCAAAGGCGGCAACGATGCCGGCAAGAAAGAAGGTCATGGGAAATCTCCGTCTGAATGCCGCCATCTGACCGGCCCGGGACGCGACCGGCAAGTAGGGCATTCCATAGTCTTTCCTTTCGCCGCGCTTTGCTGTAGGTGCGCGCATCCTCTCGGATTCGCCGGGCGGACACTCCATGGGCCTTGCTGGACGACATCCCGGCCTGCGCCATCACCCCTTGACCAAGGAGATCCCGATGTCGATCACCGTTGAAGAAAAGCAGCGCCTGCTCAAGGATTTCGCGACCAAGCCGGGCGACACCGGCTCGCCCGAGGTGCAGGTTGCGATCCTGTCGTCGCGCATCGCGACGCTGACGGAACACTTCAAGACCCACAAGAAGGACAACCATGGCCGCCGCGGCCTGCTCAAGATGGTCGCCCAGCGCCGCAAGCTGCTCGACTATCTCAAGGGCAAGGACGAAGGCCGCTATGCCAGCCTGATCGAGCGTCTGGGTCTGCGCCGCTAAGACCTTCCCGTCAGGGAAGCCCCGGAAACCCCGTCCCCTTGGGCGGGGTTTTTCATTGCGCGCGTCCAAACACCCGCACCTGCGGCACTTCGACCCTTGGCGCGCGGAACCCCATTGCCGCCCAGACACCGAACAGCCGGGCAAAGAACCGAAGCGTGGTCATCGCGCCATGCGGGACACCGGCGGGCAAAAGCGCGGGGTCGGGCGCATCGCCGGTCTGGGTCAGCATTTCCGGGCGAAAGGCGGCCGCATCCGGCCATAAGCCATTGTAAATGCTCAGCCAGTGCCCGCCCGAGAATTCGGTGAACAACGGTGTGTTGCAACAGCCGGCGACGACGCGCCGGGTTTTCGACTGCGGCGTCAGCAGCCAGCCGACAAGCTGGTCCTGCCCGCGGATCGACACCCGGTCCTTGCGATACATGCGGAACGCGGTGCCCCCGCTGGCATCGGCTGGCACCGGAACCGCCGGCAGCGCCGCCAGATGCGCCGATGCCGTCCGGCAGGATGTGCAATAACAGGCGGGCCGCGCGAAGGGCGGGCCGTCGATCACCAGATGCACCGCGCCGCAGCGGCAGGAGAGGTCAACGCTCATTCCAGCCTTTGCCGGCCCTGATCGCCGGCGCCGCCTTGTCGATCCGCGATACCCGCGTGGCGGATTGCTTCGCCCCGGCGAAATGCAGCACCCAGGACCGCTGCCGCCCCGGCGTCAGCCGGTGAAAGCCCTCGGCCAGCGCCGGATCGGCATCCATCGCGGCGGTCAGTTCCTCGGGCAGGTCAAGGTCGTGCTTGGCCGGATAGTCCGGCTTCAGGCCCTTGTCCTCGGCATCGACCGCCGACCGGATCAGCCCGCGCAACGCCGCCTCGCGTGCCTCGACATCGGCCATGGTGGCAAAGCGCACCACACGGGCGCCCTGCGTATTCTCGCCCTGATGGCTCAAGAGCCCCTCGGGATCGGCCAGGATCGCGCCCTTGAAGAACATGACGCGCAGTTCTTCCTTGAACGGCTGGATGATCGCGACATTGCCGCCGCCCCGCTGGAAACAGGGCTTGGACCATTTCTCGACCTCGTCCAGCCCTTCCGAAGCAAGGATGCCGCGCAGCCGGTCGATCTCGGGCTGCCATTTGCCCTTGTAGGGTTCTTCCATGCGATCCTCTCTCTCGGGCCAAAGGCTGGGGGAAGGCGGGGGCTGCGTCAAGCCTGCGACGGGGGATCGAACAGGGGCCCGATGCGGGACGCGCGGCCGTTGCCGTCCTTCGGGAATATGGCTTCCCACACCCCCCTTTCCCGTGTATAGGCCCGCCCCATCTGTGACGTGACGCCCTGACCCCGGCGGACGCGAAGGATAGGGGTCGGCGGCAATGGGGCCGCCATACACCAGAGGCACCCGGAGGGCCGGGACCGCCTCAGAGGATGCCAGATGTTCCAAGAAATCAAGAAATCCATCCAGTGGGGCAATGAAACGCTCACCCTGGAAACGGGCAAGGTCGCCCGTCAGGCCGATGGCAGCGTCATCGCCACGCTGGGTGAAACCAGCGTCATGGCGAACGTGACCTTCGCCAAGGAGCCGAAGCCCGGTCAGGACTTTTTCCCCCTGACCGTCCACTACCAGGAAAAATACTATGCGGCCGGCAAGATCCCCGGCGGCTTCTTCAAGCGCGAGGCGCGGCCGTCGGAAAAGGAAACCCTGGTTTCCCGCCTGATCGACCGCCCCTGCCGTCCGCTGTTCGTCGAGGGCTTCCGCAACGAAGTGCTGGTCATGGCGACCGTGCTGTCCTGCGATCTGGTCAATGACCCCGATATCGTGGCGATGATCGCCGCCTCGGCCGCGCTGACCATTTCCGGCGTGCCCTTCATGGGCCCGATCGGCGCCGCCCGCGTCGGTTTCGTCGACGGCCAGTATGTGCTGAACCCGGCGATGGACGACATGACGCAACTGCGGACCAAGCCGGAACAACGGCTGGATCTGGTCGTCGCCGGCACCAAGGACGCGGTGATGATGGTCGAATCCGAGGCTTACGAGCTGTCGGAGGACGAGATGCTGGGCGCCGTCGTGTTCGCGCATGAACAGATGCAGCCGGTCATCGACCTGATCATCGACCTCGCCGAAGATGCGGCGAAAGAGCCGTTCAACTTTACCGCCCCCGACTATTCGGCGCTTTATGCCGTGGTCAAGGCGGCCGGGCTGGACCAGATGCGCGCCGCCTATGCGATCCTCGACAAGCAGGACCGCTATGCCGCCGTCGCCGCCGCCAAGGACGCGATCAAGGCGGGCCTGAGCGAGGAACAGCTTGCCGATGGCAACCTGGGCGCCGCGCTGAAGGATCTGGAATCCGAGGTGATGCGCTCGGACGTGGTCAAGTTCAGCCGCCGCATCGACGGCCGCCCGCTGGACAAGGTGCGCCCGATCACCGTGGAGACCGGCATCCTGCCGCGCACCCATGGTTCGGCCCTGTTCACCCGCGGCGAGACGCAGGCGCTGGTCGTGACCACGCTGGGCACCGGCGATGACGAACAGATCATCGACGCGCTGAACGGCAACTACCGCTCGAACTTCCTGCTGCACTACAACTTCCCCCCGTATTCGGTGGGCGAGGTTGGCCGTGTCGGGTCGCCCGGCCGTCGCGAGATCGGCCATGGCAAGCTGGCCTGGCGCGCGCTGCAGGCGGTCCTGCCGGCGCCGACCGACTTTCCCTACACCGTCCGCGTCGTGTCCGAGATCACCGAATCGAACGGCTCGTCCTCGATGGCCTCGGTTTGCGGCGGGTCGCTGTCGATGATGGACGCGGGCGTTCCGCTCAAGGCGCCGGTGGCGGGCGTTGCCATGGGTCTGGTGCTTGAGGCCGACGGTTCCTGGGCGGTGTTGACCGACATCCTTGGTGACGAGGATCACCTTGGCGACATGGACTTCAAGGTCGCGGGGACTGAGGCGGGCATCACCAGCCTGCAGATGGACATCAAGGTCGCGGGCATCACGCCGGCGATCATGAAGCAGGCGCTGGCGCAGGCCAAGGAAGGCCGGATGCACATCCTGGGCGAGATGGCCAAGTCGCTGACCAGCGCCAACGCCTTCTCGGTCCACGCCCCGCGGATCGAGACGATGCAGATCCCCACCGACAAGATCCGCGAAGTGATCGGCTCGGGCGGCAAGGTCATCCGCGAGATCGTCGAGGTCTCGGGCGCCAAGGTCGACATCAACGACGATGGCGTCATCAAGATCGCCTCGGCCAACGGCGATTCGATCAAGAAGGCCTACGACATGATCTGGTCGATCGTGGCCGAGCCGGAAATCGGCGGCGTCTACAAGGGCACGGTCGTCAAGATCGTGGACTTTGGCGCCTTCGTGAACTTCTTCGGCAAGCGCGACGGTCTGGTCCATGTCTCCCAGATCGAGAACAAGCGCCTGAACCATCCTTCGGACGTGCTGAAGGAAGGCCAGGAGGTCTGGGTCAAGCTTCTGGGCTTTGACGACCGCGGCAAGGTCAAACTGTCGATGAAGATCGTCGACCAGGCGACCGGCAAGGAAATGGCCAAGGAAGAGAAAGCGGAAGAAAAGGCCGAATAACCGGCCCTTTCGCAAGAGTTCAGAGGCCCCGGTGGAAACGCCGGGGCCTTTTTGATGACCGGCTCGCGAGGATTCCGGGTGTCAAGGTGGGTTGATGCGCGCGGATCGTCGTCAAACTGGTTTGACGACAAGAACCTACATGATCCTGTTGTCAAATGGGTTTGGTGAGACTATGGTCGCATCACCGGAGTAGACGACAGGATTTGGCCGCAGATGATCGTCAAACTACTCGATTTCTCGCAGGCTGTTCCCTACCATACTGGCGCCTTTCCCCCGGGGCAGCTTGATTACGAACGCATTCTTCCGGCGCTGGATGACGCAGCCGCCTCGCTCGCGCGCTATGACGCGCGCCTGACCAGTCTGCTCAACGCCGATCTCCTGCTTGCCCCACTCCGGCGGCAGGATGCCGTCTCATCCTCGCGAATGGAGAATACGATCTCGACCATCGAGGATGTCTACCGCCTTGAAGCCGAAGAGGATGCCGCGACTCCGGACCCCTACCGCGAAGCGCGTAACGACGATGTCGAGACCTATCTTTACGCTCGCGCGATGCGGGTCGCTGAAGCCGCAATCGGCGAGGGACAGCCGATCTCGCAGCACCTCATCCGCAGCCTGCACCAGATGCTCTTGTCCTTCGGACGCGGGGCGCAGAAGAGGCCGGGCGCATACAAGGTGGATCAGAACTATATTGGCGACGGCCGACGCGGGATCGTCAGCTACGTCCCCATCGCGCCCGAACACCTCGAACCGGCGATGGCCGACCTCATCAGCTTCATCGAAGCCGGCACACTTCGTCCGCTCTTGCGCACCGCCATCGCACATGTCGAATTCGAGGCGCTGCATCCCTTTGAAGACGGCAACGGGCGGCTGGGGCGAATGCTGATCACCCTGATGCTCTGGCGCCTGGGCACCCTCAGCAGGCCGCATTTCTTTGTCTCGGGCCATTTCGAACAGAACAAGGATGAATACATCGCGCGGATGCGCGCGGTTTCGGCCGAAGGGGACTGGACCGGCTGGGTGGTGTTCTTCCTGACTGCGATGCATGTGCAGGCACAGGCCAACATCGCCACCGCCGAACGGATCATTGCCCTTTATGCAGACATGCGGGAAAGGTTCAGGATCGTCCTGAACTCCCAGCATCACGACCGGGCACTGGACTATATTTTTGGTAATCCGGTGTTCCGCAACGACCGTTTCGTCGAGAGATCAGGCATTCCCGCCGCCTCCGCCAGACTCCTGTCGCGCCGCCTGCTGGACGCGGGCCTGCTGCGCACGCTCGAACCCTCATCCGGGCGGAGGGCGGCGCTTTACGCCTTCGACCCCCTGCTGCGCGCGGTCGACATATGACTGCCCGCGCCGCGAAAACCACACATGCAGCGGGAACACACTGTCGCCCGCTCGCGTTCAATTGATTACTGCTTGCGCGCGGAATACCCCATGCCGCAGGTGAGTGGGCCGCGTTCGCGGTTCGAATCGTTGATCGAAAACGGGAGCCTTCCCAATGCTGACCCGCCGTCATTTCGTCTGGACCTCGGCCTCGGCCGCCGCTGTTGCGCTGTTTGCGCCCCGCGCCTTTGCGCAAGAGGCCGACCCGCTGGCCGTCACCGTGACCCCTGACACCGTGGTCCAGTCGGACGACATCGTGCTGCCCCCGATCATGGAAGGCGATTTCGCCATCCCCGAGGAATATCAGGCCCGCATCGTGCCGGTGCAGCCGGGGCTGACGCCCAGCGACATCCACATCGTGCGGCAGAACTATCACCTCTATTTCATCCTGCCGGGCGACCGGGCGATCCGCTATGGCGTCGCCGTCGGGCAGGAAGGGCTGTTCTGGACCGGCCATGCCACCATCGGCCGCAAGGTCGAATGGCCGTCGTGGCGCCCGACCGACGAGATGATCGAACGCAACCCCGCCGCCTATGAACGCTACAAGGACGGGATGCCGGGCGGGCCGGAAAACCCGCTGGGGGCACGGGCGCTGTATTTCTACCAGGGCGACCGCGACACCGCGATCCGCGTGCATGGCACCGTGGTGCCGGGAAGCATCGGCCGCTCGGCGTCGAACGGCTGCTTCCGCATGTACAACAGCCATGTCATCGACCTTTACAACCGGGTTCCGCTGGGCGCCAACGCCTTCGCCTACTGATCCCGGTTCGCAGAAATCCGCCGCGCCCCGCAGCCCAAAGCTGCGGGGCGCGGTTTTTTCTGCTAGGCTGCGCTGAAGGTCGTCAGAACCGGAGCAGCAGATGATTTCCCGCCGTATCTTCATTGCCTCGGGCACCGCCTTGCTGGCCGCGCCCGCCCTGTCGCAGCAGGTGTTCGAATTCCCCCGCGAATGGGTGCCGGCCGATGTCGCGATCCAGTCCGGCGCGCCGGTCGGTTTCGTCCAGGTCGATACCGCGAACCTGTGGCTGTATCTGACCATCGCGGATGGCGTTGCCCGCCGCTACAAGATCGCCGTCGGCGCGGCGGGGCGCAATTTCCGCGGCCGGGCTCAGGTCGGGCGCAAGGCCGAATGGCCGGCGTGGACGCCGACCGCCAACATGATCCGGCAGGAACCGGCGATCTATGCGCAATATTCCGGCGGCCTTCCCGGCGGACACGAAATGAACCCGATGGGCGCGCGGGCGCTGTATCTGTATCAGGGCAACCGCGACACGCTGTATCGCATCCACGGCACGCCGCAGCCCTGGACCATCGGGCAAAGCTTTGGGTCGGGATGCATCCGCATGCTGAACGACCACGCCATCGACCTGTATGACCGCGTGCCGGTCGGGGCGCAGGTGCTGATTCTTTAACGCCTTGTGGCCCGGCAACCGGCTGGCTATGGACCCCTGCACAACCGGAACGCGCGGGCACCATGACCGATAGTCCAATCGACGCCGTCATTGCCTGGGTCGACGGATCGGATCCGGCCCATGCGGAGAAGCGGCGCGCCTGGCTGCCCGGATCGGGCGCCGTCCACAGCCGCGCCACCAGCGCCACCCGTTTCGATCAGGTCGGCGAAATCTATCTGTGCGTCGCCTCGATCCTTGCCTTCGCGCCCTTCGTCCGCACGATCTGGATCGTCACCGACCAGCAGCGCCCCGAGTGGATCGACAGCTTTGCCAAAGCCGGGCTCTGCGCCCCCGACCGGATCCGCATCGTCGATCACCGCGACATCTTTGCCGGCCATGAAGCGGTGCTGCCGACCTTCAACTCGCTGACGATCGCCTCGCGGCTTTGGGCGATACCGGGGCTGGCCGAACGGTTTGTCTATTTCAACGACGACGTGATGTTGAACGCGCCGATCCGCCCCGATATGTGGTTCGACGGTGATACGCCGCGCCTGCACGGCGCGCTCATGCCGCAGGCGCCGGGACGTGTCGCCCGGCTGCGCGCCTGGCTGCGGCACAGGACGGGTCGCAAAGCCCCCGCCCGCCCCACGATCTGGGAGGCGCAGAAACGCGGCGCCCGGGCGGCGGGCGAACAGGCGGTCTATCTGCGCTTTGACCACCATCCGCACCCGCTGCGCGTGTCGACCTTCCGCGACTTCGATGCCGCCAATCCGCAGGTGATGGCGGCACAGATCGCCCATCGGTTCCGGTCGCGCGACCAGTTCTCGGCGATTTCGCTGGCCAATCATCTTGAGTTGCGCGCCGGGGCGGCGACGGTCGCCGCCCCCTGGCCGCTGATCTATCTGGAACCGGCGACCGAGTCCCGTCTGCCCGCGATCCTGCGCCGGATCGAGGCCGGATCGGCACCGTTCCTGTGCTTGCAAAGCCTGGACGAATGCAGGCCCGAGACCCTGGCCGCGCTGGCCGGCGTCCTGCGACGCCGGCTGGCGGCAACGCTGCCGCCGGGGATCCCGGTTCTGGGCCCCCCGTCCTGAACCGCCCTAGCCCGGCAGCTTCGCCTTGCGCAGATAGGGCAGCACGGTGGTGTAGTCGCCGTATTTCTCGCGCGCGGCCTCGTTCGACACCGACAGCGGGATGATGACGTCGTCGCCGACGTTCCAGTTCGCCGGCGTCGCCACGCCCTTGCCGTTCGCCGTCTGCAGCGCGTCAAGGGCGCGCAGCACCTCGGCAAAGTTGCGGCCGACGTTCATCGGATAGGTCATCGACAGCTTGAGCTTCTTGTCCGGCCCGATGATGAACACCACCCGCACGGTCGCGGTATCGTTCGGGGTGGCGTTGTCGGGCAGATAGGCCTCGGCCGGGAGCATGTCGAACGCCTTGGACAGGGTCAGATCCTTGTCGGCGACGATGGGAAAGCCGGGCTTGGCGCCGCCCGCCACCTCGATATCCTGCTTCCACTTCACATGTTCGGCCACGCCGTCGACGGAAATGCCCATCACCTTGGTGCCGCGCTTGGCCCATTCATCGGCCAGTTGCGCAACGGCGCCGAATTCGGTGGTGCAGACCGGGGTAAAGTCCTTGGGATGCGAAAACAGGATTGCCCAGCTGTCGCCGATCCAGTCATGCAGGCTGACGGTGCCGGTATCGGTCTCGACGGTCAGGTTGGGAATGGTATCGTTGATCCGAAGACCCATGTCGGTGCATCCTTTCTTGATGTCGCGGCCGGGGGTGCCGCCTTGCGCCGCACTATATAGGTGGGAAACCGGACAAGGCCACAGTGGCCATAGGGCGAAGCGGGCCAAAAACCGCGGGCAGGAGAGAAGAAAATGATCGAGAAACGCAGCTTCTACATCAATGGCGCCTGGGTGCAGCCGGTGGCGGGCAGCGATCACCTGGTCATCAACCCCTCGACAGAAGAGCCCTGTGCGGTCATCTCACTCGGCGGCGCCGCCGATACTGAAGCGGCGGTGGCGGCGGCCAGGGGCGCCTTTCCGGCATGGTCGGTCAGCGATCCGGCGGTGCGGGTGGCGCTGGTGGAGGGCATCCTAGCGCAATACCAGGCCCGGTCCGAAGAGATGGCCCGCGCCATCAGCCTTGAGATGGGCGCGCCCATCGACATGGCGCGCGACAGTCAGGCGCCGTGCCTGTCGGGGCATCTGCAAGCCTTCCTTGACGCCTTTCCCAAGGTCGAATTCCTGCGCCGCCACAGCGGCGACACCATGATCGCGCAAGAGGCCATCGGCGTTGTCGGCCTGATCACGCCGTGGAACTGGCCGATGAATCAGGTGACGCTCAAGGTGATCCCGGCGTTGCTGGCGGGCTGCACCGTGGTGCTGAAACCGTCCGAACAGGCGCCGCTGTCGTCGCTGCTGTTCGCGGAATTCGTCCATGACGCCGGCTGCCCGCCCGGCGTGTTCAATCTGGTCAACGGGGATGGCGCCGGGGTCGGCACGCAACTGTCGACGCACCCGGATGTGGCGATGATCTCGTTCACCGGATCGACGCGGGCCGGCCGCGCCATCGGCCGGGCGGCGGCCGATACGTTCAAGCGGGTGACGCTGGAACTGGGCGGCAAGGGCGCCAACCTGATCTTCGCCGATGCCGACGACAAGGCGGTGGTGCGTGGCGTGCGGCATTGCTTCAACAATTCCGGCCAGTCCTGTAACGCGCCGACGCGGATGCTGGTCGAACGTCCGGTCTATGACCTTGCGGTCGAAACCGCGCGCAATGTGGCGCTGGCCACCCGTGTCGGCCCCGCCGACCAGCCCGGCAACCATATCGGCCCGGTGGTCAACGCAAGGCAATGGGACCAGATCCAGGGCTTCATCCAGAAGGGCATCGACGAAGGCGCGCGCCTTGTCGCCGGCGGTCTGGGGCGGCCCGAGGGGTTGAACAAGGGCTTTTTCGTGCGGCCGACGGTCTTTGCCGATGTCGAACCCGGCATGACCATCGAGCGCGAGGAAATCTTCGGCCCGGTGCTGTCGATCATCCCGTTCGAGACCGAGGACGAGGCGCTGCGCATCGCCAATGACACGCCCTATGGCCTGACCAACTACGTCCAGACCGCCGACGGCGCCCGCCGCAACCGGCTGGCCCGCCGGCTGAACGCCGGCATGATCGAGATGAACGGCCGCCCCCGCGCCCGCGGCGCGTTCTTTGGCGGCATCGGCGCCTCGGGCCTGGCGCGCGAGGGCGGGGTCTGGGGGATCGAGGAGTTTCTGGTGTCGAAGGCGATTTCGGGCTGGGAGGGGTAGGTAGGGTGGGTCAAGACCCACCTTACCTTCAGAACGGACACTCCGCCGTCACCTTCATCGGCCGCCCGCCATCAGGGTGGCGGAATTGCAGCGATTCCGAATGCAGCATCAGCCGGGGGAAATCGCCCGCCGGTCCGGTGGCATAGAACGGATCGCCCAGGATCGGGTGGCCGATCTCGGCCATATGCACGCGCAACTGGTGGCTACGCCCGGTGCGCGGCATCAGCCGGACGCGGGTTTCGCCGTTGCCGCGCCGCACCACGCGCCAGTCGGTTACCGCCGGCTTGCCGTTTTCGAAATCGACATGCTGTTTCGGCCGGTTCGGCCAGTCGACGCACAGGGGCAGGTCGACGGTGCCCTCCTTTTCCGCCAGTTCGCCCCACAGCCGGGCGACATAGACCTTTTTCGTCGCCCGTTCCTCGAACTGCCAGCCAAGGTGGCGCTGCGCCTGCGGGGTCAGGGCAAAGATCATCACGCCCGACGTGTCGCGGTCCAGGCGGTGGACAAGCAGCGCGGTCGGGAACACCCGCTGCACGCGGGCCAGCAGGCAATCGGCCAGATCCTCGCCCTTGCCGGGGACCGACAGCAGGCCCGCCGGCTTGTCCACCAAGAGCACCTGATGGTCGTCATGCAAAAGGGCGAGCGGACCTTGCGGCGGGGTATAGGCGGTAAGGTGGGTCATGACCCACCCTACCCGACGATGACGCGGGCCGGGTGAAATTCGCCCCCGCGCCAGCGGCCCAGCGCCACCGCCCGCCCGCCATGGCTGGCCCAGCATTCGGCGTCATAGTCCAGCGCCTCTTGCGGCACGCCCGGCACCGGGTTGCCGTTCTTCAGCCGGGCCAGCGCGACATCGGCGACCCGCACCTCGGGCAGGTCGGCAAGCCCGTCCTCGACGGGGCGCAGCAAGGCGTCGATCCCCTCGCTGCGCGCCAGCGCCTCGACCTGATCCAGCGTCACCGCGCCCTCAAGGTCGAACGGACCCGACCACAGCCGCCGCAGCGACACGACATGGCCAAGGCAGCCCAGATCGCGCCCCAGATCGCGGGCGATCGAACGGACATAGCCGCCCTTGCCGCAGACCATCTCGAAGCTCGCATGATCGGCATCGGGCCGGTCGGTCAGCACCAGTTCGTCGACCCACAGAGGCCGCGCCTGCAACTCGACCGCCTCGCCCTCGCGCGCGAGGTCATAGGCGCGCTCGCCGTCGACCTTGACCGCGGAAAACGCCGGCGGCACCTGCATGATCTCGCCCACATAGGCGCCCAGCGCCGCCTTGATCGCGTCATCGCCCGGCCGCAGGTCCGATGTGCCGATCACCGCGCCCTCGGCGTCGTCGGTGGTGGTCGCGGCGCCCCAGCGCACGGTGAAGGCGTATGATTTCAGCGCGTCCATGACATAGGGGATGGCCTTTGTCGCCTCGCCCAAAGCCACCGCCAGAAGGCCGGTCGCCGCCGGGTCGAGCGTGCCGGCATGGCCGGCCTTCTGCGCCTCGAACGCCCAGCGGATCTTGTTGACCACCGTGGTCGAACCGATCCCCGCCGGCTTGTCCACGATCACCCAGCCGTTGACCGCGCGTCCCTTGCGACCCCGTGCCATGCCTGCCCCTATTGCCAGAAGGCCCGCGCCTTAGCCGCCCTCGGCAGCGGGGTCAACCACGCCGACAATCGGCCCCATCCGCGCCCCGCCATCCGACCGCCCCAGCGCCGGCGCATGCAGGCGCGAGACATTGCCGTCGAAATACAGCGCCTGCGGCAGCCCCAGCCCGTCGCGGAACAGCCGGGCGAATTCGTGGAAGGTGACGGGTTCGCCTGATATCGCGAACACCACGCGGTCACCGGCGGCACTGGTGCCCACGCCATTGCGGATATGGCGCGAGGTGCTGTCGGGCAGAAAGCGGGGGTGCAGGGCGCCGTCGATCACCAGCATCGGCCCCGATTGGGTGGCAAAGCGGCACTCCGGCGCCTCGCGTTCATAACGCAGCGATTCGATGACATCGGCTCGCCCCGCACCGATGCAGAACACGCCGTTCGGCAAGAGCGAGAAATTGCCGGGGCCGGGGTTGGTGACCAGCCGCATCGCCTGCGCACCATCCTCGAGATACAGGCCCACCGGCGCGCGGTCATCGTGATACATGCCGGCGTTCATGGCAAAGGACAGCGGCCCGACCGCCTCTTCGACGGCGGCAAAGCTGCCATAGACCGCGCCGGCGGGGTCGCGCAGGAACAACCGCAGATCCTCGGCCGCGGGGTCAACCTCGCAGATGGTATAGGTCAGGCCGTCAAAGCCAACGTCCTGACAGGTTACCGCCATTGCTGGCGCCGCCCACAGTGCCAGGGCCGCGACAAGGGCGCGGATCACTCCGCTTCCTCCTCCGAAGGCTTGTCCAGATCGCGGCGCACATGTTCGTCGGCGAACAGGCGCCGCGTCTCGTCCAGCCGGTCGAAGGTGCGGTCGATCTCGAACCGCAGGTCGGGGACATGTTTCAGCACGGTGCCGCGCGCAATCTGGTGGCGCAGTTCCGCCTTGTTGCGGCGCAGCGCGGCCAGCGCGACCTCGGCATTGCCGCCGCCCAGCGGCAGGACATAGGCCGTCGCCCATTTCAGGTCGGGCGAAGCGGTGACCTCGCCCACGGTGATCGACATCCGTTGCAGGTCGGGGTCGTGAACGTCGCCGCGCGCCAGCACCTCGGACAGGGTGCGGCGGATCAGTTCGCCGACGCGCAACTGGCGCTGGCTGGGACCGTGAGAGGTGGGGGCGCGGGTCATGGACCCCATCTAGGGCCAAGCGCGGGCTTTGCCAAGCACGCGGACTTTGCCAACCGCCGGCTGCGGCGCTATCACGCCGCCGACAGGATGGAGCGCGAGATGACGGATCTGCCGGGAATCGTGGTGACGGGCGCCTCAGGCCGCATGGGGCAGATGCTGGTGCAGCTGGTCGCCGCCTCGGGCGAGGCGCGGCTGGTGGCGGCGCTGGAAAGGCCCGGCCATCCGTGGGTCGGCCGCGACGTGGGCGAGGCGATGGGCGGCGCGGCCCTTGGCCTGACGGTGACGGATGATGCCCTGCCCGCCTTTGCTCAGGCGCAGGCGGTGATCGACTTTACCGCCCCCGCCGCGACGGTCGAATTCGCCGCGCTTGCCGCGCAGGCGCGGCTGGTCCATGTCATTGGCACCACCGGACTTGACCCCGCGGATCTGGCGCGCATCGCCGCCGCCGCCCGCCATGCCACCATCGTCCGCGCCGGCAACATGAGCCTTGGCGTCAACCTGCTGGTCGGTCTGACCCGCAAGGTCGCGGCCGCGCTGGGCGAGGATTTCGACATCGAAATCGTCGAGGCGCATCACAACCGCAAGGTCGACGCCCCCTCGGGCACCGCGCTGATGCTGGGTCAGGCCGCGGCCGAGGGGCGCGGCGTGGCGCTGGAGGCTGTCGCCGACCGCGGCCGCGATGGCCTGACCGGGGCGCGCGTGCCGGGTCACATCGGATTCTCCGCGATCCGCGGCGGAGACATCGTCGGCGAACATGACGTGATCTTTGCCGGATCAGGCGAACGCATCGTCCTGCGTCATCTGGCCACCGACCGCAGCGTCTTTGCCCGCGGCGCGCTGCGGGCGGCGCTGTGGGGGCAGGACAAGGGGCCGGGCGAATTCGACATGGCGGATGTCCTGGGCCTGTAAAGGCGGATTGCGCCCGCAATCCGGCCCCGTTTTCCGGGCGGAAAACGCCTAGAAATCGACCGCCAGGCCCTTCTTTTCCCAATCGCCATAGCGCACGGGTTCCGGGCCGTCGCGGCCGCCCAGCTCTGGCGGCAGGGTGGCAGTGCCGGCAGCCTTGCGCCGCGCCTCGGCCTCGGCCAGCGCGCGTTGCGCGGCGGGGGGAAGATCGGTTTTCTCGCTCATCGGCTGCATCCTTGTCGCGGTCCTGTCCGTGATATACGGCGCAAAGGGACCGGGACAAGGGAGGCGCCTGTGGCTGCAAGCGGAACCACGGCACGGCGCGCCGCCCTGCGGCTCTTGCAGGAGGTGATGGCCGAGGGGCGGCTGTTGTCGGAACTGGGCCCTGTCACCGCCAGGCTCGACCCCGCCGACCGCGCAAGGGCGCAGCGGCTGGCCACCTCGGTGCTGCGCGGGCTGGGCCGCGCCGACCGCCTGCTTGCCCCGCATCTGTCCAGACGCCCGGCCCTGTATGTGCTGAACGCGCTGCGGCTGGGTGTGACCGAGCTTGCCGCCGGCGAGGCGCCGCATGGCGTGGTCAGCGATCTTGTCAACATCGTCGCCGCCGACCGCCGGCATGGCTCGCTCAAGGGGCTGGTCAATGCGGTGCTGCGCAAATGCGCCGTCACCGCGCCCGAGGGATGGGCCAAATTGCCGCCGCCGCCGCTGCCCGACTGGCTGCGCCGGCCGCTGGTCGCCGCCTGGGGCAAGCCGGCCATCGCTGCGATCGAGGCGGTGCAGGCCGGTGTGCCGCCGCTGGACCTGACCGCAAGGGGCGATCCCGCCGCCGTGGCGGCCGCTACCGGCGGCACCGTCCTGCCAACCGGGTCGGTGCGCCTGACCGGCGCGGCGCAGGTCAGCGCCCTGCCCGGCTATGACAGCGGCGACTGGTGGGTTCAGGATGCCGCAGCGGCGATTCCGGCGCGGGTGCTGGCGGCACGGCCGGGGGAAAGGGTGCTCGACCTCTGCGCCGCGCCGGGGGGCAAGACGCTGCAACTTGCCGCCGCCGGGGCCGATGTCACCGCGCTCGACATATCCGAGGCGCGGCTGGCGCGGTTGCACGACAACCTTGCCCGCACCGGCCTGCAGGCCCGCGTCATCGCCGCCGACGCGCTGACCTTTGCCGAATCGGGCTGGGATGCCATCCTGCTGGACGCGCCCTGCAGCGCCACCGGCACCATCCGCCGCCACCCCGACCTGCCCTATGCCAAGGACGGCGCCGGGTTCGCCACGCTGATCGCGCTTCAGGCGCGGATGATCGACCATGCGCTTGGCCTCTTGCGCCCCGGCGGGCGGCTGGTGTTCTGCACCTGCTCGCTCCTGCCGGACGAGGGCGAGGTGCAGGTGGAACAGGCGCTTGCCCGTCATCCGGGCCTGAGCGTCGACCGGACGGCACTGGCGCTGCCGGGGCTCGACCCCGGCTGGATCACGCCCGAGGGCGCCTTGCGCCTGCGCCCCGACCTTTGGGCCGGAATGGGCGGCATGGACGGGTTCTGCATCGCCGCGCTGCGCAAGGCGTGACAGGGTTGTGACCCGCCCCTATCATGGCGCCGGCTAGAACAGTGCGACGGCACGGCAGGATCGAGGCAGCGGATTGGCAGCGGCGCCCCGCAGATGGGACGACAGGCGGCGACGCCTTCTGAACCGGCTTGCCGCACGGCGGGCCGGGCATGCCCGGATCACGGCCGCCTTCGGCGCCACCCCGGAACCGCTGGGCGCCGGGCGATTCGCCCAGGGCCGCCAGATCGTCGCCGGGCGCATCCTTCTGGGCGGGCAGTCACATCAGGCGCCGGGGGTCCCGATCTGGGATTTGCCCGCCGACGCGCTGGCCGAGGCGGACCGGCAGGGCTGCGGCTGGCTGGATGACCTGGCCGCGGTCGGCGACGGCCCGGCGCGGGCGATCGCGCAGGCCTGGGTCACGGGCTGGATCGACCGTTACGGCAGCGGCACCGGCCCGGGATGGGAGCCCGACCTGACCGGCCAGCGGCTGCTGCGCTGGATCGGCAACGCCGCCTTCCTGCGCCGCGGGCTGGCCAGTGAGGCCGAGGCACGGCTTGCCACCTCGATCGCGCGACAGGCGTTGTTCCTGTCGCGCCGCTGGCAGGGCAGCGCCGCCGGGCTGCCGCGGATTCAGGCCCTGTCGGGGCTGATCCTGGCCGGGCTTGCGCTGCGCGACCGCGCCGGGCTGGCCGCCATGGGCGCGGCCGCACTGGCGCGCGAGGCATCGGCGTCTGTCGATGACCGCGGTGCCATCGCCAGCCGCAACCCCGAGGATCTGAGCGAGATCCTGTTCCTGCTGACCCATGTCGCCGCCGCTCTGGACCGCGGCGGCATCGCCGTGCCGCCGGTCCTGCGCCCGACCATCGCCCGCATCGCCCCGACCTTGCGCGCCCTGCGCCATGCCGATGGCGGGCTGGCGCGGTTCCATGGCGGCGGCCGCGGTGCCGACGGGCGGCTTGACGCCGCCCTGGCCGCCACCGGCAACCGCGACCGCTGCTCCGGGCTGGCCATGGGCTTTGCCCGGCTGGCGGCGGGACGCACCACCGTGCTGATGGATGCGGCACCTCCGCCCACAGGCGCCGCCTCGGCCCGCGCCCATGCCGCGACGCTGGCGTTCGAACTGACCTCGGGCCGGCGCCCGGTCATCATCAATTGCGGCGCGGGCGACCCGTTCGGGCCGGAATGGCGGCGGGCCGGGCGGGCGACGGCCAGCCAGTCGGCGCTGGGCATCGACGCCTTTTCGTCCTCCCGACTGGGCGAGGACGACCTCTTGACCGAGGTTCCGGCCCATGTCCCCCATGAACTGACCAGCACCGTCACCAGCCTGCGCGCCGGCGCCGCCCATGACGGCTGGCAGCGCACCCATGGCCTGACCCATGCCCGCACGCTCGACCTGACGCTCGACGGCCGCGCGCTGACCGGCGAGGAACTGCTCATCGCGCTCAGCGACCGCGACAAGGCGGCGTTCGATGCGGCCTCGGGCGGCATGGGCGTCGGCTGGTCGGTGCGCTTTCACCTCCACCCCGAGGCGGAACCCTCGCTCGACATGGGGGGCAAGGCGGTGTCCATCGCCCTGAAAAGCGGCGAGGTCTGGGTGTTCCGCCAGGACGGCGCCGCGGCGATGATGCTGGCGCCTTCGGTGCAGCTGGAACAGGGCCGCCCGGCGCCGCGTGCGACACAGCAGGTGGTTTTATCCGGCCGCGCGATGGACTATGCGACGCGGGTGCGCTGGTCGCTGGCCAAGGCGCAGGACACGCCGAACGCGCTGCGGGATCTGGCCCCCGGCGCCGATGGCGAAGAATGACGAGGAACCGGATGACCGACCTGCAACCGATCCGCCGCGCGCTTTTGTCCGTCTCGGACAAGACCGGCCTGCTGGATCTGGGCCGCGCCCTGTCGGGTGCCGGCGTCGAACTCCTGTCCACCGGCGGGTCGGCCAAGGCCCTGCGCGAGGCCGGGCTGGAGGTGACGGACGTGGCCGATGTCACCGGATTTCCCGAGATGATGGACGGCCGGGTCAAGACGCTGCATCCCAGGGTTCACGGCGGGCTGCTGGCCGTCCGGTCCGACGCCGCCCATGTCGCCGCGATGGAGGAACACGCCATCGCCCCCATCGACCTGCTGGTCGTCAACCTTTACCCGTTCGAGGCCACCGTCGCCTCGGGCGCGGGCTATGACACCTGCATCGAGAACATCGACATCGGCGGCCCGGCGATGATCCGCGCCGCGGCCAAGAACCACGCCTTCGTCACCGTGATCGTCGATCCGCAGGATTATGCGCCGCTGCTGGCGGAAATCGCCGCGCAGAACGGCCAGACCTCGCTCGCCTTCCGCAAGACCTGCGCCCAGACCGCATATGCCCGGACCGCAGCCTATGACGCGGCGGTATCGTCGTGGATGGCGGGGGCCATCGGGCAGGCCACCCCGCGCCGCCGCGCCTTTGCCGGGACTCTGGCGCAAGAGCTGCGCTATGGCGAAAACCCGCATCAGACGGCGGCCTTCTATACCGATGGCTCGGGCCGCCCCGGTGTTGCCACCGCCCGGCAGGTGCAGGGCAAGGAACTGTCCTACAACAACATCAACGACACCGACGCCGCCTTTGAACTGGTCGCCGAATTCGCGCCTGCGGACGGCCCGGCCTGCGCGATCATCAAGCACGCCAACCCCTGCGGCGTGGCGCGCGGCAAGACCCTGGTGGACGCCTATCGCGCCGCCTATGACTGCGACCGCACCTCGGCCTTCGGCGGGATCGTCGCGCTGAACCAGCGGCTTGACCGTGCCACCGCCGAGGCGATTACCGAGATCTTCACCGAAGTCGTCATCGCCCCCGATGCCGACGAGGACGCGCGCGCGGTCTTTGCCGGCAAGCGGAACCTGCGGCTCCTTCTGACCCACGGCCTGCCCGACCCCGGGACCGGCGGCCTTGCCTTCCGGCAGGTCTCGGGCGGCTTTCTGGTGCAGGACCGCGATGCCGGGCGGCTGGACGTGGGCCAGGTGCGCGTCGTGACGCGCAGGCATCCGACAGCGGCGCAGATGGACGACCTCGCCTTTGCCTGGACCGTGGCCAAGCATGTGAAATCGAACGCGATCATCTATGCCCGCGACGGCGCCACCGTCGGCGTCGGCGCCGGGCAGATGAGCCGGGTCGATTCAACCCGCATCGCCGCCCGCAAGGCCGAGGACATGGCCGCGGCTCTGGGTCTGGCGCAAAGCCCGACCGTGGGGTCGGTCGTGGCCTCGGACGCGTTCTTTCCCTTTGCCGATGGCCTTCTGGCCGCCGCCGCCGCCGGTGCCGTCGCGGTGATCCAGCCCGGCGGGTCGATGCGCGATGACGAGGTGATCGCCGCAGCGGACGAGGCCGGGATCGCCATGGTCTTTACCGGTATCCGCCATTTCCGGCATTGAAGGCCCGACGGGCCGGTGAAAGGAACCGCGATGCGGCTGACGTTCTGGGTGGGGTTCTGGGTCTTCCTGCTGGATCAGGCGACCAAATGGCTGGTCGTCCACTGGATGGGCCTGCTTGAACTCGGGCGGATCGACGTGCTGCCGCCTTTCCTCAGCTTCCGCATGGCGTGGAACACCGGAGTGAACTTCGGCATCCTCTCGGGCCTTGACATGCGCTGGGTGCTGATCGCTTTTGCCGTGGTCATCTCGGGTCTGGTGGTCTTCTGGGCCAGCCGCGACAAGGGCAACCGCTGGGGCCACGTCGCCGCCGGGCTGCTGGCCGGCGGGGCGCTGGGCAATGTGGTGGACCGGGTGCTGTATGGCGCTGTCGCCGATTTCCTGAACATGTCCTGCTGCGGCTTCCAGAACCCCTATTCCTTCAATGTCGCCGATATCGCGGTGTTCCTTGGGGCGGTCGGCATGGTGGTCTTTGCCGGCGACAGTCGCAAGGCGACCAAGGCGTGACGGCGGGACAGGCGGCGAATGGGGGCGTGACGGCGCCGCGCCCCTGCGCTATCAGGGGCGGACAAAGGGGCGGGCACTGATGCGGACAGCGGCGGCGATTGCAATCCTTGTGGCCTTGGCCGGCTGTGGCAGCGACCGGACCCTGCATTCCGCCGACAGCGGCAGCGGCGGCCCCGATGAATTTTCCGTGGTGCCGGTGCTGCCCTTGCAGATGCCGGCCGGCTTTGACCTGCCGCAGCCCACGCCCGGCGGCAGCAACCTGACCGACCCCAACCCGCTTGCCGATGGCGTGCTGGCCTTTGGCGGCACGCCGGGCGCCGGCGTCGCTGGCGATGGTGCGCTGATGGCGCAGGTGGCGCGGTTCGGCACCGATCCGGCGATCCGCAGCACCCTTGCCGCCGAGGATGCCGATTTCCGCCGTGGCGCGCTGGCGCTGGCGTGGAACCCCTTTGCCCGCGACCGCTATTTCCCGGCCTATGCCCGCTTTGCGCTTGACGCCTATGCCGAACTGGCGCGCTTCCGCGCCGCCGGCGTCGCCACGCCCTCGGCACCGCCGCAGGACTGAACGCTCACGCCAGCGTGGCTTGCGGGTGCGGCGGATTTCCCTAGCCTGCGCGGCAGACGAATGAATGGGGGCAACATGCTGCGGTCATTTCTGGCGCTGCTACTCACCACCGGCGCCGCTTCGGCGCAGCAGGTGACGACCGGCACGCTTGATAACGGAATGCAGGTCGTGGTGATCGAGGATCACCGCGCCCCTGTCGTGGTCCACATGGTCTGGTATCGCACCGGATCGGCGGACGAGCCGCCGGGATCGTCCGGCGTGGCGCATTTTCTGGAACACCTGATGTTCAAGGCCACCGATACGCTCGCCGATGGCGAGTTGTCGGCCACCGTCACCGCCAATGGCGGCAGCGACAACGCCTTTACGTCATACGACTATACCGCCTATTTCCAGCGCGTTGCCGCCGACCGGCTGGATCTGATGATGCAGATGGAATCCGACCGGATGAACAATCTGCGCCTGACCGAGGACGATATCGCCACCGAACGGCAGGTCGTGATCGAGGAACGCAACCAGCGGACCGAAAACAACCCGAACGCCCTTGCCCGCGAACAGATCCTTGCGGCGCAATACCTCAATCACCGCTATGGCATTCCGATCATCGGCTGGATGCACGAGACCGAGCAGCTTTCCCGGCAGGACGCGCTTGATTTCTACGATCTCTACTATTCGCCGAACAATGCGATCCTGGTCGTCGCCGGTGATGTGACGCCCGATCAGGTGATGGCGCTGGCCGAAACCCATTACGGCCCGATCCCGGCCGAGCCGCAGTTGCCCGAACGTTTCCGCCCCGAGGAACCGCCGCAGCGCGCCGAACGGCGGCTGGAATTCGTCGACCCGCGCGTCGGGCAGGATTATGTCACCCGCAGCTATCTGGCCCCCGAACGCGACCACGACGCGCAGGAAACCGCGGCGGCGCTGGTCTATCTGTCGGAAATCCTTGGCGGATCCTCGGCGACTTCGGTTCTGGGCCGGGCGCTGACCTTTGACAGCAACACCGCCGTCTATGCCGGGGCCGGCTATGACGGCATGTCGCTGGACGACACCACATTCACCGTCACCGTCGCGCCCGCCGAAGGCGTGTCGCTGGAACAGGCGGAACGGGAAATGGACGCGACCCTTGCCGGTTTCCTTGAAACCGGCATCGACGCCGGCCAGTTCGACCGGATCAGGACACAGCTTCGCGCCTCGGAAATCTATGCGCGCGACAATGTCGAGGGGCTGGCCAACCGCTATGGCGCCGCCCTGTCGCAGGGGCTGACGGTCGAGGATGTGGAGGCCTGGCCCGACATATTGCAGGCCGTCACGCCCGAAGACGTGATGGAAGCCGCCCGCACTGTGCTGAACCGCGACAATGCCGTGACCGCCTATGTCATGGCCGAGGCGGAACCCGAGCCGATGATGGATGGGGGGAACTGAGCCATGATGATGCGTCTTGCCCTTGGCCTTGCCCTGTCGCTGCTGGCGCTGACCGCCCGCGCCGAAGTGCAGATTCAGCAAGTCACCTCGCCCGGCGGCATCCATGCCTGGCTGGTCGAGGAACATTCGATCCCCTTCACCGCGCTTGAAATCCGCATGCGCCCCGGCGCCGCCGTGGACGAACCGGGCAAGCGCGGCGCGATCAACCTGATGGTGGCGCTGCTCGAGGAAGGATCGGGCGAGATGGACGCCCGCGCCTTTGCCGAAGCGCGCGAAGCGCTGGCGGCATCCTATGGCTTCGATGTCGGCGACGATTCGGTGTCGATTTCGGCCACGATGCTGACGGAAAACCGCGATGCGGCGGTCGATCTGTTGCGGCAGGCGCTGGTCGCGCCGCGCTTTGAACAGGATGCCATCGACCGGGTGCGCGGACAGGTCCTGTCGATCATCCAGAGCGACAGTGTCGAGCCGAACGCGATTTCCGCCAACACCTTCTATTCGCTGGCCTTTCCCGATCATCCCTATGGCAGCGACCAGAACGGCACCGTCGAATCGGTGGTGTCCCTGACCCGTGACGACATGCTGGCCGCGCATCGCGCCGTGCTGACCCGGCAAGAGGTCTATGTCGGCGCCGTGGGCGACATCACGCCGGCCGAACTGGGCGCGCTGCTGGATCACCTGCTGGGCGACCTGCCGGCAGACGGGCCGGACATGCCGGCCCATGTCGATTACACCCTGCCCGCCGGCACGGATGTGGTCGATTTCGACACGCCGCAATCGGTGGTCCTGTTCGGGCAAAAGGGCATCACCCGCGACGACCCGCGCTATTTCGCCGCCTCGATCCTGAACACGGTGCTGGGCGACGGCATGGAAAGCCGGCTGATGCAGTCGGTGCGCGAGGAACGCGGGCTGACCTATGGCATCGGCACCTTCCTTGTGCCGCGCGACATGTCCGAGATGATCCTGGGATCCTTCGCCTCGTCCAATGCCTCGGTCGCCGAGGCGATCGGGCTGGTGCAAGAGGAATGGGCGCGGATCGCGGCCGAGGGGATCACGCAGGAGGAACTGGATTTCGCCAAGACCTACATGACCGGCGAATATCCCCTGCGCTTTGACGGCAACGGACAGATCGCGTCGATCCTTGTCGGCATGCAGATGATCGACCTGCCGCCCGAATACGTCATCCACCGCAATGACTATGTCAACGCGGTCACGCTTGAGGAAGCGAACCGCGTGGCGGCCGAGATCTATGACCCCGAGGGGCTGCGCTTTGTCGTGGTCGGGCGGCCCGACGGGCTGGAGTAGGGTTCGCCAAGTTGCGGTGGGCGGGTGCCCACCCTACCGAATCGCCGTGACCCATGCTACTGCTGGTGTCATGATCTACGCCCGCCCCAACATGTCCGATGCCCGCCCCGTCATCCGGCAACTGGACGACGCCGCGATCAACCGCATCGCCGCGGGCGAGGTGGTCGAACGGCCCGCCTCGGCGGTCAAGGAACTGGTGGAAAACGCGCTTGACGCCGGCGCCCGCCGCATCGAGGTGGTGATCGCCGACGGCGGCCGCAGCCTGATCCGCGTCACCGATGACGGCTGCGGCATGACCGCAGACGACCTGCCCCTAGCCCTGTCGCGCCATGCCACGTCCAAGATCGACGGCAGCGACCTTTTGAACATCCACAGCTTCGGCTTTCGCGGCGAGGCCTTGCCCTCGCTTGGCGCGGTCGGGCGGTTGAGCGTGACCACCCGCGCCCGCGGCCACGATGCCGCGCGGATCGCCGTCAGCGGCGGCGCGACAGAGGCGGTGAAGCCGGCCGCGCTTTCCGCCGGCACCGTGGTCGATCTGCGCGACCTGTTCTTTGCCACCCCGGCGCGGCTGAAATTCCTGCGCAGCGACCGGGCCGAGGCGCAGGCGGTGGCCGATGTGGTAAAGCGGCTGGCGATGGCCGAGCCCTTTGTCACCTTCATCCTGCGCGATACCACCGGCGGCGAGGAGCGGACCCTGTTCCGCGCCGAGGCCGAACAGGGCGACCTGTTCGATGCGATGCATCGGCGGCTTGCCGCGGTGATGGGTCGTGACTTTGCCGACAATTCGATCCGGATCGACGCCGAACGCGACGGCATCCGCCTGACCGGCCATGCCGGCCTGCCGACCTATTCCCGCGGCGCGGCGGTGGCGCAGCATGTCTTCGTCAACGGCCGCCCGGTGCGGGACAAGGCGCTGACCGGCGCGCTCAAGGCCGCCTATACCGACCTTCTTTCGCGCGACCGTCACCCGGCGGCGGCGCTTTTCATCGACTGCCCGCCGGCCGAGGTCGATGTGAACGTGCACCCCGCCAAGGCCGAGGTGCGGTTCCGCGACCCCGGCACCGTGCGCGGACTGATCGTCACCGGGATCCGCCACGCGCTGGCGCAGGACGGGTTCCGCACCTCGACCACCATTGCGGGCGAAACGCTGGGGGCGATGCGGGCCGAACCGATGGCGCCGCGTCATTATCAGATGGACCGGCCCTCGCCGGGGGCGATCCGCAGCGCCTGGACGGCGCAGGCGCCGCTTCAGGCGCCCGCCTTTGGCGAAGCCGCCCCCGACTTTGCCCCTGCCGCGCGGATCGAGCCGGAAACGACCGGCGAAACCCTGCCCCTTGGTGCCGCGCGGGCGCAACTGCATGGCACCTATATCATCGCCCAGACCGCGACCGGCATGGTCATCGTCGACCAGCACGCCGCGCATGAACGGCTGGTCTATGAACGCTTCAAGCGCCAGATGGCGGAAAACGGCGTCACGGCGCAGGCGCTCTTGATCCCCGAGATCGTGGACCTGGGCGAGACCGATGCCACCCGCCTTCTGGACATCGCGCCCGACCTGCACCGCATGGGGCTGACGCTGGAACCCTTTGGCCGCGGTGCCGTCGCCGTGCGCGAAACCCCCGCCGCCCTGGGCGAGGTGGATGCCGGCGCCCTTTTGCGCGACATCCTTGACGAACTTGCCGATCAGGGGGAATCGCGCGGGGTCGGCCAGCGGCTGGACGCGATCCTCAGCCGGATGGCCTGTCACGGATCCATCCGCGCCGGCCGGCAGTTGCGCGGTGACGAGATGAACGCCCTTCTGCGCGAGATGGAGGCGACGCCGCATTCCGGACAGTGCAACCACGGCCGGCCCACCTGGATCGAACTGCGGCTTTCCGACATCGAACGGTTGTTCGGCCGCAGATAACCCCGCATTTCGGCCATTTACCGCACCCCGCGCGGGGACTAGCCTTTGCCCGACCCTGACCGGAGAGTGATGATGACCCGATTTGCCGCCGCCCTTGCCGGACTTGTGGCCCTTGCCGCCTGCGGGCAGCCCGGCCCCTTTGTGCCCGAAAGCGCGGCGTGGAGCGATGTCACCGTTGCCGGCGACCGCGCGGCGGAAAGCGGCTTTGAACAGCCGTTCCGGCACGGGCCGATGACGGTGATCGCCACCGAGAACGGCGATCTGACAAGCTGGACCCTGGTGCCCTGCCAGGGCGGCGCGGCGATCTGCGGCGGCGGGCTTTATGGCCCGGCCGGCACCCGCGAGGTGACGGCGGACTACACCGTCGTCCGCGGGCTTTATGGCCGCACCTTCTGGCTGTCGGCCGGCGGCGACGGCTGGGTCGGGCGCCATGTCAATGCGGTGGTGCCGCTGGCCTGGGATGCGGTGGACCAGCCGGTATCGACCTGGGAACAGACCCGCCTGACCGAGGGCCGCGCCGGCGGCTGATGACGGTGCTTTGCACGGCCGGGGGGTTGAAACCGCCCGTCAAAGGCGCAGGTTGTCCTTGAGCAAGACAGGAGGGGCAGATGCGCGACTGGCGGGGCAAAAGGTATTGGCTGATCGGCGCGTCCGAAGGATTGGGCCGCGCGCTGGCCATGCAGATGAGCCGGGCGGGGGCCGAACTGATCCTGTCCGCCCGGGATGGCGACCGGCTTTCGGACCTGCAATCGAAACTGCCGGGCGTCTCGACGGTGCTGCCTTTCGACGTGACCGATGGCGCCGCCTTTGACGCCGCCGCGGCGCAGGCCGGTCAGGTCGACGGGCTGGTCTATATGGCCGGGCTGGCGCGCTATGTGAAACCCGGCGCCTGGAACAGCGCCGATGCCGTCGCCATGGCCGACATCAACTTTACCGGCGCCCTTCGCGCCATCGGTGCGGTGCTGCCGGCGATGGTGGCGCGCAACTCCGGCCATGTCGTGCTGACCGGATCGCTGGCCGGCTATCGCGGCCTGCCGCGGATGGCGGCCTATGGCGCGACCAAGGCGGCGGTGAACTACCTTGCCGAATCGCTGCGCGCCGACCTGCGGCACACCGCGGTCGAGGTGCAGGTCATCAACCCCGGCTTCATCCGCACAAGGATGACGGCGCCCAACACCCAGCCGATGCCGTTCCTGATGGATGCCGATACCGCCGCCCGCGCCTATTTCGAGGCGATGAACGACGATTCGCTGAAGCGGGCCTTTCCGTTCCCGCTGGCCGTCGCGGTGCGGCTGGGGCAATTCCTGCCCGGTTGGCTGTATTATCCGCTGTTCGGACGCAGCCGCTGACTTGCGGGCCGCGCGGCCGCATGGCCATATCGGCGCAACATCACGAAGCGCGAAGCGGAGCCTGCCCATGCCGGAACTCGAGATTTCCCCCGCCAAGGTCGGCGAGATCATCATCCTCGCGCGCGAGATCGACCGGGCAGAGAGCGAATTCGATGCCGTCATCGAATCGCTGAACGAGGACGAGCAGGCCAACCTTGTCGCCATCATGTGGATCGGCCGCGGCAGCTTTGAACCCGAGGACTGGGACGAGGCGGTGAACACCGCGATGAACGAGGCGACGATCCCGACGGCGGAATACCTCAAGGGCTCGCCGCATCTGTCCGACCACCTCGAGGCGGGCCTCGAGGCGCTGGGCATCGACCCGTCCGAGGCCGAGGACGACGCATACTAGGCGGCGGGCCGCCGCTTATCGGCTGGCAGCGCCGCGCTATTGCATAGCGGGCGGCGCCACTGTCCTTTCGGGAACGTATCAGGGCTGCGGGGCGTTGACCCGTGACCCGGTTTCCCGAAGGAGCATTTCATGCGTCAGCTTCTGTTGTCCTCGGCCATGGCCCTGCTGGGGCAGGCCGCACTGGCCGACGACATTGCCCTTGTGCTGGGCAATACCGCCTATTCCAACCTCGGCGGCCTGTCCCGCGGCGCCGACGCCACCGTCTCGACCAACGGCATCGCCGCGCTGGGCTTTGACGTGACCGTGCTGCGCGACGGGCGCGCCAACGATACCGCCGCGGCGCTGGGCACCTTTCTGGGCAAGGTGCCCGAGGCGGACAGGATGATCGTCGCCTTGACCGGGCGCTTTGCCACCGATGGCGACCGCACCTGGTTTCTGACCGCCGACGCCACCAGCCCGTCGATCCTGACCGGGCGGTCGGACATGGTGTCGGTCGAAAGCGTGCTGGACGTGCTGGCGCGCGCGCCGGGCAAGGCGCTGCTGCTTCTGGGCGCCGACGCGGCCGAGGATGACGCCTATGACCCCTGGCTGTCCGAAGGGATCGGCGATCTGGACATCCCGCAGGGCGTGACCGTGCTGCGCGGGGCACCCCGCGACGTCGCCGATTTCATGCGCAACGGGCTGGCGCAGGGCGGCGCAGACCTGTCGGACCTGGTCACCCGCAACGGCCGCCTGATGCCCGAGGGGTATTTCCCCCAGGCCTTCGACTTCATGCCCAGCGGCCCGGTCGTGGTCCAGCCGCAGCCGCCCGCCACCGACACCGCCGCGGACGAGGCCCTGTGGCGCCGGGTTGCCGCGCAGGACAATGTCGACGCCTATCGCGGCTATCTGCTCCAGTTCCCGAACGGCATCCATGCCGACGAGGCCGAAGCGGCCGTCGCCGCCATCCTGGCCGAACCCTTCCGCGACGAACGGCTGGCGGAAGAGGCGCTGGCGCTGTCGCGCGACCAGCGCCGCGACATCCAGGGCGACCTGACCACGATGGGTTTCAACACCCGCGGCATCGACGGCATCTTTGGCCAGGGCACCCGCCGGGCGATCACCAACTGGCAGCAGGAAAACGGCTTTGCCCAGACCGGCTATGTCACGATGGAGCAGATCCAGCGCCTTGACGCTCAGGCCGCCCGCCGCACCGCCGAACAGGCGGCCGAGGCCGAACGCCAGCGGCAAGAGGCCGAGCGGCTTGACCGCGCCTATTGGGACGAAACCGGCGCCCGCGGCGACGAGGCGGGCTTGCGCGCCTATCTGCAACGCTATCCGCAGGGGCTGTATGCCGAGATCGCGCAGGACCAGCTTGACCTGATCGCGCAGCAATCGGCGCAGGCCAACGCCGCCCGCGACCGCGAAGCGTGGAACAGTGCCCGCAGCGTCGATTCGGCCGCCGCCTATCGCGCCTATCTGCGCGACTTCCCGCGCGGCAATTTCATCGCCGAGGCGCAGGCGCGCATCGCGGCGCTGGAAAACCAGCCCTCGGTCCCCGTCGTGCCCGAGGCGCTGAACCCCGAAAACCCCGAGGCGGCCCAGATCGAGGCGGCGCTGAACCTGAACGGGCTGACCGCGCGGCTGGTCGAACAGCGACTTGCGGCGGCGGGGCTGGATACCGGCGCGGTCGACGGCAGTTTCGACAACCAGACCCGCCGCGCCATCCGCCAGTTCCAGGAGGCGAACCGCCTGCCCGTCACCGGCTATCTTGATCAGGGCACGGTGGTGATGCTGCTGGCCGGCGCCCTGCAATAGACCGGCAACCGCAAAGGAAAACCCCCGGTCCTGCGACCGGGGGTTTCCATTCCTGACGACGGATCACTTGCCCGGAACGTAGCGTTCGAACAGCATCCGGGTCATCACCTCGGAATCGGCGTAAAGCTGCGCCACGCCCAGCACATAGGTGCCGGGCAGCACCCGCGCCGCGATCATCGAATCGAGCGTGTTGTTGGCGTCGTCGTTATAGGCGACCTGACGACCGAAATCGTCGAACAGCACGATCTGCGGATCGCCCATGCCGTTTGTCACCGCGTCGATCACCACGAGCCCGCCCTCGGCCACGTCGAACGAGAACCAGGTGAAGGTGTCGGTGGTCATGACGTCCTGCCGCACACGGGCATTCAGCGCGCCCAGCGCGGTGACCGGATAGCTGCCGTCAAGCGGCGGCGAAGCCTCGCCCCGGTCATACATGCCGCGCATCGCCGCTTCGGCATCATAGGCGGTCAGCGCCAGCGTGATCGGCAGCGAGGTGTCCGACAGCGCCGAAAGCCCGACGCAATAGGTGCCGGCGGCCAGCGGCTGCGCCATGTCGATCCGCGAATTCAGCCCGTCGAAATCGTCATTCTCGGCCAGCCAGCTGCCGAAGGAATCGTACAGCGTGATGTAGGGATCGGCATTGGGATTGTCGGCGGTGATCGAGATCGCCGCCGGCTGGTCCAGCGTGAAGGTCCAGAACGGCGTCTGTCCGGCCGAGCCGCTGACCATCACCCCGCCCGAGGCGAGAAGGGCATCGACCGACCCGTCGCTGAAATGGTTCTGCACCGTGGCCACGTCGCACGAGCCGGCAAAGGTGTCGTCGGTCCAGTCGTCAAAGATCTGGCCATCGGTCAGCTGCATCTGTTCCAGACGGCTTACACGGACAAAGCCGGTCAGCGGCGAGCCGTCATAGGACCGCATCGACACGCAATAGCTGCCGGGTTGCAGCATGGCCTGCGCCAGAGACGATCCGTTGCCGCCCGAATCATCGTCCGAGACGACGATGTTGCCGGCGGCATCGCGGATGTCGATCACCGTATCGCCCATGCCCTGGGCTTCGGCCTCGATCCGCACATCCATCGCCTGGCTGGTGCTGAACAGCCCGACATATTCGTTGTTCATCAGCACAAGGGCCATCTGCTCCAGATAATCGCCCGACGCGGCGATGTCCGAGGATGCCTCGTCCCCGCCCAGCCACTGGCCCGTGTCGCCGACGCCGCCGCACAGTCCCGTCTGCGCCAGTGCCGGCAGCGCGCTGGTCACGAAGAGGCCGGCGGCAAGCCCGAGACCCCTGGTAAATCCGGTCATGGAAATCTCCTTCCCACTTCAATGCGAAGCTGGCGGAACCCTAGTCCCAAGGGGGTGGGCCGCGCCAGTCACAAACTCCAGAGGGTCTGGAATACCCCCATGGCCAAAGGAAAGGGCCGCGCCCCTTGCGGAGCGCGGCCCTGATCCCGTGGTCATCCGACCGGCCGGTTCAGCCCTGACGGGCCTTGTAGCGGCGCTGGGTCTTGTTGATGACATAGACGCGGCCCTTGCGGCGCACGACGCGGCAATCGCGGTGGCGCAGCTTGAGCGAGCGGAGCGAGTTTGCGACCTTCATGGTGCCTTCTCCTGTTCGCGGCGCTGTGTGGATGCGCCTTGTTGCCGTCTGGACCCTTGTGGATCCGGTGAAAATGGTGGGCGATACTGGGATCGAACCAGTGACCACTACGATGTCAACGTAGTGCTCTACCGCTGAGCTAACCGCCCCCTACCTGCAGTCCACCGCCCGGCTGTCGCCAAAAAAGACGACCTGCGCAATCGGTGCCCTGCGTCGGGTGTGGCGTCTATAGAAGGAGTCGCAGGGCTGTTCAAGGGCTTTTGGCGGCGCATGAATTGCGTCTATGGTGGCCGAGGAAAAGGGTTCACGGTCGATGCAGAACGCGGCATTCCAGGTCATGCGACCGGCACGGCGGACGACATCGGTCGTCTTCGCCTCGCCGCATAGCGGCAGCGATTATCCGCGCGATTTCCTGAGCGCGATCGAGGTCGACGAACACCAGATCCGCTCGTCCGAGGATGCCTTTGTCGACCGGCTGTTCGCCGCGGCGCCGCTGCATGGCGCGCCCCTGATCGCCGCCGGCGTGCCGCGCGCCTATGTCGACCTGAACCGCTCGGCCGACGAACTGGACCCCGCGCTGATCGACGGCATCCGCCGCACCGCGCATAATCCGCGGGTGGCCAGCGGCCTTGGCGTCATCCCGCGCGTGGTCGCCAACGGCCGGCCGATCTATCGCGGCAAGATCGCCTGGCCCGAGGCGACGGCCCGGCTGGATGCCTGCTGGCGGCCCTATCACGCCATGCTGCAATCGCTTCTGGACGAATCGCATGCCGATTTCGGCGAGGCGATCCTGATCGACTGCCATTCCATGCCGCACGAGGCGCTGGAAGGCGCCTCGGTCTTTGGTGGCGGTCGGCCCGATGTGGTGCTAGGCGACCGTTTCGGCGCCGCCGCCGCCGGTTCGGTGGTCGAGCGGATCGAGGCCGCCTTTGCCGCCGCCGGGCTGCGCGTGGCCCGCAACATGCCCTTTGCCGGCGCCTTCGTGACGCAGCACTACGGCCGCCCCTCGCGCCGGCAGCATGCGGTGCAGATCGAACTCGACCGCGCGCTTTACATGGACGAACGCCGGATCGAACCGCGGGCCGATTTCGACGCCTTCCGCACACTCCTGTCAGGGGTCATCGCCGCGATTGCCGATATCGGCCGCGGCGAGATGCGGGTCGCCGCGGAATAGTCAGCCGCGCCGGGGCGACGCGCGGTCAAGCACCAGCTCGGCGTCCGAGAACAGGATCGGCGTCCTGACGCCCGGCACGCCCTCGGGGTCGATGCGCAGGCCGCGGGCGATGACCTGCGGATCGGCAAAGACATCGGCCAAGTCGTTGATCGGCCCGGCCGGCACCCCCGCCGCCTCGCACGCCGCCAGAAGCTCCGCACGCGTCCGGTTGCGGGTCAGCGGCATCAGCAGGCCGATCAGCGCCTCGCGATGCGCCAGCCGGTCGGGGTTGGTCCGGTAATCGGGATGGTCGGCCAGGGCCGCCACCCCCAGGAGGGCGCAGAACTTGCGGAACTGGCCGTCGTTGCCGACCGCGATGATGGCGAAACCGTCGCTGCAATCCATCACCTGATAGGGCACGATATTGGGATGGGCATTGCCCAGCCGCTGCGGCACCTTCCCGGTGGAAAGGTAGTTCAGCGCCTGATTGGCCATCACCGCGACGGCGACATCCATCAGCGCCATGTCGATCTGCTGGCCGCGTCCGGTCGCCTGCCGCTGGTGCAGCGCGGCAAGGATCGCGGTCGAGGCATAGATGCCGGTGAACAGATCGACCACCGCCACGCCCGCCTTCTGCGGTTGGCGGTCGGGTTCGCCGGTCACCGACATCAGCCCGGCCATGCCCTGGATGATGTAATCGTATCCGGCGCGCGCGGCATAGGGGCCGGTCTGGCCAAAGCCGGTGATCGAGCAATAGATCAGCCGGGGGTTCAGCGCGGCCAGGCTGGCATAGTCCAGATGGTATTTGGCAAGGCCGCCGACCTTGAAATTCTCGATCACCACATCGGCGCCGCGGATCAGGTCGCGCACCTGCGCCTGGCCCTCGGAGGTGGTGAAATCGACGGCGATCGCGGTCTTGCCGCGGTTGCAGGAGTGGTAATAGGCAGCCGAGCGGTCGCCGTCATGGTCGATGAACGGCGGCCCCCAGCCGCGGGTATCGTCACCCGCCGGGCTTTCGACCTTGACGACATCGGCCCCCAGATCGGCAAGCATCTGGCCGCACCAGGGACCGGCCAGGATACGGGCAAGCTCGATGACCCGCAGCCCGGCCAGAGGCGCCGCCATGCTCAGTCCGCCAGCGCGGCTTCGATCAGCGGCTGCAGTTCTTCGTAGGACATGTTGGAATACATGGTCCCGTCAATGAACAGCGTCGGCGTCGCGTTCACCCCGTCCTCGGTGACATTGTGTTCGAACCAGGCGACAAGGGTCTGGGCCATCGCCTCGTCCTGCATGCAGGCATCGACCTGTTCCGCCGTCAGCCCGGCCGAGATGCCCAGCGTGCGCAGGTTGTCGACGATCAGTTGCGGATCCTGCCCACCGGCGATCCATTCGGACTGCTGTTCATAAAGCAGGTCGTGGATGCCGAAGAACCGCAGGTCGCCGCCACAGCGCGCGATCATCGAGGCCCAAAGGCCGAAACGGTCGAAATACACCTCGCGGAAGATGAAGCGCACCTTGCCGGTGTCGATGTAATCGGTCTTGAGGCTCTGGAACTGGTTGGCGTGGAAGCTGGCGCAATGCGGGCAGGTAAAGCTGCCGTATTCGATCAGCGTCACCGGCGCATCCGCGGCCCCCAGCACCATGTCGGGGACGGTCGAGATGTCGATCGCGGGCGCGGCCTCGGTCGCGGTGGCGTCCTGGGCCAAAGCGACACCGGGCGCCATGCCCCAGGCGCCAAGCGCAAGAATACCGGCCAGCGCCGTCATGCCGAAGTGGTGCAACATCCTTGGGTCCATCCGTCAGGGTTTCCTTTTGCCCAGCACATTGGCGGCAAGCGCGGCAAGCGCAAGTCGCAATTCCGTGTCCGCGATGCCTTCGGCCGCCTCTTCTGCACGGGGATCGGCCGCCCTGGGCGCCGGAGCGAAAGCGGTCGGCGACTCGGCAAAACCGGCGCCGGCGGGCGCAAAGCCGGTGGCAGAGGTCTGGGTCAGGCGCAACCGGGCAATGGCGCGATAGCCATAGCAGGCGTTCACCCGGTCAAGGATCTGGGCCTTCTGCATCTCGACCATCGGCGCGAGCGGACCCGAGACCAGCAGCGTCAGCGCCGCCCCCATGCCCTCGCGGCCATATTTCACCTCGACCGGGCGACAGGCGGCGGCGATCTGCGGGCCGACGATTTCCTCCCAATGGGTCAGCAGGCGCGACACGGCAAAGCCGCGCTTTTCCCCGGCCGCGCGGATGCGGGCCTGCAGCAGGCGCGCCGCGGGGGTAAAGCCGCTGCCGCGGCGGATCTCTGGTGCTTTGCTCATCACGCTCTATGCTAGCGGGCCGGGCAGCGGCCGGAAAGCCATGGGGACAGCGAAAACGGTGCAGAAGGCTGGGGATTTGTCGGCGGATCTGCTGGACTGGTATGACCGCAACGCCCGCGTCCTGCCGTGGCGCGTGCCGCCGGGGTCGGAGCTGCGGCCGGATCCCTACCGCGTCTGGCTTTCCGAGGTGATGCTGCAACAGACCACCGTTGCCGCGGTGCGCGACTATTTCCGCCGCTTCACCGATCTCTGGCCCGATGTCGGCGCCCTTGCCGCGGCCGAGGACGCGGCGGTGATGGCCGAATGGGCGGGGCTTGGCTACTATGCCCGCGCCCGCAACCTTTTGGCTTGCGCGCGGGCTGTGGTGGGCGGTCATGACGGGGTGTTTCCCGCCAGCCGCGACGGGCTGATGGCCCTTCCGGGGATCGGACCCTATACCGCCGCCGCCATCGCGGCCATCGCCTTTGACGAACCTGCAACCGTCGTCGACGGAAATGTCGAACGGGTGATGGCGCGGCTTCACGACATTCACACCCCGCTGCCGGCGGCCAAGGCCGAACTGACAGCGCGGGCCGCCGAACTGACCCCGCGCGACCGGCCCGGCGATTACGCGCAGGCGGTGATGGATCTGGGGGCGACGATCTGCACGCCGCGCAACCCGGCCTGCGGCATCTGCCCGTGGCGCACGCCCTGCCTGGCCCGTGCCCGCGGCACCGCAGCCCTGCTGCCGCGCAAGACGCCCAAGCCGGACAAGCCGGTCCGCCTTGGCCTTGCCTATGTCGGGCGGCGGGCGGATGGCGCGGTGCTGCTGGAGACCCGGCCGCCGCGCGGCCTTTTGGGCGGGATGCTGGGCTGGCCGGGGTCGGACTGGACCGCCGACCCCGACCCCGCCCCGCCCGCCGCCGGCGACTGGCGGCCCGCCGGGGCCGAGGCACGCCACACCTTCACCCATTTCCACCTTCGCCTTGCCGTCCTGACCGCCGACCTGCCGCAGGACACAGTGCCGCAGCGCGGCAGTTTCCTTGATTTTGCCCTGTTCAGGCCGGCTTCGCTGCCTACAGTGATGCGCAAGGTCTGGGACATTGCCAGGACGGCGGCCGCGGCGGCCGACCCCGCACCCTTTGCACCCCCCGGACCACCGGAGTCCCGCGCATGATCCCGCGCAGCGAAGTCGCCCTGTTCCGCAACGCCCTGCCGTTCTGGATGTCGCTTCTGACCGTGCCGCTGGCCATCATCGGCACGCTTTACGGCGGCTGGACCGTGTTCCTGCTGCCGGCGTTTGGCTGGCTCTTGTTCGACATTCTCGACCTTATCGCCGGTCTGAACACCCGGAACGCCGATACCGAGACCCCGGTCGAGGACCTGTTCTGGTATCGGCTCATCACCCTGATGTGGTTCCCGATCCAGTCGGTGCTGCTTTACTGGATGATCTGGCACGTCACCCACCACGACATCCTGGCGCTTTGGGAACGGATCGTGCTGTTCTTTGGCCTTGGCGTGATCTCGGGCGCGGTCGGGATCGTCTATGCGCACGAGCTTTTGCACCAGAAGACGCGGCTGGAACGCTGGCTGGGCGACCTGCTGCTGGCGGTCGTCTTGTATTCGCATTTCCGGTCCGAACACCTGCGGGTGCATCATGTCCATGTCGGCACCAGGCGTGATGCGGTGACGGCGCGCTACAACGAAGGCTTCCACCACTTCTTTTTCCGGGTTCTGGTGGAATGCCCGCGTTCGGCATGGCGCGCGGAAAAGGCGATGCTGGCGCGCAAGGGGCTGACCATGGCCAGCCGGGAAAACCCGTTCTGGCGCTATGGCGCGCTGCAACTGGCCGCGCTGGCGCTGGCCGTCGCTTTTGGCGGCTGGGCGGGCCTTGCGCTGTTCCTGTGGCAGGCCTTCATCGCCATCTGGCAGCTCGAGCTGACCAATTACGTCGAGCATTACGGCCTGACCCGCCGCCATATCGGCGAGGGCCGCTATGAACATGTGATGCCGCATCATTCGTGGAACTCGGCGCATATGGCGTCGAACTGGCTGCTCATCAACCTGCAGCGCCACTCGGACCACCATTACAAGCCCGACCGCCGTTTCCCGCTCTTGCAGACCTATGACGAGGACGCGGCGCCGCAATTGCCCCTCGGCTATCCGATGATGGCGGCGGCGGCGATGGTGCCCCCGCTGTGGCGGCGGCGGATGAATCCGCGGGTGCGCGCCTGGCGCAAGCGGTTCTATCCCGACATCGCCGATTGGGGCCCTTACAACCGCGGCGAATTTCCGCTGCCGCGCGGCGCTGGCTGACGCTCGCTTTCCGGCACGGCTTGCGATAGGATCGGGGCGCGGCTTTGTCCGTCCAAGCAGTATTTCGATACCCTGATTGACGAGGATTCCATGACCAGACCCGCCTTGCCCGCCCTTGCCGTCATCCTTCTTGCCACCGGCGCCACCGCGCAGGAGGGGACCGAGACGGTTGACCTGCGCCTGACCGCCAGCCAGCCCTCGCTGTTCGACAGCGACCGGCGCGACACGTTCAGCGGCATGATCGACGACCGCAGCGGCACCACCACATTCGAGGTCGAATGCTCGGCCGGCGCCAGCGCCTGGCTGGGGCTGTCGCGCATCGACGAAGCCTGCTCGGTCGCGGGCAACGGCCTGATCAAGAACCCCAACAATCCGGCGCAGACGCTGCCGCGCATCGCCTATTCCGGCGGCTTCACCATCCAGGCGGGCGAGGACGGCTATACCGACGCCTCGACCATCGCCGCCGATTACCTGCGCGCCGGCGCTGCCGGGGCGTCGAGCGACAGCTTTGGCGGCCATCTGGTGATGATGCCGGAAAACCCCTCGGCCTCGGCCCAGGCCCTGGGCGCCCGCCTGATCGAGAACCTGCGCGAGGCATCGACCGGCACCGAAGCGGTGGATTTCTCGACCGAGATCGATTCGATCCGCTTCGAGAATTTCACCATCCCCCATGTCGGCCAGCAGTCGAGCGAAAGCTGTTCCTGGACCGGCGACGCGATCTTTGCCTATGCCAACAATGCCTGGCAGGTCGAACTTGACGTGCGTTGCGGCGACGACAGCTATCGGCTTGAAGGCAATATGCCGCTGGTCGATGCCGCCGCGGGCAGCGCGCATCAGCAGGAATATGTCATCAACCTTGTCCTGCCCGGCGCGGGCGGCGGCGACCCCTTTGCCGCGGCCGACCCCTTTGCCGCCATCGACGGCATCACCGGCACGCTGATGCTGACCAATTCCGGCCGGCAGACCGAGGGCGTCTATGAAAACGTCACGGTCGAGGGCAAGCTCCTTGGCACCGGCCTCCCGCTCGAGGTGGTGCGCGGCTGGGGCGAGATCATGACGATCTTTTCCCGCACGTTCTTTGGCGCGTAGGGATACGCAGACTGGCGGTGAGGGTGCGGTGGGGTATCCCCCCGTGACCGGGGTAGGGTGGGCAATCGCCCACCACTGCCCGGCGGTGCGGTGGGGTATCCCCCACCCTACGGGCGTGACCGCGTAGGGTGGGCAATCGCCCACCGCCCCCTTACCGCCGCAACGTATCGCCGTATTGCAGCGTCGGCGTCAGTTCGATGCGCTGGCCGCCTTCGATCGCCGGGTCGGCGTGGCGGGCGGCGATGATGCCGGCGGCACGCGCGCCGGCCTCGCGCCGGCAGGCGTCCATCGTGGCAAGCCGCAGCGGCAGACCCTCAAGCAGTTCCACCCCGTTGAACCCGGCAAGGCCGATGTCCTGCGGTATCCTTTTTCCCTGCGCCAGCAGCCACAACAACCCGCCGGCGCCGATCATGTCATTGGAATAATAAAGGAAATCCAGATCTGGCGAGCGTGACAGGATCGCCGCGGTCATCTCGCGGCCCTTCAGCAGCGCCGATCCGCCGGAATAGAATTCGCGGTCGGCGATCTCGACCCCGGCCTTGGCCAGCGTGCGGGTGAACCCTTCGAACCGCTTCCGCGCCCGGTGGTCCAGCGGCATCTTGGTGCCGATGAATCCGATCCGGCGATAGCCTTCGGCCAGGATCGCCTCGGCCATCTGGCGGCCGGCGCGGCGGTGGCTGATGCCGACGCAGTCATCGACCGGATCGCCGTCGACATCCATGATCTCGACCACCGGAATCCCGGCGCGGGCCAGCATGGCGCGGCTCGCCTCGGAATGTTCCAACCCGGCGATGATCAGGCCCGAGGGCCGCCAGGACAGCATCTCGAACAGGACCTGTTCTTCCTTTTCGGGAAGATAGTCGGTGACGCCGACCACAGGTTGCAGCCCGGTGCCGTCCAGCGTTTCCGAAATCCCGGCCAGGACCTCGGGGAACACCATGTTGCCAAGGCTGGGGATCACCACGCCGACAAGATTGACCCTTTGCGAGGCAAGGGCGCCGGCGATGCGGTTCGGGACATAGCCCAGGGTGCGGGCCGCCTCCTGCACGCGCAGGCGGGTCGCCTCGCTCACATCGCCCTTGCCACGCAGGACACGGCTTACGGTCATCTCGGACACGCCCGAGGCTTCGGACACATCGCGCAGGGTCAGCGGGCGTTTGGGCGGCAGGCTCACGGGCGGACAGGTCTCCGGGGCGGCTCTGGCCCTTGTTAGCAAGCGGACGGGATCAGGCCAAGCGGCAAGGCTGACGCGGGGTCAGGCAAGACGGCCATGGCAATGCTTGAACTTCTGCCCCGAACCGCAGGGACAGGCATCGTTGCGGCCGGGATTGCCCCAGGTGGCGGGGTCGTCCTCGACAAACCCCTCGCGCGGGGCGGTGGCGGCAGCGGCGGCCCCGGCTCCGGCACCGACCAGAACCGGCGCCGCGGCGGCTGCGGTCTGCGCCGCCGACTGTGCCTGCTGCGCACGGCGCTGCGCTTCGACCGCCTGTTGCAGCATCGCCTGCTGTTCCTCGGGCGTCATCGGCCGGACCTGCGCCAGCTTTTGCGTCACGTCGCTGCGCAGGCTGTCGAGCATATGCTCGAACAACTGGAACGCCTCGTTCTTGTATTCGCTCAGCGGATCGCGCTGGGCATAGCCGCGGAAGCCCACGACCGAGCGCAGGTGTTCCAGTTTCAGCAGATGCTCCCGCCACTTGGCGTCGATGGTCTGCAGCAGGAGCTGCTTTTCGATGGAACGCATGGTGTCGGGGCCGAAGGCGGCCTCCTTTTCGGCCATCTTCACGTCGGACGCCTCGTCGATGCGCTTGAGCACATCCGACTGGTCGACGCCTTCCTGCGCCGCCCATTCCACCACCGGCAGGTCAAGGCCCGCTTGCGTCTTGACCGCCTCGGCCAGCCCGGCGGCATCCCATTGGTCGGGATAGGACCGGGGCGGCATGTGCAGGTTCACCAGATCCTCGACCACCTGATGGCGCATGTCGGCAACGATCTCGGCCAGATCCAGGGCTTCCATGATCTCGCGCCGCTGGGCAAAGATCACCTTGCGCTGGTCGTTCATCACATCGTCGAACTTGAGCAACTGCTTGCGGATGTCGAAGTTGCGCCCCTCGACCTTGGCCTGCGCGCGTTCCAGCGACTTGTTCACCCAGGGGTGGATGATCGCCTCGCCTTCCTTCATGCCCAGCGTCGACAGAACCTTGTCCAGCCGGTCGGATCCGAAGATCCGCATCAGGTCGTCCTCGAGGCTCAGGAAGAACGAGGATTTGCCGGGGTCGCCCTGCCGGCCCGAGCGGCCGCGCAACTGGTTGTCGATCCGCCGCGATTCATGTCGTTCGGTGGCGAGCACATACAGCCCGCCGGCCGCCTTGACCGCGGCCTCGTCGGCGGCGTGTTCGGCCTCGATCCGGGCGCGCACCTCGTCGGGATGGGCTTCGGGATCGGCGGCCAGCGCCGCGAGCACCTTCATCTCGACATTGCCGCCCAGCTTGATGTCGGTGCCGCGGCCGGCCATGTTGGTGGCGATGGTCACGGCGCCCGGCTTGCCGGCATCGGCGACGATCTGCGCCTCTTGCTCGTGCTGGCGCGCGTTCAGCACGTTATGCGGAATCCCGGCCTTTTTCAGCATCGCCGACAGCATTTCCGACTTTTCGATGCTGGTGGTGCCGACAAGCGTCGGCTGGCCCTTGGCATGGACATCGGCGATGGTCTTGACGATGGCCTCGTACTTTTCGCGGGCGGTGCGATAGACCGCATCATGTTCGTCGACACGGGCAACCGGGCGGTTGGTCGGCACCTCGACCACGCCAAGGCCGTAGATGTCGCCGAATTCCTCGGCTTCGGTCAGGGCGGTGCCGGTCATGCCGGCCAGCTTCTTGTAAAGCCGGAAATAGTTCTGGAACGTCACGCTGGCGAGCGTCACGTTCTCGGGCTGGATCTTGACCCGTTCCTTGGCCTCGATCGCCTGATGCAACCCGTCCGACAGCCGGCGGCCGATCATCATCCGGCCGGTGAATTCGTCGATCAGCACCACCTGGTCATCGCGGACGATATAGTCCTTGTCGCGCTGGAACAGCTTGTGCGCGCGCAGGCCCTGATTGACATGGTGGACGATGGTGGTGCTTTCGGGGTCATACAGCGTCTGCCCCTCGGGCAGGATGCCGGCGCCCCACAGCCGGTTCTCGAGGTATTCGTTGCCCTCGTCGGTAAAGCTGACGTTCCGCGACTTTTCGTCGATGGTGTAATGGTCCCCGGTCAGTTCGGGGATGATCGCGTCCATCGCGACATAAAGGCTCGAACGGTCCTGCGACGGGCCCGAGATGATGAGCGGCGTCCGCGCCTCGTCGATCAGGATCGAGTCCACCTCGTCGACGATGGCGAAGTTGTGATCGCGCTGGAACATCTGCGCGAGTTCCGACTTCATGTTGTCGCGCAGATAGTCAAAGCCCAGTTCGTTGTTGGTCGCATAGGTGATGTCGCACTGATAGGCGGCGCGCTTTTCCGCCTCGGGCTGCTGCGGCACGACGACGCCGGTGGTCAGGCCCAGCATGGCATAGACCTTGCCCATCCATTCCGCGTCGCGCCGCGCAAGGTAATCGTTCACCGTCACCACATGCACGCCCTTGCGGGTCAACGCATTGAGATAGGCCGGAAAGGTGGCGACAAGGGTCTTGCCCTCGCCGGTCTTCATCTCGGCGATATTGCCCTGATGCAGAAAGATGCCGCCCAGAAGCTGCACGTCAAAGGCGCGCAGGCCAAGGGCGCGGCGCGCGGCCTCGCGGCAATTGGCAAAGGCTTCGGGCAGAAGGTCGTCCAGGCTTTCGCCGTTCTGGGCGCGGGCCGACAGTTCGTCGGTCTTCTGCCGCAGGCCCTCGTCCGTCAGCTTCTGGAATTCGGGTTCCAGCGCGGAGATCCTGCCGACGAGGGGCCAGGTCGCCTTGACCTTCCGCTCGTTCGGGGTGCCGAACACCTTGCGCGCCAGCGTTCCCAATCCCAGCATCAACCGATCCTCCGGTTCTTTGACGGCAAAGTGCGAGGAGGTCGCTTGTGGCCCCCGGAGCCGCGTCATAAACAGGGCGCCGAAAGCGGCCCCCCAAGGCATTGCGCGATGTAAGGGGCGGCTGCAACAGTGTCAACGTGGGCCACCCGGCCCGCACTTCAAGGGAATGTCTGGATGCTGAAACAACTCATGCTTGCCTCGACGGCGATCTGGGCGCTGGCCATGCCGGCGCTGGCGCAGGAGGCGACCGAGGAAGCCGCCACCGAGACCACGACCGAGGAGGCGGCCCCCGCTTATGAGGAGGCCGGGCGCGACACCGTCCTTGCCACCGTCAACGGCACCGAGATCACCGTCGGCCACCTGATCTCTGCGGCCCAGCAACTGCCCGAACAATATCGCCAGCTGCCGCCGGATATCCTGTTCGACGGCGTGCTGACCCAGCTTGTCCAGCAGCAGGTGCTGGCCGATACGGTCGACGGCATTTCCGATCAGGTGCAGATCGAACTGGACAACAACCAGCGCACCCTTCAGGCCGGCTTTGCGGTGCAGGGCTTTCTCGAGACTGCCGTCAGTGACGAACAGATCCAGGCCAGGTATGACGAAACCTATTCGGCCGAGAATGCGCAGACCGAATACAACGCCGCCCATATCCTGGTCGCTTCGCAGGAAGAGGCGCAGGCCGTGCTTGACCGCCTGAACGCGGGCGAGGATTTCGCCGCGCTGGCGCAGGAACTGTCGACCGATACCGGATCGGGCGCCAATGGCGGCGATCTGGGCTGGTTCACCCCCGACCTGATGGTAGAGCCCTTCTCGGCTGCCGTCGTGGCGATGGAAGCCGGCACCGTCGGCGGCCCGGTCGAGACGCAATTCGGCTGGCACATCATCCGGTTGAACGAAACCCGCGCGCAGGCCGCCCCGCCGATCGATCTGGTCCGCGACCAGATCCGCGGCGAACTGCAATCGGCCGCCATCGAACAGCATGTTTCCGATCTCGAAGCCGCGGCGACGATCACCAGGGCCGAGCCGGGCCAGTTCGACCCGGCCTTGGTCAATGCCATCGACCTGCTGACGGCGGAATAATCCCGATGGCCCACAAGGTTTCGCCCCTCGCGCCCGCCGCGTTCCCCGACCTGCCCGTGATCGAGGGCGTGCGCTTTGCCGCCACGGCGGCCGGCGTGCGCTACAAGGGGCGAACCGATGTGATGCTTGTCGAACTTGCGCCGGGGACCACGGTCGCCGGCGCCTTTACCCGGTCGGCCACGCGGTCGGCCGCCGTGCTGGATTGCCAGGACAAGAACGGCGGCCCGCAGGACGGGCGCGCCGCGATCCTGGTCAATTCCGGCAATTCCAACGCCTTTACCGGCCGTGGCGGCGCGCAGGCCGTGTCCGCGATCTGCACCGCTGCCGCCGCCGCGCTGGATATCGACCCGCGCCGGGTGTTCACCTCCTCGACCGGGGTCATCGGCGAGCCGCTACCCTGGGAACGGATCACCTCGGTTCTGGATGACCTGCGCGCCGGGCTGGATCAGGGCGGCATCGCCGCCGCCGCCCGCGCGATCATGACCACCGACACATTCCCCAAGGGCGCCGCCGCGACGGTGGATGTCGGCGGCCGCAAGGTCAGCATCGCCGGCATCGCCAAGGGATCGGGCATGGTCGCGCCCGACATGGCGACGATGCTGGTCTATGTCTTTACCGATGCGAAGATCGGCCATCAGGCGTTGCAGGCACTGGTCAGCCGCGCCACCGACCGGACCTTCAACTGCATCACCGTCGACAGCGATACCTCGACCTCGGACACGCTGCTGGTCGCCGCGACCGGCGGCTCGGGCGTCGACGTGACGGGCGATGCCGGCTTTGCCGCCGCGCTGGAAGGCGTGATGCGCGATCTGGCCTTGCAGGTGGTCCGCGATGGCGAGGGCGCGACCAAACTGATCGAGGTGCAGGTGCAGGGCGCCGCCTCGGATCCTGACGCTTTCAAGGTCGCCATGGCCATCGCCAATTCGCCGCTGGTCAAGACCGCGGTGGCGGGCGAGGACGCCAACTGGGGCCGCGTCGTGATGGCGGTGGGCAAGTCGGGCGCCGCCGCCGACCGCGACCGTCTGTCGATCCGCTTTGGCGACATCTGGGTCGCCCGCGACGGCTGGCGCGCGCCGGATTACTCCGAGGATGCGACCAGCGCCTACATGAAGCGGCAGGAACTGGTGATCGGCGTCGATCTGGGGATCGGCGCGGGTTCGGCGACGGTGTGGACCTGCGACCTGACGCATGGCTATATCGACATCAACGCCGATTATCGGTCGTGACCCTTGGATCGAGATTCTAGAATTTCGATTGCCCAGCCAAAATTCTCGAATTTTGGCGCCCCGGCATGAAGATCATCCTTGTCTCGGCCGTGGCCCTGATCGACGTCGACGGCCGGGTGCTGCTGGCGCAGCGGCCGCCGGGCAAGTCGCTCGCCGGCCTGTGGGAATTTCCCGGCGGCAAGGTCGAGGCGGGCGAGACCCCCGAAGCCGCGCTGATCCGCGAGTTGCACGAGGAGATCGGCATCGACACCCATGCCTCCTGCCTTGCGCCGCTGAGTTTCGCCAGCCACAGCTATGACGATTTCCACCTGCTGATGCCGCTGTTCGCCTGCCGCCGCTGGCAGGGCACGCCGCAACCGCGCGAGGGTCAGGTGCTGAAATGGGTGCGCGCCGCCGACCTGCGCAACTATCCGATGCCGCCGGCCGACCTGCCGTTGATCCCGGTGCTGCGCGACTGGCTGTGACTGTTCGCAATCATGTCAAAATTGTGGCAGATTTTTGGGTTCCGTTAACCGAAAAGTCGCTAATGTAGGGCAGCACTCGATGAGGGGGGATGATTCGAATGCTGCGCACCATCCAGATCGGCAGCTGCATGTCGGTTCAGGGCCTGCTCGTGAAGCAGTTGGATGACGGCCGGATCGTGATCCGCGTCGACGACCGGCTGTATCAGGGGATCCCGGTACCAAAGCCGAACTGACCGCCCCGGCGGCGCCAGCACCCGGCCCCTCAGACCAGGCGACATCAGCGCGACCGTGGCCTTTGGTGCCATGGCCGTGGCGTGGCCCCGGCGCCGCTCTCCCCCGGATGACGTGTCAGTCGGTGTCCCGCGGCGGCAGATGCACCGCGCGGCGATAGGCGCGCTGGCCGTAAAGCAGCGTCGCCGGATCCTCGGACAGGCGGATGTCGGCGACCCGGCCGACGATGATGTGATGCGTCTCCCACAGCAGCGCGGTCGCAAGGCGGCATTCGAAGGTGGCGGTGGCCCCGGCCAGCACCGGCTGGCCCAGCGGCCCCGGCGCCCAGCTCGCGCGGGCGAAACGGTCGGCATGGCCGTCCGCTCCGCCGCGCCCGGCGAAAAGGTTCGCCACATCCTCCTGCCCCTCGTGCAGCAGATTGGCGCAGAAGGCGCGGTTGCGCAGGATCGCGCCCGCCGCCGGTGACAGGTGGTGGATGCAGGCCAGAAGCGAGGGCTGGTCGCCGTCCGCCGACACCGAGGTCAGCGACGAGATCGTCACCCCGAACCGCCCTGCCGGCCCATCGGTGGTGGCAACCGCGACAAAGGTCGCGGCCCGGCTCATTCCTTCCAGAAACGCAGCGCGCAGATCGGTCATTGGCCCTATCCCAGATCAAAGAAGCGGTCGGGTTCCAGATCGGGAACCCTGCGACGGAAATTGTCTTACTGGCCTTCGCGCGTCGAGGTGAAGGCCCCGATGAACCTTGGCCCCGGCCAGCCGGCGGCAAAGGCCCGGTGGAAGACCGGAAGTCATTTTCGCTCTCTCCGTTCCCAGAACAGCCGCACCGCCCCGTTGGTCCGGCGATCTGCCTTGGCGAGATTCATGACGCTGCGCCCGGTCCCGTTATGCTTCATGGTCAAGGGCATGACTCAGACCGCGAAAAGCTCCAGCGCGACGCCTTGGCCGACGCCGACGCACAGCGTGACCAGCGCCGACCGGCCGCCGCCTTCCGCCAGCCGCCGCGCGGCGGTGCCGGCGATGCGGGCGCCCGACATGCCAAGGGGGTGACCCATGCTGATGCCGCCGCCCCTGGCGTTGACGCGGGCGTCGTCGTCGGCCAGGCCCCAGGCGCGGGTGCAGGCCAGCACCTGCGCGGCAAAGGCCTCGTTCAGTTCGATCACGTCATGGTCGGCGGGGGCCTTGCCGCCGGCGGCGACCAGACGTTCCACCGCGGCGACCGGCCCGATACCCATGACCCGCGGTGCCACCCCGGCGCTGGCCGCCCGGCCGATCCGGGCAAGCGGCGACAACCCGTGCCGTTCGATGGCGGCGGCCGAGGCGACCAGCACCGCCGCCGCGCCATCATTGATCCCGGCGGCATTGCCCGCGGTGACCGTGCCGCCCTTGCGGAACGGCGCCGGCAGCGCGGCAAGCCGGTCAGGTGTGGTTTCGCGCGGGTGTTCGTCGCGGTCGATGATCGTGTCGCCCTTGCGGCCCCGGATCGTGACCGGCAGAATATCGGCCGCATGCCAGCCCGCGTCATAACGGGCCTGCGACCGCAGGGCGTATCCGTCCTGATCGGCACGGGAAATGCCATGGTCCGCGGCAACGTTCTCGGCGGTTTCCGGCATCGATTCAATGCCATGGGCCTCTGCGATCCGCTGGTTCACAAAGCGCCAGCCGATGGTGGTGTCGTGGATTTCCGCGGCCCGCGAAAAGGGTGTTTCCGCCTTGGGCAGGACAAAGGGCGCGCGGCTCATGCTCTCGACGCCGCCGGCGATGACCACATCGGCCCCGTCGCGCACCGCGCGGGCGGCGGCGATCACCGCGTCAAGGCCCGAGGCGCAGAGCCTGTTCACCGTCAGCGCCGGCACGGTTTCCGGCAGCCGCGACAGCAGCACCGCCATGCGGGCGACGTTGCGGTTGTCCTCGCCCGCCTGATTGGCGCAGCCGAACACCACCTCGTCCACCGTCAGGCCGGGGTGCAGGTCAAGGATGCCGTCGATGACATGCTGGGCCATGTCGTCGGGGCGCACCGGGGCAAGGGTTCCGCCGTGGCGCCCGATGGGGGTGCGCCGCATGGCGCAAAGGAAGACGTCGCGGGTCATGGCATGTCCTTCAGGACCGGGGCGGGCAGGTAGCGGCCCCGCAAGTCGGGCGGCGCCTTGGCCTCGAGCGCGGCAAGGGTGGCGGGGATTTCCCGGCCGCGCGCAGCAAGGATGGCGAAGGGGCCGCGCGGATAGTTCAGGCCAAGGGTCATTGCGGTGTCGATGCCGGCGCGCGTGGTGCCGCCTTCGGACAGCAGCCAGCCGGCTTCGTTCACCAGCGCCGCTTCGATGCGCAGGGCGATGGCGCCGGCGTCAGCCGGCGGCGGCACCGGACCCCCCGGAAAGACAAAGCCGCGGCCGGTCTTGCGGCCCAGCGCACCGGATGCCACCTGCCGCTTGAGCGCGTCGAAGACGTGGTAGCGCGGATGTCCGTCCATGCCGGCATGGAGGCCCTCGGTCGCGGCAAGGTTGATGTCGGCCCCGATCAGGTCGATCAGGCCGAAGGGGCCAAGGCGATAACCGGCGGCGACCATCGCCGCGTCGATTTCGGCCGGGTCGCGGCCTTCCTCCATCAACGCCAAGGCTTCGCCGTAGAACGGGCGGGCACAGCGGTTGACGATGAAACCCGGGCGGTCGGGGCAAGCGATGACGGTCTTGCCGGCCGCTTCGGTGACGGTGCGGGCACTGGCCAGCGCGGCATCCGAGGTGCCGGGATGGGCGACCAGTTCCACCAGTTTCATCACCGGCGCCGGGTTGAAGAAATGCAAGCCCAGCAGCCGTTCGGGGTGACGCAGGCCCGCGGCCATGGCCGTCACCGACAGCGACGAGGTGTTGGTCGCCAGCACAGCTTTCGGGCCAAGAACTGTCTCTAATGTGCCAAACAGGGTCTGTTTCACGTCCAGCCGCTCGACTACCGCCTCGATGGCCAGGTCGGCGGCGGCCATGTCCGTTGGCCCCGCGACCACCACCAGCCGCGACAGGATCGCGTCGCGCGCCTCGGGCGTCATCTTGCCGGCCTGCACGCGCGGTTCCAAAGTCGCGGCCAGCCGGTCGCGGGCAGAGTCGCGCGCGGCCCCCTGCGCGTCGGTGGCAAGGACGGTAAAGCCGGCGGCGGCATAGGTCTGCGCGATGCCAAGGCCCATGGTGCCAAGGCCGATGACGGCGACGGTTGTCATTTGCCGCTGAACTCCGGTTTGCGTTTGGCGCGGAAGGCGGCGATGCCTTCGGCCTTGTCGGCGCTGTCCAGCAATGCCTCGAACGCGGCCCGTTCCGCTGTCAGGGCCAGCGCAGCCTCGGCCCCCGCGACCAGCGCCGCCTTGGCACCGGCAAGCGCCAGCGGCGCCCGCCTGGCCAGCTTTGCCGCCAGCGCCGCGCCCTCGGCCAGCGGATCGTCGGCCAGATGCGAGGCAAGGCCCCAACCGGCGGCGGTCGGCCCGTCGATGACCTCGCCCAGCAGCACCAGACGGGCCGCGCGGGCCGGACCGACCCGGGCCATCAGCCGCTGCCCGCCACCGGCGCCGGGAACAAGGCCAAGGTTGGTCTCGGGCAGGCCCAGCCGCGATGCGGGCCCGACGACCAGCAGATCAGCCAACAGCGCCAGTTCCAGCCCGCCGCCCAGCGCAAAGCCGTCGACCGCCGCCACCAGCGGCTTGGCAAAGGCGCGGATCGCCGTCCAATGGCCCTTGCGCGGATCGGCCGCACCCTCGGCCGTTGTCTTGTGCTCGATCTCGCCGATGTCGGCACCGGCCGCGAAATCGCCCGCGGCACCGTGGATCAGCACCGCCCGGCAGGCGGCATCGGCGCCAAGCCGCGTCAGTACTGCCGCAAGATCCCCCAGAATCAAGGTGTTCAGCGCATTCCGCGCCTCGGGCCGGTTCAGCACGACACGGTGCCAACCACCTTCGTCGGTGATGATCAGATGTTCCATGGCCACAGGATGCCGTCCCCAAGATTCTTTTCAAGCCTAAAATATTCAACCTTGAAACTTTTCGGCTCCGGTTGCAGACTGCACCCATACAGGGAGCATGTCACATGAAAATCCTCTGCCTCGGCGGTGGCCCTGCGGGCCTCTACTTTGCCATCTCGATGAAGCTGCGCGACCCGGCGCATCAGGTCACCGTGCTGGAACGCAACCGCGCCAATGACACCTTCGGCTGGGGGGTGGTGCTGTCGGACGACGCGCTGGGACGGATGCAGAGGAACGACCCCGTCTCGACCGAGGCGATCCGCAGCAATTTCGTCTATTGGGACGACATCGCCGTGGTCCATGACGGACGGCGCACCGTGTCGGGCGGGCATGGCTTTGCCGGAATCGGGCGCAAGCAGATGCTGGTCCTGCTGCAGGCCCGCGCGCGCGAGCTGGGCGTGGACATGCGGTTCGAGACCGAGTTCAGGTCGGCCGAAGACTATCGCAAGGACTACGACCTTGTCGTCGCCTCGGACGGGATCAACAGCCTTGTCCGCAAGGAATATGCCGGTGTGTTCAAGCCCGACATCGACCAGCGGCTGGTGAAATTCATCTGGCTGGGCACGCATCAGAAATTCGACGACGCCTTCACCTTCATCTTCGAGAAAACCGAACACGGCTGGATGTGGGCGCATGTCTACCAGTTCGACGACAATACCGCGACCTTCATCGTCGACTGCATGCCCGAGACCTGGGACCGCTTCGGTTTCGCCGACATGACCAAGGAGGAAACCGTCGCCACCTGTCAGAGGGTGTTCGAAAAGCATCTGGGCGGCCACGACCTCATGTCCAATGCCGCGCATCTGCGCGGGTCGGCGGTGTGGATGCAGTTCCCCCGCGTGCTCTGCGAGAAATGGTATGACGGCAATGTCGTGCTGATGGGCGATGCCGCCGCGACGGGGCATTATTCCATCGGTTCGGGGTCGCGGCTGGCGTTCGACAGCGCCATTGCGCTGGCCGACTACCTGCATTCCGAACCGACCATGGAACAGGCGTTCGACCGCTATCAGGCCGAACGCCGGGTCGAGGTGCTGCGCCTGCAATCGGCGGCGCGCAACTCGCTTGAGTGGTTCGAGCAGGTCGAACGCTATCTCGACCTGCCGCCGCAGCAGTTCGCCTATTCCCTGCTGACCCGGTCGCAGCGGATTTCGCACGAAAACCTGCGCCTGCGCGACCCCGACTGGTTGTCGCAGGCCGAGGACTGGTTTCAGGAACAGGCGGGCGGGCAAAAGGGCCGCCGCCCGATGTTCGCCCCGTTCCGCCTGCGCGGGATGGAGCTGAAGAACCGCGTCGTCCTGTCGCCGATGGCGCAATACAAGGCGGTGGACGGCGTTCCGACCGACTGGCATTTCGTCCACTACGCCGAACGGGCCAAGGGCGGTGCCGGGCTGGTCTATACCGAAATGACCTGCGTCTCGCCCGAAGGGCGCATCACCCCCGGCTGTCCGGGGCTTTATACCCCCGAACAGGAAGCGGCGTGGAAACGGCTGGCCGAATTCATCCATGCCGAGACGACGGCGAAATTCTGCATGCAGATCGGCCATGCCGGCCGCAAGGCCAGCACCTGTGTGCCGTGGGAAGGCGGCGGTATCGACGCGCCGCTGGCCACCGGCAACTGGCCCATCGTCAGCGCCAGCGCCATCCCCTACAAACCCGCCAGCCAGACGCCGAAGGCGATGGATCAGGCCGATCTTGATACGGTCAAGGCGCAATTCGTCGCCGCGGCACAGATGGCCGACCGCATCGGCGCCGACATGATCGAACTGCACGCCGCCCACGGCTATCTGATCGCCAGCTTCATCAGCCCGGTCACGAACAAGCGGACCGACCGTTACGGCGGGTCGCTGGAAAACCGGATGCGCTGGCCGCTCGAGGTGTTTGCCGCCATGCGCGCGGTCTGGCCGGCGCACAAGCCGATGTCGGTGCGGATTTCCGCGAACGACTGGATCGACGGCGGCGTCACCCCCGAGGATGCGGTGCAGATCGCCCGGGCGTTCCACGATGCCGGTGCCGACATCATCGACGTGTCATCAGGCCAGACCGACCCGGCGGAGCGGCCGATCTATGGCCGGATGTTCCAGACCCCGTTCAGCGACCGCATCCGCAACGAAACCGGCATCGCCACGATGACGGTGGGCAACATCAGCGATTTCGATCAGGTCAACGGAATCCTGATGGCCGGCCGCGCCGATCTGGTCTGCCTTGCCCGCGCCCATCTGGCCGATCCCTACTGGACGTTGCATTCTGCGGTGGCGCAGGGCGACACGGCAAGCGTCTGGCCCGCCCCCTACAAGGGCGGCCGCGACCTTGCCTTCCGCCTGCGGGAAAAGCAGCAGGAGCAGATCCGGGTATGACTCTGGCGGGCAAACGGGTGCTGGTCACCGGCGGCGGGTCGGGTGCGGGGGAAAACCTTGCTCTTGGTTTCGCCGCCGCGGGGGCCGAGGTTGTCATCACCGGACGGCGGCAGGAACCGCTGGCCCGTGTGGCGGCGCTGGCCCCCGGCATCCGCCCCGTGCCGGGCGACGTGACCGACGAGGCGCAGGTGGCCGCGATCTTCTCCGTCGCCGGGCCCTGCGACATCGTGGTCGCCAACGCCGGCGCGGCCGAAAGCGCGCCCTTTGGCAAGACGACGCTGGACCAGTGGCACGCCATGCTGGCCGTCAACCTGACCGGCACCTTCCTGACCTTTCGCGAAGGGCTGCGGCAGATGACCGGCTGGGGCCGGCTGATCGCCGTCGCCTCGACCGCCGGGCTCAAGGGCTATGCCTATGTCGCGCCCTACGTGGCGGCCAAGCACGGGGTTGTCGGGCTGGTCCGCGGCATCGCGCAAGAGGTGGCGAAGCGGCCGGTGACGGCGAACGCGCTGTGCCCCGGTTTCCTTGATACCGAAATGACCGACCGTTCGGTGGCCAACATCACCGCGAGAACCGGCCTGTCCGAGGCAGAGGCCCGCGCCACCCTGGCCGCCACCAATCCGCAGAAACGCCTGATCCGTCCGGACGAGGTCACCGCCGCCGCCCTGTGGCTGTGCGGGCCGGGGTCCGAGGGGATCAACGGTCAGGCCATCGCCATTGCGGGGGGCGAGGTATGAGCGAGCTTTCCAAGCGCCGGCTGAAGCTGTGGATCCGCCTGCTGGGCGTGACCCGGACGGCGGAAAACACACTGCGCGAATACCTGCGCGTGACCCATGACACGACCCTGCCCCGGTTCGACGTGCTGGCCGCGCTGTATCGCCGGCGCGACGGCATCACCATGACCGAACTGTCCCGCATGTTGCTGGTATCGAACGGCAATGCCACGGCGGTGGTCGACCGGCTGGAAAAGGACGGGCTGGTCGCGCGCAGGCCATCCGACAGCGACCGCCGCACCGTCTATGTCGCCCTGACGCCCGAGGGGCTCGACCGGTTCGAAACCTATGCCGAGGGTCACGAGGCCGAGGTCGACCGCCTGTTCGCCGGCCTGACCGAAACCGAGATCGACCTGCTGACCGACATCCTGAAACGCATGGGGAAATCATGACCCTTATGGCTGGCCTTGCGCCGCAACATTTCCTGTGGGAGGCGAAGGACCGGATCGCCACGATCCGCCTGAACCGCCCCGACCGCAAGAACCCGCTGACCTTCGACAGCTATGCCGAGCTGCGCGACACGTTCCGCGCGCTGGTCTATGCGACGGACATCGACGTGGTGGTCTTTGCCTCGAACGGCGGCAATTTCTGTTCCGGCGGCGATGTGCATGACATCATCGGCCCCTTGGTCGGCATGGACATGAAGGGCCTTCTGGCCTTTACCCGCATGACCGGCGATCTGGTCAAGGCGATGATCGGCTGCGGCAAGCCGATCATTTCCGCCGTCGACGGCATCTGCGTCGGCGCCGGGGCGATCATCGCCATGGCGTCCGACCTGCGGCTGGCCACGCCGCAGGCGAAATGCGCCTTCCTGTTCACCCGCGTCGGCCTTGCCGGTTGCGACATGGGGGCCTGCGCGATGCTGCCGCGGATCATCGGGCAGGGGCGCGCGGCGGACCTGCTTTATACCGGCCGGGTGATGGGCGCGGACGAGGGCGAACGCTGGGGGTTCTGGAACGCCCTGCATCCGGCCGAGACGCTCGAGCCCGAGGCCCAGAAGCTGGCGCAGCGCATCGCCGCCGGCCCGACCTTTGCCCATGGCATCACCAAGACCCAGTTGAACCAGGAATGGAACATGGGCCTTGAACAGGCGATCGAGGCCGAGGCGCAGGCCCAGGCGATCTGCATGCAGACCCGCGATTTCGAACGGGCCTATCGGGCCTTCGTGGCAAAGGAAAAGCCGGTGTTCGAGGGGAATTGAGGGGGTGGGAAGCGGGGGCCGCCAGTCCCCTGAAAACCCCCGCTTCCCCGCACCGGACAAAGTTGGAGCAAGGCGCAGATGACCGATCGCAGCTTTCTGGACTGGCCGTTCTTCGACGCCCGCCACCGCGACCTTGCGGCGGCGCTGGACGGCTGGTGCGCGGCGCATCTGCCGGTGGACCACGGCGATGTGGACAACGCCTGTCGCGGGCTGGTGGCGGCGCTGGGGGCCGGCGGCTGGCTGCGGCATACCGGGGCGGGCGCAGGCGAGACGCTGGATGTGCGGACCCTGTGCCTGATCCGCGAAACGCTGGCCCGTCATGACGGGTTGGCCGATTTCGCCTTTGCCATGCAGGGCCTTGGCATGGGCGCGGTCAGCCTGTTCGGCACGCCCGCGCAGCGGCAATGGCTGGACCTGACCCGGACAGGACAGGCCATCGCCGGTTTCGCGCTGACCGAACCGGGGTCGGGGTCGGACGTGGCCCATACCGCGACCATTGCCGAACGGGTGCCGGGCGGATTCCGGCTGAACGGGGAAAAGACCTATATCTCGAACGGCGGGATCGCCGATGTCTATGTGATCTTCGCCCGCACCGGCGAGGCCCCGGGGGCAAAGGGGCTGTCCGCCTTCCTGCTGCCCGCCGACACACCCGGCCTTGCCGTGGCCGAACGGATCGAGGTTATGGCCCCGCATCCCCTTGCCCGGCTGCGGCTGACCGATGTCCACCTGCCGGACTCGGCGCTGATCGGCAAGGCGGGCGACGGGTTCAAGATCGCGATGTCGGTGCTGGACGTGTTCCGGTCGACCGTGGGGGCCGCCGCTCTGGGCTTTGCCCGCCGCGCGCTGGACGAGGCATTGGCCCGCGTGCAGCGCAAGCGCGCGGGTGGCGGGACGCTGGCCGAATACCAGTTGGTGCAGGGCCACATCGCCGACATGGCGCTGAAGGTCGATGCGGCGGCGCTGCTGGTCTATCGCGCCGCCTGGACCAAGGACATGGGTGCCCCCCGCGTCAGCCGCGAGGCGGCGATGGCCAAGCTTTATGCCACCGAAGCCGCGCAAGAGGTGATCGACACCGCCCTGCAACTGCACGGCGGCGACGGGGTGCGCCACGGGTTCGCGGTCGAAAGCCTGTATCGGGAGATCCGCGCGCTGCGCATCTACGAAGGGGCGACCGATGTGCAGCGGGTGGTGATCGCCCGCGCGGTTCTGGGATAGGGGCGAACGGGGTGACGGCGGCATCGCAGGTGGGTATCACCCCTTCGACATCGCCACGCCCGCAGGAGAGACCATGATCTACACCCGCCAGATCCGCATCGAGTTCAACCACTGCGACCCGGCCGGGATCGTCTTCTATCCGCGCTATTTCGAGATGACCAATTCCGTGGCCGAAAACTTTTTCCGCGATGTCGTGCGGTATCCCTACGAGGCGATGATGGCCAACGGTCAGGGCGTGCCCACCGCCAGGATCGAGGTCAACTTCCATGCCCCGTCGCGGCTGGGCGAGGTGCTGGACTGGAGCCTTGAGATCGTCCGCCTTGGCGGCTCGGCCATCGACCTGCGTGTCGCTGCCCATGGCGCCGGCATCCACCGGCTGACCGCCGACCTTACCCTTGTCCAGGTCGGCGACCGCGGACGCCCCACCCGCTGGACCGATGAGGTCCGCGCCCGCATCACCGCTTTCAAGGAGGCCGCATGACCGCCCTGATCCTGCATCCCGAGGGATGGAAACCCGCGAAAGGCTATGCCAACGGCATGGCCGCCCGCGGCCGCATGGTCCTGACCGGCGGCCTGATCGGCTGGAACGCCGATTGCGTATTCGAGACCGACGATTTCGTCGGCCAGGTCGAACAGGTGCTGAAGAACATCGTCGCCGTGCTGGCCGAGGCCGGGGCCCGGCCCGAACATCTGGTGCGGCTGACCTGGTATGTCACCAGCAAGGCCGAATACCTGGCCGACCAGCGCGGTCTTGGCCGGGTCTATAAAGAGGTGATCGGCCGGCATTATCCGGCGATGGCCGTGGTTCAGGTGACCGCCCTGATGGAGGACCGCGCCAAGGTCGAGATCGAGGCCACCGCGATCATACCGGACTGACCCGGAAAACCGTCCCAGCGGCACGACAGATGCCGCAGGACCAACAGGGAGAATGCCATGCGCCTAGGACCGACCGGCCATTTCGACACATTCACCCGCGACCGGCTGCCCCCCGCCTCGGGCTGGCCGGTGCTGCGCCTTGACGGTTTCGACTATCCCGACTGGCTGAATGTCGGGGTCGAACTGACCGACCGCATGGTCGAACGCGGTTTCGGCGACCACACCGCCCTGATCGGCAACGGCCGGTCGCGCACCTACAAGGAACTCACCGACTGGACCAACCGCATCGCCCATGCGCTGGTCGAGGATTACGGCGTGATGCCCGGCAACCGGGTTCTGATCCGGTCGGCCAACAACCCGGCGATGGTCGCCTGCTGGCTGGCTGCGACCAAGGCCGGGGCGGTGGTGGTCAACACCATGCCGATGCTGCGCGCCGGCGAGCTGACGAAAATCGTCGACAAGGCGCAGATCACCCATGCCCTGTGCGACACGCGGCTGATGGAGGAACTGGTGCTATGCGAACGGACCAGCGCCACCCTGAAAACCGTTGTCGGCTTTGACGGCACGGCCAACCATGACGCGGAACTTGACCGCGTGGCGCTGAAGAAATCGGTGCGGTTCGAGGCGGTCAAGACCGGGCGCGACGATGTCGCGCTTCTGGGTTTCACCAGCGGCACCACGGGCGAGGCGAAGGCCACGATGCATTTCCATCGCGACCTCCTTATCATCGCTGACGGCTATGCGCGCGAGGTGCTGGCCGTCACCCCCGACGACGTGTTCATCGGCAGCCCGCCCCTTGCCTTCACCTTTGGCCTTGGCGGCCTTGCCGTATTCCCGCTGCGCTTTGGCGCCACCGCCGCGCTGCTGGAACAGGCCAGCCCGCCGAACATGATCCAGATGATCGAGGAACACCGTGCCACCGTCTGCTTCACCGCACCCACCGCCTACCGGGTGATGCTGCGGGCCATGGACGAGGGCGCCGACCTGTCGTCGCTGCGCGCCGCGGTCAGCGCCGGCGAAACCCTGCCCGCCCCGGTCTATGAGGACTGGATGGCGAAAACCGGCAAGCCGATGCTGGACGGCATCGGCTCGACCGAGATGCTGCACATCTTCATCACCAACCGCTTCGACGACCACCACCCCGGCTCGACCGGGCGGCCGGTCGGTGGCTACGAGGCAAGGATCGTCGGCGACGACATGGCCGAACTGCCGCGCGGAGAGGTCGGCCGTCTGGCCGTGCGCGGCCCGACCGGCTGTCGATATCTCGACGATCCCCGGCAGGCGAACTATGTCCGCGACGGCTGGAACCTGACCGGCGACGCCTTCTGGCAGGACGATCAGGGCCGCTTCCACTTTGCCGCCCGCACCGACGACATCATCCTGTCCGCCGGCTACAACATCGCCGGACCCGAGGTCGAGGCGGCGCTTCTGTCGCATCCCGCGGTGCAGGAATGCGCCGTGGTCGGCGCCCCGGACGAGGAACGGGGCCAGATCGTGCAGGCCCATGTCGTGCTCGCACCCGGGCACGAGGGCGACGCGCTGATGGTCCGCATCCTGCAGGACCATGTGAAAAAGACCATCGCCCCGTTCAAATACCCCCGCAGTATCAAGTTCGTGCAGGCGCTGCCCAAGACCCAGACCGGCAAGATCCAGCGCTTTCAACTGCGACAGGGTTGACCTAATCCTGCGGCAGATGCCGCCCACCATCCGGAGACGACGATGACCGACCGACCGAAGATCAAAGCCAAGGACGCCCCCGACCTGACCACCTTCGATTGGGAGGATCCGTTCCGCCTTGACGGCCAGTTGACCGACGACGAACGCGCCCTGCGCGATGCCGCCCGCAGCTATGCGCAGGACCAGTTGCAGCCCCGCGTCATCCGCGCCTTTTCCGAGGAAAAGACCGATCCGGCGATCTTTCGCGAGATGGGCGAGATGGGCCTTCTGGGTGTCACGATCCCCGAGGAATACGGCGGGCTTGGTGCCGGATATGTCGCCTATGGCCTGATCGCGCGCGAGGTCGAGCGGGTCGACAGCGGCTATCGCAGCATGATGTCGGTGCAGTCGTCTCTGGTCATGTATCCGATCTATGCCTATGGATCCGAGGCGCAGCGGCGCAAATACCTGCCGAAACTGGCGTCGGGCGAATGGATCGGCTGCTTTGGCCTGACCGAACCCGATGCCGGATCCGACCCGGCGGGGATGAAGACCGTCGCCAGAAAGACCGCGAATGGCTATGTCCTGAACGGTTCCAAGATGTGGATCTCGAACAGCCCGATCGCCGATGTGTTCGTCGTCTGGGCCAAGTCCGAGGCGCATGGCAACAAGATCCGCGGTTTCGTGCTGGACAGGGGCACCAAGGGCCTTTCGACACCCAAGATCGCCGGCAAGCTGTCCCTGCGCGCCTCGGTCACCGGCGAGATCGTGTTGCAGGATGTCGAGCTGGGCGAAGACGCCCTTCTGCCGCATGTCGAGGGGCTGAAGGGGCCGTTCGGCTGCCTCAACCGCGCGCGTTACGGCATTTCCTGGGGCGTGCTGGGCGCTGCCGAATTCTGCCTGCACGCCGCGCGGCAATACGGGCTTGACCGCAAGCAGTTCGGCAAGCCTTTGGCGCAGACGCAGATTTTCCAGCTCAAGCTGGCGAACATGCTGACCGAAATCACCCTTGGCCTTCAGGCGTCGCTACGGGTCGGCCGGCTGCTGGACGAGGCGAATGCCGCGCCGGAAATGATCTCGCTCATCAAGCGCAACAACTGCGGCAAGGCGCTCGACATCGCGCGCTGGGCGCGGGACATGCACGGCGGCAACGGCATTTCCGAGGAATTCCAGGTCATCCGCCACATGGTCAACCTCGAGACGGTGAACACCTACGAGGGCACGCACGACGTTCACGCGCTGATCCTTGGCCGCGCCGTGACCGGGCTGCAGGCGTTCTTCTGACCGGGGTGCTTTGCCCCCCGGAACCGGCAAGCGTATTGTAAAGGGGAGAGGAGCCGTCGGGGCCCCTGCCTATCCGCCCCCCGCCATCCGCAGGCTGTCGCGCGGGCTGATGCCGAACCTTTCGCGATAGACCTGCGCAAAGCGGCCGAAATGGCCAAAACCCCATTTCAGCGCCACGCCGGTAACTGACGTGCCCGGCGCGCCCTGCTGCAATTCGGCATGGGCCCGGTCAAGCCGCGCGTCCCGCCAATAGCCCAGCGGCGTCGTGCCGCGATGCTGGCGGAAGGTCAGTTGCAGCGCGCGCGGGCTGATCCCCGCTGCCGCCGCCACATCATCCAGCGTGATCGGCTGGTCAAGATGGCTGTCGATGAACCCCTCGGCCAGCCGCAGATGCCGCGGCCTGGGTGCAGCCCGCGCCCGGCCGATCTGGCTGCGGTGGTCGTGCTCGGCCGCCTCGATCACACCCGACAGCACCGCATTCTCGACCTGTCGCGCCATCAGCCCCGCGCCCAAGGGCTGCGCGCCCGCGTCGCTTTCGGCCACCAGCCACAGCACCAGCCGCCGCAGCGCCGCCCCGGCGCCCGACGTCAGATCCATCGGCCCGTGAAAGGTCAGCGGCCGGTCGGCCGGCCCTCCCAGAACGGCGGCCAGATGATCCTGCATCGCCGCGCGCGAGATCTGCACCAGCACCTGCCGCGTGCCTTCGTGCCAGTCCATCGCAGTCGGCAGATGCGGGTTCAGCACGGCGGCATGGCCGGTGTCGCTGTCATAGGCATCGCCGCCGTTACGGATCGCCGCGCCGCCCGACAGCGGGATCTGCACGAGATAGAATTGCTCCAACTCGCCCGGCACGATGCGGGTCCGGGCGCCATATTCGATATAGTTGAGGCTGAGCCGTTGCCCCGGCAGATGGTGGTGCCGCGCATCGAATCCCGCCCCGGTGGTGTCAAGGCGATGCGGACAGAACACCGCGGCGACCCGCTCCCGCGCCTCGTCGAGGTCGGTCGACCTGAACAGCGCGTAATCCTGCAGCGGCAGCGCCTGGGGCATCCTGTTCCCTCGGTGGGATCGGCTTTGGCAAGAATGGTGCAGCCTAGCACAGCTTGCGACATTTCGCCCCCCCAAAGCTGCGGATTTTTTCGTTTTCCGGATAGTCGCTGCGCCCCCCGGATAGCGCCGCGGCCGCGGCGGCGCGAAAATTCCTTCAAGCTTGAAGAATGACAGGAGAGGGAAGATGCGGGGAATCGCCGGCAAGGTCGCCATCGTTCCGGGCGGCGCCACCAAGATCGGCCGCGCCGTGGTCGAGGGGTTTGTCGCGGCCGGGGCAAGGGTCATGGTCGCCGACATCGCCGAACCGGGCGACCTGCCCGAGGGGGCCGCCTTTCTGAAAACCGACATCACCGACGACGCCCAGATCGCCGCGCTGGTCGCAGGGACGACCGAACGCTTTGGCCGCATCGACTTTCTCGTCAATGTCGCCTGCACCTATCTTGACAACGGTGCCGCCTCGACCCGCGCCGAATGGTTGCAGGCGCTGGACGTGAATATCGTCGGTTCGGTCATGCTGATGCAGGCCGCCCTGCCGGAACTGGAAAAGAACCGCGGCGCCATCGTCAACTTCGGCTCGATCTCGAGCCGCGTGGCGCAGACCGGGCGCTGGCTTTACCCGGTGTCCAAGGCCGCGATCCTGCAACTGACCCGCAATCAGGCGATGGATCTGGCGCCCAGGGGCATCCGCGTCAACGCCGTCTCGCCCGGCTGGACCTGGAGCAACATCATGGACCAACTGACCGGCGGCAACCGGGTGAAAACCGATGCCGTCGCTGCGCCGTTCCACCTGCTCGGCCGCACCGGCAACCCCGAGGAGGTGGCGGCCGCCGTGCTGTTCCTCTGCTCGGATGAGGCGAGCTTTATCACCGGCACCGATATCCGCGTCGATGGCGGCTATACCGCCATGGGACCGGAACAGGCGGTGCCGGCAATCCCGAAACTGATGGAATAACAATAGACAACAGGGAAACCACAATGCGCAACATCACCATCGTCGGCGGCGGCCAGTCCGGCATTCAGGTCGGCCTCGGGCTGCTGAAAAAGGGCTACAAGGTGCGCGTGGTGCAGAACCGCACCGGGGACGAGATCGCCGCGGGGCGCGTCCTGTCCAGCCAGTGCATGTTCCACACCGCAGTTCAGAACGAGCGCGATATCGGCATCGACTTCTGGTCGGACACCTGCCCGCCGGTCGAGGGGATTTCCTTTGCCGTGCCGCATCCGGAAATCCGCGGTGCCAAGGCGATCGACTGGGTGGGACGGCTGGACCGCAACGCCTATGCCGTCGACCAGCGGGTCAAGATCCCGCGCTGGCTCAAGGAATTCGAACGGCTGGGCGGCGAACTGCTCATCGCCGACGCCGGCATCCCCGAGCTTGAGGAATATGCCGCCGACAGCGATCTGGTGCTTGTCGCCTCGGGCAAGGGCGAGATCGGCAAGATGTTCGAACGCGACGCTGCCACGTCGACCTTTGACAAGCCGCAGCGCGCGCTGGCCCTGACCTATGTCACCGGCATGGTGCCGCGGCCCGAACATTCGGCGGTCTGCTTCAACCTGATCCCCGGCGTCGGCGAATATTTCGTCTTTCCGTCGCTGACCACCACCGGCCCCTGCGAGATCATGGTGATGGAGGGCATCCCCGGCGGCCCGATGGATTGCTGGGGCGATGTGAAAACGCCCGAAGAGCATCTGGCCAAGTCCAAGTGGATCATGGACACCTTCCTGCCGTGGGAGGCCGAACGCTGCCGCAATATCGAACTGACCGACGACAACGGCATCCTCGCCGGTCGCTTTGCGCCGACCGTGCGCCATCCGGTCGCGACCCTGCCGTCGGGGCGCAAGGTGCTGGGCCTGGCCGATGCGGTCTGCCTCAACGACCCGATCACCGGACAGGGATCGAACAACGCCTCCAAGGCCTCGGCGATCTATCTGCGCCGCATCCTTGACCACGGCGACCGGGCGTTTGACGAGGCCTGGATGCAGGGCACCTTCGACGCCTATTGGGACTATGCGCAATGGGTGGTGCGCTGGACCAACATGATGCTGATGCCGCCGCCGCCCTTCGTTTTGGAAATCATGGGGTCCGCCGGCGCGCTGCCGGTGCTGGCGCATCGCATCGCCAACGGTTTCGACGACCCGCGCGACTTCTTCCCGTGGTTCGCCGACCCGGTCGAGGCCGGCTCCTATCTGGGCGAATTGCGGGCGGCGTGATGGGCGCACCCGTGGACATCGCCGGTTTCCGCGCTGCAATGGCGCGGTTTCCGGGGGCGGTGACGATCATCACCGCCCTGCACGGGGCTGAACGCCGCGGCATCACCGCGACCGCCGTCTGCTCGGTGACGGCCGATCCGCCCAGCCTGCTGGTCTGCGTCAACACGCGGACCGGCACCTGCGCCGCCATTGCCGAAACCGGGCGCTTTGCCGTCAACCTGCTGCCCGATCCGGCAGCGCCGCTGGCGATGCGCTTTGCCGGTGCCGGCGGGGTGGCGGGCGAGGCGAAATTCTCCGAGGGCACCTGGCTTTCCGACGATGCCGGGATGCCGCTGCTGGCCGACGCGCTTGTGGGAATTTCCTGCGACGTGACGGAAACCGTCATCGCCGGCAGCCATCAGGTGTTCATCGGCGCGATCCGCGGCATCCGCATGGGTGACGGCGCGCCTCTGGTCTATGAACAAGCAAGGTTCCACCGGCTGTTGCCGCTGTAGGGCCGGCGGCGGGAATCGTGTCGCTGCATAAGGCGGGGTTCGCCCCGGCGCCAGCGCACGGCCGCACCGTCCAGCATTCCTGCGGCCACGTCCTGGCGACCCGGCACAGCCCCTGCGCCGGGTCTTGCCTTACACGAAACTGCGGATCGTCAGGATCGCGCCGTCCAGCGCCTCGCCCGCTTCGTCCTTGAGCGCCGCTTCGCGCAGGCGGCGGGCCCAGTCGGCGGCATCGGCGCGGCCCCGGACCAGCGCGATCCCGTCCATCACCCGGTCGAATTTCGACAGGCCGCGGGCGTGGGTATCGGAATACCCCTTGATGAGGCGGCGGCATTTCACGATTTCCACCGCAAGCGGATAGTCACGGTCAACCTCGGCCATCACGGCCGTCAGCCAGCTCTCCAGATGGGCCATCTCCTGCGCGTGCCGCAGGGTCCGCCGCCGCCAGCCCTTCATCCCGCCAAGCAGGTAGAGGGTGACATAGCCGGCAAGCGAATCGGTCCTGATCCGCCGCCCCTTGTTGAACAGCCGGTTCAGCCGCCCCATCCACCTTGGGCTGGCCTCGACCCGCGCACCCCAGCGGCGCGGAAGCATCCCGGCGATTTCCTCAGCGCGGGGGTGCATGAATTCGGTCAGGGCCATCACCTGCCCGTCCTTCGCGCCCATTTCGCCGCGGATTCGGGCAAAGCGTTGGCCGCGGGTCTTGAGGTCGGCGACGCGGATCACATCGTCATAGGTCATCGCATTGGCGATGTATTTCGCACCTTCGCGCGACAGATCGAACGGCGCGCGGTCGCGGGCGACCACCCCGTCAAGCCGGTCCAGATATTCGGCGCCATAGCGCAAATCCTGAAACTCCACGACCTTGCGCAGGCCCAGCGCCGCCATCTCGGCCACTGGCCCCGGCAAGGCGGCAGCGCGCGCCGACAGCCGGCCCCATTCCGCCATCAGCCGCGCCGGGCCGCTGGCGGTGCCCTTCACCGCAGCCGGCACTGGCACCGGTTCGTTGCGACCGATGTCCCCCGACAGCGCCGCGTTGTAACCCGCCGCAAAGGCGCGCAAGGAGGCTTCGGTGCCCCTGCCGCCCGAATCGCGGATCGTCGCCTCATAGGATTCGCGCGGGAACGGCAGCGCGCCAGACGCTGCGATGGCCCCGAACAGCGTGGCCGAGATCACCGACCCCGCCTTGACTGCTGCCGCCTCGAAATCGGCTGCGACCAGCCGTTTCGCGGTCTGCACCGCGGCCTCGCGCACGGCCTCGGGGTCGGCGGTGCCGTCGCCCGGCACCATCTTTTCGCTGACCGCAAGGTTGCGGTGGGTCGAGGCGATCAGCGTGGTCCGGTCCGGCGTGACGAAACCGCGCATGATCGCGCGGCCGGCCTCCATCCATTCGGCGGCGATCATCACATCCACATCGCCCGCCGCAGGCATAAGCGAGAAGACCGGGGTTCCCCCGGCCGCCGGGGCCATCTCGACATAATAGATCGTCGCCCCGGTGCGCTGGCTGACGCCGGCAACGCTGGTCGCCTGCGCGGCATAGCCCTGCGACCGGGCCAGATCCTCGATCCAGCCGGTCAGCACGCCGCCGCCCTGGCCGCCGACCGCGTAGATGGCCAGCTTTATGATCTGGTCCAGCTTTTCATCCGCACGGCGGGGGGAAAGAACCTCATGGACGGTCATGCCGCGAACTCCAGCCGGCGGGCGGCGCGGCGGCGGGCAAGCCAGTCGATGACGCGCGCGCGCGTGCCCGACCACCACCGTTCGAACCCGCCGGGATTGTGGACCACATCGGCGCGATAGAAGCTGGGGCACAGCACGGCCGCATCGGCCACCTCGCCGCAATTGCCGCAGCCGACGCAGGTCTGGTCGATGCGCGCGACCGGATCGTCGCGCAAGGGGTCGCCGGTATGGTGCAGCCCCAGCGACGGGCAGCCCGATAGGCGCATGCAGGCGTGATCGCCCGTGCAGACCGCCTCATCGACGCCGAAACGCGGCGCCTCGACGCGACGGCCCTCCTTGATCGCCCTGGCCCGCAGCGGCCGCTCGCGCCGCTGCTTGTTCAACATGCATTCGGACGAGGCGACGATGACCTTGGGCCCCTTTTCGGGCGTGGTCAGGGCCTCGGTCAGGGTCGCGCGCAGTTTCGGCACGTCATAGGTGCGGTCGATCTGGCGCACCCAGCCGACCCCCACGCCCTTGACCGCATCGGCGATGGGATGGTTCGTCGCCTTGGTGTCGTTGGCGGCGCGGGAGGACATGATGTCCTGCCCGCCGGTCGCGGCGGAATAATAATTGTCCACCACCACCACCAGCCCGTCGGACTTGTTGAACACCATGTTGCCGATGGATGAGGACAGCCCGTTGTGCCAGAACCCGCCGTCACCGATGATGGAAATCGGCCGCCGCTCGCCCCCGCCGTCAAAGGCGCCGTTGGCAGCGGGGCCAAGGCCATAGCCCATGGTCGCGCCGCCGACATAGAACGGCGGCATCGATCCGAACAGGTGGCAGCCGATGTCGGCGGTGATCTGGTGCTTGCCCAGATCCTGCTGGACCATCTTGAGCGCGGCAAAGATCGGGCGTTCCGGGCAGCCGGTGCAGAACCCGGGCGGGCGGATGGGGACGACCTTGCTCAGGTCGGGCAGGGCGGGCTTTTCCACATTCGGTGCCAGCGCGGCGGCGGGCAGCATGTCGGGGGCAGCGGCCTTGAGAAACGCGGTGATCGAATCGAGCATCACCTGCCCCGTGTATTCCCCGCCCATCGGGAAGATGTCCTTGCCATGCAGGCGGACGGTCGATCCGGCGCGGTAAAGATAGGTCGAAAGCTGCTGTTCGATGAATTCGGGATGGCCTTCCTCGACCACCAGAACATGGCTTTTGCCGGCGCAGAATTCGAGGAACTCGGACGCCACCAGCGGATAGGCGACGTTCAGGCAATAGATCGGCAGATCGGTATTGCCGTATAGATCGGCCAGCCCCAGCCGCTGCAGCGCGCGGATGACGCCGTTATACATGCCGCCCTGCACGATCAGGCCGACATCGCCCGCGGCGGGGCCGAAGAATTCGTTCAACCCATTGTCGCGGATGAACTTTTCGGCCGCAGGCCAGCGGTTCTTCACCTTGTCCTGTTCGTGCAGATATGTGTAGGGCGGCAGCACGACCCGGGTGAAATCGGTCTGCGGGGCCGACAGGGCGTCCCGCACCGTCAGGGGCGGCGGCCGGTTGTCGCGGCATTCGAAACTGCCGGTGACATGGCACGACCGGATGCGCACGATCATCATCACCGGCGTGTTCGTCGCCTCGGACATCTCGAACCCGTCGCCCACCGCCTTGACCATGGCGGGCAGGCTGGGGCGCGGATCCAGGAGCCACATCTGCGACTTCATCGCGAAGGCGTGGCTGCGTTCCTGCATGATGCTGGAACCTTCGCCGTAATCCTCGCCCACGATGACCAGCGCGCCGCCGTTCACCCCGGAATCGGTCAGGTTCGCCAGCGCGTCGGACGCGACATTGACGCCCACCGGCCCCTTGAACGTCACAGCCCCGCGGATCGGATAGTGGACCGAGGCCGCCAGCATCGCCGCCGCCGCCGCCTCGTTGGCGTTCGATTCGAAGCGCACGCCAAGTTCGGCCATCAGCTCTTCGGCATCGGCCAGCACATCCATCATGTGGCTGATCGGCGCGCCCTGATAGCCGCCGACGTAACCCACGCCGTTTTCCAGAAGCGCCTTGGTCAGCGCAAGGATGCCTTCGCCGGTAAAGGTCTCGCCCGCGCCCTTGCGCAGGTGTTCGACCTCGGCCTTGAAGCTGCGTTCTGCCATGTCAGATCTCGTGCTTGCGAATATTGGCGAGCATTTTCTGCAGCGTGCCGGTAAAGGCCCGCCGCTCGTCCTCGGGGATGCCGCGGAACATGCGGTCCTGCGCCAGCGCCATATGCGGCCAGAGTCGGTCGAACGCGGCGCGGCCGGCGTCGGTGGCAAAGACCCGCACCGCGCGGCTGTCGCTGGCATCGGCCTCGCGCCGGATCAGATCCTCGGCCTGCAACTGGTCCAGCGCGCGGGAAAGGGTGGATTGTTCGGTCACCGTATAGACGGCCAATTCGCGGATCGTCGGCCCCTCGATCACCGAAAGCACGGCCAGCGCCCGCATCTTGGCGGTGGTCAGGCCCAGCCCGGCCATTTCCGTCCGCAGCGCGGCGTTGTAGCGGCCCATGATCCGGTTCATCAGATAGGGGACGTAGTTCGTCAGCCCGATCTCGCCCAGTTTCGGCGGCGGGGTGGGGGTTTCGTCGTTCATGCCATCCCCCTCATGCGCCCAGCCTTTTCGCGGCGTTGAACCCCGAGCCGCCACCAAGGCCCGGCCCGGGATGGGTCGAGGCGCCGATATGGATCAGCCCGCGGATCGCGCTGTCGCCATTGGTCGAATGGGCAAAGGGCCGCCAGATGAAGAACTGGTCGACCGTGCAGGAACCGCCATAGGGATCGCCGCCGACAAGGTTGACGTTCATTCGTTCAAGGTCTTTCGGGGAATAGGCCTTGCGCGTCAGGACCAGCCGGTCGAAATCCTTGATGTGGCGGGCAAGGATGGACTGAATCCGGTCGGCAAAGCCCTCTTTCACCGCATCCCAGTCGTGCCCGGCGATCTGGCCGGCGGCATCCCCCTTGATGACCCGCGGCGCGTCGGGGATTTGCAGCCACAAAACCGCCTTGCCCTCGGGCGCGCGGCTGGGGTCAAGGCGGCTGGGCTGGCCGACACAGATGGTGGGGGTTACCGGCAGCAGCCCGCGCTCGGCCTCGTTCGAGGATTTTGAGACGGCATCCACCCCGTCGCTCAGATGGATCAGCGCGACCTGGTCAAGGCCGGGCGTGGTCCATTCCGGCACCCCGTCCAGCGCGAAATGCAGCTGGAAATCGCCGCGACCGTGGCGGAATTTCCGTGCCGCCGCGCGATCCTGCGGCAGGGTCACGCCATCCAGCAGCCGGTCATAAAGTTGCCCCGGCGCGACCGAGGCGAGGACAGAGGGGCAGGCGATCTCCTCGCCCCCCGCCAGCCGCACGCCGGTAACGCGGCCGTCGCGGACCGTGATCCGATCGACATCGGCGCCGGTGCGGACGCTGCCGCCCTTTTCCTCGATCAGGCTGACAAAGGCCCGCGCCGCCTGCGCGGCCCCGCCCTTGGCGACGGGCGCCCCCGCAGCCTCGAGCGCGAAGGCGATGACCCGGCCCATGGCGCCCGAATAGGCGTCACCCACCGTCAGCCCGCAATGCAGCGCCCAGGGCGCGAACAGCGCCTTGGCGGTGTCACTGTCGAATGTGCTGTCAAGCCAGCCCCGCATCGGATCAAGCTGCTGGCCGAACCAGCCGGCAAGGCCGCGCAGCCCGCGCTTGCGCACCTGCCCGGCCATCAGCCGTGCCGTTTTCCACGACCACAGCGGCGACCCGAGGATCGCGAACAGGAACGGCGCGTCGGCTGCCAGCCGGTCGACCGCCTCGGCAAAACGGTCTCCGTCGCCGGCGGCCAGCGCGTTCAACGCCGCAACATTCGCCGCCCGATCCATGCTGAGAACCAAAGCCTCGCCATCCGGGCGCAGCACCGCGGTCGGCTGCGGCGTGTGGCAATAGTCGAATCCGTGCCGGGCAAGATGCGGGCCAAGGGCCGCCCCGGCGGCGCTGGTCATGAACAGGACAAAGGTCGCCGCCATCACATCATGAACGAAACCGGGCGCGAGTTCTTCGGTCCGCAGGCAACCGCCCGCGACCGCCTCGCGCTCGAGCACCAGCACCCGCCGGCCCTTGAGCGACAAGAGGCTGGCCGCGACCAGCCCGTTGATGCCCGAGCCGATGATGACGTGATCGACGGCAGCCATGCCCCTAGCCCCGCGGAACCAGGGCCAGCGCCCGGATCGGCGACCCGGTGCCGTTCTTGATCTTGAGCGGGGCCGCGATCAGGATCGCGCCCTTGGCCGGCAGCTTGTCGAGGTTCGCGAGCGACGCCAGCCCGAAGCGGTTGTTGGCATGCAGCAGGTTGTGTGCCGGGAAAGGCGGGGTCATGCCTCCGGCAAGGCCGGCATCGGTGCCGATGCACTGGCTGCCCCAGCCGACGATACCCTTGCCCACCAGATACTGGATCACCTCGGCGGTCGGCCCCGGCGTGTGCGGCCCGGTCTCGTTCGCGTTCAGGAACAGCGCCTCGTCATGGCCGCGCTTGTCCCAGTCCGACCGCAGCACGACCCATTCGCCGGCGTTGATCGCACCATGCTGCGCCTCCCACGCCTTCACATGGTCGATGGTCAGCAGGAAATCGGCGTTCGCGGCGCATTCGGCGCTGAAATCCAGCACGTTGACCGGCGCGATCAGCCGTTGCACGTCCAGGGTGTCGGTGTAGCCGTCCGAATAATCCTTGCCGGTGATCCAGTGGTGCGGCGCATCGAAATGGGTGCCGGAATGTTCGCCGACCTTGAGCCAGTTCCACGCCCAGAACGGCCCGTCACCGTCATATTCGCTGATCCGGTGGATCTCGATCGGCGGCGTGTCGCGGGCAAGTTCCGGCGGCAGTTTCAGCAGCGGGGTTTCCGGGCCAAGGACGCCGGTCAGGTCCACCACCTCGATTCCGCCGCCGGCGATCATCCCGGCAAGCTCGGCCAGCACATTGGCTGAAGTCATCGCTGTCTCCCTCTCATGGCCCTTGGGGCCGTTCCCTGTGGCGACGGAAGGGCGGACGGATCGGCGATGCCGCGGCCGCGCCGCTTCGGTCTCGTGCGATTCATGCTAGACAGAAATAAATGCGTTTGCAAATATCCACCGCGCCAACAGGGAAAAGAAAATGGCCGACAGCTATGATGCCGTCCTGATCGGGGCGGGCCACAACGCGCTGGCTTGCGCGTTGCATCTTGCCGCGAGGGGATGGCGCGTCGGCCTGTTCGAACAGGCGGCCGTACCGGGCGGCGCGGTCAAGACCGGCGAATACACCCTGCCCGGCTTTCGCCACGACTGGGGGGCGATGAACCTGTCGCTCTTCGCCGGATCGGCATTTTTCAAGGCCTATGCGCCGGAACTCACGGCGCAGGGCTGCGCCTTTGTCCCGGTGGCCGACCCGTTCGCCAGCGCCTTTCCCGATGGCACCTGGCTGGGCGTGTCGCAGGACGCCGCCGCCACGCGCGCCCGCATCGCCGCGATCTCTCCCGGTGATGCCGCTGCCTGGGATGCCATGACCGCCGCCTTTCCCGGGCAGGCCGAATCGATCTTCGGTCTTTTGGGCAGCCCGATGAGAATTCGTGCGCTTGCATATTTCATGCTTAAAATGCTGCGCCGCAGAGGACTTGGCCAGACTCTCGACCTGACCCGTTTTCTGCTGCAATCCCCACGCGATCATCTGACGCGCACCTTTGCCGAACCCAGGGTGCAGGCGATGCTTGCCGCCTGGGGCATGCACCTTGATTTCGCGCCCGATGTCGCGGGCGGCGCGCTGTTTCCGTATCTCGAGGGGATGGCCGGGCAGGCGTTCGGCATGGCTTTGGGCAAGGGCGGGGCCGACACGATCATCACGGCGATGGTCGCCGCGATCCGCGCCCGCGGCGGCACGGTGGAATGCAATGCGACCGTCACCCGCATCCTGCACGACAACGACCGCGCCAGCGGCATCGAACTTTCCGACGGGCGCGGCATCGCAGCGACAAGGGCGGTCATCGCCGGCGTCGCCCCCACCGCCCTGCCGCGCCTGACCGGGCCGACAAAGCCGGTCTTCGACAAGGCGATGGCGGATTTCGCCTATGGCCCCGGCACGATGATGATCCATCTGGCAATGGATGGCCTGCCCGACTGGGCGGCGGGGCCGGACCTGCAACGCTTTGCCTATGTCCACCTTGCCCCCGACCTTGACCAGATGGCGCGGACCTATCAGCAGGCCAGGGCCGGCCTGTTGCCCGACACGCCGGTGATCGTCGTCGGCCAGCCGACCGCGCATGACCCGTCGCGCGCGCCCGCGGGCAAACATGTGCTGTGGGTGCAGGTGCGCATGGTGCCCGGCACGATCCGCGGCGATGCCGCGGGCCGGATCGACGCCCGCGACTGGTCAGCGGCGGCCGAACCGATGGCCGACCGCGCGATCGACATCCTCGACACCTACGCGCCGGGAACCAAAGGGAAAATCCTGTCCCGCCGGATCGTCACCCCGGCCGACCTCGAATCCGACAACCCCAATCTTGTCGGCGGCGATCAGGTCTGCGGCAGTCATCACCTGTCGCAGCATTTCCTGTTCCGTCCGGCGCGCGGACATGCCGACGGATCAACCGCGCTCAAGAACCTTCACCTGACCGGGGCCGGAGTCTGGCCCGGCGGCGGCACCGGCGCCGGCGCCGGTTTCCTTCTTGCCCGCAAGCTCGCCGGAAACTGACCCATCCAACACCAACCGACAGGGAACAAAATGGACCTCAACCGCAGAACGCTGCTTCAACTGTCCGGGGCGACGCTTGCCGCCGGCAGTCTGGGCCTGCCCGCCCGCGCGCAGGGCATCGAAGAACTGGTCATCGCCTATAACGTCACCCTGCCCTCGTGGGATCCGACCACCGGCCCCAGCGCGGTGAACCCGACGATCCAGGGCATCTATCAGGCGGTATTCGACCAGTTCATCCTGCAACAGCCCGACCTGTCGCCCGCTCCCGGCCTCTTGACCGCCTGGGGCTGGAACGACGACCGCACCCAGGTCTGGATGGACGTGCGCGAAGGCGTGACCTGGCATGACGGATCGCCCTTCACCGCCGAGGATGTGGCCTGGTCGTTGGCCCGCGTGGCCGACCCCGCGACCGGCAGCCCGATGCAGTTCGTTTGGGGCACGATTGCCAACCACAAGGCCGAGGGCAACCGCGTCACCGCCGATGTGGTCAGCTTTGACCCGACCATCTTCAAGTGGATGTATTTCCTGACCGGCTATGTCCTGCCCAAGGCCTATTACGAAAGCGTCGGCGCCGAAGGGTTCGAGGCCGCGCCGATCGGCACCGGCCCCTATATGGTCGAACAATTCGAACGCAACGCCTTTGTCCGGCTCAAGGCCAACCCGACCTACTGGGGCGGCGTGCCCGAGTTCGAGAGCGTCACCATCAAGTTCGTCACCGACGCCGCCGCCCGCGTGGCCGAAGTCGAATCGGGCAATTCCCATGTCACGCTGGAAATGCCCTATGAGGAATATGACCGCCTGAAGGGCAGCCTGAACGGCACCGCGATTCCGGTGTCGGACATCGGCATGATCTTCCTCAACGACATCGACGTGATGCTGGACCCCAACGTGCGTAAGGCCGCGGTCCATGCCATCGACAAGCAGGCGATCATCGACCGGCTTCTGTCGGGCTATGGCGTGCGTATCGACACGTTGGAGGTGCCGGAATACGACGCCTATGACCCGACGATCACCGTCGACTACAACCCCGAGCTTGCAGTCGAACTTCTGGCCGCCTCGGGCTATTCGACCGACAACCCGGTGCGGTTCAAGATCCAGACCACGCGCGGCTTCAAGCCCAAGGATTACGAGATGGTGCAGGCCATTGTCGGCCTGTGGCGCAATGTCGGGATCGAGGCGGAAATCGAGGTTTACGAGATCGCCAAGCATTACGAACTGCGCGCCGCCGACCAGCTTGCCCCCGCCGCCTTCTACAACTGGGGCAATTCGGTGGGTGACCCGACCACCTCGACCGGATTCGCCATGTTCGGCCCCAGCCCGCACTCGGTCTGGGACGGGCAGGATCTGATCGACATGATCGGGCCGCTCTGGGGCGAGGCGGACGAGGCCAAGCGGATCGACGGCTGGAAGGCGGTCAGCCGTTACATCGCCGACAACGCGCTGGTCATCCCGCTCTTGCAATATGTCCAGCCGATCCTGTCGGCGCCGGGCGTCGTGGTCACGCCGCACGCCTCGGGTGCGCTTCTGCCGCAACTGATGAAGCGCGCCTGAGGCCCGCCGGGGCGGCGTCCACTCCGCCGCCCCGGCCCCTGATACCGGATCCGCCGATGCAGCTTCTCCGCACCATCCTTGGCCGACTGGCGACCACCGCGATCACGCTGTTCGGCGTTGCGGTGATCGTCTTTGTCGTGATCCGCGTCGTGCCGGGCAATCCCATCGCGATGATGCTGCCCCCCGGCGCGACGGACGAGGATATTGCCCGCCTGACCGCCCGTTACGGTTTCGACAAGTCGATTGCCGAGCAGTTCTTCGTCTGGCTTGGCGGCGTGCTGCACGGCGATTTCGGCACCTCGATCACCGCGCGCCAACCCGTTTTGGGCCTTGTGCTGGGCCGGCTGCCCGCCACGCTGGAACTGTCGATCATGGCGCTGGTCATCGCCTGTTTCCTTGGCGGCGTCGCCGCGCTGACCGGCACCCGCCGCCGCGGCACCGGAACCGAGGCCGCGATCGACGTCGCCAACGGTATGGCGCTGTCGGTGCCCGATTTCCTGTGGGGGCTGATCCTGATCCTGCTGTTTGGCGTGCTGTGGCCCCTGTTCCACATCTCGGGCCGGATCACGCCCTCGACCGACCTGCCGTTCGTGACCGACTTCTACCTGTTCGAAAGCGTGATCCGTCTGCGCTTTGACCTGTGGGCCGATATCGTGTCCCATATGTTCATGCCGGCACTGGCGCTGGCGATCCCGCTGGCGGCGATCATCGGGCAATTGCTCAAGCAAAGCCTCAAGGAAACCATGCATCTTGATTACGTCACGCTGGCGCGGACCAAGGGCTATGGCGAAAACCATGTGATCCTGCGCGAGGCGTTGCGGAATGCCATCCTGCCGACGCTGACACTGGTGGGCGTGCAGTTCACCTTCCTGATCGGCGGCACCGTCATCATCGAGCGGCTGTTTTCCTATGAAGGGCTTGGCAACATGACCATCGACGCGGTGATCAACCGCGACCTGCCGCTGATCCAGGGCATCGTCATCCTGTTTGCGGTGCTGTTCACGCTGGTGAACCTGACGGTCGACCTGCTCTATGCCGTGCTGAACCCGAGGCTACGCCATGGCTGACGCGCGCGGATTGGTCAGGCGCCGGGCGGGGCCGCGGCTGTGGCTGTCGGCCTTCTGGCTGGGGCTGGTGGTGCTGGCCGCCGTGTTCGCCCCATGGGTGGCGCCAAAGGATCCGCTGGCGCAGGATCTGTTCCTGGGCTGGATGCCGCCATTCTGGGTCGAAGGCGCGGAACCCGGCTTCTGGCTGGGCACCGATTCGCTTGGTCGCGATGTCCTGTCCCGCATCATCTGGGGCGCGCGGGTGGCGCTGTCCGTGGCCCTGGTCGCCGGCACCGCGACCTGCCTGATCGGCGCCGCGCTGGGCCTGATGGCCGGCTATCTGCGCGGCTGGGTCGACATGGTGATTTCACGCCTGATCGACATCTGGATGGCCTTCCCGCCGGTGCTGTTCTCGATCCTGCTGATCGCCGTCACCGGCCCCGGCCTGTGGTCCATCGTGCTTGCCATCGTGCTGATCGACTGGACCCGATTTGCCCGGGTGATCCGGGCCGAGGCGATGGCGCAGGGGGCGATGGATTATGTCGCTTCGGCGCAGGTTGCCGGGCGCGGGCGGCTGTCCACCATGCTGACCGAAATCCTGCCCAATGTCCTGCCAACCATCGTCGTGCTGCTGACGCTGGAAATGGGCATTGCCGTGATCGTCGAGGCGATCCTGTCCTTCGTGAACCTGTCGATCTCGACCGACGACGCCACCTGGGGCGGCATGATTTCCGAAGGCCGCGCCTCGATCCATCAGGCGTGGTGGGTACTGGCCTTTCCCCTGGCCGCGCTGTTCCTGACCGTTCTGGCCTTCAGCCAGTTGGGCGAAGGGCTGAAGGCGCGTTTCGACCCGGTGCTGCGATGAGCTATCTGGTCATCCGCAACCTGTCGGCCCGGCTGCAGCAGCAGGATTTCCGCCTGCTGCGCCGGGTGTCGCTGTCGGTCGCCGCCGGAGAGGTGCGGGGCCTTGTCGGCGAAAGCGGCGCCGGCAAGTCGATGATCGGCAAGGCGATCCTTGGCATCCTTCCGCGCGCGGTTTCTGTGACCGAGGGCGAGATTCTCCTCGACGGGGTGGACCTTTTGACCCTGCCGCCCAAGGACCGCCGCCATCGCATCGGCCAGACCTGCGCCTTGATCCCGCAGGACCCGCTGACCGCGCTCAACCCTTCGCGCCGGATTGGGCCGCAGATCACCGACCGGCTGGTGGACATCCTGGGCTGGGACCGGACGCGGGCCAACGCCCGGGCTGCGGAATTACTGGAAGAAGTGCGGATTCCCGACCCGACCCGCGTGCTGCGCGCCTATCCGCATGAACTGTCGGGGGGCATGCGCCAGCGCATCCTGATCGCCAGTGCCTTTGCCGCCGAGCCAAAGCTGATCGTGGCGGATGAACCCACCACCGCGCTCGACGTGACGGTGCAGAAACAGATCCTGCGCCTCATCGCCGACATGCAGGCCCGCCACGGCACAGCGCTGCTCTTCGTGACCCATGACCTTGGCGTGGTGTCCAAGGTCTGCAACAGCCTGTCGGTCCTGTATGGCGGCATGGTGGTCGAAGATACCGATGTGCGGTCGTTCTTCGCCGGCCCGCGCCACGCCTATTCCCGCGCGCTGCTGGCGGCGACGCCGAAATACACCGATCCGATGGCCTCGCTGACCCCGGTGCCCGAAGACGTGATCCGCGCCGTGCAGGCCGAAGTCGCCGCCGCCGACCGGGGGGCCGCCCATGGCTGACCTCTACAGGATCGAGGATCTGCGCCTGTCGCTGCCCGACCTCAACCGCAAGCCGATCTTCGGCCCGGCCCCGAGGATTGAAATCCTAAGGGGGCTGTCGTTCACGATCGCCCGGGGCGAAATCCTGGGCATCGTCGGCGGCTCGGGTTCGGGCAAATCGACGCTGGGCCGCGCGATGGTGCGGCTGCTGGAACCGACCGGCGGCCGCATCCTGTTCGACGGTCAGGACATCACCCATGCGCCCGAGGCGCAGTTGCGTCCGCTGCGCCGCCGCTTCCAGATGATCTTTCAGGATCCGATGTCATCGCTGAACCCGCGCCACCGCGTCGGCCAGATCGTCGCCGCGCCACTGCGCCTGCATGGCGTCACCGATGTGCGCGGCAAGGTGGCCGAGGCGCTGGATCATGTCGGTCTGCCTGCCGCCATGGCCGACCGCTATCCGCATGAACTGTCCGGCGGGCAACGCCAGCGCGTCGGCATCGCCCGCGCCATCGCGCTGCGCCCCGATTTCATCCTTGCGGACGAAATCGTCTCGGGCCTTGACGTGTCATCGCAGGCGCAGGTGCTGAACCTGCTTGAGCGGCTGGTCGCCGACCTTGGCCTCACGCTTGCCTTCATCAGCCACGACCTGTCGGTGATCCGCCGCCTGTGTTCGCGCGTGCTGGTGCTGTATCAGGGCGAGATCGTCGAGGATCGGGCCACCGATGCCCTCTTCGCCGCGCCCGGCGCCGCCTATACCCGCGAACTCCTTGACGCGATCCCGCTGCCGGACCCCGATCAGGTCTGGGCCTGAGGTCCGGCCTGCCCCGGTGCCCATGCTGCACAGCAGCAAATAAAAACGATTAACACGCCTATAAAAACGATTATATTACCTCAGACAGGTGATTCCGGAGGGGGGATCGGTGGCGGACCTGACGATCAGCGGATTGCGGAAATCCTTTGGGGCGGTCGATGTGCTCAAGGGCATCGACCTGTCCATCGCCGACGGCGAATTCGTCTGCTTTCTCGGCCCTTCGGGCTGCGGCAAGTCCACGCTCCTGCGGTCAATCGCCGGGCTGGAGCCACTGACCGACGGCGAAATCCGTCTTGGCGACCGCGACATCACCGACCTGCCTTCGGCCAAGCGCGACATCGCGATGGTGTTCCAGAACTATGCGCTTTACCCGCACATGAACGTCGAACGGAACATGTCCTTCGGCCTGTCGCTGAACGGCATGAAAAAGCCCGAGATCGCCGCGCGGGTGCAGGAAGCGGCCGACATCCTGCGGATCGGCGACCTGCTGCATCGCCGGCCCCGGCAATTGTCGGGCGGCCAGCGGCAGCGCGTCGCCATCGGCCGCGCCATCGTACGCAAGCCCCGGCTGTTCCTGCTGGACGAACCGCTGTCGAACCTTGACGCCGCCTTGCGCGTGACCATGCGGGCCGAGCTTTCCGCCCTGCATGACCGGCTGGGCGTGACGATGATCTACGTCACCCACGATCAGGTCGAGGCGATGACATTGGCCGACCGGGTGGTGGTGCTGGACAAGGGGCGCGTCAGCCAGTTCGGCGCCCCTCTCGAACTGTTCCACCGCCCCGCCAACCTGTTCGTCGCCGGGTTCATCGGCACGCCCAAGATGAACCTGTTCGCCGGCCGCGTCACCGCCACCGGCGCGCAAGAGGTGACGGTGGCCGTGGGCGACCTGACCGTCACCGTGCCGCTAGCCGGCCCGGCGCAGGTTCGCCCCGGCGATGCGGTCACGGTGGGCGTCCGCCCCGACCGGCTGGTGCTGGGCGACCACGGCCTCCCCGCGCGGGTCACGCTGGTCGAACGGCTGGGCACCGAAAGCCATGTCCATCTGTCGATTGGCGACCTGACCGCCACCGCGATCACCGATGGCGCCGCGCCCGTCCACACCCGGCAGGCGCTGCATGTCGGGCTGCCGCCCGACCATATCCACCTTTTCGACGACAGCGGCATTGCGCTGCCGAAAAAGCTCGACCCCGCAACCGACGCCCTGCTGGCACAGGGACAAAAGGCCGCCTGACGGCCGCACCACAAGGAGGAACGACATGAACCTGACCCGGCGCATTGTGCTTGCCCTTGCGACCACTGCCCTCGCCCCCGCCGCTTTCGCGCAGGACAATGTCCTGCGGCTGGCGACCTGGGATGACGAGGAAAGCCTGACCATCATCGAAAGCATCGCCTCGGCCTTCGAGGCCGCCAACCCCGGCGTCGACATCCAGGTCGAGGCCTATGGCGACGGCTTCGACACCAAACTGGCCGCCGCGATGGGCGCCGGCGCCGCGCCTGACCTGATGTACATGTGGAACTTCCCGGCCTATGCCGATGCGCTGATGCCGCTGAACGATTTCATCGCGCGCGATGGCGAGGCGATGAACATCGCCGACATCCCCGAGGGGCTGATCAATGTCTCGGTCATCGACGGCAATGTGCTGGGCCTGCCCGCCGGCTTCACCACGCATGTGATCTATTACAACAAGGACCTGTTCGCCGCCGCCGGCGTGGCCGAGCCGCAGGCCGGCTGGACCTGGGCCGACCTGCGCGCCGCCGCTGCGCAGCTGTCGGATCCTGCGACCGACACCTACGGCTTTGCCGTCGATGCCAAGCCCGATCCCTATGATTTCGAACAATTCTACTGGTCGAACGGCACCTCCTATATCGCGCCGGACGGCAGCGCGGTGGACGGTTTCATGAACTCGGCCGAAGGCGCCGAAGTCCTGACCATGTTCGCCGACATGATCGCCGGCGGAGAGGCGCTGGCGCTGAACATCGGCGACGACACCTCGGGTTCGTCGCTGTTCCGCGGCGGCAAGCTGGCGATGTTCGAAGGCGCCATGTGGAACATGTCGGGCATCCAGGAATCGGGCGTCAATTTCGGGACCGTGGTGCTGCCCGCCTTTGGCGACAAGCCGGTAGTGTCGACGATCAACTCTTCGGCGATCTCGATCTCGGCCAATACAGCGAACCCCGATCTGGCATGGGAATTCGTGAAATTCTATGTCTCGCCCGAAGCCATCGCCATGCGTGTCAACGACCTGCCGGTGCGCAGCTCGGTCGCGGAAGCATCGGGGCAATCCAATGACCCGATCCTCGCGCCGTTCTTTACCATGCTCGAGGCATCGGGCGCCGCCTCGCCCGCCTTCCTGAAGAACCCGGAATGGGCGCGCATTCAGGAAAACCTTGCCGCCGCCATCGAAGCAACGATGGTCGACCAGGGTAATGCCCAGGCGCATCTGGACGAAGCGGTGGACCGCTCCGCCCGCTTCCTGCGCTAAACGCGACAAACGGGAGAACAGCCATGGCCGATGCCAAGCGCCGCAAAAGGCAGGGGCCGGGAATCACGCCATGGCTGTTCATCTCTCCGTGGATTTTCGGGTTTCTGGTCTTTACCGTCGGCCCGCTCCTTTTCTCGCTCTACATGAGCTTTTTCGACTGGCCTATCGTCGGGGAACGGGAATTCATCGGCATCGACAATTACACGACGATGCTGACGCTGGATCCGCAATTCTGGGAAAGCCTGTGGATCACCACGAAATTCGCGCTGCTGTTCGTGCCGCTGAATATCGTGCTGGCGTTCCTGATGGCGCTATTGCTGAACATGGGGCTGAAAGGCACCGGCATATTCCGCACCGCATTCTATCTGCCCTCGGTCATTTCCGGCGTGGCGCTGGTGACCATCTGGTCCTGGATCTATTCGCACCGCTACGGGCTGTTGAATTACCTGCTGGGGCTGATCGGCATCGACGGCCCGAACTGGCTGGGCGATGCGCAATGGGCGGTGGTGGCGATCACCATCGCCAGCCTGTGGGGGCTGGGCGGCACCATGCTGATCCTGCTGTCGGGGCTGCAATCCATCCCGAAGGAACTATATGAAGCCGCGCGGATTTCCGGCGTTCCGCTTTGGGCGCAGACGGTCTGGATCACCCTGCCGATGCTTGGCCCGATGCTGTTGTTTTCGGTCATCACCTCGATCATCTCGGCCTTCCAGCAACTGACGATCGCGCTGCTCTTGACCGAAGGCGGGCCGCTTGGGTCGACCTATTTCTTCGCGATGTATATCTACGACAACGCCTTCAAGTATTTCGACATGGGCTATGCCGCGGCAATGTCGTGGATCATGTTCGGCATCGTGCTGGTCCTCAGCCTTGCCGTGATGAAATCTTCGGCCGCCTGGGTGCATTACGAAGGCGAGGTCAAGGGCAATGGAGGCGCCGATGGCTAGGGTTCTTGCCTATGGGCTGCTGATCTTCCTGTCGGCCCTGTTCGTCGCGCCATTCCTGTGGACGCTGTTAACCGCGGTGAAGTCCGAGGCGGAGCTGGTTGCCTTTCCGCCGGTATTCTGGCCCGAAACCTGGCGGTGGGAGAATTTCGCCAACGCCTGGACCAAGCTGCCGTTCAACACCTTCCTGATGAACTCGGTCACGGTGGTGGTGCTTTCCACCATCGGGCAATTGCTGTCGTCCTCGCTTGTCGCCTATGGTTTCGCCCGCTTCCGCTTTCCGGGCCGCGACGTGATCTTCATCGTGCTGCTGGCCTCGATGATGATCCCCTGGGACGTGAAGATGATCCCGCTTTACATGGAATTCAATTTCCTTGGCTGGATCAACACGCTGAAACCGCTGATCGTGCCGGCCTGGTTCGGCGAGGCGTTCTTCATCTTCCTGCTGCGCCAATACATCATGACGATCCCGATGGAGATTGACGAGGCGGCCCGGATGGACGGCGCCAATGCCTGGCAGATCTACTGGAAAATCCATGTCCCGCTGATGCTGCCGGCATTGGTTCTGGTCGGCACCTTCCACTTCATGAATGCGTGGAACGATTACCTTGGGCCGCTGATCTTTCTCAACGACCAGTCGAAATATACGCTTACCCTTGGGTTGTCGATGTTCAAGGGGCTGCACGATCAGGACACGATCTCCATCGCCGCGGTGACGATCATATTGTGCCTGCCGCCTTTGGTGCTGTTCTTCTTCGCGCAACGCTACATCATGGACGGCAATATCGGGTCGGCGGTGAAGGGATGACCCTGTTCGACCCCGCGCGCATCCCCTTCAGCCGGGCAGGGCGGTTCCTGACGCTGTCGATGATGGACGGCGCGCTGATGCTGCGGTCCGTCCGCGGCGGCGACCTGAGGCCGTCGCTGGGCCGGCTGGCGCGGGTGGCGTTCGAGCGGGACGGGGCAGAGGTGCCGGCCACGCTGGAACTGACCCCCGGCACCCTGATCGCCCGTGCCGCGGGTGGCGAGGTGCGCTTTGCCATCGGCAGCGGCGAACGGCTGCATGTCGCGGGATCCGGGCTGGACCTGGTCCTGCGGCTGGAAGGCTCTCGCTATGACTATGCCTACCGGACGCCGGCGGGGGCCGATTGCATGGTCGCGGCCTATGAGAACACGCGCCTGATGCCGCGCGTGACGCGGGGCGCCGTCAGCGTCAGCGGCCAATGGCGCCGCGACCGGGCAACGGATGTGACCTGCCGCTTCAGCGGGGATTTCGACGGCACGCTCGACCTGTTCCCGGTGACGCCGCCCGCGCCCGATACCGCGGGTTTCGACCGTGCCGCGCGGGACTCGGCCGACGCCTTTGCCGCCTTCAGCAGCCGCTTCCCGCCGCCCCGCCCCGGCGGCGACGAGGCGCACCGGCTTGCCACCTGGCTGCTCTGGGCCAACACCGTCCCCGCCGATGGCGCGCTGACACGGCCCGCGGTCTATATGTCCAAGAACCACATGATCAACATCTGGTCCTGGGACAACGCCTTTTCCGCGCTGGGCCTAGCCCCGGCCGACCCCGCGCTTGCCTTTGACCAGTTCGCCGCGATCTATAACCGGCAGGCGCCGGCGGGAATGCTGCCCGATTTCGTCCATGACGGCGGCGCGTCTTATGCCTTTACCAAGCCGCCGGTGCATGGCTGGGCGGTGGACCTGATCGCCGGCCTGTCGCCCGGCTGGCTGACCGCCGACCGCGCCGCCTATCTGGGCACCCATATGGCCGCGCAGGTCGACTGGTGGCTGCGCGAGACGCGCCTGCCCGGCGACCTGCCGGCCTATCCGCACGGCAACGATTCCGGTTGGGACAACGCCAGTTTTTTCGACAAGGGCGGGCCGGTGATGTCGCCCGACCTGCCGACCTTCCTGATCCTGTGCTGCGACATGCTGGAACGGCTGCAACCCATGCGCGCCGGGCATTGGCGGGCTCAGGGCGCGGCGCTGCTGGCCCTGCTGCTCGACCGCCTTGCCGACGGCGCCACTTTCGGCAGCCGCCGCCGGTCAGACCCCGATAGGCTCGACCACGGGCAAAGCCTGATCCGCTTCATGCCTTTGCTGCTGGGCGACCGCCTGCCGCGCGCACTGGTGCAAAGCCTTGTCGCGCAATTGCAGGACCACCTCACCCGATGGGGCCCCGCGACCGAAGCGCCCGCCAGCCCGTTCTACGAAGCCGACGGCTATTGGCGCGGGCCGATCTGGGCGCCGACCACGGCACTGGTCTGGGACGGGTTGCGCCGGCAGGGCGAACATGCGCTGGCCAGGACGATAGCCGACCGTTTCTGCACCCTGTGCGAAACCTCGGGCATGGCGGAGAACTTTGACGCCCTCACCGGCGCACCCTTGCGCGACCCGGCCTTTGCCTGGACATCCGCCGTCTACCTACTTTTCTCGGCACAGCCATGACCCGCCCGCGCCCCACGCTGAAAACCATCTGCGCCATGACCGGCCTGTCGATTGCCACCGTGTCGAACGCGCTGCGCGGATCCGACCGGGTGCGCCCCGAGACGCGCGAGATCGTACAGAGGGCCGCGCGCGAGATCGGCTATTCGCACAACCTGTCGGGCTTGCAACTGCGCACCGGCAAGACCTATCAGATCGCCGCCGTGATGGCGGTGCCACAGCCAGAGACCGACGAATGGGAAGGGGTGGAATACACCCAGCTTCTGTCGGGCATCGCCAAGGCGTTCGAGGGCACGCCCTATCGCACCGTCCTGTATGCCGTCCGCGACCATGCCGAGGGGCTGGCGGTGATCCGCCGCCTTGTCGACCAGCGCGAGGCCGATGGCATCATCCTGTCCGGTATGCGCCCCGCCGACACGCGGGTGGCCTTCCTCGAGGAGCGCGGCTTTCCCTTCGTGACCTATGGCACCACCGAAGGCGCGGCCCATCCCTTTGTCGATGCCGACAATGCGCGGATGGTGCAGGTCGCGGTGCGGCGGCTGGCCGACCGTGGGCATGGGCGCATCGCCCTCATCAACCCGCCCGCGTCGATGAGCTATGCCGTGACGCGGGCGGCGGCCTGGCGGGCGACGCTGGCCGAGCTTGGCCTGCCAGCCGATCCGGCGCTGCTGCGGTCGGGGGTGCTGACCCCCGGCTTTGGCGCGGCGGCGGTGGCAGAGCTGTGCCGCCTGCCCGAACCGCCCACGGCCTATCTTTGCGCGAACGAGGCCGCGGCCTTGGGCGCGCTGTCGGGCTTTGCCGCGAACGGGCTGGTCCATGGCCGCGATGCGGTGATCAATGCCACCGACGACCTGAACGTCAGCGCCTATTTCGTGCCGCCGCTGACCACCTTCTTCCTGCCGATCTCGCGCCCGGCCCGGCTTTTGGGCGATTTCATGCTGGCCCGGCTGGACGGACAGCCCGCCGAAAGCCTGCAAACCCTGCTGATGCCCGACCTGATCGAACGGTCGGACGACATCCTGCGCAGCCATTGAGTGTCTGATGAGCCTGTTTGAGACTGAAAACCCGGCTTTCAGCCCCGCGGAACTGACCGAACTCGCACGGGCCCACTTCGGTCTGACCGGCGAAATCCGCGGCTTGCCATCCGAACGCGACCAGAACGCGCGGATCGTCAGCGCGGCGGGCGACTTTGTCCTGAAGATCGCCAATCCCGCCGAGGATCCGGCCCAGATCGATTTGCAATCCGCCACGCTGCGGCATCTGGAACGCATGGGGATGCCCGGCGTGCCGCGCCTGCGGCCGACAGTCGGCGGCGCCGATCAGGCCGTCGTCATGGTGCGGGACCGTCGCGCGCTGATGCGGGCGGTGTCCTGGGTCGCCGGCGTGCCGCTGGCCGAAACCCCGCGCAGCCCGGCGCAACTGACCGCGCTTGGCGGCTATATGGGCCGGTTGGCCCGCGCGATGCAGGGCTTTGGCCACCCCGCCGCCTTTCGCCCGGATTTCCCGTGGTCGCTCGACCATGTCGGCAACCTGCGCGGCCATACTGCCGACATCGCCGACCCCGCCCGCCGCGCGCTGGTCGAACGGCTGTTCGACCGCTACGACGCGCAGGTCGCGCCGCGTCTGCCGGCCCTGCGCGCGCAGGTGCTGCATCAGGATGCGAACGACTGGAACGTCATCACCGATCAGGCCGATCCCGACCGCATCGCCGGGCTGATCGACTTTGGCGACATGTGCCACGGCCGGCTGATCAACGAACTCGCCATCACGCTGGCCTATGCCGCGCTTGCCACCGATCCCGCCACCGCGCTGCGCGCCGTCACCCGTGGCTTTGCCGCCGCGATGCCCCTGACCGTGGAGGAGGCCGCGCTCGCCCCTGACCTGATGCGGATGCGGCTGGTCATGTCGGTCTGCATTTCGTCACGCCAGTCGCGGATGCACCCCGGCAATGATTATCTGCTGATCTCGCAGGCCCCCGCCTTTGACCTGCTCGAACGGCTTGATGCCTGCGACTCGGCGGAAATGGCGGCAATCTGCCTTGATGCCGCCGGTTTCGCCCGACCTGCGGCAGACCCGGGGGCCATCCTTGCCGCCCGCCGCGCCCATATCGGGCCGTCGCTGTCGCTGTCCTATCGGGAAAAGCTGACGATCCTGCGCGGGCAGGGCTGCTGGCTGTTCGATCATCAGGGCCGGCGGTATCTGGATACCGTCAACAACATCACCCATGTCGGCCACTGCCATCCGCATGTCGTGCAGGCCATCGCCCGGCAGGCGGCCCTGCTCAACACCAACACCCGCTATCTGCATCCGCTGATGCCGGCCCTGGCCGAGCGGATCACCGCGACGCTGCCGGGTGACCTGAAGGTGGTCTATTTCGTCAATTCCGGGACCGAGGCGAACGAGCTGGCCCTGCGCATCGCCCGCACGGCGCTGGGGAAAAAAGACACTATCGTGCTGGATTGGGCCTATCACGGCAACTCCGGCGGCACGGTCGAGATCAGCCCCTACAAGTTCAAGCGCAAGGGTGGCTTTCCTCAGCCCGATTTCGTGCAGGTGGCGACCTTTCCCGATCCTTACCGCGGCCCGCACCGGGGGCCGGACAGCGGCCCGGCCTATGCTGCCGACATCGACCTCTGCCTTGACGCGGTGCAAGCCCGCACCGGCGACGGGGCGGCGACCTTTATCGCCGAAAGCGTTTCGGGCGTCGGCGGGCAGGTGGTGCTGCCTGCGGGCTATCTGCAGGGCGTCTATGCCCGCGTCCGCGCCCGCGGCGGCCTGTGCATCGCGGACGAGGTGCAATGCGGATTTGGCCGGGTTGGTACGGCCTTCTGGGGGTTCGAGTTGCAGGGCGTCACCCCCGACATTGTCGTGCTGGGCAAGCCGATCGGCAACGGCCACCCCCTTGGCGCGGTCGTGACCACGCCCGAACTGGCGGCGCGGTTTGCCAATGGCATGGAATATTTCAACTCTTTCGGCGGCAATCCGGTGTCGATGGCCGCCGGCCATGCCGTGCTGGACGTGATTCAGGGCGAAGGGTTGCAGGACCACGCCCTGCGCACCGGCGACTATCTGATGCAGGGCTATCGCCAAATGGCCGAACGCCATTCCGTCATCGGCGACGTGCGCGGCAGCGGGCTGTTCATCGGTGTGGAACTGGTCAAGGACCGCGACAGCCGCGCCCCCGATGCCGCCTCTGCCGCGCAGGTCGTCGAACATCTGCGCCAGAGCGGCATCCTGTCCTCGACCGATGGCCCCGACGACAACGTGCTGAAAATCAAGCCGCCGATGGTGTTCGGGCAGGCAGAGGCGGATCTGCTTCTGACCGGCACCGAAGCGGCGCTGAATGGACTGACCGGATGACCCAGACCCAAGGCCCGTTTCTGGGCGTCTGCTATTACCCCGAACAATGGCCCGAGGCGAAATGGGCCGATGACGCCGCGAACATGGTGGCGCTGGGTCTGTCCCATGTCCGCATCGGCGAATTCACCTGGGCGCTGATCGAGCCGGAGCCGGGGAAATTCGACTGGAAATGGCTCGACAAGGCCATTCAGACACTGGGTTCAGCGGGGTTGAAGGTCATCATGTCCACCCCCACCGCCGCGCCGCCCAAGTGGCTGGTGGACCTTTACCCCGACATCCTGCCGGTCGGTGCCGATGGCCATGTTCGCAAGTTCGGGGCCCGGCGACATTACTGCTTTTCCTCGCCCCGCTACCGCGAGGAGGCGGCGCGGATCGCCGCCGAGGTCGCCCGCCGCTATGGGCAGAATCCGCATGTCGTGGCCTGGCAGATCGACAACGAATACGGCGACCACGACACGATCCATTCCTATTCGCCCGCCGCGCTGACGGCGTTCCGCGACTGGCTGCGCGCCCGCCACGGCAGCATCGAGGCGTTGAACCGCGCCTGGGGCACCTCGTTCTGGTCGATGCGCTACAATGCCTTTGACCAGATCGAACTGCCCAACCAGCTGGTCGAGGAACCCTCGCCCACGCATCTGATGGATTTCCTGCGGTTTTCCTCGGATCAGGTGATCGCCTTCAACCGCGCGCAGGTCGATATCCTGCGCGAACATGCGCCCGGCCGGGACGTCACCCACAACGGGATGAACCAGAACACCGACTATGACCATCGCGCCCTGGGCCGCGACCTCGACGTGTTCTCGTGGGATGCCTATCCGCTGGGCAACCTGATCCATGGCCGGCTGCCCGATGACCTGAAGGCCCGCCATCTGCGCAGCGGCGACCCTGACCAGCCGGGCTTCAACAACGACCTTTACCGCGGTCTTGGGCGTGGCCGGTTCTGGATCATGGAGCAGCAGCCCGGCCCGGTGAACTGGGCGGCGCAGAACCAGGCACCGGCCGACGGCATGGTGCGGCTGTGGACATGGGCGGCCTATGCCCATGGCTGCGAGATGGTGAGCTATTTCCGCTGGCGGCAGGTCCCCTTCGCGCAAGAGCAATTCCACACCGGCCTCATGCTGCCCGACGACACGCCCGATCAGGCCCATGCCGAGGTGGCGCAGGTCGCCGCCGAACGCGCGCTGCTTCCCCCGCTGCCGCCACGCGGCAAGGCGCAGGTGGCGCTGATCCTGGACTATCCGTCGCGCTGGGCGCTGAACGTGCTGCCGCAGGGGGCGAATTTCCGCCCCGCCCATCACGCGCTTGACTGGTATTCGGCGCTGCGGCGGCAGGGGGTGGATGTCGACATCATCGGGCAAGAGGACGACCTGACCGGCTATCGCCTGATCGTCGCCCCCGATCTTGTCATTCCGACCGATGATTTCGTCAGCCGACTGATCGCCTCGGGTGCCAAGGCGCTGTTCGGGCCGCGGTCGGGGTCCAAGACAGCAGACATGCATATCCCCGACGGCCTCCCGCCCGGACCGCTGCGCCGGCTGATCGACTTCGCCGTCACGCGGGTGGAAAGCCTGCCGGACTGGCACGCGGAAACGGTGCTGCTGGGGAACCGGACCGTCAGCGCCCGTCGCTGGCGTGAGACGATCCGCACCACGGAAAAGGTGATCGGCCGCTTTGCAGGCGATTATCGCGACGGCGCCCCGGCGCTGATCGGCAACGACAACGCCCGTTACCTTGCCACCCTGCCCGCGCCCGAGGGGCTGCGGGCGATCATGGCAGACGCGCTCGACTGGGCCGGGATCGCCGCATTGCCGGATCTGGGCGACCTGCGCATCGCCCGGCGGGGCGGGCTGTGCTTTTCCTTCAACTTCGGCCCCGAAGCGGCCGAGGCGCCGGCCCCGGCGAATGCCCGCTTCCTGATCGGCACAAGGCGCATCGCCGCCGCCGATCTGGCGGTGTGGCAGGGCTAGAAATCGGCCAGCCGCGCTGCGGCCCGTCGCAGCGCGGCAAGGTCGCTGATCCGCGGTTCCCGCTGCGCGCGTGCCAGTTCTTCGGCCAGACGGCGGGCGACGATCTCGGCCTCGCCGTCATGCAGGTTGCAGGGGTCAAGCTGCAACAGGCCGTGTTCGACCTCCATGTCGCGGGTGGCGACGGGGATATCGCCCTGCATCAACGCGGCAGCCAGATCCCAGGCGGTGATGCCGTGGGCGTCAGGGTCCAGACGCAATTCGAGCCGGTCGAGCGGGTTGCCGGTCGGGTCGGCGGTGATGCGGGCGGGAACGCCGGCGGCAGCGGCGACGCTCTGCCACAACAGCAGCGCCGCGCCCTCACGCGCGCGGATCGCGGCGGCATCGCGGGCAGCCCAAGCCTCAAGCGCAGCAAGGACGCCGACGATCCCCTCTTTCCCGACCTTCATCGCCCGGCCGATGCCGCGGTTCTGCAGGAAGGCGGCGCGGATCAGGTCGCGCCGGCCCGAGATCACGCCCGAGGTGGGACCGGACAGGAACTTGTGCCCGGAATGGATGACCAGATCGGCATGGGCATGAAAGCCGCGCAGGTCGTATTCCGACGCCGCATCGACGATCACCGGCAGGCCGGCGGCATGGCCCAGCGCGGCGAAATCGGCCAGCGGCACCTGTTCTGTCCGCGCGCAATGGTGCGACACGACATAAAGCAGCGCCGCGGTGCGGTCGCTGATCGCGCCGGCAACCTGCCATGGCGCCGAGGACGTGGCCTGTCCGGCAATCATCGGCCGCGCCCCGGCCAGCCAGATCATCTGCGTCACCGGCGCGCCAAAGTTGATGGCATGGCCGGCCAGCAGGACCACCTCGTCGCGCAGACCTGTCGTGTCGGGCAGTCTTTCGATGGCGGCCAGATCGTCGCCCGCCATTGCCGCCGCCACGGCCAGCGTGATGCCCGAGGCCGAGGAGGAGGTGACAAGCCCCGCCTCGGCCCCGGTCGCCTGCGCGATGGCCCGGCTGGCGGCGCGAAACAGCGCCTCCATCTCGAAAAACTCGGGCAGGGCCTGCGCCATGGCCTCGCGCGCGGCGGGGGCGACGATCGAGGCGCCAAGATCGGTCATCGTGCCCGAGGCGTTGATGACCCGGCGCAACCCCAGACGGGCGTGGATGCCGGTCACCGGAACCGCTCCATCCGGTAGGGGGCGGGGTCGAGATACGGGGTTTCGCCGGTCATCATTTCGGCCAGCAGCCGCCCGGTCGCGGGGCCAAGCGTCAGGCCATGGTGGGCATGGCCGGTCGCGAGCCACAGTCCGGGGCGGTGCGCCGGGCCGATGATCGGCTTCATGTCCGGCGTGCAGGGCCGCGACCCCATCCACGCCGGGCCGGGCAGCCTGTCGCCCAGCGGAAAGGCATCGCGGGCAAGGGTTTCGCAGGCCTCGACCTGCACCGGATTCGGCGGCGCGTCTGGCCGCGTGAATTCGGCCCCGGTGGTCAGGCGCAGGCCGGCGGCCATCGGCGCAATGACATATCCGGCCTCGTCATAGACCGGCATCGACAGGCTGGCATTGCCGCGCGGGGCGTAATGAACATGATAGCCGCGCTTGGCGAACAGGGGCAGCTTGCGCCCCAGCCGGCGCATCACCTCGGCCGATTGCGCGCCCATGGCGATCACCGCCTGCCGGGTCACGACCTGGCCGGCGTCGGTCTGCACGCTCCACCCCGCGCTTTCGGACCGCAAGGTGGCGCCATCGCCGGTGACAAAGCGGCCTCCCAGCCGTTCGAACAGCCGCAGATAGGCCTGGGTCAGCGCGAAGGGGTCATTGACGCTCCACGGTTGCGTCCAGTGGATGCCGCCCGCGAAACGGCGGGCAAGGGCGGGTTCCGCCACAGCCAGCGCGTCGGGGTCGAGCCTGCGGAAATCCAGCCCATAGCGCCGGTGCCCCTCGGCCCCGGCGACGGCGGCGGCAAGGCTTGCCTCGCTGCGATAGACCTCGGTCCAGCCGGCCTTGCCGATCAGCCCGTCCGCCCCGGCCTCGGCGATCAGCGGCGCGTGTTCGCTGACCGAATGGGCGATGAACTGGCTGTAGTCGGCGACGATCCCGGCATAGGAGGACTGACGCGAAGCCCACCAGTAGCGCATAAGCGCCGGCGCCAGCCCCGGCAGCGCGCCCCAGTTGAAGCGCATGTCGGTGCTGCGGTTCAGCGAATAGCGCATGAGCCGGGTCAGCGAACGGGGGAACCCGTAAGGCGCCACGCCCTCGCGCTGGATCAGCCCGGCATTGCCAAAGGATGTGCCCGCCCCGGCCGGCCCGCGGTCGACCAGCACCACCGATCGGCCGCGCTTGACAAGGTGCAGCGCGACGCTGACCCCGACAATCCCGGCCCCAAGGACCGCCACATCTGCCTGCATCTCAGTGACCGCTTACCTGAATGCGGAAATCATTGCCCTCGGGCAGGATCTGCCCGCCGTCGACCACAATGGTCGTGCCGGTGATATAGGCGGCCTCGTCAGAGGCAAGGAACAGAAAGGCATTCGCCACGTCGGCGGTGCTGCCAAGCCGGCCCAGCGGGATCGACGCCTCCATATCGGCGATATAATCGGCGCCGCGGTGCAGACGGATGGCATCGGTCAGGATATTGCCCGGCTCGACCCCGTTGACGGTGATGCCATGCGCGGAAAACTCCAGCGCGGCGGCGCGGATCAGGCCGTTGATGCCGGCCTTCGATGCCGAGTAATGCCCATGCCCCGGCCCCGTCACCCGCGGCCCGGTGATCGACGAGGTGAACAGGATGCGACCGCCGCCCTGCGCCTTCATCGCCGGCAGCGCGGCGCGGGCGGCATTGAAACAGCCCTTGAGGTTGACGCCCAGCACACGGTCCCAATCCGCGGGCGAGGTATCCTCGATCAGCTGCCAGGGATAGATGCCGGCGTTCTGCACCATGATGTCAAGCCGGCCGTATTCCGCCACCGCCAGGTCGGCCAGCGCCTGCACCTGCGCAAAGTCGGCAACGTCGGTTTCCCGGAAAAGCCCGCCGATGGCAGCGGCCACCGCCTGCCCCTCGGCCCGCTTGCCGTCGCCGATGACGACGCGCGCGCCCTCGGCGGCGAACCGTTCGGCCACCGCCTGACCGATGCCGCCGGCGGCACCGATGACGATGGCGACCTTGCCTTGCAGCCTCATGCCAGCCTCTTGCGGATGTATTGCTTGAGCGTGTCGAGAAGCACCGCCGCCAGCACCAGAAGGCCGTGGATGACCTGGGTATACTCGGGTGGCAGATGCATCAGCGTGATCGCGGTATTGATCGACGACAAGAGCAGCACCCCGGCATAGACGCCGGGCAGGATGCCGATGCCGCCCTTGAGGCTGACACCGCCGATCACCACCGCGGCAAAGGCGTTGAACAGCATGCCGGTGCCCAGATTTGCCGTCGCCCCGGAGGTGCGGATCGCCAGCAGCCAGCCCGCCAGCGCCGCGACGGCCCCCGACAGGGCGAAGGCGATGATGAGCAGCTTTTGCACCTTGATGCCGGCGCGAAAGGCCGCGATCTCGTTGCCGCCGATCATGGTCAGGTGGCGGCCAAAGCGGGTCTTGGCCATCATCACCGAAAAGGCGACAAAGCACAGGATGGCGATATAGGCGCTGACCGGCACGCCAAGCACGCGCTGGATCGCGAACCAGCGCAGTTCGTCGGCGAGGTTCTGCGCCGAACGTCCGCCCGATACCGCGACGACAAGGCCGCGCACCCAGATGAAACTGGCCAGCGTGACGATGAAGGCGTTCATCCTGACCTTGACCACCAGAAGCCCGTTGATCAGGCCGATGGTGCCGCCGATTGTCATGCCGATGACCAGCGACACCGGCACCACCAGCCAGCCGGGGGTCAGCACCCAGCCGATGCCGATGCCCGAGGTGGAAAACAGGATGCCCGTCGCCATCGCTGACAGCGCCGCCACCGATTCGACCGACAGGTCCATGTGCCCGGCAATGATGACGATGGCCAGCCCGATGGACATGACCCCCAGCACCGTCGATTGCTCGACGATATTGGCATAGATGCCGGGCTGCGCGTAATTCGGGATCAGCGCCGAAAAGATCGCCAGCACCGCGAGAAGCAGGAACCAGACAAGGTTATCAAGCACGAATTCCATCGTGCGGCGTTGACCGGGCGACATTGCGGACCTTCGGCTTGGGCTGGGGATGCCCCCCGCCGTTTCCGGCAGGGGGCAAGGGCTTTACTCGACCGAAGCGATCGGGTCGGCGGGGGGTTGCAGATTGCCCCAGAACGCCGGGTTGTCGACGTTTTCCGCCGTGATCGCGGCGCCGGGGATCTTGATCGTCGGCCCCCATGCCTCGACCGACACGACCGAGGGCAGGCCGATCACGTCATATTCGCCCGGCACCAGTTCCTCGCCCGCGACGATCTTGTCCATGAACATCGCCACCGCGGCCGCCTGCGCATACAGCGGCTGTTCGACCTCGACCTGCATCCAGCCCTGCCGGATCAGGTCAAGCCCGACCGGCGCGCCGTTCGAGGACATGACATAGATGTCGCCCGGCGCCTTGCCCGCCGATTCCAGCGCGGCGACCACCGCCACCGACAGGTGCGCGGCATGGCTGAAGATGATGTCGATGTCGGGGTTCACCAGAAGCTGGTCGGACACGATGGTGCCGGCATTCGACGCCTCCCACAGCATCGCCGGATGGGTGACGATGGTCACCTCGGGGAAGGCGGCCATCACCTCCTCGAACCCCTTCTGGATGTCGAGCGTATAGGGGTCGCCGGGGTCGCCAAGGATCTGCAGCACGGTGCCCGAAACCGCTCCGTTGCGTTCGGTAAGCAGGCGCTGCACCTCGGCCGCGGCGACCTGGCCGATCTCGATCGTGCCGGCGACCGAGGTGAAATCCGACAGGGTCGACGAAATCTGCCGGTCGAATTCGATGACCGGGATCCCGGCGGCGCGGGCAGCATCGACAGACGGCGCCAGGGCGTTGAAATCCACCGCGGCAAGGATGATCGCCGCGGGGTCAAGCGCGATGACGTCGTTCATCTGGGTCTGCTGCAGGTCCGCCTTGTTGTCGGCGTTCAGCGTTTCCATGTCATAGCCGACCTGGCCCAGGAACATCTCGAGCGCCGAAACCGAGCCGGTCTGGAATTCGTCCAGCAGGGTCGGGACCATGTAATAGACCGTCCCCTTGCTGTCCTGCGCCATCGCGGCCGAGGCGATGGCGACTGCGCTGGCCATGGCAAGCGCGCCGATCCTGATCAGTCTTTTCATGTCGTTCCCTCCTGTTGAGCCGGTTTCATGTGCCCGCAGCCGGCCCGGTCCCGGCTGCGGCAAGATGCGAAGTGTCACCCGTGATCATGCCGATCACCGCATCGGCATTGGTCTGGCTGCGCGGCACGTCGCCCGCGACCACGCCCTGCCGGATCACCACCATGCGGTCGGCCACCTGGAATGCCTGCTGCATGATGTGGGTGATGATGATGACGCCGATGCCCTGCGCGGCGACGCGGCGGATCATGTCAAGGCCGCGCCGCGTCTGTTCGACGCCCAGCGCGGCAAAGGGTTCGTCCAGCAAGACCAGCTTGCCGCCCCAATGGACGAACCGGTTCAGCTCGATCGCCTGCCGTTGTCCCCCCGACAGATGTTCCACCAGCGTCCGCAGCGACGGAATCCGCGTGCCGGCGTCGGCCAGCGCCTGCGCCGTCTGCGCCTCCATCTTGCGTTCATCCAGGATGTTCACACCCAGCACCCGCCGCGTGATCTCGCGCCCCATGAAGAAATTGCCGACCACATCGACATTGGTGCACAGCGAGAGGTCCTGATAGACCGTCTCGATCCCCATCGCCTTGGCCTCGGACGGAGAGCGCGGGGCGTAGTTGCGGCCGGCAAAGGTCATCCGCCCCGCAGTCGGTGTCAGCCCGCCCGAGATGATCTTGACCAGCGTCGACTTGCCGGCGCCGTTGTCGCCCAGAAGGGCGATGACCTCGCCCTTGCCGACGGTGAACGAGATCCCCCTCAGCGCCTGCACCGCGCCAAAGCTCATGGCGATGTCGTCAAGGACAAGAAGCGGTTCGGTCATGCGGCCAGTCCGTTGGAAAAGGGATCGCCGGGCTGCGGCGCGGATTTCGGCGACAGCACGCCGGACACCGCCAGCGCCGCGGCACCGCGCAACACCGATTGCGGATCGGTGGCGGCGATGACCCGCGGCAGCACGCGGCCCGGACGCGCCGCGATCGAAGGCGGCAGTTCGGCGGTGTCCGCCACAAGCGCGTCGATCAGCCCGGCCGGGGCGATGCCGCCCAGAACGATGGTTTCGGGGTCGAACAGGTTTTCGATCACGGTGATGGCGCAATGGAATATCGGCGACACCGCGGTGATCCAGTCCTCCTGCGTCTGACCTTCGGGCCTTTCATTGAAGCCGACGAGCGAGACATAGCGTTCAAGGCAACCGCGGTTGCCGCAGGAACAGGGCAGGCCACCCGTCACCACCTGGATATGCCCGATCTCGCCCGCATTGCCCCAAGCACCGCGCAGGGGCACGCCGGCATGGACCATGGTGCCGCCCAGGCCCATCCCCATATGCAGGTAGTAGAAATCGGAAAGCTCGCGGGCCACGCCATACAGCCGCTCGCCCAGCGCCGCGGCGCCGGTGTCGATACCGACAAAGGTGGGCAGGCCCGAAACATCGGCCACCCGTTCGCGCAGGGGGATGCCACCCCAGCCTTCAAGCGTGGTCGGCCCGACAAAGCTCATCGACGCCACATCGACCGGGCCGGGAATGGACAGGCCGATTCCCAGGATGCGGCCGTCGGCGCGCAGTGCCCGCATGTCGGCAATCAGATCGGCAATCAGCCGCAACCCCGCCTCTGGCCCCAGATGGGCGCCGCTGCGGTCTCTGGCGCCGACGATTCGCCCGGACAGGTCCATCAGCGCGGCGCTGATGCCAAGCGGCGACAGGTCGATGCCGATGGCAAAGCCGCCCTCCGGATTGACGCGCAGGCTGTGCCGCGGTGCCCCGCGCCCGCGCTGCTTGTCGCGCAGCGGCTCGATAAAGCCCAGTTCCTCAAGCTCGCGCACGATAAGGGACACCGTCTGCACCGTCAGCCCGACACCGGCCGCAATCTCGGACCGGGCGACAAGCCCGCGCGAGCGGATATACTCAAGCACGATCCTGCGGTTGAAGGGCCGCGTAAGCTCCTGATTGGTGCCGCGCAATTCCATCGGACTCTCCCTTGTCGCAGGCTAGGAAGGCCGGGGTCGGCTGTCAAACCTGATAATTAAAATCGTCTTCGTAAATATTTTCGCAAGGGAAGGCACCGCCCCCACGAATCGAGAGGGCGAGTCGGGCCACATCGCCGCGGGGCGACATGGCCCGGCCGCCTTACGGTCGGCCGCCCGTCACTCCAGCACGGTCTCGACCTCGATATTGCCGCGGGTCGCGTTGGAATAGGGGCAGATGAAATGGCCGCGTTCGACGATCTTTTCGGCGGTAGAGCGGTCAAGACCGGGAAGTTTCACGGTCAGCGTGACGCGGATGCCAAAACCGCCTTCGGGCCGCGGGCCGATGCCGACCTTGGCCGTCACGCTTGCCGCATCCGGCACGGTGCCCAGCTTTTCCGACTGCGCGGCAAAGCGCATCGCGCCCAGATAGCAGGCGGAATAGCCCAGCGCGAACAGTTCCTCGGGGTTGTGGCCCTTGCCCGATCCGCCCAGTTCGGTCGGGCTGGCCATGGTCATGGTCAGCTTGCCATCGTGCAGGCTTGTCAGCCCGTTACGGCCGCCGCCGGTGGCGGTGGCCTCGGTGCTGTAGGCGGGGGTGACAACGGTGGTGGCCATTCTGCGACTCCTTTGGGAAGGGAAGGGTCCGGTGACCATAGCGCGGGCACGCCAACTCAGGAATGCCCACGGTTGCGCTAACACTCGCCTCGGCCTAGGACTTTGCCGGCAACAGGGAGGGTCGCATGGCAAGTGTTCGCTGGGGAATCGTCGGACCGGGGTCCATCGCGCAGAATTTCGCCGATGGCATGGCGCAGGCCACATCGGGGCGACTGGTCGCCGTCACCGGGCGCGATGCCGCGCGGCGCGACGCCTTTGCCGACCGGAACGCCATCACGACCCGCCACGCCGATGCCGCGGCCCTGTTTGCCGATCCCGGGGTCGATGCCGTCTATATCTCCACGCCGCATCCAGCCCATGCGCAACTGTCCATCGCTGCCCTGCGGGCCGGCAAGCATGTGCTGTGCGAAAAGCCGGGTGGCATGAACGCGGCCGAGGTCACCGCCGTCGCCGCAGTCGCCACGCAGGAAAACCGCCTCTGGGCCGAAGCATTCATGTATCGGCTGCATCCCCAGATCACACGCATAGTCGAAATAGTAGAAGGCGGTGAGATCGGGAAAATCGCCCACATTCGCAGTCATTTCGGCTTTGCCGCCGAACATGACCCAAAATCGCGGCTGTACGATCCGGCCTTGGGTGGTGGCGGGATCCTCGATGTCGGCGGCTATCCGGTCAGTCTCGTACGGCTGATCGCCGGCGTGGCCGAGGGCCGGCCCTTTGCCGATCCGGTCACCCTGCGCGGCAACGGTCTGCTGTCGCCCGAGGGCGTCGATACCGTGGCCTATGCGCTGATGACCTTCGCCTCGGGCATCACGGCCGAGGTCGGTTGCGCCATCGCCCGGCGGATGGACAATGCCGCCGTCATAACCGGCACCCTGGGCGAAATCCGCATCGACGATCCGTGGATCCCGGGGCGCAACGCCGGCCCGTCGACCACGGCGATCCATGTCACCACCGCCGCCGGCAGCCGCCTGGAAACACTGGGCGACGACCGGATGCTTTTCGCCTATGAGGCCGAGGCGATCAGCGCCGCCATCGCCGCCGGCAAGACCGCGGCACCCTTTCCGGCGCTGTCCCCCGCCGATTCCATCGGCAACAACACCGTGCTCGATCTGTGGCGGCGCGACCTTGGCTATGCCACCTTCCGCGAAACCGCAGTGCCGCCGCGCCTGATCGGGACCATGCCGCAGGGGCCCGAGATGCCCATGGCCCGCATACCGGGGCTGGACCGCGATCTGTCGCAATACATCCTTGGCTGCGACAACCGCGATACCCTGGCCGAGGGCGCGATCACCTTTGACGCCTGGATCGAGGCCGGGGGCAATACCTTTGACACCGCCTTTCACTATGCCGGCGGCCTGCACGAACAGGTGCTGGGCGCCTGGATGCGCGACCGGGGTATCGCCGATCAGGTGACGGTGACGGTCAAGGGCGCGCATTCGCCCTATTGCCTGCCCGATGTCATCGCGGTGCAGCTGGCACAGTCGCTTGACCGGCTGGGGATCGGCAAGGCGCAGATCTATGTCATGCACCGCGACAACCCCGCAGTCCCGGTCGGCGAATTCGTCGAAGCGGTGAACCGCGAGATCGAGGCCGGCCGCATCGGCATCTGGGGCGGGTCGAACTGGACGCCCGGCAGGTTCGACAAGGCGGTGGGCTATGCCCTTTCTCATGGGCTGGAACCGCCACGCATCCTTAACAACAATCTGTCGCTGGCGGTGATGCAACGCCCGGTCTGGCCCGGCTGCGTGTCGTCGAACAATGCCGAAACCCTGCGCTGGCTGCGCGACAACGGCGTCGCGCATATGTCATGGTCCAGCACGGCGCGCGGCTATTTCCTGCCCGAACCCCTGCGCCTGCGGCTTGCCGGCGATGACGGGCCCGAGGAATGCTTTGGCAGCGCGGACAACGCCGAACGGCGGGCCCGCGCCGAAAGGCTGGGGGCCGAACGCGGGGTGTCGGCGCTGAATATCGCCGCGGCCTGGGTTCTGGCGCAGCCCTTTCCGTCCTTCGCGCTGGTCGGCACCCGCAGCCCCGGCGAAATCGCCTCGACCCTCGCGGCGGCAGCGGTGCGGCTGACGCCTGACGAGGTGGCCTGGCTGAACCTCGAGGACTGAGCCCTACGGCGGCCCCACACTTTTCGTCGGCTTGCGTTCGATGCCCAGCTTGCGTTCGCGCCAGATGATCAGCACCCCCGAAGCGATGATGATGAGCGAGCCGCACATCATCACCAGCGTCGGCACCTCGTCGAACAGGAAATAGCCGACGGCAAGGGCCATCAGCATCGAGGTGTATTCGAACGGCGCGATGACGCCGACATCGGCGTAGCGATAGCTTGACGTCAGCAGGATCTGCCCGAAACCGCCCAAAAGACCGGACAGGACCAGCAGGGCAAAGGTCTCGGGGTCGGGCATCACCCAGCCCCAGGGAATCGTCATCAGACCCAGCACGCTGGCTGTGACCGAAAACCAGAACACGATGGCCGAGGTGCGTTCGGCGGTTGACACCATCCGCCGCACCTGCACCTGCGCCAGCGCGGCAAAGACCGCGGCACCCAGCGCCAGCACGGCGCCCAGGGTTTCGCGCAGGGTCATCTCGTCCTCGCCAAGGGTCAGGCGCGGCGACAGCACGATGATGACACCGATCATGCCCAGGGCCACCGCCGTCAGGCGAAAGGCGCGCACCCGTTCGCCCAGGAACATGGCGGCGAAGATGACGGTCAGGATCGGCGCGGCATAGCCGATCGCCGTCGCCTCGGGGAAGGGCAAGAGGCCCAGCGCGGCAAAGTTGAGGCCCATGGCGGTGGTGCCGACGACGCCGCGCCAGACATGGCCCAGCGGCATGTTTGTCTTGAGACCGCTGCGCAGGTCACCCGTGACGGCCAGCCAGACCAGAATCACCGGCGTAGCAAAGAACGACCGAAAGAACACCGCCTCGCCCGGAGGCACATTGTCGGCGGTGGCCTTGATGATGGCTGCCATCGCCACGAAGACGACGATCGACGTGACCTTGAACGCAATGCCGCGCAGCGGTTGCATGGGTTTTCCCTGGACCGGACCGTTCTACCATAGCCAACGGACCGGCGGGGAAAACCATCAAATCAGGCAGTTCTGCCCCGCGCGATACGCAAGGCTTCCTTCAGCGGCTGCGGTTGCTCCAGCCGCGGCGCGCGCTGAAGGGCGCGGCTGGCGGGATGGGGAAGCTGTTCGCGTTCGATGCGGACAAAGGCCTTGGCGCGGGTCCGGAGGTCGTCGGGCGCCGGGCGGTCAAGAAGATGGCGTTCCATGGTCCTGCTCCTTCTTTGGGACGGGCAGACTAGCACACGATCCGCTACGGGGCCAAGTCACTCATCCTGCGCCGCAGCAAGCGCGCGGAAATCGGCCACCACCTGCACCGGAATCCCCAGTTCGGCAAAGCCCGACACCGCCGGCGGCGGCCGCGGCCCGGCAAGCCGGAACAGGGCGCGGGCGATGCGGCCGGGATGGGCGCGCGCGACGGCAAGATAGATCGACGGGTCGTCCTGCCCGGTATCGCCCACAAGGACGAAGGGCAGGCCGGGGTTGGCGTCAAGGATGCGGCCGATGGACTGCACCTTGTGGTCGACATGGGGCGGCGCGATGACATGGGTGCCGGTGATGCCCCAGTCGCGCAGGAAGAACGGCCCGCGCGGCAACCCGTTGCGGCGGAACACATCCTCGAGGAACGGGGCCAGGTTCCACGGCGCCGAACTGACGTAATAGACCGGGTTGCGCCCGTCCTCGCGCAGGCGGGCGATCATCGCCACGGCATCGGGAAACACATGCCGGGTTTCCGGCCGGCCGCGCAGGGTGGTCCACAGGTTGCGCGGCAGCGACCAGGCGCCGGTCAGCATCAGCGTGTCGTCGATATCGGTGATGACGCCGATGCCTGCATCGGTGCGCGGCACCAGAACCGGCAACACCGTCTGCGGCCCGCCTTCGGTGCAGGCGGTGATGCCGACCCACCCCTGTTCGGCCCCGCGCGGCAGCACCAGCGTGAAATGCCCCTCGTCATCGGTCAGGACCTCGGCCCCGCCGCCCTGCACCCTGACGCCGGCCAGTTCGCGCGTGCGGAAGGACGAGATGACGCGGGTTTCGTCCACCGCCCGGCCAAGAACGCGGCCGCGCGCGATCAGGCTGTCCGGCGTGGCATAGCCGGGGAATGCCTGGATCAGCGGGTCGCCCTCGATCGGGCGGCGCACGCGGTCGGCCAGCGATTCGATGCGCGACAGGGCGCCCGCGATCCTCATTCAGCCCTCCTGGCGGGCAATCGCCCAGCGCGCGGCATCGGCCACGGCGGGGTCAGGGTCATCCAGATGCCGGATCGCGCTGTCGCGCAAGGCGGGATTTCTGGCATTGCCGATAGCATAAAGCACGTTGCGGATGAAGCGGTCGCGTCCGATCCGCTTGATCGGAGAGCCGGAAAAGCGGGCACGAAAGCCGGCATCGTCCAGCGCGGCAAGCTCGGCCAGCGGCGGGGCGCGGTGGGGGCCGGCATAGCGCAACTCGCGCGCGGTGGCGGCGAATTTGTTCCACGGGCAGATGGCAAGGCAATCGTCGCAGCCGTAGATGCGGTTGCCCAGCGCGGGGCGCAGATCCTCGGGCACCGGGCCGCGGTGTTCGATGGTCAGATAGGAAATGCAGCGCCGCGCGTCGAGCTGATGCGGCGCCGGAAAGGCAGCGGTCGGGCAGATCTCCAGACAGGCGCGGCAGGTGCCGCAATGGTCGGTCTCGGGCGGATCGGGCGGCAGGTCTATGGTGGTGAAGATCGCGCCAAGGAACACCCAGTTGCCGAAGCTGCGCGACAGCAGGTTGGTGTGCTTGCCCTGCCAGCCCAGCCCGGCGGCCTGCGCCAACGGCTTCTCCATCACCGGGGCGGTGTCGACAAAGACCTTGATCGCCTCGCCCGGCACCTGATCGAGCAGCCAGCGCCCGACGGTTTTCAGCCGCTTCTTGACCAGGTCATGATAGTCGCGCCCCTGCGCATAGACCGAAATCGCGCCATGGTCCGGGCGGGTCAGATCATCCAGCGGATCGTGGTCGGGGGCATAGCTTTCGGCCAGCATGACGACCGACCGCGCCTCGGGCCACAGCGCGGCAGGGTCACCGCGCCAGTCCTTGCGATCCTCCATCCAGCCCATCTGGCCGTGGCGGCCAGCGGCAAGAAAGGCGGCGAGCCGCGGCGCCGCCTGCGGGATCGCGGATGGCCGGCAGATGCCCATGGCGGTGAACCCCGACTGCAGGGCAAAGGCGTTCAGCCGGTCACGCAGGGCGGACATGTCGTTCATCACGTTTGGCCGGCGCGCCACGGCGCCCAGGTCAGAAATCAAGATCGGCGTAATGGGCGGGCGGGCGGAAACCCGGAACCTGATCGGCCAGGATCGACCGGAAGGCCGGCCGCGACTTGATCTTGGCATACCATTCCTTGACGATCTCGGACCGGTGCCAGTCCACGTCCGAGATGTAGTCAAGGCAGGACAGATGCGCCGCGGCGGCGAAATCGGCCAGCGTCATGTCGCTGCCGGCCAGCCAGCGCCGCTTTTCCAGAAGGTGCTGCATGTAGTCGAGGTGGAACTTGATCGCCCGCGCCCCCGATTTGACATTGGTGCTGTCGGGATAGCCGGTGCCCATCACCTTGCGGAACACCCGTTCGCCCATCAGTTTGGCGGTGACATCGGCGTTGAACTTGTCGTCGAACCAGGCGACCAGCCGGCGCACCTCGTACCGGGCGTCGGGGTCACGCGGCATCAGGGGCGGGGTTGGCACGGTTTCCTCAAGGAATTCGCATATGGCCGCGGATTCCGACATCAGCCGGCTGCCCAGCTTGAGCACCGGCACCTTGCCCGCCGGGTTGCGGCGCAGGAAATCGGCCTCCTGCTCCCAATAGCGTTCCTCGACCAGCTCGACCTCGATCCGCTTTTCGGCCAGCGTCAGCCGGACCTTCCGGCAGAAGGGCGACAGCGGATAATGATACAGGCGGTTGGTCTGACGGTCGGGCTGCATGGCCTTGTCATACAGGCAAGCGCCCTGCCCGTTCAAGAATGGCTATTGAAAACACGCGGCGCGGCCATCCGCCGCGATGGTGGCGGCGCCGTCGGCGATCTGGCTGGCGCGGCGGCGCACATGGTCGCTGGGGTTGGACGCCGACCATTCCTGCGGGTTGGGCAGGATCGCGGCCAGACGCGCCGCCTGCGTGGCGGTCAGGTCGGCGGCGCTGACGCCGAAATAATGCTGCGCCCCGGCCTCGACCCCGAACACGCCTTCGGCAAATTCGGCAACGTTGAGATAGACTTCCAGGATCCGGCGCTTGGACCAGACCGCCTCCATGACCGGCGTCAGCCCGGCCTCGATCGCCTTGCGCAGCCAGCTTCGCCCCTGCCAGAGATAGACATTCTTGACCACCTGCTGGCTGATGGTGGAAGCGCCGCGATTGCTGCCGGCATCCAGCGCGGCGCGGATCGCGGTCAGGTCAAGGCCCCAATGGTCGCAGAAATTCGCATCTTCAGCGGCAACGGCGGACCGCGCCATGACCGGGGCGATCTGCTCAATCGGCACCCAGATCTGTTCGACGCCGCCCAGCCGGCGGCCTTCGCCGAACATGTAGGGGGTGGTCGGCGGGTTCACCACGGCATAGGCGCAGATCGCGACGGCGACCAGCGCCACAACCCCAAAGAACCCGCGCACCAACCAGCGGCGCAGGCGGCGACCCAGGGTTTCGCGCCGCGCCACCCGCCGTTTCCGGCCGCTTCTTTCGGTCGTCTTGCTGTCGGATCGGGTGCTGCGGGCCATGCGCCATAGACGCCGCGGCCCGCAGTCCCGTCAAGTCAACCTTTGTCGTTGTTCGCGGCCACCAGCGTCGCCGGGCCGGTCTCCTCGGGCGTGCCGGGGACGGGGCTGGTCGGCGGATTGGCCAGAGCCTCGCGCAGGCGGGTTTCCTGTTCACCGGTCAGCGAGGTCTGGATGACCCGGCCCTTGCCGGCAAAGCCCGCGAGCCCGGCCAGCACCTTGTCCGCCGTCATCTTGCGGATGAGGACGCCCAGCGCGGCGCCGCCCGGCGGCACGTTATGCCCGGCCTCGCGCAGAAAGTCGTCGTCGATGCCGGTATCGGTCAGCCAGCCCGAGATCGCCCCGGCGCCGGCGCCGACCGCCGCACCCAGCAGCGGATTCAGGAACAAGAGCCCGACCAACCCACCCCAGAAGGTGCCGCCAATCGCCCCGATGGCGGGCAGGTTGACCGCCTGATGCAGCACGACCGAACCATCGTCCTTGCGGGTGATGACGACGGCGTCCTCCATCTCGATCAGATACTCGCTTTGCAGCTTGACCAAGGCTGAACGCGCGTCGAGCGCGGTCTGTTCGTTGTCGAAAGCAACGATCACAAGGTCGGACATCGGAAGGCTCCCCTGAAAAATGACACCTGCGACAACGCGCCGGGTCGGGTCCGGTTCCCTTTGATCCCGATCATCGCGGCAGGGCGCCAGTCATGCGACGATCAGCGCAGGAGGATCAGCCATGCAGATCAACGAAACCCCGTTCTACGATGGCTCTGACAACCCCACCGGCTGCTGCCCGCGCTTCAACCCCGCGGGCTGGGAGGGGCAGGAGCTTCACTTCCGCGACAAGCCCTTTGTCCGCGCCACCACCCGCGCGCTGGCGCATGTGCCGCTGGACATGTCGGCGGTCTTTGCCCGCGTCGGCCGCAACATCGACGCCGCCGGCGCCGAGGATCCAGAGCACCGGCTGGTGATGAGCCGCGATCCTTCGGCCTTTCGCGGGGAACACCTGTTCGCGGTCACCGGCGAGGTGCCGGGCGAAACCCTGACCATGGTCAGCGGCGACTATCTGACCAAGGTCTTTGAGGGCCCGTTCAGCGAGGTGCGGCACTGGCACGGGCAGATGCAGGATCTGGCGCGCGCCCGGGGGAAAGAACCCAAAGAGGTCTGGTTCTTTTACACCACCTGCCCGAAATGCGCCAAGGTCCACGGCAAGAACCCGGTCGTGGGGCTGGTCGAGGTCTAGCGTTCTGCCCCAGGCGGCCCATGACATCGGCGGTGTCCGGCGGTCAGGGCGTCCTGACCGCCGCCGCGCCCCGTTCCGGCCTATTCCGCCGGCATCGCCACCGGCTCGGTCACCAGCGGCGCCTTGAGGTGGGGAAGCATTTCCTTGGGGCATACTTGCAGGAAATGCGTCTTTTCGTGGTCCCAGTCGGCAAGGATCTCGCCGGCCTTGCGGCTGCCGGTCTCGCGCGCGTGGCGTTCGACCAGACTGCGCAACTGCGCTTCCCAATGCGCCACCGTCACGGGACAGGTCACCAGCGTTTCCATGTTGAGGAACGAGGGCGCGCGTCCGTCCGGGTCGTGGATATAGGCCATGCCGCCGGTCATCCCGGCGCCAAAGTTGGCACCGATCCGGCCAAGGATCACCGCCACGCCGCCGGTCATGTATTCGCAGCCGTTGGAGCCGCAGCCTTCGACGACCACCGTTGCGCCGGAATTGCGCACCGCGAACCGCTCGCCCGCGCGGCCGGCGGCGAACAGGTAGCCGTCCGTCGCGCCATACAGCACGGTGTTGCCGATGATCGTGTTCTCGGACGCCTTCAGCGGGCTGGCCATATGCGGGCGCACGACGATGGTGCCGCCGGACAGACCCTTGCCCACATAGTCATTGGCATCGCCGTTGACCTCGATCTTCAGGCCCGGTGCGGCAAAGGCGCCAAGGCTTTGCCCGGCGCTGCCGGTCAGCGTCACCGTCAGGTGGTCGGGCTGGAGCGTGTTCCGCATGCCGAAGTTCTGCACGATATGGCTTGAGGTGCGGGTGCCGATGCTGCGGTGGGTGTTCTGCACCGCATAGGACAACTGCATCTTCTCGCCATCCTTGAGGAAGCGGGCGGCGTCCTGCACGATTTCGGCGTCAAGCGTATCGGGCACCGCGTTGCGCGGCTTGGCCCGGTCATAGCGGATCGCCTGCGTGCCATCGACCTGGATGAGCAGCGGGTTGAGGTCGAGGTCATCCAGCTCCGCCGCCCCGCGCGACACCTGCGTCAGCAGGTCGGCGCGGCCGATCACCTCTTGCAGCGATCGTGCGCCGATGCTGGCAAGGATCTCGCGCACCTCGGTCGCATAGAAGGTGATGAGGTTCACCACCTTGTCCGCCGTGCCGGTGAATTTCGCCCGCAGCGCCGGATCCTGCGTGCAGACGCCCACCGGGCAGGTGTTCGACTGGCATTGCCGGACCATGATGCAGCCCATGGCGATCAGCGCGGCGGTGCCGATGCCGTATTCCTCGGCCCCAAGCATGGCGGCAATGACGATGTCGCGCCCGGTGCGCAGGCCGCCGTCGGTGCGCAAGGTCACCCGCTCGCGCAGGTTGTTCATCGCCAGAACCTGATGCGCCTCGGTCAGGCCCATTTCCCAGGGCAGGCCGGCATATTTGATGCTGGTCGCCGGGCTTGCGCCGGTGCCGCCGTTGTGGCCGGAAATCAGGATGATGTCGGCCTTGGCCTTGGCCACGCCCGCCGCGATGGTGCCGACGCCGGACGACGACACCAGCTTGACCGTCACCTTGCAACGCGGGTTGGTCTGCTTGAGATCGTAGATCAGCTGCGCCAGATCCTCGATCGAATAGATGTCGTGATGCGGCGGGGGCGAGATCAGCGTCACGCCCTTGGTCGAATGCCGCAGCCGCGCGATCAGTTCGGTGACCTTCATGCCGGGCAACTGCCCGCCCTCGCCGGGCTTGGCCCCCTGCGCGACCTTTATCTCAAGCTCTTCGCAGGCGTTGAGGTATTCCGCCGTCACGCCGAACCGGCCCGAGGCGACCTGCTTGATCTTGGCCGACGGGTTGTCGCCGTTGGGTTCGGGCACGAAATGTTCGGGCAGTTCGCCGCCCTCGCCGGAATCGGACTTGGCGCCGATCCGGTTCATCGCGACGTTCAGCGTCTTGTGCGCCTCGGGCCCAAGCGCGCCCAGCGACATGCCGGGGGTGACGAACCTTTTGCGGATCGCGGTGATCGATTCCACCTGTTCGATGGGAATCGCCTCGCCCAAGGGCTTGATCGCCAGGAGGTCGCGCAGATGGATCGGCGGGTTCGCCTGCATCGTGCGCGAATATTGCTGCCAAAGCTCATAGGACGCCCGGTCGCAGGCCGATTGCAGCATGTGCATGGTCTGCGCTTCCCAGGCGTGCTTTTCGCCGCTGCGCCGCGCCTTGTAAAAGCCGCCGATGGGCAGAACGTCCTGCCCGCCCTTCCAGCCCTTGGCATGGATCGCCTCGGCCTTGTGCTGGATGCCGATCAGGCCGATGCCGGAAATCCGGCTGTGCATGCCGGGGAAATATTCGGCCACCATGGCGCGCGACAGGCCGACCGCCTCGAAATTCAGGCCGCCGCGGTAGGACGAGATGACCGAGATGCCCATCTTTGACATGATCTTGAGCAGGCCGGCATTCACCGCGTCGCGATAGCGGCGCATGGCGTCCAGCAGGGTGCCTTCGACTAGGCCGCGGTCGATACGGTCCTGCACCGAATCCTGCGCCAGATAGGCGTTCACCGTGGTGGCGCCGCAGCCGATCAGCACCGCGAAATAATGCGGGTCAATACATTCCGCCGACCGAACGTTCAGCGAGGTGAAGGTCCGCAGGCCCTTGCGCGTCAGCCAGCTATGCACGGCGCTGGTGGCAAGGATCATCGGCATGGCGATGCGGCCTTCCGACTGGTGTTCGTCGGTCAGCACGATGTGCAGCGCGCCCGAGCGCACGGCGTCCTCGGCCTCGGCCCGGATGCGTTCAAGGCCAAGGCGCAGGGCATCGGCGCCCTGTTCAAAGGAACAGTCGATGATCGTCACGCTGCTGCCAAAGATGCGGACCATTTCCGCATATTCGGCATTGGCGATGAACGGGCTTTCCAGAATCAGGATTTCCGACTGGGCCGAGGTCTCGTCCAGGACGTTCTTGAGGTTGCCGAACCGGGTCTTGAGGCTCATCACCCGCGTTTCGCGCAAGCTGTCGATGGGCGGGTTCGTCACCTGGCTGAAGTTCTGCCGGAAGTAATGCGACAGCGGGCGATAGACCTTGGACAGGACCGCGGGCGGCGTGTCATCGCCCATGCTGGCGATCATTTCCTTGCCGTCCTCGACCATCGGCGACAGGACCTGCTCAAGTTCCTCGATGGTATAGCCGGCGGCGATCTGCCGCTTGCGCAGTTCGGTGCCGGTGAACATCGCGGTCTCGGGAAGTTCCTCGAGCACCGAGTTCAGGTCGAACACCTTTTCGACCCAGTCGCCAAAGGGCTGGCTGCCGGCCAGCCGGTCCTTGATCTCGGCATCGTGGTAAAGGCGGCCGTCCTTCATGTCGACGGCGATCATCTGCCCCGGGCCAAGCGCGCCCTTTTCCACCACGCTGCGTTCGTCGATCGGCACCATGCCGGCTTCGGACCCGGCGATCAGCATGCCGTCGCCGGTGATGACATAGCGCATCGGACGCAGGCCGTTGCGGTCAAGCCCGCCGCAGACCCAGCGGCCATCGGTCATGGCCAGCGCGGCAGGGCCGTCCCAGGGCTCCATGATCGAGTTGCAATAGGCATACATGTCCTGCCATGCCTTTGGCATCTCGCCGGTCATCTTGGACCAGGCTTCGGGGACAAGGATGGTCTTGGCCATCGGCGCCGACCGCCCGGCCCGCACCAGCACCTCGAACACCGCGTCAAGGGCGCCGGAATCCGACGTGCCCGAAGGGATGATCGGCTTGATATCCTCGGCCATGTCGGCGAACGCTTCGGACGACATGCGGATTTCGTGCGACTTCATCCAGTTGACGTTGCCCTTGAGCGTGTTGATCTCGCCATTGTGGGCCAGCATGCGGAAAGGCTGCGCCAGCGCCCATTGCGGAAAGGTGTTGGTCGAATACCGCTGGTGATAGATCGCGAAGGCGCTTTCGAACCTGTCGTCCTGAAGATCGGGATAGAACACCGATACCTGTTCGGCCAGCATCATCCCCTTGTAGATGATCGACCGGCACGACAGCGAGGCAAGGTAAAGCTGCGGAATCGCCGCCGCCGTCGCCGCCTTTTCGATGCGGCGGCGGATGATGTAAAGCTCGCGTTCGAACTGTTCCTTGTCGATGTCCTTTTCGCAGCGGATCAGGATCTGTTCGATTTCCGGCCGCGTCGCATTGGCCTTTTCGCCCAGAACGCTCACATCCACCGGCACATGCCGCCAGCCATAGATGTAATGGCCCATGCGCAGGACTTCGGATTCCACGATGGTCCGGCAGCGTTCCTGCGCGCCGAAATCGGTGCGCGGCAGGAACACCTGGCCGACGGCGATCAGCTTGTTGTCGTCGGGTTCGTGGCCGGTGCGGCGGACCTGGTCGTAAAAGAACCGCACGGGAATCTGCACATGGATGCCGGCGCCGTCGCCGGTCTTGCCATCGGCATCGACCGCGCCGCGGTGCCAGATCGCCTGCAACGCCTTGATCCCGGCCTCGACCACGCCGCGCGACGGGGTGCCGTCGATCGACACCACCAGCCCGACGCCGCAGGACGAATGTTCGTCATCGGCCTTGTACAGCGAATGTTCGGCCATCCAGGCGCGCTTTGCCTCTTCGGCGGCAACCCAGGAGGCGTCGTAGATGGTCGTCATGGGGTGTCTCCTTTGACGAAGGGGTTGTCGCGTTCATATTCGGCGCGGCTTTGGCGCGGATGGTCGCCGGCAAGGCTGACCGCGGCCATGCGGCGGTCGGTGTAGATCTCTGACCGGAGCGGCCAGCCCAGCGCGGCGTCGAACAGGCCGGGCATCAGTTCGAAACGGTCTGCGGGCGCGGCATCGTCGTGAAAGAACAGATGCGTGCCGCAGGTGGCGCAAAAGCCGCGTTCGGAAAAGCCAGAGGAGCGGTAGCGCGCCACCGGCCCCTCGATGGTCACCCCGTCAGCCTCGAAGCACAGGAACAGGCCCCCGGTCCAACGCTGGCACATGCGGCAATGGCAGGCGCCGACCTTGGACTCATGCGGTCCGGTCACCGTGATGGTGACGGCGCCGCACAGGCACTGTCCCCGCAGCGCCGTCATCCCGGCACACGCGGCAGGTCAAGCGACGACAGCACCACGCCGCAGCCATGGACCGGCGTCACCGACAGGAACCCCGGTTCGCCCGGAAAGATGAAATCGACCGGGCGTTCCGACGATTCCCAGGTCTCGCCCCCGGCGGTGATGGTCGAGATGCCGGACAGGAACATCCGCCAGTCGCGGCTGATGTATTCGCGGCCGTGCGAGGTCCACATCTCGGACCCGTCCGGCGCATAGGCGGTGATGGCATATTCGGTCTGGTCCAGCGTCACACCGTCGATGGTGACGGTCTCTCCGGTCAGCCGGTCCTGCCCGACATAGCGGGTGACCCCGACCTCGGCCGAGTCGGTCTGGAAGTCGTAGGTGTCGATGCCGGTGCTGGTCAGGTCGGTGAAGGACGCCGGATCGGTGGCGCCGGGCGCCAGCCGTTCGGAATGGCCCGACAGCATGTGGAAACTTTCCACCCACTGCGTTTCCGCGTCGATGGCCCCGAAATAGGCGACGCCGCTTTCGTCCATGTCGACGCGGCGCTGCCAGCCGGCAGGATCGTTTTCGCAGGTGAAATGATGCGAGACCGAGCAGGCTTCCTCCTGCACGGTCAGAAAGGCGGTGCAACCGGCGGGAAGCGAGAAGGTGCGGCCGGGCACGGCATCCTGCGCCAGGGTGACGGCGGGGACAAGGGCAAGCGGCGCGGCAAGGGCGAAACGGATCATGGTCAATTCCTCGGATAAGCGACGGGGGACAGGATGCCCCCTTCCGTCAGTCCGGGGGCCATGGACAGCATCGCGCCACAATCGTGACGGGGTGTCGAGGACAGGAACCCCTCTTCTCCCGTAAATATGAACGCGACGGGCGAGTTGTCGCTGCTCCATTCCTGGTCCGCGGTGCGGTTGGTGCGCGTCCCGGCGATGAAGGTGCGCCAGTCGCGATGGATGAATTCGCTGCCCCAGGTCCGCCACAGCTCGTTCCCGGCCTCGTCATAGGCAGAGACGGCAAATTCGGTGCGGTCCAGCGTCACGCCGTCGATGGTGACGACCTCGCCTGTCAGCCGGTCCTGCCCGCGAAAGATCGTCACCGCGCCGCCGGGTTGCGTCACCGTCTCGAAATCGAAGGTGTCGGTGCCGGTGTCCAGCAGCGTGGAAAAGGACGCCGGGTCAACCGCGCCGCCGGATAGGGTTTCGCTGGTCCCCGACAGCGGCGACCAGCTTTCGATCCACTGGGTTTCCGCGTCGATGACGCCGGCATAGATCATGCCCTGCTCGTCGAAATCCACGCGGCGCTGGTGCCCCTCGGGGTCGGTCGTGCAGGTGAAGACATGGGTGACGGTGCAGGACCGCTTCTGGATGGTGACGATCCCCTCGCAGCCCTGCGGCAGCGCGAAGGTGTCCTGCGCGGCGGCGGGCGCGGCAAGCAGAAGGAAAGGCACAAGGACGCGCAACATGATCAGCCCCCGCATCCGACCGACGGTTCGGACGCGAGAAAGCCGTCGTCACCGGCAAACGCGACCGTGACCGGCAGCGCCGCCTGGGGGATCGGACGGTCCAGCGCGCCGGGTTCGGCAAAGTATGTGTGGAACATGATGCCGCGTGCCGCATCCATCAGGAAATAGTAGCCGGCCAGCCCGGGGGCCGGGTTGGAGTATTCGGCGAAGACCGGGACGAGTTGCCAGCCATCCACCGTAATCGGTTCGCCCATCACATGCATCGTGCCGGCGGCATCGCTCGTGCTGCCGTCCAATATCCGCGATGTCATGGCAAAGCTGTCCTGACCCGCAGCAACCAGATCACGGATGCTGACCGGATCGGCGACCGAGACCACGGGCAAGGCGCTGGTCGTGCCGCTGTCGGTCACGCTGAATGCACCCAGTTGCTGGCCGTCCGTATCGCGCCGGAAAACCATGTTGGCCCCCTCGCCATAGTTATAGGTCCAGACCTCGCGCTGACCGTCGACTTCGCAGTTCCAGATGTTGGCCACCGTGCAGAATGACATCTGCACCGTCACCACACCCTGACAATTCGCGGGCAGCGGCAACACCTCGGCAGCCGCCGGGGACATCAGCATCAGGGGGATCAGAAACGCGGGACGCATGGCAATCCTATTCCGCCGCAACACTCGCGGCCTGTCCAAGGTAGTCAAGGATCGCGGTCGCGCAGTCGCGTCCGTCCCTGATGCCCCACACTACCAAGGATGCGCCGCGCACAATATCGCCCGCCGCATAGACGCCGGGCAGGCTGGTTTCGCCCGATCCGAACGCCGCCTTGATCGTGCCCCAGCGGTTGACCTCGAGCCCCTCGACACCCCAGAGCCGCACCAGATCCTCGGGTTCGAACCCCAGCGCCTTGATGACCAGATCGGCGGGTTCAAGGTAATCGGCGCCCTCGATCAGTTCCGGCATCCGCCGCCCCGTCACATCCGGCGCGCCCAGCCGCATCTTCTGCACCTGCACGCCGGTCACGGCGCCAACCCCCTCGAACGCCTTGGGCGCGGCGAGCCAGACGAAATCGACGCCCTCTTCCTCGGCATTGGCCACCTCGCGCTGCGAACCGGGCATGTTGGCGCGGTCACGGCGATACAGAAGCTTGACCGAAGTGGCGCCCTGCCGGATCGCGGTGCGCACGCAGTCCATCGCCGTGTCGCCGCCGCCGATGACGACGACGCGCTTGCCGGCGGCGTTCAGGCTGCCGTCCTCGAACTCCGGAACCTCGTCGCCAAAGGACAGCCGGTTGGAAACGGTCAGGTAATCCAGCGCCTTGACGATGCCGGGCAGGTCGCCGCCGGGTTCCGTCAGGTCGCGCGACTTGTAAACGCCGGTGGCGATCAGCACGGCGTCATGGCGCCCGCGGATCGCGTCAAAGGTCAGGTCGGTGCCGACATTGCAGTTCAGCACGAACTCGACGCCGCCCTGCGCCAGCTGGTCGTTGCGGCGCATCACCACATCCTTCTCCAGCTTGAAGCCGGGGATGCCATAGGTCATCAGCCCGCCGGCGCGGTCATAGCGGTCATAGACCGTGACCTGCACCCCGGCGCGGCGCAGCATGTCGGCGGCGGCAAGGCCCGCCGGCCCGGCGCCGATGATGCCGACGGATTCGGGGCGTTCGGCATGGGGGCGGATCGGCTTGACCCAGCCTTCCTCCCACGCCGTATCGGTGATGAACTTTTCCACCGAGCCGATGGTGACAGTGCCGTGGCCCGCCTGTTCGATGACGCAATTGCCCTCGCACAGCCGGTCCTGCGGGCAGATGCGGCCGCAGATCTCGGGGAAGGTGTTGGTCGCCTGCGACAGCTCATACGCCTCTTGCAGGCGGCCCGAGGCCGTCATCCGCAACCAGTCGGGGATGTTGTTGTGCAACGGGCAATGCGACTGGCAATAGGGCACGCCGCATTGGCTGCACCGGCTGGCCTGCTCTTCGGCCTTGGCGATGGCATATTCGCGGTAGATTTCCAGGAAATCGTCGCGCCGGTCATCGGCCGACCGCTTTTCCGGCATGACGCGCGGCACCGTGACGAACTTGAGCATCTTTTCGGTGGCCATGATCCGCCTCACGCTGCCTGATGTGCGGATCGTTTACGCCCCTGCCGGCGGAAAGAAAAGTCAGCATGTGTGACCTATTACCGGGAAAGTGTTCCTCTCTGGCATTATTTTGTGTGTCTATGGCCGAATATTAGGTCCGGATTACACCCTATCTCCTAGAATCCCGCCATAAGCGCCAGCAACGCGGCGCTGCCGACGATGATTCGCCACCAGCCGAAAAGGGCATAGCCGCGGCGGCTGACGAAATTCAGCAGCCAGCGCACCACCAGCGCCGCGGCGATGAACGCGGCCGCAAAGCCGACCGCGATGTCGGCCATCGCCGAAAAATCCAGCACATCGCGGCTTTTCCACAGGTCATAGGCGACGGCGCCGGCCATGGTCGGCATCGACAGGAAGAAGGAAAACTCGGCCGCCGTCCGCTTGTCGGCCCGCAAGAGCAGCCCGCCGACGATGGTCGCACCCGACCGCGACACGCCGGGCACCATGGCAAGGCACTGGAACAGACCGATGCCCAGCGCCACGCGCAAGGGCATCTCCTCGGGTGAATGATACAGCGGTGCTGTGCCCAGCCGATCGACATAAAGCAGCACGACGCCGCCCAGGATCAGCATCACCGCGATCAGCATCGGCTGTTCGAACAGGACGGTCTTGATCAGGTCATGCGCCAGAACGCCGGTGACGACCGCCGGCAGGAAGGCAAGCAGCACGCCGGCAACGAAACGCTGCGCCCCGGGATCGCGCGGCGCACGGGCAAGGATCGACACGATGCGCCCGGCAAAGACGATCAGCAGGGCCAGGATCGCGCCCAGCTGGATCACCACCTCGAAGGTGCGCCCGGGGCTGTCAAAGCCCAGGAAATGCCCGGCAAGCAGCAGATGCCCGGTCGAGGATACCGGAATGAACTCGGTCATCCCCTCGAGGACGCCCAGGAGGCCGGCGATCAGCGTGTTCGGCTCGGCCATGGGTTCCTCGCCGGGGGTCAGGCCTTGAGGTTGCGGGCCGATTCCTTGATGGCAAGGTATTGCCCCGAGGGGCGGAACCGCCACAGGTAGCCCGGCAGGATCGCCGCCATGTCGGTGGCCCCGATCCCCAGATCGGCAAGCCCGCGCGCATCCGCGGCGACCACGTTGTCGCTGCGCAGCGCCGCGACCTGGTCCACCGTCACAGGCTGAGGCACGATGCCAAGGCTGAGCGTCTTGGCGAACCCGGTCACGCCGCCAATGACACGTCCCAGCCAGAACGGCAGGTTGATGATGACCCGGCGGCGGCGGATCTCGGCCAGCATGACCTTCATCAGGTCGCGCAGGCTCATCACATCCGGGCCGCCCAGTTCATAGACGCCGGGCGCGGCGCCTTCGGCACCCTTGACCGCGGCGGCGGCGACATCATCGACCCAGACCGGCTGGAAACGGGTGTTGGCGCCGACGATGGGCAGGACCGGACCGGGAATGCCGGCGAAACGGTTGAAGAATTCGTCCTCGGTCCCGAAGATCACCGAGGGGCGCAGGATCACCGCGCCCGGAAACGCGGCCTGCACGCCAGCCTCGCCCGAGGCCTTGCTGCGGGAATAGGCGCTGGCCGATCCGGCATCGGCGCCCAGGGCCGAGACATGGACCAGCCGCGCCACGCCTTCCTCGGTCGCGATGCGGGCGATGCGGGCGGCACCCTGATCGTTGATCGCGGCAAAGCTGTTGCGCCCACCGGCGGCCATGCTGCCGACACAGTTGATGACCGCGTCCGAGCCGCGGATCGCCTGCCGGACCGAGGCATCGTCGCGAATATTGCCGAACACCGGCTCGACCTGGCCGACGGCGCCATAGGTCCGCAGGAATCCGGCGGCATTGGTATCGCGCGTCACCACACGGATGCGCCAGCCGTCCCTTGCCATCCGGCGGGTGACATAACGCCCGACGAACCCGGTTCCGCCAAAGATCGTGACAATGCCGGCCATGACGCTGCGGTCCTTTCGTTGCCTGCCCCCGGATTTACCCGCGCCGGGCGGGTCAGGCAAGGGCGCAGACCCCCGCCGCGCCGCGCTGCGGCATCGCGTCCGCATTCGGCGAAAAAATCCTTGCGGAATCGCGTTGACACCGCTTCCGGCAATGCTTAGACGACGCCGCACCACCTGTGCCCAGGTGGCGGAATTGGTAGACGCGCTGGTTTCAGGTACCAGTGGCTTAACGGCCGTGGAGGTTCGAGTCCTCTCCTGGGCACCACTTATCCCTCGCATATGCGGTAAAGCAGCCTCCGGGGCTATCCGGCCCCGGGTTCTGGACTCATGCCGTCAGCCCGGCGACCTTGGCAAAGACTGCCCAAATCCGCCCGCTTACCGCACATATCTGACGAACGGCGTCAGCGTTGCGATGCGGTCATACAGGGTCCGCGCGGTGGCGTTGAATTCCTGCGTCATCCAGTAGACCGCCGGCGTGCCGTTGGCGTCGGCGGCGGCATAGACCGCCTCGATCAGGGCGCGGCCGGTGCCGGTGCCGCGCGCCTCCTCGGTCACGAACAGATCCTGCAGATAGCAGACATCCTCGATCCGCCAGTTGTGCGCGTGGTAGATGTAATGCACGAGCCCGATCAGCCGGCCGTCGCGTTCGGCCACCAGGGCGTGGCGTTCCCTGTGCGCCGGGTCGATCAGCCGGGCAAAGGTGGTGTCGAACACCGCCTCGGGCAGCGTGGTTTCGTAGAAGGCAAGGTAGGCGGCCCACAGGCGGCGCCAGCCGTCCTTGTCGGTGGCGCGCAAGGGGCGGATCGTCACGGTCATGGCGGCTCCTGCAATAAACTTGCGCCCAGCCTATCCGCTGTCAAAGTCACGGACCAGAGCGCCGGACCGTCTCCCCCCTTCAAGTGTCAACAGGGCTGACGTATCCTGCCGGCAAGCGGAGGTTCACATGGCCGAAACCGGGGCGCCCCGAGCGGGGCAGGATCTGCTTTTCCTGACCGACGACCAGATCCGCAAGGGGATCGAGGCGCTGTTCTTTGCCTATCGCGCCTTCACCGCCGATCCCGACCGGATCCTGCAGACCAAGGATTACGGGCGCGCACACCACCGCGCGGTGCATTTCATCAACCGCAGTCCGGGGATGACGGTGAACACGCTTCTGGGCATTCTCGGCGTGACCAAGCAGTCGCTGAATCGCGTGCTGCGCACCCTGATCGAGGACGGGCTGGTCGAAAGCCGGGTCGGCACCGTCGACAAGCGTGAACGCCATCTGCACCTGACCGACGCCGGACGGGCGCTGGAGCGCGAGTTGTCGGACACCCAGCGCGACCGGGTGCGCGCCGCCTATCGCACGGCCGGGGCCGATGCCGTGGCCGGGTTCCGGCAGGTTCTGGAAGCGATGATGGACGACGAGACGCGACGGCAATACGAGGCGCTGAGGGACCGCAACCGATGACCGCCGACCAGACCCATCTGCTGATCGTCGATGACGACGAACGCATCCGCGGCCTGCTGCAACGCTTTCTGCTGCGCAACGGGTTCCTTGTCACCGCCGCCCGCGATGCCGGCCATGCGCGGCGGATCCTCTCGGGCCTCGACTTTGACCTGATCGTGCTGGACGTGATGATGCCGGGGCAGGACGGGCTGTCGTTCTGCACCGAACTGCGGGCGAAACGGTCGGTGCCGGTCCTGCTGCTGACCGCGCGCGGCGAGACTTCGGACCGCATCGCCGGGCTTGAGGCGGGGGCGGACGATTACCTGGCGAAACCGTTCGAGCCCAAGGAACTCTTGCTGCGGATCAACGCCATCCTGCGGCGGATGCCCGCCGCGGTTCCGGCGGTGGTCGCCCCCAAGACGCTGACGCTTGGCCCCTCGCGCTATGACATCGAACGGGGCGAGTTGTGGCAGGGCGACCGGCCGGTGCGGCTGACCGCGACCGAAGCGCAACTGATGCGCATCTTCGCCGCCCGCGTCGGCGCGCCGATCTCGCGCGCGGCCCTGGTCGAGGAACTGGGCCGCGGCGGCGACCAGACGCAGGAACGCGCCGTGGACGTGCAGATCACCCGGCTGCGGCGCAAGATCGAAAGCGACCCGCGGCAGCCGCGATACCTTCAGACCGTGCGGGGCGAGGGCTATATGCTGGCGCCGGATTGAGGCGGCGGTGGGTCGAGACCCACCTTACCGGCGCCGGTCCTGCGGGTCTTCTTGCGGGTGGAAAGCTGCGCCTCCGGCGGGGATATTTGTGGACGAAGAATGAGGCAGACCGGCAATGACCACCGCGCTTCTTACCCATCCCGAATGTCTGGGCCATATCACCCCGCCGGGCCATCCCGAACAGGTGGCGCGGCTGGATGCCGTGCTGGGCGCGTTGCAGGGCATGGACCTGCTGCGCGTCGCGGCGCCGCTGGCGGCCGATGACGATCTTCTGCGGGTGCATCCGCAAGGCTATCTTGACGGGCTGCGCAAGGCGGCACCGGAGCGCGGGTGGCGTTCGCTTGACGCCGATACGCATATGTCTGCCGGCACGCTGGCCGCCGCCTGGCGCGCGGCAGGGGCGGTCATCCGTGCCGTCGACATGGTGATGGCGGGCGAGGCGGCCAATGCCTTTTGCGCCATCCGTCCGCCCGGCCACCATGCCGAGCGGGAAACGCCGATGGGGTTCTGCCTGCTGGGCAATGTCGCCGCCGCCGCCAGACATGCGCTCGACTTCCACGGCCTGTCCCGCGTCGCCATCGTCGATTTCGACGTGCATCACGGCAATGGCACGCAGGATCTGGTGCAGGACGATCCGCGCATCCTGTTCGTCTCGACCCACGAGATGCCGCTGTATCCCGGCACCGGCCTGCCTTCGGACCACGGCCCGCACGACACGGTGCTGAACGTCCCGCTGCGGTCCGGCACCACCGGCCCGCAATTCCGCCAGATCTGCGAAGGCGCCGTGCTGCCCGCGGTGGACGCCTTTGCTCCTCAATTCCTGCTCATCTCGGCCGGGTTCGATGCACATGCCGATGATCCCCTGGCCTCGACGCGGCTTCGCGCTGCCGATTTCGGCTGGATCACCGAAAGGCTTTGCGATCTGGCCCGGACCCATGCGAAAGGCCGGGTCGTATCGGCGCTGGAAGGCGGCTATGATCTTTCGGCGCTGGCGGAATCCGCGGCGGCGCATGTGGCGGTATTGAAGGACTACGGATGACCGAACGCCCTGTAACCGAACTGAGCTTTGAGGACGCCCTGCGCGAGCTGGAGGCCGTTGTCGGCCGGCTGGAACGCGGCGACGTGCCGCTTGAGGATTCCATCGCGCTTTATGAACGCGGCGCGGCGCTGAAGGCGCGGTGCGAGGCCAAGCTGGCCGAAGCCGAAGAGAAGGTGGCGAAGATCACCCTGTCGGCCGAGGGCCGGCCGACCGGGACGGTGCCGCTTGACGCTGGCTGAGGCGATGGCGGCCGCGCGCGGCGCGGTCGAGGCAGAGGTCGGGAAACTCCTGTCGGACGGCGACCTGCCGGTGGCCGATGCGATGCTTTACGCGGTGAAGGGCGGCAAGGGGCTGCGCGGCTTTCTGGCGATCGAATCGGCACGGCTGCATGGCATCGCCGCAACGCACGCCCTGCCTGCCGCCGTCGCCATCGAATGCGTCCACGCCTATTCGCTGGTCCATGACGACCTGCCCTGCATGGACGACGACGACCTGCGCCGCGGCCAGCCGACGGTTCACCGCAAATGGGACGAGGCAACGGCGGTTCTGGCCGGCGACGCACTTCAGGCGCTGGCGTTCGAGGTGCTGGCGGCCGCTGGAAACCTGCCGCTGATCGCCGGGCTTGCCCGTGGTGCCGGGGTGCGGGGCATGGTCGGCGGTCAGGCGATGGACATCGCCGCGGAAACCGCGGTGCAGCCGCTGACGCTTGACAGCATCACCCGGTTGCAGGCGGCCAAGACCGGCGCCCTTATCATCTGGGCCGCGACCGCGGGGCCGGTGCTGGCAGATGCGGACGCCGGCCCGTTGCGCGCCTATGGCGATGCGCTGGGCCTGGCCTTCCAGATCGCCGACGACATACTGGATGTCGAAGGCGATGCCGCCGTGGTGGGCAAGGCCACCGGCAAGGATGCCGCCGCCGGCAAGGCGACTTTCGTGTCGCTTCTGGGGCTGACCGAGGCAAGGCGCCGCGCGGCCGATCTTGTCCATCAGGCCTGCGCCGCCCTTGACCCTTACGGCGATGACGCAGACATGCTGCGTGAGCTTGCCCGTTTCGTTGTCGCCCGGAAGACCTGACATGACCCAGCGACCCAAGACCCCGGTGCTTGACCGGATCACCATCCCCGCCGACCTCAAGCGGCTGTCGGACCCCGAACTTGATCGGCTGGCGCAGGATCTGCGGGCCGAGACGATTTCGGCGGTGTCGGAAACCGGCGGCCATCTTGGCGCCGGGCTGGGGGTGGTTGAACTCACCGTCGCGCTGCATGCCGTTTTCGACGCGCCAAAGGACAAGATCATCTGGGATGTCGGCCATCAGGCCTATCCGCACAAGATCCTGACCGGGCGGCGCGACCGCATCCGCTCCCTGCGGCAGAAGGACGGCCTGTCGGGTTTCACCAAGCGCAGCGAATCGGTCTATGATCCGTTCGGCGCCGCGCACAGCTCGACCTCGATCAGTGCTGCCTTGGGCTTTGCCGTGGCCCGCGATCTGGGCGGGGCGGCCGAAGGCGGCCTTGGCGATGCCATCGCGGTGATCGGCGACGGCTCGATTTCCGCCGGCATGGCCTATGAGGCGCTGAACAACGCCGGCCATCTGGGCAAGCGGCTGTTCGTCATCCTCAACGACAACGAAATGTCGATCGCGCCGCCGGTCGGCGCCATGTCGGCCTATCTGACCCGGCTTTACGCCCAGGGCCCGTTTCAGGAGCTCAAGGCCGCCGCCAAGGGTGCCGTGTCGCTGCTGCCCGAACCGTTCCGCGAAGGCGCCAAGCGCGCCAAGGACATGCTCAAGCACATGACCGTGGGCGGGACGTTGTTCGAGGAGTTGGGGTTTTCCTATGTTGGCCCCATCGACGGCCACGACCTGCCGGGCCTTCTGTCGGTGCTGCGCACCGTCAAGGCGCGGGCGACGGGGCCGGTGCTGATCCATGTCATCACGAAAAAGGGCAAGGGCTATGCCCCTGCCGAACAGGCGCGCGACCGGGGACACGCCACCGGCAAGTTCGACGTGCTGACCGGCCAGCAGGCCAAGGTCCAGACCAACGCCCCCAGCTATACCAATGTCTTTGCCGAGGCGTTGCTGGCGCAGGCGGCGAAAGACCCGCGGATCTGCGCGGTCACGGCGGCGATGCCAGACGGCACCGGCCTGTCGAAATTCATGGAGCGGTATGCAAGCCGCTGTTTCGACGTGGGCATTGCCGAACAGCATGCCGTGACCTTCAGCGCCGGCCTTGCTGCCGGCGGCCTGCGGCCGTTCTGCGCGATCTATTCGACCTTTCTGCAACGCGGCTACGATCAGGTCGTCCATGACGTGGCGATCCAGCGGCTGCCCGTCCGCTTTGCCATAGACCGCGCCGGGCTGGTCGGCGCCGATGGCGCCACCCATGCCGGATCGTTCGATGTGGCCTTCCTGGCCAATCTGCCAGGGTTCGTGGTGATGGCCGCCGCGGACGAGGCTGAACTGGTGCGCATGGTCGCCACCGCCGCCGCCCACGACGACGGCCCCATCGCCTTCCGTTTCCCCCGGGGCGAGGGCGTCGGCGTCGACATCCCGGCCGATCCTCAGGTGATCGAGATCGGCAAGGGCCGCATCATCCAGGACGGCGCGCGCGTGGCGATCCTGTCCTTCGGCACCCGCCTGTCCGAGGTGACGCGCGCCGCCGAGGCGCTCGAGGCGCGCGGCCTGCGGCCGACGGTCGCAGATGCCCGTTTTGCCAAGCCGCTCGACCGTGACCTGATCCTGCGTCTGGCCCGCGGGCACGAGGCCCTGATCACCGTCGAGGAGGGCGCCGTTGGCGGCTTTGGCAGCCATGTCGCGCAGCTTCTGGCGAATGAGGGCGTGTTCGACAGCGGGCTGAAATTCCGGTCGATGGTGCTGCCCGATACGTTCATCGACCAGGACAGCCCGGCCGAGATGTATCGCATGGCCGGGCTGTCGGCGGCGGATATCGAGGCAAAGGTGCTCGAGGTGCTGGCCGTCGCCCGCGTCGGCCGGCGCGCCTGAGGCTCAGGCGGCGCGGCGCATCCGGCCCGGCGTCTTGCCGGTCCAGCCATGAAAGGCGCGATAGAACGACGACGGGTCGCGATAGGCCAGAAGATAGGCGATTTCCTCGGCCGACAGGTCGGTGCGCGCCAGGTAATCCTGCGCCATCGCCGCCCGCACCTCGTCCAGCAACGCCTGGAAACTGGTGCCTTCGGCCGCCAGTTGCCGTTGCAGCGTCCGCGGGCTCAGGCACAGGTCGGCGGCAACGAACTGGGCCCGCGCCTCGCCGGCGGGCAGGCTTTCGCGCAGCACGGCGCGCACCCGCGCGGCCAGCGGCATCGCCAGATCGCGCTTCAACTCGGCCTCGGTCCAGGCCCAGGCGGCATCGTCGCGCGACGGGATCGGGCGCAGGGCAAGGTCGAGCGGCAGGGCCAGCAGAGGCGCACCCTGCCGCACCTCGCCGAATTCGGCGGGCAGCGGCGGCGGCGGGTCGGGCAACACCGTCCAGAGCGCGGCGGCATCTTCGCCCAGAAGGCGCCGGATCAGCCTTAGCAGCCACGAGAAATGCATCAGCACAAAGCCGGGCGGCAGCACCAGCCCGTCGATCGGCGCAATCGACACCGCCAGATGACCGGGACCGGGCCGGATTTCCAGCCGTAGCGGCATCGTCACCTGCTTGAACAGCGCCAGCCGGTCCAGCGCGGTGGCAAGGTCGGGGCTGTAGATCAGCGCACGACAGGCGGGGGCGACCAGCTCGACTTCGGCCGCGGCCTCGCCCAGACGCAGCGGCAGTGCGGGATCGTCCGCCTCGGCCATCAGGGCCGCCCACAGACGAAAGAACACCTCGGCCGTGACCCCGCGCCGCGAAGTGGTCAGGAACCCCGGTGCCAGTCGCGCCCGCCGCAGGACGCGCGCGGGATCAAGGCCCAGCCGGACAAGGGCCGGTTCGAACTCGCGCGAGGCGGGATAGCGGCGGTCGGTCATGAGGCGCAATTTGCAAGCGGATTGGCGCGATATGCAAGTGAAACTGCCGGAACAGGCATTATCTTGCCAATCAAAGCAACCCGAGGGCAGCCGATGCAGGTCACGATCAATGGCGAAAGCCGGTCACTGGATGTCGATCCCGACATGCCGCTTCTTTGGCTTTTGCGCGATGTGGTCGGGCTGACGGGCACCAAGTACGGCTGCGGGCAGGCCCTGTGCGGTGCCTGCACGGTGCTGGTTGACGGACAGGCGGTGCGGTCCTGCCAGACCCTTGTCGGCGATCTTGAGGGCGCGAGCGTCACCACCATCGAAGGCATCGGCACCCCCGCCGCGCTGCATGCGGTGCAGGCGGCCTGGGCCGAACATCAGGTCGCGCAATGCGGCTACTGCCAGTCGGGGCAGATGATGCAGGCGCTCGACCTTTTGACCAATGTGCCGCAGCCCAGCGATCAGGACATCGACGACTGGATGGCCGGCAACCTGTGCCGCTGCGGCACCTATCCCCGCATCCGCGCCGCGATCCACGATGCCGCGCAGCGACTGGCGGGGGGTTAGGCCATGTCGAAACTCGGCCGCATCGCCCGCCGCACCTTTCTGATCGGCTCTGCCGCCATCGTCGGCGGGGTCGCCTTCGGCGTCTATGCCTACAAGAAGGACCCGCACAATCCGCTGCTTGACGATCTGGGTGAGGGCGAGGCGGCGCTGACCCCCTTCGTCAAGATCGACGGCAACGGCATCACCATCATCACCCCGCGCCATGATGTCGGCCAGGGCGCCGCCAGCGTGCAGGCGATGCTTCTGGCCGAGGAACTGGACGTGCGGCTGGATCAGGTCACGCTCGACTTCGGCCAGCCGGCCCGCGCCTATTACAACACCGGCATCGCGTCCGAGGGCGCGCCCTTTGCCGCCACCGATGACAGCTGGATCGCCGAAAGCGCGCGCACGGTGGTCGATGCGGTGATGAAATTCGCCGCGATGCAGATAACCGGCGGATCGTCCACCGTGCCCGACGCCTGGGAAAAGATGCGCGCCGCCGGCGCCAGCGCCCGCGAAACGCTCAAGGCCGCGGCCGCCCGGCAGACCGGCGTTGCGGTCGCCGACCTGCGGACTGCGGACGGCGCCGTGATCCTGCCCGATGGCAGCGCAATCCCCTATACCGACCTTGCCGCAACGGCGGCCACCGTCGATCTGGTCCGCGACGTACCGCTGCGCGACCCCGCCGACTGGCGGCTGATCGGCCAGACGGTCCAGCGCGCCGATACGCTGGCCAAGGCCACCGGCACCCAGACCTATGCCATCGACCTCAAGGTCGAGGGCATGGTCCATGCCACCGTCCTCTTGTCACCGCAGCGTTCGGCCCTGCTGTCCCATGACGCGAGTGCCGCGCTGGCCCTGCCCGGTGTGCGGCAGGTCCTGCCGGTGACGAACGGGCTGGCCGTTCTGGCCGATACCACCTGGCACGCGATCCGCGGCGCGCAGGCGATCACCGCCGAATGGGCGCCGGCGGATTTTCCGGCCGAACAGGACGCGCACTGGCAGCAGGTGGCCGCCAGTTTCACCGAGGATTTCCGCGACAGCCGCAAGCGCGATGGCGGCGACATCGACGCCGCCCTTGCCGGCGATGCGATCAGCGCCGAATACCGCGCGCCCTATGTGGGCCATCAGCCGATGGAGCCGCTGTCGTCCACTGTCCTTGTCACCGAAGACCGCGCCGACCTGTGGACGGCGACCCAAGTGTCGGCCTTTGCCGTCGCCAATGTGGCCCGCATCTCCGGGCTGAAACCGGCGCAAGTGCGGCTGCACAACATGATGGCCGGCGGTTCCTTTGGCCATCGGCTGGAAACGCTGGTCTCGGACCTTGCCGCCGAAATCGCCGTGCAGGTCAAGGGCACGCCGGTCAAGCTCACCTTCTCGCGCGAAGAGGATTTCACCCACGATTTCCCGCGGCAGATCGCCATGGGCCGGATGCGCGGCGCGGTGGCCGAGGGCCGGGTGCAGGCGCTTGATCTTGGCATCGCCATGACCTCGCCCACCGGGTCGCAGATGGGGCGGCTGGGCATGTCCGTGCCGGGCGCCGATCCGATGATCGTCGCCGGCGCCTGGGACCAGCCCTATGCGATCCCGAACTATCGCGTCACCGGCTATCGCGTGGCGGGGCTGGCGCCGGTATCGTCGTGGCGGTCGGTCGGCGCCTCGACCAACGCCTTTTTCCACGATTGCGCGCTGGACGAGCTGATTCACGCCGCCGGCGCCGACCCGATGGAGGAACGGCTGCGCCTGATGTGGCACGACCCCTCGCGCAAGGTGCTTGAGGCGGTGGCCGAAGCCTCGGGCTGGGGCCGCGATCCGGGGCCGAACCGCGGGCTGGGCGTCGCCTATTGCCTGGCCTTCGGCGTGCCGACAGCCGAAGTGGTCGAGGTCGAGGCGACCGAGAATGGCATCCGCATCCACGATGTCTGGGTCGCGGCCGAAGTGGGCCGGGTCATCGATCCGGTGAATTTCGAAAATCAGGTGCAGGGCGGCGTGATGTGGGGCCTGGGCCATGCCATCAACGGCGAGATCACCTATGCCGGCGGCGCCATCGAACAGACCAACTTCTACACCCATGACGGGTTGCGCATGCCGAACGCGCCGCGGGTGCATGTGCAGGGCCTGACCAACGGTCCCCATGTGCGCGGCGTCGGCGAACCGCCGGTGCCGCCCGCCGCCCCGGCGCTGGCCAATGCGATCTTTGCCGCAACCGGCCAGCGCCTGCGCGAGATGCCGTTCAACAGGGCGATGGATTTCGTCTGACGCGCCAGGGGGCGGACATCCCCCGGTTGCCCGCTGCTGGACAAGCCCGGTTGCCCTTGCTCTAACCCGCAGGGGCAACGGAGGAATCCCATGGTCGACATCGCCACCCGCGTCTGGAACCACAAGTGGAAGATCGACCCCATCGTCCGGTCGCTGATCGACACCGATTTCTACAAGCTTCTGATGTGCCAGTCGGTTTTCCGCAACCGGCCCGACACCAATGTCACCTTCAGCCTGATCAACCGGACGACCTCGGTCCGGCTGGCCGACCTGATCGACGAAGGCGAATTGCGCGAACAGCTGGACCATGTGCGCACCCTGTCCCTGACCCGCGGCGAAAGCACTTGGTTGCGCGGCAACACCTTTTACGGCAAGCGGCAGATGTTCCGCCCCGATTTCATGGAATGGTTCGAGGGGCTGCGCCTGCCCGCCTATCATCTGGACAAGCGCGACGGCCAATACGAACTGACCTTCGAGGGCAAATGGCCCGAGGTCATGCTGTGGGAAATCCCCGCCCTTGCCGTCATCATGGAATTGCGGTCGCGCGCTGTGCTGCGCGACATGGGCCGGTTCGAGCTTCAGGTGCTGTATGCCCGCGCCATGACCAAGTTGTGGGAAAAGGTCGAACGCCTGCGCGCCATCCCCGACCTGCGGCTGGCCGATTTCGGCACAAGGCGCCGGCATTCCTTCCTGTGGCAGGACTGGTGCGTGCAGGCGCTGCAAGAGGGGCTGGGCGAGGCGCATTTCACCGGCACCTCGAACTGCCTGATCGCCAAGAACCGCGATCTCGAGGCGATCGGCACCAATGCGCATGAGCTGCCGATGGTCTATGCCGCGCTGGCCGACAGTGACGCGCAATTGCGGCAGGCGCCCTACCGCGTGCTGGCCGACTGGCAGGAAGAACACGAGGGCAATCTCCTCATCATCCTGCCCGACACGTTCACCACGCAATCCTTCCTTGACGGCGCCCCCGACTGGCTGGCGCGCTGGACCGGGATGCGGATCGACAGCGGCGACCCGGCCGAGGGCGCCGAACGCGCCATCGCCTGGTGGCGGGCGCAGGGCGAGGATCCGCGGCAAAAGCTGGTCATCTTCTCGGACGGGCTGGACGTGGATGTCATCGCGCAGTTGCAGGCGCAATTCGCCGGGCGGGTGAAAGTGTCCTTTGGCTGGGGCACGATGCTGACCAACGACTTTACCGGGCTGGTCAAAGGCGACGCGCTGGCGCCGTTCAGCCTTGTCTGCAAGGCGGTGTCGGCGGATGGGCGGCCGACGGTGAAACTGTCGGACAATCCGCGCAAGGCCATGGGTCCGCAGGCGGAAATCGAGCGTTACAAGCGGGTGTTCGGCGTGGGCGAGCTTGAGGAGCGCGAGGTGCGCGTCTGAGCCGTCAGGCGAACCACCAGCGTTCCGCAATACGCCCCGAATCCATCGGGCCCATCGACCCGATGCCGTCATGGCGCAGCCGGTCGCTATGGCCGATCAGGAACGGCAGATGCCCCGCGACCGCGCCGATGCCGCCGGCTGCGGGCACCAGCGTGTCAAGGCCCTGTCCATACAGCACGCCGCCCAGATCAGGATCGCCATAGCCTTCGGCCGCGGCGATCAGCGGTTCGTCCGGCGCACCGGGGACCACCGGCAGGCCGGCGGCAAGGGCGCTGCACGCGGCCTCGGGCAAGAGCGCCACGCCATAGCCATCGGCGGCGGTCACGCTCAGGCCGCGCCGCGCCTCGAACCCGGCGGGGAAATCGACGGCATCGACATGGCCGGCGATCAGCGCAGCGGTGCGCGCCACCGGATCGGGCATCGCGCGCAGCACCAGCGCCTCGAACCAGCCGGCGCGGTTGTCGCGCCAGTGGTCATCGACCCGCATCAGGCGCAGCCGTTCGTCGGGCAGGAATTCGGCCAGCCGATACAGCCCGCTGCCGATACCGTCGAACCGTCCGCCGGGCGCCACCACCAGATGCGGATCGGCCAGCCGCAGCGGGAAATTCGCATCCGGCGCGTCCAGGCGAAAGCGGATTTGCCGGGGGGTCAGGGCGCGCATGTCCTGAACCGCGCGCAGGATCGGCGCGGCGGGCGAGCCGTCGCGATGCAGGGCCAGCGAGGCGATGACATCACCCGCCGTCACCGGGCTGCCGTCGTGGAACGCTGTGCCGCCGCGCAGGGTGACGGTCCAGACCGCCGCGCCCTCTCCCGGCTCCCAGCTTTCGGCAAGCTCTCCGGTCAGTTCGCCGGCGGCGGTGATCTCGGTCAGCGTTTCATAGACGGCGCCCGACAGCGCCACCCGGGCCAGACTGCCGCGCCCGGCGCGCGGATCCCAGCCGGGCAGGCTGCCCGACAGGCCAAGGCGCAGCACGCCGCGCCGTTCGCGCGCCTGCACCGCCACGCCCGAAGCGGAAAGAACCCCCGCCAGCACCGCGGACGAAATCAGCCCGCGGCGGCTGATCCGTTGCAGGGCAAGGGGACGGCGGCTCATCCCAGCCCTCCCAGCGCGAAATGGTCCATGGTGCGGACCAGTTCGGCGGTGATCCCCGGTTCGGACAGCGCATGCCCGGCGCGACCGACCAGATGCAGCCGCGCCGCCGGCCACGCCCGCGCCAGACGCCACGCCGACACCGGCGGGCAGATCATGTCATAGCGCCCCTGCACGATGACGCCGGGGATATGGGCGATGCGGTCCATGCGGTTCAGAATCCGGGTCGTGTCGTCCAGAAAGGCCCCGTTGATGAAATAGTGATTCTCGAGCCTTGCAAAGGCCCTTGCGTATTCCGACGGCCCTTCGCCGCCGGTTCCGTCGGAATCGATCGAGGCGAGCGCGTTTTCCCACCCCGCCCACAGCCGGGCAAATCGCATTTCCGTCATCAGGTCGCCGGAAAACAGCCGGCGGTGATAGGCGCCGATCAGGTCGTCACGCTCGGATTCGGGAATCGGGTCGGTGAAGCGTTTCCACAGATCGGGCCAGAACGCCCCGGCGCCGCCGCCATAGAACCAGTCAAGCTCGGGCTGCGTGGCCAGGAACACGCCGCGCAGCACCAGCGCGCGCACCCTTTCGGGATGGGTCTGGGCATAGATCAGCGCCAGCGTCGCGCCCCAGCTTCCGCCGAAGGCGACCCAGGCCTCGATGCCCAGCGCCATGCGGATGCGTTCGATGTCGGCGACCAGATGCCAGGTGGTATTCGCCTCCACGCTCGCATGCGGGGTCGACTTGCCGCAGCCGCGCTGGTCGAACAGGACGATGCGATAGGCCGCCGGGTCGAAATAGCGCCGCATTGCCGGCGAACAGCCGCCGCCCGGCCCGCCATGCAGGACGATGACCGGAATCCCAGCGGGATTGCCGCATTGTTCGACATGGACGCGATGGCCGTCGCCCATGTCCATCATGCGCTGGTCGAACGCCTCGACCGGCGGATAGAGATGCGGACTTGCGCGCTTTTGTCCCGATACCTTGTCCATGAAGACCTTATATAGGCATGTGTGGCCCTGTGCCATGTCCCACACGCGCGAGGATGCCATGTCCGCCACCACCATCGACCCGGCCGAGGTCGCCAAGTTCGAGGCCATGGCCGCCGAATGGTGGGATCCCGCGGGCAAGTTCCGCCCGCTGCACATGATGAACCCCTGCCGGCTGGACTATATCACCCGGCAGATCGCGGCCGAGTTCGGGCGCGAGCTTGCGGCGCCCCTGCCGTTCGCCGGTCTGCGGCTGCTCGACATCGGCTGCGGCGGCGGGCTCTTGTGCGAGCCGATGGCGCGGCTGGGCGCCACGGTTGTCGGCGTCGATGCCGCGCCAAGGAACATCCCCGTTGCGCAGGTCCATGCCGACCAATCGGGCCTGACCATCGACTATCGCATCGGCACCGCCGAGGGGCTGGCCGCCGCGGGCGAGGTCTTTGACGTGGTGCTGAACATGGAAGTGGTCGAGCATGTCGCCGATCCGCTCGCCTATCTCAACGCCTGCCACGACCTGCTGCGCCCCGGCGGGTTGCACATCTGCTCGACCCTGAACCGCAACACCAAAAGCTGGCTGTTCGCCATCGTCGGCGCCGAACAGGTGGCGCGCTGGCTACCGAAGGGCACCCATGACTGGGCGAAATTCATCACCCCGGACGAACTTTATGACCTGCTGCGCCGCGCCGGGCTGAACCCGGTGGACCGCAAGGGCATGGTGTTCAACTTTGCCCGCTGGGGGTGGAGCCTGTCGGACAGCGACCTGTCGGTCAATTACGTCACCGCCAGCCTGCGCCCCTGATCATTCCTTTTCCAGAAGCAGCTTGCGCATCTCGCGCAGCACCGGCAGGGCGCTGCGCGTGCGGTCCTGCCCGATGCGCGACACGATGTCGCCGATCACCGGCACGATGGCCGCAACCGCGGCATCGCGCGCGGCCAGCCCCGCCGGGCTGATCGCCACCATCTTGCGCCGCGCGTCGTCCCAGTCGGGGCGGACATGCACCCAGCCGGCCCATTCCAGCCGGCCGAGCGTATTGGTCATCGCCCCCCGCGTCAGGTGAAAGGTCCGCGCCAGTTGCGCCGGGGTGCGTTCGCCGCCGACATGGGCCAGATGGTTCAGCACGGAAAACTGCGACAGTTCCATTCCGCGCGGCAGGACGCGGGCAAGGGCCGAACGGGCAAGCTGTTCCACCGCCAGAATCTCGCTGAAGAAGGTGACGGCGAGGCTGTCGGCGGGGTTGTCCATCAGGGCCCTGTGAAATCCCGGTCATGGGTCAGCGCGGGAATGCGCCGCCGCGCATCTTTCACAAGGGCAAGGTCCAGATCAACAACGGAAACCCCCGGCGCGTCGCCCGCGTCAACCAGAACCTCGCCCCAGGGGGCGACCGCCAGCGAATGGCCCCAGGTCTGCCTCTCGGCCGCCTCGACGGTGCGGGGATGGCTGCCTGTCTGCGCGGCGGCCAGGACAAAGGCGCCGGTCTCGATCGCGCGGGCGCGCAACAGCACCTCCCAATGGGCGCGGCCGGTGGGCACGGTAAAGGCGGCGGGGTTCAGGATGATCTCTGCTCCGGCACGACCCAGCGCCCGGTGCAGATGCGGAAAGCGCAGGTCATAGCAGATCGCGAGCCCGAGGCGCCCGAACGGCGTGTCCGCGACCACCGCGCGGTCGCCGGGGCGATAGGCAGCGGATTCGCGATAGATCTCGCTGTCCGACACCGTCACGTCGAACATGTGGATCTTGTCGTACCGCGCGACGATGGCCCCCGTGGGGTCGATCAGGAAGCTGCGGTTGGCAAAGCGCCCGTCGGCATCATGGGTGCGGATGCCCAGCGATCCGATGGCCAGCCAGCGCCCCAGCCGCGCGGCATGGTCGCGCAGGCCGGCAAGCACGGGGTCATCTTCCTCGTGTCGCAGGACCGATGCCTGATGCGCCCGGTTCGCGGTGACGCAATTGGTGATCTCGGGCGTGCAGATCAGATCGGCGCCCTGATCGGCGGCCGTGTCCATCATGCCGCGCACCGTGATCAGATTGGCGGCGGGGTCGTCCGAGGACGACAGTTGCAGAAGCGCCGCCCTCATGACGCGAGCAACGGGTCGAGCTTGCCCTCACGGTCAAGCGCGAACAGGTCGTCGCAGCCGCCGACATGGGTGGTGCCGACGAAGATCTGCGGCACGGTGCGGCGGCCGTGGGCGCGGTCCACCATCTCGGGCAGGCGGTCGCGGTCCTTTTCGACATCGTATTCGGTAAAGGCCACGCCTTTCTGCGTCAGAAGGCGCTTGGCGGCCTGACAGAAGCCGCACCAGGATTTGGTATAGATCTCGACAGATGCCATGGCAGGCCCCGGTTGATTAGGCACCCGGCCAATCTAGGCATCTTTGGTGACGCGGGCCAGAACCTGCACGCAAACCTGTGTGGCGCCGGCGCCAAGCAGCGCCTCGGTCGCCGCGGCAAGGGTCGCGCCCGAGGTCATCACGTCATCGACCAGCAGCACCGGCCGGCCGCGGATGCGGTCCAGCCGCCGCGGATGCGCGACAATCGCGCCGTCAAGCGCGGCGAACCGCGCCTCGCGTGTGTGACCTTCCAGCGGGCGGGTGCGGCGGATGCGCAGCAGGGCGTCGGGAACCACCGGGCGGCCGCTGACGCGGCCGATGCGCTGCGCCAGCAGCGCCGCCTGATTGTAGCGCCGTGTGAACAGCCGCAGCCGGTGCAGGGGCACCGGCACGATCACCGTCTGGGGCCCGATCATCGGCGCGGCGGCATGGGCCATCCATGTCCCGGCCGAGCGCGCCAGATCGGTGCGGTCGCCATGTTTCAGCGCCAGCACGAGCCGGCGCCCGGTGTCGCGGTACAGGAACACCGCCTTGCCCTGCGCCCAGGGCCGCGGCACCGTCATGCAATCGTCGCAAGCCACGGCCTGCCCATGCCCGTCGCCGGGCAGCGGCACGCCGCAAAGCGCGCAGGTCAGCCCGCCGATGAAATGCGAATCGCGCCAGCATGGGCCGCAGAGCGCGAATTCGGTGTCGGTCATCGCCCCGCAATGCACGCATTGCGGCGGATAGATCGCGCGGATGACGCTTTGCATCATCATCGGTTTGCCCCTATCTCGCCCTCATGACCATGCCACGCCTGACCGACCGCACGGCCCTTGGCCGCAACCGCGCCCGCGCTGCCGGCGGCGATGCCTTTTTCCTGCGCCGCGCGATGATCGCCGAAGTGCAGGAAAGACTGATCGAGGTTAACAGAACGTTTACGGCGCCCGCGGTGGTGACGCCTTTTCCCGCACTCTGGGCCGATGCCCTGCCCGGCGCGCGGCTGATTCCCGACGCAGAGGTGCTGGACCTGCGCCCCGGCGCCCATGATCTGGTGATCCACGACCTGTGCCTGCATTGGGCCGACGATCCCATCGGCCAGATGGTGCAGGCCCGTCACGCGCTGCGGTCCGACGGTCTGTTCATCGGCACGATGTTCGGCGGCCAGACCCTGCACCAGTTGCGCGCCGCGCTGGCCGAGGCCGAATCGCGTCTGACCGGCGGCCTGTCGCCTCGCGTGGCGCCGATGGGCGAGATTCGCGACCTTGGCGCGCTGCTGCACCGCGCCGGGCTGGCGCTGCCGGTCGCCGATGTCACGCCGTTTGACGTAAGCTATGCCACCGCGCTTGACCTGATGCGCGACCTGCGCGCGATGGGCGAGGGCAACGCCCTTGACGGGCGGCTGCGCACACCGACCCGCAGGTCGGTGATCGCAGCCGCCGCGGCCGCCTATGCCGAAGCCTTCGGCAACGGCGGCCGCATCCCCGCCACGTTCGAGGTGGTGACCCTGACCGGCTGGGCCCCCGACCCGGGCCAGCAGCAACCCCTGCGCCCCGGATCCGCCCGCACGCGGCTGGCCGATGCCCTGCGCGTTCCCGAACAGCCCCTGAAGTGAGTCCGCCGATGCCTCATGCCCCGCACGATCACCCCATGGTCCCGCAAGGCCGGATCGGCGTGCTTCTGTCGAACCTCGGCACGCCGGACAGCCCCGATTACTGGCCGATGCGGCGCTATCTGTCGGAATTCCTGTCCGACCAGCGCGTCGTGGACTATCCGAAATGGCGCTGGCAGCCGATCCTGCAGACGGTGATCCTTGCCCGGCGGCCCTTCGCCTCGGGCGCGAACTACCGGCTGATCTGGAACAAGGAGCGTGACGAAAGCCCGCTGATGACGATCACCCGGTCACAGACCGAGGCGATCCGCGCGGCTCTGGCCGATCTTGGCGACCGGGTGATGGTCGATTTCTGCATGCGCTACGGCAACCCTTCGACCCCCGCCAAGGTGCGCGAGATGGTGGCGGCCGGGTGCCGGCGCATCCTGTTCTTCCCGCTGTATCCGCAATATGCCTCGCCCACGTCGGCCACCGCCAACGACCAGTTCTTTCGCGCGCTGATGACGGAAAAGTGGCAGCCGACCGCCCGTGTCGTGGACCCCTATTTCGCCAACCCCGCCTATATCGACGCGCTGGCGCAATCGGTGCGCCGGTCCTTTGCCGCCGCCGACCGCAAGCCCGGGCTTCTCGTCTGCTCCTATCACGGCCTGCCGCAACGGTTCCTGTCCGAGGGCGACCCGTATTATTGCCAGTGCCTCAAGACCACGCGGCTGCTGAAAGAGGCGCTGGGCTGGGACGACAGCGCGATCATGACCACCTTCCAGTCCAAATTCGGCCCGGAAGAGTGGTTGCAGCCCTATACGGTCGAGGAGGTGGCGCGGCAGGCCCGTGCCGGGCGCAAGAGCATCGCCGTCATCGCCCCGGCCTTTTCCGCCGATTGCATCGAGACGCTCGAGGAAATCAACGGCGAGATCCGCCATGCGTTCGAAGGCGCCGGCGGCGAGGATTTCACCTATATCCCCTGCCTGAACGACGATCCGGCGCATGTCGCGGCCCTGGCCACGATCATCCGCAGCAACCTTGCCGGCTGGGTCTAGAGCAGCACCACCGGCGTGCCGACCTGCACCAGCCCGTAAAGCTGCGTGACATGGTGGTTGTACATGCCGATGCAGCCGTCCGACGACTGCCGCCCGATCTTGCGCGTGTCATGGGTGCCGTGCAGCAGATAGGCCGGCCAGGACAGATACAGCGCGCGGACGCCCAGGGGATTGGCCGGATCGCCGCCGGCGATCTGCGCCGGCCAGTCGGGATAGCGTTCGCGCTGCGAGGGCGTCGTGGTCCAGGTCGGGTTTTCCGCCTTGCGCACGATTTCGCTGCGGCCGCGGCGGGTCAGCTCGTCGGTGCGGGGGACCGAGGTCGGGACCAGCAGGTAGGTGCCGTCCGCCGCCCAGTAATGCAGCGCGCACGAAGCGATGTCGCAAAGGATGGCGCCGTTCGCGAGGCTGTCGAAATGCTCGTGCCAGTCGATCATGCGAAAGGCCGAGGCGTTGCGGTCAACCTCGGCCCCGCTGTCCTGCGCGCGCGCCCTGCCGGCAAGGCCGATCACTGCGGCCGCCGCGATCAGGCCGCGGCGGGTCATCCTGTTGCCGTCCATGGGAATTTCCTGCTCTGCCCGTTCTTGCGCGCGACCCTAGGCCACGGGCGCCGGCGTCTCAACTGCCGGCCGGTCAGCATCGCGTGATCGTCAGATCAGCATCACCTGCGTGCCGACCTTGGACAGTTCGAACAGCTGGCGGATATGTTCGTTGTAAAGCCCGATGCAGCCGTTCGACGACCGCCGCCCGATCTTGCGGGTGTCGTGGGTGCCGTGGATGCGGTAGGCGGGCCAGGAAAGATAGAGCGCGAGCGGCCCCAGCGGATTGCCCGGATCGCCGCCGGCAATCTCGCGCGGCCATTCGGGGTTGCGTTCCAGCATCGACGCGGTGGGGCGCCAGGTCGGCGCCACGACCTTTTCGATCACCTCGGTGCGGCCCAGCCGGGTCAGTTCCTCGGACAGGGGGACCGAGGTCGGATACAGGCGATAGATGCTCTGGTCTTCAGACCAGTAGTGCAGCGCGCGGGCGCTGATGTCGCACAGGATCACGCCGTTGCGGGTGTTGTCGAAGTAGTCCTGCCAGTTGTGCATCCGCAAAGCCGAGACATTGCGCTGCACCTGCGGCCCGACGGCGCTGTCGGCCTCGGTCGAATTGGCCATGACCTGCGCCTGCGCGCCGGTTGCCAGCCCGACCCCGGCGACCGTGGCGGCGGCAAGAAAGCCCCGGCGGGTCAGCCCGTCATTGTCCTGTGTCATGATGCACCCTGATCTCGTTCACGCACCCGTGTTGGCGGCCAGATACGCCCGGTGCGCCGACAGCGCAATTCAAACCCGCGTCATGTCGGCCAAGCGTTGCCGATGGGCATTTGAATCGCGCCGCCAAGGCGGATATGAGGGCGCGATGACGGCAAAGGGTGATGCGATGTTGCGACGGAACATGATGCTTGGTGTGGCGGCCCTGGCCCTTGCGGCCTGCGGGCGGCCGCAGGCACGGATCGGTGCCGACGGGCTGCCCGAGGCGACGATCTTTCGCATCACCTCGGCCGATGCGCAGGTGATCCCGTTCCGCATGCTCGAGTCGGTCAATGCGCTTCGCGCGGCCAATGGCGCCGCGCCGCTGGCGCTGGACGCGCAGCTGAACGCCGCCGCCGCGACCCATTCGCGCGACATGGCGGTGCAGAACCGGCCCTGGCACTTCGGCTCGGACGGATCCTCGCCGCTGGACCGGCTGGCCCGCGTCGGGTTCGCCGGCACCCTGGTGGGCGAGGCGATTTCGGAAAGCTTCGAGGACGACATCACCACCCTTGCCGCCTGGATGGAACAATCGGCCACTCGCAACGTCATCCTCGACCGCAATGCGACCAAGATGGGCATCGCCTGGTTCCAGGAGGACGGCGGCAAGATCTGGTGGACGATGGTGCTGGGCCGGTAGGCGGGCTGGTCGCCCTCCCCCCCTCACCACCTCAGGCCAGCACCGTCCCGCCGATGGCGGCTTCGGCCCATTGCGCCAGTGCGGCCCGCTCGGGCGGCAGGGCGGTGGCGAAACCGCCGGCAAAATCCTCGAACGCGGCGCGGTTCAGGCTGTTGAGGCCGACCAGCACCGGAATGCCCAGGCCAAGCGCCTCGGCGATCAGGTCGCGAAAGCCGCGACCCTCGGCCTCGTGCTTGCCGAATTTGTTGACGATCAGCAGGTCGGTATCGGCCCCAAGCCGGGCGGCGACCAGCCCGACGGCGGATTCGAGCGCCATCGGGTCAAGGCGGCAGCCCTGCGCATGCGGCCCCAGATCCTGACTGATCCGCAGGACCGGACCATCGGGCAGCACCCGGACATCCATGTCGCAGGGGCCGGCGGTGGCGCGTTCGGTGTTGATCTGCACCGTGCCGCACAGCCGCAGGCCGCGGGCGGTCAGATCGGCGGCAAGGCCGGCAAGGATCAGGTCGGTGTCGCCACGCCCCGGTGCCATCGTATAGGCCAGTTGCATCTTATCCACCTCATGCGTCGCAGAACGGTCGAAACTCGACCATCGCGCCCGCCGGCAGATGATCGGCCTCGGCCGGCAGGAAGATCAACCCGTCGCTGTCGGGCAGCATGCCGACACGTTCGGAATGGGTGGCGCTGTCACAGCGCACCACCTCGCGGCCCTGGGTGTCGAAACCGGCGATCATCGCCGGGCGAAGCTCGCACCGGCCGGGTTTCCTTTGGACCGAGTCCAGCAGAACCACATGACGGCGCAAGGGCGGCCGCGCCACTTGCCCGGTCATGCCACGGACAAGGGCGGTGCCCAGCACCTGCCAGGTCACATAGGCCGACAGGGGATTGCCCGGCAGGCCAAGCCACAGGGTGCGGCCAAGGCGGCCAAAGGAAACCGGCTTGCCCGGCTTGATCGCGACACCGCTGAACAGGATCTCGGCACCAAGGCGGGACAGGGCCGGCCTGACATGATCCTCTTCCCCGACCGAGATGCCGCCTGTGGTGACGATCAGGTCCGAGGCGGCCGCCAGATCCTCCAGTTGCCGGGCAAGGTCGCCGCGATTGTCGGCGGCATGGCCGACAAAGGCCAGATCAACCTCGGCCCCGGCCAGCAGCGCCGACAGCATCGGGGTATTCACGTCCCAGATCTGGGCGTCACCGCGGTTGCCGCCCGAGGGCCGGGCCTCATCGCCGGTCACCAGCAGCGCGACGCGCAGCCGGGGGCGGACGGAGACCATTCCGGCACCGGCGGCGGCACAGGCGGCAATCTCGCGCGGGCCCAGCCTGCGGCCGGCCTCAAGCACGCATGACCCGGCCATCATGTCGCTGCCGGCCCGGCGGATGTTCAGGCCCGGTTCGGGCCGCTTGTGCAGCACGATGACATCGCCCTGGCGCGCGACCTCCTCCTGCATCACCACGGCATCGGCGCCTGCCGGGACCGGCGCGCCGGTAAAGATCCGCGCGGCGGTGGTGGCGGAGACGCCGGTGCCGGCACCCTGCCCGGCCGGAACCCGCGCGATCACCCGAAGCCGCCAGGGACCAGCGCCCTGCAGGGCATCGCCCTGCACCGCGTAGCCGTCCATGGCAGCATTGTCGAAAGGCGGCACCATCGCGCCCGAACAGACCGGCTGGGCAAGGACGCGGTCGCGGGCCGTGCCAAGCGAAACGGTCTCTGACCCGGCGACGGTGATGGCCTGCGCCGAAATCCGCGACAGGGCGTCGTCGATGGAGATGAGCGACGGGGCCAGGTCGCGGTCGTCGCAGCCGCAGCCGGGGGCATGGATCGCCGGATGAATCGTCATTCTGCTGCCTTGCGGAAATGTCCCGGCCCGAAGCTGCAATCAAGATCGCGCAAGAGCCCGTCCTTCAGCCCATAGACCAGCCCATGCACGCGGACATTTGCGCCCCGCGCCCAGGCCCGTTGCAGGATCGGCGTCTCGCAGATGCGGCGGACGCCTTCGATCACGTTGAATTCCGAAAGACGGTCGCGACGCGACTCCATGTCCCGCTCGCGCCCCAGGTCCACGGCATAGGCGCGCGCAAGGCGGCGCACGGGTTCAAGCCAGTGGTCGGCCAGACCATGCGGCAGATCCTCGGTCGCGGCCTTGACCCCGCCGCAGCCGTAATGGCCGCAGACGATGATTTCCCGCACCTTCAGCGCCTCGACCGCGAATTCCAGCGCCGACAACAGGTTCATGTCCGAGGAATGGATGATGTTGGCGACATTGCGGTGGACAAAGACCTCGCCCGGATCAAGGCCGGCCACGACATTGGCCGGAACCCGGCTGTCGGAACATCCGATCCAGAAGAATTCCGGCGCCTGCAGGGTGGCAAGGCGGGCGAAATAGCCGGGCTCTTGCGCCTGCCGGCCGGCGGCCCAGTCGCGGTTGCGGGCAAGAAGGTCAGTCAGCATGGGTCACGTCCGGTCCGGTCGGCAGGCCGCGCCGCGACCGCATCTGGCTTGCCAGCCGACGCAGGTCGCCCTTGGTCAGCCGGGCGCGGGCAATGGGCAGAAGGATCGCATTCTCGGCCACCAGATGGCGGCGGACATGCGCGGCGAAACGGGTCAGAACCTCGCGGTTCGCGTGGCTCAGATCGCCGCCGGTGTCGAGGCAGGCGGCAATCGCCTCGCGCACCTTCGGCAGTTGGGAAAGGGTCTGGTCCTGATCCTCGCGGATGCGGCCCAGAACCGAGTCGATGGAATCCTCTTCGGTGCAGCGCAGCGCCAGCACCGGAAACAGATCCTCGGCCTCGTCGCGCAGATGCACGCCCAGCTCTTCGTTGAGAAAGCGCAGGATGGTCACGCCGGCCTTGCGGTCGAACGAGGCGGTCGCGGCCAGCCCGTCGATTTCGGCGCAGATCTGGCGTTCGCGCAGGTGATCTTCGCTGATGAAGTCGAGCGGCCGGGCCAGAAGGCCCGGATCGGTCGGTGACTGGCCGCTGCCGCGTCGTGGTGGCTCTGACCGCTTCATGGCGCGCCCCCTGCGACGATCAGATCGGGGCGAGGCTGGCGCCGGTGATCGTCGCCCTTTCGCCAAGCGCCGCGACGAAGTCGCGCGAGGCCTGCGCCCATGCCGCCCTTTCCAGCGCCGCTTCGATCATCGGGCGCACGGTCTTGAACGGCAGAACCTGGCCCGGCGCGATGGCGTTCAGGCGGATCAGGTGCCAGCCGTGCCGCGACAGGACCGGCGCGGCAGTCGTCTCGCCTTCGGACAGGTTGCGCAGGACGGCTTCGAATTCGGGCACGGTATCGCCGGGGCCGATCTGGCCCAGATGCCCGCCGGCCGACTTTGATCCGCAGTCGCTGTCGCGGGCAGCGCGGGCAAATCCGGCGGCATCGCCGTCCAGCCGGGCAAGGATGGCCCCGGCCCGCGCCTCGGCCGCGGCGGTTTGCTCTGTGTCCCGCGGGTCGCAGGCGCACAGGATATGCGACACATCCCACAGCGGCGCAGAGCGGTAACGGTCGGGGTCACGCGCCCATTCGGCCTGGATCGCGTCCGGGGTCACGGGTTCCGGCCGCACCGCCTCGTCGAGCAGCGCGCGGATCAGCGCCTCGTCCTCGGTCTCGAACCGGCCGGGGCCAAGTTCCTGCGGATCCGCCGTCAGACCGAGCGCCCGCGCCTCTTGCAGAAGAAGCGCGCGGATCGCCAGCGCCTGCGCCGCCTTGCGCCAGGCGATGCCGGGCTTGTCCTTGGGGGCGGTGTGGTTCTGGGCCTCGGCGGCGATGGCCGCCGAGGGAATGGTTTCATCGTTCACGGTGACATCGGGAAAGAGGGCCATGTTCATCGTGCCTACTCCGCCGGAGTGCCGACCTTGGGGCCGGGGGTTCCCTGCCGCCCGTCATAGGCGCGACGGCGATCCTCGAGCGGCCGGCGACGGCGCGACCGCACAAGCTGGTAACCCGACCGCAGGAACAGATAGCGCAGCGGCGCAAAGAACCCCGAGGCGATATGGGCCAGCCGGGTGAACGGGAACAGAAGGAAGATCGTCAGGCCCAGGAACAGGTGCAGCCGGAACACGAAGGCCACGCCGACGATTTCGTCGGCAGCGCCCGGCCGGAAGGTGACGATCTTTTGCGCCCAGTTCATGAACCGCGTCATCTCGTGCCCATCAAGGTGTTGCAGCGACACGAAAATCGTGCCGATCCCCAGCACCAGCTGCGCCAGGAGAAGGACAAGGATGCCGATGTCGGCAAAACTTGACGTCTTGCGGATGCGCGGATCGGTCCAGCGGCGATGCAAAAGCATCCCGCCGCCGATCAGCGCCATCACCCCGGCGATACCGCCCGCGATCACGGCCAGAAGCTGCTTGGCGCCGTGGCTGATGCCCAGCGCGTCAAACAGCGCGATGGGCGTCAGAAGACCGATCAGATGGCCAAAGAAGATGACCAGCACGCCGACATGGAACAGGATCGACCCCCAGATCAGCTGCTTGCGGCGCAAGAGCTGGCTGGACGAGGTTTTCCAGGTGAAGGGGTCACGCTCGTAACGGGCGATCGAGCCGATGACCAGCACGCTCAGGGCGATGTAGGGATAGATGCCAAAGAGGAAATTGTGCATTTTCGCCTCCTTCAGTGGGCTGCGGCGGCGGGAACGCCGGCAAGGGGCTTGTCCATCTGGGACAGGATGTCGCGGACCTGCGGACAGCCGGCGTTCGGATCGGGGCCGAAGGTGACCTCGGTTTCCTCCCAGACGGCATCGAGGGCGGCCAGATCGGTCGGGTCGTCCTCGGGCTGTGCCAGCATCCCGGCGACGGTTTCGGCATCGGCACTGTCGCCGGCCAGCCCGGAAAGAGCAGCGAACGCGGCGGCATATCCGCTTTCGCGCCGCTCGAGGCGGCTGGAAAGAACGTCCAGGATATGCGCCGCGTCCGCCAAGGTCTCCTGCGCCTCGCGTGTGGGGCGCGTGGCCAGGAACTCCAGCAGCACCGGCAGATGGTCGGGCAGTTCGGTGGTGACGGGTTCGAACCCGCCCGCCCGGTAGGTTTCGATCAGGTCGACCATGGCCCCGCCGCGTTCGCGGCTTTCGCCATGGACATGCTCGAACAGGTTGAGCGACAGGGTGCGCGAGCGGTCGAAAAGCATGACATAGCGTTCCTGCAGGTCATACAGATCGCCCTGCGCCAGATCGTCGGTCAAATCCTGCAGCACCGCCCGCGTGTCCGGGGCGATGCGGGGATCGGCGGCCAGCACGGCGCCGATCTCGGGCATGGCGTCCTGAAGTTCCGCCGTGGGATAGCTGAGCACCAGCGACAGGGCCTTGAGTGTGCGGTCCATCAGAACGACTCCAGCGGCAGCGCAAAGGACTTTTTCTTGCCGCCGAACAGGCTGGTCTTGCCGGACTCGCCGGTGGAACAGCCGTTGCCGTCGGTGAAACCGCAGCCGCCGCGGATCTCGGCGCCGTTTTCATTCTGCTCGCGATGCGCCGTGGGGATCGCGAAACGGTCCTCATAGTCGGCGATGGCCATGACCTTGTACATGTCCTCGATCATCCGGCCCGACATGCCGACGCGGGCGGCGATGCCTTCGTCGCGCACGCCGTCCACGGTCAGGGCGCGCATGTAAAGGCGCATCGCCGACATGCGTTCCAGCGCATGGACGACCGGCTCTTCGTCGCCGGCGGTCAGCATGTTGGCCAGATATTTCACCGGGATGCGCAGGCTGCGCACATCCGGCATCTGGTCGCTCATCGCGATCTGGCCGGCCTGCGCGGCGTTCTGGATCGGCGACAGCGGCGGGATGTACCAGACCATCGGCAGGGTGCGATATTCCGGATGCAGCGGGAAGGCGACCTTCCACTCCATCGCCATCTTCCAGATCGGGCTGATCTTGGCCGCCTCGATCCAGTCCTCGGGCACGCCGTCGCGGCGGGCGGCGGCAATCACCTCGGGGTCGTTCGGATCAAGGAACACGTCAAGCTGTGCGCCGTAGAGGTCGGTTTCCCGCTCGGCACTTGCCGCGGCCTGGATCTTGTCGGCGTCATACAGGATCACGCCCAGATAGCGGATGCGCCCGACGCAGGTTTCCGAACAGACCGTCGGCTGGCCGGATTCGATGCGCGGATAGCAGAAGGTGCATTTCTCGGATTTGCCGGTCTCCCAGTTGTAATAGACCTTCTTGTAGGGGCAGCCCGAGATGCACATCCGCCAGCCGCGGCATTTTTCCTGGTCGATCAGGACGATGCCGTCTTCCTCGCGCTTGTATATCGCGCCCGAGGGGCACGAGGCCGAGCAGGTGGGGTTGAGGCAATGTTCGCACAGCCTCGGCAGATACATCATGAAGGTGTTTTCATATTCCCCATAGATCTGCTTCTGCACGTTCTCGAAGTTGTAGTCGGCCGACCGCTTGGCGAATTCGCCGCCCAGGATTTCCTCCCAGTTCGGGCCCTTCTCGATCTTCTCCATCCGCTCGCCGGTGATCTTCGACCGCGGCCGCGCCGTGGGGAACGCCTGCATTTCCGGGGCGGATTTCAGGTGGTCATAGTCGAAATCGAACGGTTCATAGTAATCGTCGATTTCCGGCATCGACGGGTTGGCAAAGATATTCGCCAGGATCCGCCATTTCGCGCCCTGTTTCGGCCGCAGCTTGCCGCTGGCCGTCCTGACCCAGCCGCCGTTCCAGCGTTTCTGGTTTTCCCAGTCGGTCGGATAGCCGGTGCCGGGCTTGGTCTCGACGTTGTTGAACCAGGCGTATTCGACGCCTTCGCGCGTGGTCCACACGTTCTTGCAGGTGACCGAGCAGGTGTGACAGCCGATGCATTTGTCCAGGTTCAGGACCTTGCCGATTTGCGCACGAACCTTCATTCCGCTGCCTCCACATTCCGGGTTGCGGGCTGGTCAAGCCAGTCGACCTTCTTCATCTTGCGGACGATGACAAATTCGTCCCGGTTGCTGCCGACGGTGCCGTAGTAGTTGAAACCGTAGGACAATTGCGCATAGCCGCCGATCATGTGCGTCGGCTTGAGCGTGGTGCGAGTGACCGAGTTGTGGATGCCGCCGCGGTTGCCGGTCTTTTCCGACCCCGGCGTGTTCACGATCTTTTCCTGCGCGTGATACATGAACAGCGTGCCCGGCTTGATCCGCTGGCTGACAACCACGCGGGCGGTCAGCGCGCCGTTGATGTTGTAGGCCTCGACCCAGTCGTTATCGACCAGACCGGCCTTCTGGGCGTCCTTTTCGGACATCCACACCACCGGGCCGCCGCGGTTCAGCGTCAGCATCAGCAGGTTGTCGGTATAGGTCGAATGGATGCCCCATTTCTGGTGCGGCGTGATGAAGTTCAGCACCACATGCGGGTTGCCCTCGGCCGCGTCATTGTTGACGGCCGCGGTGATGGTCTTGAGATCGACCGGCGGGCGGTAGCTGACGAAACCTTCGCCAAAGGCCCGCATCCACAGGTGATCCTGATACAGCTGCTGTCGCCCGGTCAGGGTGCGCCACGGGATCAGTTCGTGGACGTTGGTGTAACCGGCATTGTAGCAGACGGTTTCGCTTTCGATCCCCGACCAGGTGGGCGACGAGATGATCTTGCGCGGCTGCGCGGCGATGTCGCGGAAGCGGATCTTGGTGTGATGGGCGCCTTCGGCCAGATGGGCATGGTGCTGGCCGGTGGGCTTTTCCAGTTCCTCCCAGGCCTTGACCGCCACTTCGCCGTTGGTTTCCGGCGCCAGCATCAGGATCATCTCGGCCGCGTCGATGGCGGTATCCAGCTGCGGCCGGCCCTTCGACACGCCCTCGTCCTGCACCACGCCGTTGAGGTCGGCGAGATGGGCCACCTCGACCTTGGTATCCCAGTTGATGCCCTTGCCGCCGTTCCCCAGCTTTTCAAGCAGAGGGCCGATCGAGGTGAATTTCTTGTAAAGGTTGGGATAATCCCGCTCGACCGCGATATAGTTCGGCGCGGTCTTGCCCGGGATCAGGTCGCATTCGCCCTTCTTCCAGTCCTTCACATGCGCCTGCGCCAGCTCGGCCGCGGTGTCGTGCAGCAGCGGAAGCTGGACGATATCGGTCTCGACCCCCAGCACTTCGGGCGCCACTTCCGAGAACTTCTTCGCGATGGTCTTGAAGATCTCCCAGTCGGACCGCGATTCATAGGCCGGATCCACCGCCGCCTGCAGCGGGTGGATGAACGGGTGCATGTCCGAGGTGTTCAGGTCGTCCTTTTCATACCAGCTGGCGGTGGGCAGAACGATGTCGGAATAGACCGCCGTCGTCGACATGCGGAAGTCGATGCAGACCAGCAGGTCAAGCTTGCCCTTCGGCGCCTCTTCGTGCCAGACCGCCTCTTTCGGCTTGGCCTGGCCTTCCTCGCCCAGATCCTTGCCCATCACGCCATGCTGGGTGCCCAGCAGGTGCTTGAGGAAATATTCATGCCCCTTGCCCGAGGAGCCGAGCAGGTTCGACCGCCAGACGAACAGGTTGCGCGGCCAGTTTTCCGGCGCGTCCGGATCCTCGCAGGACATTTGCAGCTGGCCCGACTTGAGCTGTTCGGCAACGTAGTCGCGGATCTCCTTGCCGGCGGCCTTGGCGGCCTTGGACACCTGCAGCGGGTTGGTCCTGAGTTGCGGGGCCGAGGGCAGCCAGCCCATCCGTTCGGCCCGGATGTTGTAGTCGATCAGGGAAATGTCCCAGTCGCCCTTGGGCGCGGTGGGCGACAGGATCTCGCCCGCGCGCAGCGTTTCATAGCGCCACTGGTCGGTATGGGCATACCAGGCCGAGGTCGCGTTCATGTGCCGCGGTGGACGGTTCCAGTCCAGCGCGAAGGCCAGCGGTTGCCAGCCGGTCTGCGGGCGCAGCTTTTCCTGCCCGACATAATGCGACCAGCCACCGCCCTCTTGCCCGATGCAGCCGCACATCACCAACATGTTGATGATGCCGCGGTAGTTCATGTCCATGTGGTACCAGTGGTTCAAACCGGCACCGAGGATGACCATGCTCTTGCCATGGGTCTTTTCGGCGTTGCCGGCGAATTCACGGGCCACGGCGATGATCTTTTCGCGCGACACGCCGGTGATCTTTTCGGCCCAGGCGGGGGTGTAGGGGGTGTCGTCGTTGAAATCCTTCGACACCCAGTCGCCGCCAAGACCGCGGTCCAGCCCGTAGTTCGCGCAGAACAGGTCAAAGACGGTGGCCACGGCGACCTTGCTTCCGTCTGCAAGCGTCACATGGCGGACGGGGATGTTGCGGGTCAGAACCTCGGGCGCGTCGCATTTCACGAAAGCGCCGGTTGCGGCACCGCCGAAATACGGGAAATCGACCCCGACGACAGCGTCGTGATGCCCGTCCAGGATCTGGCTCAGGCGCAGTCTGGTCTCGGCCCCGGCGGCCTTTTCCTCAAGGTTCCACTGGCCCTCCTGGCCCCAGCGGAACCCGATGGATCCGTTGGGCGCGACATAGGCACCCGATGCCTCGTCAAAGGCGACGGTTTTCCAGTCGGGGTTGTTCGCCTCGCCCAGCTTGCCTTCGAAATCCTCGGCCCGCAGCATGCGGCCCGGAACGCGGCGGCCGTCCTGTTCGTCCAGCACCACCAGCATCGGCATGTCGGTGTATTTGCGGGCATAGTCCTCGAAATACTCGGCCTGACGGTCAAGGTGGTATTCGCGCAGGATCACATGGCCCATGGCCATCGCCAGCGCCGCATCGGTGCCGGCCTGCGGGTTCAGCCAGATGTCGCCGAATTTGGCCGCTTCGGAATAGTCGGGGCTGACCACGGCCGACTTGGTCCCGCGATAGCGGACCTCGGTATAGAAATGCGCGTCCGGCGTCCGCGTCTGCGGCACGTTCGAACCCCAAAGCATGATGAAGCCGGCGTTGTACCAGTCGGCGCTTTCGGGCACGTCGGTCTGTTCGCCCCAGGTCTGCGGCGATGCGGGCGGCAGGTCGCAATACCAGTCGTAAAAGGACATGCAGGTGCCGCCAAGCAGGCTCAGATACCGCGAACCGGCGGCATAGCTGACCATCGACATGGCGGGGATCGGCGAGAAGCCGAACACCCGGTCCGGGCCCCAGACCTTGGCGGTATGGGCATTGGCGGCGGCGACGATCTCGGTCGCCTCGTCCCAGGTGGCGCGGACGAAGCCGCCCTTGCCGCGGTTCTTGGTATAGCTGGCCCGCAGCGCCGGATCGGCCTGGATCGCCGCCCAAGCGGCAACCGGCGTCATCGTCGCCCGCATCTTGCGCCAGGCGCGCATCAGGCTGCCGCGGATCAGCGGGTTCTTCACCCGGTTGGCCGAGTAGAGATACCAGCTGTAGGAGGCCCCGCGGGCACAGCCGCGGGGTTCGTGGTTCGGCAGACCGGCCCGCGTGCGGGGATAGTCGGTCTGCTGCGTTTCCCAGGTCACGATGCCCGACTTGACGTAGATCTTCCAGCTGCACGATCCGGTGCAGTTCACCCCATGCGTTGAGCGCACGATCTTGTCGTGGCGCCAGCGGTTCCGGTAGGTGTCCTCCCACCCCCGGTCCTCGCGCGTGGTTTCACCCCAGACGTTCGAAAAGGATTCGAGCGTCTTGCTCTGGAAGAAGTTCAGTCTGTCGAGCAGGTGGCTCATATCGGCTTCCTTTCGTTATTCGGCAGGGTGGACGGCCGGGGCAAGGCCGCGCTCGATGTCATGGAGAAGGCCGCCCCGTCGGGTATAGTAGGCCCAGGTCAGCACGAGGCAGATGACGTAGAAGGCAAGGAACGTCCAAAGGGCACCGATCGGGCTGCCCGTCATGGAGATGGACGAGCCGTAGGCCTTGGGGATGAAGAACCCGCCATAGGCGCCGATTGCACTGGTAAAGGCGATGATGCCGCTCGACTCCATCGCGATCTGCCGCGCACGGTCCGCCCCGGACAGATGCGGCATCAGGCGCGGAACCTCACGCCCCATGATCACCGGGATCATCTGGAAGGTCGAGGCATTGCCGACGCCGGTGAAGAAGAACAGCGCCATGAAGCCGGCAAAGAACCCGGCAAAGCTGCCCGCTTGCAACGACAGGATCACCGCCAGAACGCTGACGATCATGCCGATGAAGACCCAGAAGGTCACCCGGCCACCGCCAAAGCGGTCCGACACCCAGCCGGTGCCGGCGCGCGCCAGCGCCCCCACCAGCGGGCCAAGGAACACATATTGCAGCGCGTTCACATCGGGGAAGGCGATCTTGGACAGCAGCGGAAAGCCCGCCGAATAGCCAAGGAAGCTGCCGAAGGTTCCGACATAGAGGAAGCACATCAGCCAGTTGTGGCTGCGCGCGAAGATCACCGATTGCTGGGCGAAGCTCGCCTTGGCATCGGCGATGTCGTTCATGCCGATCCAGGCCGCGATGGTCGAGGCAAGGATGAACGGCACCCAGATGAAGCCGGCATTCTGCAGCCAGAGGCTTCCGCCGGTTTCGGCCACGGTCTGTGCCCCGCCGCCCATCGCGCCGAACACGGCGCCGGTGATGACCAGCGGCACCAGGAACTGCATGACGCTGACGCCAAGGTTGCCCAGCCCGGCATTCAGGGCAAGCGCATTGCCCTTTTCCGACCTGGGAAAGAAGTAGCCGATATTGGCCATCGACGAGGCGAAGTTGGCCCCGCCAAGGCCGCAAAGCAGCGCCAGCACCAGGAAGATGAAATAGGGTGTTTCCGGGTTCTGCACCGCATAGCCGATGCCGACAGCCGGCACGAGCAGCGAGGCGGTCGACAGCGTCGTCCACAGCCGGCCGCCAAAGATCGGCACCATGAAGCCATAGAAGATGCGCAGTGTCGCGCCCGACAGCGCCGGCAGCGAGGCCAGCCAGAACAGTTGCTCGGCCGTGAAGGCAAAGCCCACCGCGGGCAGTTTCGCCACCACCATCGACCACACCATCCAGACCGAGAAGGCCAGAAGCAGCGCCGGGATCGACAGCCACAGGTTGCGCCTTGCGACGGCGCGGCCCTTTTCGGCCCAGAAGGTCGGGTCGTCGGGGCGCCAGTCCTCGATCACGCGCGGCAGGGTGGTGCGCTCGGGAACGTGGATTTCCTGCATTTCGGGCAGTTCCGGCAGGCGGTCCAGCGCCTCGCCATTGGCGGCGCGCTCCATCGCGCGGATCGACAGGTGCATCCAGACCAGCGCGACGCCGACCAGCAGGAACAGCAGCGCGAAGCAGGACGTGTAGATGCCCGTTGCGTCCAGCATGGCGCCAAAGACGATGGGCAGGACAAAGCCGCCAAGCCCGCCGATCATGCCGACAAGGCCGCCGACCGAACCGACATGGTTGGGGTAGTAGACCGGGATGTGCTTGAACACCGCCGCCTTGCCCAGCGACATGAAGAAGCCAAGCACGAACAGGGTGACGACGAAGGGCCACAGGCCCATTTCCGTTTCAAACGTGATCGGCCCGTCCTTGCCCATGATCGTATAGGTCGCGGGCGGATAGGACAGCATGAACAGCAGGATCAGGCTGAAGCCGAAGGTCCAGTACATCACCGACCGCGCGCCGAAGCGGTCGGACAGGTGACCGCCATAGGCGCGGAACAGCGAGGCCGAGAGCGAGAACACCGCCGCCGCCATGCCCGCGGTGCGCACGTCGACGCCGTAGACGTCGATCAGGTAGTGCGGCAGCCACAGCGCCAGCGCCATGAACGCGCCGAACACGAAGAAGTAGTACAGCGAGAACCGCCAGACCTGCAGCTTGGCCAGCGGTGCAAACTGTTCGGCCAGCGACGGGGCCTTGACCCCCTTGGCGCGGCGTTCGACCAGTTGCGGGTCGTCCTTGGCAAAGACAAAGAAGACCACCGCCATGAGGGCAAGGCCGATGGCCCAGACATTGGCCACACCCTGCCAGCCCCAGGCGACCATGACGAAGGGCGCGACGAATTTCGTCACCGCCGCGCCGACATTGCCCGCCCCGAAGATGCCCAGCGCGGTGCCCTGATGGCCCTTGTCATACCAGCGGCTGACATAGGCCACGCCGATGATGAACGATCCGCCGGCAAGACCGATGCCCAGTGCCGCGACCATGTATTGCGCAAAGGTGGTGGCAAAGGTCAGAAGCCAGGTCGCCAGCGCCGCCGCAAGCATCTGCAGCGAAAACACGATGCGGCCGCCATAGCGTTCGGTCCAGACACCCAGAAAGATGCGCACCAGCGACCCGGTAAGGACCGGCGTGGCGACCAACAGGCCGAACTGGAACTCGGACAGGTTCAGCTCGGCCTTGATGGCCACGCCAATGATGGAAAAGATCGTCCACACCGCGAAACACGCAGTGAAGGCGATGGTGCTCAGCGACAACGCGCGCGTCTGGTCTGCGCGTGAGGCTGGTATTGCGGTCTGCATTGCGGGAACTCCGGCAAGAGAATTGCGCAGTCGGCCCCTGGGGGGTCGGTGCCAGTCCTGAAAGCGAAGCGGCGCAGATAAGTTGATCTAGATCATCCCGGACGAATTATTCATAGAAATAAATGCATTGGCCAATTTTGTCATGCCCGCGCAGGTCGCATGTCAAGGCAAACGCAACAGCGCTCAATTGTAGACTTGACAATTATCAATCGTAGAAGTGATCATGGGGTCTCAGTTTGCAGAGCCGCCGCCATGCCCGAGTCAGCTTTCCAGGAGATTCGAGAACTCGACCTGTTTTCGCAGGTGGCGCCCGAGAATTTCACGGCGCTGATGCGCGGCGCCTATGTGCAGAACTTTCCGGCGCAGATCGAGCTGATCTCGGAAGGCGATCCCAGCGACTTCCTGCATGTGGTCCTGTCCGGCTCGGTCGACCTGTTCTCCACATGGAACGGGCGCGACACCAGCCTTGCGACGGTCCGGCCGATCTCGACCTTCATCCTTGCGGCGACGATCAGGGATGCGGCCTATCTGATGTCCGCGCGGACCCTGGAAAAAAGCCGGATCGCCCTGATCCCCAGCCAGGATGTGCGCGCCGTCTTTGACATCGACGGCAACTTTGCCCGCGCCATCGTGACCGAACTTGCGCAGTGCTACCGTTCGGTCGTCAAGGCGCAGAAGGACTTGAAGCTGCGGACATCGCTGGAACGGCTGGCGAATTATCTTTTGCGGCAACAGCGGCGTTCCGGCGGGGCGGCCTCGTTCGACCTGCCTTACGAAAAGCGCCGCATCGCCTCGATCCTTGGCATGACGCCGGAAAACCTCAGCCGCGCCTTCAAGGGCCTGCAACCCTTCGGGCTTGAGGTCGAGGGCAACCGGATCACCATCGTCAACGCCGCCGACATCACCCGCTTTGCCAAACCGAACCCGCTGATCGACGACGGGACGACCTGACCATCAGGTCAGCGGATCCACCCCGATGACCATGGGGTGCAGCCAGATCAGCGCCGCATAAAGCAGCAGCCCGGCGAGGACGCGCAGCGCCGTGTCGCCGGTGAAATGGGGCATGGCACGGCTGGCGGCGACCGCGGCGCGCAGGTCGTGCCAGCGTTGGCCCATCTCGCGCCGCCGCCGGCGGTCGACAAGACGGGTGCCGAGGATCGCAAAGACGGCAAAGGTGCCGAACAGGATCACATGCGCCAGATCGCCGTTCGGCAGGATATGCGCGGCCGACCACAGCGCCAGCGCCAGCAGCAGCGGATGCCGTGTGACGCGCACGATGCCGGGATGCGCCGGGTCGAACCGCGCGTTGCGGGCGCCGCCGAACGAGAACGGATTCGGCCGGAACAGGGCCAGCGACAGGATCAGGCAGACCGGCAGCATCACCGCCAGCACCACATGATTCTGCCAGGGCGCCCAGTTCCACAGCGCCACATAGGGCGCCCGCCCCGCGGCGACCACCAGCCAGACCAGCACGGCCAGCGACAGCGCCGAATAGGCAAGGCCGAAGCCCGCCGCCCCCAGCCGCGCCACCGCCCATGGCCGGAACGGCGGGCGCACCGGCACCGAATGGGTCAGGAAGAAGGCCGCAAAGGCCAGCCCGTATTCGCCCCAGCCCATTGCCGCTCAGGCCCGCTTTGCGACCGGCCACAACAGCAGCCGGCCATAAAGCACGGCATAGCCGCCAAAGGCCGCGATCCATGCGGTGCCGGCGATGGAGTGCAGCAGCCCCGCCTGGGCAGGCCAGACCCCCGCCGCCACCCGCACCAGAACCGCGATGACCAGCGCCACATAGATCACCACGGTCCCGCGGCCGGCATGCAGTGCCTTCCCGGTATGGCCAAGGGTCGCCCGCGTCATCACCGCCAGCGTCATCAGCCCGACCGAGCCGCCCATCCAGAAATGCTGCGCGGCGGCCATGCCAAGGGCGCCCGGCAGCAGGATCGCGGCCGACAGCGCCAGCGCGCCAAGCGGCAGAAAGGCATAACCGGCATGAAGCACCAGCACCAGCGGCTCGGCCGCGGTGCGGTGGCCGGCCCAGCGGTCCAGCCGGGCAACGTGCAGCACGCCCGCGATGCCCAGCGCCACCCCCGTCACCGGCGACAGCGGCAGCGTCACCCACAGCAGCAGCGCCGCCAGCAGGGCCACAAGCGCCAGAATGTCGAAACGCTGCATCGGTTGCGCCGGCATCGCCCCCGGCCCGCGTCGGGCCAGCCAGTTGCGGGTAAAGGACGGCACGATCCGCCCGCCGATGACGGCGATCAGCATCATCCCGGCAGAAAGGGCCAGACGCAGCCCGTACCCCTGCGCAGCATAGCCGCCCCGCGCCGCCTCCCAGTGGAAAACCCCGTTGCCAAGGGCAAAGACCGCCAGCATCCCCACGACGATCAGATTGCGCCAGTTCTTGCCCGCCACGATCTCGCGCCCGATTGCGGCGGCCAGGACCACGGGAAAGGCCAGGTCAAGCGCCGCCACCAGCCCCGCCGGCAGATGGCCCGACACCGCCACGGCGGCGCGCCCGGCCAGCCACAGCAGGGCCAGTCCGCCCAGCCGCCAGCCGGTGATCGGCGGCCGCCCGGTCCAGTTCGGCACCGCGGTCAGCAGGAACCCGGCGATGACGGCGCCCAGATAGCCGAACAGGAATTCATGCGCATGCCAGCTTACCGGGTCAAAGGCGGTCGGAAGGTTCAGGTGCCCCGACAGCATCGGCACCCACAGGACCATCGCCAGCGCCGCCCAGACCGCCGCCCCGAAAAAGAACGGGCGAAAGCCGTAGGTCAGGATCGCGGGTCCGGTACGGGCACGCATCGGCGCGGTGGTCGTGGTCATCCTCTGGTCCTCGTCGCGGCCAGCCCATCCTCGGTCAGGATATGGTCCAGCGCAATGTCATGCGGTTGCGGATAGATCGTCGGCAGCCGCGCCGCCGTCAGCGCGATGCCGATGACCCTGGGCCGCGGCGCCATGGCGGCAAGCGTGCGGTCGAAATAGCCGCCGCCCCAGCCCAGCCGGAAACAGCCCTCGGTCCAGCCCAGGCAGGGCGCAAGGGCGATGTCCGGAGTCAGCCTCTCGGCCTCGGGCGGGGGAACCGGGATGTTCCAGTCGCCGCGCACCATCCGCGTCTCGGGCGTCCAGCGCCGAAAGACCAAGGGCGCCGCCCGGACCTCAACCACCGGCAGGGCAACGGTCACGCCGGCGCGATGCAGATCCGCCAGAACCGGACGCAGGTCGGGTTCGCCCTTGATCGGCCAATAGCCGGAAAACACCGTGCCGGGCGTCAGGCCCCAGCCCGACAGAAGCGCGGCAAGGTGCCGGCAGATCCTCTGCGAAACCTCGGCCCGGCCGGCCTGACCCAGATCGTTCCGCAACCTGGCCAGCCGCGACCGTTCGGCGCGGCGCCAGCGCGCCACATCGGCCGCCTGCTGCGGATCGGCCGCCAGCGGATCAAAGTAATCCGGGGCGATCTCACCGGCCAGACAGGGAGGCGCGCCGGGGCGGTCGGGATCAGGCAACGGCATGCCCGGCAGGTTCGAATTGCGGGAACAGCACCTCGTTTTCCAGCCGCATATGCTCGGTCAGGTCGTCGACGAATTCGGTCAGGCCCGCGTATAGCCGCGTCCAGGTGCCGCAGGCGCCGCCCGGCAGGGTCAGGTCTGCGGTCAGGCGACGGATTTCGGCCAGGTCGCGGTCATGCCCGGCATGATCGGCCCGCATCACCGCGATCGGTTGTTCAATGCCCGGCATCCCGCCGCTGCGGATGGCGGGGAAAAGCACCGCCTCTTCCTTTTCCATATGCGCGTCCAGTTCGGCCATCATCTGTTGCAGCAACAGGGACAGGCCCTCGGGCACGCCGTCATCACCGAAATGCACGTCCTCGACCCGTGCGGCCATGGAGGCGAGAACCGGCAACTGCTCGCGGTGGCGGGCGTGGTAGCGGGTTTCGATATGGCGGGTCAGGGCGGCGGCATCGTGGATCGGGGCGTCGGTCATGGCGATACTCCTGTCAGCGGAACAGCGGGGGCGGCGCGGCCGGGCCGGATCGCGCCGAGGCGACCGCGAAATGCAGGGATTGGGCGATCCGTTCGGCACGCTCGATCACATGGATGGCGCCGGCGGGGGTGCAGACCTCGGCGGCCGTTTCGCGGAACAGCGCCAGCCAGCGGTTGAAATGCACGGCATCAATCGCCAAGGGCGTATGGGCCGGCACCGGGCGGCCGTGATAGCGGCCGGTCATCAGCGCGACCGAGGACCAGAAGGCCACCATGCGCTCCAGATGCGGCGGCCAGTCGGTGATCTTTTCCGCAAAGATCGGTCCCAGCAGGGCATCGTCGCGGACCTTGCCGTAAAAGCGATGCACCAGCCGGTGCAAGACCGCCTCGTCCAGTCCGGTTTCTGCCATCACCGCAGCCGTCATTTCCGACCGGGCAGAGGCGGTGTTCAGGGGTTGTGCGGCCACAGTCATCCGAGTCTCCGTCTTGCAGCGACGCATAGTCCTGCTAATAGGTATTGTAAATGCCTATTCAGGGAAAGCACCCGCCATGCGCCTGACCTCGTTCACCGACTTTGGCCTGCGGATGCTGATGCGCATGGCGTCCGAGCCGAAGCGGGCGTTTTCCACCCTGGAACTGGCCGGGGAACTGGGCCTGTCGCGCAACCACCTGGCCAAGATCATGCAGCATCTGGCGCGCGGCGGATTCATCGAAACCCGGCGCGGCGGCGGCGGCGGTGCGGTCCTGGCACGCCCGGCGGCCGAAATCAGGCTGGGCGACATCGTGCGCCTTCTGGAAGAGGATCAGCCGCTGGTCATGTGCCTTTCCGGCGGCACCGGGGTCTGTTCCATCGACGGGCGCTGCCGTCTCAAGGCACGCCTGCGGTCGGCGGAAACCGCCTTTCTGGACGACCTCAACCGCTCCACGCTCGAGGATATCGCGCTGGCTCCGCAGGGGCCGGCCGGGCAGTTGGTCCTGCCGTGAACCGGCGCTAGGGCAGCAGCACGATGGGCGTGCCGACCCCGACCATGCTGTAGATCTCCTCGACCTCGGCATTGGTTACCGCAAGGCAACCCGCGGTCCAGTCGCGCGTGTTGCGGAACCGGCGCGGCGTACCGTGGATGAAGATGTCGCCGCCGGGCGACCGCCCGTACGAACGGGCAAAGCTGCGGTCGTCATCGTTCGGATACGAGACGCCGACCGAAAGGTGATACTGGCTGCGCGGGTTCTTGCGGTTGATCGAATAGGTGCCCTCGGGCGTCTTGCCGTCGCCTTCGAACTGCTTGGCCCCGGTGGGGGTGAAGCCCAGCTCGAAATGATAGCTTTTCAGCACCGTGGCATCGTGCAGCAGCACGAGTTGCCGGCGTTCCTTCCAGGCGACGATGCCGGTCACCTGCGGGCCGTTGTAGGGCAGGATGCGCGGCGGCGCATCGCCGCAGGCCGCCAGCGCGGCGGCCGAGCCTGCCAGCAAGAAGGAGCGTCTGTCGATCATCACTGTCCGCCTGTCATCGGTCTGCTGCCGTTTCCTGCCCCATAGCGCATTTTCGCCTGTTTCGCAAAGCCGGCAGCGACTTCACGTCCGCGTGAAGGCGGCGACAAGTTCGACATGCGGCGACCAGCGGAACTGGTCGACGACGGTGATCGGGCCAGGGACAAGACCGCCCGCGATCAGGGTCCGGGCATCGCGGGCGAAAGTGACGGGATTGCACGACACCATGGCCAGGGTCGCGACCTTTGACCGCGCGATTTCGGCCACCTGCGCCTCGGCCCCGGCGCGGGGCGGGTCGATCACGATGGCATCGAAACGGTCCAGTTCATCCGGCAAGAGCGGACGGCGGAACAGGTCGCGGGTTTCGGTGGTCACCCGCGACAGCCCGCCGGCCTGCCGCCAGCCGCGGTCAAGCGCCGACAGCATCGCCGCCTCGCCCTCGACAGCATGGATTTCGGCGCGTTCGGCCAAGGGCAGGGCAAAGGTGCCACAGCCGGCGAACAGGTCGGCGATGCGCCGGGCGCCGGCGGTGATCACTTGCACGCGGGCCAGCAGCGCCGCCTCGCCCTGCGGCGTGGCCTGCAGAAAGGCGCCGGGCGGAGGCACCACATCGGCGCGCCCGAACCGCTGCACCGGCGGCGCACGCATGGCGACCTGTTCACCGGCCCAGACCAGCCGGGCGATGCGGTTTTCCTCGGCCCAGCGGGCGATCTCTTCGCGCAGTTCGCGGGTCAGCGGCCGGTCGGTGTCGACGGAAACATCCGCCCCGGCAAGGCTATGCGTCACCGTCAGCCCCACCTCGGCGCTGCGCGATGCGGCCATCTGCGTCAGCCGTTCCAGCGCCGGCAACACCGCGACAAGCGCCGGGGACAGGATCCGGCAATCGGGCACCGCGACGATCTGGTCGGATCCGCGCGCGTGAAAGCCGACCAGCGCGCCGCCCTTGGTCTTGCGCCCCGAAAACTTGGCCCGCCGCCGCGATTGCGGGGGCGAGGTTTCGACCCCCGCGATGTCCGCCCCGATCCCCTGCAGGTCCAGCGCGCGGCGCACGATCCCCGCCTTCCAGTCCGCGACAAACCCGTCCGAGGCATGTTGCATCGCGCAACCGCCGCAACTGCGGAAATGCCGGCAGGGCGCCGCGACCCGCTGGGGCGACGGCACAAGGACGCGCGGCAGGCCATCGGCGCCGATCTCGACCACTTCTCCGGGCAGGGTGCGGGGCACGAGCGTGCCATCCGCGGCGCGGCCAAGCCCGTGATGGGTCACGCTGTCGATGGTCAGGGGCATGTCGCGTCCGCCTTGCGTCAGCGCCCGGGCGGCGCCTGCGTCCGCAGCGCCATGCCCGGGCCTGCGCCGGCTGTCAACGCGGGCGGGTCATTCGACGACGATCCGGACGGTCCCGGCCTGCGGCGGATCGGAATGGTCGCGGATCAGCATGTCATAGGTTCCGGCGCGCATCGGGTGAAAGCTGAACCGCGCCGCCCCGGCCTCGTCGCATTCGATCGCGTTGAAGCCCAGGCCCTGCATGTAGATCTCGATATCGCCGACGCTGACCACGCGCAGATGGATGTTCTTCATCAGGTCGGGCGATTCAAGGTGGAAGCCGGTCGAATCGTCCTGCGCATCGGGGCAGACAAAGTTGAAGCGGTAGTAGCCGCCCCAGGCCAGGCGGAATTCCCCGGCCGACAGGACGGGTTCGCCGTTCGGGCCGGTCGTGACCTCAAGGAACACATCCTCGGGCGCGCCGGTGCCGACCTGTCCCGACACCTGCGCCTCTTGCGCGGCGGCGGCGGTGGTCAATGCGGCAAAGATCAAGGCGGTCTGTTTCAGCATGGTTTGTCCTCCCTCGGGCAAGGACAGGATCGCCGGGATGCGGCGTCATTCAACCCATGATTGCAATAGGCGACGCTAATCGCTATTCCGCAGCTTCGGCATCAAGGAACCCGCCCGACTGCCGGCTCCAGTAGCGGACATACAGGCCGCCGCGCGCCAGCAGGCTGTCATGGGTGCCTTCCTCGGCGATCACGCCATGGTCCAGCACAACGATCCGGTCCATGCGGGCGATGGTCGACAGCCGGTGCGCGATGGCGATCACGGTCTTGCCCGTCATCGCCACCTCAAGCGCCGCCTGCACCTGCGCCTCGACCTCGGAATCCAGCGCCGATGTCGCCTCGTCCAGCACCAGGATCGGCGCGTCCTTGAGGATCGCGCGCGCCAGCGCGATGCGCTGCCGCTGGCCGCCCGACAGTTTCACCCCGCGCTCGCCCAGTTGCGCGTTGTAACCCTTGCGCCCGCGGTGGTCGCTGAGGTTGAGGATGAATTCATGCGCCTCGGCCTTTTTCGCGGCCTCCTCGACCTCGGCATCGGTCGCTTCGGGGCGGCCATAGCGGATGTTGTCGCGGGCCGAACGGTTGAACATCGCCGTATCCTGCGTGACCATGGCGATCTGCCGGCGCAAGCTTTCTTGCGTCACGTCGCGCACATCCTGGCCGCCGACCAGAACGCGGCCGGTCTCGGCATCGTAAAGCCGCAAGAGCAGGGCAACCAGAGTCGACTTGCCCGCGCCCGAGGCGCCGACCAGCCCGATCTTTTCCCCGGCGCGGATGGTCAGCGACACGCTTTGCAGCCCGCCCTTGGTGCGGCCATAGGCAAAGGACACGTCATCGAACACCACATCGCCGGCGCGGCCCAGCGGCACGGCATGGGGCGCGTCGCGCAACGCGTGCTCGGCGGTCAGCGTGCGCATGCCGTCCTCGATCTCGCCCACGTTGGCATACATGGTCAAAAGCGCGAAACTGACCCAGCCGGTCATCTGGGCGATGCGCAGGGCGACGGTGCCTGTGGCGGCGATATCGCCGGCGGTGGCGTTGCCAAGGCTCCACAGCCACAGCGCCATGCCGACCATCAGCACCGGCAGGGCGCCGGCGATGACCATCAGCCAGAACCGGAACGAGGTCGAGACGGTGCCGAAATCGAAGGTGCGGTCGCGGTAATTCTGCATCGCCACGATGGCGGCCTGATCTTCGTAGGCGTCATGGGCGAAAAGCTTGACCGTCCGCATGTTGGTGATCGTGTCGACCACCTGCCCCGTCACCACCGCCCGCGCCGCCGCCCGGCCCATCGACCGGACGCGGATGCGGGGCATCACGCCGCGGATGAACCACAGATAGCCGACCAGCCAGACCAGCAGGATCAGCCCCACCCGCCAGTCGATCGAGATGACCAGAAGCATCGTCGCAATGATCGAGGCCAGCGCAAAGACCACGGTGTTCAGCAGTTCGACGGTGACCTCGGTCAGGGCGCGGGCGGTCTGCATCTGCTTTTGCGCGATGCGCCCTGCGAAATCGTTGTCGAAAAAGGTGATGGCCTGCCCGAGCGTCCAGCGGTGCAGCCGCGACAGCACCAGCACGTTGAGGTTGGGCGTCAGCACCACCGATTGCAGCGCCGCGTTGGCGCCAAAGGTCAGCGGTCGCACGGCCAGCAGGAACACCACGATCCCGGCAAAGGCCCACATGTGATCGGTGAATATCGCCTGCGGGCCCGACGCCTCGCCCAGGTCGATGACATAGCCAAGCAGCATGGCCGAGATCACCTCGGTCGTGCCGGCAAGCGCCGCGGCGATGCCGCCCATCCACAGCGCGAACGACGACCCCGCAAGCGACCAGCGAAAGAACGGCACGATCCGCGTCGGCGGCGGGCTGTCGGGCGCGCGGAACGGGGCGATCCAGTCCCCGATCCGGTTCCAGAACCCCGCCCTGTCTGTCGCTACCGTCATGCCGCATCTTCCCCAAGAAACCCGCCCGACTGCCGCGCCCACAGCCGGGCATAAAGCCCGCCCTGCGCCAGAAGCCGCCCGTGCGGGCCGTCCTCGATCACCCGTCCCTGATCCATGACGACGATCCGGTCCATCCGGGCGATGGTCGAGAGCCGGTGCGCGATGGCGATCACCGTCTTGCCCTCCATCATGCCGTAGAGCGTTTCCTGGATCGCCGCCTCGACTTCGCTGTCAAGAGCACTGGTCGCTTCGTCAAAGACAAGGATGGGCGCATCCTTGAGGATGACGCGGGCAAGTGCAATGCGTTGCCGCTGCCCGCCCGACAATTTCACCCCGCGTTCACCGACACGGGCGTCAAAGCCGGTGCGGCCGGAGGAATCCTGCAGATGCGCGATAAAGCCCAGCGCCTCGGCCTTGTCGGCGGCGGCGGTCAGTTCGGCCTCGGTCGCCTTGGGCCGGACATACAGGATGTTCTGCCGGACGGATCGGTGCAGCAGCGACGAATCCTGCGTGACGACGCCGATCTGCGCGCGCAGGCTGTCCTGCGTCACCCGGCCAATGTCCTGCCCGTCGATTTCAATCACCCCGCCCTCGGGGTCGCGCAGTCGCAGCAGCAGGTTGACGAGCGAGGATTTGCCGGCGCCAGAACGGCCGACAAGGCCGATCCGGTCCCCCGGAGCGATGGTCAGGTTCACGCCGTTCAGCCCGCCAAAGCCGCGGCCGTAATGATGCGTCACGCCGCGAAAGGCGATCTCGCCCTTTGTCACCTGCAAAGGCGGCGCGTCCGCCACATCGGTCACACTCTGCGGCACGGCGATGCTTTGCAGCGATTCCCGCAGGGTGCCCATATGTTCAAAGGCGCGCACCGTCATCCACATGATCCAGCCGGTCATCGTGTTCAGCCGCAGCGCCATGGCGACCGCGGCCGACACCTCGCCCAACGTCAGCGTGCCCTGCGACCACAGCCACAGCGACGGCCCGATCACCGCCAGCATCGCGGCCGAGTTGAAGGCGGCCATGATCCCCTGTTGCAGCGAGAAGATCCGCATCAGCGCGCCAAACCGCCCGCGATGGCGGGCGATGGCGTTGCGGGCATAGCCCTCTTCACGGCCGGAATGGGCGAAAAGCTTGACCGTCTCGATATTGGTATAGCTGTCGACGATCCGCGCCACGACCGCGGAATTGGCATGGCTGTTCTTTTCGGCCACCCTGGCCACCCGCCGGGCATACCAGGTGACGAAGGTCGCAAAACCCGCGATCCACAGCGCGAACAGCCCGGCGAGAAGCGGGTTCATGCCCAGAAGCAGCACCAAGGTCGCCACGGCAAAGGCGGCGGCCTGCCAGAACGCCTCGAACACCAGAAAGGCCGAATCCTCGGCCGCGCCGCCGGCGTTGCGCACCCGGTTGGCCAGCCGCCCGGCAAAGTCGTTCTGGAAGAATCCGACCGGCTGGCCCAGCAGGTGCCGGTGCCCGCGCCAGATGGTCTGCGCCTGCATGTTGGTCGAGATGCCGGCGAACAGCACCACCGCATTCAGCCCGACCACCAGCGGCCGGATCAGCAGCAAGAGCGCGGCGGCGATCAGGATCTCGGTGCCGTTCTGGGCCCAGAAACCCGCGCTGCCCGCCGCCATCAGGTCGACCAGCCGGCCGGCATACCAGATCAGCCCCAGTTCCAGCACGGCGACGGCAATGCCCAGAACCGAAGCGATGAGCATCACCGTCCGGAACGGCCGCATCGCCTGGAACAGAAAGCGCAGCGGCCGCCGGTCGGCCAGACCTTCATGCGGCGCAAAGGGATCGACCAGCCCCTCTACCCATTCGAAGATCCGCCTGACCAGACGCTTCATCGCCTACTCCGCCGCCCGTTCGACGGCATCCTCGCCCAGGAAACCGCCCGATTGCCGGGTCCACAGCCGTGCATAGATGCCGCCCCGCGCCAGAAGCGCGGCGTGGCTGCCGTCCTCGATGACCTTGCCGTCGTCCAGCACGACGATCCGGTCCATCTGCGCGATGGTCGACAGCCGGTGCGCGATGGCGATCACCGTCTTGCCCTGCATCATGCCGTAAAGCGTCTGCTGGATCGCGGCCTCGACCTCGGAATCCAGCGCCGATGTCGCCTCGTCCAGCACCAGGATCGGCGCGTCCTTGAGGATCGCGCGCGCCAGCGCGATGCGCTGCCGCTGGCCGCCCGACAGCTTGACCCCACGCTCGCCGACCTGCGCGTCATAACCCTTGCGCCCCTCGCCGTCCTGAAGGGTCAGGATGAACTCGTGCGCCTCGGCCTTCTCGGCCGCCGCGATCATCTGCTCCTCGCTCGCGTCGGGACGGCCATACAGGATGTTGTCGCGCACCGAACGGTGCAGCAGCGCGGAATCCTGCTGCACCATGCCGATGGAGGATCGCAGGGAATCCTGCGTCACATGGCGGATGTCCTGCCCGTCAATCAGCACCGCGCCCTCGTCGGGGTCGTAAAAGCGCAGGATCAGCTTGACCAGCGTCGTCTTGCCCGCGCCCGAGCGGCCGACCAGCCCGACCTTCTGCCCCGGCTGGATGGTCAGGTCGACCGGGCCAAGGCCACCGGCGCGGCGGCCATAGCGGTGGACCAGCCCCCGCGTCTCGATCCGGCCCTGCGACAGCGCAATGGGCGCGGCGGCGGCATCGTCGACCAGCGCGATGGGCTGGGCGATGGTGCCCATCCCCTCCATCACCACCCCAAGGGATTGGACAAGGTTGGTCATCGCCCACATGATCCAGTAGGTCAGGTTGTTCAGCCGCAGGACCAGCGCGCTTGCCGCAGCCACCGCGCCGGTCGTCGCCTGCCCGGTCGTCCACAGCCACAGCGCCAGCGCGCAAACGGCGACGATCAGCACACCGTTAAGGAAGGTCAGCGTCGCGTCCATCCGGGTGATGATCCGCATCTCGCGGAACATCGCGCCGCGCGCGCCCTCGATCGCCTCGTGGGCATAGCGGATTTCGCGGTCGTGGTGGGCGAACATCTTGACCGAGTGGATGTTGGTATAGCTATCGACCACGCGGCCGGTGATCATCGACCGCGCGTCCGACGACGCCTCGGCCGCCGGGCCGGCGCGGCGGATCGTCCAGCGCATCAGGGCAAGATAGCACACGATCCACAGGCCCAGCGGCACCAGCAGCACCGGATCGGCATCGGCCAGCATCACCACGGCGCCGATCAGCGTCGAGACGGCAAAGGTCACGGCGTCAAGCACCTGGAACACCGCCTCGCTGGCCGAAGGCGGGGTCTGCATGACGCGATTGGCCAGCCGACCAGCAAAGTCGTTCTCGAACCAGCCGACCGGCTGGCGCAGGACGTGGCGGTGCGCGCGCCAGCGGATCAGGGTGTTGAGGTTGGGGTAGATGGTCTGGTGCAAGAGCGCCATGTCGACGAAGGACACGACGGGGCGCACGATCAGGATGATGAGCGCGACGATCAGCACCTCTGTCCCGTGCGCGGCCCAGAAGGTGCCGGCGGGCGTGGTGCCGAGATAGTCGATGACGCGGCCGACATACCAGACGATGGCGACATCGCCAAAGGCGACTGCGGCCTTGAACAGCACCGACAGGGCCAGCGTCAGCCGGAACGGCTGCACGAACTGCCGCAGGAACGGCCACAGCCGGTTCGGCGGATTGTCCGATTCGGCATAGGTCACATAGGGGTCGACAAGGTTTTCAAAGAAGCGGAGCATGGGAAGGGCGCCTTGAGAGCGTGACAATGCAGCGATGAAGCCGGCGGACAGGTCCGCCGCGAACGGGATCGGACCTTAGCGAAAGGTCGTGGGAATCCCGTCTTTCATCGCGCTCTCCTTCTTCGGTGCCCCGCCCGGATACTCTGGCGCGGGGCGCTTGTCACGCCCTAATCTGCGCCATCAACGCCGCACGGTCGAGCGTCAGGCCACTGTCCAGCCACAGCGCCTGAAGCCGCTTGAGTTCGGCGCCAAGGGCCGCCCCGGTCAGGCCGGGCATCAGGTCGGCGGCGCGGATGGGAAACTGCCGTTCCGCGCCCGCGGCGCAGGCCGCGACGGCCGCCGGGTCGATCTCTTGCCCGGCCATCGCCGCGCGCAAGGCCAAAGCGTCCGTCCCGTCGCCGGTGCCCAATCGCCAGCCGGTTTCCAGCGGCGACCAATCGGCGCCCATCGCCTCTTGCAGGGCGGCCAGACGCCGCGCCTCGGCATTGGACAGGCGCAGGGCATCGGCCACATCCTCGCCGCCAAGGCTGGCCAGCCGGCGCAGCCAGTCGGGCCGCAGGCCGGCGGCCTGTTCGACATGGACCAGCACCGTCAGCGTCAGCGCCCCGGCGCCGGGCAGGACGCGCAAGAGAACGCCGCTCATCCCCATGGCTGCGACGGCGGGGGCGGGGTCGGGCGCGGCCAGCAGCTTGCGCATCTCGGCCCCGATCCGTTCGTGCGACAGGGCAAGGATACCGTCCGACAGGTCGGCGCAGGCGGCCAGACCTTCGGCATCGACACCGCCATCGGGGTCGCCATACCAGGCGTGAAAGCGGAAGAAGCGCAGGATGCGCAGGTGATCTTCGCGGATGCGGTCGCCGGGATCGCCGATAAAGCGGACATGCCGCGCCGCAAGATCGGCCAGCCCGCCGCCCAGCGGATCGCGCACCTGTCCTTCGGCATCGGCGTATAGCGCGTTCATGGTGAAATCGCGCCGCGCGGCATCCTGTTCCAGCGTGTCGGCAAAGGCGACGACGGCATGGCGGCCATCGGTCTGGACATCGCGGCGAAAGGTGGTGACCTCGAAAGGCGTGCCATCGAAAAGGATGGTGACGGTGCCATGTTCGATCCCGGTCGGCACCACGCGCAACCCGGCGGCTTCGGCCAGCGCCATCACCCGTTCGGGCAGGGCGTCGGTGGTGATGTCGATGTCCGAAGGGGCGGCCCCGATGATCGCGTTGCGCACGCAGCCACCGACCAGCCATGCCTGGTGGCCGGCACCCTCAAGCAGGGCGCAGACCGCGCGGACGCCCTTGGTCATCAGCCAGTCGGCGGCAATCCTCATCGCGTCATCCGTTCGGCCAGTGCCCGCAGGATCCGGGCGGTGGCGCCCCAGATGTAATAGGGGCCATAGGGCACCGCATAGTAATAGCGCCGCCGCCCCTGCCAGCGCCGCCCTTCCACCCGGAAATTCGCCGGATCAAGCACATGGTCAAGCGGCACGCGGAAGATCTCGTCCACCTCGCCCACCTCGGCCCGTTCGGCAAAGGGCCGGTCGATCAGGCCGACGACCGGAGTCATGCGGAATCCGGTGACGGTTTCGTGGTCGGGCAGGCCGCCGATCAGGCGGACGGCATTGCGCGGCAGGCCGATCTCTTCTTCCGACTCGCGCAGGGCGGCGTCGGTGACGCTGGCGTCGCCCGCATCCTGCTTGCCGCCCGGAAAGGCGATCTGGCCCGGATGATGTTTCAGCCGGGCCGAGCGTTTGGTCAGGATCAGCGTCGCCCTGGCCCCGGTCAGATCCACCGGCACCAGCACCCCCGCCGGACGCAACACCCGGCCCGGCGGCAGGGGCGCGCCCGCGTTCAGGTCGAAATCCGACGACCCGGCGCCGGGCAGCGCCAGCGCGCGGGTCAGCAGGGTTTCGGCCTCACTCGGTCGCAATCGGCTGGCCTTCCGGCGTCAGCTTGGCTTCGAACCCCAGCGTCAGCGGGTCGAAGATGTAGTGCTTGCCGCAGAACTGGCAATCGGCGGTGACCGTGCCCTCGTCGGTGGTCATGTGGCGGATGTCTTTGGCCGAATAGATCGACAGCGACTGCCGCACCTTGGCATCCGAACAGGAACAGCCGAATTCGACCTTCTGGGGGTCGAACACGCGGGGCTGGTCCTCCGAGAACAGCCGCACCAGAAGGTCGGTCGGCTGCACCGAGGGGCCGATCAGCTCCAGCTCCTCGACGGTATCGAGAAGCACATTGGCGCGGGTCCAGTTTTCGGCCTCTTCGCCGCTCAGGATGTCGGCATGGGTGGTCAGCCCGCCTTCGCCCGTCGCCTCGCCGGTTGCCGAGGGCGCGCCCTGGGGCATCGCCTGCAGCATGACGCCTCCGGCGCGCCAGTCCTCGCGCCCGCCGGGCACCTGGCTCTTGCCGAAAGCGACATGGAACCGGGTGGGAAGCTGCTCGGATTGCGCGAAATAGGCCTCGGCGCAGGCGGACAGCGATCCGCCGGCGATGGGCGTGATGCCGGAATAGGGCGTCGTGCCCTCGCCCTGATCCATCAGGATCGCGAAATAACCCTTGCCGATCAGGTCGAACGGCTGTGCCGCGCCATCCAGACGCTCGGGGTCGAAACTGGCCCAGGCGCGGATGCGGGCCGGGCCGCCTTCGGTCTCGGGCGCATAGTAATCGGTCGCGACGATGCGGGCCGGTCCATCGCCACGGACCTGCAACGACACTTTCCAGCGCAGCTTGATCGCCTGCCCGATCAGCGCGGTCAGCACCGCGGCCTCGGCCACCAGCGCCTCGATCTGCGGCGGATAATTGTGCTGGGCCAGGATCTTGTCCAAAGTGCCATCCAGACGCACCACGCGGCCGCGGATGTCGGAAAGATCAAGCTGGAACGGCAGGACGGTATCGTCCCACGCGATGCGGGAACCGAGGGTCATGGAACTTCCTTCACTGGACGGGAGGTCTTTACCGCGTCCATATAGGCGCGACAAGGAAGGCTCCAAGGGGCAGGCATGGCGCGCAGATACGGGGAAAACCTCAGACCGGGCGTCAGATACCGCCGCCGCCCCGGCGTTTACGCCATCCTTGAACGCGACGGCCAGTTGCTGCTGACCTTTCAGGAGGCGCCGAAACCGGAATTCCAGTTGCCCGGCGGCGGCATCGACCCCGGCGAAAACCCGGTCGCCGCGCTGCACCGCGAAGTGTTCGAGGAAACCGGCTGGCATATCGGCCCACCGCGGCGGCTGGGGTTCTACCGCCGCTTCGCCTACATGCCGGAATACGATCTTTGGGCCGAAAAGATCTGTCAGGTCTGGATCGCCCGCCCGGTCCTGCGCCTTGGCCCGCCGACCGAGGCCGGGCACACCGCCGTCTGGACCACGCCCGAAGCCGCCATGGACCTGATCGAAAACGACGGCGAACGCGCCTTCCTGCGCCGCCTGATGTGACGGCCCCGGCTGCGCGCCGGGGCCGGCCACCCCTCAGAACGGATAGTGCTGGTCGGGCCGTTCGATGCTGATCCAGCGGGTTTCGGTAAAGGCGTCGATCCCCTGCTGCCCGCCGAACCGGCCGTAACCGCTGTCCAGCACCCCGCCAAACGGCATCTGCGGTTCGTCGAACACCGTCGGACCGTTGATGTGGCAGATGCCGGACTGGATACGCTCGGCCACTTCGATGGTGCGGTTGATGTCGCTGCCGAACACCGCCGCCGACAGGCCATAGGCGGTGTCATTGGCCAGTTCCACGGCGTGATCGGTATCCCGCGCGCGCACGACGCAGACCACCGGGCCAAAGCTTTCGTCGGAAAACAACGGCATGGCATCGGTCACATGGTCGACCACCGTCGCCGGCATGATCGTGGTGCCCTTCTGCACGCCGCCGGCCACGACCTGCGCGCCCATCGACACGGCCGAGGCGACCAGCGCATCCACCCGCTCGATCGTGTCGTAGTCGACGACCGACCCCAGCACCACCTTGTCGGTCGGCTTGCCAAAGGGCAGGGCCGCGGCCTTGGCGGCGAACCGCTTGACGAATTCGTCAGCCACCTTGTCGACGACGATGATCCGTTCGGTGGACATGCAGATCTGGCCCTGGTTCATGAAGGCGCCAAAGGCGGCGGCATTCACGGCGGCGTCCAGATCGGCGTCCTCGAGGATGACCAGAGGCGCCTTGCCGCCCAGTTCCAGCAGCACGGGTTTCAGGTATTTCGCCGCCGTTTCTGCGATGATCCGGCCAACGCGGGTCGATCCGGTGAAATTCACGCGGCGCACCTTGGGATGGGCGATCAGCGCGTTCACCACCTCGGGCGCGTCCTCGGCCGCATGGGTGATGACGTTGACGACACCCTTGGGGAACCCGGCGCGGCGGAACACCTCGCCGATCAGCATATGGGTGCGCGGGCATTTTTCCGACGCCTTCAGCACCACGGTATTGCCGCAGGCCACCGCCATCGCCACGGCGCGAAAGCCCAGGATCGTGGCCGCATTCCACGGCGCCATGCCGACCATGACCCCCACCGGCCGCTTGACCGCCATGGCAAGCGACCCCGGCTTGTCCGAGGGGATGACCTCGCCCTTGATCTGGGTCGTGGTCGCCGCCGCCTCGAGCAAGATCTTGCCGGCGAAATAGTTGTTGAACCCGGCCCAGGGCACGGTGCAGCCGACTTCCTCGACATAGGCGGAAATGAACTCGCCGCCCATTTCTTCCAGAACCGCAGCCGCCTTGTTCAGCAGCGCGCGGCGTTCGGCCGGTCCGGTCTTGGACCAGGTGGCAAAGGCGGTGTGGGCAGCCGACACCGCCTTGTCGCAATCGGCCTTGCTGGCGGCGGGCGCGGTTGTCGCCACCGCCCGCGTCACCGGGTTCAGCCGGTTGAACGTGCGGCCCGAGGCCGCCTTGCGGCCTTCGCCGTCGATGATCAGGTCAACTTCCATCTTTATCTCCCTTGGCGGCCGTGCGGCCTATTCCCGGCCGATCGTGACTTCGATCAGCGCCAGCCCCTTGTTCGCGCCGGTATGGGCCAGAGCCTCGGCCAACGCGGTTTCGAATTGGTCAGCGGTGGCGACCTTGCGCGCCCAGGCCCGGCTTGCCTGCGCCACCCGCACGAAATCGGGCGAAGGTCGCAGCCCGGTCAACGGCATTTCCGCCATCTGCGCGGCCTGACCATGCGGATAGATCCCGGTCACACTGGCCCGCACCGCGCCCCATTCGGCATTGTTCAGCACGATGACGACGATGGACAGCCCCCGCGCCTCGGCAATCTGGTGGCAGGCGGTGGGGTTGGCAAAGATATAGCTGCCGTCGCCCATGGTGGCGATCACTGGGCGCGACGGATCGGCCATCTTGAACCCCAGCGCCGCCGGGAACCCCCAGCCAAGGCCACCGGAATGCGGCCCGTCGAACCATGCCTTGGCATGGTCAAGGTCCATGTAATCCAGCTTGCAGCCCAGTTCCGAAAACACCGCGGCGCCCGTGCCCTTCACGGCCTGCGACAGCGCATGGCTGACCCAGGCCTTGGACAGTGCCGGCGAATTTCGACCCTGTTCTGCGGTTTTGACCCTTTTTTCTCGGTCAATGGCATTCCGCGCTGCAACCGTTTCTGCACGGGCCTTGTTGCGCGACCGCCAGCCCGACAGGCGGCGATCCATCGCCTCTTTCAGCGCCAGCACCACCGGCGCGGTTTCGCCGGCAAGGCCAAGGTCACAGCGAAAATTGCGCACGCCATAGCGCGAATGCAGCGGATCGGGGCCAACCTGAATGACCTGCGCCTGCGGCAGGGGATCGCATTGCGCCGGCGCCCACGGCGCCAGGCTGTCCAGCACCAGCACCACATCGGCCTGCGCCAGCAGCGGCCGCGGATCCGGCCCGGCGGCCATCGGATGCGTGGTCGGGATCGCCAGTTGCACCGCCCAGTATTGGCAGACCGGAATCCCCCATTCCTCGGCCAGTTCGCCCAGGGCGCCGAACGCGTGGTCGCTGCCGGCGCCGCGCTGGGCAAAGATCACCGGATGTTTCGCATTCGCCAGCAGATCGGCGGCGCGTTCGATGTCGGCCTGCGCCGGCATCCCCGCCGAAGGCTGCATCTGCGGCCGCCGCGGTTCCAGCGTCACCGACTCGCACAGTACCTCGCGCGGGAGGCTGACGTAGACCGGCCCTTTGGGCAGCGAGTTGGCGATGCCATGCGCCCGGTCGATCACGTCATGGACCTGTTCGGGAAAGCGCAGTTCATAGTCCCATTTGCACGCCTCGCGCACCAGCGCGGACTGGTCGAGCATTTCCTGCCCCCAGCCGATCGGCACCGTCCGCGCGCCGAACCGGCCGCGTTCCATCGTGGGCGTGCGCCCGCCGATCAGCAGCATCGGCACCTGTTCGCAATGGGCATTGATCGCCCCCATCGCCGCATTGGCCAGCCCGACATTGGTATGCACCATGACCGCCTGCGCCCGCCCGGTCGCCAGGTAATAGCCATGCGCCATGCCCATCGCCGCGGTTTCATGCGGCATCACCAGGGCCTCGGGCAACGGCATCCCCTGCGCGGCGGCCTGCGCCAGCCCCTCGATCACCGGCGGAAAGTCGGTGCCGGAATTGGCAAAGATCGCCTCGACCCCCAGTTCGGCCAGCCGCGACAGCAGTGCGGCGCCGGCATTCAGGGTCTGGCTGCGGGTGGTGGCGTGGTCTCGCATCACGTCTGCCTCTTGCTAAATCTCATTAGATGAGATATTGATCTTAATATACGATTTTTGCCCGGACGAGTCAATGAGCACGCCGCTGAACCACTCCCTCCTGAAAGGCTTTGAAGTTCTTGGCCTTTTCAGCCGCGACCGCCCGGAAATCACCGCCGCGGCGCTGGTGGACGAGCTTGAGATGAACGCCGCCACCGCCCACCGATTCCTCGCCACACTCGAGGAAGCCGGGGCGATCGCTGCTGTCCGCCGCGGTGCCTATCGACTTAGCCATGCCACGGCCGAGCTGGGCCGGCTGGCCGAGGATACCAACCCGCTTGTCGGCCAGATCCAGCCGCTGATCGACGCGCTGGCCAGCGATCTGGGCGAATCGGTGATGGTCTGCCGTCTGGCCCGGCGCGGCCCGGTCTGTATCGCCGTCGCCATCCCGCCGCGGCCCTTCGCGCTGGGCTTTCGCACCGGCACCGTGCTGGGCCTTGCCAATTCGGCGCAGGGCCGCCTGTTTCTGGCGCAGATGACCCCCGCCGAACGGGCCGAGGCGCTGGACGGCGCCCTGCCCGATGCCGACCTTGACACCATCCGGGCCGAGGGCGTTGCCCAGAACGCCGGCAGCGCCGAACCCGATGTCGGTGCCGTGGCGGTGTCGGTGCGGTCCGGCGGCGCCGTGCCGCTGACGCTTTCGACCTTTGGACCGCTGGGGCGGTTCACCGCGGCCTTCCGCGCCGCTGCCGTCCCCCGGTTGCAGGCCGCCGCCCTTGAAATCGGGCGGCGTCTGTAGTCACTCGAACCCGCCCGACACGTCGATGAACGTGCCGGTGATGCCCTGCCCGGCGTCGCTGGCCAGAAAGGCGACGGTGGCCGCGATCTCGGACGGGTCGATCATCCGCTTCAGCCGGGTGCGCGACATGATCCGCTCCAGCGCCTCTTCGCGGGAAATGCCCTCGGCCTCGGCATGCAGCCGCATCGAGCCTTCGAACCTTTCGCCCTTGATGATGCCGGGCAGCACGGCGTTCGACCGGATGAACCAGGGCGCCAGTTCGTTGGCAAGCGATTTGGTCAGCCCCAGAAGCGCCCATTTCGACAGCGTATAGGGCGCGCGCCCGATGGCCGCCGTCCGCGCCGCCCCCGAGGCGATCTGGATGATACAGCCCTCGCCCGCCACCTGCATTCCGGGGATGACACATTGCGCCGCGATCACATGGCTGACGGTGTTGACGAACAATGTCTGGTGATAATCGTCGGGCGCGATGTCCCACATATGGCCGGTGCCGCCGCGAATGCCGACATTGTTGACCAGCGTGTGAACCGTGCCCAGCCCGGCAAAGGCATCGCGGATCGACGCTTCATCGGCGAAATCGGCGGTGAGGCCGGTGATCCCCTCGGCCGCCATGAGGTCGACCGTGTCGGGGCGGATGTCCATGACGGTGACGTCAAAACCATCGGCCCTCAGCTTGCGGGCGCAGGCAAGGCCGATGCCGCCGGCGCCGGCCGTGACGACAGCGCGCCTCACGACGCGCCCCGCTTGCCGCTCAGGTCGATGCCCGCCCGCGCCCGTTCCTTTTGCAGGTTGGCGATGGCCCGTGCGCGCGGATGATCGACCAGCGACCCACCCTCGACCGGGATGGTGACGCCCGTGACATAGGAACTGTCGTCCGAGAACAGGAAGGCGACGACACTCGCCACTTCTTCGACAGTGCCGGACCGGCCAAGCGGAACAGTGTCTATCTGACGTTGCCGAGCCTCTTTCGCATCATCGACAACGCTTTCATTGACCGCCGTCAGCCGGGTGACGATCAGTCCCGGCGCCACGCAGTTGACCCGCACCCCCAAAGGTCCGCCGTTGACCGCGCCGGTCTTGGTCAACCCGATGATGCCGTGTTTCGCCCCGACGTAAGGCGACACCCATTCCCCGCCGACCAGCCCGCCGGTGGACGAGGTGGTGACGATGGATCCGCCATGACCCGCAGCGCGGAAATGGCGCAGGGCCTGACGCAGGCCCAGATAGACGCCGCGCAGGTTGATCGCGACCACGCGGTCGAAATCGTCCATCTCGGTATCCATCAGGCTGGCGCCCCAGACACCGCCGACACCGGCATTCAGATGCGCGCCGTCGATCCGGCCGAAATGCGCGAGTGTCTGCGCAAAATAGGCGGCGGTCGCCGCTTCGTCCGCCACATCGGCCTGAATGCCGATGGCGTCGGGCAGGCTTGCCGCCACCTCTTGCGCCAGATCGCCGTCGACATCGACCAGCGCCAGCCGCGCGCCTTCGTCGGCCAGACGCCGCGCCGTCGCCTCGCCCATGCCCCGGGCGCCGCCGGTGATGATATAGACCTTGCCGGCCAGTCCTCTCATGGCAAATCTCCTCCTGCCGCCCAAAGACGCCCTGTTCATTCTTCGTCCATAAATATCCCGCGGGGGTCCGGGGGCGCGAAGCCCCCGGCGCTCTCCACCCGCGCAATCAGACCAGAATCGCGACCGGATTGACCGGCGAGCCGGTGCCGCCGTCGATGTTCAGGGGCAGGGCCACGAACAGGAATTCGGTCACGTTCAGCGCCGCCAGTTCCCGCAGGTCGAGCATCTCGAAGATGAACACCCCGCCCTTGGGGATCAGCTCGGCATGAACCAGCAGCGGCTCGTCACCCGGCGCGGCCTCATAGGGCATGGTGTCGGATCCGGTCGAGGCGATGCCCTTTGCCACCAGCGCCCGGGCGCAGGCGGGGTCGGGGCCGGGCAGCGGCATGGTCAGGAAATAGTCCCTGTTGTCGTATTTGGTGTCGAATCCGGTGCGCAGCAGCACGGAATCGCCCTTGCGGATTTCAACGCCCAAGGCCTTGCACGCCTCGTCCATTCTTTCCGGCGTCAGCACGAAATCGCGGGGGATGATGTCGACGCCCATCCAGCGGGCAAGGTCGATCAGCACGCCGCGCGTGACCAAGGGCCGGAACGCCTCCATGTGCCGCATGCGGATGCCATAGAAATTGTCCTGCACCCCTTCGCCGTCGATCGGGGTGCCGTCGAACAGTTTCCCCTGAAAGGCGATATGGGCAAGGCTGTCGATATGGGTGCCGGTATGGTTGCCAAGCGCCATCATGTCGCTGACCCCGGCGATGTCGGGCGACTGGCCCGGCACCTGCCCGGTGACATGTTCAAAATGGCAGGTCAGGGCATGGGCAAAGGGCGGCGCCACGCCGTTCGCCGTCATGCCGGCGGTCAGCCGGTGGCCAAGCTGCACGATCCTTGCGCCCGCGACGCTGCCGATCAGATCCATCTCTCTCTCCTCAGGCGGCCCTGTGGCCCATGATATAGGCTTGCCGCACATCCTCGGGCCGGTTGATGAGGTCGCGGCAATCGCCGTCCAGCACCACCTGCCCCACTGTCATCACATGGGCATGGTTGCCGATGCCCAGCGCCAGATTGGCGAATTGTTCCACCAGCAGCACCGCGATGCCCTGCGCCGCCGCCTTTTGCACCACGGGCAGCAGGCGCTTGACGATCACCGGGGCAAGGCCCTGGCTCATCTCGTCGATCATCAGCACGCGGGGATTGCGCACCAGCGATCGCGCGATGACCAGCATCTGCTGTTCGCCGCCCGACAGATCCTGCGCCAGCACATGCTGCCTTTTGACCAGTTCGGGGAACCAGTCATAGGCGGCGGCCACGCCTGCGGCGTTTTCCGCCACCACGGCCAGGTTTTCGTCCACCGTCAGCCGGCCAAAGGCGGTGCGCCCCTGTTCCACATAGGACAGGCCCAGACGGGCCCGCCTGTCGCGCGGCAGGGTCTGGATCGGCTGGCCGTCCAGCAGCACCCGTCCGCCGGCCACCGGGATCACCCCGGCGATGGCGTCAAGCAGCGTCGACTTGCCGGCGCCGTTGGCGCCGAGAAGCACGGTGATTTCGCCCGCCGGCGCCCGCAGCGACACTTCGCGCACCACGGTCAGGCCGCCGCGTTTAGCACTCAGCCCTTCGACGATCAGCTCGCCGCCCATTGCGCGCCCTCCTCTTCCAGCCCCGGATCTTCGCCCAGATAGGCGGCCATCACCCGCGGGTCGGCGAGAACCTGCGCTGTCGGCCCCTGCGCGATCAGCTTGCCGAAATCCAGCACGACAAGGCTGTCGCAGACATTGCGCACCAGTTCCATGTCATGTTCGATCAGCAGGACGCCACAATCGAACCGCCCCGGAATTTCGCGGATGCGGACCGAAAGATCCTCGGATTCCTCGGTGGTCAGCCCCGCCGCAGGTTCGTCGATGAGAACCACCGCCGGCTTGCCGATAAGGCAGGCGCCGATGGTCAAAAGCCTGCGCAGCCGCACGTCCAGCCGCGCCACATCGCCCGCATTGGCGGGACAGCCGACAAAATCAAGCACCCTGTCGATTTCGGCCTCGGGCGTGCCGGCCGGCGAAGCAAGGCGCAGGAAATCGCGCGGGGTCAGTTCGGCGATGGTGCGTTCGGTCTGGAACGTCCGCCGCGCGACATGGGCCCGCTCGCTTGCGGACTGCCCGGTCAGGGACCGGCCGGCGACGCACACCTCTCCGTCATAGCTGCGGACAAAGCCGGTCACCGCATCGACCAGGGTGGATTTCCCGGCGCCGTTGGGCCCGATCAGACCGACAACGCGGCCCTTCGGCACCTCGAACGACACATCGTCCAGCGCCGTGACCTTGCCATAGCGCACCGTCACATGGTCCAGCGCCAGCGCCGGAACGCCCCCCGCTTCGGGCAACGGAGCGCGGGTGACGCTGCGGTCGATCCGACGCAGGTCGCCGGCAGCGGCCGAGGCATCGCGCATGCCCAGCCAGTTTCGCCCGATCCAGCGGAACAGCCGCCGGATGTCATAGGAAAACCCGCCCGATTCCATGGCCAGGATCTGCACCGCCCCCACCGCGAACAGAAGCGAGGCGATGTCGGGCGACAGCCCCCATTGCCGGAACAGGGCCGAGGACACGGCGTTGAACAGGCCCAGCGCCAGCGCGCCTTCCCACAGGCCCGCGCCCATCATCACCGCGAGCACGAACAGGGTCAGCACCTGAACGGGTTCAAAATTCGCCGGATCGGCCGAGCCGAAGGCCACCACCAGAAGTCCGCCAGCCCAGCCGGCAAGCCCGGCAGCAACGGCAAAGGCGGTCAGTTTCGCCCGCACCACGCTGATGCCGATGGCGGCGGCGGCGCGTTCCGACCGCGCGATGGCCAGCCACGACAGCCCCATCCGCGTCCGCCGGATCAGGACGGTGATGATGGCAAGGACGGCAAAGGAAATCCACGACAGCCAGTAAAGCCCGGTATAGCCCGGCCCCCATTGCGGCGGCGCGACATAGATCGTGATCTGCGACCCCGGCACATGCCCGGCCTTGGCCACGGTATAGACGGCCAGCACCACGCCCAGCGTCACCACGGCAAGGTTGATCTGCCGCAGCCGCAGCGCCGGCAGCGCCACGACCAGGCCAAAGACCACCGACAGGGCCGCACCGATGAACAGCGACCACGGAAGCGGGATCGGCCCGCCGTTGCCCGACAGGGCCGCGACGCTCCAGGCGCCGATGGCGCCGATCGACACCTGCGCCACCGACAGCATCCCCGCCTGACCATAGACCACGCCGATGGACAGGCCAAAGATCGACTGCGCCACGCCGATGGCAAGGACATAGCGCCAGTAGTCGCTCATCACCGTGCCGCCCAGAAGGGCCAGCGCCGTGATGGCAAGGATCAGCGCCAGGCTGATCGGGCTAGCGCCTTTCAGACCAGACATCGCCTCTGCTCCACCAGATCATGACAAGGATGATGATGACAAAGGGCACAGCCTGCGCGTATTGCCCGATGGATGTCGTCAGCATGATGGATTGCAGCATCCCGATCAGCACGCCGCCGACGGCGGCGATGGTCAGGCTTTGCAGCAACCCCAGAAGTGCGGCGCCCAGGGCATAGACCGTCATATAGGCCAGGGGCGGAAAGGACGTGGTGCTGGTCGGCAGCACGAACAACACCGCAAGCGTCGACACGGCGCCGGAAAACGCCCAGACCAGCACCGTCAGCCGTTTCACCGGGATACCCAGAAGCTGCGCGGTGATCGGCCGTTCCGACATCGCACGCAAGGACGCGCCGACACGGGTGCGGCGCAGGAACTGCTCGACCCCGATGGCCAGCAGGATCGCCCCGACAACTTCGAAGATCGAACCAAGCGGAACGCCGGTGCCGAACAGCACGACGCTGCGGCCGGCAAAGGCATCGGGGAAATTGTAGGCCGAGCCGTCGAGGATACGGGTGCCGATGGCCAGCGACATCACCAGAAAGCCGATGGTGACGGTGGACCGGGTGACGACGCTGGATTCAAGGAAGAACCGTGCCATCAGCAGGCCCAGCACACCGCCGATCACCGCCCCCGCCGCAATCGCGCACAGGATCGACGGCCAGACCGGCAGGCCCAGGTCGCGATAGGCATAAAGGCTTAGCGCCGCGGCCAGCGCGCCGATGCCGCTTTGGGCGAAATTCAGCACGCCGAGCATGCGGTACATCAGTACGATGCCGACGGCGATGCCGGCATAGGCGCCGCCGGCGACAAGGCCGGCCAGTGCTTGCTGGATCATGGGTTTCTCCGTCCGGTTGCCCCGGTGCGGCCGCTCACCGCACCGGGACTGCCGGGGTTACAGGAAGTCGGGCACCGCGGGGATCGCGGTGTAATCGCCGTTGTTCTGGCCCGGCGCGATGGTCCATTGGCCGTCCTGGATCATCAGCATCTGCACCCCCTGGTTCGGCGAATGCCGGTCGTCCGGTCCGAACACCATCGGCGTGGCGGCAAAGCCGCTATCGAAGGGCTGCATCGCCCGCAGCGCCTCGAGCACACCGGCCGAGGTCGTCACATCGGCGTCGGGCGACTGGCGCAGCGCCTCGACAAAGACCATGGCCGACAGCCAGCCGATCTGGCTCCAGAAGTTGGCGGAAACGCCGTCCTTTTCGAACTGGGCCAGCATCTCGTTGATCTGCGGCGTGCCCGATCCGATTTCCGCCAGCTCGGCGCCGACGAAGAACCCCTTGCCGTTCGGCCCAAGGCCGCCCGGTTCGCCCAGCGCGCCCAGCGCCTCGGGAACGCTCGCGTCATAGACCGAGCCCAGCGACATGAAGGTCGCATCCAGCCCCACCGCCTCGGCCGCGCGCATGAAGGCGACGGCGTTCGGCGCCACGGTCGACAGGGTGACGGCATCGCAACCGGCCTGAAGCGCGGCGGTCACCGCCGGCGTCGGGTTCTGGCTGGCGTCGTTGGTATAGGTCTCCATCACGATCTGGATGTCGGGATGCTGTTCCAGATACCAGTCGAGCAGGTTTTCATAGGTCGGCTGGCTGGTCGCGTCGTTCTGTTCGATGATGCAGACCGAATTGGGCTGGATCACGTTGAACAGGTATTCCCAGTTGGCGAGGTGGCCCAGATACGGCCCGGTGTTCACCGGCATCCAGTTGGGCTGCATGAAGCACGACGGCTGCGGCCCGCCACCGATGACGCCGATGTTCTGGCCTTCATAAAAGGCGCGGTTGGTGTCACAATCGGCCAGCGAGGTGTTGCCGATAAAGGCGACAACGCCGTCCTGCAGCACGAACTTGCGGGCAAGCTGTGCCGCCTCGGACGCCTGGCCCTTGTCGTCGCCAAAGCTGAACTCGATCATGTGGCCGTTGATGCCGCCGGCCTCGTTCACCATGTTGAAATAGGATTGCGCGCCCGGCACGGTATCGCCGAACGGGAATCCGCCGGAAATCGTGGTGATCTGCGCCACCCGGATCGGGTCGGCGTCCTGTGCTGCGGCGGCATGGGCCATCACGGCCAGCGTGGCAGTCGTCAAAAGCGTCGAAGTCAGCGACTTCATCTTGTCCTCCTCCGTCCCGTTTCGCCGGCGCGTTCTGTTGCGCGGCCGGCGCCTCCTTTGTCCCCGGACCATCCGGGGCAAACCGTCAGGGGGTGTCGAACCCCCAGGTGTCGCGGAACCGCTCCTGCCCGGCGGTATCGCAAAGCTCGACGCGGGCGCCGGTGGCGGGCAGCCGCATATAGGCCCATTTGCCACCCCAGGCGGCCTGCCCCCCTGCCTCTTTGCTGGCGCCCCGTTCCGCACCGACGGCCTCGGTCGCGGCGGTGTCGGTCCAAAACGCCAGATGGTCGATCCGCGGGCCGCCGTCCGTGGTCCAGACCCCGCCCTCGTTGCCCTGGATCAGTTCGATCCGGGGCTTCGAGGTCGAGAAGGCCACGCGCAGGGTCTTGTCCCGGTCGGGGCGTTCCTGCGGCGCGGTCCATTCAAGGCCGAACAGCGCCGTCATCTCGGCCATCGCCGCCTCGAGGTCGGTCACGACGATGCCGATATGGTGCAGTTCGGCGGCCATGGTCATTCCGCCTTGGCGCCGAACGGCTTTTTCCGCGGTTCGAACGTCAGCTTGTTGGTGGAATGGGCAAAGGTCGCGGCGATGGTGATCGGTACGTCGATGACATAGGGCACCTTCGACACTGCAGCGGCCTTTAGTGCCTTGCGCACGTCGTCGATGGACCGGCACTTCATCCCGTCCGCGCCCATGGATTTCGCAATCGCGGCATGGTCGAAGTCGTAGAATTCAAAGTGCTTCTGGTTCTCGGGGCGCATCACATGCAGCGGCCAGCCCAGGGCGCCGTTGTTGAAGATGACGACGCCGAACCCGATGCCTTCCTGCACGCCGTTCATGATGGCGTTCATGGTCATGCCGAAACCGCCATCGCCCAGCACGCCCAGGCAGGCGCGGTCGGGCTGCGCCATCTTGGCACCCATCGCGCCGGGGATGGCATAGCCCATGCCGCCGCCGCCATGCGGCACGACATAGCGGCCGCCGCCGCGCGAGTTGAACCACTTGAGCATGTGGACCCGGCTTTCGCCGGCGTCCGAGGCGATGATCCCGTCCTCGGGCCATTCCTCTTCGATCATGCGGGCCAGCCGTTCGGGGCGCATCGGCCATTCGTCCGATTTCAGCACATCGGCATTGACCGGATCAAAGCTGTCGATGGCGCTGCGCACGCGGTCGGCGGCGGACACGGCGCGCTTGGCGGCCTGCCCGTCGCTGGCGCGGGCCAGCGCCTCCATCACCACGCCGGCATCGCCGATCAGCACATGGTCGATGGGAAAGGTCCAGGCGGCATTGACCTCGCTGATGTCGATCTGGATCAGCGTCTGCCGCGCCGGGTCGATCAGTTTCGGGTGCTGGTCCAGCGTGTCGATGGGGCCCAGTTTCGTGCCCACCGCGATCACCACATCGGATTCGCCCACCAGCGCATTGGCGCTTTCGCGGCCCCATTCGGCAAAGACGCCGCCGCCATGGCTGTCCTTTTCGTCGAACACGCCCTTGCCGCCCTGCGTCGTCACCACCGGCGCGCCGATGGTGTGGGCCAGGTCGTGCAGTTGTTCATAGGCCTGGCTCAGCCGCACGCCATGACCGGCGATGATGATCGGCCGTTCCGCCCCGGCGACCACGCCGGCGACGGTGGCAATCGCATCGGCGTCGATGGCGCGGCTTTTCTCCTTCACATAGCCCGTGGTCGGATAGAGGCGCGGGAACGCGTCCGGGCCGATCACGCCCTCAAGGCTGGCGGAATGCATGATGACGGCCACGGGGCCGGGTTCGCCCGCCACCGCATGTTTCAGCGCCAGTTGCGCGTGCTGGATCAGTTGTTCCGGCGAATGGCTGACGAACACCTTCTTGCAGATCGCCTTGAAGGCCGACACTGCGTCATAGCCGCCCAGATCGCCCGAGCCGCCGTGATAGGCGCCGTGGTGGCTCATCTTTCCGCCGTCGAACATCTCGGTCAGGATGACCATCGGGGTCGAGCCGAGAAGCGATTCAATGATCCCCTGCGTGCCGGTGCCAAGGATGAATTCGCCCTCGCCCGACAGGACGATCGGCTTGGCCGTCAGGCGGCCATAGGCGTTGCCGGCCAGCGCGCCCAGGATTTCCTGCCGGACCTGGATCGTGCGGATGCTGGTCTTGGCATAGAGCGCCTCGAAGAACGGCGTGGTCAGGCCGGAACAGATGCCCAGCGCGAGTTCCACACCGCCGGCCTCGAACGTCAGGGCCAGCGCCTCGGGGACCGAGGTGATTTCAGAAAACAGCGGCGCGGCGTTCGACCGCGAATCCTTGAGCTTTCCTGCGGATTTGTTCATGTCGTCCTCCTTTTGCGGCTCGCCTTGCGGGCCGCGATGTCTGGCGGCGCCTAGGGCGCGACGCGGATGGTGATGGTCTTGAGCCAGGAATAGGCCATGGCTCCGGCGATGCCCTTTTCCCGGCCATATCCGCTGTTCTTCACCCCCCCGAACGAGGTTTCGACCCCGCCGGCGAAGTATTCGTTGATGAAGATCTGCCCGACCTCGAGCCGGCTTGCGACGCGATGCGCGCGGCCGAGGTTGCTGGTCCAGATCCCGGCGACAAGGCCGTATTCGCTGTCATTGGCAACGGCGATGGCCTCATCCTCGGTATCGAAGGGGATGATCGCCAGCACCGGGCCAAAGATTTCCTCGCGCGCGATGCGCATGTCGTTGCGGGCCCCGATCAGCAGCGCGGGGCGCTGGTAGCAGGTGGTCGGGAAATCGCCCTGCCAGTCGCCGCCCAGTTCGACGGTGACGCCTTCGTCACGGGCGATGCCCAGATACATCTCGACCCGGTCCTTCTGTTCCTGCGACACCAGCGGGCCCATGAACCTGTCATCCGACCCCGGCCCGATGCTGGTCTGCGCATTCAGGGCGCGCAGCCGATCCACGACCTGATCGTGAACCTCGCGCTGGACAAGCAGCCGCGACCCGGCGGAACAGGCCTGGCCCGAGTTGAAGTTGATGCCGATCCACGCACCGCGCGCGGCGGCATCCAGATCGGCATCGGCAAAGACGATGTTGGGCGACTTGCCGCCCAGTTCCAGCGTCACCGGGATCAGCTTTTCGGCGCAGCCCATGGCCACGATCCGGCCGGTTTCCACGCTGCCGGTGAACACCACCTTGCGCACCAGCGGATGCGCGACCAGCGCGGCACCGGCGGTATGGCCGTAGCCCGGCACGACGTTGAACACGCCGGGCGGCACGCCGCAGTCCACCGCGATCTTCGCCAGTTCCACGCAGGACACCGGTGTCTGTTCCGCAGGCTTGGCCACCACGGCATTGCCCATCATCAGCGCCGGCGCGACCGACCGCGCGGCCTGATTGATCGGCCCGTTCCACGGGATGATGACACCGACCACGCCATGCGGTTCGTGCCGGGTATAGGACATGTAGCCGTCGCCAAGGGGGATCGTCTCGCCCATCAGCTTGTCGGCCATGCTGCCGTAATATTCGAAATAGCGCGCCGTCCCCATCACGTCGCCCTTGGCCACCTTGAGCGGCTTGCCGGTATCGCGGCTTTCCAGCGCGGCGATGCGGTCGGCGTCCTGGACCAGCCGGCGGCCGATGGCCATCATGATCCGGCCGCGGTCCAGCGGCGTGCGGTCGCGCCAGGCCGGAAAGGCGGCGGCGGCATTGCGCACGGCCGCATCCACATCGGGCGCCTCGCCCTCGGCCGCGCTGGCGAAATCGGCGCCGGTCGAGGGATCGGTGCTGATGAACCGCCGCCCGGTCGAGGCAGGCCGGGACTGGCCGCCGATGAACAGATCGGCGGGATATAGGGTGTCGGGCTTGTCCAGCACGGGTCTGTCTCCTTGGATCGCGGGCGCCCCGGGGGCCGCCCGCCGATGTCAGCCGATGCGGCCGTCGCCGAAACCGCGGCCGAACCGCTTTTCCAGCAGCCTTTGGCCCTGCATCGAGATGATGACGATGGCGAGGTACCAGAGGCAGGCGACGATCAGCATCGGAATGGTCTGGTAGGTGCGGCCATAGATCGCCTGCACCACGGTCAGAAGCTCGGTAAAGCCGATGATCGACACCAGCGAGGTGTTCTTGAACAGGTTGATGATCTCGTTCGCCAGCGCCGGGATCGCCACCCGGACCGCCTGTGGCAACACGATTTCGCGAAAAGCCAGGAACGGCGGCATGCCCAGCGCCTTGGCGGCCTCGGTCTGGCCCTTGGGCACCGAGATGACGCCACCGCGAAAGATCTCGGCCGCGTGCGACCCCATCAGCAGCGTCAACCCGATCCAGGCGGCCATGAATTTGGTGATGATGTCATTGATCGGGATCAGCCAGATCGCCTCGCCCGTGAACGGGTTGTAGATGCCGAGGTTCGGGAACAGCGCGCTGGTGAAGTAGATGAACAGCAGCAGGACCAGCGCCGGGATCGCCCGCATGAAGCCGACAAAGACGACGGCGATCCAGCGGAACAGCCAGGACCGCGACAGCCGCATCGCCGCGATGGTCAGGCCCAGAAGCGTGCCGGTGATCGCGGTCAGGAAGGTAAGGCCGATGGTCTTGGCCACGCCGATCAGGACCAGCGGATTGAACAGGTATTCGCCGACGATATGCCACTTCCAGTTCGGATTCACGAACAGGTCGCGGACGAAGATCAGCAGGAACAGGCCGATGATCGGCACGCCGATCCATTCGGCATAGCGACGCCGGCGGCGGATCGGCTTGCCGGCGTCGTGCGGATTTGGCGCCGACACCCCCTCTCCGGGGCGGCGGGCGGTGCCGTCGCCGGACCCCGCACCCGCGGGATCGGAAAGGTGGGTGTCGGCGCCCATGCTCATTGCCGGTTGTCCGAGTTGATCGAGATGTAGTCCATCTGCAGATCGCCCTGGTTCCAGTGTTCGAAGATCGCGCCGTAGACGCCGGTATCCATCAGGTGCTGCAGCGTCGCCTGCATCGTGTCGCGAAGCTGGGTGCGGTCCTTCTTGAGGCCGAAGGCGACATAGGCCGAGAAGATCGGGTCGCCGGCGATTGCGAACATGTCCGGGCTGTCGGCCGACACCATGAACCCGGTCGAGGTGTTTTCCCAGACCACATCGACACGATCGGCCGACAGCGGCACCGGCAGAAGCACGTTCTGGAAGGTCTGCATGTCGACAGGCTCAAGCCCGGCGGCAACGCAGCGTTCCGACAGTTCGGTGACAAGGGTTTCCTGCGTGGTGCCCTTGGTCACGCCGACGCGCAGCCCGCACTGGGTCAGCTCGTCGCTGGTCACGCCCTTGGGGTTGCCGGCCTGCACCAGATAGACATAGCCGGCGCGGTAATAGTCGATCATGTCCAGCACTTCGCGGCGATGCGGAAAGTCGCCGGTGCCGGTGGTGAAATCGAAGCGGCCGGATTCGACGCCCGGAACCTCGGCATCAAAGGAATTGCGCTCGACCACCGTTTCCAGACCCAGGGTGGCGCCGACGGCGGCGATCAGGTCGGGGATGACGCCGGCGATATTGCCGTTTTCATCGGTGAAGGTGCGCGGCGGACCGGCGGCATCGGTGGAAAACACCAGCCGGCCGGATTCCAGCACATCGGCAGGCAGGGCGTCGCGCAGTTCCTGATTGAACGGCACCGCGACACCGTTGATCATGAAATCCTCGGCCATGGCGGGGGCGGCAAGGGCGGCGCCCAGCGCCGTTCCCAGCATCAGCCGCCGCGTCATCGTCAGGTTCGACATTGGATATTCCTCCTGTTGGTGCCGCCCCTTCCTCCTTGGGCGGCGATTGGCTGCGATGGTCAAAGCACTTTCGACAGGAACGCGCGGGTGCGTTCGTGCTGTGGCCGGTCCAGAACGTCGGACGGGTTGCCCTCTTCGACGATCTGGCCCTTGTCCATGAACACCAGATGGTCGGCGACCTCGCGCGCGAAACCCAGTTCGTGGGTGACCACAACCATGGTCATGCCGCTGCGGGCCAGATCCTTCATCACGTCCAGCACTTCGCCGACCAGTTCGGGGTCAAGCGCGCTGGTCGGTTCGTCGAACAGCATCACCTTGGGTCGCATCGCCAGCGCGCGGGCGATGGCGACGCGTTGCTGCTGGCCGCCGGAAAGCTGCGCCGGATAGGCATCGGCCTTGTCCGCCAGCCCGACACGTCCCAGGATTTCGCGCGCGCGGGCGGTGGCGTCGGCCCGGCTCATCCCCGCGACCTTGACCGGCGCGATGGTGATGTTGCCCATCACGGTCTTGTGCGGGAACAGGTTGAACGACTGGAACACCATGCCGACATCGCGGCGGTTGGCGGAAATCTCGCGTTCGCTCAGTTCCTGAAGGTGGTCGCCCATGTCGCGGTAGCCGACCATGTGGCCGTTGACCCAGATGCCGCCGCGGTCGATCGTCTCCATATGGTTGATGCAGCGCAGCATCGTCGACTTGCCCGACCCGGACGGGCCGATGATGCAGGTGCAGGTGCCGGCCTCGACCGCCAGGTCGATGCCGTGCAGCACCTTGAGCCCGCCGAACGACTTTTCCACCGCAACGGCGCGGACAGCGACATCGGCACTCATGACGGCACCTTCAGGGCGGCGACGATCGGCGCGCCCACGGTCAGCGAATGGATGCTGACGCCGGCGGAAATGCTGCAGACCTCGCGGATTTCGGCGGGGGTGGCGCCCAGGGCAAGCGCCACGCGGATTTCGCGGCGCAGCGTGTCGCGGTCGCGCAGCGTGATCGAGGCATTGGCGGCGATGGCGATCAGCGCCACGGTTTTCGCCGGCAACACGCCATTGGTGCGCGGCGCGGCGGCCCATTTCAGGAACACGTCGAAATAGCCGGGGTCGGCGTTGATCGCGCCGGCGGCGGTTTCGTCCCAGGCGCCGAACACCCGTTCGTATTCGGCCTTGATCGCGGCGAAACGCTCGGGCGGGCAGTTGTCCTGCGCGCCGGGGGCCAGTTCCTCGATCACGTCGACGGCAAGCTGGTAACCGCGGATGCCCATATGGGCGAGCAGCGCCAGCAGCGTCACCAGTTCCTCTTTCGTCGCGCCGGCGGCCATGGCGTTGCGGCCATGCGTCTCGATCCCGATGGGATGGATATGGGTGACGACCGCGGTGTTGGCGATGAAGATGAATTCGCGCGTCTTGGGGTCAAGCGTGCCGTGATCGGCGGAATGCGCGGAAAAGTCGGTATAGGCGGCCATGACATCGGGCGCCATTTCCAGGATGAGCTGCCAGTCGTCGGCCCAATAGCCGCGGCGGCGCATGAACTCGTCGCGGATCCGGGTCCGCTCGGCATCCATCGCGGGCCAGCTGCGCGGCGCGGCGGTCACAGCAGGATCTCGAAATGCTGGGGCCGGCGGCGCTTGGGCGGCTCGATCAGCTCGATATAGGTCGGGATGCCGGCCAGCACTTCAAAGAAGCTGATCTTGCCGTCGCCATCCTCGCCATGGCCGCCGCCGAACTGGACCTCGTTCAGCCCCAAAGCCTCAAGCCGCGCCCGTTCCTCGTCAACCGACTTCACGAAATAGCCGACGTGGTGCAGGCCGGGTCCGCAGCGGTCAAGGAATTCGGTGAACACGCTCTGCCCCGAAATCGGCGCGATGACCTCAAGGCTGGGGCCGAATTCGGCCACCACGCCCTGCGATTCGAAATTGCCCGCCGCACCGCGGAACCGGCGCTGCGGAAGGTAGTCGGCGGTATAGCGCCAGCCGACCCAACGCTTCACGCCAAAGATAGCGCCCACCTGCCGCACGCCCTGTTCCAGGTCGCGGACGACATAGCCGATCTGGTCCGGCGCCCTGCCCGGCATGGCGCGCAACACTGTATCGGTCTGGTCGCCAAAGCCGGCCATCGGTGGTGCCTCCCATTCCCTGACGGCAGCTAACACCATCGCGGCGGGCCTTTCAATTCGAAACAGCGAAGGTTTTTCCGCTATCACGAATTTTCATGCTTTCACGAGACGTTCTCGCTGCGCAGCATCCACAGCGCCACTGCCAGGCCGCACAGGGAGGAGGCCACCATGACGGCACCCAGAAAGACCGGCGCGTGGTGTGATTCGACCAGGTAGCTGGCAAGGGCGGCAAAGATCGCGCCCACGACATATTGCGCAAAGCCGACAAAGCCCGAGGCCGAGCCTGCCGCCTCGGGCACCGCCGCCATCGACGCGGCAAAGGCGTTGGGCATGACAAGGCCGCTTGCCGCCATGATGAAGCTGAACAGGCCGAAGATCGGCAGCGGATGGAACAGTCCCAGACCCAGAACCGCGGCCATCGCCAGCGCGCCGACCGCCACAATCAGGGCGCCGAGGGCCAGAACCGGCGTCTCGCCATAACGGCTGATGCGCCCGGCGACGAAATTGCCGGTGATATAGCCCACGGCCCCCAGCCCGAACCACGCGCCAAAGCTGGTGGGCGACAGGTCCAGCGCCATGTTTGAGATCAGCGAGGCATTGGCGATGAAGGTGAACACGCAGCCGGCGTTGAAGCTGACCGTCAGCCAGGCTGCGATGAACATGCGTTCGCGCAGCAACCGGCGGATGTCGCGGCCCAGCCGCCGCAGCCCGTCGCCGCCGCTGCGGGTCGTCTGCCGGGGAACAAGGGTAAGCGCCAGCGCGGTATTCGCCAGCCCCAGCGCCGCCAGCGTCCAGAACGGCATCTGCCAGCCCGCGACCTGAAACAGCAGCCCGCCGGCGGTGGGGGCGATGATCGGCCCGATGGAAATCCCCATCGCCAGATAGCCGAGGATCCGGGTCGAGACGGGAACATCCCAATATTCACGGATGATCGCCCGCGACAGCACGGTGCCGGTGCAGGCGGCCAGCCCCTGCACTGCGCGCAGGCCGATCAGCACCTGCACATTCGGCGCCAGCGCACACAGCACACTGGCCAGCGTGAATAGCGCCATCCCTCCGCACAGGATCAGCCGCCGCCCGTAAAGATCGGCCAGCGGCCCGACCAGCACCTGCCCGCCGCCAAAGGCCAGCACGAAGGCCGACACCAGAAGTTGCACTGTCGCGTAATCGGTGCCGAATTCGTGCTGAAGGAACGGCAGCGCCGGCAGCACCATGTGGATCGTCACCGGCCCCAGCACGCTGAAGGCGACAAGCAGCGGCACCGGCGGCACCCGCCGGGCGGGGTCAGGCAAGGCGGTCACAGCGGCATCGCCGGGACAGGACGGTCAGGCATCGGGGCAACTCATGCGGACTGCGCCGCAGGCTGCGGCATATTTCGCCAACACGAATTTGAATACGCCTATGCGATAAACCGCGCAAGCAGGATCTGTGTCAGCCGGGCTTTTGTCCGGCGCCGGGATTTTCCAGATCGCGGCAGACGCGCAGCACAGCCGCCACCGCCTCACCAAGCTGCTTGTCCATGCGGAACACCGGCCCGGCGACGGTGACGACGAACACCGAACGGTTCCAGCGGAAGGTGGCAGAGACGGTCATCACCGTCGGCTCGCTTTCTTCCTTGTTCAGGTACCAGCCGCGGGCGCGGCTTTCCTCAAGCTCGGCCAGCAGCGCCTCTTTCGAGGTGTTGGTGTGGTCGGTCAGCTTGATCAGCTCCAGATCCGCCACCGCCTTGCGCCGGTTGCGTTCGTCAAGGCTGCCCAGCAGCGCCTTGCCGACCGAGGTGGCATAAAGATTGCCCAGCCGGTCGCCCACCCGGCGCAGAAAGCGCAGAGGATAGGACGGCTCCATCACCAGAAGATAGGTCGCGCCCAGCCCGTCGACGCGGGCCAGCAGCACGGATTCGTCCAGTTCGTCGCGAATCTCGCGCAGGGCGATTTCGGCCCGGGCGATCACCGGGTCGCTGGCAACGATGCGGTTGGCCAGATCCTGCAGCTTGAGCGAGGGGTAGTATCCGCTGCGCGGGGCGATTTCATAGACATAGCCGCGTTCCTGCAGCGATTGCAGCACGTCATGGCAGGACGACACCGGCAGTTTCAGGATCTTGGCGATCTCGGTCAGCGACAGCGGGCGGCCGTATTCGGCAAAGACCTCGAAGAAATCGAGCGTGCGCTTCACGATCTTGGACAAGAGCGGCCCCTGCATTTCCGCCAACCCGGAAAGGGCGGCGCCGGTTCGGATTTTGCCGACCTTAGGCGAGGGATTGGAAAGGCGCAAACCCCGTGGGGCCGTGGGGGTCACGGATTCCGGCCACGTCACGTCATGTCGCGTGAGTGAAACCCGCGACCTGCCAGCGCCGCCTCAGTCCAGCTTGCGGCGCGGCGCCTCGGGGTCGAACCGCGTATCGGCCGGCCCGGCCTTCATCACCATGCCGGGCAGCGCCCGCCCCACCAGATCCTGTGCCAGTTCCGCCGCTGCAATGAGCCGGCCAAGATCCAGCCCGGTGGCGATGCCCATGCGCTGGGCCATATGCACGAAATCCTCGGTGCAGATGTTGCCGACCGCGCGCGGGGCAAAGGGACAGCCGCCCATGCCGCCGATCGAGCTTTCGAAATCCGCCACCCCGGCCTCGAGCCCGGCCAGCGCGTTGGCGATACCCAACCCGCGGGTGTTGTGCAGGTGCAGGCCAACGCGCGCGCCGCGTCCGGCCAGCCCGGTGACATGATGCCGGACGATGCCGGGATCGGCCATGCCGGTGGTGTCGGCAAGATAGATCAGATCGGCGCCCAGCCCGGTCAGATGGTCGAACTGCCGCGCCACCCGGTCAAAGGGGATCGCGCCTTCGTAGGGGCAGCCAAAGGCGGTGGCGACGACGCCGACGATGCGCGACGGCGTGCCGCGCGCGATGCCGGCGATCTGGTCCAGCGCCGCCATCCCCTCGGCGGTCGTCATCCGCACGTTCAGGCGGTTGAAGGTGTCCGAAGTCGCGACGCCGCATTTCAGGTCGTCGATGCCCGCCGCAACGGCGCGTTCCGCCCCCTTGGCGTTGGGGATGAAGGCCGCATAGCGCAAGCCGTCGCGCCGGGGCAGCGCGGCCGCCACCTCGACCGCATCGGCGAATTGCGGGATCACCTTGGGGCTGACGAAGCCCGTCGCCTCGATCCGGGTCAGGCCGGCATCGGCCAGCGCCGCGATCAGGCGCAGCTTTTCGTCCACGGACAGGATCCGCGGCTCCATCTGCAACCCGTCGCGCGGGCCGACCTCGCTGAGGGTGATGGCGGCGGGGATCATCAGTAGGACTTCGGCATCCCAAGGACATGCTGGCCGATATAGGCCAGGATCAGGTTGGTCGAGATCGGAGCGATCCGCGCGATCCGCGCCGACCGCCACTTGCGTTCGATGTCGTATTCGCGCGCCGCGGCAAAGCCGCCGAAGGTCTGCATGCAGGCCTCGGCCGCATTCCACGCCGCTTCGGAGGCAAGCATCTTGGCGATGTTCGCTTCCTCGCCGCAATTCTTGCCGTCCTCGTAAAGCTGGGTCGCGGCGCGAACCAGCATGTCGGCGGCCTTCCATTCGGCATAGGCCCGGGCGATGGGGAACTGCACGCCCTGATTTTGGCCGATGGGCTTGCCAAAGACGATCCGCTCTTTCGAGTAGTTCACCGCCTTTTCAATGAAATAGCGCGCATCGCCCAGCGATTCCGCCGCCACCAGAATCCGCTCGGAATTCATGCCGTCAAGGATATAGCGAAAGCCCTTGCCCTCCTCGCCGATCAGATTTTCCACCGGCACCCGCAGGTTTTCATAGAAAACCTCGTTGGTGTGGTGGTTGACCATGGTGTCGATGGGCCGAATGGTCAGCCCCTTGCCCAGGGATGCGTTGATGTCGACCAGCAGCACCGACAGGCCATCGGTCTTTTTCTGCACCTGATCCAGCGGCGTGGTCCGCACCAGAAGCGTCATCAGGTCGGAATGCCGCGCGCGCGAGGTCCAGATCTTTTGCCCGTTCACCACATATTGGTCGCCGTCGCGCACCGCGCTGGTGCGCAGTTTCAGCGTGTCGCTGCCGCTGGTCGGCTCGGTCACGCCGAAGGCCTGATAGCGGATTTCGTTGGCGGCGATTTTTGGCAGATACTTGTTCTTCTGCGCCTCGTTGCCGTGCCGCAGCAGCATCTTCATCATGTACATCTGCGCGTGGCAGGCATAGGCATCGGCGCCCGAGGCGTGGATTTCTTCGAGGATGACCGACCCGACGCGCAGCGGCAGGCCGGATCCGCCGTATTCCTCGGGGATCAGCGCCGACAGGAACCCGGCCTCGCCCATTTCGGTCACGAAGGCGTCGGGGTATTCGCCGGCTGCCTCGAGATTGCGCCAGTAGTCGCCGGGGTATCTCGCGCATAGCGCGCGAACGCTTTCGCGGATTTCAACATGGTCCTCGCCCAGCGGGACAAGGGTTTCGGTCTGATCGGTCACGCCGAAGTCCTTTCTTTATCGCCCCGTGAACCGCGGCGCGCGCTTTTCGTTGAAGGCGCGCACGCCCTCGCGGCGGTCCTCGGTCGGGATGGTGCGTTCATAGGCCGCGACCTCGATGCGCAGGGCGCTGGTCAGGTCGGTCTGCATCCCCTGATGCGCGGCCATCTTGATCTGGCGGACGGAAATCGGCGCATTGGCGGCAATCGCCTGCGCCACCTCCATCACCCTGGGCATCAGGTCGGCCGCCGGATGGACGGCATTGACCATGCCCCAGTCCAGCGCCTGTTGCGCGGTAAACGGCTGTCCGGTCAGGAGGATTTCCTTGGCCCGCCGCTCGCCCACCGCGCGGGGCAGGTTCTGCGTGCCGCCGGCGCCGGGCATGATGCCGCGCGTCACCTCGGGCAGGGCAAAGCGCGCCGTGTCGGCGGCATGGATGAAATCGCAGGCCAGCGCCAGTTCGCAGCCACCGCCAAAGGCCACGCCGTTGACCGCAGCAATGACCGGCACGGCGCAATCCAGCACGGCATAGGCCGATTCCTCGATGATGGCGTGCTGCAGGCGCCAGTCATCATCGCTCATCCCATCGCGTTCCTTGAGATCGCCGCCGGCGGAAAACGCCTTGTCGCCGGTCCCGGTCAGCACGATGCAGCGCAGATCGCCCGGCGTGTGTTTCAGCGGCACGAACAGGTCGCGCAGGTCCATGATCGTCGGCGTGTCAAGCGCGTTGCGCACCTCGGGCCGGTTGAAGGCGACGACCATCACGCCATCCTGACGGTCGACCTTCAGGCGCCGCATCTCAGGCAATCCGCTCATCGCGCGCCTCCTGCGAGAAATAGGGGGCAAGCACATCGGTGCGGTCGCCAACCGCCGGCGGACCCGACCGCAGCGCCGGCCGCGTACCGTCGAAATGCAGCGGCAGGCCCACCAGCCGGCTTTCCGAATCCGGCACGGATTGAAGGATGCCCAGCGCGTCGAATTGCGGATCGGCAAGGGTTTCGTCCAGCGCCAGCACCGGCGCCGCGGGCACCCCCGCCTTTTCCAGAGCGGCAAGCCAGCCGTCGCGGTCGCCGGTGGAAATAACCTCCTGGATCAGCGCGTTCAGCGCCGCGCGGTTCTGGACGCGGGCCGGATTGGTGGCAAATCGCGCGTCCTGCGCCCAGTCGGGCCGGTCCAGCACCCCGGCCAGCCGGCCGAACAGCCCGTTGTTGCCGGCAGCGATGACCAGCCAGCCGTCCCGCGCCTGGAATGCCTTGTAGGGGGCGATGCCGGCATTCTCGGTCCCGATCCGGCCCGGCACCTTGCCCGAGGCAAGAAAGGTCGCGATCTGCGCCGGCAGCCAGCCCACGGCGGTTTCATAAAGCGAGGTGTCGACGGTTGTCCCTTGCCCGCTGCGGCCGCGTTCGATCAGCGCCGCCATGATGCCGATCACCGCCCACATCCCCGATCCCTGATCGACCAGCGACGGCCCGACGCGGACGGGTTCATTCCCCTCGATCCCGGTCGTCGACATGATCCCGGCGCAGGCCTGCATCAGCGGGTCATAGCCCGGTTGCATCCGTTTCGGCCCCACCGGGCCAAAGGCGGTCATGTTGCAATAGATCAGTTCGGGCTTGTGGGCGCGCAGGCTGTCGGCATCCAGCCCGAACGTGTCCATCAGGCCGGGCCGCAGGTTCTGCACCACGATGTCGGCGCGGTCGCGGATGAAGGCGGCCAGCGCCTTGCGTTCGCCTTCGTCCTTGAGATTGACCGCCAGCGAATGCTTGTTGCGGTTCAGGGTCTGGAAAACGGGCGCAACGCCATCGACGAACGGCGGCCCCCAGTGGCGGGCGTCATCGCCACCATCGGGACGTTCGACCTTGAAAACCTCGGCGCCAAGATCGGCCAGGACCTGGCCGGCAAACGGCCCGGCCACGCTGGTCGAGAATTCGACCACGACCAGCCCCTGCAATGGCAGCGCATCCTCTGGCATCCGACCCTCCGCGGCGGCGGCAACAGCCGTCCCTAGCCCCTGCCGGCAATGCGGCCGGGGGAAACCCTGATCCGCGGGCGGCAACGGGCCACGCGCGAACTCCCTGACCTTCTTTTAACGGGATCGCGCGACTGCTCAAGCATTTTTTCGCTGTGCCGAAGTGTTTTTCGCTAAGTCGTATATAGGCAGATCATATGACCCCCATGGCGCCACGCACCGACCAAACCAAAACCCCCGCCGGCCGGGGCCAGCGGGGGCAAGGCAAGGAACCTTTGCCGGGCAGCGAGTCAGCCGCCGGGAATCCGGTCGCGCCAGCCAAGCCCGGCCTCGGTTGCACCGGCGGGGCGGTATTCGGCGCCGATCCAGCCGGAATAGCCCTCGGCACGCAGGGTTTCGAAGAAGGCGCGCAGCGGCGGCGCATCCGGCGATGGCTCGGCCCGGCCGGGAACGCCGGCGAACTGCACATGGCCGACATCGGCGCGGCAGGCGAGCCAGACCGCCGCCGGATCCTGCCCCATCATCGCGACATGATAGGCATCGAACATCAGCCGCAGGTTCGGCCGATCGACAGCGGCACGGATCGCCTGCGCCTGATCCACGGTGGCATAGGCATAGCCGGGGTTGTCGGTGGTGTTCAGCGGCTCGATCAGCACGGTCAGGTCGCCCGCGGTATCGCAGGCATGGCGCAGGTTGGCGATCAGCGCGTCGCGCCAACCGTCGCCCTGCGGTTTCCCCGCCATCACATGCACCGCCCCGGCACCCAGAACGCGGGCATAGTCGAAGGCCAGCGCGACGGTGTCGCGGAATTGCCCCTCGCGTCCCGGCAGGCAGGCAAGGCCGGCCTCGCCCGCCGCCACATCGCCGCGCAGGGAATTGAGCGCAAGGACACGGACCCCCGCGGCATCGGCGGCACGGCGAATCTCGGCCGCGGGAATGTCATAGGGCCAGTGCAGCTCGACCGCCGCAAAGCCCGCCAAGCCGGCGGCAGCGATCCGGTCCAGCAGCGGCAGGTCGGGCCAAAGGAAGCCAAGATTGGCGGACAGGCGCATCAGCGGCCCCCGAAATGGTGGTGAAGTTCGGCGATTTCAGCGGTGGTAAGGTATCGCACCGGCAGGTCGCGCAGCAGATGGGCCATCTTCGCCGCTTCCTCAAGCTCTTCGATGGCGCTGACTGCGGCGGTCAGGTTGCGCCCCGCCACGATCGGGCCGTGGTTGCCCAGAAGTACGCCGGCATGGCTTGCGGCCAGTTCGTGCAACCGCGGCTCAAGCACATCGGACCCCGGCCGCGCATAGGGCAGAACCGGCACGACACCCAGGCGCATGACCACATAGGGCGTGACAGGCCGGATCGCGTCGGCCGTGTCGATGTCGGCCCGGCAGGACAGCGCGGTGGCATGGGTCGAATGCAGATGCACCACGGCGCCATTGCCCGGATTGGCGGCATAGAACGGCCGGTGCAGGGCGATTTCCTTGGTCGGCGGATCGCCGTCCAGCAGGCGCCAGTCGCCATCCAGCCGCGACAACCGGCCGGCGTCCAGCCGGCCAAGGCAGGAATTGGTCGGCGTCGCCAGAAACCCGTCGCCGCAACGGACCGAAATATTGCCCGAGGTGCCCGAGGTCAGGCCGCGGTCGAACAGCGACCTGCCCCACCAGACGATATCGGCGCGAAGGTCGGCCTCGGTCATGCGCCCCCCAGCGCGGCCAGAGCGCGGTCATAGAACCCCTGCCCGCCGAAATTGCCGCTTTTCAGCGCAAGGCCCAGCGCCTGCCCGTCGCGGTCGGTGAACACCGCCGGCACGCCCGGCGCGATTTCCGCACCGATCCGCATCCGCGATACCCCCAGCGCCTCGATCACCGCGCCCGAGGTTTCGCCGCCGCCGACAGCGATCCGCCGGAACCCGCGGTCCCACAGGGCAAGGGCCAGATCGCCCATCAGCCGTTCCAGCCGTTCCGACACCGCCTCGCGGCCATGGCTTGCCTGCACCGCGGCCACCTGATCGGGCGCGGCGGTGGAATAGAGCATCGGCGACGCCCCGGCCTGTCCGGCGGCCCAGTCGGCCAGTTCGGCTGCCGACACCGTGCCCGCCATCACCTCGGCCACCACGATTTCGCGCGCCGGGTGCAGCGCGGCATGTTCGGCGACCTGCGCCCGGCTGGCGTTCGAACACGACCCGGACAGGACGCAACCCGGCCCGGCGACCGATTCAGCCGCGGCGCCCGAATCGCCGATCAGCCCCGCGCGGCGGAAATTCGCCGGCAGGCCCAATGCGATGCCGGATCCGCCGGTAATCAGCCGCGCGCCGTCCAGCGCGGCACCGATCTGCATCAGGTCGTCGTCGGTCAGCGCATCGACCACCACCAGCGCCGGCCGGTCGCGACCCAAAGCCTCAAGCCGGGCACGGATGGCGGCGGCGCCTTGATGCACCACCTCCCACGGCAGCCAGTCGACGGCGGTTTCGGCCTGCAATTCCAGCCAGCGCCGCAGGTCGGGGTCGGTCATCGGGTTCAGCGGATGGTGCTGCATGCCGCTTTCGTGCAGCGGCACCCCGTTCACGAACAGATGCCCGGCATAGATCGTCCGCCCTGCCCCAGGAAAGGCCGGGCAGACCACCGCCGTCCGCACCCCGGTCGCGGCCATCAAGGCATCGGCAACGGGGCCGATATTGCCTTCGGGCGTCGAATCGAAGGTCGAGCAATATTTGAACAGGATCTGTCCGACGCCCTGCCCCTCAAGCCAGCGGAATGCCTGAACCGACCGGGAAACGGCCTGCTCCGCCGGAACGGAGCGGGTCTTGAGCGCGATTACCGCCGCCTCGCAATCGGCATCGCCCTGCGGGATGCCGTTGAACAGCATGGTCCGCATCCCCTGACGGGTCAGGGTGTTGGCCAGATCGCTTGCCCCGGTGAAATCGTCGGCAATCGCCCCCAGAAGGATCATGCCAGCCTCAGCCGATAGACCGAAGTCGTGGCGGTGATGAACATCCGCCCGTTGGCCGGATCAAGGCACAGGTTCGACACCATTTCCGGCAGCGCGATCCGCAGGATCATGGTCCCGTCGGGCGCATGGACGCGCACGCCGTCCCAGGCGCTGGTCCAGACATTGCCGGCGGCATCCACCCGGATGCCATCGGGCACCCCGGCATCGACATCGGCGAACACGCGGCCGCCCGACAGGGTGCCATCGGCAGCCACGTCAAACGCACGGATATGGTGCGGGCGCGAGGGGACGAATGCGTCGTCCCCATAGGCCGCCCCGCGCGAGGCGCCACTGTCGGCGATGTAAAGCGTTCTGCCATCGGGCGAAAAGGCCAGACCGTTCGGCCGGTCGAAATCCCCCGCCGCGATGCGGCTTTCGCCGGTCGTCGGATCGAACCGATAGACGTGATTGCCGGTCTGCTCGCTGTCGCCCTTGTAGCCTTCGTAATTGCTTTCGATGCCATAGGGCGGGTCGGTGAACCAGACCGCCCCATCGGCCGCGACCACCACGTCATTGGGCGAATTCAGCCTTCGCCCCTCATGCGCGTCGATCACAACCTCATAGCCGCCGTCGCGCGTGGTGCGCGTCACCCGCCGGCCGCCGTGTTCGCAGGTCAGGATATTGCCCGCGGCATCCAGCGTCCGCCCATTGGCGAAATTCGACGGCTGTTTCCACACCGTCACCCCCTCCGCGGTCCAGCGCAGGATGCGGTTGTTCGGGATGTCGCTGAACAAGAGCGCGCCATCCCAGGGCAGGACCAGCGGCCCTTCGGTCCATTTGGCGCCGGTCCAGATCCGTTCGGGTTCGCCCGAGACGAGCCCGGCGCCGCGGGGGTCAAGGATGGTGACCGCGCTCACCGCCCGCTCCATCCGCCGTCGACGGTGAAGAATTGCGACGAACACATGCGGCTGTCGTCTGCAGCCAGCCACAGAGCCATGCGCGACACATCCGCCGGCATCACCAGATCCTTGAGGCACTGGTTGGCGCGGATGCGGTCCTTGGTTTCCTCGGTCACCCACAGTTCCAGCTGGCGTTCGGTCATGATCCAGCCGGGGATGACGCAGTTGACGCGGATGGCATCGCCGCCCAGTTCGCGGGCGAGGCCCTTGGTCAGCCCCTCGATCCCCGCCTTGGCGGTGACATAGACCGGCATCCCCTCAAGCCCGACCCGCCACGAGAACGAGCCGAAGTTGACGATGCTGCCGCCCCCCGCCGCCTTCATGCCGGGCGCCACGGCCTTGGCGCAGAACAGCATGTGCTTGAGGTTGAAGGCGATGCGTTCGTCGAAATACTCGCTCGTCACCTCCATCAGCGTGTGGCGTTCGTCATGGGCGGCGTTGTTGACGAGCACCGTCACCGGCCCGGCCTTGGCGATGAACCCGGCGATCGCGGATTCCAGCGCGGCAATGTCGCGCAGGTCCACCTGCAGGAAATCGGGCGCGGCATGGCCGGCGCTGCGCACCTTGTCCACCACGGCCCCGGCGGCCTCGGGGTTGTAGTCGATGAAGGCGACCCGCGCGCCCTGTGCGGCGAATTGCATCACATGTTCGGCGCCGATCCCGCCGGCGCCGCCGGTGATAAGCACGTTGCGGCCCTTGAGGCTTGGATAGATGGCATAGGTCATTTGTCGTCCTCCCCCTTGCGGATCACGTCGGTGACCCCGAACAATCGCGCATAGAACCGCGCCACCGATGAATCGTCGTCCGCGCCCATGCCGCTGGCCGATGTCATCAGGAACATCTGCATCGCCTGCGCCGAAATCGGCATCGGCAGCTTGCGCGCCTTGGCCACGTCCAGGACGATGCCCAGATCCTTGACAAAGATGTCGGTGCTACTGCGCGGACGGTAATCGTTGTCCAGCACCCGCTTCATCCGGTCGGCGAACATCCAGGAATTGCCCGCCGACAGGGTGATGACGCGATAGACCTCGGCCAGATCCAGACCCTGCGCGGCGGCAAAGGCCATCGCCTCGGACGCCACGGCGATATGGACGCCGGCCAGAAGCTGGTTCACCGCCTTGAAGCTGGACCCCTGACCGGGTTCATCGCCCAGCCGGAACAGGTTTTCCGATACCGCAGCCAGTTCGCCCGAAATCGCATCGAACACCGCCGGCGCACCCGAGGCCATGACCGACAGCTTGCCTTCCGCCGCCTTGACCGCGCCGCCGCTGATCGGGGCGTCGAGATAGCCGACAGGGGCCAGCCGCGCCGCCAGATCGCGGGCCAGATCGGGCGACATCGTGGCCATCGACACGAACACCGCGCCGGGCGCCATCGCGGCGGCGCAGCCGCCATCGCCGAACAGCACGGTTTCGGTCTGGGCGCCATTCAGCACCACGCTGAACACCGCTGTCGCGCCCGCCGCCGCCTCGGCCGGGGTCTGCGCCGCCCGCCCGCCTTGCGATGCCAGTGTCGCCACAGCCTCGGGCCGCGGATCGCAGCCGGCCACGTCGAACCCGGCCCGCAACAGCGACCCGGCCACGCCCATGCCCATCGACCCCAGCCCGATGACCGCGACCTTGCGCGCAGCGTAAGCCATGCTTTCCCCCAATGACAACGTTATCATTCTGATGACAGCGTTACCATTTGCTGTCAAGACAGGGGAAAGCGGGGGGCACAATGGCACGCGGCAAGGGCAAGGACGGGGGCGCGACCCTGATCGACGTGGCCGCGGCCGCGGGCGTCAGCGTCATCACCGCTTCGCGCGCATTGCGCGGCCAGGGCCCGATGAGCGACGAAACCCGCGACCGGGTGCGCCGCGCGGCGGAATCGCTGTCCTATCGCCGCAATCCGATCGCCGCCTCGCTGGTGTCGTCGTCGTCGAACCTTGTCGGCGTCATCGTGCCGTCGCTGGCCAATATCGTCTTTGTCGATGTGCTGGCCGGCATCGACGCCGCCATCGCTCCGGCCGGGTTCCGCACCATCATCGGCGTCAGCAATTATGACCCGGCCGAGGAATCGCGGCTGGTCGATTCCTTTCTGGGCTGGCGGCCCGCCGCGCTGGTGCTGACCGGGCTTGAGCACGAGGCCGGCACCGTTGCCCGGCTGAAAGCCGACGGCACCCGCTGCATCGAGATCATGGATCTGGGCGACGATCCCGTCGATGTCATGATCGGTTTCTCGCACGAAACCGCCGGCCGGGTATCGGCGCGGCACCTGATCTCGCGCGGATACCGGCGCATCGGCTATGTCGGCCATGACCTGACGCGCGACAGCCGCGCGGCCAAGCGGCACCGCGCCTTTGTTGCCGCGCTGGCCGAAGCCGGGCTGGCGTTGCAGGCCGAACGGATGCTGTCCGCGCCCTCGGGCGTTGCCGCGGGGCGGCAGGCACTGGCCGACCTGCTGGCCAAGACGCCCGATGTCGATGCCGTCTATTTCTCGAACGACGACATGGCCATCGGCGGCATGTTCCATTGCCTGTCGCAGGGCATCGACGTGCCGGGGCGGCTGGCCATCATGGGGTTCAACGCGCTGGACATCGGGCAGGAACTGCCGCGACCGCTGACCACGATCCGCACCCCCCGGCGCGAGATCGGCCAGGGCGCCGGTCAGGCGGCGCTGGATCTTGCTGCCGGGCGGCCGGTGGCGCGGCAAACGGTCATCGACTTTCAGCTTGTCTCCGGCGCCACGACGTAATTCGCCATAGCGGAATATCATCCGCTCATACGAAATTCCTTGCCAAGCGGACGCGCCGGCCGCAAGGTCGCGCCCGTGCTCGACCAGAGGGAGGGAATCATGGCCGACAACAACCTTTCAGCCGTCATGGCGGCAACGCCGGGCGGCGCCGTCAGCCTGCTGCGCAATTCAAGGGCCGGGGTCTATGTCTATCCGGTCGTGGCGCCCGAATTCCAGAACTGGCGCAACGAACAGGTGGCGTGGCGGCAATCCGCCGTGCTGTTCGACCAGAGCCACCACATGGACGAGCTGATCGTCGAGGGGCCGGACGCCACGGCGTTCCTGTCGCATCACGGCATCAATTCATTCGCCAATTTCGACCTGAACCGGGCCAAGCATTTCGTGCCCGTCACCCCCGCCGGCCATGTCATCGGCGACCACATCATCTTTCGCGAACGCGACGACAAATATGTGCTGGTCGGCCGCGCGCCGACATCAAACTGGCTGATGTTCTGCGCTGCCTGGGGCAAGTGGAACGTCCGGCTGCGCTATGACCCGCGCAGCCCGTCGCGGCCCGAGGGCGAGCGGGTGTTGCGCGAACATTACCGCTTCCAGATCCAGGGGCCGGACGCGCCGAAGATCTTCGAGGCGATGAACGGCGGCCCGATCCCCGAGATCAAGTTCTTCCACACCGCCCCGATCATGATCGGCTCGCGCAAGGTGATGGCGCTGCGGCACGGCATGTCCGGCGCGCCGGGGCTTGAGGTCTGGGGGCCCTACAAGGACAAGGATTATATCCATTCGACCATCCTGCAGGCTGCCCGCGACGCCGGGGTCAACCTCGTGCAGTGCGGCAGCCGCGCCTATGCGACCAACACGCTGGAATCGGGATGGATTCCGTCGCCCCTGCCCGGCATCTACACCGGGGACGGGATGCTGGCCGACTATCGCGACTGGCTGGGCGCCGACAGTTACGAAGCCGCGGGCAGCATCGGCGGGTCTTTCGTGTCGGACAATATCGAGGACTATTACCTCAACCCGTTCGAACTGGGCTATGATTTCTACATCGGCTGGAAGAAGGACGATTTCGTCGGCAAGGCCGCGCTGGCCGCGATGAAGGACCGCGCCGCCAACCGCCGCAAGGTCACCTTCGAATGGAACCGCGAGGATGTGCTCAAGGTCATCGCCTCGAACTTTGAAGAGGGCACGCCGGCCAAGTGGATCGACTTTCCGCTGTCGAACTATGCCTCGACCAGCGCCGATTGCCTGATGCGCGACGGCAGGATGGTGGGGATGAGCATGTTCAACGGCTATTCCTACAACGAACGCTGCATGTTGTCGCTGGGCGTCGTCGACCGCGACGTGAAGGAAGGCGATGTGCTGACCCTGATCTGGGGCGAACCGGAAACCACCGGCAAGACCAGCGCCGAACCGCACCGTCAGGCCGAAATCCGCGTCCGCGTGGCGCCGACACCCTATTCCGCCGAAGCGCGCGGCAATTACGCCGACAGCTGGCGCACGCGCGGGCGCTGAGCGGGAATTTCCTGCGCCACCCTGCCGCATCTTCTGGTGCGGCAGGGCGAGACGCCCTAGCTTTGTCCTGCCCGGATGCAGCCGGGCGCGGCCGGCAACCCGCCGGTCGCAACTCTCGCCACGAGGTCTGCCATGTATTCCCATATCCTGATTTCCACCGATGGCTCGGAACTGGCCGGAAAGGGGCTGGACCACGGTCTGTCGCTGGCGCGCGCCCTTGGGTCGAAGGTGACCATCGTTACCGTGACCGAACCCTTCCCGATCTTCGCCGATGCCGCCGGCGGCGGTTGGAGCCCCGGTCTGGTCGCGCCGGAGGGGTATGAAGAGGACCAGAAAGCCTATGCCGATGGCATCCTTGCCGCCGCAGGCAGCGCCGCCGACACCGCCGGCGTGCTGGCCAGCGTGCTGCATGTCGCGAAATCCCACCCGGCCGAGGCGATCGTCGAAACCGCGCGCAGCCAGGGGTGCGAGCTGATCGTCATGGCCTCGCACGGGCGGCGCGGACTTGGCCGGCTGGTTCTGGGCAGCCAGACCTCGGAAGTGGTGGCGTCAAGCCCGGTGCCGGTGCTGGTGGTCCGCTAGGACGGCACAGGGCGCCCCGGCCAGACGCGCGGCCGTTTCGCCCCGACATTCGGCGGATCGGCGGCCGCGCCGCGGTGCCGCGTCTCAGCGCAGGCGGCGCCGGCCGGCCACAAGGCCGTAAAGTACCGTCACCACCGAGGCGCTGCCCATCAGCGTCAGCCACAGCACCGCCAGCCGGACCGCCACCTGCAGCCAGCCAGGCAGGGGCAAAAGCGCGGGGATGGCCTGGAAACACAGCGACAGCGCGGCGCAGATCGCGGCGGCCAGAAGGATGTCCTGTGACAGGCGGCCGCCGTCGTTCCAGGCGTCCGACAGGGAATAGACGCGCCCGGCCGCCGCTGCCGGCAGGATCAGCGCGACCCGCAGCCAGAGGTAGAAGAAGAACACCGACAGGCCATAGCCAACCAGCATGTCCACCCCGGGGACAAGGCGAATCCCGGTGATCCCCACCATCTGCCAGACCACCGACGACACCGGGAACATCAGCACCGCCAGCATGACCCCGATCAGAAGCGACCGCCCGGTATAGGCGCCGACGGCCCCCAGCACCACCCGCGGCAACAGCCCCGGCCGTTCATCCAGCAGCATCCGCCGGTGCCACGCGACCGACACCCACGAGGACACGAACACCAGCGCCAGCACGATCAGGCTGAGCGCGACAATCCCCGCCGGAGCCATGCGTCCCACGGCAATGCCATACATCAGCATCTGCAACGAGGCGCCGGTGACGCGGAACACCAGCCAGACCAGCGCGACCAGCAGCGCGAACGGCCCGAGCGATACCTTCAGGGCATCGCGGTAATGGCGGAACAGATAGTCAAAGCCCTGTGCGACGATCGACCAGCCCATGCCGCCCTCCTGCCCTGTGCCGGTGTGGTGCCCGAGCGGCCGGTCAAGGTCAACCTTGCCTCAGATAAGGAACTCGGCAAGCGCCGCATCATCGGTAAAGTCGCGATAGTCGAACTCGGCCGCATCCATCCGGGCCAGGAACTGCTCGAAATTCTCGGCCCGCAGGGTCTCGATGCCGATCAGGACCGAGCCGAAGTTGCGGGCGGTTTTCTTGAGATATTCGAACCGGGTGATGTCGTCCTCGGGGCCCAGCATCGACAGGAAATCACGCAACGCACCGGGGCGCTGCGGCATCCGCAGGATGAAGTATTTCTTGAGACCGGCAAAACGCTGGGCGCGCTCCTTGACCTCTGGCAGCCGTTCGAAATCGAAGTTGCCGCCCGAGGTGACGCAAACCACCGTCTTGCCGCGGATCTGTTCGGCCAGTTGCGGCAAGACGTCGATCGACAGCGCGCCGGCGGGTTCCAGCACGATCCCTTCGACATTCAGCATGTCGAGGATGGTGGTGCAGATCCGGTCCTCGGGGGCAAGAAGGACATGCCCCGGATCGGTCGCCGCCAGAACGGGAAAGGTCAGATCGCCGATCCGCGCCACGGCGGCGCCATCGACAAAGGAATTGATCTTGTTCAGCTTGACCGGATGGCCGGCCCGCAACGCCTCGGTCAGCGAGGCGCCGCCGGCGGGTTCGACAAAGCGGAACTGCGTCTTGGGCGCGGCTTCCGACAGATAGCGCACCACCCCGGCGGCCAGCCCGCCGCCACCCACCGGCAGGATGACGAAATCGGGGGCGCGACCCAGCTGGTCCAGCAGCTCGACCGCGACCGAGGCCTGCCCCTCTATCACATCGGGGTCGTCGAAAGGCGCAAGGAAATGCGCGCCCTGCTGCGCGCAGAACGCCTGCGCGGCGGCAAGCGTCTGGTCAAAGTAATCGCCGCTCAGCACGATCTCGACCTGATCGCCGCCGAATATGCGTGTCTTGACGATCTTCTGCTGCGGCGTCGTCACCGGCATGAAGATGGTGCCTCGCACGCCGAAATGGCGACAGGCAAAGGCCATGCCCTGCGCATGGTTGCCGGCGCTGGCGCAGACGAAATCCATCTGGCCGGGGTCGCTGCCGCGCAGCTTGCGCATGGCCGTAAAGGCGCCGCGCAGCTTGTAGCTGCGCACCGGCGTCAGATCCTCGCGCTTGAGCCAGATATCGGCACCGAAGCGGGCCGACAGATGGTCGTTCCGCTGCAGCGGGGTTTCGGGAAACAACCCGCGCAACGCATCGGTCGCGGCACGGGCAAGGGGCGCAAATCCGGTCATCCTCCGGACCTGCGCCGAACGCCCGCCGATTTCAAGGGGTCAGTCCAGCACCCGGCCCTCGACGACAAGGCCGTAAAGCGTGGTCAGGATCGAAATGCCGATCATCAGGCTGATCCAGTTGATGACCAGGCCCAGGATTGCGGTCACGATGTTGTCGCCCAGCACGAAACCGACCACCAGGCTTACGACAAGGTTCAGCGCGATCAGGATCAGGACGGCGGTGAAGATCGCCCCGGAGTGCTGCTTGGTCGCGTTCCAGCTGTCGCCCATCGTCATCGGCCGCCCGACCGCGGTGGCCGGCAGGATCAGCCCCCAGCGCAGCCAGAACCACGACAGGATCGTGCCGATGGCCAGACCGACGACGAATCCGATCACGATCAGACCGGACGAGGACGGATCGCCAAGGAAAGGAGTGGCCAGAAGCCCGACGACAAAGCCAAGCGGCACGGCCACAAGGACCATGACGAGAGCCAGCAGCAGGGTCTTGCCCACATAGGGCCAGATCGGCTTGTCCGACAGCGTGGGCAGCAGGCCGGGGTATTCCTCCAGCAGGACGAAGCGGTGCCATGACACCGCGACCCATCCCGACACGAACAGCAGGATCAGCAACACCGCCACAAAGCCTATAAAGGCAAGCGGCGAGCCCGGCACCTGCTGCGGTCCGCCCCCGCTCAGCACCAGCAGCAGTGTTTCCACGGGCACTGCCGTCAGCATCAGGATACCAAGTGTCAGGACAATGGCGATCAGATACGGTCCGACCGAGATCTTCAGCGCATCGGACAGGTTCCGGAACAGCAACCGGAAGGAATGCTCGACAATCTTGCCGCCCATGATGACCCTTTCGAATGGCGTGACAATATGCGCCCAAGGAACCACGCGCGGCGGGCCGGCGTCAACGCAGGCTTTCTTGCCCTGCACGAGGAAACGCTCTATTCCCGCGCGCTGACGCATTCCGACAGAAAGCCCGCCCATGTCCGCCAAGAAACCCGCCCCGAAAAAGGTCGTTCTGGCCTATTCCGGTGGCCTCGACACCTCGATCATCCTCAAGTGGCTGCAAACCGAATATGGCTGCGAGGTGGTGACCTTTACCGCCGACCTCGGCCAGGGCGAGGAACTGGAACCGGCGCGGCAGAAGGCGATCCTTCTGGGCATCAAGCCCGAGAATATTCACATCCTTGACCTGCGCGAGGAATTCGTCCGCGACTTCGTGTTCCCGATGTTCCGCGCCAATGCGCTGTATGAGGGGATGTATCTTCTGGGCACCTCGATCGCGCGGCCGCTGATCGCCAAGTATCTGGCGGAACTGGCCGTGGAACACGGCGCCGATGCGGTGGCGCATGGCGCGACCGGCAAGGGCAACGATCAGGTCCGCTTCGAACTGGGCGTCGCCGCGCTGGAACCCGGCCTGCGCGTGATCGCGCCCTGGCGGGAATGGGATCTGACCAGCCGCACCCGCCTTCTGGAATTTGCCGAACAGAACCAGATTCCGATCGCCAAGAACAAGCGCGGCGAGGCGCCGTTCAGCGTGGACGCCAACCTGCTGCACACCTCGTCCGAAGGCACCGTGCTGGAAAACCCGGCCGAGGAAGCGCCCGATTACGTCGCGCAGCGCATCGTCGCGGTCGAAGACGCGCCGGACACCCCGGAGTATATCGAACTGACGTTCGAGCGAGGCGACGCCGTCGCCATCAACGGCGAGGCGCTGTCGCCCGCCACGATGCTGACCCGGCTCAACGAACTGGGCGGCAAGCACGGCATCGGCCTGCTGGACTTCGTGGAAAACCGCTTTGTCGGGATGAAGTCGCGGGGCCTGTATGAAACCCCCGGCGGCACCATCCTTCTCGAGGCGCATCGCGGGATCGAACAGATCACGCTGGATTCCGGCGCCGGGCACCTCAAGGATTCGATCATGCCGCGCTATGCGGAACTGATCTACAACGGCTTCTGGTTCAGCCCTGAACGCGAGGCGCTGCAGGCGCTGATCGACAAGACGCAGGAACATGTCACGGGCACGGTGCGGCTCAAGCTTTACAAGGGTGTCGCCCGCACTGTCGCCCGCTGGTCCGACCATTCGCTTTACAGCGAAAAGCATGTGACCTTTGAAGAGGACGCCGGCGCCTATGACCAGAAGGACGCCGAAGGATTTATCCGCCTCAACGCCCTGCGCCTGCGCCTGATCGCGGCGCGCAACCGGCGGGTTGGGTCGTAAGGATCACGGTGGGCGATGGCCCACCCTACGCCGGGTAGGGTGGGGGATACCCCACCACCCCGCTATGGCATCGGGCGCGGTGTTTCCAGCACCGCGCCGTTCCATTCCCCGGCGATCCATTCTGTCCCGGCCCAGGCATCGCGGCGATAGGTGACCTTGCCGACAGCCGCGCCCGCGACCTGCACGCTCAGGTGGAAACCGTCGTCCGGTCCGCCGGACGATTCCCACCGGCCGGTGCCGGTCAGCGCCAGATCGGCCCACAGCGCGCAGCCATCAAAGCGATAGGACCAGCCGTTGTCGTCGGACACGATCACCACCCGGCCGCCGTGGTTGCAGCCCACCGCCAGATCGGCATCGCCATACCAGCCATAGACCTCGGGGTAGAGGTCAAGCTCGTGTTCGACATGCGCCGCCACGTCCAGCGCATCGGCGGGGTCGGGGATGGCGAGCGGATCATAGGGTTCGATCAGCGCCTGTTCGCAGAGTTGCAGCCGCGCCGGCGGCAGCGTGCCGTCCACCACAAGATCGGTCACCGTCACGTCCGGACAATCCAGCCCGCGGCCCCAGATCACATGCGGCCCGCCCTGCATCGCCACCATATAGCTGTTCCGCGCATGGTCGAGGATGTCATAGGACATCGAGATCGGCGTGATCGGGTCGGCATCGCCGTTCAGGATCAGCGTCGGCCAGTCGCCGCCGGCGAATTGCGCCGGCCGCTCGCCCTCGCGATGATGCGGCCAGAAGGCGCAGGCAAGCCGCTCGGTCATGTAGCTGGTGCCGATCCGCGGGGCGAGCGCCTGATGCGCGGCTGATTGCGCGACAATGGTCGCCACCGCCTGTTCCGGGGTCGCGCCTTCGGCGCCGTAGTCGGAACAGTTGATCGCGTAGTAGGCCGAAGGGAACCAGGTCGGATCCTGCCAGAATTCGCCCGTCTCGCCATCCATATACAGGTTGTAATAGGCCAGCCGCAGCATCGGCATCAGGTCGTCATGCGCCGCAGCCGCCAGCGCCCGCAGGAATTCCGACCGCGCGTCGGTTCCGTATAGCGACGAAAAGGCGTTCATCTGCAGCATGGATTCGCTGAACTGCCGCGCCTCGGTCGCGCCGCTGCCCAGCGGAAAGTCCAGATCGGCCGGCGCCTGCATCAGCCGGGCCTGAAGCGTGTCATAGACCTGCGCCGCGGGGCGGCCCATTTCGGCGGCACAGGCGGCATCGGCATCGCAGGCGGCAAACACGCGGCTCAGGATCGATTCCGCGGCCTCGGTATACTCGGCATAGAACGCCTCGAACGACAGGTTCAGGTCGACCACGCCATCCAGGATCACCCCCGCCACCGCATCGGGGAAGGCGGTCGCGTATTCCTGCACGAACTGGGTGCCATAGCTTTCGCCGTACAGCCAGATTTTCGGCGCCCCGATGGCCTGCCGGAACGCTTCGGCATCGCGGATCGCCTGCTGGGTGTCGAGATGGGCCAGGATCGCGGGAGCGTCGATTTCGGCCACGCAGTCCTCGGCATAGGCGCGGGCGGCGGCCGTCGCCTCATCGGGCCGGGAAATCGAGGCGTCGGTCATGGTATAGGCGGCCTCGGCCTCGGGGCAGGCGATGCCGTGGACCGGGCCGGTGCCGCGCTGGTCGAAGAACACGAAATCGACCGCAGCCAGCATCCGCGGATCGACCGGATCAAGATAGCCATCGGCCAGCCCGATCCCCGCCGTCCCCGGCCCGCCGGTGGAAATGAACATCACGGCCCGGCTTTCCCCGGTCGCCGGGCGGACGCCGAAGGTGATGTCGATCGTGTCTTTCCCCGGTTCTAGCTGGTCCAGCGGCAGGGCAAGGGTGACGCAGGTCAGACTGCTATCGGCGCAGGGTGTGGCGCCCATCTGCGCCAGCCTTTGCGCAAGATCCCCCTGCTGCGCAGCCGCGGGGGTTGCCGCAAGGGCAAGCAGCGCCGGCACAATCCATCTGGTCATCGCAAATCCCCTGGCCCGAACGCCGCCAGCCTAGTCCGGCCGGCGCGGTCGCGGCAATGGGAGTCTATGCGCAAGAACTTGGGGTCGGTCGACAGGTTATCCACAGATATTGTGTAGCTACAGATTGTCGATTCCATGCCGCCGGCCTTTTCCCCGCCCGCCCGCGGCCCTAGTCTGGGCCGGATCACGCCGGGGACAGCCATGGACAGCACCGCCACGCCGATGATGGCGCAGTATCTCGAGATCAAGGCCCAGCATCCCGATGCGCTGCTGTTCTACCGGATGGGCGATTTCTACGAGATGTTCTTTGACGATGCCGTCGCCGCGGCCGAGGCGCTGGACATCGCGCTGACCAGGCGCGGCTTTCATCTGGGCGAGCCGATCCAGATGTGCGGCGTGCCGTTCCACGCGGCCGAGGGCTATCTTCTGACCCTGATCCGCAAGGGATTTCGCGTCGCCATCGCCGAGCAGATGGAGGATCCGGCCGAAGCGAAGAAGCGCGGGTCGAAATCGGTGGTGCGGCGCGATGTGGTGCGTCTGGTGACGCCGGGCACGCTGACCGAAGACACGCTGCTGGACGCGCGGCGGCACAACTACCTTGCCGCCTTTGCCGAGGTGCGCGACGAATCGGCGCTGGCCTGGGTCGACATTTCCACCGGATCGGTCGCCGTCATGCCCTGCCCGCTGGCGCGGCTGGGGCCGGAACTGGCGCGCCTGTCCCCGCGCGAGGTGCTGCTGGCCGATGGCGGCGACCGGCAGCTGGAATCCGTGGTGCGCGAGTCAGGGGCCGTCGCCACCCCGCTGTCGCGGGCGTCTTTTGACAGCACCAATGGCGAAAGGCGGTTGTGCGCGCTCTATCGCGTCGCCTCGCTGGACGCCTTCGGCAGTTTCGAACGGGCCGAAGTGTCGGCGCTGGCCGCGCTCGCCGATTACATCGCGTTGACCCAGAAGGGCGCGATGCCCCTGCTGCGGGCGCCGGTGAAAGAGGCCGCCGGGCAGTCGATGCAGATCGACAGCGCCACAAGGCGGTCACTGGAACTGACCCATGCCATGGGCGGCGGGCGGGCGGGGTCGCTCCTCTCGGCCATCGACCGGACTGTGACGGCCGGCGGCGCCCGTCTGCTGGAGCGTCGGCTGTCCGCGCCATCCTGCCGGATCGAGACGGTGTCGGATCGGCTGGATTCAGTCTCTACGCTGCTGGATAGTGTCGATTTCATGCGCGACCTGCGCGACTGGCTGCGCGGTGCGCATGACATCGAACGCGCCTTGTCGCGCCTTGCGCTGGACCGTGCCGGGCCGCGCGACCTTGCCGCGATCCGCAACACGATCACTGCAGCCAGCCGCATCGCGCAGCAGGCCGGGGCGCAGGATCTGCCACCCCTCCTGCGCGCCGCCGCCGCCGATCTGACCAGCCATGACGCGCTGTTCGCACTGCTGGATGCCGCGCTGGTGGCGGAACCGCCGCTGCTTGCCCGCGATGGCGGGTTTGTGGCGCCGGGATACGACGCCGAACTTGACGGTGCACGGCGGCTGCGTGACGAGGGCCGGCAGGTCATTGCCGGAATGCAGGCCGATTATGCCGGCGAAACCGGCATCCCCAGCCTGAAGATCAAGCACAACAACGTGCTGGGCTATTTCATCGAGACCACCGACACCCATGCCGCGCGCATGCTGTCGCCGCCGCTGTCGGACAGCTTCATCCACCGGCAGACCACCGCCAATCAGGTGCGGTTCACGACGGTGGAGCTGAGCGAAATCGAAACCCGCATCCTGAATGCCGGCGGCCATGCGCTTGATCTGGAAAAGCGCATCTGGGCCAGCCTGCGCGAGGCCGTGCTTGGCCAGTCCGGGCCGCTGTCGCAGCTGGCGCGCGCGCTGGCCGAACTTGACCTTGCCGCGGCGCTGGCCGACCTGGCGCGCGGCGAAAACTGGTGCCGGCCGCGGATCGACGGCAGCCGCGCGTTCGAGGTCACGGCAGGGCGGCATCCGGTGGTGGAAACCGCGTTGCGCCGCGGCGGCGAACCCTTTGTCGCCAACGACTGCGACCTGACCGAGGCGCCGATCTGGCTGTTGACCGGACCGAACATGGCGGGGAAATCCACCTTTCTGCGGCAGAACGCGCTGATCGCGGTCCTGGCGCAGATGGGATCCTTTGTGCCCGCGACGGCGGCGCATATTGGCGTGGTCAGCCAGATTTTCAGCCGCGTCGGCGCCTCTGACGATCTTGCCCGCGGCAGGTCCACCTTCATGGTCGAGATGGTCGAGACGGCGGCGATCCTCAATCAGGCCGACGACCGCGCGCTGGTGATCCTGGACGAGATCGGGCGCGGCACGGCGACCTATGACGGGTTGTCGATCGCCTGGGCGACGCTTGAACATCTCCAGCAGGTCAACCGCTGCCGCGCGATCTTTGCCACCCATTACCACGAGATGGCGGCGCTGGCCGACAAGCTGGACGGCGTGGCCAATGCCACAGTCAGCGTCAAGGAATGGGATGGCGAGGTGGTGTTCCTGCATGAGGTCAGGAAGGGCACCGCCGACCGCAGCTATGGCGTTCAGGTGGCGCGGCTGGCCGGGCTGCCGCCTGCGGTGGTGGAGCGGGCGCGGGTGGTGCTGGAGGCCCTGGAAAAGGGCGAACGCGAGGGCGGCGGACGGCAGAAGGTTCTGGTCGACGATCTGCCGTTGTTCGCAGCCGCGCCCCCTGCCCCGGTGCCGGCGAAGGCAAGGCCCTCGGTCGTCGAGGGGCGGCTGCGGGACGTGCATCCCGATGCGCTGACGCCGCGGGAGGCACTGGAATTGATCTATGAATTGAAGGGGTTGGCGGAGGGGTGACGGTTACCCGCTGTGTGCCCCGTAGGGTGGTCGGTGGCCCACCGCGACGCGGCGGTGGGCGATTGCCCACCCTACGGGGCTGATGACCCTTACCCCGCCGGGGTCGACGACACACCTACCTGCGCCGGGCGCAGCAGCCGGTCGTAGAGGAAAAAGCCCTCGGTCGCGACCTGAATGATGTCGCCGGCGCGGGTGCCGGGCAAGGGCGCCTCGAACATCGCCTGATGGATAGCCGGATCGAAACGGTCGCCGACCTGCGGCGCGATGACCTTGACGCCATGCTTGCCGAACACGCTCAGCACCTCGCGCATGGTCAGGTCGATGCCTTCGACAAAGGCGGCGTTCTGGGCGCGGGTGGCGTCATCCACGGCATCGAGCGCGCGGCGCAGATTGTCGTAGATCGACAGAAGGTCACGCGCCAGCCGGGTCGCGCCATACATCTCGCCCTCGCGGCGGTCGCGGTCGGCCCGCTTGCGCGCGTTCTCGGCATCGGCCAGCGCGCGCATGAAGCGGTCCTTGTAGTCGTCGCGTTCCGCCCGCAGGGCATCGATTTCGGCCGCCATCCCGGCGGCGGCAAGGTCGAGCGCATCGCCCTCTGCGGCGAGTTCCTCGAGCGTTTGCGGTTCGGATTGCGGTTCAGCCATTCTTCAACCTTTCACGTCCGGTCGGACAGGATGCGCCCCACCAGTTGCGCAGTGTAATCGACGATGGGCACGATGCGCCCGTAGTTCAGCCGCGTGGGGCCGATGACCCCGACGGCACCGATGATCTTCCGGTCGGCGTTCATATAGGGAGAAACGACGAGACTGGAACCCGAAAGTGAAAAGAGCTTGTTTTCGGATCCGATGAAAATGCGCACACCTTCGCCTTCCTCGGTCAGTTCGAGGAATTGTGCGATGTCGCGCTTGCGCTCGAGCTCGTCGAACAGGCCGCGGATGCGGTCTATGTCGGTCTGGGCCTGTGCCTCGGCCAGAAGATTGCCGGCGCCGCGGACGATCAGGCGTTCGGTCGGTTCGCCCTGATTGACCCAGGTGGCAAGGCCGCTTTCCACCAGCTCGCGGGCAAGGCCGTCGATTTCCTGCCGCCGCTTCTGGATTTCCCGCGACATGATGGCGTGAAGTTCGCGCAAGGTCCGGCCCTCGGCCAGCGCATTCACGAAATTCGCCGCCTCGCGCATCGAGGACGGGGTCTGTCCTGGCGGCGGGGTGAACAGGCGGTTTTCGACATGGCCGTCGGCAAAGACCAGCACCACCAGCGCCCGGTCGCGCGCGAGGGAGACGAATTCGACATGGCGTATCGGCGCCGATTCGTGCTTGGGCGTCAGGACCACGCTGGCGCCGCGGGTGACGCCGGACAGGGCGGCGCCGATCCGGTCGAGCGTTGCGGTCACGTCGGCCTCGGGCGCGGCCACGGTTTCGTCCAGCGCCTCGCGGTCGGCATCGCGCAGATCGGCGATTTCCAGCAGGCCGTCGACGAACAGGCGCAGGCCGCTTTGCGTCGGCACCCGGCCGGCGCTGATATGCGGGCTGTCGAGAAGCCCCAGATATTCAAGATCCTGCATGACATTGCGGATCGTCGCCGCCGAAAGCTGTTCAGTCATCGAGCGGGTCAGCGTGCGCGAGCCCACCGGCGCCCCGGTTTCGAGATAGCCTTCGACCACCCGGCGGAACACTTCGCGCGAGCGTTCGTTCAGTTCGGTCAGATCGGGCACTTTCTGCGGCATGGCGGCGGTTCTTTCAGGGCGGACCAATTAGAACGAGCCGGCGGGTGCCGTCAATGCGGGGTTGGATTTGCCCCGCCTGTGGCGTATGGCCACGCGCATTCCCGAAGGACAGGAGACGGACATGCGGCCCAGCGGACGGCAGACAGGCGAGATGCGCAAGGTGGTGATCGAGACGGGGGTGAACCGCCATGCCGAAGGGTCCTGCCTGATCCGGGTCGGTGATACGCATGTGCTGTGCACCGCGACGATTGACGAAAAGGTGCCGCCCTTCCTCAAGAACTCGGGTCTGGGCTGGGTGACGGCGGAATACGGCATGCTGCCGCGCGCGACGAACACGCGGATGCGGCGCGAGGCCAAGGAAGGCGTGTCGGGCCGGACGCAGGAGATTCAGCGGCTGATCGGGCGGTCGTTGCGCGCCGGCGTCGATCGGGTGGCCCTGGGCGAACGGCAGATCCAGATCGATTGCGATGTGATCCAGGCCGATGGCGGCACCCGCTGCGCCGCGATCACCGGCGGTTGGGTGGCGCTGCGACTGGCAGTCAACCGGTTGATGAAGGCGGGGATCGTGCTGTCGAACCCGCTGGTGCAGCCGGTCTCGGCGGTGTCCTGCGGCATCTATGCCGGGCAGGCGGTTCTGGACCTGGATTATCCCGAGGACAGCGAAGCCGGGGTCGACGGTAATTTCGTCATGACCGGTGACCGGCTGATCGAGGTGCAGATGTCGGCAGAGGGATCGACCTTTACGCGCGAACAGATGGCCACGCTTCTGGATCTCGCCGCGAGCGGCAATGCCGAACTGGCCGCGGCCCAGATGGCTGCGGTGGCATGAGGCGGTTCAGCGGCGACCGGCTGGTGGTGGCGACCCACAACCGCGGCAAACTGGAAGAGATTGCCGCGCTGCTGGCGCCCTATGGCGTCAGCCTGTCGTCGAATGCCGACCACGGGCTGCCCGAGCCCGCGGAAACCGAAGAAACCTTTGTGGGCAACGCGCGGATCAAGGCCCATGCCGCGGCGCATGCCACCGGTCTGCCGGCGCTGGCCGATGATTCCGGCATCGAAGTCGAGGCTTTGGGCGGGGCGCCGGGGGTGCATACCGCCGATTGGGCGGAAACCGCACAGGGCCGCGATTTTGGCCTGGCGATGCGGCGGACCTGGGAGGCGCTGAACGCCAAGGCGGCGCCGGAGCCGCGGCGGGCGCGGTTTTGCTGCACCCTGGTGCTGGCCTGGCCCGACGGCCACGACGAGGTGTTCGAGGGCCATGTCGCCGGCTGCATCGTCTGGCCTGGGCGCGGCGATCGGGGACATGGCTATGACCCGATCTTTCAGCCCGACGGTTTTGACGTGACCTTTGGCGAAATGGACCGCTGGGAAAAGAACCGTATCAGCCACCGCGCCGAGGCGTTCCGCAAGCTGGTGGCGGGCTGCTTTGCCTGAGAACTGGCAAGAGGCGGGATTCGGCCTGTATGTACACTGGCCGTTCTGCCTGGCGAAATGCCCCTATTGCGACTTCAACAGCCATGTCGCCGCAAGCATCGACCAGCGGCGCTGGGCAGCGGCCTATGTGCAGGAAATCGGTCGGGTCGCCGCGGAAACGCCGGGCCGGGTATTGCGATCGGTGTTTTTCGGCGGCGGCACGCCCAGCCTGATGCGGCCCGAGACTGTCGCGGCGGTTCTGGACGCCGCCCGGCGCGCATGGACCTTTGCCAATGACATCGAAATCACGCTCGAGGCCAATCCGACGAGTGTCGAGGCGGGGCGGTTCCGTGGCTATGCGGAAGCGGGGGTGAATCGTCTCTCGATGGGGGTACAGGCTCTGAATGACGCCGATCTCAGGGCGCTGGGGCGGATGCATTCGGCGGCCGAGGCGCGGGTGGCATTCGACATCGCCCGGGCGATTTTCCCGCGTATCAGCTTTGACCTGATCTATGCCCGTCAGAACCAGAGCCTGCGGGACTGGGCGGCGGAACTGCGCGGGGCGATCGCCATGGCGGTCGATCATCTGTCGCTCTACCAGTTGACCATAGAACCCGGCACCGCCTTTGGCGCCCACCACGCCGCCGGCAAGCTGCGGGGCCTGCCGGACGAGGATCTGGCCGCCGACATGTGGGAGGTGACGCAGGAGATCACCGCGGAGTCGGGGCTGGCGGGCTATGAGATTTCGAACCACGCCGCGCCGGGATCGGAAAGCCGGCACAATCTGATCTACTGGCGGCAGGGCGATTATGCCGGGATCGGGCCGGGCGCGCATGGGCGGTTGACGCTGGACGGACGCCGCCTTGCCACCGAAAGCCCGCTGGCACCGGGGGCCTGGCTGGCCGCCGTGGACCAGGGTTCGGGTGAAAGCCTGCGGGAAATGATCGGTTCTGCCGATCTGATGGTCGAGCGGCTCATGATGGGACTGCGTCTGACCGAGGGGCTGCCGCGCGAGCGTTGCCCGACCGATGACCGATTCCTTAGTCGGATCAATGGGCTGGCAGAGGATGGGCTGATGTGGACTACACCAACTCGCATCGGTGTGACGGCCGCGGGCCGGCCGGTGCTGAACGCTGTCCTGCGCGCGCTGCTGACGGACTAGCCGCCGGCCAAGGCGCGCAGAAGATCGTCAAGTTGTTCGAGGCTGCGATAGCGCAGGGTCATCTTGCCACCCTCTCCGCCCGGCGCATGATCAATGCTGACCGACATGCCAAGAGCCGCAGTCAGTTCCTGTTCGATCTGCAGCGTATCGGGATCCTTGGCGCGGCTGGCAGCATCGGCGCGGCGCGGGCTGCGAGCGGGTTCGCGGACCAGACGTTCGGCGGCCCGGACCGAAAGACCGTCCATCGTCATCTTGCGCGCGAGCGCCAGGGCATCGTCGCGCCCGACCAGGGTGCGGGCATGACCGGCGCTGAGGGTGCCGTCGCTGACCATGGACTGCACCGCATCGGGCAGCGTCAGGAGACGCAGAAGGTTGGCGATGTGGCTGCGGCTTTTGCCCAGGGCGGTGGCGAGCTGCTCTTGCGTATGGCCGAAACGGTCCATCAGCTGGCGATACCCGGCCGCCTCGTCCACCGCGCTGAGGTCGGCGCGCTGGATATTCTCGATGATAGCGATTTCAAGGACTTCTGCGTCGCTATAGTCGCGCAGGATCACCGGAACGTCGTGAAGTTGCGCCATCTGCGCCGCGCGCCAGCGGCGTTCCCCGGCGACGATCTCATAGGCATCGGTGCCGGTCTGGCGCAGGATAAGCGGCTGGATGACGCCCTTTTCCCGGATCGAGGCGGCAAGCTCCTCCATTTCTTCGAGACGGAAGGTGCGACGCGGCTGATTGGGGTTGGGGCGGATTTGTTCGACCGGCACGCGCAGGTCGGCGCGACGCGGGCGCTGGTCGTTGTCCTGGGCGACGTCGGACATCAGCGCGGACAGACCGCGGCCAAGGCCGCGCGGGCGGTTGCGGTCAGACATGGGCGGTCTCCGTCTGGGTCGCGGCCTCGCGCGCGATGAGTTCGGCGGCGAGCGCGCGATAGGCGATGCTGCCGCTTGACGAGGGGTCGTAGTCGAGCACCGACATGGCATAGGACGGCGCTTCGGACAGGCGGACGTTGCGCGGGATCACCGTGGTGAACACCAGATCGCCCAGGTTGTCGCGCGCATCCTGTTCGACCTGTTGCGACAGGCGGTTGCGGCGGTCGGACATGGTCATGACCACACCTTCGATCCGCAGGCGGGGATTGGCGGTCTGCCGCACCTCGCGCACCGTCAGCATGAATTGCGACAAGCCTTCGAGGGCGAAGAATTCGCTTTGCAACGGGATGATCACGGAATGCGCGGCTACCAGCGCGTTGACGGTCAGCAGGTTCAGCGAAGGCGGGCAGTCGATCAGGATATAGTCGAACCGTTCGGCGGCAACGGGTGCAGAGCGCAGGGCATCATGCAGCAAGAAGCTGCGTTTTTCGTTGGAAATCAACTCGATATCGGCAGAAGACAGGTCGGTTGTCGCCGGGACGAGGCGGAGGTTTTCGATGGCGGTGGCACGAAAGGCCTCGGCCGGGCCGGCATCGCCGAGCAGGAAATCATAGGTGGTGACAGGACGGTCGGCGGCGGAAATGCCAAGGCCGGTCGAGGCGTTGCCCTGCGGATCGAGATCGACAAGAAGGACGCGCCGCCCCGCACGGGCAAGGGCCGCGCCGAGGTTGATCGCTGTCGTGGTCTTGCCAACCCCGCCCTTCTGGTTGGCAACGGCCACGATCTGCGCCGGGTGCATTTGCAGGATGTCAGGCACGTTCGATCCTTTCGATCCGCAGAATCCGGCCTTCCTGATCGGTCAGGCTGTCGCGAATGGCAAGATCAAAGCGCCAGGATTTGCGTGCTTCTTCAATTTCGGCTGCAGCGTTGCGGCCTTTCGGGAAGATGGCGGTGCCCTTCGGCGCGAGATGGCGTAGGGCGAGAGGTAGCAAGTTGACCAAGGGCGCGAGGGCGCGAGCGGAGAGCACGTCGCTGCCCGCGGGGGTCATGGATTCAGCGCGGTCGGTGCGGATGGTAACAGGGACCGAGATTTCGCGGGCGGCCTGGCGCAGAAATGCGGCCTTGCGTTGGTCGCTTTCGACAAGGGTGACCCAGCCATCGGGGTGGGTCTCGGACCTGATTGTGGCGACGACAAGACCGGGGAAGCCGGCGCCCGAGCCGAGGTCTACCCAAGATTTGGCGGTTTCTGGCGCGAGAACTACCAACTGTGCGCTATCGACGATGTGCCGATGCCAGATGTCATCGATCGAGGACGGCGCGATCAGGTTGATTCGCTGCGTCCACTTCGTCACCAGATCGGCGTAGTGTTCGAGCTTCTGGAGTGTTTCACGTGAAACATCCAGACCCGCGCGCTCTTTGTTCATGCGGCCTGCCCCGACCGACGCAGGCGGGCGGAGAGGAGCAGGAGTGCCGAGGGGGTCATGCCGTCGATGTTGTTTGCTTCGGCGAGCGTGCGCGGACGCCGACGCTCGAGTTTGATCCGCAATTCGGTCGAAAGACCGGAAATGCCGGTGTAATCGAAATTCTCTGGCAGGATCAGCCCCTCGTCACGACGGATTGCCTCTATGTCCCGCGCCTGCCGGTCTGTATAGGCGGCATAGGTCGCGTCACGCTTGATCTGGGCCCGAACAGCCGAGGGAACATCAGAAAGCTCGGGTGCGATCTGGATCAATTGAGTGAAGTCGAACCCATCTAGCGCCAGCGCATCCAAGGCGTCGCGCGATTCGCTATCGGGATTGATCCGCGCGCCCTGTGCCGCCAGATCTCTCGCCGCGACCCTCCTTGCCTTGAGCCGGGTGGTCGCGTGCGTCAGCCCATCCAGCTTCTCGGAAAATGTCCGCCACCGTGTATCGCCAACCAGACCATACTCGTGTCCCAGTGTGGTCAACCGTTGATCGGCATTGTCTGCGCGCAGACTCAGCCGAAACTCTGCGCGCGAAGTGAACATCCGGTAGGGTTCTGCAACCCCCCTCGTAACCAAATCGTCGATCATCACGCCGATGTACGACTCCGTCCGGCTGAACAGCACCGCATCCTGACCCGAGGCATGACGCGCCGCATTCAAGCCCGCGACCAAGCCCTGCGCCGCAGCCTCCTCATAGCCCGTGGTGCCGTTGATCTGACCGGCCAGATACAGTCCTGGCATAGCGCGCAAACCAAGATCGGGACGTAAGGCGCGGGGATCGACGTAATCGTATTCGATGGCATAGGCCGGCTGGGTGATGACCGCATGTTCCAGCCCTCGGATAGAGGCAACATATTCCTGCTGTACGTCCTCGGGCAGCGATGACGAAATCCCGTTGGGATAGACCGTATTGTCCTCAAGTCCCTCAGGTTCAAGGAAAATCTGATGCGAGGTCTTGTCGGCAAAGCGCACCACCTTGTCTTCGATCGACGGGCAATAGCGCGGGCCGATCCCGGCGATATGGCCACCATACATGGCCGACCGTTCAAGGTTGGCTCGAATGATGTCGTGGGTCCGTTCGTTGGTATGGGTGATGCCGCAGGAAATTTGCCGTGCTTCCGGAGCAGATGACAGGAAAGAAAACATCTCCGGCTCAGCATCGCCAGGTTGGTTTTCCAGAATCCCCCAGTCAATCGTGCGCCCATCCAGTCGCGGTGGTGTCCCGGTTTTCAGCCGCCCCAGGGGCAAGGACAACTCGCCCAGACGCTGGCCCAACCGGTCCGCAGGACGTTCGCCCATTCGTCCACCGGACCGCCGCACATCGCCGATATGAATCACGCCACGAAGGAATGTTCCCGCCGTCAGCACCACCGCTCGCGCCGGGATCTGGCTGCCGTCGGCCAGAACCACACCGCCAACCGCCTCACCCAACATAACGAAATCAACGACTTCACCTTCCACGACAGTGATACCGGGTTGTGCCAGTGTCTCGGCCAGCATGCGCTCACGGTAACGACGACGGTCCGCCTGTGCCCGGGGCCCCTGAACCGCCGGCCCCTTGCTGCGATTGAGCAGCCGGAACTGGATCCCGGCATGGTCTGCCACACGAGCCATCACGCCGTCGAGCGCATCGATTTCTCGAACAAGGTGCCCCTTCCCCAGGCCACCAATCGCCGGATTGCATGACATGACGCCGATCCCGGCCGCGGACAATGTCACCAGCGCGACCTGCGCACCGGCCCGCGCCGCCGCATGTGCCGCTTCGGTGCCGGCATGGCCGCCACCCACTACGATGACGTCAAAGTCCGCATGTTTCACGTGAAACACTCCTCACTTGCCGATGCAAAAGATGGCGAACACCACGTCCAGCACATCCTCGGCGTCGACCCGTCCGACTAGCGTATCGACGGCACGAGTGGCAAGCCGCAATTCCTCGGCAACCTCATCGGCGCGAAGCACTGCTTGCCCCAACAAACCGATAACCACCGAAAGATGCCCGGCGGCCGCCAACATCGACGCGCGATGCCGGTCCCGCGTCGCCAAACCGGCCCCGGCAGCAAGCTCCCTCAAACGCACCCCAATGTCGAACACCAAGGCATCCACTCCAAGCCCCGTCAGGCCGGAGACACCCGCTCCCGTCTCATCCGCTCTACCGCAAACCACAATGTCTCCTTTGACAACCGGCATCGCGGGAAATCCACCCGGTGCCACCAGATGCACCCGCAGATCAGCCCCCGCCGCCCGCTCCTCGGCCCGCCTGACGCCGATCCGCTCCACCGTGTCCTCGGTATCCCGCAACCCCGCAGTATCCAGAAGGGTCACCGGCAGTCCGCCCAGATCCATCCGCACCTCGATCACATCCCGCGTCGTCCCCGCGATTTCCGAGGTGATCGCCGCCTCCCGACCGACCAATCTGTTGAGAAGCGTGCTCTTTCCGACATTCGGCTCGCCGACGATCGCCACCTCGAACCCGTCGCGAATCCGTTCTGACAGGCCAACAGCCCCGGCCATTCGGCGCATCTCCGCTGCAACCGGCAGAATCAAGAATTCAACTTCTGGCGAGACGTCCACCGGCACGTCTTCGTCGGCAAAGTCGATGGTGGCCTCGATCAACGCCAAGGCGCGCACCAGATCGCGCCGCCAGCGATCGGCAACCTCGCCCAGCTCCCCTGACATCACCCGCATCGCCTGGCGTCGCTGCGCCTCGGTCTCGGCCGCAAGCAGATCGGCTAGGCCTTCGACCTGTGCCAAATCAAGCCGCCCGTTATCCAAAGCCCGGCGGGTAAATTCTCCGGCCACTGCCGGCCGCGCGCCTTCCTGACGACCGATCGCGGACAGCACCGCCTGCACCACCGCCGAACTGCCATGCAAGTGCAGCTCGACCACCTCCTCGCCGGTAAAGCTCGCGCCTTTGGCAAAGGTCAACACCAGCGCCTGGTCCAGCACCTCGCCGTCATGCCGCAACCAGCGCAAGGAACGACCGGCCCGCGGCAACGGCCCGGCCAGCGATTCCGCGATATCATGCGCCCGCGCGCCAGACAGCCGCACAACCGCGATCCCTGCCCGACCGGGCGCCGTGGCCTGGGCAAAGATCGTATCCATCGCGACAATCCCTTGTCAGGCGTTCATCGAATCGAAGAAGTCCGAATTCGTCTTGGTCTGCTTCAGCTTGGAAATCAGGAACTCGATGGCATCGGTCGTGCCCATCGGGTTGAGGATCCGCCGTAGCACATAGGTCTTTTGCAGATCACTCTTCTCGACCAGCAATTCTTCCTTCCGCGTACCGGACTTGAGGATATCCATCGCCGGGAACACCCGCTTGTCGGCCACCTTGCGGTCAAGCACGATCTCGCTGTTGCCGGTGCCCTTGAACTCTTCGAAAATCACTTCATCCATCCGGCTGCCGGTGTCGATCAGCGCCGTGGCGATGATGGTCAGCGACCCGCCTTCCTCGATATTCCGCGCCGCACCAAAGAACCGCTTTGGCCGCTGCAAGGCATTCGCATCAACGCCGCCGGTCAGAACCTTGCCGCTCGACGGCACCACGGTATTGAACGCCCTACCAAGTCTGGTGATCGAATCAAGCAAGATCACAACATCTCGCTTGTGCTCAACCAGTCTCTTGGCCTTCTCGATAACCATCTCCGACACCGCAACGTGCCGCGAGGCCGGTTCGTCAAAGGTCGATGAAATCACCTCGCCCTTCACCGACCTCTGCATGTCGGTCACTTCCTCGGGCCGTTCGTCGATCAGCAGGACAATCAGATAGACCTCTGGGTGGTTCTTCTCGATCGAATGGGCGATGTTCTGCAACAGCACCGTCTTGCCGGTACGCGGCGGCGCCACGATCAGGCAGCGTTGCCCCTTCCCGATAGGCGTCACAAGGTCGATGATCCGCGCCGAACGGTCCTTGATGGTCGGATCGTCCTCGATCTCCATCTTCAGGCGCTGGTCGGGGTAAAGCGGCGTCAGGTTGTCGAAGGCAACCTTGTGCCGCGCCCGCTCGGGTTCCTCGAAATTGATCCGGTCCACCGTCACCAGCGCGAAATAGCGCTCGTTGTCTCCCGGCTCCTCGATCACACCCTCGATGGTATCGCCGGTCCGCAGGGCGAACTGCCGGATCATGTCGGGGCTGACATAGATGTCGTCCGGCCCCGGCAGATAATTCGCCTCGGGGCTGCGCAGAAAGCCGAATCCGTCCTGCAACACCTCAAGCACGCCATCGCCGCCGATGATCCAGCCTTCCTCGGCCCGCTCCTTGAGGATGGCGAACATCATGTCGCCCTTGCGCATGGTCGAGGCGTTCTCGATCTCAAGCTCCTCTGCCACCGCCAAAAGGTCCTTGGGGCTTTTCGCCTTGAGTTCGGCCAGGTTCAGTCGGGGATCGCTCATCGGAATATCCTGCATCCGGGCCCGGGCCCGGCAATCGCACTCACAGGTGCGGAAAAGATCGCTGAAAGCCACCCCAAGGAACAGGGGCGCCTTGCGGGCACATAGGGCGCCCTTCCCGCCAAGTCAACTAGAACGGCTGCGCGATCACCATCAGCACGATCACCACCATCGCCAGCGTCGGCACTTCGTTCATGATCCGGTATGTCCGCCCCGGCCGCGTATTCTCGCCTCGGGCAAAGTCCTTGCGCCTTTGCGCCAGCCAGTAGTGCAGCCAGGTGATCGCCAGCACACCCGCCGCCTTGAGCCAAGGCCAGACCTGCCCCCAGTCGATCACCCCCGGCGTCAGCACCATGATCAGGCCAAAGGTCCAGGTTGCGATCATCGCCGGGTTCATGATCCCGCGCAGCAACCGCCGCTCCATCACCTGAAAGGTCTGGTCCAGTTCCGACCCGACCGTTGCCTTCTCGGCATGATAGACGAACAGCCGCGGCAGGTAGAAGATCCCCGCCATCCAGGCGATGACCGAGATCACATGCAGGCTCTTGATCCAGGGATAGGCATCCCACAGGAACTGACGGATCATCGCGGCACTCCTTCGCCCCTCTATCTTAAAGAAAGAATGAAAAAGGAAGATGATTGTAGGAGTGTGGACAACCCTCCGACTCGATCCTGTCCTCAGAGATATGCACAGGGGAATTCGGTCATCGCGCAGCCTGTCCTTTTGTCGCAATAAGGCAAGCTGTTGAATTCATTAGAGCAGTCTTGTCAAATCCGGACCCGGCGCAGCCACGCATCTCCTTGACTTCCGGGCGGCCCGGTCTTGTCCACAGCCGGAACTTCTCCCTGTCCCATGTGGATGACAGGCCCATATACTAGGTCATTCCCGTGTTCCGGATCATTGACCCCGCCGCGCCGGGCTTTCATACCTCTGTCCGTCCCGGTCTTTTCCCGAAAACTGTCCACATGCCCGATCTTGTCCTTGCCTCGGGTTCCGCCATCCGGTCGACCCTCCTGACCAACGCCGGAATCCCTCATCGCGTGGTCCGGCCCCGCGTCGATGAGGATGCCGCCCGCGCTGCCCTCCTTGCCGAGGGCGCCGGCCCCCGTGACCTCGCCGATGCCCTGGCCGAGCTCAAGGCCGCGCGCGTCGCCCAGCGCGAGCCCGGTCTGGTGCTGGGCTGCGATCAGGTGCTGGCCCTCGGCCGCGACTGCCTGTCCAAGGCCGCCACCCCGGCCGAGGCCGAGGCCCAGCTTGCCGCCCTTGCCGGCCAGACCCACCACCTGCTCTCCGCCGCTGTCCTCTACGACGCCGGCCAGCCGGTCTGGCGTCATGTCGGACAGGCCCGCCTGACCATGCGCCCGCTGTCGCCGGACCAGATCGCCGCCCATGTCGCGCGCCATTGGGACAGCATCCGCGACGCTGTCGGCTGCTACAAGCTGGAAGAGGACGGCATCCGGCTTTTCACCGCCATCGAGGGCAGTTATTTCACCATCCTGGGCCTGCCCCTTCTCGAACTTGTTGATTTCCTCATCCGCCGCGGGACGCTCGACATATGACAGACCATCGCATCCCGCTGGCAGGGGTCATCGGCCGCCCCATCGCGCATTCCAAATCACCGCGGCTGCACCGCCACTGGCTGGCGCAGCACGGGCTCGAGGGTGACTACGTTCCCCTCCACGTCGAGGAGGAGGATCTGGAACAGGTGCTGCGCACCCTGCCCCGCATGGGCTTTGTCGGCGCCAATATCACGATTCCGCACAAGGTCGCCGCGCTGCGCCTTGCCGATCATGTCAGCGACCGGGCGACGCTGATCGGCGCCGCCAACACGCTGATCTTCCGCCCAGATGGCCGGATTCTTGCCGATAATACAGATGGTTACGGGTTTCTTGCCAATCTGCGCGCCGGTGCCCCCGATTGGGATCCCGCCGCCGGCGCCGCTGCGGTCCTTGGCGCCGGCGGTGCCGCGCGCGCCGTCATCGCCTCGCTTCTTGAATCCGGGGTGCCCGAGATCCTGCTGACCAACCGCACCCGCAACAAGGCCGACGACCTGCGCGCCGAATTCGGCCATCGCCTGACCGTGGTCGACTGGGTGCAGGCCGGCAATGTGGTGGAAGAGGCGACAACCGTCGTCAACACGACCTCGCTTGGCATGACCGGCGCCCCCGACCTGCGCGTGCCGCTCGACGGGCTGCATCCGGGGCAGGTGGTGACCGATCTGGTCTACAACCCCCTGGAAACGCGCCTGCTTGCCGCCGCGCGCGCGGCGGGTTGCACCACGGTCGACGGTCTGGGCATGTTGCTGCACCAGGCGGTTCCCGCCTTTGAACGCTGGTTTGGCGTGCGCCCGACCGTCGATGCCGCCACCCGCGCCGCCGTCCTCGGATGACTTTCGTTCTTGGCCTTACCGGCTCGATCGGCATGGGCAAATCCACCACCGCCGCCATGTTCGCGGCCGAGGGCGCCGCGGTCTGGGATGCCGATGCTGCCGTCCACCGGCTTTATGCCGCGGGCGGGGCCGCCGTTCCCGCTGTCGCCGCGGCCTTTCCGGGTGCCATTGTGGATGGCGCCATCTCGCGCGAGCGGCTGAAATCCGCCCTTGCCGCCGATCCCTCTGCCCTGTCCCGGCTGGAAAGGATCGTCCATCCGCTTGTCACCGCCGACCGTGCAGCCTTTCTTGCCGCCACCAGCGCCGATGTGGCGGTGATCGACGTGCCGCTGCTGTTCGAGACCGGCACCGACGCCCTATGCGACGCCACCGCAGTCGTCTCGACCACGGCCGACCAGCAACGCGCACGCGTTCTGGCCCGTCCCGGCATGACCGACCTGCAGCTTGACGCCATCCTGTCGCGGCAGATGCCCGATGCCGAAAAACGCGCCCGCGCCACCTGGGTCATCGACACCACCACCCTTGACGGCGCCCGCGCTGCCGTGCGCCGTATCATGGAGCAGATCCGCGAAAGTCCGACCGATGCGTGAGATCGTCCTCGATACCGAGACCACCGGCTTTGACCCGGACCAGGGCGACCGTCTGGTGGAAATCGGCGCGCTTGAACTGATGAACCACATGCCCACCGGGCGGACGTTCCATCAGTATTTCAACCCCGAACGCGACATGCCGCAGGGCGCCTTCGACGTCCACGGCATCGGCCCCGACATCCTGACCCCGCCGCGGCCCGCGAAGCCGGGCGAAGTGACGCTCAAGGACAAGCCGCTGTTCCGGGCCCATGCGCAACGGTTCCTCGACTTCATCGGCGATGCCAGGCTGGTGATCCACAACGCGAAATTCGACGTCATGTTCCTGAACGCCGAACTGGGCTGGATCGGCCTGCCGCCCATTGCCCCGGAACGCGCCATCGACACGCTCGACATCGCGCGGCGGCGGTTTCCCGGCTCGCCCAACAGCCTTGATGCCTTGTGCCGCCGTTTCGGCGTCGACAATTCCGCGCGGACGCTGCACGGCGCGCTTCTCGACAGCGAGATCCTGGCCGAAGTCTATCTGGAACTGATCGGGGGCCGGCAGCCGGATTTCGGCCTGTCGGTGGCGCAGGCCACCAGCCGACCGGGCGAAGCCGATGGCGACTGGCGCCCGCAGCCGCGGCCCCGGCGGCTGCCCCCGCTATTGACCGCCGAAGAGACGGCGGCCCACGACAAATTCGTCGCGGGCCTTGGCGCTGCGGCGCTGTGGCCGCGCCAGCCCTAGGCGTCCAGCCGCGGCGCTGCGGCCTGTTGCGCCTGCACCCGACGCTGCAATTCGGCGCGATAGATCTGCACGAAGTCGATGATTTCCAGGTTCAGCGGCGGAAAGCCGCCGTCGCGGGTCACGTCGCTGACGATCCGCCGCAGGAACGGAAAGGTCAGCCGCGGGCATTCCACCATCAGATAGGGGAAGGTCTGCTCTTCCGGCAGGCCCTCGATATGGAACACGCCGGCATATTCGATTTCCAGAAGGAACAGCACCTCGCCCGAGGCCTTGGCCTTTGAGGTGATCGACAGCTTGGTGATGACCTCGAACTGGTGCTCGGCCGCCCGCTTCTTGGCATCAAGGTTCACCTGCACCGCGACTTCCGGCGTCAGGTCGCCGCTGATGCCCTTTTGTGCGAGCATGTTTTCGAACGACATGTCGCGGATATATTGCGCAAGGATGCGCTGGGTGATGCGGGCGGATGCGGCGGCGGGCGCCGGGTTGGTCGGGTTGTCGGTCATGCCAGGCGCCTTTGATCCAATGAAGGGTTGGCGGGCTTCTATCAGGCCCGTTCCTCTGCCTCAACCGGCCTCAGTGCCGCGTCCAGCCCGAGGGCGGATGGGTCGGCTTCTTGTCCGCCGTGACATCGGTGAAATCGCCGTCGATCACGCGGTCCTGCGGCATGGAATCAGTCGTGGCAAAGCCGCTCATCACCGTGGTCTGCAGGCGCATCCGGCCGCGCACCGCGCGATAGATCGCCGACCGAATCCCCGGCACCAGCAGCACCAGCGCGACGGCATCGGTCAGGAACCCCGGCGTGATGAACAGCCCTGCTGCGATCAGCATGATCGCTGCGCCGAAAATCTGCTCGCCCGGATCCTCGCCCCGCCGCATGGCGGATTGCACCGCGGCAAGGGTCCGTGTGCCATAGCTTCGCACTAGCGCCACCCCGGCAAAGGCGGCCAGCAGCACAAGGCCGATGGTCGGCCAGACGCCGATCCAGCCGCCGACCAGAATGAAAAGCGCGATTTCCACTACCGGAACCGCGACAAGAAGAAGAAAAGGCCACATGGCCGCATCCTTTGCGTTCAGTGGGCCGGTGGACTTGACCCGACCCCTGACCTACATAAGTGCGGTCAGGCCGCACTGCTACCCGCCCGCCCGAGAGGACCGAATGAACTCCATCATCCAGCTTGTCGTCCTTGCCGGCATCGCGATCTTTCTGATCCTGCGCCTGCGCAACGTGCTCGGCACCCGCGAAGGTTTCGAAAAACCGCCCGAGGCCCTGCCCGTCGACCGCCCGTCGCGGGCGCGACCCGATCTGGCGGTGATCGAGGGCGGGCCCGACCGCGACATCATCGACCACGCGACCGAGGGCAGCCCGGCGGCCCGCGCGCTGGCGCAGATGAAACGGGTTGAACCGGCCTTCAGCGTCACCGAATTCCTTACCGGCGCCCGTGGCGCCTATGAGATGATCCTGACCGCCTTCGACCGCGGCGATCTTGCCTCGGTCCGTCCCTATCTGGCCCCCGAGGTCTATGACGCCTTCGCCTCGGTGGTCGAGGATCGCACCGCCAAGGGCCTGAAGGTCGATTCGACCTTTGTCGGCGTGTCCAAGGTCGAACTGAAGGATGCCGATTTCGATCAGGTCTCGCGCGAGGCCGAGATCACCGTGCAATTCGTTGGCGAGATGACGACCGTGGTGCGCGATGCCGAGGGCACCATCGTCGAGGGCAGCGCGAACGAGATCCGCCGTCAGAAAGATGCCTGGACCTTTGCCCGCACCATGGGTTCGAACGATCCCAACTGGCTCTTGGTCGCGACCAGCGAGTGACGCGGCCGGCCGGGCACCGCGATGGACGAAATCACCGCCAGCGAAGCCGCCGCCGTTCTGCCGGTCTGGCTGAAAAGCGCCGCGCCCGGCTGGCCGCGCCCCGCGCCGGGGCAATCGGCCGCCGCGTTCCTTGCCGGTTTCCGCAGGACGGTGCCGCAGGACGGCACCCCGTCGCTGATCACCGGCTATTATGAACCGGAAATCGAGGCGCGGGCCGTGCCCGGCGCCGGCTTTGACCATCCACTTTATCGCCTGCCGCCCGATCCTGGCTTCAGCCATGCCGAAATCGCCGCCGGGGCGCTGGCGGGGCAGGGGCTTGAGCTGGCGTGGATCGCCGATCCGGTCGATGCCTTCTTCCTGCAGGTGCAGGGATCGGGCCGGTTGCGGCTGCCCGATGGTGTCCTGCGTCTGGGCTATGCCGGCAAGAACGGCCATCCCTACCGCTCGCTCGGCCGCGAGATGATCGCGCGCGGCCTGATCGCCGAGAGCGAGATTTCGGCCCGCGCTATCCGCGACTGGCTGGCTGCGCATCCCGATCAGGTGACCGATCTTCTGCTGGCGAACCCCAGTTTCGTCTATTTCCGCCCGCTCGACCTTGCGCCCGATGACGGACCGATCGGCACAGCCGGCGTGCCGCTGACGACGATGCGGTCCCTGGCCGTGGATCCGGCGCATATCCCACTGGGCGCGCTGGTGCTGCTGGAAACCCGGATCGGCGGCGCCGAAATCCGGCGGTTGATGGTGGCGCAGGACACTGGCGGCGTCATCAAGGGTGCCCAGCGCGCCGACATCTTTTCCGGAACCGGCCATGCTGCGGGCGAGGCGGCGGGGCAGCAGAACGCCCCCGGCCGCCTGACCGTCCTTCTGCCGGATCAGCCTTGATGCGCCGCCCCCGCCATCTCTCGCCCGAAGAGCGCGCGCTGTGGGAACATGTCACGCGACAGGCGGAACCCCTGCACCGGCGCCGCGACCCGGTGCCCGAGCCTGCGGCACCCCTGCCCGCGCCTCCTCCTCCTCCCGCGCCGGTCCCCCGGTTTCGCGTTGGCGAAAGGGTCGATCACAGGCGCGACCATGATCTTCTGCCCTCGCTGGCCGAGGATATGGGCCGCGCCCCTGTGCGGATGGATGCCAAGACCCACGGCCGCATGAAGAAGGGCCGGCTGATCCCCGAATCGCGCATCGACCTGCACGGCATGACCGTGGCCGAGGCGCATCCCGCCCTTCTGGCCTTCATCCTGACCGCCCACGCCCAGGGCAAGCGGCTGGTGCTGGTCATCACCGGCAAGGGCCGGGTGCGCGATGACCTGGCGCCCATGCCGGTGCGGCAGGGCGTGTTGCGCCATCAGGTGCCGCAATGGCTGGGCCTGCCGCCCTTGTCGGCGCTGATCCTGCAGATCGCCCCGGCGCATGTCACCCACGGCGGTGGCGGCGCCTATTACGTCTATCTGCGCCGTCCCCGCTGAAAATTTGCACCGCCCCCTGAACCGGAGGCTGTCCTGCGGCGTTGCCCGCGGAACAGGGGGACACCATGACCGCTATCGCCGTGATCGCCAACGCCGGATCGGGCCGCAAGGACAGGGGCGAGGATCCGACCGACGCCTTGGTCGCCGAACTCGGCGCGCGGCTTTACGCCTTTTCCCCCGGTGACGACATTGCGGCACAGGTCGGCCGCGCCGTGGCGGATGGCGCGCAGACCGTCGTCGCTTCGGGCGGGGACGGGACGGTGATGGCCGTCGCGGATGCGCTGGCCGGCAGCGGCGTCACCATGGGCCTGATGCCCGCCGGCACCTTCAACTTCTTCGCCCGGGGTTTCGACATTCCGCCAGACCCCGTGACCGCAGCCGCGATCATCCGCGCCGGTCACCGGCAAACCCTGTCGCTGGCCACGATCAATGGCCGGGTGTTCCTGAACAATGTCTCGGTCGGGATCTATCCGGCAATCCTGAAGGAGCGCGAGCAGGTCTATTCACGCTGGGGCCGCAGCCGGATTGCCGCCTATTGGTCGGTCATCAAGACCTTCCTGCGCGCGCAACGCCTTGTGCGGCTGCGGCTGACGCATGACGGCCGGACCGTCACCCTGCGCACTCCGCTGGTTTTTGTCGCCCGATCGGCCTATCAGCTTGCGCATTTCGGCCTTCCGGGCGCCGATGAGGTCTCCTCGGGCAAGCTTGCCATCTTTGTCGGCCCCGAGGGCGGGCGGTTGCGTCTGTTCGTGAACGGCTGGCGTCTGGCGCGCGGCAGAATGCAGGCCGGCCGCGACTTTCGCCTGATCCTTGCCGATCACGCCACGCTCGACCTTGGGCGGCGGCGCGTCCCGGTCGCCTGCGATGGCGAGAAATTCCGCCTGCAAAGCCCGCTTGAGGTGAAGATGAACGCCGATTGCCTGACCCTGCTGGTGCCTTCAGCATGACCCGAATCCTGCATCTGTCAGACCTGCATTTCGGCCGCACCCGCGCCGACCTGCTCGATCCCCTGGTTGAAACGGTGAACGGGCTTTCTGCCGATCTGGTGGTGATCTCGGGCGATTTCACCCAGCGGGCGCGCATCGGGCAGTTCGAACAGGCGCGCGCCTTTCTGGACCGGCTGACTGCGCCGACATTGTCGGTGCCCGGCAATCACGACACCCCCCTCGACAACCTGATCGTCCGCTTTTTCTGGCCCTGGGCGCGCTATCGCCGCCATATCGACCGCAATCTGGCGCCGGTCTGGGAACAGGATCTGACGCGGGTGGCCGGCGTCAATACCGTCAATCCCTTTGCCTGGCAGCGCGGGCGGATCGGCAAGACGGCCAGCGCCCATATCCGCAACACGTTCCAGGGCCTGCCCGAAAAGTGGTTCCGCGTCGCCGTGATGCACCATCCGCTGGAACAGGCGCCCGAAGTCGACAAGCGCCTGATGCAGGGCGCGGCGGCCGCGCTGGCGCTTATGGGCGATACCGGGGTGGATATCGTCCTGTCAGGGCATTTGCATCTGGGCAGCGCCGCGCCGTTCCGCGCTGCGCCCGGCACCCTGTTCGTACAGGCCGGCACCGGTCTGTCGACCCGGCTGCGCGATCAGGACAATACCTTCAACCTTTTGACGCTGGCGCGCGACGATCTGCGGATCGACCGCTATGCCGCCGGTGTCGAACCACGGTTCTCCCTGTTCGACACCAGCCGTTTCCGCTGGGCCGACGGGGTGTGGCACAGGCTCTGAACCGCTGTTCAGAGCCTGTTACAGCACATAGCGGCTCAGATCCGCAGACCGTGCCAGATCGCCCAGTTGCGATTCCACAAAGCCGGCATCGACCTGCACCGCGTCGCCTCCGCGGTCGGGCGCGGTAAAGGACAGTTCCTCGAACACACGTTCCATCACCGTATACAGCCGGCGGGCGCCGATATTCTCGACCGTGCGGTTCACCTCGGCGGCGATGCGCGCCAAAGCGGCGATGCCGTCCTCGGTAAAGGTCACGGCAACCTGCTCGGTCGCCATCAGCGCCTCGTATTGCCGGGTCAGGGCGTTGTCGGTCTCGGTCAGGATGCGGACGAAATCGCCCTCGGTCAGCGGCTGCAGTTCCACCCGGATCGGCAGGCGGCCCTGCAATTCCGGCAACAGGTCCGACGGTTTCGCGACATGAAAGGCGCCCGAGGCGATGAACAGGATGTGGTCGGTCTTGACCGGCCCGTGCTTGGTGGAAACCGTGGTCCCCTCGATCAGCGGCAACAGGTCGCGCTGCACGCCTTCGCGACTGACATCGGCACCGCGGGCATCGGCGCGGGCGCAGATCTTGTCGATTTCGTCCAGAAAGACGATGCCGTTGTCCTGCACCGCGGCCAGCGCCGTGCGCGTCACCGTCTCGTCGTCCAGCAGCTTGTCGGCCTCGTCGGCGACCAGCGCATCATGGCTTTCGGCCACGGTCATCCGCTTGCGGGTCTTGCGCTGGCCGAACGCCTTGCCGAACATTTCGCCGATATTCATCATGCCCATGCCGGGCTGCCCCGGAATCTCGAACCCCATCGGGTTCGAGTTGTCGGCCAGTTCCACCTCGATCACGGTATCGTCCAGCTCGCCCGATTTCAGCTTGCGCCGGAACATCTCGCGCGTTGCCTCGCGCGCGTCGGTTCCGGCGATGGCGGCGATCACCCGGTCCTCGGCAGCCTCGCGCGCGCGGGAATTCACATCCTCGCGCATCTGCTCGCGAGTCTGCACGATGGCGATGTCGACAAGATCGCGCACGATCTGTTCGACATCGCGGCCGACATATCCGACCTCGGTGAATTTTGTTGCCTCGACCTTGAGGAACGGAGCCCGGGCCAGCCGCGCCAACCGGCGCGAGATCTCGGTCTTGCCGACGCCGGTCGGGCCTATCATCAGGATATTCTTGGGATAAACCTCGTCCCGAAGATCGGCGCCCAACTGCTTGCGCCGCCAGCGGTTGCGCAACGCCACCGCCACCGCCCGCTTGGCAGCGCGCTGGCCGATGATGAAACGGTCAAGCTCGGACACGATTTCGCGCGGGGTCAGGTCGGACATCACATGCTCCTTGAACCCGCCGGAACCGGGCGGGCCGCCGCTGGTTGTTTCGGCAGACATATGGAGGAAAGTCCATGCCCACCCCTCAAGAGATGACGGAAAAGTTCTGGAAAGCGGTCAAGTCCGACCGCACGATGATGGTCGGCCTCACTGGTGTCGACCACAGCCACACCCGGCCGATGACCGGCCTTCTGGATGGCGACGACGGCCCGATCTGGTTTTTCTCCTCGACCGAGGCCGAATTGGTGCGCAACGTCTCGCGCGATAACGCCGCGCTTGCCACCTTTGCCGATAAGGGCCACAACCTGTTCGCCTGCGTCCATGGCCGGCTGAGTCATGAAACCGACGCGAAGATGATCGACCGGCTGTGGAACCCCTTTGTCGCCGCCTGGTATGAGGGCGGCAAGACCGACCCAAAGCTGGCGCTGCTGCGCTTTGACCCCGAAGATGCCGAGATCTGGTATGACGGATCGAGCCTCTTGTCGGCGGTCAAGCTGCTGATCGGCATTGATCCGAAGACGGACTATGCCGACAACACCGCCCGCGTCAGCCTGTCCTGACATTTCGGGCCTTCTGTCGGGGGCGCTGCCCGTTCGGGCGGCGCCCTTGTGCTGTCGGGTCATCGGCATCATGCCGGTGATCTAGGGTGGCCCCCTGCCGTTTCCAAGCGGCGACGCATCTTGACAATTTGTATATACAGCCAAATGATTGATCCGATTGAGGGAGTAGCCCTTGCGCCGGATCGTCCGCCGTCCCCCTGCGAAAACCGCCGCCCCGGCGCAGCCGCCTGATCCGGCGCCCCGCGCCGGTGCCGACGCGGGCGCCGTTCCACCCTCCGGCGCCTGGACCGAGGGCGAAATCCTGCTGCCCCGCGCCAAAAGGCTGGTGTCGCTGCGCATCGACGCCGATGTGCTGGACTGGTTCCAGTCCGGCGGCAAGGGATACCAGACCCGGATGAACGCGGTGCTGCGGGCCTGGATGGAGTCGAAGAAATCTCGCGGCAGGTGACAGGTTCTGTCCCCGATACGCGCGAAGATCGGCCGTCGGAACCGGAGGGCCGCCGGTCCGCCCTACTGCCCGTAGGGCGGCAGCCGCGCCTTGCCCGGGAAATCCGGAAGGGCGCGCAGCAGCGCCCCACGCCAGTTTGTCCAGAAGGCGCCGGTCAGGGTGATGAACCCGCCCAGCACGATCATGACCACCGCCCAATGCCCGGGCCCGCCGCCATCCTCGGGCGTCAGGACCAGCGCGAGCAGGAAGCCAAGATAGCCGATGCCCGCGGTCAGGAAACTGCGGCGGTCGATCACCAGCGCCAGCAGGGTAATGACCAGCAGCGACACCGCCAGCCCGACATATCCGGAGGCGGAATCGCGGTTCAGGAAGGTGACCGCAACCGTGTTGACCAGCGCCGGCGCCGCCAGCAGATGCAGCCAGAACCCCGAGGCCGAATAGCGGCCGATCCGGTGCGGATCGCGCATGTCGAATACCATGCCGGCGACAAAAGCGACGATGCCGAAGGCAAGCGTGCCTATTGCCAGCCGCGACCCCCGGCCCAGATCGAACAGCGTCGTCCAGTCCAGATACAGCGCCACGGGCGCCGCCGTGGAAATCGACATGAGCAGAGCGGCAAGAGCCGCGGCGCCGATCAGGAACATGGTGAACGGCACCTTGAACTGCCAGAACCAAAGCACCAGCCCGGCGATGATCGCCGCGCCGGTGCCCAGGACGGTCAAGGTCGACGGCACCTGCGTCATTTCCCCCAGTCCCAGCGCCCACAGCACCGCCGTAGCCACGGACAGGCCGAAAGCGCAGGTCAGGACGATCGAGGGCAAGACCATCCGCCGCCGCCGCGTGAAATACAGCGCCAGCATGACCGACAGCACCACGCCGGTCAGCGCCACGGCCAGAACCTGCCCGCTGAAGGCGGTCAGCCCGATGATCCCGCTCATCAGGATGATCAGCCCGACCGAGATGAAGATCTCGGAAAACCCGCGGAACAGTTCGAACGGCTCGAGGGCGTCTTCATTTAGGCGAGCCAGGCCATTGCGCATGCGAGTGAGACGAAGC
>CAZIOT010000001.1:0-383043 GCA_964540965.1 uncultured Rubellimicrobium sp. | reverse complement strand
GTCTCACTCGCATGCGCAATGGCCTGGCTCGCCTAAATGAAGACGCCCTCTAGGCAAGTTCCGCCGCCCGGATCACCGGAAAGAACACCCCGCCCGAGCGGACGCCGAACCACCCGCCCTCGACCCGGCCAAGATCGACCAGCCGGTAAAACGTCTTGCGGTCGATCAGCGCCCAGAGGTCGCTGCGGACCAGAACATAAGGCGACGGCTCGCCCGTCCCGGCATCGCGTTCGACCCGCAGCGGGTGACCGGCGCCGGCCACCACGCGGTCGCCGACATTGGTGACAAAGGCCAGATCGCCGCCCTCCTGAACCACGTCCACCGCGACAAAGGGCGCGTCCTCGACCGTGATGCCGACCTTTTCCACGGGGGTGACAAGGAAATAGCGGTCGCCCTCGCGCTTGAGGATGGTCGAGAACAGCCGCGCCATCTCGGGCCGGCCGATGGGGGTGCCGTCGTGGAACCACGTCCCGTTGCGCGCGATGCGCATGTCGATATCGCCACAGAACGGCGGGTTCCACAGATGCACCGGCGGCAGGCCGCCGTCGGAACTGGCCGCTCTGACGGCGCTTTCACCAGCAAGTGTCTTTGCCATGGAGATCACCCGCGTTATCTGCTTCAAACGATTGATAGGACGAAACCACGAGGATTGTCATGGCCGAGGATCTGGTCCCCGAAATCGAGGCGCTTGAAACCCGGCTTGCCGACGCCCGCACGTCGATCTCGCGCCGGTTCATCGGCCAGGAACGGGTCGTGGACCTGACGCTGACGGCGCTTCTGTGTGGCGGGCACGGGTTGCTCATCGGGCTTCCGGGGCTGGGCAAGACCCGGCTTGTCGATACCCTGTCGACGGTGATGGGGCTGAAGGGCAGCCGCATCCAGTTCACCCCCGACCTGATGCCGGCCGATATCCTTGGGTCCGAAGTGCTGGAAACCGCCGAGGACGGGCGCCGGTCGTTCCGCTTTGTCGAAGGGCCGGTGTTCTGCCAGCTTCTGATGGCGGACGAGATCAACCGCGCCAGCCCGCGCACGCAATCGGCGCTGCTGCAGGCGATGCAGGAAAAGGAAGTGACCATTGCCGGCGTCCACCGCCCGCTTGGCCGGCCCTTCCACGTCCTGGCCACGCAGAACCCGATCGAGCAGGAGGGCACCTATCCCCTGCCCGAGGCGCAGCTTGACCGTTTCCTGGTCCAGATCGAGGTGCCCTATCCCGACCGCCAGACCGAGCGCGACATCCTGATCGCCACCACGGGCGCCGCCGACGATGCGGCGGTGGCGGTGTTTTCCGCAGACGAGCTTCTTGCGGCGCAGGCGCTCTTGCGGCGGATGCCGGTCGGCGATTCCGTGGTCGAGATGATCCTTGATCTGGTGCGCGCCTGCCGCCCGACCGACCCTGCCGCCCCCGAGGAGGTGCGCAATTCGGTCGGCTGGGGCCCCGGCCCGCGCGCCGCGCAGGCGCTGATGCTGGCGGTGCGCGCCGAATGCCTCCTGGACGGGCGGCTGGCGCCCAACCCCGAGGATGTGCGGCGGCTGGCCTGGCCGGTGCTGGGGCATCGCATGGCGCTCAACTTTGCCGCCCGCGCCCGCGGCGACAGCCTTGCCGGGCTGATCGACCGGCTGTCGGCCCGCGTCACAAGGGTCGAGGCCGCGGCATGACCGAGGCCGCCGCCCTTCGCGCCGATGCCGAGGAACTGGCCGCCCGCGTCCCGGCCCTTCTGGCCGAGGCGCAGCATCTGGCGCAGACGGTGATCCTTGGCGACCACGGCAGGCGGCGGCCCGGTCAGGGCGACGATTTCTGGCAATACCGCGCCGCGCATTCCGGCGATGCCGCGCGCAGCATCGACTGGCGGCGTTCGGCCCGGTCGGATGCGACCTTCGTGCAGGACAAGGAATGGCAGATCGCCCAGACCGTGCTGTTCTGGGCCGACCTGTCGGCGTCGATGACCTTTGCCTCGACCGCCGCCCTGCCGTCCAAGGCGGCCCGCGCCCGGCTGGTGACGCTGGCGCTGGCGGTGCTTTTATCGCGCGGTGGCGAAAGGGTCGGCCTGTCGGGCCTGCGCCTGCCGCCGCAGCGGGGCAGCGCGCATCTGCCGCGGATGGCCGAAATCCTGATCGACAGCGAGGGCGCCGATTACGGCAGCCCGGAAACGCAGGGCATGCTGCCGCATTCGCGCGCGGTGTTCGTGTCGGATTTCCTCGGGCCGCTCGACGGCATCGAAGAGGCGCTTGCCCGCGCCACCGACCGCGGCACAAGGGGCGCGCTGCTGCAGGTGCTCGACCCCGCCGAAGAGGAGTTTCCCTTTTCAGGCCGCACGGTGTTCGAAAGCATGGGCGGCGCGCTGCGCCACGAAACCCTGCAGGCCGCCGACCTGCGCGACCGCTACCTTGCCCGGCTGGCGGAGCGAAAGGAACGGCTGGCGGTGCTTGCCGCTGCCGCCGGCTGGCAGTTCACCACCCATCACACCGACCGTCCCGCCGCCGTCGCGCTTTTGTGGCTGCACGGCGCCATCGGCCGGCGCTAGGCATGGTTCATTCTTCGTCCCCAAATATCCTCGGGGGGTCCGGGGGGCAGACGGCCCCCCGGCCTTGCCGCCAGAGTAACGCCTGATGTTCACCCTTGGCCCGCTGGCCTTCACCACGCCCTGGCTGCTTCTGGGTCTGATCGCGCTCCCGGTCCTGTGGATCATCCTGCGCGCGGTGCCGCCGGCGCCGATCCGCCGCCGTTTTCCCGGCGTGGCGCTGCTGCTGGGCCTGACCGATGACGACCACCAGACCGACCGCACGCCGTGGTGGCTGCTCCTCCTGCGCACTCTGGCCGCCGCCGCGGTCATCGCCGCCTTTGCCGGTCCGGTGCTGAACCCCAATCCCGACCAGCCGGGCAGCGGGCCCCTGCTGATCCTGGCCGATGGCACCTGGGCCGATGCCCGCGACTGGCCGGCACGGATCGAACGGATCGACGCCGCCCTGGCCGAGGCGGGGCGGGCCGGCCGGCCGACTGCGCTGGCCGTGCTGACCGCGCCGCCCACCGTCACGCCGCTCTGGCAGGATGCCGCCGCCACCGCGCTGGCCCTGCCCGGTCTGGCCCCCGCCGCCTGGGAACCCGACGCCGCCGGCATCGACGCCTTTGCCGCCGCCCTGCCCGAAGGCGGGTTCGATACGCTCTGGCTGTCCGATGGACTGGCCCGCGACAGCCGCGCACCGCTGCTGGCCGCCCTGCAATCGCATGGCGCCGTCACCGTGGTGCAATCGCCGCGCCCCACCGTCGCCCTGCGTCCGGCCGTCGTCACCGACGGCGCGCTGAGCCTGACCGCGATCCGCACCCCCATCGGCCCCGAGACCGAGGTTGCCGTGGCCGCCATCGGCCTTGACCCCGCCGGCACCGAGCGCCAGCTTGCCACCGCGACCGCCGCCTTTGCCGCCGGCGATGCCGAGGCGAGCGTCACCTTTGACCTGCCGGCCGAGTTGCGCAACCGCATCACCCGGTTTGAACTGACCGCGCTCAGGTCGGCCGCCGGGGTCACCCTGTCGGACGATACCCTGCGCCGGCGCGAGATCGCCCTGGTCGCCGGCGGCGACGATGCCGAAGTCCTCGAACTCCTGTCGCCGCTGCACTATCTGCGCGAGGCGCTGGAGCCGTCCGCCGACCTGATCGAGGGCGCCACGATCGAGGATATCGTGCTGGCCAATCCCGATGTCATCCTGATGGCCGATGTCGCGAGCCTGGCCGAGGGCGAGGCGCAGGACGTGCAGGCCTGGGTCGAAAGCGGCGGCCTTCTGGTGCGTTTCGCTGGCCCGCGCCTGGCGTCCGAGGATTTCACCGCGCTGGCCGAGGATCCGCTCTTGCCGGTGCGCCTGCGCTCGGGCGGGCGGTCCATCGGCGGCACGATGAGCTGGGGAGAGCCCAAATCCATCGCCCCCTTTGCCGAAACCTCGCCCTTCTACGGCCTTCAGGTGCCCGATGACGTGGCGGTGGCGGCACAGGTCGTGGCCCAACCCGATCCGGCCCTAGCCGAACGGGTCATCGCGCAACTGTCGGACGGCACGCCGCTGGTGACGCGCAAGGCCCTGGGTCAGGGTCAGGTGGTCCTGTTCCATGTCACCGCCAATGCCGAATGGTCCTCGGTGCCCCTGTCGGGGCTGTTCGTGCAGATGCTGGAGCGGCTGGCGGTATCCTCGGGCGGCACCCGCCCGACGCTTGACGACCTGACGGGCACCATCTGGGTGCCGGAAGAGGTGATGGACGCCTGGGGCGACCTGACCCCGACCGACACCTTGCCCGGCGTCCCCGGCGAAAGGCTGGCCGAGGGCCGCCCCGGGCCCGACATGCCGCCCGGCCTTTATGGCGGCGAGGACCGGCGGCTGGCGGTCAATGTCATCGGCCCCGACACCACCCTTGCCGCCGCCATCTGGCCGGGGTCGGTCAGCGTCGAAGGGCTGGGGATCAGCCGCGAACTGCCGCTCAAGGGCTGGCTGCTGGCCGCGGCGCTGGCGATGCTGTTTGTCGACGTGATCGCCTCGCTGGCGCTGTCGGGCAAGATGCGCGGCCCGCGCGCCGGTGCCGCGGCGATGCTGGCCGGTCTCACCCTCGTGATTGCCCCGCCGCAGGCACGCGCGCAGGAACCCGACATCTTCGCGCTCGAGGCGACGTCCGAGGTCGTGCTGGCGCATGTGCTGACCGGCGATGCGCAGGTCGACGACATCGCCCGGGCCGGCCTTGTCGGCCTGTCCAACGTGCTCTGGGCGCGGACCGCCATCGAACCGGCGCTACCGATGGGCGTCAACATCGAAACCGATGAAATCGCCTTCTTTCCCTTCCTCTACTGGCCGGTCACCGCGAACACGCCGATCCCCTCGCGCGAGGCCTATCAGAAGCTGAACCGCTATCTGCGGTCCGGCGGCATGGTTCTGTTCGACACCCGCGACGCCGATATCGCCGGCATCGGCTCCTCCTCGCCCGAGGGGCGGCGCCTGCAGGCCATCGCCGCCGGGCTGGACGTGCCGCCCCTGGCGCCGATCCCGCCCGATCATGTGCTGACGCGGACCTTCTACCTGCTGCAGGACTTTCCCGGCCGCTACGCCGGCAGCGCGATCTGGGTCGAGGCGCCGCCCCCCGATGCCGAAACGGTCGAGGGGATGCCGTTCCGCAACCTCAACGACGGGGTGACGCCGGTGGTGATCGGCGGCAACGACTGGGCCGGGGCCTGGGCGGTGGACGAATATGGCACGCCGCTGTTGCCCGTCGGGCGGGGCGAGGCCGGCGAACGCCAGCGTGAATTCGCGCTGCGTTTCGGCGTCAACCTGGTGATGCATGCGCTGACCGGCAACTACAAATCCGATCAGGTCCATGTGCCTGCGCTTCTGGAAAGGCTGGGGCAATGACCGGACAGATCATTTTCGATCCTCTGGTCGGCTGGCCGGTTCTGGCCGGTCTGGCGGCGCTGGTGCTGCTGGGCACGCTTTATGCGCTGTGGCGCGGGCTGGCGGGATGGTGGCTGCGGCTGCTGGCGGGTCTGGTCCTGCTGGCGGGGATCGCCAATCCCTCGCTCCAGCAAGAGGACCGCGAGAGGCTGACCGACATCGTCGTCGCCGTGGTCGATGACAGCGCCAGCCAGCAGATCGGCGACCGCGCCGCGCAGACCGCCGCGGCGCTGGCCGCGTTGCAGGACCGCATCGCCGCCCGCCCCGACACCGAATTGCGCGTCGTCCATGTCACTGATGCCCCCGACAATGGCGGCTCGCTGGTGATGACCGGCCTGGCCGGGGCCCTGGCCGAGGAACCGCAGGGCCGCATCGCCGGGATCGTGCTGATCACCGACGGGCGCATCCACGACGCCGACCGCGCCCCGCCGCTGCCGGCGCCCCTGCACACCCTCTTGACCGGAGAGCCGCAAGACTGGGACCGCCGGCTGGTGATCGAGAACGCCCCCGCCTTTGCCATCCTGGGCGAAGAGGTGACGCTGGGCCTGCGGATCGAGGATCAGGGCGCCGCGCCCGGCGCCGTTACCGCGGCGCTGACGATTTCCATCGACGGCGGCCCGCCCATGCAGTTCCAGATTCCGGTCGGCCAGCAGATGGACGTGCCACTGACCCTGCCGCATGGCGGGCTGAACGTGGTCGAATTCGTCACGCCCACGGCCGAGGGCGAACTGACCGACCGCAACAACCGCGCGGTGGTGCAGATCAACGGCGTGCGCGACCGGCTGCGCGTTCTGCTGGTCTCGGGCGAGCCGAACCCCGGCGAACGGACCTGGCGCAACCTGCTCAAATCCGATTCCTCGGTCGATCTGGTGCATTTCACCATCCTGCGCCCGCCCGAGAAACAGGACGGCATCCCGGTCGAGGAACTGTCGCTGATCGCCTTTCCGACCCGCGAGCTGTTCGTGGAAAAGATCGAGGATTTCGATCTCATCATCTTTGACCGCTACCGTTCGCGCGGCATCCTGCCGGCGGAATACCTGCAGAACGTCGCCGATTACGTCCAGAACGGCGGCGCGGTGCTGGTCTCGGGCGGGCCGGAATATGCCGATGTCGATTCGATCTACCGCTCGCCCCTGTCCGCGGTTCTGCCTGCCGCGCCGACGGCGCAGGTGCTGGAACAGGGCTATGTCCCCGGCCTGACCGATATCGGCCAACGCCATCCGGTGACCGAAGGGCTGGAATCCTACGCCCCGAACCCGCCGGCCGAGGACGGCACCCCGGGCTGGGGGCGCTGGTTCCGGCTGGTCGACGTCATCCCCGCGCCCGAGACCGAGACGGTGATGCAGGGGCCGGACGGGCGGCCGCTCCTTATCCTCGACCGGGTGGATCAGGGGCGGGTGGCGCTGCTCGCCTCGGACCACGCCTGGCTGTGGGACCGCGGCTATGAAGGCGGCGGGCCGCAGGCCGAGCTTTTGCGGCGGCTGGCGCATTGGCTGATGCAGGAACCCGAGCTTGAGGAAGAGGCGCTGTGGGTCGAACCGAACGGCCTGTCCATGCGCATCATCCGCCGCACCCTGGGCGAAGAGGTGCCGCCGGTGACGATCACCGCGCCGGACGGGACCGAAAGCGAAGTGGTGCTGGAACAGGTCAGCCCCGGCCGTTTCGAACTGCAATGGCAGGCGCCGGAAATCGGCCTTTACCGGCTGGAACAGGGCGAGGAACAGGCGGTCGTCGCCCTGGGCCCCGCCGCGCCGCGCGAATTCGAACAGACCATCGCCACGGCCGAGGTGCTGGCGCCGGTGACGCAGCCGACCGGCGGCGGCATCCTGTCCTTGTCGGACGGGTTCCCGCAGATCCGCGACGTGCGCGCCGGCCGCCCGGCTGCCGGGCCGAACTGGCTTGGCCTCATCCCGCGCGAGGCGTTCCGCACCACCGACATCAGCGTGCAGGCGCTGCTGCCCGCCTGGCTGTTCCTTGTGCTTGCCGCGCTCCTGATGCTCGCCGGCTGGCTGACCGAGGGGCGGCGGTCCTAGCCTGATTGCCGCGGCGGTGGGCGTTTGCCCACCCTACGGCGCGGGTTGCCGTTGAACCCGTCAGGACAGCCATGGGGCCGGTAGGGTGGGCAACCGCCCACCTTACGCCGGTCCCGCCTCACGCCACCTTGCCGTCCGGCTGCGGCCAGCGCCAGGACCGCCAGATCGCCAGCGTGCCCAAGGCCGCAAAGCCCGCCGCGCCCCACCAGGCGCCGGCGCCGAAATGGCCCATCAGCCAGCCGAAACCATAAAGGCTGATCACCGCCATCGCCTGTTGCAGCATGACGAAGAACGACTGCGCCTCGGCCGCGATCTCGTCCGAGGTCCAGCGGGTGATGAAGCCGACGCAGGCCAGGAACCCGACCGCATAGCTGATCCCATGCAGCAATTGCAGCACGAGCAGCCAAGGCAGCGACGGCGAAAACGCCATCGCCACCCAGCGCAGCACCGTCACCAGCGCCGACACGAGGATCAGCGTGCGCGAGCGGAAATGCGGTGCGATGCGGCGGAAGGCAAAGAACATCGCCGTCTCCGACAGCGCCCCCACCGCGATCAGCAGGCCGGTCACCTCGGGCCCCATGCCCTGCTCCTGCCACATCAGCCCCATGAAGGCGTTGATGACGGTACGGGTGCCATAGATCACCGCATAGCCGGCCAGCGGCAGCAGGAACCACGGTTTCATCACATGGCGCAGACGGGTGGCACCGGCACTGGCCGCGCCCTCGGCGCGGAAGCGCGGCAGTTGCAGCGCCAGCACCATGCGCAGCACCGAAAGGCCGACGAACAAGGGCAGGAACGCCGCCGGTCCGATCCACAGGCCGACATAGCCGGTGGCCACCAGCAGCACGAGATAGCCGACCGTGCCCCAGCCGCGCATCGCGGCGAAGTCGCCGCCGCGGCGGCTGGCCAGCCGGGTCGCCGCCGCGTCGATCACCGGCACGATCGACGAATGGGCGATGACCGTCGCCGACCAGATCAGCAGGATGCCGGCAAAGCCGCTGCCGAAGAACAGCCCCGCCGCGCTAACCGTCGACAGGGCGGCGGCGACGACGATGCTCAGCTTCCAGTCGGGGGCGCGGTCGGCGATGCGGCCGACGACAAGGTTCAGCACCAGCATCGCGAACAGCGGCACCGCGCTGACCAACCCGATCTGTTCCGTCGTCAGGCCGCGGTCATGGAACCACAGGCCCGACAGCACCGCCCCCGCCGCCGAGGGCGCGAAAAGCGACAGGTAGAAGATCGAGGTGCGCGTCTCGGGCGCGGCACCGCGGGCGGTTGTATCGGTCACGGGGGCGGTCCTTGTCTGCCCCCGGACTACACCCGCGCCGGCCGAAAGGTAAGGTGGGTCTAGACCCACCCTACGATCAGATGCTGGTGCAGATGTATTTCATCTCGAGGTAATCCTCGATCCCGTGCCGCGACCCCTCGCGCCCCAGCCCCGATTGCTTGACGCCCCCGAACGGCGCCACCTCGGTCGAGATGATGCCGGTGTTGACCCCGACCATGCCGTATTCCAGCGCCTCCTGCACGCGGACCACGCGCGACAGGTCGCGGGCGTAGAAATAGGAGGCAAGGCCAAAGATGGTGTCGTTGGCCTGCCGGATGACGTCCTCCTCGTCCTCGAACATGAACAAGGGCGCGAAGGGGCCAAAGGTCTCGTCGCGGGCGACCAGCATGGCCGAGGTGGCGCCGGTGACGATGGTCGGTGCGATGAACTGGCCGTCGGCCGGGGTGCCGCCGGTCAGCACGGTGGCGCCCTTGGCCAGGGCGTCGTCCAGATGCTCCTTCACCTTGTCGACCGCCTTCGCCTCGATCAGCGGCCCCAGATCGGTGCCCGCCGTCAGCCCGTCGCCGACGCGCAGCTTTTCCACCGCCACCTTCAGCTTCTGCGCAAAGGCGTCATAGACCCCCTTCTGCACATAGATGCGGTTGGCGCAGACGCAGGTCTGGCCGTTGTTGCGGAATTTCGAGATGATGGCGCCCTGCACCGCGGCATCCAGATCGGCGTCGTCAAAGACGATGAAGGGCGCGTTGCCGCCCAGCTCCATCGAACATTTCATCACCTGATCGGCCGCCTGTTTCAGCAGGGTGCGCCCGACCTCGGTCGAGCCGGTGAAGGTCAGCTTGCGGACCTTGGGGTTCTCGCAGAATTCCTTGCCGACCTCCGAGGACCGCGTCGATGTCACCACGCTGAACACACCCGCCGGCACGCCCGCCAGTTCCGCCAGCCGCGCCATCGCCAGCGCCGACAGCGGCGTGAGCGAGGCCGGGCGCGACACGAAGCTGCACCCCGCCGCCAGCGCCGGCGCCACCTTGCGGGCAATCATCGCATTGGGGAAATTCCACGGCGTGATGCCGGCGGCCACGCCGATCGGCTGCTTGATGACGGTGATGCGCTTGTCGGGCTGGTGGCCGGGGATCGTCTCGCCATAGATGCGCTTGGCCTCTTCGGCGAACCATTCGACATAGGACGCGCCATAGGCGACCTCGCCCCGCGCCTCGGCCAGGGGCTTGCCCTGTTCGGCGGTCATGATGATCGCCAGATCCTCCTGATTGGCCATCATCAGGTCGAACCATTTGCGCAGCACATTGGCGCGGTCCTTGCCGGTGCTGGCGGCCCAGGCCTTTTGGCTGGCATGGGCGGCGTCGATGGCGGTGGCGATTTCCGCCCGGCTCAGATCGGCGACCCGCGCGATCACGTCGCCCCGCGCCGGGTTCACCACGTCAAAGGTCTTGCCCGAGGCGGCATCGGCCCAGGTCCCGCCGACAAAGGCCTGCTCGCGCAGAAGATCGGGGTTCTTCAGAAGCGCCTTCAGGTTGGTCGTCTCGTCAAGCATTGCGGCCTCCGTTACTGTCGGCGGGACAGTAAACATGCGCGCCGCGGCGCGTCCAGTGGAGCGCGCGATGCATGACCTTTCAATCGCCTACCGGAATGCCGACTTCATTCCCGGCGGCAAGGACTATCCCCCGCTGTGGGTGACAAAGGCGGCAGCGTTGCGCGCCGTCGCCGGGGGCGAGACCCATTCCTACGGTCCGACCCCGCGCGAGGCGTTCGACCTGTTCCGCCCGGCGGGGGAGGCACAGGGCACCCTGGTCTTCGTCCATGGCGGCTACTGGATGGAGACCGACCGTTCGATGTGGTCGCATCTTGCGGCCGGGGCGCTGGCGCGGGGATGGGCGGTGGCTCTGCCGTCCTATGACCTGTGCCCGGCGGTGCGCATCGCCACGATCACCCGGCAGATCGCTGCGGCGGTCGATGCCGTGGCGGCGCTTGTGCCGGGCCCCTTGCGGCTGGCCGGCCATTCCGCCGGCGGCCATCTGGTCGCACGGATGGCCTGCGCCGATGCCGCGCCGGCCGCGGCGGCGCGAATCCGGCGGATCGTGCCGATTTCGCCGCTGTCGAATCTGGTGCCGCTGATGCACACCGACCTGAACGCCACCCTGAATATCGACCCGGCCGAGGCCGCAGCGGAAAGCCCGGTGCTGCATCCGCGCCCGGCGACCCCGGTGCATGTCTGGGTTGGCGGCGCAGAACGGCCGGCCCTCATCGACCAGTCACGCTGGCTGTCGCGCGCCTGGACCGCGCCGCTGACGGTGGAACCCGGACGGCACCATTTCGACGTGATCGACGGGCTGGAAGCCCCTGACAGCCCGTTGATGGCAGCGCTTCTGGGCTGAGGTCGCAGGGGGGCCGTCTGCCCCCCTCGGCCTTCGGCCTTCACCCCCCGAGGATATTTGGGGACGAAGAATGAGCAAGAACCCCTCTGCTCCCATTCTTCGTCCCCAAATATCCCCGCCGGAGGCACCTGAGGAGGAGGCGAAGCCGACGACGAGGCAAGGACTCGTGCGCGGAACGCGCACTCCGCCGGGTCGGTCAATGCGCCGCGGCCCAGCTGGCGCCCTGGCCGGCCTCGACGGCAAGATGCACGTCCAGTTTCACCGCCGGCTCTGCCGCCCCCTCCATCACCGCTTTCGCCACCGGGATCAGGTCCGGGGCGGCGTCGGTGTCGACCTCGAACAGCAGTTCGTCATGCACCGACAGCAGCATCCGTGCCGGCAGATGGGCGATGGCGGCGTCCATGCGGATCATCGCCCGGCGGATGATGTCGGCGGCACTGCCCTGGATCGGCGCGTTGATCGCGGCGCGGCGGGCAAAGCCGGCCGAAGGCCCCTTGGAATTGATCTCGGGCGTATGGATGCGGCGGCCGAACAGGGTCTGCACGAAACCGTTGTCGCGGCCAAAGGCGATGGTCGCGTCCATATAGGCGCGGATGCCGGGGAAGCGTTCGAAATAGCGGTCGATGAAACCCTGCGCCTGATCGCGCGGAATCCGCAGGTTGCGGGCAAGTCCAAAGCCGGAGATGCCGTAAATCACGCCGAAATTGATCGCCTTGGCCTGCCGGCGGATGTCGGGGGTCATCTGGTCAAGCGGCACATTGAACATCTCGGACGCCGTGGCGGCATGGATGTCCCGCCCGTCGCGGAACGCCTGTTTCAGCGCCTCGATCCCGGCGATATGGGCAAGGATGCGGAGTTCGATCTGGGAATAGTCGAGCGAGACCAGCACCTTGCCCGGCCCGGCGACGAAAGCCTCGCGAATCCGCCGCCCTTCCTCGGTCCGGACCGGGATGTTCTGCAGGTTGGGATCGGTCGAGGCGAGGCGGCCGGTGATCGCGCCCGAGATGGAATAGGACGTATGGACCCGCCCGGTATCGGGGTTGATCGCGGTCTGCAGCGCGTCGGTATAGGTCGATTTCAGCTTTTGCAGCTGGCGGTAATCCAGCACCCGCCCTGCAAGATCGTGCTCGGTCGCCAGATCCTCGAGCACATCTGCCGGGGTCGACCATTGCCCGGTCTTGGTGCGGGTGCCGCCCGGCAGGCCCATCCGTTCGAACAGGATTTCGCCGACCTGCGCCGGGGAATTGACGTTGAACGGCCCGCCGGCAAGCTCGTGGATCTCGGCCTCAAGCCCTGCCATCTTTTGCGCAAAGGCATTCGACATCCGCGACAGCGTATCGCGGTCGACGCGGATGCCGGTCATCTCCATCCGTTTCAGCACCGGCACCAGCGGCCGTTCCAGTGTCTCGTAAACGGTGGTCACCTGCACGGTGTGCAGCCGCCGGCGGAAGGTCTGCCACAGGCGCAGCGTCACATCGGCATCCTCGGCCGCATAGCGCACCGCCTTGTCCAGCGGCACGCGGTCGAAGGTGACCTGCGCCTTGCCCGAACCGATCAACTCCTTGATCGGAATGGGGATATGGCCCAGATAGCGTTCCGCCAGCTCGTCCATGCCATGGTTGTGCAGGCCGGAATTCATCGCATAGGACATCAGCATCGTGTCGTCATGCGGCGCGACCTCGATCCCGTAGCGGGACAGGATCTTGGCGTCGTATTTCAGGTTCTGGCCGATCTTGAGGATGCTGTCGTCCTCGAGCACCGGCTTCAGCACCTCCAGCACCTCGTCCAGTGGCAACTGGCCGGGGGCCAAGTCGGCGCCGCCGAACAGGTCGGCGCCGGCCGAGGCGCGATGGCCGACCGGAATATAGCAGGCCCGCCCCGGTTCGACGGCCAGCGAGATGCCGACAAGATCAGCCTGCATCTCGTCCAGCCCGGTCGTCTCGGTATCGACGGCGACATGGCCGCGCTCGCGGATCGCCGCGACCCAGCGGTCCAGCGCGGCGCGGTCGGTCACCGCTTCATAGGCATCATGGTCAAAGGGCGGCGCTTCGGGCGCATCCTCGACCACCGGCGAATCGTTCTGCTGCACCTCGTTGACCTGCGCCGGGGCGGCGACGCCCAGCTTGTCGGCGATCCGCTTGAGCAGGGTGCGGAATTCCATCCGGGCAAGGAAATCGAACAGCACCTCGGGTTCGGGATCGCGGATTTCCAGGCTGTCGAGCGTAAAGTCCAGCGGCACCCGGTCATCCAGCGTCACCAGCTGCCGCGACAGGCGGATCTGGTCGGCGTTGACGGTCAGCGTCTCGCGCCGTTTCGGCTGCTTGATCTCGCCCGCGCGGGCCAGAAGCGTGTCGAGGTCGCCGTATTCCTCGATCAGTTGCGCCGCGGTCTTGAGCCCGATGCCCGGCGCGCCGGGCACGTTGTCGACGGAATCGCCGGCAAGGCTTTGCACATCGACCACCCGTTCGGGCGGCACGCCGAATTTCTCGATCACGCCGTCGCGGTCGATGCGCTTTTGCTTGATCGGGTCGAACATCTCGACCCCGCCGCCGACAAGCTGCATCAGATCCTTGTCCGAGGAGACGATGGTGACCCGGCCGCCGGCCTCGCGCGCCTGCCGGGCCAGCGTGGCGATCAGGTCGTCGGCCTCGAATCCGTCCATTTCCTCGCAGGACAGGTTGAAGGCGCGGGTCGCCTCGCGCGTCAGCGGGAATTGCGGGATCAGATCCTCGGGCGCGGGCGGGCGGTTGGCCTTGTACTGGTCATAAAGATCGTTGCGAAAGGTCTTGCCGGAGTAATCGAAGATCACCGCGGCATGGGTCGGCGCATCGCTGCCGCGGCCGGAAATCTCGGCCCAGACCAGGTTGCAGAACCCGGCGACGGCACCGACCGGCAGCCCGTCCGACTTGCGCGTCAGGGGCGGCAGCGCGTGATAGGCGCGAAAGATGAAGGCCGAACCGTCGATCAGATGCAGATGGCATCCCTTGCCGAAACCCATCGCGGCCCCCTTCCTGTGGTCGGGTCAGTCTGCGGGCGAAGCCGGTGCCGCGCAAGCCCGCCCTAAGATTGCGTTGCGCCGGCGCCGGGCCGGCGGCCGCGCCTCAATGCGAATGGGCGCCCGCGCCTTCGGCCAGCACGAAACGGGCGTCGCAATAGGGGCAGTCGATGAAACCGGCCTCGGCCGGGATCGACAGCCAGACGCGCGGATGGCCCAGCGCGCCTTCGCCGCCGTCGCAGGCGATGCGGGCCGAATGCACGGTCCTGGTCTCGGGCGGGGGCAGCGTCATGGCATCACTCTCGGCTTGGGCTTGCCGTTGCAGCATATCGCGGCCGGCAGGCGGGGGACAAGGGCGCCGCGGCACTCCCTTGCGGCGGGCGCCCTGTTCTGCAATACTGAACCAAATGGTTCATCAATTATCCGCCCGCTTCGATGCCTCTTTCGCCGCGCTGTCGGACGCCACGCGCCGCGGCGTGCTGGAGCAGCTTGGCCGCGGCGACGCCTCGGTCAGCCAGTTGGCCGCCCGGTTCCGCATGACGCTGACGGGGATGAAGAAACACATCGGCGTGCTGGAAAACGCCGGGCTTGTCGCCACCGAAAAGGTCGGGCGGGTGCGGACCTGCCGGCTGGGGGCAAGCGCGCTGGCCGACGAGGCGGGTTGGATCGAGGAATATCGCCGGCTGTGGAGCGCGCGGTTCAGCGAGTTGGACCGGATCGTCGAGGAACTGAAACTCAGGGAGAACGACCATGGACAAGACAGCGGCCGGTAAGACCGGCCGGCCCCATACCGATGTCACCCGGCGGTCCGACCGCGAACTGGTGGTCACGCGGACCTTCGCCGGACCGGCGCGGCTGGTGTACAAGGCCTGGACCACGCCCGAGCTGTTGTTGCGCTGGTGGACGCCGAAATCCTTTGGCATCACCTTCATCTCTTGCGAGGCGGATGTGCGCCCCGGCGGCACCTACCGCTTCGTCTTTGGCCATCCGCAATTCGACCAGCCGATGGCCTTTGTCGGCCGCTACCTTGAGGTGGTGCCCGATGCCCGGCTGGTCTGGACCAACGAGGAAAGCCCCGACGGCGCGATCAGCACCCTGACCCTGACCGAAAAGGACGGCATGACGCTGCTGGTCCTGACCGACCTTTACCCGACGAAAGAGGCGCTGGATGCCGCCTATGCCTCGGGCAGCATCGGCGGCCATGCCAAACAGTTCGAGGAACTGGACGCGCTGCTGCCCACACTTGGCTGATAGGCCGGCGAGACGTCCCTGCCCCGCGGCTAGATCCGTGTCAGCATCGGCCCCAGCGGGCGGCCGCCCAGAAGGTGCAGGTGGAAATGCGGCACCTCTTGGTGGCCGTGGTCGCGGCTGTTGGCGATGGCGCGGAAACCCTGGGTCAGGCCCAGCTTGCCGCAGACCGCGGACACCGCGGCCCAGTAGCCAAGCTGTTCTTCCGCCGTGGCATCGCGGACGAAATGGTCAAGGCTGACATATGGCCCCTTGGGGATCACCAACACATGCACCGGCGCCTCTGGATGGATGTCCTCGAACGCCAGCGCGTGGTCGGTTTCCAGCACCGTCCGGTTGGGGATTTCGCCGCGCAGGATGCGGGCGAAGATGTTGGTCGGGTCGTAGGAATAGTCCATGGCCTCAGTCCGCAAACAGATAGGGCGTCCCGGCGACACCCAGCGCGGTATCCTCGCCCACCGACAGGAAAGCGGCAAGGGGCCCGGCGTTTTCCCGTGCGCTGGCCGACTGCCGCAGGCGATAGTGCAGCGGGAAATGCGCGTCGCGGATACGGTCGCTTTCGTAAACCACGTCATAGCGGATCGTCGGCAGAAGCTGCTTAAGCGTCTCGGGCGTGGTCTCCTCTCCGGCCAGACCCACGCGCTTGGCATGGCCGATCAGGTAGTCGTCGGGAAACTCGCATTCGAGTTCCAGCAGCTTGGTGCGCGAACGGTCCGAGTAGAAATCCTGCATCAGGTCGATGTTCGAGGGGTCGAGGCAGATCAGCAGCCGGTCGGTTTCGTAATAGTCGAACAGCATCCGCATCAGCGCCCGGCGGTGGCGGTGCCGCTTGGACAGGGTCGACTGGATGCCCCCAAGATCGGGCAGCGGCGTCGATTCCTCGTTGAAAAGATAGTCGATGGCGGGAATGTTGGTGTGGTGCTTGATCGAGCCCACCAGCCGCTTGGCCACATGCCATTTCTTGCAGGCGACGATCAAAAGCTCGCGTTCGCGGCCGACCGAAGTGTCGGTTTCCCAGAAGCGCGGCGCGAACCGCCGCCCGATGCGGCCGCGCCCGGTCAGGAACTGGAACAGCCGCCGCCCTTCGTTCGAGATGCGGAAATCGTTCCGGCCCGAGGTGTAAAGGCGGCCAAGCCGCTTTTTAAGCTCTTTCGCCTCGGGGCTGATCTTGCGGGCGAACAGGTAGTCCTGGCTTAGCAACAGGTCGTAGTGATCGTTGCAGAAGGTCACCGGCATGCCATAGTCGGTGAACATCAGGAAGGTCAGCGTCCGGGTGCGGATTTCGCGGTCGGCGACCAGATGGCGCACCAGGGTCTGGAAAAACGTCTCGTCCGGGATCCAGGTCGTGCGGAAAAAGCGCATCACATCGGTGCGCTTGCGGGTGAATTCCAGCACCGCCTCGATCGTGCGGCGGCGCAGGCACCACCATTGCGAACCGATCTGCACCTGGATGTCGGCCGGGATCGCCCGTTTCAGCCCCAGCCGCCGCTGGGTCCAGAACGACCAGTAGAAGCGGCGCTTCTGGGTGCGTTCGTTGAACCAGTGGCGATAGATCAGGCGTTCTTCCTTGATCCCGGTCTTGATCCAGTCGCTTTCGAAGAAATCGAAGCTTTCGATATAGTCGACATCTTCGGCATCCAGAAAGCCGTGGGCATAGGTCGCCGACTTGATCGCCATGCAATCGCCCGAGACCATGTAGAAATGCGTTGCCCGCGGAAAGGCCGCCACCGCCGCCTCGACCGCGTAAAGCGTCGCCTGCACCAGGCTCCACGCGCCCCAGCCGCATTTGATCCGCTTGCGGGCATAGGTGACATTGGGGTTGCCGGCCAGCCCGGCGCGGATCCGCTCGAACTGGTCGGCGGGGGCGCGGGCGTCGAAATGGATCGCGATGCAGTCGCCGGCCGCGGTCAGCTGCGTGGCCTGCTGCACGATGGCGTCGGGATCCTTGTGACACAGAAGGATGAAGGCGATTTTTGCCATTTGTTGAACAGTTTGGTCACTTGCGCTCGATTGTCTACGGCTTGTAACGTGAACAACCGTTGAATGAACGGGCTTTCTTTGCTTTTTTCCCCGTGGCAAGCACGGTCGGCAAGACACCGCACAATGAACAAGGGCAGGACGGATGGGGTTTCCCGGCACCTGGATGACGGAAAGCGAAAGCATGGTCTATCGCGTGGTGCCGAAATGCGCCTGCTCGACCATCGGGCAGATCATGTTCTATTCGGACCATGGCACCTTTTTTGACGGCGACATCCACGATTCGACCGCCGGCCTGCACAAATGGGCACAGGACGGCAGCCAGCCGCTGATCGAGGCCAACGTGAAGGCGCACAGGTCGCGCACTTTCACCTGTGTGCGCAACCCCTACACCCGGATCCTGTCGTCCTTCTTCGACAAGATCGCCGGGATCCAGCGCAACGGCCGCCGCTATCGCGGCAACCTGGTGCCGATGCTGATCCAGAAATACGGGGTCGATGTGGGCAAGCCCGAGGACGGGTTCCAGTTCGACCAGATACAATCGTTCCGCCGCTTCCTCTTGTTCGCGCGCGACACCATCCGCTTCAAGAAGCCGATGGACCCCGACATCCACTGGTCGGCGATGGCCGGCCATGTGTCGACCTTCATCGCCAACGGCGGCCGCTATGACCAGATCTTCTGGACCGAGAAGTTCAACGACGGCATGGCGGCGGTGCTGAAGGGGGTCAAGACCCCGCACAGGGTCGACCTCAAGAAGATCCCGCGCTTCAACGAAAGCGCCGGGCACGGCCCGGACCGCGCCCATCCGGTCGAGGATTATTTCGACGACCTGTCGCGTCATCTGATGTGGGAAATCTACAAGCGCGATTTCCAGCTGTTCAAATACGACTTCGACGATCCGTCCAACAAGATGCCCAAGGCCGAAATCGACCTCGACGAAATCCACAAGAAGCTGGCCGACTGATGGCTGCCGGCTATTCCGGCACCCCCTTGTGGAAGAAGCTGGGCTATCGCCCCGGCCTGCGGGTCGCGGTGCTGAACCCGCCGCAGGGCTATGACGGCTGGCTGGGCGAGGATGCGCCGCAGGTCGTGCCCTCGGCCCCGGCGGGCGCCGCGCTGGTGCATCTGTTTGTCAGCGATGCCACCAATCTCGGGGCCAGCCTGCCGGCGCTGATGGCCGGAATCGACCGCGACGGGGCGATCTGGGTGTCCTGGCCGAAAAAGGCGTCGGGCGTGCCGACCGAACTGACCGAGGACCGCATCCGCGCCATCGCCCTGCCCCTTGGCCTGGTCGACGTCAAGGTCTGCGCCGTGTCCGAGGTGTGGTCCGGCCTGAAACTGGTCATCCGGAAAGAGTTGCGGTAGCCGCCACGCGGCTACCGCGCCCCGGTCACTGCAGCCGCGTCAGCGTCATCCCCTCGGCATCGCGCATCGTGTTCTGATCGACAACGACGATGCTCATCGGTTCGACAAAGGGCTCCTGCGACTGGTTCACGCCGGGGACCGTATAGGTGATCTGGCCCTGCGGGATCACCGCAAAGCTGGTCTCGGACAGTTTCTGCGCCGTATAGGTGCCGCCGCCCGACAGCATGATCGTCATCGGCACGCCGTTGGCGATCAGGTCAAGCTGGCCCTCGATGGTGAACTGGCCCTGAGCGGTAAAGGTCCAGCGGCTGCGCAACGCGCCATTGCCCAGCCCTTCGACCGGGATCGAGGGGGCATCCGCGCTCCAGGTGCCGACCAGATAGGTCGCGGGGTCAAGGCCGGCAGGCGCCAGATCGGTGGCCGGTTCGGGGTCCGGATCGACGGCCGGGGAAATCAGCGCGGCAACGGTGTCGACCTGCGCCGCCGGCAGCCAGTCGGACATGCCTTCCTGCCAGACAAAGGTTTCGCCGGTCACCTCGCCCGCGCCGATTTTGGCGACCAGTTCCTCGCGCGTGAAGGGGCCGGTGGTGGTGCCGTTCACTGCGACATAGACCGCAATCGGCGGAGGAGGAGGCGGGGGTGGCGGAGGCGGAGGTGGGGGTGGCGGAGGGGGCGGCACGGTTTCGGGCGCCGGCGGCGGCGTGGCGGGGTCGGGCGCGACGGTGGAGTCGGGCGCCGGCGTCACCGTGTCCTGCGCAAAAAGCGGCGCGGAAAGCGTCGCAGAGGCCAAAGCGGCCGCGATCAGCGAAAGCATAGGTCGTGTCATATTGATACCTGCAAGGTCTTTGGAAAACTCCGGTCAGGCTAACACCCGGTCCGCGGTTTCACAAAGCGCCGATTGCCGCGCTTAGCCGGTGGTTTCCGCCGTTGCCGCCAGAAGCCGATCACAATCCGCGGCGGTGCCGACGGTGATGCGCAGGAAATTGCGGATCCGGTCCTGCCGGAAATGCCGGACCAGAACGCCACGGTCCCGCAGCCCGGACAGGATCACCTCTGCCGGCACAACCCCGTGGCTGGCGAAAACGAAATTCGCCTGCGACGGCAGCACGGTAAATCCCTGCGCGCGCAGCCCCTTGGTCATGCGGTCGCGGTCGGCCATCACGCGCTGGCGGGTGTCGTCGAACCAGATGCGGTCCTCCCACGCGGCCTGTGCCCCGGCCAGCGCCGGCCGGCCCAGCGGATAAGTGTTGAAGCTGTCCTTGACGCGGGTCAGCGCCTCGATCAGGTCGGGGTGGCCAAGGGCAAAGCCGACCCGCAGCCCGGCCAGGCTGCGCGATTTGGAAAAGGTCTGCACCACCAGAAGGTTGTCGTGATCGGCCACCAGCCCGGCCGCGCTGTCGGCGCCGAAATCGACATAGGCCTCGTCAATGATGACAACGGCGTCGGGATTTGCCGCCAGCACGGCGCGGATCGCGGCCAAAGGCAGGGCGATCCCGGTCGGCGCGTTCGGATTGGCGATGACGATGCCGCCGCAGGGGCCGCGATACTCGCCCGGATCCAGCGTGAAATCGGCGCCGAGCGGCAGTTCGCGCAGCGGGATGCCGTAAAGCCCGGCCCAGGTGCGATAGAAGCTGTAGGTGATGTCGGGGGTCAGCACCGGGCCGCGGTCACGGAAGAAGGCGTTGAAGGCATGGCCCAGAACCTCGTCGGATCCGTTGCCGACAAAGACATGCGCCGGCGTCAGGCCGTAATGCCCGGCAATCGCCCCCCGCAGGCCCAGGGCCAGCGGATCGGGATAAAGCCGCAACCCGTCGCCATTCGCGGCGGCAATCGCCTCGACCGCGAGGGGCGAGGGGCCATAGGGGTTTTCATTGGTGTTGAGCTTGACGAACACCCGGTCCTTCGGCTGTTCGCCCGGCACATAGGGGTGCAGGGCGGCGACAAACGGGCTCCACAACCGCGACATCAGATCAGCCCGTCACGGGCGAACAGGCGTTTCAGGTCGGTTTCCGGCCGGGCGCCGAAATGGGTGATGACCTCGGTCGCGGCGATGCAGCCCATGCGGCCGGCGGTGGCAAGGGACTGCCCTGTGGCCATGCCATAGAGGAACCCGGCGGCGAACATGTCGCCGGCGCCGGTGGCATCGACGGGCACGATGCGGTTGACCGGGGCATGGGCGACCTCGTCGCCGCGGATCAGCACCACGTCCTCGCCCGACCTTGTGCAGACCACCAGCCCGGCATCCGTTGAGGCCTGCCGCAACGCCTGATCCAGCCCGCATTGATACAGCGATTCCCATTCGTGCTCGTTGCCGATGACGTAGTCGAGTTCCTTGACCAGCCGGCGGAAATCGCCGCGGTGGCGGTCGACGCAGAACGGATCGGACAGCGAGATGCCGGCCCGGCCCCCGGCCTCGCGGCACAGCCGGGCGGCGCGTTCAAAGGCCTGCTTGCCCTTGGGCTTGTCGTAGATATAGCCCTCGAGGAACAGGTATTCGCAATCGCCCGCCACATCGTCGGACACATCGTCGGGGCCAAGTTCGGACGAGATGCCAAGATAGGTGTTCATCGACCGTTCGCCGTCCGGCGTCACAAAGATCATGCAGCGCGAGGTCGGCAGTTCGCCCCCCGGCACCGGCGGGTTGACGAAGGCCGACCCTTCGTCGGCCAGCGCGCGCGCATAGTAGCGGCCCAGCGCATCGTCATGGACCCGGCCGATGAACCCGGTGCGCAGGCCAAGCTGCGCGAGGCCGGCGACGGTATTGGCCACCGATCCGCCGGGCGCCTGCACCCGGTCGTCCATCGCGGCATACAGGATCTCGGCCCGGTCGCGTTCGATCAGCTGCATGATCCCCTTTTCGATCCCCATGAGATCCAGAAAGGAATCGTCGGCCTGCGTCAGCACATCGACGATGGCATTGCCGATGCCGACGACATCATAGCGTTTCATGCGGTCTTTTCCTCATACAGGCAAAGGTCTCGGATCAGGCAGGCGGGGCATTTCGGCTTTCTCGCCACGCAGGTATAGCGGCCGTGCAGGATCAGCCAGTGATGCGCATGGCGCTGGTATTCGGCGGGAACATTGTCCTCGATCGCGCGCTCGACCACCTCGACATCGCGGCCGGGGGCGATGCCCGACCGGTTGCCGACGCGGAAGATATGGGTGTCGACAGCCTGCGCCGGGAAACCCCACCACATGTTCAGCACGACATTGGCAGTCTTGCGCCCGACGCCGGGCAAGGATTGCAGCGCCGCGCGCGAGGATGGCACCTGCCCGCCGAATTGATCGACCAGAATCCGCGACAGCGCCATGACGTTGCGGGCCTTGTTGCGGTAAAGGCCGATGGTGCGGATGTGGTCGGTCAGGCGCTCCTCGCCCAGCGCCAGCATCTTTTCCGGCGTGTCGGCGACGGCGAAAAGGTCGCGGGTGGCGCGGTTGACCCCGGCATCGGTCGCCTGCGCGGACAGGGCGACGGCAACGACAAGGGTAAAGGCATTGTGGTGATGCAATTCGCCCTTCGGCTCGGGCTCGGCCGCGTGGAAACGGGCAAAGACCGCCTGCATGTCATGATAGCCAAGCTGCCGTGCCATCGGGGTTCCCTGCTGCCCGGCCCGTAATGCCCGCGCCCCGCCGGCTGTGCAAGCGGATGCGCAGGAAACGGGTCGCAGGGACCGCGCCCAGAGCCTAGATTGGCGGCATGGAACAGGATCAACGCTATCATTATCAGGTCATCCGCCGCGCTCTTGACCTGATCGACGCTGCCGATGCGCCGCTTTCGCTGGACGACCTTGCCGCCGCGATGGGGATGAGCACGGCGCATTTCCAGCGCGTGTTCTCGCAATGGGCGGGGGTTTCGCCCAAGCGGTATCAGCAATATCTGGCGCTGGGCCATGCCAAGACGCTCTTGCGTGACCGTGCCACCACGCTGGCCGCCGCCGATGGCGCCGGGCTGTCGGGTTCGGGCCGCCTGCACGACCTGTTCCTGACATGGGAGGCGATGACCCCCGGCGACTATGCCCGCGGCGGCGCCGGTCTTTCGATCCGCTGGGGCGTGTTCGACACGCCGTTCGGCCCGGCTCTGGCCACCGCGACCGACCGCGGGCTGTGCGGTCTGGGCTTTCTGTCGGAATGCACGCTCGAGGCGGCCCAGGCCGACCTCTTCGGCCGCTGGCCGAAGGCGGCCTTCCTGCACGACCCCGAGGCGATCCGTGCCACGGTCGAATCGGCGGTGGGCCAGACCGGATCCACGCCGCTGCACCTGATCGGCGGTCCATTCCAGATCAAGGTCTGGGAGGCGTTGCTGCGCGTGCCCGAGGGGCATGTCACCACCTACAGCGACATCGCCGCCAGCATCGGCCATCCGGCGGCGGTGCGGGCGGTGGGCACCGCGGTGGGGCGCAACCCGATCTCGTGGCTGATCCCCTGCCACCGCGCGATCCGGCGCGAGGGCGGGCTTGGCGGCTATCACTGGGGCCTGCCGGTGAAACGCGCGCTGCTGGCCTGGGAATCGGCCCGCAGCGAGGCGGCGTAGGGGGCGGCGACACCGGCGGGTTTCTGCCGGCCGCGGGGATGTTATTGCATATCACGGGAACCGGGCGGATATGGGGGGCGTTAACGGGTGTAACAGCCTGCTCAAACTACTGACGGAACATCCCATGATCCTTTCCCGTGTGAGCCTTGCCACCGCCGCTGCCGCCCTGGTCGGCCTTGCCGCCTGCCAGGCGCCGCTTCCCGGCCAGACCACTGAGAACACCCAGCAGGCTGCCCTGATCGGCGCCGGTCTTGGCGCCGTCCTTGGCGTCGCCAGCGGCGGCGACCGCGACGAGCGGCTGCAGAACGCCGCCATCGGCGCGGCGCTGGGCGCGGGCCTTGGCGCGGTTGCCGGCAACAACCTTGACCGGCAGGAAGCGGAACTGCGCCAGCAGCTTCCGGCGAATGTCGGCGTGGTCAACACCGGGTCGCAGATCGTCGTGACCATGCCGCAGGATCTGCTGTTCGCCACCGACAGCGCCTCGGTCTCGGCCTCGCAGCAGGCCAATCTGCGCGCCATCGCCGGCAGCCTGAACAGCTATCCCGACACCACGGTCAATGTGATCGGCCACACCGACAACACCGGCGAGGCCGGCTATAACCAGGGCCTGTCGGAACGTCGCGCCTCGGCCGTCGCCTCGGTTCTGGTCAGCGCCGGCGTTGCGCCGGCCCGCATCCGCTCGGTCGGCCGCGGCGAGGATCAGCCCATCGCCTCGAACCTGACCTCGGAAGGCCGGGCGCAGAACCGCCGGGTCGAAATCATCATCACGCCCAACAACTGATCCCTCTGAAGTTGCGACGGGCTGGGGCCGCCGGGGCGAACCGGCGGCCCTTTTTCATGCCCACCCTTTTCCCCGGCCCCGCGCGGTCATATCACTTGACCAATCTGCGGAGGTGCCATGCCGTTCGAAAAGGTCCAGTCGGAAAAGCTGTCGCAGGGCGTGATCCGCCAGGTGGAACTTCTGATCCTGCGCGGCATCCTGCGCCCCGGCGAACGCCTGCCCGCCGAACGCGAACTGGCCGACCGGCTGGGCGTGTCGCGGCCCTCGCTGCGCGAGGCGCTTGCGGATCTTCAGGACCGCGGGCTGATCGAGACGCGGCCCGGGTCGGGGGTCTATGTCGCCGATGTGCTCGGCTCGGCCTTTTCACCGGCGCTGGTGCGGCTGTTCCGCAGCCATGACGAGGCGGTGTTCGACTATCTGGCCTTCCGCCGCGACATGGAGGGACTTGCCGCCGAACGCGCCGCCCGGCTGGGATCGGACACCGACCTGCGGGTGGTCGATACCGTGCTGAAAAAGATGGAGGCCGCCCATCTCAAGCGCGACCCGGCGGACGAGGCGCAGCTGGACGCCGATTTCCACCTCGCGATCATCGAGGCGTCGCACAATGTCGTCATGCTGCACATGATGCGGTCGATGTATCAGCTGCTGCGCGAGGGCGTGTTCTACAACCGTCAGGTCATGTTCCGGCAACGGATGACGCGCGAGGCGCTGCTGGACCAGCACCGCGCGATCAACACCGCCCTTCAGGCGCGCGACCCCGAGGGCGCCCGCGCCGCGGTCTGGGTGCATCTCGATTACGTCCGGCAGGCGCTGGCCGACCAACAAAAGGCCGACCGCAACGAAGCCATCGCCCGGCAACGGCTGGCGCACGAGGCGGAGCGGTAGGGCGCCGGCCCCTTGATTTGCTTTGCGGAAAATACTCCGGGGTCCGGGGCAGCGCCCCGGGGTCGGCGTGATCGCGAGGCCCAAAGCTGCGCGCCGCCGTCGACGCGTCCGGTAGGGTGGGCAACCGCCCACCGCCCCGCTGCAATGCAAAAGGCCCGCACCAATGGCGCGGGCCCATAGCGTGGGTGAAACCCGGGTCGCTTCAGTGCAGCTTGGCTGCAACCGTTTCGATGGCGTCGTCGATCAGCTTGTTGGCCTGGGTGGCCGACATCTGTTTCGCGATCACTTCCTGCGCGGCGCCGATGGCCACGGTCACGGCGCGGTCGCGGACTTCCTTCACCGCGGCGGCCTCGGCCCCGCGGATCTGGTCCTCGGCCGCGGCCAGCCGGCGGGCGACCGAGGCGCGGATATCGTCCTTGGCCTGCGTCGCGGCACGGCCGGCCTCGTCACGGGCCTGGGCCACGATGCGGTTGGCCTGTTCGGCAACCTCGCGCTGCTTCTTCTCGAACGAGGCAAGCAGGGCCTGGGCTTCTTCGCGCAGGGTCCGGGCCTCGGCCAGTTCGGCGGTGATGTCGGCGGCGCGCTTGTCCAGCATCCGCCCGATCAGCGCCGGAACCCTGGCCCAAAGCAGGATCGCCACGAAGACGATGAAGGCCAGCAGCACGATGAAGTTGGTGTTGTGCAGCGAAAAGAACGGCACGTCGTCGGCGGCAAAGGCCGGGGCCGCGATGACGGCCAGCGGCAGCGCCAGAAGATGCTTCCTCATCGCCATCACCCCTTGACCCGAGCGTCGACAGCCGCGTCCACGGCATCGCCGTCGACGGCACCGCCCAGCGCGGCCACGATTTCCCGCGCGGTATCGCGGGCCACGGCGGTGACGCTGGTCACGGCCTGGTCGCGGATCTCGCGGATCGCCTTTTCGCTTTCGCCGGCCTTGGCGGCAATCTGCGCCTCGGCCTTCTGCATCTCGACGCCAAGCTCGGCCTGGATTTCGGCCTTGGCGGCCGCGATGATGCGGTTCGCCTCGGTGCGGGCATCGGCCAGCGCCTTGTCATAGGCGCGTTCGGCCGCGGCGGCCTTGTTGCGCAGATCCTCGGCCGCGGCGATGTCATTGCTGACCGTGCCGGCGCGTTCCGCCAGAACCGCGCCGATGCGCGGCAGGGCGATCCGCGACAGGATCAGGTAGATCACGACCAGCGCCACCAGAAGCCAGAAGATCTGGTTGGGAAAGGTCGAGAAATCGAGTTGCGGCATCCCCGCGCCCGACGCTTCGGCCGCGTGGCCGGCGGCCTCGGTGGTTCCGTCTGCCATGTCGTTCCTCCGTCGGACTTCCTGAAGGGTTGGCGGGGCTCAGGCCATCAGGCCCGGCCCCCGCCGGTCAAGGAGAGTCGAAGCGGATCAGACGGCGAACATCAGCAGAAGCGCGACCAGGAACGAGAAGATCCCGAGCGCTTCGGCGAAGGCGAGGCCGATGAACAGGGTCGCGGTCTGCGACGCGGCGGCCGAGGGGTTGCGCAGGGCGCCGGCCAGATAGTTGCCGGCGACGTGGCCGACGCCGATGGCGGCAGCGCCCGAACCGATGGCGGCAAGGCCGGCACCGATGAGCTGACCCATGTCTGCGATATTGCCTTCCATGACTTTTCTCCTTGGGATGGAAAGGGGGATGTTTTGTAGGGTGGGCCCTGGCCCACCGCCTTAGTGCGCGGGGTGCAGCGCGTCCTTGAGATAGACGCAGGTCAGGATGGTGAACACATAGGCCTGGATCCCGGCCACCAGCACTTCGAGTCCGTAGATCGCCGTGATCGCCAGCACCGACACCGGCGAGATGAGCGCGATGGCGGCAAAGCCCGCGAACACCTTGATCACCGCGTGGCCGGCCATGATGTTGCCGGCAAGACGGATCGAGTGGCTGACCGGCCGCACGAAGTAGGAAATCAGCTCGATCACCGCGATCACGGGGCGCAGGAACAGCGGCGCGTCCTTCATCCAGAACAGGCCAAGGAACTTGGGACCGTTCAGCACGAAGCCGGTGATGGTGACGATGATGAACACGCCAAAGCCCAGAACCGCCGTGACCGCGATATGCGAGGTCGTGGTGAACGACATCGGGATCAGGCCAAGGTAGTTGGCGAACAGGATGAACAGGAACAGCGTCATGATATAGGGAAAGAACTTTGCCCCGTCATGACCGGCCACGTCCTCGACCATCTTGTAGATGAAGCCGTAGATCATTTCGGCAATCGACTGCACCCGGCCCGGAATGACCGCGCGGCGCGCCGTGCCGACGACGAACAGAAGGAAGATGCAGATGACCGCGATGGCCATCCACAGCGTCACGTTGGTCGGCGTGTACCAGTGGATCGGACCGTCGCCGAACAGCGGCTTGACGATGAACTGGTCCAGCGGGTGGAAGGACAGACCGCCTTCCGCATGTGCCTCTTCAGCCACTTCCTTCGCCCTTCTCTCCGGCGGCTTCCGCCAGCCGCTTCCTCTCGACCTCCCGTGCCGAGCGGAGCATCGTGCGGATGCCGGCCGCCAGGCCCAGGAATATGAACAGGATCAGGAATATCGGCATGGTCCCGAACAGCCGGTCCAGCCCGTATCCGATCCCGAAGCCGATCGACAGACCGGCCACAAGCTCGATCACCATGCGCCAGGCAAGATTGGCCTGGGCGTAGTGGGTCTCCTGATGGGGGGCCGGTTCCAGGTCCGCCCGCGCTGCCCGCAGCCGCTCTTCCAGGCGCCGGAGGCGGTCGGAAGGGTCGGTTTGGTCAGGGTCGGACATGGTCGTGACGCCCCCTTGGTGACTGGCAGGGGACTATCCGTCACGCCGGCGTGAGTCAAGCGGCGCGGGATTCCGGGCAAAAGCATGAATTTTCTGGAAATTTCATGGGCGCAACCGTGACGCCGCCCCGCCCCGCCCGCATGGCATATTCAACCTTCCGGTTGACGTTTCCACCCCCGCGCCGCAGGAAAGCGGCATGCAAACCCCGCTCGACACCGTTTTCGCGGCACTGGCCGACCCGACCCGGCGGGCGATCCTGGCCATGCTGCTTGAAGATGACATGGCCGTCACCGATGTGGCGGCGCCGTTCGACATCTCGCTTGCCGCGGTGTCCAAGCATCTTCAGGTGCTGGCCGAGGCCGGGCTGATCAGCCAGGAAAAGCGCGGCCGCGTGAAATGGTGCAAGCTGGAACCCGACGCCCTGCGCGAGGCATCGGTCTGGATGCAGGGCTTTGGCCTGATGGGCGGCCTCGACCTTGATGCGTTCGAGCGGTTTCTCGAGGTCGAGCTCAGCGACGATCCTCGTCCCGCAGAAGCAGGATGAGGGCGACGACCGACAGGCCGACGCCGATCAGCACCAGAGGCGGCGGCGGCGCCCGGCCCAGCGCGATTTCCCAGACGGTGACCCAGGCCGGCACCATATAGGTATGGGCCAGTACCTTGGCCGCCGGCAGCCGCAGCGCCGCGACCTGCATGAGCAGGACCGTCGCGGCGGTGGCGAAAACCGCGGTATAGGCGATGGTGGTCCAGACGATGGCGGGCAGGTGCAGCCAGTCGGTGGCCAGGATCGCCGGCAACCCGGCGAGCGTCATGATCGCCGCGCCGGCGACCAGCACGGCCAGGGTAAAGACCAGCACCGGCTCGCCGCGGTTCAGCTTGCGCACCATCGGCGTATAGGCGGCATGGGCAATGCAGCCGACGAAATAGATCGCCTCGCCGCGGCCGACATGGAACGCCCGCATCAGCGCCCAGTCGGCATCGAAGATCACCCACAGCGCCCCGGCGCCGCCGATGGCCAGGGCCAGAGCCATGCGCCCGGTCAGCCGCTGCCGCAGCAGTAGCCAGCCGAAACCGGCAGCCATGATCGGCGTCAGGGTAAAGACGGCGGCGGCGCTGACCGGGGCGGCGGTTTTCAGCCCTTCGAACATGGTGACGAAATAGACGGCATAAAGCCCGCCCAGCACCAGATAGCGCCAGGGCGCGCGCAGGGTGCTGCGTCCGGCAAGGCCCGTCGCGGCGACGATACCGCCGACGATCAGCGCCGCCAGCCAGAACCGCGCGGCATTCAGCGCCACCGGCGCCACATGCGGCGCGGCCAGCGCACCCAGCGAGAACGACCCGCCGATGCAGGCGGCAAAGGCGACCATCGCCAGATGGCCGGTCATCTGCCTGCGGTCGGGCGTGCCGGCCGTCAGCACGTCCAGTCCCGTGCCCGCCGTTTCAGGAAACCGACAAAGGCCTGCACCTTGGCCGTGCGGTGCAGGTCGACATGGGTGACAAGCCAGAGCGGCGCCGACCAGTCGGGCTGCGTCGGCACGACATCGACAAGGTCCTTGCGCCCGACCCGGTCCCACAGGGGCAGAAAGCCGATCCCGGCCCCCGTCAGCACCGCATCGCGCAGCGACTGGCCGTCGGTGGCGCGATAGATCACCCGGTCGCGCGGCACCATGCGCGACAGCCAGCGGTTGTTGGGCGCGCGGGCGTTGTCGTCGTCATGGCCGACGAACCAGTGGTTGACCAGATCGGCCTCGTCCCGGGGCAGGCCAAAGCGGCTGACATAGGCGGGCGCAGCCGACAGCGACACCGGCAGCGTCGACAGCGGCTGCACCACATTGTCGGGCTGTTCGGGCATGGCGCCGGCGCGAATGGCGACATGCGCCTCGCCATATTCCAGGCGGAACAGCCGTTCCCCGGTCAGGAAGCGGACAATGAGGCCGGGGTTCTCGCGCTGGAAATCGACCAGCACCGGGGTGAGGATCTCGGACATGCCGGCCAGCGAAGTGACGACAAGCTCGCCCTGCACGCCCTCGCCGCGGCCCTTGATCCGCCCGGCAAGCTGGGTGAACTGGTCGTCGGTCGCCTGCGCGACCTGCAAGAGATCCTGCCCGGCCTCGGTCGCGGTATAGCCGCGGGCATGACGCTGGAACAGCTTGACGCCCAGCCGGTGTTCAAGCGCGTCGATGTGGCGGATGACCGTGGCGTGATGCACGCCCAGCACATCGGCCGCGCCCGAGACGGTGCCCAGTCGCGCCACCTGAAAGGCGGTGCGGATTTCGTCCCAGTTGTCCATCGCGATCCTTCCGGCCGGTGGTGCGCCAGACTTACCCCTGCCACGGCGGGGCGCAAGGCGCTATGCGTCCCCGAAATCCCGCCGCGCATCCAGCCGCCCCATCCAGTCCTGCCCGCCAAAGGCGACAAGCACCAGATTGAGCAGGTGCCGATCCGGATCCAGCCGGAAGACAATGGTAATCTTCTGGCCCTGCCCGCCGTGCCGGACAAGCCAGCCGCCCGGCGGCCCCAGCCGCGTGCCGGACAGCGGATTGGCAGCGATGCTGTCAAGCAGGGCATCAACCTCGACCACGCGCCGCGCCGCAGCCTGCGTGTCGCCACCGGTTGCTTCAAGAATATGGTCGATGATCTTCGCCAGATCGTTATCCCACTGGGGATGCCGGACCTGCCGCATCATTCGGCCTGATCGCGCCCTGCACGGTCACGCTCGATCCGCGCCAGATAGGCGCGGGCGCTGGCGGTGGCATCACGCAGGTCGCCCACCTCTTCCCACTGATCCAGCGGCAGTTCCAGCCGACGGGCCAGTTCGGCCTCGAACAGGGCGCGGTCGCGGTCGCGGGCCTGTTTGGCGCGGACCAGTTCGCCCGACACTGCGGCGCTGAGGTTCGGGTATTCGCCGCTGTCGACCAGTTCCCGCGCAAAGGCAAAGGCGGGTCCGGTAAAGCTGACGCTTTGCTTCTGGCTTGGCATCCGGATCTCCATGGTAGTCTGTTGGACTACCATAGGCGCCACCACCGCTCAGCGCAACCTTGCCTGCGCCGCGGCGAACCGGGCGACGGGATCGGGTTCATCCACCCCCGCCCATTCGGCGGCCAGTGCCTGCCGTTCGGCGGCCATCAGATCCGGCAGCGTGGCCAGCCGCGGCCCCGTCGGGTGATAGCCGGCGTCCATATGGTCCATCAGCCGGTGCGAATGAAGGATGGTCGGGCGCACGTCCAGCGGCTCCCACGCATCCAGAAGCGTCAGCCGGCGCAGGTTGAATTCCGGCGGCAGGACGTAGAACCGGATGTCCGAGGTCCACAAGAGATCGCGCAGGATCGGCTGGTCGCGGGTGGCGCCGCTGGCGTGGAAGCGGTGCTCCCATTCGGCAAGGAAGGTCGCCATCGCCGGGCTTTGCCGGTAAAGGAAAACCCCGGCGTTGAATTGCGGAAAGGCATAGGGGGTCGGCACCGATCCCTGCCGGATCAGGTCGGACGCCCGCCGCATGTCATGCGCCACCGCGCAGTCGAACCGGTCGAGAACGCCGAAAAGGTCGCCCAGCGGCGCCAGCACCAGCGTATCGGCATCCAGAAACAGCGTGCGCGCGAACCGAGTCTCGCGCAGAGAGGTCAGCCGCGCCCGCGGGCCGGGGCGGGTCAGGGGATGGACGCGGTCGAACAGGCCGCCCGGCACCGGATCGTCGGTGAAGATGTCGATGGCGATCCCCGGTTCCTGCGCGCGCAGCGACCGGGCCGAGGCGCAGGCCAGATCGACATAATCCGCCCCGCTTGCCACATAGATCACGCCGGTTTCGTCCATGCGCTGCCCTTCCCTTTGCCGCATCCGGCAGGCTGACAGCCGCGGCTGGCGGCGGCAACCCGATAATCGGCGGCGCCGCGCGGACCGTTTTCCGCTGACACGGGCGCCCGAACGTGGCACCCTTGGGGGGCGAGGCCGGGCCGGAGGGAGGAATGCGGATCACGCTGCAGACAGAGGACGAAATCCGTCTGGACGAGATGCCGTGGTTCCCCGCAGTCATCCCGCTAGTCTTTCTTGTCATAATCCTTGCCGGCATCGTCGTCTCCGCCCTGCGCGGCGACTGGTCCAATGCGTTTGTCCTCCTGCTCTGGGCGCTGCTGCCCGTTGGCTTTTTCCTTGCCTTCGCGCGGCGCAGCCAGTTCCATGCCGACCGTCGTGTCGGGCAGGCGGTGCTGCGGCTGCATGATGTTCGCGGCCGGCGCGAAACCCTGATGCCGCTGGCCGAAATCCTTGGCGCCAGGGCCGAGGTCCGCCAAAGCCGCAGCCGGAACAACCGCCACGTCTCCAGCCGGCCGGTCCTGCTGCTGGCCAAGGGCGAGCACCTGCCCCTGACGACACTCGGCACCATCGGCACCGGGGCCGAGACCGTGGCCGCGACGCTGAACGCGTGGCTTGCGCGGGGGCGGCCGTGAAGATCACCACCGACACCCCCGACGAACTGCGCATCGACTATGTCCCCTGGCTGGTCGGGCTGGGGCTGATCGCCTTTACGCTGGTCTTTGTCGCCGGCGGCATCGCCTCGATTCTGGGCGGCAATGTGCAGCAGGGGCTGTTCGCGATCCTGCTGGGCGGCGGTATCGGGCTTGGCGCCATCTTTGCCTTTACCGAGCGCACGCAATTCTGGGCCGACCGGCGCAGCGGAACCGTGGTGATGCGGCGGCGGACCCTGCTGAAACAGACGGAACAGCGCATCGACCTGGACAAGGTGACCGGCGCCACCGTCCAGATCTCGCATTCGACCGGGGGCAACCAGACCACGCGCCCGGCGATAACGCTGCGCGACGGGCAGGAACTGCCGCTGCGCAACACCTTTACCGGCGGCGGCGCGGCGCGGCATGTGGCACAGCGGATCGAGGCCTGGCTTGCGGCGAAAGGGTGACGCTGTCGCCCGCGATGACGGCCGCGCAGGGGCCGCAGACCTGATCTTCCGGCGCGGCCCCCGCGCGAGGCGCGCGGGCCGTCCACGCCCCGTTGGTGCTTGACTCGCGCCCCTCGCGGGCCTATGCGCGCCCCTGCAACCGGAAAGCCGTGGCCTTCCGGTCCCCCGCCAATGGGGGATCGCCGTCCGTCAGCGCAGATGCGCCCACGGGCGTCGTTGTGTTTTGGACGGCGGCCCCCACATTCGGGGCAGTCAACGAAGGATGGGCGCGATGTTCGAATCTCTCTCGGAACGGCTTGGCGGCGTCTTTGACCGGCTGACCAAGCAGGGCGCCCTGACCGAGGCCGATGTGACCACCGCGCTGCGCGAGGTGCGGGTGGCGCTGCTTGAGGCCGACGTATCGCTGCCGGTGGCCCGCGATTTCGTCAAGGCGGTGGAAAAGAAGGCGACCGGCAGCGCGGTGACGAAATCGGTCACGCCGGGCCAGCAGGTCGTCAAGATCGTCCATGACGAACTGGTCCGCGTGCTGGGCGGGGAAACCGACCCCGGCGTGCTCAAGATCGACAACCCGCCCGCGCCGATCCTGATGGTCGGCCTGCAGGGGTCGGGCAAGACGACGACCACGGCCAAGCTTGCCAAGCGGCTGAAGGAGCGCGAGGGCAAGCGGGTGCTGATGGCCTCGCTTGACACCAACCGGCCGGCGGCGATGGAACAGCTGGCGATCCTTGGCGCGCAGATCGGCGTCGATACGCTGCCCATCGTCAAGGGCGAGGATCCGGTCGCCATCGCCCGCCGCGCGAAAACGCAGGCATCGCTGGGCGGCTATGACGTCTATCTGCTCGACACCGCCGGCCGGCTGCATATCGACGCCGATCTGATCGCGCAGGCCGCCGCGGTGCGCGATGCGGTTTCCCCGCGCGAAACCCTGCTGGTCGTCGACGGCCTGACCGGGCAGGACGCGGTGAATGTCGCGACCGAATTCGACGACAAGATCGGCGTGTCAGGCGTGGTCCTGACCCGGATGGACGGTGACGGACGCGGCGGTGCCGCGCTGTCGATGCGGGCGATCACCGGCAAGCCGATCCGCTTTGTCGGCATGGGTGAAAAGACCGACGCGCTGGAAACCTTCGAGCCGAGCCGTGTCGCCGGCCGCATCCTGGGCATGGGCGACATCGTCGCGCTGGTGGAAAAAGCGCAGGAGGTGTTCGAGGCCGAGCAGGCCGAACGCATGATGAAACGGTTCCAGAAGGGCCTTTTCAACATGAACGACCTGCGGATGCAGCTTGACCAGATGATGAAGATGGGCGGCGTCGAGGGGCTGATGGGCATGCTGCCCGGCGTCGGCAAGATGAAATCGCAGATGGCCGAGGCGGGTTTCGACGACCGCATGATCCGCCGGCAGATCGCGCTCATCAACTCGATGACGAAAAAGGAACGGGCCAATCCCGACCTGCTGCAGGCCAGCCGCAAGCGGCGGATCGCGGCGGGGGCGGGGCTGGATGTCGCCGACCTGAACCGGCTCTTGAAGCAGCACCGGCAGATGGCCGACATGATGAAGAAGATGGGCCAGCAGTCCAAGGGCGGGATGCTGAAACAGGCGATCCGGCAGATGATGGGCAAGGGCGGCATCCCCGACGCCAGCCAGATGGACCCGGCGGCGCTGCAGGCCGCGGCGCAGGCGCTGAAATCAGGCAGCATGGGCAAGGGCCTTGGCCTGCCGGCCGGCCTGTCGGGAATGATGAAGAAGAAATGACCCTTCGGCGGCGCGAAAATTCGCGAATTTTCGCAACCGCGCGCGGCGCGCGCGGCGTGGAAATTTCGCGAAATTTCCCGTGCGGGGCCGCGGCATGATCCCCGTGTTCCACACCGAACGCCTGACCCTGCGCGAACCGCGCATGGATGATGTGCCGGCCTTTGCCGCCTTCCTGCATTCCGACCGCGCGCGGTTCGTCGGCGGGCCGGGGCGGACCCTGTTCGACAGCGCCCGCGCCTTTGGCCACATGACCGGGCTGTGGACCCTGCGCGGCTATGGCCCGCATGTCCTGTGCCTGAGGGACGGCACCGCCATCGGCCATGGCGGGCCGTGGTTTCCCTATGTCTGGCCGGAGCCCGAAATCGGCTGGTGCCTGTGGGACGGCGCGCATGAGGGCAAGGGCTATGTCACCGAGGCGATGTCCGCCCTGCGCGACTGGGCGATCCGCGACCTGAAACTCGGCTCGCTCGTCTCCTACATCGACCCGGCGAATGCGGCCTCGCGCGCGGTGGCCGAACGGCTGGGCGGGCAGCTTGACCCCGACGCCGCGGTGCCCGAGGGCGGTTATCCCGCCGTCACCTACCGCTACCGGGTCGCGGCATGAGGATGCCCGTCACCCTTGCCGCCGGCGATCTGGGCCTTGGCCCGGTGTCGATGCGCCATTTCGAGGCCTTCGCCGCCTTTGTCGCCAGCGACCACAGCGCCTTCATGGGCGGCCCGGGCGACCGGCGCGACGCCTGGGAAAGCTGCGCCACCCATGCCGGGCAATGGGCCCTGCGCGGCTATGGCACCTATTGGCTGGACCTTGACGGAGAGCCCGTTGGCCGCGTCGGCATCTGGCACCCCGACTGGCTGCCGGAACCCGAACTCAGCTATGTGATCTATGCCGGCTTTACCGGACAGGGCCTTGCCGTCCGCGCCGCCGCGCGGGTGCGCGATGCCTGGGGGGCCGCCGGCGGCGCCCCGCTGATGAGCCTGATCGACCCGCTGAACCTGCCGTCTCTGGCCGTCGCCCGCCGTCTGGGCGCCCGGCCCGAGGGCGAGCACCGCTATGACCACGGCAAGGTCGTGGCCCGCTGGCGCCACCGCGCCGTCGGGGGCGCGGCATGACCGACCATCTGCACACCGCGAACCTGGTGCTGCGCCCGCCCGCGCCGCAGGACTGGACCGCCTTCCGCGATTTCATGATGTCGGACCGGGCGGCGATGTTCGGATCGCACCGCAACCCTGGCAAGGCGTTCCGCAGCTTTGCCGCCGAACTGGGCCATTGGCAGATCTTCGGCTATGGCATGTGGGCGGTGACGCGGCGCGGCGACGACACCATCCGCGCGCTGGTCGGGCCGTGGACGCCGCCGGAATGGCCCGAGCCCGAGATCGGCTGGATGGTGCTGGACCCGGCCGCCGAAGGCACCGGGCTTGCCACCGAGGCGGCCCGCGCCGCGCTGTTCCACGCGTTCAGCGTGCTGGGCTGGCCCACGGTGGTCAGCTATATCGGCACCGACAACCCGCGATCGGCCGCGCTGGCAGAAAAGCTGGGCGCCGTGATCGACCCCGATGCGGCCCAGCCGGTGCCGGGCACGCCGCTGCTGGTCTATCGCCATCTGCGGCCCGAGGGTCTGGCATGACCGTGCTTGTCACCGAACGCCTCAGCCTGCGCCCGCCCGTCCCCGGCGACTGGGAGGCGTTCAGTCACTACACCGCCGGCCCCCGCTTCAACCGCGAGCGCGGCGAATTGCCGGTCGCCGAACGCTGGCGCTATTTCGCAGCGCTCTTGGGGCATTGGCAGATCCGCGGCTGGGGCCGGTTCATGGCGACCGAACGGGCGACCGGCCGGATCATCGGCCATATGGGGCCGCTTTTCCCCGAAGGCTGGCCCGAGGCGGAAATCGCCTGGCACCTGTGGCATGACGCCGACGAAGGCCGCGGCCTTGCCTTCGAAGGCGCCCGCGCCTGCGTCGACCATGCGTTCCGCGGCCTGAACTGGCCGACCGCGGTCAGCTATATCGTGCCGGACAACCTGCGTTCGGCGCGGCTGGCCGAACGGCTGGGCGCCCGCCCCGACCCTTCGGCGCCGACGCCGGGCTTTGCCGACGGGCATCAGGTCGTGGTCTGGCGGCACTCTGCACCGGGAGGTGCGGCATGAGACCGGCCTGGGAAACCCCGCCCACGGGCGCCTCGGCCGCGCTGGCGCAGGCCATCGCCGCCGCGATCCCGGTGCTTGAGACTGCGCGCCTCCGGTTGCGGGCGATGCGGCTGGACGACTTTGACGTCTGGGCCGCGATCCTGTGTTCCGACCGCGCGCGGTTCATGGACGGCCCCTATACCCGGACCGATGCCTGGCAGGAATTCGCCATCACCGCCGCCTTCTGGCCGCTGCACGGCTATGGCTTCTGGACCGTGGCCGACCGCGGCAGCGATGCGGCGCTGGGCTTTGCCGGGCTGAACATGGAAGCGTCGAACCACGAGCCGGAACTGGGCTTTTTCCTCACCGAGGCGGCCGAGGGCCGCGGCATCGCCTTCGAGGCGGCCGGCGCCGCCCTTGGCTGGGCGCTGACCCGCGACCTGCCGGGGCTGGTCAGCTATGTCGACCCCGACAACGCCCGCTCCATGCGGCTGGCCGAAAAGCTGGGCGCCGTCCGCGACCCGGTGGCCGAGGCCGCCTTTGCCGGAACCGACGACGCGGGCGTCGCGGTCTGGCGCCATCCTGTGAAAGGGCTGTCATGACCGATGCCTCTGCCCGCGCCGCCCAGATCCTCAGGGGGCACCGCGATTCGATCGACCGGCTGGACGCGATCCTCGTGTTCACGCTGGCCGAAAGGTTCAAGCACACCCAGGCCGTGGGCCGGCTCAAGGCCGAACACGGGCTACCACCGGCCGATCCCGTGCGCGAGGAAGCGCAGATCGCCCGGCTGACCGATCTTGCGAAACAGGCCGATCTCGACCCTGACTTCGCCAGGAAATTCCTGAACTTCATCATTCAGGAAGTCATCAAGCACCACGAGAAACACCAATCGTAAGGTGGGTCTGGACCCACCTTACCCATTGCCATCCAAGGAGAAACGACATGGCCATGAAAATCCGGCTCGCCCGCGGCGGTTCCAAGAAGCGCCCCTACTATTCGATCGTCGCCGCCGATTCGCGGATGCCCCGCGACGGCCGCTTCATCGAGAAGCTGGGCACCTATGCGCCGATGCTGCCCAAGGACAGCGAGGACCGGGTGAAGATCAACCTCGAGCGCGTTCAATACTGGCTGGGCCAGGGCGCGCAGCCGACCGACCGCGTGGCGCGCTTCCTTGAGGCCGCCGGTGCGCGGCCCAAAGCCGAACGGGCCAACCCCAAGAAGGGCGAACCCGGCAAGGCCGCCAAGGAGCGCGCCGAGAAGAAGGCCGCCAAGGCCGCTGCGGCCGAATAACGCCGCCCTTGCGGAGGCGCCGGGGGTTTCACACCCCCGGACCCCCGTGGGATATTTGCAGACGAAGAATGAGGGCAGAAGTGCTCTTGTCTGATGACGCGGGTGCCGAATGACTGCTGCGGGCATTGTCGTGGGCCAGATCGCCGGCGCCTTTGGCGTCCGCGGCGAGGTGCGGCTGAAAAGCTTTTGCGCCGCGCCCGAGGATATTGCCATCTACACTCCGCTGACCTGCGACAACGGCCGCGTGCTGCGTGTCGTGGTCATCACCGGGGCGACGCAGGGCGCGCTTATTGCGCGGATCGAGGGGATTTCGACCAAGGAAGAGGCCGACGCCCTGCGCGGCCAGCGCCTGACGGCCGACCGTTCCCGCCTGCCGCACCTGCCCGATGACGAATTCTATCACGCCGACCTGATCGGGCTCGAGGTCGTCGATACCGGCGGCGCGCGGCTTGGCCGGGTCAAGGCGGTGCTGAACCATGGCGCCGGCGACCTGCTGGAAATCGCCGGGGCGGGCGGCGACGGCCTGCTTCTGCCCTTCACCCATGCCGTGGTGCCGACAGTCGATCTGGCCGCCGGCCGTATCGTCGCCGATCCGCCGGACGGGGCGTTCTGATGACAGGCCGGGGGGCGGGACACCGTGTTCTGATCCATGCCGGTTTCCACAAGACCGGAACCAGCACCGCCCAGCAGTTCCTGCGCCATAATGCCGGCGTGCTTGCCGCCTGCCTGTCGCTGCGCCTGGTCGAAGACATGCAGAACCTGAGTCGACTGTCCATGCTGTATTCGACGCAGGGTGCGACGGATCTTCCGGCGGCCTATGCCGTAGCCGTCGACCAAATGCTCACCGAGGGGCCGGCGCTGTCGGGGCGCGACCTTTTACTCAGTTCCGAGAGCCTGTCGGGCCGTTGTCCCGGTTGGCCGGGACTCACCGATTACCGTGCCGCGCCGCGGATGATCGCCCGACTGGTCGGGATCCTGCGGGCGCAACTGCCTGACCGGCGTATCGAGGTGGTGCTTACGACGCGCGATGCGCGTGACTGGCTCTGGAGCGCCTGGCGGCACCACATCCGCGGACAGCGCCTGACCGAGGACTGGGACGCCTTCCGGGTGCGGCTGGGCGGCATTGATCTGAGCGCCGAGACCGCGCGGATTGCCGACGCGATCCCCTCGGTCCGCGTGCATGAAGTGCGGCTGAATGAGGCGAGCCTGCATCCCCTTGGCCCGGGCGGCGCGCTGCTTGATCTGCTTGACCTCGGCGCGCCCTTGCGTGCGGCGCTGCGGCCGGTGGACGCGGTCAACCACGGCCAGGACGACGCGCTTGCTGCCGAGATGCTGGCGCTGAACCGGTCGGGTATGGGCGATGACGAGGTTCAGGCGCGCAAGGCCGCCCTCGCGCGGGCCGCGGGCGTGGGCCGCTGGGGCTGGCGTCCCGGCTGACCCTCTCACAGGCGGAGCGACCTTGCCCGCCCGAGGGGGACGACCGCGGCAGGAAACCGGACAACCGGCTGCGCGCGCCTCTCCTGCGACCGGAGTATGTCACGCCGACCTGATCGGGCTTGAGGTCGTCGATACCGGCGGCGCGCGGCTTGGCCGGGTCAAGGCGGTGCTGAACCATGGCGCCGGCGACCTGCTGGAAATCGCCGGGGCGGGCGGCGACGGCCTGCTTCTGCCCTTCACCCATGCCGTCGTGCCGACAGTCGATCTGGCCGCCGGCCGAATCGTCGCCGATCCGCCGGCGGCAAGCTGACCCCGACCGGCGCAAGCCGGGGCTTGACCCGCGGCCATGCGGCCCGGCACTGTCGGCGGGCACCCCCCGCGACTGACGAGGTTCGCCCTGCCCGCCGCCCCTTCCCGTATCCTGCTGCATCCGGGGTTTCACCACACCGGCAATGCCGCGATCGAAAAACTGCTCTGGGACGAGCGCGACCATCTTGCCGCGCATCTGCATGTGATGCTGCCGCGGCATCTCGACCCGGTGCTGCATGTGGCGCGCAGCTATGCGCGCAAGGGCAATCCGCTGGTGCTGGCCGATATGGTCGCAGCGCTTGAGCGGGTGTTCATCGAGCATCCGCCACAGCCGGGGCGCGATCTGGTCATTTCGGCGGCCGGGCTTTCCGGCCTGCCGCCCGGTCAGGGCCCGGTCCGGGATTACGGCCATGCCGGCGTCCTTTGCGCCCTCGTGACCGGCTGGCTGGCCGAACGCTGGCCCGCGGCAGAGATCGCCGTGGTCTATACCACGCGCAGCCGCGACAGCTGGCTGCGCGAGCAGTGGTTTCAGATGGCGCATGGCGACAGCGGCGGCCTGCCCGCCTTTCGCCGAAAGTTCGCCGCGCTGGATCTGGACGCCACCGTGGCCGAGATCGCCGGCGCGCTGGCCCCGGTCGCGGTCTATGCCCTGCCGCTGGAAGAGGCGATGCAGCATCCGGCGGGGCCGGGCGGCGCGCTGCTGGAACTGGCCGACCTGCCCGCCAGCCTGCGCGACCGGCTGGCCAGGGCGCATGGCGCGGCGGGCGGCTAAGGCCCCCCTCGCGCTTTGCGCGGCACTGGCGTAGAAGCCGGCGCCATGAGCCAGACCGGAAAATCCATCGGCCGCAAATCGGTGCGCCTGTCGCTGACGCCATCCGACCTGATGGCGGACGAGATGCTGTCGCGCGCCTGGGTGGCGCAGGTCATCACCCTGGTGCCGCAGGCCTTTCCCGGGGTGCTGGGCGAAAGCCTGACCGGCAAGGCGCTGGCCGAGGGCATCTGGCAGTTGCGGCCTATCGCCCTGCGCGATTTCGGCGAAGGCCCGCACCGCAAGGTCGACGACACGCCGGCCGGCGGTGGGCCGGGGCTGGTCCTGCGCCCCGACATCATGGCCGCCGCGATCCGCTCGGCCCAACAGGGCGCGCGCCCCGGCACCCCGGTCATCTATCTGACACCCCGGGGGAAACCGTTCACGCAAGGGATGGCGCAACGCCTGGCACAAGGCCCCGGCGTCACCCTGATCTGCGGCCGGTTCGAGGGGCTGGACGACCGCGTGACCGAGGCCTTCGGCATCGAGGAAATCAGCCTTGGCGATTTCGTCATGACCGGCGGAGAGATCGCCGCAATGGCCTTGATCGACGCCAGCGTCCGCCTTATACCCCGCGTGCTCGGGAATCACGGTTCGACCGAGGATGAATCCTTTTCGGATGGCCTCCTCGAACATCCCCAGTATACGAAGCCTGCCGTGTGGGAGGGTCGTGCGATACCGGACATTCTTCTGTCCGGCCATCACGCGAACGTGGCGTCCTGGCGGAAGGCAGCGGCCGAAAGGCTGACCAAGGAACGGCGACCTGACCTCTGGCGGGCATACCGTGCGCGGCACGGCTTGGACCCGGATGAAGACCAGAGCCATGAGGACGCGTGAAACTCTGTGGGTCAACCGCAGGCAGCATAGGAGCGTCAGATGAATCTGATCGCACAACTCGAAGCGGAGCAGATCGCTTCGCTGGGGAAGGACATCCCCGACTTCAAGCCCGGCGACACCGTGCGCGTGGGCTACAAGGTGACGGAAGGCACGCGCACCCGCGTGCAGAACTATGAAGGCGTGGTCATCAGCCGCAAGCACGGCTCGGGCATCGCCGCCTCGTTCACCGTCCGCAAGATTTCCTTCGGTGAGGGCGTGGAGCGGATTTTCCCGCTGTATTCGACCAACATCGATTCGATCACCGTCGTCCGCCGCGGCAAGGTTCGCCGGGCGAAGCTGTACTACCTGCGCGACCGTCGCGGCAAATCCGCCCGTATCGCCGAAGTCACCAACTACAAGCCGAAGGGTGAGTGAGATGAAGGACGGCATCCATCCCGAATACCATCTGATCGACGTCAAGATGACCGACGGCACCATGATCAAGATGAAGACCACCTGGGGCAAGGAAGGCGACACCATGTCGCTTGACATCGACCCGCTGTCGCACCCGGCCTGGACCGGCGGCGGCACCAAGCTGCTGGACACCGGCGGCCGCGTGTCGAAGTTCAAGAACAAGTATGCCGGTCTGGGGTTCTGATCCCGGTCCCGTGGGTTTCACCCACCTTACGGACGCCGCCCTTTGGGGCGGCGTTTTGTTTTTCTGGGCCATGCCATTGAAATTTTGAGATTTTCCGAAAGGGCGCCCTGACCTGGCAAAAAATCTTCAAGAATCCTGACCCGTTTTCCGGCGCCGCCGCGCCTTGGATTACAGAAGGGCAATTCAGCCCGACACCTTCAGGAGAGACCGACATGACCCGCACCATCCGCATCGCCGCCGGCGCCCTCGCCATTGCCTTTGGCCTGTCGCAGATCGCCGGCACCGCCCATGCGCAGGATCTGAACGCCATGAACGACGCCTTCAACGCGCAACTGAACGGCGCGATGCAGGGCGGGCTGAACGACATCATCGCCACCAACATGAACGATCCGCGGATCCAGATGATGTATCAGCAGGCGGTGCAAAGCGGGCAGTTCTACGGCAGCCTTGCCGACTACGCCTATGCCTTTGCCTATACCGGCGGCTTCAGCCAGGAGGGCTATGCCAATGCGATGGCTGACCGGGCCGAGCAATGGGCGCAGATGGGCGCGCAGAACCAGGGATTTCTGGCGGCGCCGCAGGTCTATCAGGACGCCTACGGCAACTGGGTGCAGGGCTATGCCAACAATCAGGGGCAGATGGCCGCGCTGTGGGGCAAGTATTGAGGGGGTAAGGTGGGACTTGTCCCACCCTACGAAAAACCGCCCCGGAGTCACCTCCGGGGCGGTTTCGCATCAGTGGATCACCGCTTCGGCCGGCTTGGGCCGGTTCGAGCCCGAGACCCGGTTGCCGACAATCAACCCCTCGGGGCCGACCGTCACCGGCACCGTCTGGTCGTCCGTGACCTCGCCGGCCAGGATCATCTCGGCCAACTGGTCCTGCAACGCCCGCTGGATCACCCGCTTGAGCGGGCGGGCGCCATAGACCGGATCATAGCCTTCGTCGGCCAGCCACTTCTGCGCGTCATGGTCAAGCGCGAGCGTGATCTTGCGCGCCGCCAGCCGCTTTTCAAGGCGGGCAAGCTGGATCCTGACGATCCCGTCCATGTCCGCCCGGCTGAGCCGGTCGAAGATGATCATGTCGTCCAGCCGGTTCAGGAATTCCGGCCGGAAATGGTGGCGTACCGCCTCCATCACCTCGGCCTTGGCCCGTTCGGTCGACTGGCCGTCACCGACCTGAGACAGCGCCGCGGTGCCAAGATTCGAGGTCAGCACGATCAGCGTATTCTTGAAGTCCACCGTGCGGCCCTGCCCGTCGGTCAGGCGACCGTCGTCAAAGACCTGCAAGAGCACGTCGAACACTTTGGGATGCGCCTTTTCCACCTCGTCGAACAGGACGACCTGATAGGGCCGGCGCCGCACCGCCTCGGTCAGCACACCGCCTTCGTCATAGCCGACATAGCCCGGCGGCGCGCCGATCAGGCGGGCGACCGAATGCTGTTCCTGGAACTCGGACATGTCGATTCGGGTCATCGCCGTGTCGTCGTCGAACAGGAGTTCGGCCACCGCCTTGGTCAGCTCGGTCTTGCCGACGCCGGTCGGGCCAAGGAACAGGAACGAACCCAGCGGCTTGTTCTCGTCGTTCAGCCCGGCGCGGGCGCGGCGCACGGCATTGGCCACGGCATGGACCGCGGCGCGCTGGCCGATGACACGGCGGCCAAGCTCGTCCTCCATGCGCAGCAGTTTTTCCCGCTCGCCTTCGAGCATCTTCGTCGTCGGGATGCCGGTCCAGCGTTCGACCACTTCGGCAATCTGTTCCGGGCGCACCACTTCTGAAACGAGATCGCTGCCTTCGCGGGCCTCGGCCTCGCCCAGTTGCCGTTCAAGCCCCGGAATCCGGCCGTATTGCAATTCGCCGGCCTTGGCGAAATCGCCCGCCCGCTTGGCCTGTTCCAGTTCGGCCCGCGCCTGATCCAGTTGCTCTTTCAGCACGCGCGCCTGATCGAGCTTGTCGCGTTCGGCCTGCCAGCGCGCGGTCAGAGCCGCCGACTGCTCCTGCAGGTCGGACAGTTCCTTGTCCAGCTTGCCCAGACGGTCGCGCGATCCGGCGTCGTCTTCCTTCTTCAGCGCCTCGGATTCGATCTGGAGTTGCAGGATCTGCCGGTCCAGCGCGTCCAGTTCCTCGGGCTTGGAATCCACCTCCATCCGCAGCCGGGACGCGGCCTCGTCCATCAGGTCGATGGCCTTGTCGGGCAGGAAGCGGTCGGTGATGTAGCGGTGCGACAGGGTGGCCGCGGCGACCAGCGCCGAGTCGGAAATCCGCACCCCGTGGTGCAGTTCGTATTTCTCCTTGATGCCGCGCAGGATCGAAATCGTATCCTCGACGGTCGGCTCGTCGACCATCACCGGCTGGAACCGGCGGGCAAGGGCGGCGTCCTTTTCGACATATTTGCGGTATTCGTCCAGCGTGGTGGCGCCGACGCAATGCAATTCGCCCCGCGCCAGCGCGGGCTTGATCAGGTTGGCGGCATCCATCGCGCCATCCGCCTTGCCGGCGCCGACAAGGGTGTGCATCTCGTCGATGAACAGGATGACTTCGCCGGCGGCGGCCTCGATTTCTTTCAGGATCGCCTTCAGCCGTTCCTCGAATTCGCCGCGGTATTTGGCGCCAGCGATCAGCGCGCCCATGTCCAGCGCGAGCAGGCGCTTGTTGCGCAAGGATTCCGGCACATCGCCGTTGACGATGCGCAGGGCCAGACCTTCGGCGATGGCGGTCTTGCCGACGCCGGGCTCGCCGATCAGCACCGGGTTGTTCTTGGTGCGCCGCGACAGCACCTGCATCGAGCGGCGGATTTCCTCGTCCCGGCCGATGATCGGGTCGATCTTGCCTTCGCGCGCCGCGTCGGTCAGGTCGCGGGCATATTTCTTGAGCGCGTCAAAGCCTTCCTCGGCATTGGCGCTGTCGGCCGTCCGGCCCTTGCGGACATTGTTGATCGCGGCATTGAGGTTCTGCGCGGTGACGGCCCCGGCCTCGAGCGCCTCGCGCGCCTTCGACTTGACCAGCGCCAGCGCGGTCAGCAGCCGTTCGACCGGCACGAAACTGTCGCCGGCCTTCTGCGCGACCTTTTCGGCCTCGTCCAGAACCCGGATCAGCGATTGGTCGATATAGGCCTGCCCGGCATCGCCCGAGACCTTGGGATTGCGCGACACCGCGGCATCCACCGCCTCGCGCACACGGTCGGCCGAGCCGCCCGAAGCGCCGATCAGGTTGGCGGCCAGCCCTTCGGGGTCGTCGAGCAGGGCCTTGAGCAGATGTTCGGGGGTGATGCGCTGATGACCTTCGCGCGCGGCGATGGTCTGGGCCGACTGAAGGAAACCGCGCGACCGTTCGGTGAACTTTTCAAGGTTCATGCAATTCTCCCTTTGCAGCACCCGGCGTGATTTCGGTTGCCCGCAAGGCGGCACAACCGGGGTCCGGGCCTTGAGGGCTAGTTGGGGTGCGCAGCCCCGTTGCGCAAGGGCAACAGAGGGCGAAATCGGCGGGTTCCGCCCCTCCCCAGAAATGGCGGGTGCAACCATCGGGCGAGTGTGCTAATCTGATCCGGGACCTCTCGACACGTCCCCCCGGAACGACCGGCAAGGCCTGAGCCACCACTCACGGGGCCACCACTCACGACAGCCGGTCCCCCGCGCCCTTGGGGCAGCCTCAGCGCAGCCTGAGCGCCGCCCCGAGGGCGCGGACCAATCCGGCATCGGTTTCCCGCCGTTCCGGCGCGGTAAAGCCCAGCCGCACCGCCCCCGGCATCTGCGGGATCGCCCGCGAACACGAGGCGTGGATTTCATCCACCGGCAGCGCGTCAAGGATCTGCCCGACATTCTCGACCGTGATGCCGCTGCCCGGCAGGATGGTGATGCGGCCGCGGGCCCTCTCGACCAGCAGCGACAGAAGGCGCAGGGCATCGACCGCGCGCAGGGCCTGACCCGAAGTGAGGATCCGGTCGAACCCCAGCGCGATGGCGGTTTCCAGCGCCTCGAACGGATCGGGGGTCAGGTCGAAGGCGCGGTGCAGCACCGCCTCGCGTTCGTCGTCCACGCCTTCCAGCAGGCGGCGCAGCACCTCGGCATCCAGCCTGCCGTCGGGCAGGCTTGCGCCCAGCACCACGCCGATCGCGCCCATGTCCTGCGCGGCATCGACCTCGCGCCGCATCTGGTCGACTTCGGCGGCCGTCCAGACGAAATCGCCGGGGCGCGGGCGGATCATGGCGACGGCGGGCATGTCGAGAGACACCGCCATGTCCACCAGCACCGGCAGGGGCGTCAGCCCGCCCAGCGCAAGGGCCGAACACAGTTCCACCCGGTCGGCACCGCCTTCGACGGCGGCGATCAGGCCCTCGGGACCATCGACGCAGACCTCGAGCATCATGACCCGCCTCCCTTGACCGCGACTGCGGTGCAGGCCCATCCTGCACCGGACAGCAAAAGGATACCAGCATGGGCCGCATCGCCGGAATTCGCGCCCGGTCAACCTGGCGCGACATCGCCGAAGGGCAGGTCCTGCATCTGGGCCTGATCGTGCTGCTGGTGGCGGGGGCGTCGGCGCTTTTGCACGATCCGGCCTTTGCGCCGCGGGTTCTGGGCCTGACCTCGACCGGCTGGGCGCTGCTTGGCATCTGGCTGGCGGTGGCGCATCAGGTGCTGGTCGCGCTGGTGTTCCGGCTGCAACTGCACCGCGGGGTGCTGACGCGGTTCCTTGGCGACCGCGATCTTGCCGTCTGGCAGGCCGTGTTCCTGCCCTTTCTGATCGCCCGGCCCGTGATTCTGATCCTGACCGGCTGGGCCGATCCGTCGCGCCTGACCGGCTGGCGCTGGCTGGAAATCCCGCTGGGCCTTGCCCTGATCGCCGTCTCGGTCTGGGTCATGTATTCGGTGATCGTGCATTTCACGATTGCCCGAGCCGTCGGCGGCGACCATTTCCGCGAGGATATCGCCGACCTGCCGATGGTGCGCGAGGGCGCCTTTGCCGTCACCTCGAATGCCATGTATGGCCTTGCCTTCCTTGGTCTCTGGGGCATCGCGATCCTGTTCGGGTCGTGGAATGCGCTGGTCGTGGCGCTGTTCCAGCATGTCTATATCTGGGTCCACTGGCACCTGACCGAAAAGCCCGACATGGACCGGCTTTATCCGCCTGTTGCATCGCCCGCGCCGGGGGGCTAGCGACCGGCGGACAAAGGAGAGCCGCCATGCCCGACGACCGCCTGATCGTAGCCCTTGACGTGGAACATGCCCTTGCCGGGCTGCAACTGGCCGAAAGGCTGGGCGATGCGGTCGGTTTCTACAAGATCGGGCTGGGGATGCTGACCGGTGGCGGCCTTGCGCTGGCGCGCGAGCTCAAGGACGACCTGGGCAAGCGGGTGTTCCTTGACATGAAGCTGTTCGACATCCCGGCAACGGTGCAATCGGCGGTGCGCGGGCTGGCGGCCTATGACCTTGATTTCCTGACCGTCCACGGCGATCCGCATGTGGTGACGGCGGCGCGGGCCGGGGCGGCGGGGCGGCCGACACGAATTCTGGCCGTCACCATCCTGACCTCGCTCGACCGCGCCGATCTGGACGGGATGCTGATCCGCGACGGCGATCTGGCGGAAATCGCGGTCGAGCGCGCCGCCCGCGCCTTTGCCGCCGGCGCCGATGGCGTCATCGCCAGCCCGCACGAGGCGGCGGCGATCCGCGCCCTGCCCGGCGCCGCGGGCAAGCTGATCGTGACCCCCGGCGTGCGGCCGGCCGGCGCCAAGGCAGGCGACCAGAAGCGCATCGAGACCCCCGCCGCCGCGATCCGCGCCGGGGCCGACCATATCGTCGTCGGCCGCCCGGTCTGGCAGGCCGTCGATCCGCGCAAGGCGGCCGAAGCGATCCTGGCCGAGATGGGCTGACCGGCCCCCTATGGAACCCGCCGGTTCAGATTGATCCCATGATCCGCCAAGATGCCTGCGCCGGCATTCTGGCGGACTGCGCACAGGGTCGATAGCTCGGTATTCCTGAAACCGTTGCCTGCAAGGTCTGGATCGCCAAAGCCGTGTCCGCGGCCATGCAAGCTTGGTCGGACCCATTGCCGGCATCAACCCCTTCCGGTGGGGAGCCGCGCTGTCTGCCGCTTTTTCAAGGATGAAGGCCACGCCTTTGACGCCCCGGGCAATCGCCCGATCCGGTTTCTGCACACGCCCAAACCGGCCCCGGCGCAAACGAGCGTCATCGACTGGCGAAAGAGGATCGACAGTCATCAAAGCGCCACGGTGGGCTCACGCCGGTCTGGTCGGCGGCTCGGGTTGTGCCAGCACAACAAGGTTGCCGTCCGGGTCGCGCAGCCGCAACAGGCTGGCGAAATCGCCGGCCGAAACCTCGCCCGGATGACGGCCGGCATCGGCCAGCCGCGCCTGTTCGCGCCGCACGTCCTGCACGATCAGGGTCAGCGTGCCGTGGCCGGCATTGCCGGCATCGCGAAACAACTGGAACCCGGCGGTTGCGCCCAGATGCCATTCTGCCAGCCCCTTCATCGGGCGGGAGTCGGGGGCGCGGTTGAACAGGCTGCTGAACCAGTCGGTCGAAACCTCGGGGTCGGAACAGGCAAGCTGGGCGTAGATCGCAGTCAGGTGCATGGCGGCGTCCTCCCTGCCGTTCAACACCGCGGGCACGGCAACGGTTCCGGTTAGCGCCCGTCGCGGGCGGCGGCGGCAAGGCCCAGCCCCTCGGCCACGGCGGAAAAGGCGCCGGCCTGCACCAGCCGGGCACCGGGAAAGGCGGCGGCGATATCGTCGCGCACCCGCCCGACAAGGCCCGATCCGCCGACCATCACCACCCGCGCCACATCGCCCGGCCCGGCCCCGCCGGCGGCGACAGTGGCCAGCGCGGTTTCGGCAATCGCCGTCGAAAAGGGCGCCACCGCCTGATCCAGCGCGTCACGGCTTAGTCGCCGGGTCAGGCCGCGTTCGGCGACCGACAGGTCAATGACCCCGGCCCCGGCATTGGCGGCGATCTTGGCCGCCTCGACGGCAAAGGCGATGTCATGGCCGGTCTCGTCGCGCAGCACATCGGCAAGGCGCCGGAACGGCCGCGGTTCGACCGCGACCTTGAGCATGTCGGCGGCGGCGCGGCGGGTGTCGGCGGTGTAAAGGAAGGCGATCTTTTCCCAGGTTGCAAGATCCTGGAACAGGGCCACCGGCGCCTCGTTCACCTGATTGCCGAACACGGCGCGCAGCAGGTGGCCCATTCCAAGCTGCGGCATGGCATGGGCGATCGACAGGGCGCGGTCGAAATCGGTGCCGCCGACGCGCAGGCCGCGGCTGGCGATCACCCCGTCCTCGAACAGCGTGAAGTCCGAGGTGCCGCCGCCGATGTCGACGACAAGGCCCAGCCCCGGCGCCGGACCGGCGGCCAGCGCCGCCGCCTCGGGCTCCAGCAGGAATTCCACGCCCTGAAACCCGGCGGCGCGATAGCAATCGGCAAGGTCGGCCTCGGCCGCGGCATCGCGGGCGGGATCGGCGTGGAACAGGACCGGCCGGCCAGAGACGACATGGGTCAGGCGCAGGCCGGTGGCGGCCTCGGCCCGGTCGCGCACCATGGACAGGAACCCGGCCACCACCTCGATCAGCGTCGTGCGGCGGTTGAGCAACTGGCGCGGTTCGCGCATCAGGGGCGTGCCCAGCACGCGCTTGAGCGCCCGCATGAACCGCCCCTCGCGCCCGGCGGTCAGCGCGGCGACGGCGCCATGGCCAAAGACCATCTCGCGCGTGGCATAGTCAAGGAACACCGCCGTCGGCACCACCTCGCGCCCGTCCTGCAGCGGAATGACATGGGCGCGGCCGCCGGCAGCCACCGCCGCGGCGGTGTTCGAAGTGCCAAAGTCGATGCCGATCCAGCCCATGCTTTCCCCGCGCGCCAGAGCGGCGGGATTAGGGAAATGCGCCAGACATGGCAAGGGCGCGATCCTCGGCGTCGTAGTCGAAGGGATCGGCGGGGTAGTGGGCGAAGGCGGGAAAGGCCGTCTGCCAGTCGCCCGCCCGTTCCACGATCCAGTCCAGATAGGGCGGCAGCGCCTGCGCATAGCTGAGGGGTTGCCAGCCGGCGCGGTCAAGGCGCCCGCAGTCGAGCAGGAAGGGATGCCCGACCGACCAGGGGGTAAATCCGGCGCCCAAGGTGCCGTCGACCGGCACCACCGCCGCCGCGCGCCCCATCGCCGCGGCGATATGGCCGATGATCTGCGCCACCGAAGGCCGGTCGGGGTCGGCGACATTCACCGGCCCGTCAAGCGCCGCCGCCTGCGCCGCCAGCACGGCAAGCGCGACGTTCAGCGTCGCCGTGGTGGCAAAGAGGCTCTTGCCGCCATCCACCGCGGCAATCCGGCGGCGCCCGTCCAGCAGGCGCTTGACCACCACCCATTCGCGCGGATGCCGCGCCCCCGGCCCGTGGATGGCACCGGGGCGCAGCAGCGTCACCGTGGCGCCGGAATCGCGGAACGCGCGTTCCATCGCGACCTTGCCGGCGGAATAGCCGGCGCCGGGCGGGACGGTCACCTGCGCCTCGGTCACCGGCGCGCCAAACTGCGGATACCCGGTCTCTCCCGTCGATTCGAGGCTGCGGCCCCTGGCATCGGCATAGACGCTGGCGGTCGAGACCACGACGAACCGCCCGACATCGGCCCGGCAGGCCAGCCGCGCGGCGGCATCTGCGGCGGTCATGCAGAACGGGTCAAAGACCAGATCGGCGCCGCGGCCCAGCATCGCCGCCAAAGGCCCGGCGTCGATGCGGCGTACACCTGCCAGCGACACGGGCAGCGCGCGCCCGCCGCCGGTGGCGGCATCGACCTGCCAGCCGGCTGCGGCCAGCGCCTTTGCCACCGCCCGACCCATCTGCCCCGATCCGCCCAGAACCAGCGCCTTCATGCCGCAACCCCCGGTGCTTGACGCGCCCCGGTTGCAACCCTACCCCTGTTGCCGGTCCAGCGACAGGAGTCCGCCATGCAGCCCGATACCCATGCGCTGATCGTCATCGACTTGCAGAACGACTTTTGTCCCGGCGGGCGGCTGGCGGTTGACGGCGGCGACGGGATCGTTCCCGGCATCAACGCCCTGATGGAGGAGTTCGCGACCGTGGTGCTGACGCAGGACTGGCACCCTGCCGGGCATTCCTCTTTCGCGTCAAGCCACCCCGGACATGCGCCGTTCACCACGGTCGAGATGCCCTATGGCACCCAGACGCTGTGGCCCGACCATTGCGTGCAGGGCAGCGATGGCGCCGCCCTTCGCGCCGATCTGGCAACCGATCCCGCCGCGATCATCATCCGAAAGGGCATGAACCCGGCGATCGACAGCTATTCGGCCTTTTACGAAAACGACCGCGAGACGCCGACCGGGCTTGAAGGGTTCCTGCGCAGTCGCGGCATTGCCAGCCTGACCATGGTCGGGCTGGCGACCGACTATTGCGTGGCATTTTCCGCCCTGGATGCCGCACGGCTCGGCTTTGCCGTCACCGTGCGGCGCGACCTGTGCCGCGCCATCGACCTGAACGGGTCTCTGGAACAGGCCTTGGCCGCGATGGCGGATGCCGGGGTCATGCTAGGCTGACCGCGGCCCCGCCCTGACGCCGGCCTAACTGTCGGCCAGCGCCCTGGGTTCATCCCCCCTGGTTTTCCACAGCGAAAAACCGACGCCGGCGGCAAGGATGCCAAGGGTGATCGCCAGCGACCATTGCGCGGGGAACTTTTCCCAGCCCATCAGGTCGGCCACGAACACCTTGGAGCCGATGAAGACCAGCAAGAGCGCCAGCGCATATTTCAGGTATTCGAAGCGGTGCAGGATCGCCGCCAGCGCGAAATACAGCGCGCGCAGGCCAAGGATGGCAAAGATGTTCGACGTGTAGACGATGAACGGATCGGTGGTGATGGCGAACACCGCCGGCACCGAATCGACCGCGAACACCAGGTCGGCGATCTCGATCAGCACCAATGCCAGGAAAAGCGGCGTGGCAAAGCGGGTCATCCGGCCGGCGTCATCCGCCTCGCGCACGAAAAAGGCGTTGCCGCGCAGCCCGTCGGTCACGTTCATGTGGCGGCGCAGGAATTTCAGCACCCGGTTGTCGGCCATGTCGGGCTGATGGTCGCCGCCGAACATCATGCGCAGGCCGGTAAAGATCAGGAAGGCGGCAAAGACATACAGGATCCAGCCGTATTGCGCGACCAGCGTGGCGCCGACGCCGATCATGATGCCGCGCAGCACGATGACACCCAGGATGCCCCAGAACAGCACCCGGTGCTGATACTGCCGCGGGATCGCGAACCACGAAAAGATCAGCGCGATGACGAACACGTTGTCCATCGCCAGCGTCTTTTCCACCACGAAGGCCGTCAGATAGGCCGAGGTCGCCTCGCCCCCCATCTGCCACCAGACAAAGCCGGAAAAGCCAAGGCCAAGGGTGATGTAAAGCGCCGAAAGCCACAGGCTGCGACGGACGCCGATCTCGTGGTCGCCGCGGTTCAGCACGCCAAGGTCAAGCACCAGAAGGGTGATGACGATGGCGATGAACAGCAGCCACATCCAAAGCTGCGTTCCAAGGAAAAGCGTTGTCAGTAAATCCATTCTTTGCGGTCCTGTCCTGTTGGTGCCATCGGGCACGACACGACACCGCAAGGTCCGCAGACTGGTCCGGGCTGGCATCGAGTGTGCTCGATGCGGTCCGACATCACGTTCGTTGAACGTCAGAGGGGCCCGGTCCGCCCGTGGGATATGGCCGGGGCCGCGGGCGGGTTCAACCCCGTGCCGGCGGATTTTCCGCTGCAAGGATCGCCGCCAGCCCCTCGCGCCAGGTCGGATAGGCCAGCGTCACGCCCAGTTCCTCGCGGATGCGCCGGTTCAGCACGCGGCGCGATTCAAGGTAAAAGGACCGCGCCATCGGCGTCATCTCGGCACTGGCGAAATCCTCGGCCGGCGGCGGCGGCACGCCCAGCAGGCGGGCGGCTTCCTCGGTCACCACCTCGGGCGGGGCCGGTTCGTTGTCGCAGACGTTGTAGATGCGGCCGGGGTTCGGTCGCGCGATCGAGGCGGCCAGCACGCGGGCGATGTCATCGACATGGATGCGGCTGAACATCTGGCCGGGCTTGATGATCCGCCGCGCCGTGCCGTTCCTGACCTTGGCAAAGGGGCCACGGCCGGGGCCATAGATGCCGGCAAGGCGGAACACATGCACCGGCAGACCGGGCAGCGCCAGCCAGTCGCGCTCGGCCCCGACGCGGGCCAGGGTGCGCGGCGATCCGGGGCGCAGGTCGCTGTTCTCGTCCACCTCGCCGCCGTCGCGGTTGCCATAGACACCGGTGGTGGACAGATAGCCGACCCAGCCAAACCGCCCGGCATCGGCGGCAATCTTGTCCCCCTTCGCCGCCAAGAGCGCGTCGCCCTCGGGCCCCGGCTCGGCCGAGACGAGGATGTCCGTCGCCTGTTCAAGCGTATCGCCAAAGCCGCCGGGCCACAGCACCGGCGTCACGCCGGTGGCGGCGATGTCGGCCATCCGGGCCGGGTCGCGCGTGGTGCCGATGACGCGCCAGCCCTGCCCGATCAAGACCCGCGCCAGCGCCGCCGCCGAATAGCCGTGGCCAAAGGAAAGGAGGGTGCGGGTCATGCGGCGCCTGCAATGGAATGGTGAGCCGGCTGGGGCTCGAACCCAGGACCTACTGATTAAAAGTCAGTTGCTCTACCGGCTGAGCTACCGGCTCACGCCGCCGGTCACTAGGCAAGCCGCCGCCGGTCGTCAACCGGCAATCTGCGGGGATCGGGGGGTGGCGAAGGCAAAACGCGCGGCATCCCCGGGGGGAGTCGCCGTCACCGGCCTGCCGTCGATCTGTGGGGAAAGTGGTGGGCTGTGCAGGGATCGAACCTGCGACCCGCTGATTAAGAGTCAGCTGCTCTACCGACTGAGCTAACAGCCCACAGGAGGCGGCGATTAGGGCGTATCGCCGGCGGGGTCAAGAGGGCATCTGGATTTGTCGGCGCCTTTGTCGTAAAGCCCGGCGTCATGCGCGATACGACCGGACCTTCGCTGCCGTTCATGAAGATGCACGGGCTTGGCAACGACTTCGTTGTCATCGACGACCGCGGCAGCCCCGCGCCGCGCGTCGAGGGCCGGCTTGTCGCCGCGCTGGCCGACCGGCACCGCGGCGTCGGCTTCGACCAGCTTGCCGTGATCACCGAGGGCGGCAATGCCGACCTGTCGCTCACCTTCTGGAACGCCGACGGCAGCATGTCGGCGGCCTGCGGCAACGCCACCCGCTGCATCGCGGCTTGGGAGATGGCGCGCACGGGGCGCGACCGGCTGGCCATCGCGACCGGCAACGGCGTGCTGGCGGCGGTGGATGCCGGAGGGGGGCTGACCTCGGTCAACATGGGGCCGCCGCGCCTGCGCTGGGACGAAATCCCGCTGGCGCAAGCGATGGACACGCTGGCGCTGCCCATCGACGGCACACCGACCGCGACCAGCATGGGCAACCCGCATTGTTCGTTCTTCGTGCCCGATGTGGCAGCGGTGGACCTCGCGCGCTTTGGCGCGGCCCACGAACACCACCCGCTGTTCCCGCAGCGCACCAATGTGCAGGTGGTGCAGGTCATCGGCCCCGATCACCTGCGGATGCGGGTCTGGGAACGCGGGGTCGGGATCACGCTCGCCTCGGGTTCATCCTCTTGCGCCGTCGCCGTTGCCTCGGCCCGGCGCGGGCTGACCGGGCGCCGGGTGACGCTGGACTGCGACGGCGGCCGGCTGTGGATCGACTGGCGCGAGGATGGCGTCTGGATGACCGGGCCGACGATGGTCACCTTCGACGGCGTGCTCACGGCACAATTCCTCGGGGCGCTTTAGCATGGACCTCAAGGCCCCCGTCTTTGCCACCCTCGGCTGCCGCCTGAACGCCTATGAAACCGAGGCGATGAAGGATCTGGCCGCCCGCGCCGGGGTTTCGGACGCGGTGGTGGTCAACACCTGCGCCGTGACGGCCGAGGCTGTGAGGAAGGCCCGGCAGGAAATCCGCCGGCTGAAGCGTGACCATCCGACGGCGAAGATCATCGTCACCGGCTGCGCCGCGCAGACCGAACCCCAGACCTTCAGCGCCATGCCCGAGGTCGATCTGGTCATCGGCAATGCCGAAAAGATGCAGCCCGCAACCTGGGCCCGGCTGACCCCCGACCTGATCGGCAAAACCGAGCCGGTGCAGGTCGACGACATCATGTCGGTGCGCGAAACCGCCGGGCATCTGATCGACGGTTTCGGCAGCCGCGCCCGTGCCTATGTGCAGGTGCAGAACGGCTGCGACCATCGCTGCACCTTCTGCATCATCCCTTATGGCCGGGGCAATTCCCGCTCGGTGCCGGCCGGGGTGGTGGTGGACCAGATCCGCCGGCTGGTCGACCGCGGCTATCTTGAGGTGGTGCTGACCGGGGTCGATCTGACCAGCTGGGGCGCCGATCTGCCGGGCGAACCGCGCCTTGGCGATCTGGTCATGCGCATCCTGCGGCTGGTGCCCGACCTGCCGCGCCTGCGCATCAGCAGCATCGACAGCATCGAGGCCGACGACAACCTGATGGCGGCCATCGCCACCGAACCGCGGCTGATGCCGCATCTGCATCTGTCGCTCCAGGCGGGCGACGACCTGATCCTCAAGCGGATGAAGCGGCGGCACCTGCGCGACGACGCGATCCGCTTTTGCGAAGAGGCGCGCAAGCTGCGCCCCGACATGACCTATGGCGCCGACATCATCGCCGGTTTCCCGACCGAGACGGAAGAGATGTTCGCTCGGTCTCTGGCCCTCGTGCGCGACTGCGACCTGACTTTCCTGCATGTGTTCCCGTTCAGCCCGCGCAAGGGCACGCCGGCGGCGCGGATGCCGCAACTCGACGGTATCACCATCCGCGACCGCGCCGCCCGGCTGCGGGCCGAGGGCGCGGCGGCGCTGTCCCGCCATCTGGCCGCGCAGGTCGGCCGGCGGCACCGCGTGCTGATGGAATCGCCCCGCCTTGGCCGGACCGAACAGTTCACCGAAGTGGCCTTCGCCGCCGACCAGCCCACCGACCGGCTGATCGACGTGGTCATCGCCGGCCATGACAGCCAAAGGTTGACCGCCTGATGCATCCCAACCCGATCTTTCGCCAGACCGGCACCGCCCGCAACCTCGCCTTCGCCCGCGACCGCGCCTTTGGCATCCTGTCGGTGAATGGCGCCGAAGGGCCGCTGCTAGCGCACGTGCCGTTCCTGCTGGATGAGGGTGGCAGCGCCGCCGACCTGCACCTCGTCCGCTCGAACCCCGTCGCCCGCGCCTTGGCCACGCCGCAGCCGGCGGTGATCGCGGTAAGCGGGCCGGACGGCTATGTCTCGCCCGACTGGTATGCGATGGACGATCAGGTGCCGACCTGGAACTACGTCGCCGTCCACCTGCGCGGCACGCTGGAACTGCTGCCACAAGACGCGATGCACGACATGCTCGACCGGCAATCAGACGCCTACGAGGCGCGGTTGCTGCCCAAGCCGATCTGGACGCTGGACAAGCTGCCCGAAGACGCCCGGCTGCGGCTCTATCGCCAGATCGTGCCCTGCCGCCTGACCATCGCCAGGGTCGACGGCACCTGGAAGCTGAACCAGAACAAGCCTGAGGACGCCCGCACCGGCGCCGCGCGCGAGATGGAGCAAAGCACCTTCGGGCAGGAAACCGCCGCCCTTGCCACGCTGATGCGCCAGCCGCCGGAAAGCTGACCTTTCAGGGCGCAGCACCGCAGATCCCCCGGGCCGCGGGGCACTTTCGGCTACTTCGGGCCACAAATATCCTCGGGGGTGAATGCGCCGCAGGCGCAAAGGGGGCAGAAGGCCCCCTTCCTTCTGCCGGTCCAAAGGACCGGCCCCCTTGCGCCGCGCCCTTCAGCCGCTAGGGTCCGGCCACCCGCAGAAGGAGGCTTCGATGCAGCTGCTCATGTCGCCGCTATCCCCCTATGTCCGCAAGGTCCGCGTCCTGATCCGCGAGGCCGGGCAGACCGGGGAAGTGACCGAAGTGCCGGTTTCGACCAGCGCCATCGCCACCGATCCGGCGGTGTCGGCCGCGCATCCCACGGGGCGGATTCCGGTGCTGCTGCGCGATGACGGGCGGCCGATCTACGACAGCAGGGTCATCACCCGTTACCTTGACGAACTCTGGGACACCGGCCTCTATCCCGCCGACCGGCTCTGGGATGTGCTGGTGCTGGAAGCGGCGGCCGAAGGCATCCTCGATTCCGGCCTTGTCATGTCCTACGAGGTGCGGCTGCGGCCGGACGACCGGCAGTGGAGCGGCTGGCTGGATGCGCAATGGGCCAAGATCGCCAATGCGCTCGACATGCTCGAGCCCGAGGCCGCCGCGCTTGCCGCCCGCCCCCTCGACATGGGGCAGGTCGCGCTGGGCTGTGCGCTGGGCTATCTCGATTTCCGCCACGATGCCCGCGGCTGGCGGACGGGGCATCCGCAACTGGCGGACTGGTATGCCCGCTTTGCCGAACGCCCGTCGATGCAGGCGACGAAACCGGCCTAGCGGCGGCGCAGGGCGGGACCGTCCTGGTCCAGCGCCGGCAGGCGCAGGTCGGGCTGCGCCGGTTCCTCGGCGAATTTCACCGGGTTGCCGATGTGGAAATTGCCGGCATCGTCGGTCAGCAGCATGTCGCGGGCGGCAACTTGCGGCTGGTGCCAGGCCTGGTGCAGGTCCAGCACCGGCGCCCAGCAGACATCGACCCCGGACAGGAAATCCTCCCACTCGGCGCTACTGCGGCGGCGGAACGTATCGCGCAGGAACGCCTTGACCGGCGCCTGCCCCGGCCCCGGCGGGCCGCAGGCGGCGTCGATCAGGTCGGGGCGGCCCAGCGCCGTCAGCAGGTTGACGGGAAACTTGTGCTCGACCCCGCCCAGGGCGATGTGCCGGCCGTCCGCGGTTTCATAGGTCGCATAGAAGGCATAGCCGCCAAAGCTGCGTTCGTCCTTGACCACCGGGGCGCGGTTTTCGGCAAAGACCGGGCCGACCACATTCGGCAGCCAGGCCATGGTCGCATCCTGCATCGAGATGTCGATCGTGTCGCCGCGGCCGGTTTCGTGCCGGCGGTACAGCGCCATCAGGATGCCGGTCAGCGCGGTCAGCGAGCCAAGCGCATCGGCCACCGGCATATGCGGATTGACCGGTGTGCCGTCGGGCGCAAGGTTCAGGCTGACCACGCCGGCCATCGCCTCGATGGCGATGTCATGGGCCGGGCGGGTCACCAGCGGCCCGGTCTGGCCAAAGGCGGCAATGCGGGCATAGACGATACGCGGGTTGCGGGCGCGCACCACATCGGGTCCGACACCCAGCCGTTCGGCAACGCCGGGGCGGAACGCCTCGACCACCACATCGGCATCGGCGCAGAGGTCAAGGAAAAGCCCGCGGTCGGCCGCGTCCTTGAGATTCAGGACGATGCTTTTCTTGCCGCGGTGGGTGTTGCGGAACCAGGTCGTGGCATCGCCCTGCCGGTAGCCGACAGTGCGCACCGGCTCTCCTCCCGGCGGTTCGATCTTGATCACCTCGGCGCCGTGGTCGGCCATCATCTGCGTCAGCCAGGGGCCGGGCAGGAACAGCGACAGGTCAAGGACGCGCAGACCCTGCAGTTTCATGCGATGACCCCGTCGCGGCGAAGCAAGGCGATTTCGGCGGCGGAAAATCCCGACGCGGCCAGCACGGCATCGCTGTCGCCGCCCAGCGCCGGGGCGGGCCTGGCCTGCGGCCGGTCCCCGTCCAGCCGGATCGGCGACGCGACGGAGCGGAACCCCGGCCGCGCCGGATGGTCAAAGCGGGCGATGGCGCCGGTGGCCTGCGCATGCGGGTTGTCGAGCGCCTGCGGCAGCGTCAGCACCGGCGCCAGCGGCACCTTGCCGGCCAGCACCGCCATCCAATGCGCGGTCGGCTGCGCCGACAGCGCGGCATCCAGGATCGCCGCCAGCCGGTCGCGGTTGGCAAAGCGGGCCGCGGGCGTGGCAAAGGCCGGGTCGGCGACAAGGCCGGGCTGGCCGATGCCGGCGCACAGGGCCTCCCAGAACTTGGGCAGGACGCACATGATGAAGACATGGCCATCAGAGGTCGGGAACACCTCGCAGGGGACCACCGACGGATGGCCCGACCGCGGCCGGCGTGCGATCACGTCGCCCTCGTTCAGATACCAGGTTGCCGGATAGGTCAGCTGGTGCATCGCCACGTCATAAAGCGTCACATCCACGTCGCGCCCGCGTCCGGTGCGCAGCGCGCCGACAAGGGCGGCGGTCAGGGCAAAGGCGGCGGTCAGGCCGCTCAGGTAATCGACGATCGACAGGCCCATCCGCGTCGGCGGCCCGTCCGGTTCGCCGGTGACGGACAGGAACCCGGCCTCGGCCTGGGCAAGGTAATCGTAGGCCGGCCAGCCGGCGCGCGGGCCCGAACGGCCATAGCCCGACAGATGCAGGCAGACGAGGCTTTGCTTGACCCCGCCAAGCGCGGCATGGGTCAGGCCCAGCTTTTCCGGCTGGTCGCCGCGCAGGTTGTTCAGCACCGCATCGGCGGTTGCCGCCAGCCGCCGGAACACCGCCTTGCCGGCCGCCCCGCGCATGTCGAGCGCCAGCGATTTCTTGCCCTGATTGAAGGTCTGGTAGAAGTGGCTGTCACCCGGCCCAAGGAAATGCGGCCCCGAGGCGCGCGACGAATCGCCCGATCCCGGCGCCTCGATCTTGATGACCTCGGCGCCCATGTCGGACAGATACATCGTCGCGAACGGCCCGGCGCCGTATTGTTCGACGGCCAGCACCCGCAGACCGGCCAGGGGCGCGTCGTGGATCACGCCGGATTCCGTTCGATCAGTTGCCGGGCGATGATGATGCGCTGCATTTCGTTGGTGCCTTCCCCGATGCACATCAGCGGCGCGTCGCGGAAATAGCGTTCGACGTGCAGTTCCTTGGAATAGCCATAGCCGCCATGGATGCGCAACGCCTCGGTCGCGTTTTCCACAGCGGCCTCGGAGGCGAAATATTTCGCCATCCCGGCCTCCATGTCGCACCGCTCGCCACGGTCATAGATGCGGGCGGCGTCGAAGGTCAGCAGGCGGGCGGCCTGAAGCCGGGTTGCCATCTCACCCAGTTTCAGCTGGATCGCCTGATGTTCGGCGATGGGTTTGCCAAAGGTCTTGCGGATCTGGGCGTATTTCACGGAATCGTCCAGCGCGGCGGCGGCCAGCCCGCAGCCGCGGGCGGCGACATTGATCCGGCCCAGTTCCAGCCCGCCCAGCGCCGCCTGCATCCCCCGCCCCTCGACCTCGCCGATCAGGCGGTCAGCCGGAACGCGGTAATCCTCGAACACCAGTTCGGCGGAATCGATGCCCTTGTAGCCCAGCTTTTCCAGCTTTTTCGACACGCGAAAGCCGTCGCCCTTTTCGGCGATGAACATCGACATGCCCTTGTGGCGCGGCTGCGCATCCGGGTCGGTCTTGACCAAGAGGGCAAAACAGGTGCCGTGGATGCCGTTGGTGATCCAGGTCTTGGTGCCGTTGATGACGTAGTGGTCACCGTCGCGCACCGCGCGGGTGCGGATGCCCTGCAGGTCGGTGCCGGCGTCGGGTTCGGTCAGGCCCAGCCCGCCGCGAATCTCTCCGCTGGCGAATTTCGGCAGGTAATGCGCCTTTTGCGCCTCGGTGCCGTTGCGGGCGACGCAGGCGGCCATGATGAGATGACTGTTGAAGATGCCCGACAGCGACATCCATGTCCTGGCGATGGTTTCGACGATCCGGGCATAGGTGGTCGCCGACAGTCCCAGACCGCCATAGTCCTGCGGGATGGTGGCGCCGAACAGGCCCAGTTCCTTCATCTGTTCGACGATCTCGAACGGATATTCGTCGGCATGATCCAGCCGGAGCACATGCGGCTTCACATCCCGCTCAAGCCATTTGTCGATGGATTCAAGGATCAGGCGGTCGTCGTCGGACAGGGTGTCGGCGGTCATGGCCTACTCCGCGGCTTCGGGACGGATGTCGTCGGGGGCATGGCCGCGCCGCGCGACAAGGATGGTGCGTTCGAAATCGCAGACCAGCGTGCCGTCCTGATTGAAGCCGCGCGTCATCACCGTGACCAGCCCGGCATTCGGCCGCGATTTCGACTCGCGCTTGGCCAGCACCTCGGATTCGGCATAAAGCGTGTCGCCGGCGAACACCGGCGCCGTCATGCGGATGTTGGTCCAGCCCATGTTGGCGATGGCCTTCTGGCTGACGTCGGTGACGCTCATCCCGACCATGACGGCCACGGTCAGCGGCGAACAGATGATGCACCGGCCGAATTCGGATTTGCGCCCGTATTCGGCATCGAAATGCTGCGGATGGGTGTTCATCGTCAGGAGCGTGAACCAGGTGTTGTCCGTCTCGGTCAGGGTGCGGCCGGGGCGGTGTTCGTAGATGTCACCGACGGTGAAATCCTCGAAATAGCGGCCGAAACTTTCGCGAAAGCGGTTGGGGCCGACCTGGATATGCGTCTGGACCAATTCTGACCTCATTGTTGAAGGGCGTCGCGGGTCGCAAGGATGCGCTGCGCCGCGCGGACGACGGGTTTTTCCACCAGTTTGCCGTCAAGCACCGCCAGTCCGTTCGGCGCGGCCTGAAAGGCGGCAAGGATGCGTTCGGCGCGGGCGATCTCTTCGGCCGCGGGGGTGAAGGCGGCGTTGACAACGGCGACGTTGTCGGGGTGCAGCACCGCCTTGCCGGTAAAGCCCAGGCCACGGGCGGCGTCGGATTCGGCGCGCACCGCTGCGGCGTCGCGGAAGGACAGGCAGGGCACGTCCAGGATCTCGATCCCGGCCAGCCGCGCGGCATGGACCAGCCGCTGCCGGGCGTAAAGCAGCGGTTCGGGCGCCACCGGCACGCCGAATTCGGCGGCGAAATCGACGGCGCCGAACATCGCCCAGTCGATGCGCGGACTGGCGGCCATGATCGCCGCGGCCTTTTCCAGCCCCTCGGCGCTTTCGATCAGGACGGCAAGGCGCAGGGGCAGACCGGCCTCGGCCAGGATTTCGTCCACGAGGCGCACCTCGAACGGATCGGCGACCTTGGGCAGGAAGACGGTCCCGGCGGCGGGGGCGGCGGCGACAAGGGCCAGAAGGTCCAACAGACCTTCGCGCGAGCGCGGCGAGTTGATGCGCACCACCCGTTCCGGACCGGCGGCATCGGTCAGGAAGGGCATGGCGAGGGACCGGGCGGCGTCCTTGTCCCCCGGCGGCACCGCATCCTCAAGGTCGAGGCAGACGATATCGGCGCCGGCCTTCAGCGCCTTGTCATGGATAGCGGGGCGGTTCGCCGGGGCGAACAAAAGCGAGCGGCGCGGCCGGATCATGCGGTCCCCCCAAGCGTCAGTCGGGCCAGCGCGGAAATGTCGTCCAGCCGTTCGACCGCGGCGACGGCGGCGACCAGCGCCCCGGGATCGGCCATCGGCACCCGGCCATAGCCGGCGCAGCGGCGGAACTTTTCCTCGTTCGCGGCATCCGACAGCGGCGCGGCCGGGTGGCCATAGACATGCGGCAGGTCGATGGCGTGTTCCGCCCCCGATTTCAGCCGGACCGAGATACGCTGCGGATCCAGCGCGTTCTGGTCGGTGTTGGCGGTATCAAGCGCGACCGTGACCAAAGCGGCCAACCGGTGGGTTTCCGGATCGGTCAGCGCGGCGCCGCGGAAATCGGGCACATCGACCTGCCCCGTGGCCAGAAACCGCCCGGCGACGAATTGCAGGCAGAGCTTTGCATAGTTCGGCTCGGGCGCGGGAATGTCGGGGCGCCCGACCAGCCGGTGGTTCAGCGGCGGCACCAGCGCCGTGACCCCGGCGATGTCGGCGGCGGCAAAGCCGTGCCGCGCCATCAGCTGCCCCAGCCCGTCGATCACGCCATGCGTCAGCCGGCCCGAGGGCCATGGCTTGTGCGACATGGCGTCGATCTGCCAGTCGCGGCCCAGCGTCGGCAGGAAGGCGTCAATATCGTGGTCGTCCATCTCGAACAGGCGGAAATAGCCGTATTGCCCGGTCAGGATATCATGCGGGCCGCGGAATCCGGCGCGGGCAAGGTCGATCGACCGGATCGCCGCGGCGGCGTTGAAGCCGACCTGCATCCCCAGCATGGGCGAGCCTTCGGCATGTGGCTGCAGCGTGCCCGAGGTCTGCGAATACTGCGCGCCCAGCGCATCCTTGACCTGCCCGTCATCCAGACCGGCCAGCCGGGCGATGGCGGCGACGGCACCGAATCCGCCGGCGGTGGCGGGACGGAAAAAGCGGATCGGCGCATCGGTGACGATGCCGAGCATGGTGGACACATCGACACCCACGGCCAGGGCCGGGATCAGGTCGGCGCCGGGCACCGGATGGCCGCGCTGCGCCTCGCGTTCGGCCCAGGCCAGCACCGCCGACAGGATCGTCGCCATCGGATGCAGCACCGCGCCTTCATGCACGCAGTCGAATTCCAGGCAATGGATCTGGTAGGCGTTCACGATGGCCGCCGATTGCGCCGACAGGCGTTCGCCGGTCAGCCAGACCGTCGCCTCTGACTGCGGACCCCAGCCGCGGGCAAGCGCGATCAGGTCGGCGACCTGCGCGCCGGAACTGCCGGCGATGCCGACCCCCAGGGTGTCGAGAAGGAATGTCCTGACCTTGCCCACCGTCGCCGCCGGCAGGTCGGCAAGCCTTGTGCCGGTGATATGAGCGGCGATGCGGTCGACCGGGTTCATGCGCCGAACCTCAGCCCGTCCGGCGGCGGCACCGCGGCGGCAAAGGCGCGGGCGATATCCAGCCGCGTCGCGCACCACACGTCCTGACGGGACTGCACATGCGCGATGAACCGCTCCAGCGCGCCGATCCGCCCCGGCCGGCCGATGATGCGCAGATGCAGGCCCAGCGACATCATCACCGGGCCATGGGCGCCCTCGTCATGCAGGCGGTCGAAGGTGTCGACGGCATAATCCAGCCAGTCTGCCGGAGTATAGGACGGCGCTGTCCAGAACTTCATGTCGTTGGTGTCCAGCGCATAGGGCACGATGACGATGGGCCTTGGCCCCGCCGCCGTCTCGACCACGTCCCAGCGCGGCACGTCGTCGGAAAAGTCGTCCATGTGGTAAAGGAACCCCTCCTCGGCCAGCAGGCGGCGGGTGATGGGGGTGTGCAGATAGCGCGACAGCCAGCCATAGGGCCTGTCGCCGGTGGTGGCGCGGATGGTGTCCACCGCCTTGCGGATGAAGTCGCGCTCGCGCGCCTCGTCATACGAGAACTGGTGAATCCAGCGCCAGCCGTGGGAACAGGTCTCGTGCCCGCCACCCACGACCATGCGCGCGACATCGGGCGCGATCTCGAGCGCCTGCGCCGCCGCCGTCACCGTGGTGCGGATGCCGGCGCGGGCAAAGGCGCCGAACACCCGCGGCGCCCCGGCGCGCAGGCCGTAAAGATAGTTCGATTCGTTGGCATAGTTGCGCAGGGGGATCTTGAGGCTGACCCCCAGTTCATCGACCGGCTCGGGGCCCTTGTCCCCGCGCGCGACCGACATTTCGGTGCCTTCCTCGATATTGATGACAAAGGACATGGCAAGCCGCGCCTTGCCCGGCCAGTGAAAGCTCAATGGTATTCCTCCCCGCCCGAGACATTCATCGCCTCGGCCGTGATATAGGCGGCTTCGTCGGAACAGAGGAAGGCGACGGCGGCCGCGGTGTCCTCGGGCAGGCCGGGACGGCCCAGCGGGATGCGCGCCTTCATCCCGGACATGTATTCGTCGGGCGTCTCGCCCCGGGCGGCGGCCATGAAGCCGTTCTGCCAGGCGCCAAGCCCGGTGGTGACATGGTTCGGACAGACGGCGTTGACGGTGATGCCCAGGGGCGCAAGTTCCAGCGCCGCGGCACGGGTCAGGCCGATCAGGCCGTGCTTGGAGGCGGTATAGGCTGTCGCCATGGCAAAGCCCGACTTCCCAGCCTGGCTGGCGATGTTGACGATGCGACCGCCGCCCGCGGCCTGCATCAGCGGCACCGCATGCTTGATCGCCAGCATCGGCGCCCGCAGGTTGACGCCCAGCACGGCGTCAAGATGGCTGGCCTCGGCATTTGCCAGCGGGCCGAACAGATAGCCGATGCCGGCGTTGTTGATCAGGATGTCGAGCCGGCCAAAGGCCGCCGGCGCCGCGCCGATCATCGCGGCAATCGCCGCCTCGTCCATCAGGTCGCCGGTGACGGTTTCGACGCGCGCGCCGGTGGCGGCGCGGATCGCGGCGGCGGTCGCCTCAAGGTCCGATTGCGTGCCGACGCCATGGGCCGGGGCGGTGTCGCCCGCTGTCGCGCCGCGGTCGTGCAGGACGATGGACGCGCCATCGGTCGCCAGCCGCCGGGCGATCGCCTGGCCCAGCCCGCCGGGCCGTCCGGCACCGGTGACAAGCGCGACCTTTCCGGCCAGCCGTGTCATGCCCCGGCGTCCACGTCGCGCAGGACGACAAAGACCGGATTGTCGGCATATTCCCGAAACTCTGCCGAAATCCGCTGCATCTCGGCCGTTGTCACATCCCGGCCGAACTGGTCGGTGTCGCCGACCTCGATGGTCTCGTAATAGGCAAAGGGCGGCGCGCCGTCACCCATCAGCAGGCCGGTCGCGGCATGGACATCAAAGCGCCGGATCGAGGCAAGGCCGCGCACCGTGGGAATGTCGCGCCGGCGCGCCCAATCCTCGTATTCGGCGGCCGAAACGCCGGGCAGAAGGTTGAACAGAACGATGATCCGCATCCCGGCGCTCCTGCTTGTCCCCTTGGGCGAAACGGCGCCCGGTGGCAATTTGTCCGGACAACTTTGACCTGACTTCGCACCCTGTCAAGCCGATTTTGTCCGGACAATTTGCAGAAGTTGCTTGACAGCGGCGGCATCGGGTGTCTGATTTGTCCGGACAAATTAATCCAAGAAACTCGGACAACAGGAGAGGTGCGTGGAATGATGCGCTGGCGGATACTGACTTCGGCTGCGGCCTTGGCCGTGGTTGCGGGGGCCGGTCAGGCCCAGGAAATCCTTGTTCTGGCCGAGGATGTGCCCTCGGGTCTGAACTATGACGGGCCCTCTGCGGCGATCCCGGCCTCGCAGCAGGGGATGGTGACGCTGCTGGACCCGCTGGTCGGCTATGCCGACGGCGCCACCACCGAATCGGGCGTCGTGGTGCCCGACTTCAACACGTTCGAAGGGCGGCTGGCCGAAAGCTGGGAATATGACGCGGCGACGCTGACCTGGACCTTCCATCTGCGTCAGGGCGTGGCCGGCTGCGGCGGCGCCACCTTCAACGCCGATGACGTGATCTATACCTTCGCGCGGGCGAAATCGGTGTCAGGCGCGGCGCCCATCGGCTGGTTCCTGTCGAATGTCGCCTCGATCCAGGGGTTCGACACCAGCGTCTTCGGCGAGGATCCGGCCGCCAAGGAACTGGGCGACGGTGTCGTCCGGGTCGACGATTACACCGTGCAGATCCGCCAGTCGGAACCGAACGCGCTGTTCCTGCCGGTGCTGACCATCTTCGGCCTGCTCATTTTCGATGCCGAGACGATGCAGGCCCACGCGACCGAGGCCGACCCCTGGTCGCATGACTACGTCAACAACGAAGGCGCGCCGGGCTTTGGCGCCTATTGCCTGGAAAGCTGGACCAAGAACGAGGAAATCACCTATGTCGCCAACCCCGACTACTATCGCGGGGCGCCCGACATCCAGCGGGTCTCGGTGCGGCGGGTGCCGCAATCGTCGAACCGGGTGGTCGTGCTGCAAACCGGGCAGGCCGATCTTGTCACCGGGCTGACGCCGCGCGAATTCGACAGCCTGCGCAGCGCCGAAGGCATCAGCGTCGCCGGCGTCACCGGCAACGAAAACATGTTCCTGCACATGAACTTTGATGTGCCGCCGTTCGACAACCCGCTGATCCGGCAGGCGATCTCGCATGCGATCCCCTTCGACCAGATCATCGCCAACGGCTATTTCGGCCAGGCGACGCATTGGGAGGGCATGGTGCCGTCGTCCTATCCCGGCTATGCCGCGACGGCGAACTACACCTATGATCCCGAGCTTGCCCGCCAGCTTCTGGCCGAGGCCGGCTATCCCGAAGGCGCGGGGCTCGAGGCGTTCGCCTCCTCGTTCGCGCTGACCTATGTGTCGGAAAAGGAATCGACGCTGGGCCCGATCGTGAACATCATCCAGACCGCCCTGCGCGAAGTCGGCATCCCGGTGACGCTCGACCCGATCCCGCAGGCGCAATACGGCGACCGCCAGCTGGTCAAGCGCGACCTGCCCTTCGCGATCAACGACCAGGAAAAGCCCATCGGCGTCGATGCCGGCTATGCGACGCAGTTGTTCTTCGTCTCGCCCGAGGCGGGCGGCCTGAACAACATGGTCAACTATCGCAACGCCGAGCTTGACGCGCTTTGGGCTGCGGCGCGGGTCGATGCCGATCCGGCCAGCCGTACCGCGGCGCTGCAGCAAATCCAGGAAACGCTGGCGCGCGACGTGGTCTGGCTGCCCATCGTCGAATACCAGACGCAATGGGCGTTCCGCTCGACCATTTCGGGCCTGCACTGGTATCCCGACAATGCGATCCGCTATTCCGACCTGACCGTCGCCGAATGATCCTGCCGGGGGCGCCCCTTGCGGCGCCCCCGCACCACCGCCACCGCATGACCCGGGGACCCTGCCGATGCTGATGCGCTATATCGCCCGGCGACTTCTGATCGGAGCGGCGCAGCTGATCGGCCTGACCATCGCGGTGTTCTTCCTCATCCGCCTGTTGCCCGCCGATCCGGTGTCGCGACTGGTCGGCATGAACGCCAGCCCCGAGGCCTATGCCCAGGCCGCCGCGCAACTGGGCGTCGACAAGCCGGTCCTGGAACAGCTTGCGATCTATCTGGGCTTCAAGCCCGACATCGCCCCCGGCATCCTTCAGGGCACTCTGGGCATAAGCTGGGTCACCAACACGCCGATCCTGTCCGAGATCGCCGCCTATCTGCCGGTCACGCTTGAACTCATCACCCTGGCCTTCCTTGTGGCGCTGCTGGTGTCGGTGCCGGTCGGGATGCTGGGTGCGCTGAACCCCGGCGGCAAGGCCGACAAGGGCGTGTTCGTCTATTCGCTGTTTGCCGGGTCGCAGCCGGAATTCTGGTGGGGGCTGCTGTTCGTCTATGTGTTCTTCTATCAGCTGGGCATCGCGCCGCCGCCCCTTGGCCGGCTTGGCCCCATGACCACGCCGCCCGACCCGGTGACCGGCTTCATGCTGATCGACACGCTTCTTGCCGGCCGGCCCGACAAGTTCGTCGAGGCGCTGCACCACCTGATGCTGCCGGTGGCCGTGCTGGCCTTCACCCTGTCCGGCCCGATCATCAAGATGGTGCGCCAGAACATGCTGCGCGCCATGCGGTCGGATTTCGTTCTGTATGCCAATGCGGTGGGCCTGCCGCGCCGGCGGGTGGCGCGCTATGCCCTGCGCGCGGCGATGGCGCCATCCATGACGCTGATCGGCATCCTTTACGGCTTCATGCTGTCGGGTGCGGTGCTGGTCGAAAGCGTGTTCTCGCTGGGCGGGATCGGGCAATATGCCGTCCGCTCGGTCCTTGCCTTCGACTATCCCGCCATCCAGGGCGTCGTGCTGGTCATCACCGCAATCTCTCTGGCGGTCTATCTGGCGCTCGATCTCATCCATGCTGTCATCGACCCGAGGATCGCCCATTGAGCCCGACCGACCCCGAAGCCGCGCCGCTGCCGCGCAAGGCCGACTGGCTGCTTTACCTTGGCGCGACCATCGTCACGGTGGTGACGGTGCTGGCGGTGATCGGGCCCTATATCGGCCCTTACGACCCGACGCTGACCACGCCGCGCGTCGCGGTGCCGCCGCCGTCCCTGTCCGAGATTCCGGGCCTTCTGGCGGGCTGGATCGGCGGCACCCTTGACCATCCGCCGCACTGGATGGGCACCGATGCCAGCGGCTATGACATCCTGTCGCGGGTGATCGCCGCGCCGCGCACCGACCTCTTGATCGCGCTGTCGGCCAATCTTCTGAGCCTTGCCATCGGCGTGTTCCTGGGCCTCATCGCCGGCTATTTCCGCAACTGGGCGACCGAACTGCTGATGCGGGTTTCGGATGTGATGCAGTCGTTCCCGGTGTTCATCAGCGCCATGGTGCTGGTGGCGCTGGCCGGGCGGTCGACGGCGAACATCGTCATCGCGCTCGCCTTTGTCTATGTGCCGATCTACATCCGCCTGACCCGGGCCGAGGTGCTGTCGCAGACCTCGCGCGGGTTTGTCGAGGCGGCCCGCGCCATCGGCCAGCCGGAATTGCGCATCGCCCTGCGCCATGTGCTGCCCAATTCGATGACGCCGGCGCTGATCCAGTCCTCGGTCACCATCGGCTTTGCCATCCTCCTGACCGCCGGCCTGTCCTTTGTCGGCGCCGGGGTCAGGCCGCCGACGCCGGAATGGGGGCTGATGATCTCGACAGGGGCGAACCAGATCATCCTTGGCGAATGGTGGCCCTCGGTGTTTCCGGGCATCGCCATCTCGCTGACGGTGTTCGGCTTTGCGGTCCTGGGCAATGTCCTTGAACGCCGATACGAGGGCAGCTGATGGAACCGCTGATCCAGGTCCGCGACCTAGAAGTGACCTACCGGACGGCGGCGGGGGCAAACCGGCCGGTGGCGGGCGTCAGTTTCGACATCCACCCGCGCGAGGTCGTGGGGCTGGTCGGCGATGCCGGATCGGGCAAGTCGACAACGGCGCTGGCGCTTTTGGGGCTGGCGCGGCCGCCGGGGCGGATCACCGGCGGGCAGATCCTGTTCGGCGGGCGCGACCTGTTGCGCCTGACGGACGAGGAATTGCGCGCGGTCCGCGGGCGCGACATCGGCATCATCGTGCAGAACCCGCGCGCGGCGCTGAACCCGATGCTGCGCGTCGGCACCCAGATCGGCCATGCCTATCAGGCGCACAACAACGCCGGCGCCGCCCAGGCGCGGCAGCAGGCGGTCGAGATGCTGCGCCTTGTCGGCATCAACGACCCCGAACGCCGGGTCGAAAGCTTTGCGCACGAGCTTTCGGGCGGCATGGCGCAACGCGCTCTGATCGCGATGGCGCTGTCGTCGCGGCCGCGGCTCCTGATCGCGGACGAGCCGACCTCGGGCCTTGACGTGACCATCCAGGCGCAATTCCTTGACCAGATGTGGTCGACCGTGCAGGAGACCGGATCGGCCATCCTGCTGGTGTCGCAGGATCTGGGCGTCATCGCCAACTACTGCGACCGGGTGCTGATCCTGCATGACGGGCAGATCGTCGAGGACGCGCCGGTGCGGCAGTTCTTCGCCGCCCCGCAGCACCCCTATTCACAGGATGTGCTGCGGCTTTACCGCGAGCGCGGCGGCGATTTCCCGGCGCAGGTGGCAGGGACGCCCGGATTTGTCCGGGCCGAGGCGATGACCAAGCATTTCCCGCTGCGGAATTCGGCCAAGGTGGTGCAGGCCGTCGACCGGGTGACGCTGTCGATCGCCAAGGGCGAGGCGGTGGGTCTGGTCGGCGAATCGGGGTCGGGCAAGACCACCGTCGGTCGCTGCCTCTTGAACCTGATCCCGCCGACGGCCGGCAAGGTCATCTTCGCCGGAACCGAGATCACCGCCCTGCCCAAGGCCGAGATGCGCCGGTTCCGGTCGCGGATGCAGATCGTGTTCCAGGATCCCTTCGACAGCCTGAACCCGCGCTGGACCATCGCCGACCTGCTGGAAGAACCTCTGAGCTTGCACGAACGGCTGACCGCCGCCGAACGGCGCGCCCGCGCCACGGCGGCGATGCGGCTGGTCGACCTCGACCCGGCGCTGTTGCAGCGGCTACCGCGGGGGCTTGGCGCCTCGACCCTGCAGCGGGTGAACATCGCGCGGGCGCTGATCGTCAATCCGGAATTCGTCGTGCTGGACGAGCCGACCTCGGTTCTGGCGCCGCGGGCGCGCGCCTCGCTTATCGCGCTGCTGGCGCGGTTGCAGACGGATCTGGGGATTTCCTTCCTGTTCATCAGCCACGACCTGACCACGGTGCGCTACCTGTGCCAGAAGGTGGCGGTGATGTATCTGGGCCAGATCGTCGAGGAGGGGACCGTCGAACAGGTGTTCTTGCGCCCGGCGCATCCCTATTCGCGGGCGCTCTTGTCGGCGCATCTGTTCCCCGATCCGACCCGCCGCCGCGTCGACCATCCCGTGCCCGAGGCGCTGTCGGGCGAAATCCCCTCGCCCATCGATCCGCCCGAGGGCTGCTATCTGGCCGGCCGCTGCCCCCATGCGGTCGACGCCTGCCGCGCGATCCCGCAGGTGCTGCAACCCTTGCCCGACGGACGGCAGGTGCGCTGCGCCCGTGTGGTGGCCGGCGAAATCGGCCTGATGAAGGAGAGTGCGGAATGACCCCCGAACCTGTTCCCGGCCGCCATCGGGCCAAGTCGGTGTTCGTCACCGGCGCGGCCAGCGGCATCGGCCGCGGCATTGCCGAACGCTTTCTTGCCGAAGGCGCCTTTGTCACCGGCTATGACCTGAACCGGGGCGACCTGCACCACGCCGCCTATGCCGCCGTCACCGGCGACGCCACCGACGCGGCGGCGGTGGACGCCGCCGTCGCCGCCCATGTCGCGCGGCATGGCGGGCTGGACGTGATGGTGTGCAATGCCGGCATCATCGCGGTGACGCCCTTTGCCGAGATGGCCCTGGCCGAATGGCAAAGGGTGATGCGGGTCAATGTCGATTCGGTGTTCATCGCCGGGCAGGCCGCGGCGCGGGCGATGATCGCCGCGGGCCGCGGCGGCGTCATCGTCAACGCCGCCTCGGGCGCCGGCAGGCGGGGGGTGCCGAACCTCGCGCATTACTGCGCCTCGAAGGCCGCGATCATCAACCTGACCCAGACCATGGCGATCGAGCTTGCCGCCCATGGCATAAGGGTCAATTCCTATGTCCCCGGCCATATCGAGACGCCGTTCTGGGGCGGCATCGCCGCGGGCTTTGCCCGCATCACCGGCCAGACGCCCGATGCGGTAATCGAAGGCTTTCGCGCCAGCGTTCCCGCCGGCCGTTTCGGCAGCGCCGCCGATGTCGCGGCCACCGTGTCGTGGCTTGCCACGCCCGATGCGGCCTATGTCTCGGGTCAGGCGCTGGCGATGAACGGCGCCGAGTTTCCCTATTGAAGGACCGCCATGACCGTCTTTGACCATATCATCGTCGGCGCCGGATCGGCGGGCGCTGTTCTGGCCAACCGGCTGTCGGCCGACGGGCGGCAATCGGTGCTGCTGGTCGAGGCCGGAGGCCGCGGCGGCAATCCGCTGCTCAAGCTGCCGATCATGGCCGGGGCGGCCTATTGGCTGCGCTCGACCAACTGGGGCTATGCCACGACGCCGCAACCGGGGCTGGACGGGCGCAGCATCCCCTGGCCGCGGGGCCGGGTGCTGGGCGGATCGTCCACCATCAACGGCATGATGTACATGCGCGGCAACCGCGCCGATTACGACCATTGGGCCGGGCTTGGCTGCACCGGCTGGTCCTATGCCGATGTCCTGCCCTATTTCCGGCGGTCCGAGGACAACCCCGGCCGCGCCGCCGACCCCTTTCACGGCACCGGCGGCGAACTTCGCACCGAAAAGGCGCCGGGCGACAACCCGCTCTACCAGTCGTTCCTTGCCGCCGGCATCGCCGAGGGCGCCCGGCCGAACGATGATTTCAACGGTGCAGAGCAAGAGGGGCTGGGGCTTTACGACTTCAACATCCGCGACGGTCGGCGGGAAAGCACCGCGACCGCCTTTCTGGCCCCGGTCCTGCGCCGGCCCAACCTGACGGTCTGGACCGACGCGCAGGTCGCCCGCGTGGTGATAAATGACGGCCGCGCCACCGGGGTCGCCGTGCGGCACCACGGGCAATTGCAGGTGGTTTCCGCCCGCGCCGGGGTCATCCTGTGCGGCGGGGCGATCAATTCGCCGCAACTGCTGCAGCTGTCCGGCATCGGGCCGGGCGCGGCGCTGCGCGACTTGGGCATTCCGGTCGTGGTCGATGCGCCCGAGGTCGGGCGCAACCTGCACGATCACCTTGGCGTTTACCTGACCTATGCCTGCAAGGATCCGCTGTCGCTTTACGCCTTGTTCCGCCCCGACCGCGCCGCGCTCGCCTTTCTGCGCGGCTGGTTCCTGCGCAAGGGGCCGATGACCGGGGTGCCGTTGCAGGCGGGCGGGTTCCTGAAAACCCGGCCCGAGCTGGACATCCCCGACATCCACATCACCTTTGTCCCCGGCCTCAGCCTTGAAACCACGCGGGCCGGACAGGGGCAGCATGGCTATATCATCAACTTCTACCAGCTTCGTCCCGAAAGCCGGGGCGAGGTGCGGCTGGCCTCGCCCGATCCCTTTGCCGCGCCACTGATGGATCCGGCCTATCTGAGCGCAGAGGCCGATATCGCCTGCATGCGCGACGGGGTGCGGCTGGCGCGGCGGATCGGTGAAAATCCGGCGCTGGCGCGGCACCGCAAGGCGGATCTGTCGCCGGTGGAGGCCGATCTTGCCAGCGATGCCGCGATTGACCGCTGGGTGCGGCAGGGCGCCAACACCATCTTCCATCCGGTCGGCACCTGCCGGATGGGGGCGGATGCGGCGTCGGTCGTCGATCCGGAACTGCGGGTGCGCGGCGTGCAGGGCTTGCGTGTCGTCGATGCCAGCGTCATGCCACGGATCACCGGCGGCAATACCTCGGCCCCGGTGATGATGATTGCGGAAAAGGCCGCGGACATGATCCTTGGCCGGGCCGCGCCCGAACGCGCAGAACACTGAAGGAACCGCGATGGAGAGTTTCGCCGATGGCCGGCTGCGGCTGGACCCGGGCCGCATCGCGCGGCTGACGATCCATGCCCCCGCCAGCCGCAACGCGATGGCCAGCGCGATGTGGGCGGCCCTGCCCGGGATCGCCGCCGCCGTGACCAGTGCCGACAGCCGCGCCCTGATCCTGACCGGCGAGGGCGGCGCCTTCAGCGCCGGCGCCGACATCTCGGAATTCGCGGCGATCTATGCCACGCCGGACACCGCGCTGGCCGCCAATGCCGCGATCCGCACCGGGCTGGCCGCACTGCGCGACCTGCCCTGCCCGGCGATTGCCGCGGTCACCGGCGCCTGTGTCGGCGGCGGCGTGGCGCTGACGCTGGCCTGCGATCACGTCATCGCCGCGCCCGAGGCATTCTTTGCGATTCCGCCCGCCCGACTGGGCATCGCCTATTCGCCCGAGGATACCGCGATGTTGCTGGAACGGCTGCGCCCGTCGCGGGCCAAGGAACTGCTGATGTCGGCCCGGCGCCTGTCGGCGCAAGAGGCGCTGGACTGGGGGCTGATCGACCATATCGCCGAGGATCCGCTGACCGCGGCCGCCGGCTATGCCGCCACCCTGGCCGATCTGTCGCAGGCGTCGATCCGGCAGGGCAAGCGCACGGTGAACCGCCTGACCGATGCCGCGGCGCAGGGCGATCTGGCACAGGGGCTGGCGGCGCTGTTTTCCGGAGCCGATTTCATCGAGGGGCGCAGCGCGTTTCTGGAACGGCGCAAGCCGCGGTTCTAGGCCGTCGGCCGGTCAGAACCGTGTCGGCCGTCGCAGGCGAAAGGCGGCTTGGCACCGGGGCGGGACATTTCGCGCCGTGGTCACGCCCCACGATAATCGGCAAGGGTGGCGGCGACCCCGCGCTGCCACAGGCTGCCGAGGGCGGCGGCAAAGGCGGCGGCAAGGCGCGGATCCTGCCCGAGATCGCCAAAGACCGGCCCGTTCGACAGAAAGGCCCCGGCATCATCCCGCGCGGCCAGCGCCCGCGCCCTGAGGTCGGCGTGGTTCTGGTCATTGGGCGGGATCGCGGTCCCGGCCTCGTCCGTGCCGGCGCAATAGCGGCACCACAGCGCGACCTCAATCGCGAGGCCATGGAACGGCCGGTTTTCCGCCAGCGCCTGCCGCAGCGTCGGCAGGATGAACTTGGGCTGGCGGTTCGACCCGTCAAGGCAGAGGCGCGGAATGGTGTCGCCCACCCGCGGATTGGCAAACCGCCGGGCGACGGTTTCGCGATAGGCGTCGTAGTCGACGCCGGGGATCGGGGCCAGCGTCGGCTGGATCTCGGTCCGGGTCAGCCGGTCAAGCCAGCCGGAGATGCGCGGATCGGCCATCGCATCATGCACGAAGTGGTGGCCCAGCAGCGCCGCGGCATAGGCGATGGCGGCGTGGCCGCCGTTCAGGATGCGCAGCTTCATCAACTCGTATTGCCCGACGTTCGGCACGAATTCGGCGCCGACCTTTTCCAGCGCCGGGCGACCTTGCGGGAAATTGTCCTCGAGCACCCATTGCCGGAACGGCTCGCACACCACCGGCGCGGCATCGGTCAGGCCAAAGCTGTCGGCGACCAGCGCGCGTTCGCGGTCGGACGTGGCCGGGGTGATGCAATCGACCATGGAATTGGGAAAGGCGACATGGGCGACGATCCAGTCGGCCAGCGCCGGGTCCGACAGCCGGGCAAGGCCGATGACGGCGGCCGCGGCGACATGGCCGTTTTCCGGCAGGTTGTCGCAGGACAGCACGGTGAAGGGCGCGGTGCCGGCAGCGCGGCGGGCGCGCAGGGCGGCAACGATCAGGCCGAACACGGTGCGCGGCGCGGCGGGGTTTGCGGCATCGGCGGCAATGTCGGGATGGGCGGTATCGAAGCGGCCCGCGCCGTTCAGGTAATAGCCTCCCTCGGTCACCGTCAGGCTGACGATGCGGATGGCGGGGTCGGCCATGCCGGCAAGGATCGCCGCCGGATCCACCGGCAGAAAGCCGGTCATCGCGCCGACCACCCGCGCGTGCAGCCCGGCGGGGTCAAGTTCGACAACGGTGGTCAGGAAATCCTGCGCCTTCAGCCGGTCGCGCATCAGGGCATCGGCGGGGCGGACGCCGGCGCCAAGGATCGCCCAGTCGCGGTCGCCGCCCAGCGCGAACAGGGTGTCGAGGTAGACCGCCATATGCGCGCGGTGGAAATTGCCGACACCGACATGCAGGATGCCGGGCCGCAGGGCGGCGCGGTCATAGGCGGGGGCGGCAACGCCCGAGGGCAGATGCGAAAGGGCGGCGGCGTTCAGGGGGATCGGCATGGCTCAGCTCATCCATTGGCCGCCGTCGACATTGTATGTCTGGGCGACGATATATTCGGCCTCGTCCGAGGCAAGGAACACGGCCATGCCGGTCAAGTCCTGCGCGGTTCCCATGCGGCCATAGGGCACGGCGGCGCCGACCTCGCGCTTTTTCTGGCCCGGGGCCTTGTTTTCAAGCCGGGCAAAAAAGGCATCGACCCCGTCCCAGTGCTCGCCGTCGACCACTCCGGGCGCGATGGCGTTGACGTTGATCCGGTGCGGGATCAGGTTCAGCGCCGCCGATTGCGTCAGGCTGATGACCGCGGCCTTGGTCGCGCAATAGACGGCGACCAGCGGTTCACCCCGCCGCCCGGCCTGCGAGGCCATGTTGATGATCCGCCCGCCGCGGCCCTGCGCGATCATCAGCCGCGCCGCCGCCTGCAGCGTGAACAGCGTGCCCGCGACATTGATCGCAAAACAGCGGTCATAGTCGGCGCGGGCGATGTCGGTGATCGGGTCGGCGGTAAAGATCGCGGCGTTGTTGATCAGGATGTCGATGCCGCCGCCGTCCTGCATGGCCGCCATGCAGGCGTCGATGGACCCCTGATCGGTCACGTCAAGCGGCAGGGCGGTGGCGCCGATTTCCGCCGCGGTGGCCTGCGCCGCCGGCAGGTTGATGTCGCCGATCACCACCTCGGCGCCTTCGCGGATATAGGCCTGGGCAAAGGCGCGGCCGATGCCGCGGGCCGCCCCGGTGATAAGCGCGCGCTTCCCCTCAAGACGCATCCTGTGGTCCCCATGTCATGCCCGCCGGGTCGCGGCAGGCCGTTTCCGTATGTCGCGCGGCGGCCGGATCCGCTTGCCGGACACGCCGCCCCGCCGACCCTAGCCCGGAGCTGTTGCGGCAGAAAGGGCGCCCGGACCGAAAGGCCGCGCCCGCGGCGGTATCCGCCGCCAACTTGTAACCGGCGCGCCGTTTTCATAGGTTGCCGGCGCGGCGAGGGGCGGGTTGGCCCGCCCGACGCCGCGCAGCTTTCGGAAGGAACCGCTTTGGCCAATCATCTGCACAAGGGCGATCTGCCCGATGGCCTGAACCTTGGCCCCGTCGTCGCCATCGACTGCGAGACGATGGGCCTGAACCCGCACCGCGACCGGCTGTGCCTGATCCAGATGTCGGGCGGCGACGGCAACGTGCATCTGGTGCAGGTCATGCCGGGGCAGACCGCGGCGCCGAACCTGTGCCGGATGCTGGCCGACCCTGCGGTGCTGAAGCTGTTCCACTTTGGCCGCTTCGACATTGCGGTGCTGTATCACACCTTCGGCGTGCTGACGGCGCCGGTCTGGTGCACCAAGATCGCGGCCAAGATGGTGCGCACCTTCACCGACAAGCACGGACTGAAATACCTGCTGAACGATCTGATCGGCGTCGACATTTCCAAGCAGCAGCAGCAAAGCGACTGGGGCGCCGCCGACCTGTCCGCCGCGCAGCTGGAATACGCCGCCTCGGACGTGCTGTATCTGCACCGGCTGAAAGAGGTGCTGGAAGGGCTGCTTGAGCGCGAAAACCGGACCGAGGTGGCGCAGGCCTGCTTCGACTTCCTGCCGATGCGGGCGCGGCTTGACCTGCTGGGCTGGGACGAGATCGAGATCTTCCATCACTGACATGACCGATCCCGCCCGCCATATCGCCACCGGCGCCCGCGTCCTGACCGAGGAGGCGGCCGGGCTGACCGCCCTTGCCGCCGGCATCGGCGCGGAATTTGCCGCCGCGGTCGACCTGATCCTTGCCGCAACCGGGCGGGTCATCGTCTCGGGCATGGGCAAGTCGGGGCATGTCGCGCGCAAGATCGCCGCCACGCTCGCCTCGACCGGCACCCCGGCGCATTTCGTCCACCCGGCCGAGGCATCGCATGGCGACCTTGGCATGATGATCCGCGGCGATGTGGTGCTGGTCCTGTCCAATTCGGGCGAAACGCCGGAACTGGCCGATCTGGTCGCCCATACCCGCCGCTTTGGCATTCCGCTGATCGGCATGGCTGCCCGTGCCGAGTCGACCCTGATGCGCGCCGCCGATGTGCGCCTGCTGCTGCCGGCGCTGCCCGAGGCCTGCGGCATCGGCATCGTCCCCACCACCTCGACCACGATGATGATGGGGATGGGCGATGCGCTGGCCATCGCGCTGATGCAAAGCCGCGATTTCACGCCCGAACATTTCCGCGTCTTCCACCCCGGCGGCAAGCTGGGCGCGCGGCTGTCCCGCGTCGCCGACCTGATGCATTCCGGCGATGCCCTGCCGCTGGTCGCGCCTGATGACCCGATGGCCGATGTGCTGCTGTCGATCAGCCAGAAGGGGTTCGGCGTCGCCGGCGTGGTGCAGGACGGCACCCTTGCCGGGATCATCACCGATGGCGACCTGCGGCGGAACATGGCCGGACTTCTCGACCGCAGCGCCGGCCAGGTGATGACCCGCGCCCCCAGCACCATCGCGCCCGAGGCGCTGGCCGAACAGGCGGTGGCGCAGATGAACGACCGCAAGATCACCAGCCTGTTCGTCACCGACCCGGCGGGCCACCCGGTCGGGCTGATCCATATCCACGACTGCCTGCGCGCCGGCGTGGTCTGACATGCGCCGCGACCGCTATTCGCGGCTGGTCGGATGGCTCCAGATCCTGTTGCCGCTGGCGGCGCTGGTGCTGCTTTCGACCATGTTCCTGTTCGCCCGCCGCCCCGGCCCGGCCGGCGACATCCCCTATGCCGAGATCGAGGACATCGCCAGCGACCCGCGCATCTCGGCCCCGGCCTTTTCCGGTGTCACCCCCGATGGCGCGGCCATTTCGCTGACCGCGGCGACGATCCGCCCCGATACCGCCGACCCCGCCAGTTTCGGCATCACCGCCCTGCGCATCGCCCTGACCGCCGCTGATGGCGAGACGGTGACGATCACCGCCGCCGAGGGCGCCTTTGACGGACAGGCGCGGCAGGCGACGCTTGCCGGGCCGGTCCGGCTTGACGCCTCTGCGGGTTATGCGGTGCAGGCGGGCGGGCTGACCGTCGATCTGGCCGCCGGCACCGCCACCGCCAGTGGCGGCCTGACCGTCGAGGCGCCGTTCGGCGCGCTGACCGCGGGCGGGCTGGCGGTGGAACAGGGCGGCGAACGCATGGTTTTCAATGGCGGCGTCCGGCTGCTATACCAGCCGCAGCCAGAAGGAACCCCGCCGTGATCCGCCTTGCCGCTGTCCTGATGCTGATGCTTCCCTCGCTCGCCGCCGCGCAGGCCGAGGTGGCGCTGGGCGGCCTCAGCGTTGACAGTTCGGCGCAGGTCGAGGTGACGGCCGACACGCTTTCGGTCGATCAAGCCAGCCGCCGCGCGGTGTTTTCCGGCAATGTCGTCGTCGGACAGGGCACGATGCGGGTTTCGGCAGGCACGGTCGAGGTCGCCTATGCCGAGGACTCGGGCGAGATCGCCCGCCTTGTGCTGACCGGCGGCGTCACCTTCGTCACCGAGACCGAACAGGCCGAGGCCGGATCGGCGGATTACGACCTGACCACCGGCCTGCTGGTGCTGACCGGAGATGTGCTGCTGACGCAAGGCGCCAGCGCCATTGCCGCCGACCGCATGGTGGTGAACCTGCGCGACGGCACCGCGCAGATGGACGGCCGCGTGCGCACCGTGTTCGGGCAGGGCGAATGACGGCCCCGGAACTGACGGTGACCGAAGGCAGCGTCGGCCTGCGCGTCGTCAACCTGCGCAAAAGCTATCGCCGCCGTCTGGTGATCCGCGACGTCAGCCTTGATCTGGGCCGCGGCGAGGTGGTGGCGCTGCTTGGCCCGAACGGATCGGGCAAGACCACCTGTTTCTATTCCATCGCCGGGCTGGTGCAGGCCGATGGCGGGCAGGTCATCCTTGACGGCCGCGACGTGACCGCGCTGCCGATGTATCGCCGCGCGCGGATGGGCATCGGCTATCTGCCGCAGGAAATGTCGATCTTCCGTGGCCTTTCGGTCGAGGACAACATCCTGGCGATTCTCGAAATCGCCGAGCCGGACCGGATGCGCCGTCGCGAGCGGCTTGAAGAGCTGTTGTCGGATTTCTCGATCGAACATCTGCGCCGCGCCCCCGCGCTCGCGTTGTCGGGCGGCGAACGTCGGCGGGCGGAAATCGCCCGCTGCCTTGCCGCCGGGCCGAAATATGTCCTGCTCGACGAACCCTTTGCCGGCGTCGATCCCATCGCCGTGGGCGAGATCCGCAGCCTTGTTTCCCATCTCAAGGACCGCGGCATCGGCGTCCTCATCACCGACCACAATGTGCGGGAAACCCTGGAAATCGTCGACCGCGCCTATATCCTGCACGATGGCCGCGTGCTGATGTCGGGCAGCGCGGACGAGGTGGTGCGGGACGAGAACGTGCGCCGCGTCTATCTGGGCCAGTCGTTCCGCGTGTCCTGAAAACCGCCTGTTTCCGCCAAAGCGGATTGACGGACAGGGGGCAACACGCCCAGATGAAGGGGATGGACACGCACCCTTCACGCGGCACCACGACCCGGGCCTTTCGGCCCCTCCGGTCGTGGCGGGCCGGCGAAGGCGGTCCATCGCAGCCCGGAACGACACAACCGCAGGGATACGGGAACCCGGTCCCGCCCGCTGCCGTTCCGTTTCGAACGACCACTGAGGAGGACAAGTTGCGCTATCAGATCAGCGGCAAGCAGATCGACATCGGCGAGGCTCTGACCAGCCATGTCAAGACCGAGCTGGGCGAGGTGACGGGCAAGTATGCCGGCCGCCCGACCGATGCCACGGTGGTGTTTTCCCGCGCCGGGCACGAGTTCACCAGCGAGATCACGGTCCACCTGTCGACCGGGCTGACGGCGCAGGCCAAGGGCCATGCCCCTGAAATCTATGCCGCTTTCGACAGCGGCGCCGAAAAGATGGCCAAGCAGCTGCGCCGCTACAAGCGCCGGCTCAAGGATCACCACAAGGACCGTCCGCAGCCGGTTGAAGTGCTGGCGGCGGCCCAGTATATCGTGGCCCCGACAGAGGACACCGACGAGGATACGGCCGACAGCCTTGCCCCCACGATCATCGCCGAGATGGAGACGAAGATCCCCACGCTCTCGGTCGGTGAAGCCGTGATGCAGATGGAACTGGCCAATGCCGCGCTTCTGGTGTTCCGCAACGAAAAGGGCGGCGGGATCAATGTCGTGCATCGACGTGACGACGGCAACATCGGCTGGATCGACCCGCAGGGCGCATCCTGACATGATGGCCGTGATCCGGCTTGCCCGGACGGCCGCGGCCTGAGGAGCGGGAAGTTACATGCGCTTGGGCGACATCCTCACCACGGACGGGGTCAAGGTGGTTTCGGCTGCCGGATCGAAGAAGCGGCTGTTCCAGGAACTGGCCGAAATGGCGGCGTCCTCCTACGGGCTGGACGCTGCCGCAACGCTCGAGGCGCTGCTCGAGCGCGAGGGGCTGGGGCCGACCGGCGTCGGCCACGGCGTCGCCCTGCCCCATGCCCGGCTTGAAGGCACCGACCGCGTGCGCGGCCTGTTCCTGCGGCTGGAACGCCCCCTTGATTTCGAGGCGGTGGACCGGCAGCCGGTCGATCTGGTGTTCTGCCTTCTGGCGCCCGCCGGCGCCGGGGTCGAACATCTCAAGGCGCTGGCGCTGGTGTCGCGCACCCTGCGCGACCCGGCGGTCTGCGCCAAGTTGCGCGCCAATTCCGATCCGGTCAAACTCTACGCCATCCTGACCGAGGCGCAGGCAACGCAGGCCGCGTGATGGACGCGACCGAAAGCGCCGTCCGCGACCTGTTCACCCACTACGAGGACTTCACCCGCCGCGCGCTGGCGGGCGGCGACATCGACCCGGCCGAAATCGCGGCGCTTTACACGCCCGAGGTGATCGGCGCCTCGCCCGAGGGCGTCAGGGCGGCAAAGACCGACGACGAATTCCTTGCCGTGCTGGCGCAGGGCAATGCCGGCTATCGCGCCATCGGCACCCAGGCGATGACGGTGCGCGACCTGCGGCTGGTGCCGATCGACGCGGCGCATTGTGTGGCCCATGTCGGCTGGACCGCAACCTATGCCCGGCCGGACCTGCCGGAAACCAATGTGGATTTCGAGGTCCACTACCTTGTGCAGGTGATCGAGGGCACGGCGCGGGTGTTCGGCTGGGTCGCGGGGGACGAAACCGCGGAACTCAAGGACCGCGGCATCCTTTGACCCGTCACGCCCAGTCGGCAAATCCGAAACCGGCATAGTCGCGGGCATAGGCCTCGCGCGCCAGCCGTTCCAGATCGGGCGTGTGGATCGCCCGCAACCGGGCGGCATGCGGATCGGTAACGGCGGGAAGGGCCGGCGCGACACGGCCGACCTGCCGGGCGATCCCGGCCAGCCCATTGGCAAGACCGTCCTCGCGCAGGATGGCGTCCGGCAGCACCTGCCCGGCGATGCCCTGCAGCACCGCCGTCTGGCTGGCCCAGCCGGGATCGACGCGCAGCGCGGTCTGGGCGGCCAGGTTGGCGCGGACGAAGGTCAGGAAGGCGGAAAAGGCTGAGCGGTGGTCATCGTCGGACCAATCGGCGCCGGGCGTCCCGTCGGGCACCGCCATCGCCCAGTTGCGCCGCAGGTTTTCGCGGATTTCGGCAAAGGTGCCGGGGCCGGTCACAAGGATACGGTCGCAGAACACGGCGTGCGCGCGTGCCAGCGGATGGCGCAGCACGGTAAAGCTGCGGTGGCCGGGATTGGCGGTCAGCCACTGGCGCAGGGTCTTTTGCGAAAACCCGGTCAGCGGCGGCGCGCCGTCCAGCGCCGCCAGCCAGTCGGCCACCGCGACCTCTGGCCCGCCCCGGACCGGCAGATACATCAAGGGCGACGCCGCCGCGGCCAGGATCGTCGGCACCGCCGCGCCGCGCCGCGGTTCGAAATTCGGCGTGCGGCTCAGGTTGAAACGGTCAAGCCGCGCCAGCGCCTGCTCCATCTCGGCAAAGTTGCGCACCTTTTCGTCAAGCGGTTCCGGGTTCTGCTTCTTCAGGTTCTTGTCCAGCGCCTCGAGCCGCGCCGGCACGCCCAGAAAGGCGGCAATGCCGTTCATCACCTCGACATCCTGGATGTCGTCATAATCGACATAGAACGCCGTCTGGCCGGTCAGTTGCAGCCCGCGCAACAGGCGGATCTGGAAATCCTGCAGGCGGCGCAGGTGGTCCTCGAAATCCGCGGCCGAAAAGCGGACGGTTTCGGATTTGGCATGTTTGGCGTTGGTCAGCTTCCACTGGCCGGTCGCGGCGGCGATCTTGCGGCTGACATAGCTTTCCACCGGGTTGCGGGTGAGCACGATCTTGGCGCAGCGCGGATCGGGCACCACGATGTCGAACACCCGCGGGTCGTGGTCGGCGAAATAGCGGAAACCGGCCAGCCGGCCCGGTTCGTCCCGCACCCGCCCGACCAGTGCCGCCGGATCGGCATCGCGGGCGGCCAGCGTCACGCCCAGAAGATCGGGGCGGTCGGGATAGCCGATGAAATGCGGGTTGAACGCCTCGCCCAGGCAGGCAACGCCGTCGAGCGCATTGAGGTTCGCCTCAAGGAAATTCGATCCGGTGCGCATGTCCGCGAACATGACGAAATAGTCGAAACGGCCCATCACTTACCTGACAAGATAGGGTTTGCGCTTGGGCGGCGTCCGCGTTTCGGGCGAGGGGCCGGCAGGGAAATCGCCCATGAGATAGGGGTGCATCCCCTGATTTTTCAGGTTCTGCAGGAACTGGCCAAAGCCGGCAAGGTCGATCATGCGCGGCGCTTCGGACACATGGCGCTGGCCGCGGGTGCCGATCTCGTCCAGCACCGATTGCAGCGATTCCATCGGCGTTTCGATGAAATCGGCCAGGGTCCAGATCCGCACCCGCGCCTTGGCCCAGGTCGAGCGCAAGGCACCCAGATAATCGGTCTCGATCTTCTGCAGACTGGCGGCGGCGGCGCGGAGGTCGGCGAAATTGCGGTTCGACTGGAACAGGGGAATCGCCCAGGCGCCGGAAATCACGCTGATCTGCGCGTTGGGATCCTTGGCCATGTCCCAGATCAGGGCCTGATTGTCGGCCGGACCGAACTGGAAACACTGGCGTTCGCCGCGGGTGTTCCAGATCAGGTTGCGCAGGAACATCTGCGGGTTGTAGTCGCGCAGCGCCGCGGAATCGGACAAAGCCCCCGAGAAGGTGGTCTGCCGACCTTCGAATTCGACCCGCTCGGGCGCGAAAAGGTGGCCGTGGACGCGGGCGCCGGTGGCCCGCGCCAGCCAGGGTTCGAAATCGACGAACAATTCGGCGAATCCGCTGAATACCGACCAGGGCGAGGCGGTGGCGCCGTTATCGCGCCCCTCGACCGGGAAGCGGCTTTGCATGTAAAGGCCCGGCCGCCCGCGCACCCGGCGGTCCACCGCCTTGGAAAAGATGCGGTCGATCTTGCCGGGGTTCGGTTCGGCCCGCATCGTGCCATCGTGGCCGGGGTTCAGGAACGCCTGATAGAGGCCATCGGCATGGGGCCAGATCTTGCGGGCGACGAAACAGTCGGAACGGCGCAGAAGCTGCAGGTGGTCGTCATAGAAGATATGCGGCTTGCCCTGGAAATCGAATTTCGACAGGGTCAGCGACCGGCTTTCCACCCGCTGCGACCACAGCCGCGTCAGCGTCTGGAAATAGCTTTCGTCGGGGATCCAGACCTTGCGGAAATAGCTGTCGAATTCCTCGCGCCGCGGATCGGACAGGATCGCCGAAAGGGTGCGCCGGGTCAGGCACCACCACTGGCTGCCCATATGCGGCACGATTCCCGCCGGAATGCGGCGGCGAAAACCGACCCGGCGCTGAAGCGCGACATAGCGGTCGAACAGACGGCGTCGGCGTTTCCACGAAAACGGAAAGCGCAGGGTAAAGCGTTCTTCGGACAGGCCGCCGACAGTCCAGGGCACATCGGCGGTAGTGGCGCTTTCGATGAAGTCCGTGTCGGGGCGGGCATCGAGATAGGCCGTCAGCTCGGCCACAGGACGCAGCGGCATGCAGGAGCCGGACATCAGATAGACATGCCGCACCTGCGGAAATTCGGCGAGCAGCATCTCGGCCGCGGTCTGTGTCGCGGCGACGATGCCCCAGGTGCCCCATTCGCAGCGGAACCGCTCTGAAAAGCGCACATCGGGCAGGTCGGCCAGCGCGGCGCGGAACCTGTCGAACGTCTCTTGCGCGACCGGCTTGTCGACATGGACCACCACCGGGCAGCCCCCGGCGACCCAATGGCGGATCACCTGTTCGGCGCGGTCAAGCGCGGTATGCACCAGCATGACGATGCCGACGGTCATGCCCAGTTCCCCTTGGACATCAGCCCGAGAATCTCGAGCTGGCGCCAGTTGATGTATTTCTCGCTCCACTTGCACCAGAGATCGATCCTGGCCTCGGCCCCGTCGGCATAGGCGCGGTATTCGCGGCTGGCGGCATAGTGCTGGCCGCGGGCCATCTCCTCTTGCGCCTTGAGGGTGAAGGTATCGAGGAACTTGGTGTGCAGCAGGATGCCCGACGCCTTTTCCCCGCCCCATTCGTCATAGACCAGGTTCAGGCCCCGCGGCAGCAGCATATGTGTCGAACTGACATAGGCATAGTTGCGCTGCCATTTCACCAGCGGAATCTTGTTCAGTGCCGGGGCCTTTTTCGGATTGGCGGCAAAGAAGGCGCGGGCGCGGGGGCCGCCCTGGATCCACAGGTTGCCATGCCCCTGATTGCGCGAAATGGTGTAATTGCCCGGATCGAACCACGCGGCGATGGCCAGCGGATCGTCGCTGCGACGATAGGGCGTCTGCCCGACCGGCCCCTTGGGATACATGTCCAGAAGCATGGCCCCGAACGACCGCACGCCCGAGGCATCAAGCCAGTCGGTCAGCGCCTGCAGCGGTCTTGTGTCACTGAACGGATAGACCAGCAGTTCATCCGGGTCGACGACAAGGCACCAGTGGTCGCAGCCATGACGCTTGAGCAGGCCGTTCAGCCAGTCGACGCCGAAATGCGATTCCTTGTAGCTGGCCTTTGTCGTCCACACCGAGACATCGGGCTGTTCCGCCAGATATTCGCGCCCGCCATCATCGCTGTCGTTGTCGACGATCAGGAAATGCGACACGCCAAGGTCGCGGTAATAGCGCAGGAACCACGGCAGGCGGATGTTTTCGTTGCGCATCGTCGAAAACAGCAGGATGTCGCCCGGCCGGATCCGCGCGGTGCGGTCGGTGACGCGGGACAATTCGCTGCGGCGCCACCAGGCGCGCAGATGGCAGCGCCTGCGCCGCAACCGCTGCCGATATGCCCCGATCAGACCCACGACCCGTCCCGCATCATTGCCGCCCGCGGCGCGACACTAACCCGTCCCGGTTGACGAATTCCTGACCGCCCCGACCTGCCTTGCCCTATTTGCGGGAAATTTTCGCGCAATCCCGCAGGTTTCGCCCAATCTAGTGCGATCCGGTTCCGGCGCAAACCCTTTTCGCCCTTCATCGCCAGCCACCCCGCGACATCAGCCCCATCGCCTCGAGCCCGCGCCAGCCGGTGTAGCGGCTGGAACTGTCGCACCAGAGATCGGGGTCGGCGACAAGTCCGTCGTAATAGCTGTCATACAGCGCGCTGTTGGCGAAATGCTCGCGCCGCTGTTTTTCCTCGGCCGATTTCTCGACGATGCCGCGCAGGAACTTGGTGTGCAACAAGGCGCCCGAGATGCGTTCGCCGCCATCGGTGGCATAGACCCGGTTCAGCCGCGGCGGCAGAAGTGCATGGGTCGAGTTGACATAGGCAAACCGCCGGTTCCAGCGCACCAGCGGCACCTTGTTCAGCGTCGGCGCGCGGCGCGGTTCGCTGGCAAAGAAGCGGCGGGCACGCGGGCCGCCCTGTATCCACAGATTGCCCATCCGCGGCTGCACCTGAACGCTGTAATTGCCGCCGTCGAACCAGTGCAGGCTGTCGAGCGGATCGTCACCGGCGCGATACCCGTGCCCGGACAACCGCCCGCGCGGGTAAAGGTCGAGCATCAGCGCGCCCAGCGATTCAAGGCCGTTGTCATCAAGCCAGCCGGTCAGCGCCCGCAGGTCGCGGGTTTCCCAATAGGGATATACAAGGATTTCGTCGGCATCGAGCGTCAGGCACCAATGGCCATGGGCGTGGCGGATTTGCAGCCAGGTCAGCCAGTCCACGCCGAAACGCGACTGCTTGTATCCGGCGGCGGTTTCCCACAGCGACACATCGGCTTGCGCAGACAGGAACTCGCGGCTGCCGTCGCTGCTGGCGTTGTCGACGATCAGGAAATGATCGACGCCCAGCCGGCGGTGATGGTCCAGAAACCACGGCAGGCGCTCGGCCTCGTTGCGGACGGTCATCATGCACAGGATGGCGCCCGAGCGGATGGTGGCGGTCCGGTCGATCACCGGGCGCACCTGCCGCCTTTTGCGCAGCGCCCGCCACAAGAGCCGCCGCCGCCTTGTCCGCAAACGCCAGGCGCGCCACAGCGCCGTGACCGAATGCCGCGGGGCGGCAAGCCCGCCCGGCGGCACCGCATGGGGCAGCGTCGCCGGCCCCCAGACCCGTCCGGCGATGGCCCGCAGCCGCATCAGCGCGGCAGACATGTCTATTGCGCCGCCGACCGCATGGCGACGAGGTGCTGAAGATAGTGGCTGAATTCATCGCGCAGGTCGGGCCGCGCCAGGGCGAAGGCGACGGTGGCCTGCAGGAAGCCGGCCTTGGAGCCGCAATCGAACCTCTCGCCGCGGAAGCGATAGCCATAGACCGGCCGGCCGTCGGTGATTTCCATCGCGATAGCGTCGGTCAGCTGCAATTCACCGCCGGCCGAGGGCTTGATCTTGGTCAGGTTGTTCATCACCCGGGGCGACAGGATATAGCGGCCGATGACGGCAAGGTTCGACGGCGCATCCTCGCGTTTCGGCTTTTCCACCATGCCCCTGGCCTGCACGATGGCGCCGTGGTCGCTCTGGATGTCGAGGACGCCATAGGCGCTGGCCTTTTCCGGCGCCACCTCCATCGCGGCGACCATGCAGCCGCCGGTTTCCTCGTATGCCTCGACCATCTGCTGCAGACAGGGCTTTTCGGCGGCGATCACGTCGTCGGGCAGGATGACGGCAAAGGGTTCGTTGCCGACCAGCCGCTTGGCGCACCAGACGGCATGGCCCAGGCCCAGCGCCTTGTGCTGGCGGATATAGGCGATGGCGCCCGAATCCATGTTGGTGGTCTTGAGCACCTCGAGGAGTTCGTCCTTGCCGGCCTTGCGCAGCGTGTTTTCCAGCTCGGGGGCGACGTCGAAATAGTCTTCCAGCGCGGACTTGCCGCGGGCGGTGACGAAGATGAATTCCTTGATCCCGGCGGCGCGGGCCTCGTCGATGGCATACTGGATCAGCGGTCGGTCGACGAGGGTGAGGATCTCTTTCGGGATCGACTTGGTGGCGGGAAGGAACCGGGTTCCCATGCCCGCGACCGGAAAGACGGCTTTTGTTACGCGTTTCTTCATCCGTTTCACCTGCTCACCTGCACGTCAGGTTCTGCCGCGCATTCCCCAACCATGCAACACATACCCTGCGGCGCCGGCATGAGACGCCGGATCTGTGGCGGCATCATGGCCTTCGCCGTGCATTTGCGGCCGCACTTCCACCGCCGGTCACGCTATCCCCATCGCCGCCATCATCGACTCGATCCGCGGCACGTCGGCGGGATTGTTCAGTTCCCAGAACTGGCGGCCCCGCGCCTCGACCGTGACGCACAGCACCGGAACGCCGCGTTCCAGGAAGCGCAGCTGTTCCAGCCCTTCCAGCAGTTCCAGCGGGCCGGGGGTCCAGCCGGCGTAGGCGCGCAGGGCCTGCGGGCGATAGGCATAGACGCCGACATGGTGGAACACCGGCGTCGGCTCGGCATCGTCAAAGCTGCGCCCGGTATAGGGGATCACCTCTTTCGAGAAGTAAAGCGCGCGGCCATCGGCGCCAAAGACCGCGGTGGTGCCGCCGACGCGGCCGGCGCGGCGGTCGTCCAGAAAGCCGTTCAGCGCCGCGCCTTCGGTGCGCAGCACCGGGGTCGCCACATCCATCGCCGGACTGGCCTGCAATCCGGCCACCAGATCCTCGACGAACCAGGGCGGCGTCAGCGGCGCATCGCCCTGCAGGTTCACGACGATATCGTGATCGCCGATCCGTTGGGTCACCTCGGCGCAGCGTTCGGTGCCGTTGCGGCAGTCGGACGAGGTCATCACCACCTCGGCGCCGAAACCGCGTGCGTGGTCGGCGATGCGGTCGTCATCGGTCGCCACAACCACACGGTCGGCGCCGCGCACCTGCATCGCCGCCTCCCAGCTTCGGCGGATCAGCGTCCGCGCCTCGCCGGTGGCGCCGGTCAGCGCGACCAGCGGCTTGCCGGGATAGCGGGTCGAGGCATAGCGGGCGGGGATGGCGATCAGCACGCTCATTTCAGCACGACACCGGGGGCAAGGGCGATGAAGAACGGGTTGGCGAAACCGGCCTTGCCATAGGTGAAGGGCCGGTGCCCGTCAAAGGTCACCATTCGCCCGCCCGCCCCGCGCAGCACGGCATCGCCCGCCGCGGTATCCCATTCCATGGTGCGGCCAAGACGGGGGTAAAGATCGGCCTCGCCGGTCGCGACAAGGCAGAATTTCAGCGAGGATCCGGCACTGGTCATGTCGCGAACGTCATAGCGCGCGATATAGTCGTCGGTCGCCTGATCGCGGTGCGATTTCGAGGCGACGACCATCAGCGCGGCATTGTCGGGGACCGCGACCCGGATCGGATGGGGCGAACCCGGGTTTGCGGCGTCATGCGGGCCGGTTTCCTCGACCGCGGTGCCGTCGGCCAGCGTGTAGAACAGCCGCCCCTTGGCCGGGGCATAGACAACACCGCGGACCGGCACGCCGTCCTCGACATAGGCGATGTTGACGGTGAAATCGCCGCGGCGCTGGACGAATTCCTTGGTCCCGTCCAGCGGATCGACGATCAGGAAGGTGCTGACCGCCTGCCCGTGGCTTGCCGCCTGCTCCTCGGTCACCAGCGGCAATTCGGGAAAGGCGGCGCGCAATCCGGCGGCGATCACGGCATCGGCGGCAAGATCGGCCTCGGTCACCGGGCTGGAATCGCTTTTCGACCGCACCTCGAAATCCGGCGCGGCGTAAATCTCCATGATCCGTTCGCCGGCCAGGATCGCCAGCCGCCGCAGTTCGGATGCAAGTCGGACGTGATCCATCGGGCACTCCTGTCTGGCGATACCGCCCCGAAAGCGTTGAATCCCAAGGGCGCGGCCCTTATGCTGCGGCGTAAAGGGATCGGCAAGACAATCGTGCGATCACGGCCGGGCAGGCCAGGGCAGGACGGCAGATGTTCGAGACGCGGCAAAGCCGGTCGGCGTTTTCGTCGACCATGGCGACACTGGAACTGATCTATCACTCCACCGTGCGCGAGGTGCGCAAGGGCCACCGCAACGCGATTGCCGGTCTGCTCATGTCGATGGTGCAGACCGTCGTCATGATCGCCGCCTTCTATTTCATGTTCGCGCTGATCGGCATGCGGTCGAGCCCGATCAACGATGCCGACTATCTGTTGTATCTGATGTCGGGCATCTTCCTGTTCATGGTCCATGCCAAGACGATGGGCGCGGTGGCCAAGGCCGATGGCCCGGCCTCGGCGATGATGCAGCATGCGCCGCTGACCACCTTCGTCGCCATCGCCTCGGCCGCGCTGGCCGCGCTTTATCTGCAGCTCCTGTCGCTGTTCACGCTTTTGTTCCTGTATCACGCGATCTGGAATCCGGTTGTCATCGCCGATCCGGTCGGCGCGATGGCGATGCTGCTTCTGGCGTGGTTCAGCGGCATTGCCGTGGGCCTGATTTTCTATGCGATCCGCCCCTGGTCGGGCGAGGCGTCGACCATCCTCACCTCGGTCTGGAGCCGGGCGAACATGGTCGCATCGGGCAAGATGTTCCTCGCCAATGCCATGCCGACGCATATCCTGGTGTATTTCTGGTGGAACCCGCTGTTCCATGTCATCGACCAGGCGCGGGGCGAGATCTTCATCAACTACAGCCCGCATTACAGTGACTGGAGGTATGCCCTATGGGTCAGCATCGGATTGTTCATGATCGGACTCATGGCAGAAAACTTTACCCGGCGCCGGGCCTCGGCATCCTGGGGCGCGGGGCGCTGATCGCGCTGGCATTGGCGCTGGCCGGTGCGGCGGCGGCGCAGGATCTGCCGGCAGCCTATGGCGTCACCGGCGTTGCGGCCGATGACGTGCTGAACATCCGCGCCGAGCCGTCGTCCGATGCCGCGGTCGTCGGCAGCTATGCCCCCGACCGCCATCAGGTCGAGGTGCTGGGCCTTTCCGCGGACGGGCGCTGGGGCAAGGTCGGCCTGCCCGAGGGCAACGGCTGGGTCGCGATGCGCTATCTTGCGGCCGAACCGCTGGCCGACGGACTGCTTCCCCATCCGTTCCGCTGCGTCGGAACCGAGCCGTTCTGGGGTCTGTCGATCAGTGACAGCGGCGCGACCTTCTCCACCCCCGAGGCCGAAGAACCGCTGACCGTCGCCGTCGAATCGGTCGCGCCCCAGGGGATGCTCGCCACGCTGGCCGGGGCGGGGGGCGAGGTCTGGACCATGACCGTCGCCCGACGCGAGTGCAGCGACGGGATGAGCGACCGGATCTATGGCTGGGAGACATTCCTGTATCGCACCGGCCTGATGGGCAACGTGCTTTATTCCGGCTGCTGCACCATGGACGGCGGCTAGGCTTTCGCCGGCGCCCTACGTCACCACCCGCAGCGTCAGGTTGATTCGCCCACCACCCTCGAGCAGATCCGAGCTTCCTGCCCGGATCCGGTCGATGCCGTGATGCGCCAGCCGCGACGGCCCGGTCAGCAGCGCCACATCGCCGGACTTCAGCCACAGGCTTTCGGTCCGGCCGCCGCGTTCGACATTGCCGACGCGGAACAAACCGTCGTCACCCAGCGAGATGGACAGCACCGGGCAGGTGAAATCGGCCTCGTCCCGGTCCTGATGCAGCCCCATCCGCGCGCTGTCGCGATAGAGGTTGACCAGACAGCATTCCGGATCGCGCGGGCAATCGGCCAGCGCCCGCCACACCGCCAGCACGCTGTCGGGGATCGCCGGCCACGGCCCGCCGTCCGGATGCCGGTCGACATAGCGATAGCCGCGCCGGTCGGCGAACCAGCCGAACCGCCCGGCGGCCGTCATCTGCACCGACATCGGCCCGGCCCGCGTCACCGGGCTGTAAAGCGGCGCCGCCGCCACCACGGCCCGCAGGTCGGCCAGCAGGGCGCGCTGCGCCTCGGGCGGCAGGAACCCCTGCCAGACCGGAACGCCGCGCAGGGTAAGGGTCGGGTCGGTCGCCGGCATCCGCACCTCGCTGTCGGACGCCCAGACTGCCGCCCGGTCGCACCGCGGTCAACCGCCGGGCAAATCCGATGCAAAAATGTGACACATCGCCGTCGCGGCCCCGTTGCAGGCCCGGAAGGCCCCCCCTATATAGCCCGATGACGCCGGAGAGCCTCTCCGGTTCCACCGGAAGGCCGGGGTGCCGAAGTGGGCCCCTGCCGCTTCAGACGCCTGAGAGAAAGGGTTTTGAAATATGGGTAAAGTGATCGGGATCGACCTTGGCACGACGAACAGCTGCGTCGCCATCATGGACGGGTCGCAGCCGCGCGTGATCGAGAATTCCGAAGGCGCCCGGACGACTCCGTCCATCGTCGCCTTCACCGAGGCCGAGCGCCTTGTCGGCCAGCCCGCCAAGCGGCAGGCCGTGACCAATGCCGAAAACACCATCTTTGCCGTGAAGCGCCTGATCGGGCGCCGCGTCGATGACCCCGAGGTGACCAAGGACAAGAAGCTGGTCCCCTTCAAGATCATCAACGGCGGCAACGGCGACGCCTGGGTCGAGGCGCGCGGCGACAAGTATTCGCCCAGCCAGATCTCGGCCTTCATCCTGCAGAAGATGAAGGAAACCGCCGAAAGCTATCTGGGCGAGGACGTGACGCAGGCCGTCATCACCGTGCCCGCCTACTTCAACGACGCCCAGCGTCAGGCGACCAAGGACGCCGGCAAGATCGCCGGCCTTGAAGTGCTGCGGATCATCAACGAACCGACCGCTGCCGCGCTCGCCTATGGTCTCGACAAGAAGGAAACCAAGACCATCGCCGTCTATGACCTTGGCGGCGGCACCTTCGACGTCACCGTGCTGGAAATCGACGACGGCCTGTTCGAGGTGAAATCGACCAACGGGGACACGTTCCTTGGCGGCGAAGACTTTGACATGCGGATCGTCAATTACCTTGCCGACGAGTTCAAGAAGGAACACGGCGTCGACCTGTCCAAGGACAAGATGGCGCTGCAGCGGCTCAAGGAAGCGGCCGAAAAGGCCAAGATCGAGCTGTCGTCCTCGACCCAGACCGAGATCAACCAGCCGTTCATCAGCATGGGCACCAACGGCCAGCCGCTGCACATGGTGATGAAGCTGACCCGCGCCAAGCTGGAAAGCCTGGTCGGCGACCTGATCGAAGGCAGCCTCAAGCCCTGCAAGGCCGCGCTCAAGGATGCCGGCCTGACCACCGCCGACATCGACGAGGTGGTGCTGGTGGGCGGCATGACGCGGATGCCCAAGGTCGTGGAAGCGGTGACCAAGTTCTTTGGCAAGGAACCGCACAAGGGCGTGAACCCGGATGAAGTCGTGGCGCTGGGTGCCGCGATCCAGGCCGGCGTGCTGCAAGGCGACGTCAAGGACGTGGTCCTGCTCGACGTGACCCCGCTGTCCTTGGGCATCGAAACCCTGGGCGGCGTGTTCACCCGGCTGATCGACCGCAACACCACGATCCCGACCAAAAAGTCGCAGGTGTTCTCGACCGCCGAGGACAACCAGAACGCGGTGACGATCCGCGTGTTCCAGGGCGAACGCGAAATGGCCGCCGACAACAAGATGCTGGGCCAGTTCAACCTTGAAAACATCCCGCCGGCGCCGCGCGGCATGCCGCAGATCGAGGTCACCTTCGACATCGACGCCAACGGCATCGTCTCGGTCGGGGCCAAGGACAAGGGCACCGGCAAGGAACAGCAGATCACGATCCAGGCTTCGGGCGGTCTGTCCGATGCCGATATCGAGAAGATGGTCCGCGACGCCGAGGCGAATGCCGAGGCCGACAAGGCCCGCCGCGAGCTGGTCGAGGCCAAGAACCAGGGCGAAAGCCTGATCCATTCGACCGAAAAGTCGATCAAGGATCATGGCGACAAGGTCGATCCTTCGACCGTCGAGGCCATCGAACTGGCGATCGCCGCTCTCAAGGACGAACTCGAGGGCGAGAATGTCGGCAAGATCAAGTCGGGCATCCAGAACGTGACCGAAGCGGCCATGCGTCTGGGCGAGGCGATCTACAAGGCGCAGGCTGCCGAAGGCGGCGATGACGGCGCGCCCGCCGGCCGCAGCGAGGACGGCGACGAGGACATCGTGGACGCCGATTTCGAGGATCTGGGCGAAGACAAGCGCCGGCGCTAAGCCCGGCTGACCTGGCGGGGCCGGTCCATGGACCGGCCCCCTTCGTATCTTGGGGATCCGTACCGGAATGGCAAAGCGCGATTATTACGAGACGCTGGGCGTGTCGCGGGGCGCCAGCGCCGAAGAGATCAAGAAGGCCTATCGCCAGAAGGCGAAGGAACTGCACCCCGACCGCAATCAGGACAATCCCGACGCCGAGGCCCGCTTCAAGGAAGCGAACGAGGCCTATGAGGTGCTGAAGGACGAACAGAAGAAGGCGGCCTACGACCGTTTCGGCCATCAGGCGTTCGAGAACGGCGGCGGCGGGCCGCGGCCCGGCGGCGCCGGTTTCCGCGGCCAGGGCGATTTCGCCAGCGCATTCTCTGATGTGTTCGACGACCTGTTCGGCGATTTCATGGGCCGTGGCGGCCAGGCCGGCGGCCAGGGTCGCACCAGGGCGGCGCGCGGCGCCGACCTGCGCTACAACCTGCGGATTTCGCTGGAAGAGGCCTTTGCCGGCCTGCAGAAGACCATCAACGTCCCGACCTCGGTCACCTGCACTGTCTGCAGCGGCACCGGCGCCGAGGGCGGCAGCGAACCCCTGACCTGCCCGACCTGTGGCGGCATGGGCAAGGTGCGGGCGCAGCAGGGCTTTTTCACCGTCGAACGCACCTGCCCGACCTGCAACGGGCTGGGCCAGACGATCAAGAACCCCTGCAAGAACTGCCACGGCGCCGGCCGCGTCGAAAAGGAAAAGGCGCTGTCGGTCAATATCCCGGCGGGGGTCGAGACCGGCACGCGGATCCGGCTGGCCGGCGAGGGCGAGGCCGGCATGCGTGGCGGCCCGGCGGGCGATCTTTACATCTTCATCGAGGTCAAGGACCACGCCCTGTTCCAGCGCGACGGCGCCAACCTGTTCTGCCATGTGCCGGTGTCGATGGCTACCGCAGCCCTTGGCGGCGACATCGAGGTGCCGACGATCGACGGCGGCAAGGCCCGCGTCCGCATTCCCGACGGCAGCCAGACCGGCCGCCAGATGCGGCTGCGCGGCAAGGGCATGCCGCAACTGCGTTCGCGCGATACCGGCGACATGGTGATCGAACTGGCGGTCGAAACCCCGGTGAACCTGTCGGCGCGGCAAAAGGAACTGCTGCGCGAATTCGACAAGCTGTCCGAGGCGAACAATCCGCAAAGCGCCGGATTCTTCAAGACGGTCAAAGGGTTCTGGGATTCGATGAAGGGCTGACCGCTGGCGGAAGGCGCCGGGGGCCAGCCCCGTCGCAATTGCTTGTCGGACCAATGGCGCGAGAATGGCGACCGCCCGGGATATTTGTGGGCGAAGAATGAGCGTTGATGGTCACGGACGCCGTCAACGCTTTCTTAACCCCGCACTGCCAGTCTCGGGCGCATGGCCCAGCAACTCTCCTTCGCCGAATCGATGCTGACCTTTGACGGCGCCCTGCCCGACGAGGTGGTGGTGGCCGCCCCGCCTGCTGGCGGGCGGCTGCCGTCGTATATCGCCGACCATCGCGCGCGGCTGCGCGACCGCTTCATGCAGGGTGGCGCGGCGGCGCTGCCGGATTACGAACTGCTGGAACTCGTGCTGTTCCGCGCGATCCCGCGGCAGGACGTGAAACCGCTGGCCCGGCGGCTGATCGACATTTTCGGCGATTTCAACCGCGTGGTTTCCGCCCCGGCGGTGCGTCTGGAGGAGGTGGCGGGTGTCGGCCCCGCGGTCTTGTGCGAGTTGAAACTGGTCGAGGCGGCGGCGCATCGCATGGCGCGCTCGCGGGTGATGCAGCGGCAGGTGATTTCAAGCTGGGATGCCGTGGTGGATTATTGCCACACGGTCATGGCCCATCGCGAGACCGAACAATTTCGCGTCCTGTTCCTTGACCGCAAGAACGTGCTGATCGCGGACGAAGAGCAGGCGAAAGGCACCGTCGACCATGTCCCGGTCTATCCGCGCGAGGTGGTGAAACGCGCGCTGGAACTGAACGCCAGCGCCTTGATTCTGGTCCACAACCATCCCTCGGGCGACCCGACGCCTTCGCAATCCGACATCGACATGACGGCGCAGGTCGAAAAGGCCGCGCAGGCGCTGGGCATCACGCTGCACGACCATCTGGTGATCGGCAAATCGCGGGAGCTGAGTTTTCGCGCCAGCGGGTTGTTGTGAGGGGAACGGGCGGCGGTGAGGGAATGTCGATCAGGGGGCGGCCCTTTGCACCGGCCTCAATGAGCAATCCGGATCCATGCCCCGCACGGATCGGCAAAGCCGGTTTTCACGGTAGGAACAGGGCCGTGGATCGGACAGAGGGATCGCCGTCCCGACCGGCTGACCGGGCCGCGGGCAGCAGCCCCGGTGTGTTGCCGCGGCATCGAACCCTGCGAGGGGCCGGTCGTCCGGGTGTGGCGCCGCTGACCGTCGGCAAGGCCGGGCAAGACAATCCCGCCTCGCGCACCCGGCAGCTAGCACCCTCTCAGTTTGCGGCGACGTGCAGGTCGGCCAGCATGCCCGACAGCACCAGGAATTGCCCCACCGCGCTGCAATCCGGCATCGTCATGGTCAGGTCCTGCGCCACCGGATCCTGCCCGGCGCCAAGCTGAAGCGTCTGCGCGGCGATCTCCTGCCCGCAATTCGCCTCGGTCACTTCCGCCTCGACGGTCAGCAGCACATCGCCGCTCTGCGCGCCGGAGTCGCGCGGATAGGTATAGACCTCGGCCCGCAACGGGTTGTCGGCGGCCTCATCGCCCAGTTCGACCAGAAAGCCGCCCTGCCCCGACATCAGCGCCTGCGCATCGCGCGGCATCCCGGCCCAGACATCGCCGGCGCTGCCATAGTCGGCGCCGAATTCGCGGGCATGCAGCTGCAGCCCCTCGGCGCCCTGCCATTGCAGCACGGCACGGTCGAACCCGGCCAGATCCGGCACATCGGTGATGGCGACGGCGCCTTCGCCCTCGCCCGCGTCGACGATGAACACCGCACCTGTGGCCAGCGCCGGCACCGTCACCTCCACCGCGCCTTCGGCATCGGTCAGGGCGCTGAACATCATGCCTTGATGGTGGAAGGTCACCTGTGCCAGCGGCTGGCACGGCGCCGACAGGTCAAGGTCGACCATCGCGGCGGCGACAGGGGTTGCGGTCAGCGTGACCGTGCAATCGGGCATCTGCACCGCCGCGGTTTCCGGCCCCGGGGCGGGCTCGGGCACCGGCTGGGTTTCCAGCGCGGCGGGTATCGGCGCGGGAAGCGGCAGCGGTTCGGGAGTTGCCGGAGCAAGGGCGAGCAGGATTTCGTCCTTGGCCGCTGCAGAGGTCCCGGGTGCCGCGGCCAGGTCCGGCGCGGCTGCCATGCCCGGCACCTCGGTCTCGGTCGGCAGCACAACGGCTTCGGCTGTGACCGGCGCCAGGGGTTCCATCGGCGCTGCCAGATCGGGCAGTTCGGCGACCTCGACGGCCGCCTCGACCGGGGCCGCTGGCATTGCGCCGCCGGCCACGACCGGCGCCGCCGGCGGTGTCGAGGCCGGCCGGCTGTCGCCGAACCGTGCCGCCAGCACGTCGCCGTTCTGCATCACGAACCCGATGCCAAGCGCCACCGAGAAGGTTCCCCCGGCGATGGCGATCTTGCGAAGGCGGGACATGGCCTGATTCCTTTCCTTGCGGATCGGAAACAGTCTGTCTGCCGGTTACGTCGCCGGCAGGGCGCCACCTTGGATTTGTCGCGGCCGGATTGCGGCGGGATTGCGGTCGTTGACCTTGGCGGCAAAGGCGGGCATGACCGCCTGAGTGGCTCCGTAGCTCAGGGGATAGAGCGGCCGCCTCCTAAGCGGCAGGTCGATGGTTCGAATCCATCCGGGGTCACCAGCCACCCGTCAGAACATCACCACCTTGGACAGGTTGGCCGGCGCGTCGGGGTTCTTGTCCCGGCGCAGCGCGGTGGCCAGCGCGAAGATCTGTTCGGGGATCATCAGGGCGGCGCTGGCCGCGGCCTCGTCCGTCAGGCCGGGGGGCACGCAGGTCAGGTCGGCAATGCCGTCATAGGCGGCGGCATCCAGCCCGGTGACGATCAGCGTCGCGCCCAGCGCCTTGATGTCGCGGGCCAGCGCGAGGCCGTGGTCGCGGTCCGTCAGCGAGAACAAGAACACCGCGGTATTGTTGTCGGCGCAGGCCTTTGGCCCGTGGCGGTAGTCGAGCGAGTGGTAGGCTTCGGATGTCGCGACCGACATTTCCTGGATCTTCAGCGCCGATTCGTGGGTCAGCGGAAAGGCAGGGCCCGAACCGAGGAACACGAAACGGTCAAAGGGCCGGGCATTGGCCAGGCGTTTCAGCGCCGCTTCCTGCGCGATCAGCGCCCGGCCGGCCTGCGGCAGGGCGCGCAGGCGGGCACGATCCTCGGCGTTGCCGAACAACCATTGCGAGGCGATCAGCATCGCGGTGAAGGACCGCAGCATGACCAGCCCGTCCTCGTGCCCCTCGCTGACCAGCAGGCCAAGGTCGGCCTCTTTCAGCAGGTCGCTTTCGGCTGTGCAGGAGATGCCGAACGTGGTGAACCCCGCCTCTGACAGCCGCCGGTTGGCAAGGATCAGCTCGCTGGAATAGCCGGAACGGCTGAACCCGATCGCCACCCGCCGCCGGTCCGAGGCGCGGGTTTCCCATGGGTCAAGCAGCACCTCGCACGACGGCACCGCGCGCACGGACATGCCGCGGCGGCGCATCCAGTCGGCCACCGCCATCGCCAGATAATAAGAGGTGCCAGAGCCGAGCAGCAGGTATTCGTCGGCACCGGCCACGCCTTGCGGCAGCGCCAGCGCGCCGGATTCGAGACGGGCGATCAGCCGCTCCCATGCCTCGGGCTGGCTGAGAAGTTCGCGCCGGGTGACATCTCCGGTCATGGCAGGGCTCCGTAGGGCTTCCAGGTATTGACAAGGTTGGGCGGGGTCTGGCCGGCAAGAACCGACAGCGCATTGCGGACCGCGCCTTCGGCGGCGGCGGACTTGGCGTTGTGGGTGAGGCCGGCCTGATGGGGCGTCAGTATGACATTATCCAGCGCAAACAACGGGCTGTCGGTCAGCGGTTCGTGTTCGAACACGTCGAGCGCGGCACCGGCGATGAGGTTGTCCTGAAGCGCGCGGGTCAGCGCGGCTTCGTCGATCAGCTCGCCACGGGCGATGTTGACGACATAGGCATGCGGCTGCATCCGGGCGATCTCGCGGGCGCCGATCATGCCGCGGGTCTGGTCGTTCAGGCTGGCATAGACGCTGACGACATCGGCGCGGGACATCACATCGTCCAGCGGGCAATATTCGATGTCCAGTTCGGCGCCGATCACCGGATCGGGCGTCCGGGTGTGGCACAGGATGGTCATGCCGAACGCCTTGGCCCGCCGGGCAGCGGCGCGGCCGATCTGGCCCAGCCCGACCATGCCGAAGGTGGCGCCAAACACGTCCATCGACCCCTGCGTATCCGCGGCCCAGCGCCCGGCGCGGATGGAAATGTCGCCGCGCCGGATCTGCCGGGTGATGGCAAGCATCAGGCCGATGGAGAACTCGGCGCATTGTTCGGCATTCACGCCCTTGACGTTGGTCACGGCGATTCCGCGGGCGGTGGCGGCGGCAAGGTCGATATTGTCGGTGCCCGAGGTGTGGTGGGCGACGACACGCGCCTTGGGCACAAGGCCCAGCGCCGCCGCATCGCAGCCCATGACCCGGCCCATGACCACGGCATCGACCGAGGCAAGATCGGCCAGCCCCCCCGCCGCGATCTGCGGGAAGGGAATCAGGTCGTGCAGATAGGTGACCCGGTGGCCCGAACCATCAAGCGCGGCGACGGCGCGCGGCAGGGTGTGCAGGCTGTCGGACACGACCAGGATATGCGCCATCTCAGTTCCCCGCAGCCCGCTTGCCGTCGGCGGCAAAGAAATGCGCCTGGGCAGAGTCCGGCCGCAGCCAGACCGTCGCGCCGGGGTTCAGCGCCAGCCGGTCCTTGGTGACGATGGTCAGCGGCCGCCCCTCTTTCGTCACGAACAGCATGGTTTCGGCGCCCGTCGCCTCGAACGAGGTCACCTGCGCCGGAAAGGCGCCCGGCACCTCGGCCGCATGGACCGAAAGGTGATCGGGGCGCAGGCCCACGGTCATCCGGCTGTCGGCGCTGACGCCGGCGGGGACCGGCAGCGCGTAATCGGCAAAGACCTGCACCGCGCCGCCGTTCACCGGCCCGTCCAGCAGGTTCATCGCCGGGCTTCCGATGAAGGTGGCGACAAAGGTGTTCGCCGGCCGGTCATACAGGTCGAGAGGCGTGCCGTGCTGTTCGACCACGCCATCGCGCAGCACGACGATCTTGTCGGCCATGGTCATCGCCTCGATCTGGTCGTGGGTGACATAGATCGAGGTCACCTGCAGGCGTTGCTGCAGGTTGCGGATTTCCGACCGCATCTGCACCCGCAGCTTCGCGTCAAGGTTCGACAGGGGTTCGTCGAACAGGAACACCTTGGGGTTGCGGACGATGGCGCGGCCGGTGGCCACGCGCTGGCGCTGTCCGCCCGAAAGCTCCTTTGGATAGCGGTCCAGGTAGGACGTCAGGCCCAGCGATTCGGCCACCGTCGCGACCTGCGCCTTGATCTGGTCCTTGGGCACGCCGGCGAGTTTCAGCGCGAATCCCATGTTCTTTTCGACGGTGAAATGCGGGTAAAGCGCATAGTTCTGGAACACCATGGCGATGTCGCGGTCGCGCGGCGGCACATGGGTGATTTCGGCGGCGTCGATCAGCACGCTGCCGCTCGTCACCTCCTCAAGCCCGGCGATCATGCGCAGCAGCGTGGACTTGCCGCAGCCCGAGGGGCCGACAAGGATGACGAATTCGCCATCGACGATCTCGATGTTCACGTCGCGGATCACATCGACCGCGCCGAAGGACTTGCTGACGTTTCGAAGCGTGACCGCGCCCATGATCAATCCTCCCTGTTGCCCCGGCGATCTGGCGGCGTCCTGCGTTGCGGGTCAATGCAGAACAGGCTAGCGCAGAACGATCAAAAGTAAACAGGAAATTGCGTCGTTATGAGCGATAATGATCGCCCATGCTGCACTGCGGCGGAAAAAGTGCTCAAAACCGTGCAGGAAATTGTTGGAATTTGACGTGATCGTGCTAGGCTCAGCCATGGGAAACGCGATTCCGGGCCGGAATCGGCCCCGACCAGAGGGAGATGAGGAATGACGAAAAGCCAGAAGTTCTGGGCACTTGCGGCCACAATGTCGGCCACGGCCGCGCTGGGCACCGCGGTGTCGGCGCAGACCATCACCATCGCCACCCACTACAACGAAGAGCAGATGGCGCCGCTTCTGGCCTGCTTCGACGCCTATGAGGCGGCCCACCCCGGCACCACCATCGAATTCCAGCAGGCCGCCTATGGCGACTTCCTGCAGACGATCCTGACCAGCCGCATCGGCGGCACCTCGCCCGACATCTACAACATCTATTCGATCTGGGCGCCCCAACTGGCCTCTGCCGGTGCGCTGGCCGAACCCCCCGCCGAGGTGCAGGACTGGATCCGCGCCTCGTATGGCGAGGGCTCTGTGGGCGCTGCCACCATCGGCGGCACGCTTTGGGGCATCCCGACCGAACTGTCGGTCTATCAGCTCCTGTACAACAAGAAGCTGCTCGAAGCCGCCGGTTTCGACCATCCGCCCGCCACCTGGCAGGAACTGCACGACATGGCGGCGGCGATCACCCACAAGAACGATCAAGGCGTGATCGACGTGGCCGGCTATGCCTATGGGCCGACCGTGTCCAACGCGACCCATGTCTACTACAGCCAGATGTATGCCGCAGGCGTCGCCCCGTTCAGCGAGGACGGCCGGTCGACCAACTTCACCTCGCCCGAATCGATCCAGATCGTGCAGCGGCAGGGCCAGCTGTTCGCCGATGGCATCACCTCGAACGTCAACGTGGTGGGCGATTTCAACGGCGGCACCGTCGGCATGGCGGTCATGGCCAACTGGAACAAGGCCGAACTTCAGGCCGCCTTCGGCGACGAATTCGACAACACGGTCGGCGTGGCGCCGATCCCGGCCGACGGCGGCTCGGGCACGATGCTGTATTCCTTCTTCTGGTCCGTCGACTCGTCCTCGGACGTGCAGGCCGAGTCGTGGGAACTGCTGACCTGGCTGAACTCTGCGCAGGACGGGGCGTCCTTGTCCTGCACCGGCCAGATGCTGAACGATCTGGGCGCGCTGTCGGGCAACCTGGCCGATCTGGGCGCGATGGACACCTCGGACGCCTTCACCGCGCCCTTCGTCGCGGCGATCGAAAGCGGCGCGGCCCAGTCGCAGCCGAACGTCTGGCAGGCGGCCGAAGTCGACCGCATCCTGCGCAGCTATATCGAGCAGGTCTGGACCGGCCAGATGACCGCCGAGGATGCGATGGCGGCGGCCGATGCCGAAGTCACCGCCATTCTTGCGGAACAGCCCTGATCCGGTAACCATGCAGCGACTGCGCAACGGCAGCAAAGGACAGATGCGATGACCGACATTCCGTCCCCCTCCGCCAGTGCGCCGTCGCTGCAAAACTTTCAGGTGCCGCGACGCAAGCCGCGGCTCCTCGACCGGCTGGCAAGCAAATCCGTCGCGCCCTGGGTGTTCCTTGCGCCGACACTCGCCTTTGCCGTGGTGTTCTTCATCATCCCGATCATCTATGCCTTCTGGATCAGCCTGACCCGCTGGGACACGCTGACGCCGCCAAGGTTCATCGGGCTTGAAAACTACCGCTTCCTGCTGACCACCGACCCGGTGTTCTGGCAGACCTTCTGGAACACGATGTATTTCGCCGCGGCGTCCCTTGTGCTGGGCGTGCCGCTGGCGATGGCGCTGGCCTATGCCTTTACCCGCGCCAAGGGGCAGGCGGTCTGGCGGTCGCTGTATTGGCTGCCGATGATCACCAATGTCGTCGCCGTCGCCTATATCTGGAAATTCATCTACGACGACCGCTATGGCGTGCTGAACCGGACGCTTGGCCTGATGGGCCTTGGCGCGCCGGGCTGGCTGACCAATCCGTCGCTGGCCATGACATCGGTGGTGATCGTGTTCGTCTGGATGCAGCTTGGCCACAACATGCTGCTGTTTTCCGCCGGCCTGTCGAACATCGACGAAAGCTATTACGAGGCGGCGCGGCTGGACGGCGCGACCGAGGGGCAGATCTTCCGCAAGATCACCGTGCCCTTGCTGATGCCGACAACGCTGTTCGTTCTTATCACCAACTTCATCACCGGCCTGTCCTATTTCGCGCTGATGCTGGCCCTGACCGATGGCAACGGCGGGCCGCTGCGGGCGACGACGACGACCGGACTTTACATGTACAACATGGCCTTTGCCGACCTGCGCATGGGCCGCGCCAGCGCCGTGGCCTATATCCTGTTCGCGGTGATCCTTGTGGTTACGCTGATCCAGCTGCGCGTGTTCCGCCGCGGCGGGGTGGAGGCACACTGATGGCCGAGGTCCGTTCCCGCACCCCCGCCGCGATTGCCGGCAATGTCCTGAAATACGGGCTTCTTGGCATCGGCGCCTTTGTCATGGTGGCGCCGTTCCTGGACATGTTCCTGGGCGCCCTGCGCACCCCGGCCGAACGGCTGGCGCAGCCGCCGGTCTATTGGCCACAGACGCCGCAATGGAGCAATTTCCTGCGGGTGTTCGACGAATTGCCGATGGGCAAGTGGATGTTCAACAGCGTGTTCCAGACGCTGGTCATCACCTTCCTGCAACTCGCCACCTCGGCAATGGCGGGGTTTGCGCTGGCGAAATACCGCTTTCCGGGGCGCGATCTCATCTTCCGCTCGATCCTGGGCGCGCAGATGTTCCCGTTCTTCCTGTTCCTGATCCCGGTGTTCTTCATCCTGCGCTATTTCCCGTTCGCGGGGGGCAACAACCTGTTCGGCACCGGCGGGATGGGGTTTCTGAACAGCTATTGGGCGATCTTCCTGCCCTTTGCCGTGACCTGGTATGGCATCTTCCTGATGCGCCAGTTCTTCATCGGCCTGCCGGACGAGCTGATGGATGCCGCCCGGCTGGACGGGGCCGGCGAATTCCGCATCTTCTTTCAGATTGCCCTGCCGCTGGTGAAGCCGGGGCTGGTGACGCTGGCGATATTCGTCTTCGTCTACCAGTGGAACGAGGTGATCTGGACGATGACCGTCACGCGGACGGCGACCGATCTGCAGACCATCCCGGTGGGCATCTACCTGTTGCGCGGCGCCTTCATCGACCAGTCGACGCATTCGCTGCAACAGGCGGCGCTGGCGATCTCGATCCTGCCGGTGGTCGTCACCTTCCTTCTTCTGCAACGTTACTATGTGCGCGGGCTGACCGCCGGCGCCGTCAAGGGATGATCCATGACTATCGACGACGCGTGGCTCGACGCTTTCGAGGATGACATCGTGCGCCTGTCGCGGCGTGACTATTCGGTGACCGGCGTCGCCATGTATCTTGTCCCCGAGGATCTGACCGGCGGTCCGTCCTCGGTCACGCCGGATGCCGAGGGCGAGCGGATCGGTGCCCTGTTCGAGGCGGTGGTCAAGGCGATGGAGGCGCGCAACGGGTCGCTTTCCGGGCAGGACATCTCGCAGATCCTCGAAGTGCTGGCCGACCGCCATTTCCTTGACCGCGGCCTGTCGTCGCTGGAGTCGCAGCCATGATGGTTCTGCCGCGCACCCCGCATGAAACCGCGGCCGAGCTTGCCCACGGGTTCCGCCACGGCCAGGCGATCCACCTGATCAACTACCACGCCACCCCGTCGACCCATGCCGCGGAATACCGCGCGCAGATCGCCGCCTGCGCGGGCAGGTTCGACAGCCTCAAGGACCGGGGCATCGAAGGGCTGATGCAGGGCGGCGGCACCCGTCCCATCCTTGCCCCGATCCTGTTCGAGGGCTTTCGCGACAATTACGATGTGCTGTGCCCGATCCTTGAGGAATACGGCTTTGTCGGCTGGTTCTTTGTCCCCTCGCATTTCCCGAACGTGCCCGCCCGCCACCAGCGTATCTTTGCCGCCCGGCATTCGCTGCATTACGGCGCTGACGAATACCCCGGCGACCGCATCGCCCTGTCCTGGGCCGAGCTGCGCGCCGCCCATGCCCGCGGTCATCTGGTCGCCTGTCATTCGCGCAACCACACCGCGCTCTATCGTGATACGCCGGATGATGTGCTGTATGACGAGATCGTGGTGGCCAAGAAGGAACTCGAGGACGGGCTGGGGGCCGAGGTGAACACCTTCTGCTACCTTTACGGTGCCGAATACGGGCTGAACCCGCGGTCCGACGCGCTGCTGGTCGAGGCCGGGTTCAAATACCTGTTCTCGAACTATCGCCTGCAGAAACTGCAATGACGGCGCGCCCCCCCGGCCTGAGGGTGGTGAATTATCACCTGACCCCGGCATCGCGCGCCGCGGTGTTCGACCGCGAATTTGCAGCGCTGGCCGAACGCTATGCCCCGGTGGGAGAGGATGATCTGGCCGAATACCTGTCCACCGGCCGCTGGCCGATGGGCCGCGACGGGGTGATCCCGGTGTTCTACAACGGCTATCGCAACAATTTCGACGTGGCCCGGCCGCTGCTGGACCGGCACGGGCTGACCGGCTGGTTCATGGCTGTGACCGGGTTTTCATCCTGCCCGGTCGCCGACCAGCGCGCCTTTGCCGCCACGCACCGGCTGGCGGTGACGGAGGAATACAGCGATGGCCGCCATGCGCTGTCCTGGGACGAATTGCGCAGGCTGGACGGGCCGCATGTTGTCGCAAGTCACACGCGCAATCACACCCGAGTCGGGCTGGATGACCCGGCGGCGGTGGAAACGGAAATTGTCGGCGCGCAGGAGGATTTCCGGCGAGAGCTGGGCCATCCGGTGCGGGCCTTTGCCTGGCTGTTCGGCGGCAAATACGGCGAAAACCCGGTGGCCGACGCGGCGGTGGACCGCGCCGGATACCAGTTCCTGTTTTCCAATCTTGCGGTGCAGAAGCTGCGGGCAACTTTCTAGAAAGTTGCCCGGCAGGCTGGATTTTATATGAAATCCAGCCTGTTACGCTGAAACCACCAGCACCTCTGCCGCGCCTTCGGCGGCAATCGACGGTGCCTCGCCCGCGGCCAGCGCCACGGTCTGCGGTGCTGCGACAGCATCGCTGCCCACGGCGATCCGGCCGGCAATGACATGCACCAGCCGTTCGCGCGCCGGATCGGTCGGCAGACGATCCCCGCCCTTCAGCGCGACCACACGGAATTGCAGATGTTCCGCGGCGCCGCCCTGTGCCCCTGTCGCATGGGTCGCGACCCGACCGGCGGCCAGGGCGCGGGAATAGGCGACATGCGTCTGCGCCGCCGGCGTCAGGCGATAGGCGTGATGCGGCGTCATGTACAGCGCGCGGCCCGGCCCCAGATCGGCGGACAGGGGATGCGCACCGCTGATTTCCATCCGCGCGGCACCGTCCAGCGCGACGATGTAAACCTCGTCCTCCTCGCTTTCGCCCTCGATGGTGGCGCCGGGGGCAAAGCGATAGATGCGCAAGGATTTCAGACGGTTGAACCCGGTGACCGACTGGTCGATGTCCACCGGGCGCGGGCAGGGGCCGACGCCGGGCAGGTCGATCATGCGCGTGGGGTCGGCGTTGATGATCTTCATCGCCGCCTCACGCGAATTGCGGCAGGTAGGCGCGATGTTCGGCGATCAGCTCGTCCGCCAGCCGCACGGCCACATCGGGCTGCCCCACGGTGCCATCGGCCAACAGAGCCTCGACCATCAGCGCGCGCGATCCCTTGACCGCGGCATCGACGGTGATCTCGATCGCCTCGATCTTGGACGTCAGCTTGGCGATCAGCGCGGCGGGCAATTCGTCGGCCATCAGCGCGGCGAAACCGCCGGCCACGGCGCTGGCGTTGCATTCCAGCACCGCATCCTTCGGCAGATACGGCGCCTGCCCGATGTTCGGCAGGTTGACCGAAAACACGTCGCGGCGATCATAGAGCAGCGAATGCATGATCTCGAGCAACTGCTCGCTCTCGCCCGGGACGTTTTCGTAATAGGATTTCGGCAAGGGATCGGGCGAATTGGCGATGGCGATCATCTCGTCATACCAGGTGTCGCCAAGGGCGATGCGCTTGTCGATGGGGAACGCCTCGCGCCCCAGGGTATGGCCGTGGTAGGCACCGCCGGGGAAACGTTCGGGATAGAATTCCACCGCGTGCCGGTCCATCGCGCAGGGGAACACCGAATATTGCCGGAACAGCCCCCAGGAAAACGGATCGTCCGACCAGCGCGGCGCACGGCCGGTCACGATGTTCGCCCATTCGGTCTTTTCGGCCAGTTCGCGGGCCAGCGTCGCCTCTTGTTCGTCCAGCTTTGCATGGAGGAGCGGGATCGCATCGGCCCCCTTCACCCGCAGCCGGGTCAGGTAGGTAAGGTGGTTGAGGCCGATTCCATAGGAGGTGAAATCGGCCTCATCAACGCCGAGGAAGCGGGAGATGACCCCCTCGACATGATGGACACCGTGACACAGGCCGACGACGGGCACGCCCGTCTCGCGACGGATCGCGCGGCAGATCGCGGTCATCGGATTGGAATAGTTGAAGAAATGCGCATCGGGGCACAGGTCGGCCACGTCATTGGCGATGGCGATCATCTGCGGGATCATCCGCATGGCCCGGCTGATGCCACCCGGCATGGCCGTATCGCCGACCGGCTGGAAGATGCCGTGCTGGCGCGGAATCTCGATATCGCGCTGCCAGCCCTTGCGCCCGCCCACGGCAATCGTCGTGACCACGAAATCGGCACCGGGCAGCACCGTCTTGCGGTCGGTCGTCGCCGTCAGCGGGATGTCGGCACCCTTGGCCACCAGCATCTTGCGGACCAGCTTTTCGACGGCATCCAGCGTGACCGGGTCGATGTCGACAAGGGCGAGTTCCCAAAGATGCGCCTCGCCCGCCAGGATGATGTCGGCGACAAGGCGCTGGGTGAACACGGTGCTGCCGGCACCGATCAGGACGAGTTTGAGGCGCGACATGGGTTTCTCCGGCTGAGGTCGCGACAAGGATACGACAGAACGCGCAAAAGTCTATATGAAAATGATTGCTTTTGATCGTGTGGCGACTAGCATCGGTCAGGATTTGCCTTCCACCCATGGTTGCGGCTAAGGCATTTGAAGTAATACGGGGACCAAGATGATCCGCGCCGAACGGCATGAACGCATTCTGGCAGAACTGGCGCGGCGCGGCACGGTGAGCGCGCAGGACATGGCGGCGCTGCTCGACGCCTCGCTCGCGACGATCCGCCGTGACATTGCCGAGCTGGACGAACGCGGCGTGGTCAAGCGCACGCATGGCGGCGCCTCGCTGCCGCAGCGGAACGAGGAACTGCCCTATGACGCCAAGGTCATGGCCTTTCTGCCGGAAAAGCGGCGGATCGGGGCGCAGGCCGGCAGCATGATCGTACCGGGCAGCATGGTCGGCCTTGGCGGCGGCACCACAGTGATGCAGATCCTGCCGGCGATCCGGCGCATGGACCTGCGGCTGGTGACAACGGCGGTCAATGTCGCGCTCGACCTGCGCGAGGCGCCGGGCGTCAGCGTCACGCTTACCGGCGGCACGCTGCGGCGGCGCACGGCCGAGATGGTCGGCCATATCGCCGAACGCACCCTGCGCGACATCAACCTTGATGTGGCGATCATCGGCACCGACGGTATCGACGCCCGCGCCGGTCTGACCACCTATGATTCGTCCGAAGCCTATGTGAACCGCGTCATGCTGGAACAGGCGCGCGAGGTCTGGATCGTCGCCGACCATTCCAAGTTCGGGCAGGTGCTGCCGGCCCTGATCTGCCCGCTGGCGCAGGTGACGCGGATCATCACCGATACCGGCGCCACCGATGCCATGGTGGCCGAGGTGGTGGCGGCGGGTGTGCAGGTGCTGCGGGTCTGAAACCTTTGTGTCGGCCTTTGCGTTTTCCCTGCCGATACCCCACATCTGGGGCATCACCCTGAACGGGAGCATGCGATGACCTATGCCAAGACCGACAAGGCGCTGGCCGCCCTGACGCCGGAGCAGTTCCGCGTCACCCAACACAACGGCACCGAACGGCCCTTTACCGGCGAATACGACCACCATTTCGAACCCGGCATCTATGTCGATGTGGTGTCGGGCGAACCCCTGTTCGCCTCGACCGACAAATACAATTCCGGCTGCGGCTGGCCGGCCTTCTCGAAACCCATCGTCGACGCCAATGTGACCGAGCTGCGCGATACCACGCATGGCATGGTCCGGGTCGAGGTGCGGTCGGCCCATGGCGACAGCCATCTGGGCCATGTCTTTCCCGACGGGCCGCGCGACCGTGGCGGGCTGCGCTATTGCATCAACTCGGCCAGCCTGCGGTTCGTCCCGAAGGACGAGATGCAGGCACAGGGCTATGGCGACTATCTGGATCAGGTGGAGGACGGGCAATGACGACCGAACGCGCGGTTCTGGCCGGGGGCTGTTTCTGGGGCGTGCAGGATCTGGTGCGCAAGCTGCCGGGGGTGCTGGCAACCCGCGTCGGCTATACCGGCGGCGACGTGGCGAACGCGACCTATCGCAACCACGGCAGCCACGCCGAGGGGATCGAGATCCTGTTCGACCCCGAACGGATCAGCTATCGCCGGCTTCTGGAATTCTTCTTCCAGATCCACGATCCGACCACGCTGAACCGGCAGGGCAATGATCGCGGCACCAGCTATCGGTCGGGCATCTATTACACCGGCGACGACCAAAGGCAGGTCGCGCTGGACACGATCGCCGATGTCGATGCCTCGGGCCTGTGGCCGGGCAAGGTGGTGACCGAGGTGCAGCCGGCGGGCGATTTCTGGGAGGCCGAGCCCGAGCATCAGGATTATCTCGAGCGGATCCCGAACGGCTATACCTGCCATTTCATCCGGCCGAACTGGGTGCTGCCCCGGCGCACGGCGGCGGAATAGCCCAGTCCCGTAGGGTGGGCAATCGCCCACCGCTAACCCCGCCTACCGCCCGCCACTCACCGGCAGGATCGCGCCGGTGACATAGCTTGCCGCATCCGACAGCAACCAGACCGCCGCCTCGGCCACTTCGGCGGCCGTGCCGGGGCGGCCCATGGGCACGGTCGCGGCCAGACGCGCCAGCCTTTCGGGGTCGATGGCCGTCTGCATGTCGGTGTCGATCAGGCCGGGGCGGATGGCGTTGACGCGGATGCCCCGGGGCGCGACCTCTCGCGCGAGACCCAGAACCATGGATTCGACGGCGCCCTTCGACGCCGCATAATCCACCACCTCGCCCGCGCCGCCCAGGGGTGCGGCCATCGACGACATGACGACTATGGCGCCCCGCTCCATCCGCCGCACCGATTCGCGCAAGGTGAGGAAGGCGCCGGTGGCATTGGTCGACAGGATGCGGTCCCAGCGGGCAAGGTCGATATCAGGGAAAGCGGCCTTGGCGCCGATGACGCCGGCATTGGCGATCACACCTCGGACCGGGCCAAAGGCGGCTTCGGCCGCATCGAACAGGGCTGTCACGGCGGCCTCGTCGGCCACATCGGCGGCCACCGCGAGGGCACGACCGCCTGCGGCGGTGATCGCCGCCACTAGCGCATCCGCCGCCGTCCGGTCGCGGGCATAGTTCACCACCACGTCCCAGCCGTCGCGCGCGGCGCGCACGGCGCAGGCGGCGCCGATGCCGCGCGAAGCGCCGGTGACGATCAGGCAGCCCGTCATTTCGCCGCCAGATCCAGCGCGATGTCGGTCAGCATGTCCTCTTGCCCGCCGACCAGCTTGCGCCGTCCGGCCTCGATCAGGATGGCGCGCGGGGTGACGCCGTGTTCGGCGCCGGCGCGTTCGGCATGGCGCAGAAAGCTGGAATAGACCCCGGCATAGCCGATGGACAGCGTCTCGCGGTCGACCCGCACCGGGCGTTCCTGCAACGGACGCACCAGATCCTCGGCGGCGTCCATCAGCGCGCCAAGGTCGCAGCCATGCTCAAACCCCGCGCCCTCGATGGCGGCGATCAGCGCCTCGAGCGGGCAGTTCCCGGCCCCGGCGCCCATCCCGGTCAGGGACGCATCGACGCGATAGGCGCCTTCCTCGAGCGCGGCCATCGAATTGGCCACGCCCAGCGACAGGTTTTCATGGGCATGGATGCCGATCTGCGTGTCGGGGCGCAGCGCGGCGCGATAGGCGCGCACCCGGTCGCGCACACCGTTCATGCGCAGGGCGCCGGCGCTGTCGGTGATATAGACGCAGGCCGCGCCATAGCTTTCCATCAGCCGCGCCTGTTCGGCGACCTTTTCGGGCGGCGACATGTGGTTCATCATCAGGAACCCCGACACGTCCAGCCCCATCTCCCTGGCCGCGGCGATATGCTGGGCGGTCACGTCGGCCTCGGTGCAATGCGACGCGACCCGGACCGAGCGGACGCCCAGATCGGCAGCGCGGCGCAGATCCTCAAGCGTGCCGATGCCGGGGATCAGAAGGGTGGTCAGCACGGCGCGCTTGCACGCCTTCGCCGCCTCGGCGATCCATGCCTCGTCGGTATGCAGGCCAAAACCATAGGTGAAGGACGACCCGGCAAGGCCGTCGCCATGCGCGACCTCGATGGCATCGACGCCGGCGGCATCCAGCGCCTGCGCGATCTCGCGCACATGGCCAAGGTCATAGCGGTGACGGATGGCGTGCATCCCGTCACGCAAGGTCACGTCCTGGACATAGATCCTGCGGCCCATGGTCATACCCCCGCCGGTTCGCCGACCATGACCTCGGCCGTGCGCAGCGCCGCCGAAGTCATGATGTCAAGGTTGCCGGCATAGGCCGGCAGGTGATGGCCGGCGCCCTCGATTTCGAGAAAGACCGACACTTTCATCCCGGCAGGTGCGCCGGGCCACAGGCCGGCCGGCACCTCTTCGACCTGCACCGCCTGTTTCAGGCGATAGCCGGGGACATAGGACTGCACCGCGGCGACCATGGCACCGACCGAATCGCGGATCGCCTGCGGATCGGCGGCGGCGCACAGGCACAGCACGGTGTCGCGCATCATCAGGGGCGGCTCGGCCGGGTTCAGGATGATGATCGCCTTGCCGCGGGCAGCGCCGCCGACCGATTCCAGCGCCCGCGCGGTCGTCACGGTGAATTCGTCGATATTGGCCCGCGTCCCCGGCCCGGCCGATTTCGAGGCGATGGTCGCGACAATCTCGGCATAGGCGACCGGCGCCACCCGGCTGATCGCGGCGACGATGGGCACCGTCGCCTGACCGCCGCATGTGACCATGTTGACCACGGGCGCCCCGGTATGGGCATTCAGGTTCACCGGCGGCACCACGAACGGGCCGACGGCGGCGGGGGTCATGTCGACGACGCGGGCGCGGCTGCCCTTGAGCGCCGCCAGATTGGCGCGATGGGCGCCGGCGCTGGTGGCGTCGAACACCACGTCGATGCTGTCGAAATCGGGCAGGTCGGTCAGGCCGCGGATGCCGGTGCTGATCGCCTGCACCCCCTGCCGCCGGGCAAAGGCCAGCCCTTCGGAATCCGGGTCGATGCCGACAAAGGCCGCGATATCGAGCGGCCCCTTGCGCCGCAGGATCTTGACCAGAAGGTCTGTGCCGATATGCCCCGAGCCGATGATCGCCGCTGTCGCCATGGCGCCCCCCTTTCGCTTGCCGGCAAAGGCTAGCAGCCAACAGGCCGTCAGGCAATCATTTTCGATCAAATGTCTGCGCGTGATTGAGCAGAATGGTCAGACCATGCGGATCACGCTCTTGTCGATGGCCAGCATGTAGCCGCGCCGGGCGATGTTCTTGACCAAGAGTTCGCTGACCATCTGGTTGCCCAACGTGTCGCGCAGCCGCTTGATCCGGGTGGCGCCCGCCGCCTCGTCGCAATCCACGGCGTTGCGGCCGGAAATCACCGCCTCGATCTCGGCCCCCGACAGAACCTCGTCATCCATCCGCGCCTCGGCCAGCACAGCAAGGGTCTCGATCGCGGCCTCGGTCAGCTTGAATTCGAAATTGTTCAGGTAAACCGTGTTCTGGTCGCGACTGATAAGCAGGGAGTTGACCTCGATTCCCTTCTTCTCGATCTGGCCCATCCGCCGGTTCATCGCGATCAGCATGACCAGAAAGGCGACGGCGGCGATCATCATCGCGGTCGCCAGCACCAGCAGCACGAAGATGATCAGGCGGTAGGAGGAGAACACCGCCTCGAACTGGGTGCCGGACTGGGCGAGGATTTCAAGAAGCGAGATCTCGGCCCGGCTGGTCAGGTCGTTTTCCACGAACAGCCGTTCGACCCGTTCGTTGAAGGCATTGGCATCGGGCAGATAGACCAGAAGCAGGATGCCGGCCCCGGCAAGGATGGCGACGATGGCGGCAATGCCGCCGATCACCACCCGGTTGCCGACCTGCCGCGCCTCAATAGCGGAGGAAATATTCGCCTGCACTCTCGCGTCTCCCCTCGAGCCCCGAATCGTCGAAGGTGCCGACGACCTCGAGCAATTGCCAGCCGTCCGTGGCCAGCCGCGGTTCCAGTTCCGCATAGGCCTGATCGGTTGTGCAATCCCCATAAATCTCGGCCACGCCATATTGAAGCTGAAGGGGGTCATCCTTCTTGGCCTTGTAGTCGGCATAGCAGGCGGCATTCGCCGCCGCGGCGGACAGGGCAAGAAGGGCTAGGGCAAGGGCTGCGCGCGTCATCATGCGGCCACAAGGCACGAGCCGGGGGTGATATTCAATAACCAACCGCGCCGGCGCATGGGCCAGCCGATAGCCCGGCGGCGTTATTGCCTGACTGCGAAAGGCGGCGTGATGGTCACCGCAAGCCCCGACACGTCAGGGGATCGGCCGGAACGGTCGAGCAGAAGGCCCCCGAATCGCCCCAGTCCGGGGGCCTGCCGGGGCGGAAGGCCAGGACACGGGCCTTCCGCCCCGTTTTCTTTGCTGGCAAGAAGGCCGGCATGACCCTTCCCGATTATGCCCATGAAACCGCCGCCGCCGCCCGTGGCCATGGCCGCATCGCCGGCGTGGACGAGGCCGGGCGCGGCCCGCTGGCCGGGCCGGTGGTGGCGGCGGCGGTGATCCTTGACCCCGCCCGCATCCCGCCCGGCCTGAACGACAGCAAGAAGATGTCGGCGCCGGGCCGCGACCGCGCCTTTGCGGCGATCCTGTCCTGCGCCACGGTCGGCACCGGCATCGCCAGCGTGGCCGAGATCGACACGCTGAACATCCTGCGGGCCAGCCATCTGGCCATGGAACGCGCCCTTGCCGCCCTGCCCGCCCCGGCGGATTTCGCCCTGATCGACGGCAACCTGCTGCCGCGTGGCCTGACCCTGCCGGCAGAAGCGCTGATCGGCGGTGATGCGCTGTCCCTGTCGATCGCCGCGGCCTCGATCGTGGCCAAGGTGATGCGCGACCGCATCATGGTGGATTTGGCGCAACAATTCCCCGGTTACGGCTGGGAGGCCAATGCCGGTTACCCGACAAAAGGTCACAGAGAGGCGCTTCTAAATCTTGGTGTGACCCCACATCATAGACGTTCCTTCGGGCCGGTGCACAAGATATTGTGCCAAGGCATTTCCGTAAGTAGTTGATTCAAAAAAGTTTTTGACAGCGAATCGCCCCTGACTCATCTTGTGCTCAACCACAAGGCGGCAAACGCCACGGGACAAGGGCAGTGCGATGACGGTCACGAAGAACGGGGGCGCGACGGCGCTTCCCCTCAACAGTATCCTTGCGGGCGATTGCATCGAGGTGATGGCCTCGCTGCCCGAAGCCTCGGTTGACCTGATCTTCGCGGACCCGCCATACAACCTGCAATTGCGCGGCGATCTCCACCGCCCGGACAATTCCCGCGTCGATGCGGTGGACGACGCCTGGGACCAGTTCGCGAGTTTCGAGGCCTACGACCGTTTCACCCGCGACTGGCTGGCGGCCGCAAAGCGGCTGCTCAAGCCGAATGGCGCGATCTGGGTGATCGGCAGTTACCACAACATCTTCCGCCTGGGCGCCGAGCTGCAGAACCAGCGGTTCTGGATCCTCAACGACGTGGTCTGGCGCAAGTCGAACCCGATGCCGAATTTCCGCGGCAAGCGCCTGACCAACGCGCATGAGACGCTGATCTGGGCGTCGAAATCCGAAGGCGCGAAATACACCTTCAACTACGAGGCGCTGAAGGCGCTGAACGAGGGCATCCAGATGCGCTCGGACTGGACCATCCCGCTTTGCACCGGGCACGAACGGATCAAGGACGACCACGGCGACAAGGCGCATCCGACGCAAAAGCCCGAGGCGCTGTTGCACCGGCTCTTGGTGGGCACCACCAACCCCGGTGATGTGGTGCTGGATCCGTTCTTTGGCACCGGCACCACCGGCGCCGTGGCACGGATGCTGGGCCGCGACTTCATCGGCATCGAGCGCGAGGAAGCCTATCGCAAGGTCGCCGAACGTCGCATCGCCGGGGTGCGCAAATATGACCGCGAGGCGCTGGCGATCACCGGCTCGAAACGGGCCGAGCCGCGGGTTGCCTTTGGCGTGCTGGTCGAACGCGGCATGTTGCGGCCGGGCGAAACGCTGGTCAGCTACAACGGCAAGGCCGCCAAGGTGCGGGCCGACGGCACGCTGGTCGCCGATGGCGCTGCCGGATCGATCCATCAGGTCGGGGCGCATCTGGAAGGGGCGCCGTCCTGCAACGGCTGGACCTATTGGCACTTCCGCCGTGACGGCCGCAACGTGCCGATCGACTTTCTGCGCCAGCAGATCCGGGCCGAGATGGGGCCCGACCACTAGGAATTCACGCTTACCGCCGGTGCCTGCGGCCGTTTGCGGCCGCGGTTCCTGACTGACCCGCCGGTCATCGTGCCGGCGGGCTTTTTCCGTTCTGGCGGACCCTTCCGGTGGGCTGGCGTGCGGCGGATCGGGGTGGCTGCCTGGGATATGAACCTGGGGCGCTGCCGGGATGCGTGGCGGGCTGGCGTCGACCGGAAAAGGCGAACCCCGGTCGCATGTTGCGCGCCGGGGTGGCTTGCTGGCTGGCGATTTGCTGGCTGGCTGTCTTGACCGATATCTAGCGTCCCGCTGCAGGCGGGTCAAGACCGCGGTCCAAAAAATCCCGCAAGATCAAATAGTTGACAGTTTCACTCGGGCGCTTGAACCCGAGTCTTTCACTCGAGATAGGGCGCGCGCGGAGCGGGACTTGCGCCGGGGACCGGTTCTGGAACAAATGGCGCATGAAAACCGATGCTTTTCCCCTGCCCCCAGGGGCCACACCTTTCCACCATATCCCCCCGCGCCCCCGGTGCCGCAATGACCGTCCATGAAATCGAAACGCCCGCCGTTCCGGCGCCGGAACCCTTTACCGATGCCGCCGCCGCGGTGGCGCGGCTGATCCTGCTGTATGACATCGCCGCGGAATTCCTGCGCGACCGCTTTGTCGAGGCGCTGCGCCACGGGCGCCCCGCGCGGCGCATCCGCGCCTATTACCCGGAAATCCGCCTGTCGGTTGCCACCCATGCCCTGACCGATTCGCGTCTGTCCTTTGGTCATGTCGCGGGGCCGGGGGTCTATTCCACCACGATCACCCGGCCGCGGCTGTTCGCGAACTATCTGGAACAGCAGATCGGACTTTTGCTGCGCAACCACGGGGTGCCGGTCCTCATCGGCGCCTCGGACACGCCGATGCCGGTGCATTTCGCGGTGGCGGGCGATGGTGCGGTGACGGTGCCGCAGGACGGTGCGCTCGACTTCACGCTGCGCGACGTGTTCGACGTGCCGGATCTGGTGACCACCCACGACCAGATCGTCAATGGCGAGGATTGGCGGTATCCCGACGGATCAATCCCGCTGGCCCCCTTCACCGCGCAGCGGGTGGATTATTCGCTGTCGCGGCTGGCGCATTACACCGCCACCCTGCCCGACCATTTCCAGAACCACGTCCTGTTCACCAACTACCAGTTCTATGTCGACGAGTTCGAGGCCTATGCCCGCCATGTGCTGGCCGACCCGGACTCGGGCTATTCCAGCTTTGTCGCGCCGGGGAATGTCGAGATCACCGAAGCGGACGCCGCCCTGCCGATCCCGGCCAAGCTGCCGCAGATGCCAAGCTATCACCTGCGGCGGCCGGACGGGAACGGCATCACCCTGGTCAACATCGGCGTCGGCCCGTCGAACGCCAAGACCGCAACCGACCATATCGCCGTCTTGCGGCCGCATGCCTGGCTGATGGTCGGCCATTGCGCCGGCCTGCGCAATTCGCAGCGGCTGGGCGATTTCGTCCTCGCCCATGCCTATCTGCGCGAGGATCACGTCCTGGATGACGACCTGCCGGTCTGGGTGCCGATCCCGGCGCTGGCCGAAATCCAGATCGCGCTGCAGGACGCGGTGGCCGAGGTCACCGAGCTGAAGGATTACGAGCTGAAGCGCATCATGCGCACCGGCACCGTCGCCACCATCGACAACCGCAACTGGGAACTACGCGACCAATCCGGGCCGGTGCACCGGCTGTCGCTGTCGCGGGCGATCGCGCTGGACATGGAAAGCGCCACCATTGCGGCGAACGGATTCCGCTTTCGCGTGCCCTATGGCACCCTCCTCTGCGTCAGCGACAAGCCGCTGCATGGAGAGTTGAAGCTGCCCGGCATGGCGTCCGATTTCTACCGCACCCAGGTGGCGCGGCACATGATGATCGGCGTCCGCGCGATGGAGATGCTGCGCGCCATGCCGCTTGAGAAGATCCACAGCCGCAAGCTGCGTAGCTTCGAGGAAACGGCTTTCCTCTGAATTCCGCCGCCCGGCGCCGGTTTTCGCGCTTTTCGCTTGCAAACTTGGCTTTTTTACTGTGGACCATTCCCAGATGATGTAGCGCATATGCCCACGGACCCAAGGGATCGGGGCCTTTGACAGGAGAACCGGAATGGCCGAACAAATGACCAAGGCGCAGCTTGTCGCCGCTCTTGCCGAGGCGACCGGCAGCGACAAGAAATCGGCCAGCGCCTCGCTGGACGCACTGACAAAGATCATCACCGATGCGGTGGTTGCCGGTGGTTCGGTGACGCTGCCCGGCGTCGGCAAGATCTATTGCCGCACCCGCGAGGCGCGTCAGGTCCGCAACCCGGCCACCGGCGAGATGATCCAGAAGGACGCCGACAAGGTCGTCAAGATCACCGTCGCCAAGGCGCTCAAGGACAGCGTCAACGCCTGATCCACGACGGGCCCGTGCCCGGCATCCAGGGCCGTCCCGCCGGGGCGGCCCTTTGCTTTGGCTTTGTCACGCCGCCCTGGCCAAGGCCGCCCGGTCGCGTTCCATGACCCGCAATCCCGCCGGACGTGCGGCGCAGCGGTCTGCCCAGTCGCGGATCACCGGATCCTCAGGCAGGCTGTCGGGAAAGAAGCTGTAGGGCGAATGCACCAAGAGATCGGCGGCGGTATATTCCTCGCCGCACAGCCACGGGCCGCGGTCCAGCGCGGCGCGGATGCGGGCCGTCGCCTCGACCGGGCCGCGTGTGGCGGCGGTCAGCCAGGGATGGCTGAAATCGCCCGCCTGCATGATCAGCACCGGCTCCAGCGTCGAGTGATACCAGAACAGCCAGGTCAGGAATGCGCCCCGCCGCGGATGGCCGGGCGGCGGCGCCATGGGATGCTGCGCATCGGCTGCGAAAAGCGCGGTCAGATACAGCAGGATCGCCCCCGTCTCGGTCAGCAGGGTGCCGTCATGGACCAGACAGGGCGCCTTGCCCTCGGGGTGGGGATTGGCGGGGTCGCGGGCCCCGCTGCCGTCGACGCGGGGAATGTCGACGATCACCGTCCGGATGCGGTCGCCGATGCCCATTTCCTCGATCAGGGCGGCGACCCGCACCGAACGGCTTTCGGGGGCGTGGTAGAAGGTCAGCATCGTGGTCTCCTTTGGCTTGCGATGCCCCCGGTTTAGCGCCACCCTGCTGCCAATTCCTGACAGGAGGACCGATGCCCCGCTCAGACCGCCTGTTCCGCCTGCTTCAGGCCCTGCGCCGCCTGCCGGCGCCGGTGACGGCGCAAAGGCTGGCCGAGGAAACCGGCGTTTCGCTGCGCACGCTTTATCGCGATATCGGCGCCCTGCGCGCCGGCGGCGCCCTGATCGACGGCGAAGCCGGGCTGGGCTACACCCTGACCGAGGATCCGGCCCTGCCGCCGCAGATGTTCACCCGGCTCGAGGTCGAGGCGCTGGTGATGGGCCTGTCCGAGGTGACGCAGATCGGTGACCCCGCCCTGGCCCGCGCCGCCGAGGACGCGCTGGCCAAGATCACCGCCAGCCTGCCCGAGAGGGTGCAACGGCAGGCCGCCCATGCCACGCAACTGGTGCATCACTACCACCCGGGGCCGGCGACATCGCCCTTCATTCCGGTCCTGCGCGAGGCCGCATGGGAAGAACGGGCCGTCGACATCACCTATGCCGACCGCGACGACGCGAACAGCCGGCGGCGGATCTGGCCGCTGGCCATCGTCCGGCTTGACCATGCGCTGATGTGCCTTGCCTGGTGCTGCCTGCGGCAGGATTTCCGCCAGTTCCGCACCGACCGCATCGCCGCCGCGGAACCGGCCGACGAACATTTCCGGCCAAGGCGCGTGCCGCTGCTGCGCGCCTACATCGCCCGGCTGAGCGGGGACGATTGACCCCGCGATCCGGGGCCTTGCGTTAGCCGATGACGCCGCGAATGCCGCCGGTCTGGCCGCGGTCCAGCAGCAGATGGTCGGCCAGCACCAGCGCCATCATCGCCTCGCCCACCGGCACGGCGCGGATGCCGACGCAGGGGTCGTGGCGGCCCTTGGTCACCACCTCGACCGCCGATCCATCGGTGCGGATCGACTGCCGCGGCGACAGGATCGACGATGTGGGCTTGACCGCAAAGCGCACGACGATGTCCTGCCCGCTGGAAATCCCGCCCAGGATGCCGCCGGCGTGGTTCGACCCGAACACCGGTTGCCCGTCGTTGCCCATGAAGATCTCGTCGGCATTCTCGCGTCCGGTCAGGGACGCCACGGCCATGCCATCGCCGATCTCGACCCCCTTCACCGCGTTGATCGACATCATCGCGCTGGCCAGATCGCTGTCGAGCTTGCCATAAAGCGGCGCGCCCAGCCCCGCCGGCACGCCCTGCGCCACGACCTCGATCATCGCGCCGACCGAGTTGTGATCGCTCTTGCGCAGGTGATCGAGGTAATCTTCCCACTCGGGCGCGACCACCGGGTCGGGGCACCAGAAATCGTTGCCGTCGATGGCATTCCAGTCGAAACGCGAACGGTCGATGGTCTTTGGCCCCATCTGCACCATATAGCCCTTGATGCGGATCTGTGGCGCCAGCGCGGCGAGCACCTGCCGCGCCACCCCGCCCGCGGCGACGCGCGACGCGGTTTCGCGGGCCGAGGAGCGGCCGCCACCGCGATAGTCGCGCAGCCCGTATTTCTGGTGATAGGTGATGTCGGCATGGCCGGGCCGGAAGGATTGCGCGATGTCGCCGTAATCCTTCGACCTCTGGTCGGTGTTCTCGATGAACAACTGGATCGGCGTGCCGGTGGTGCGCCCCTCGAACGTGCCGGACAGGATGCGCACCGCGTCGGCCTCTTGCCGTTGCGTCGTGTTGCGGTTCTGACCGGGACGGCGCTTGTCCAGCCAGGGCTGCAGGTCGGCCTCGGTCAGCGGCAGCCCCGGCGGGCAGCCGTCGACCACGGCGCCGATGGCCGGCCCGTGGCTTTCGCCCCAGGTGGTGAAGCGGAACAGGTGGCCGAAGGTGTTCAAGGACATGGGCGTTCCCCTCGCGTTGCCCGTCCTTTAGGACAGCGCAGCGGGCCGCGAAAGGCAATTCCGTCAGCAGTCGCCGACGATGCTTTCGACCGTCAGCACCCCGTCGGCGAAGCTGCCCGCGACCACCAGGCACCCGCCCGAGGTCCAGGCCGCGGCGATGGCCCTGGCATCGGCGGGCGCGGCCACCAGCGGCGGCAGGGGCAGGGGGTCATCGGCGGTCATCACCGGCTGGCTGCGCCGCCCCTTGGAATCGACGGGAAATATGCCCCAGTAGGGGCAGGGCGCCATGAAGCAGTCAATACCGGTGGCGCCAACACCCCACAGCGCCGGCGGCGTCTGGGCCATGGCCGGACCGGTCAGCGGCAGCAGGGCGATGAGGGCGGCAAGATGGCTGGCTTTCATGGGATCCTCGGTCGGGGTCACGATACCGGATTTGACGCCGGCCGGGGACCAATCCTTGGCCGGCCTCTTGCGCAGGCGAAACGCCGCCCGTAAGATCCTTCTCACCTCGGGGGGGCCTTCACAGGCTGAGATGCGCAAGCGGACCCGTTGAACCTGAACCGGTTAGGACCGGCGGAGGGAAGGTATCAGGGTTCCCCTGCACCCCCATTCGTCGGGTCGGAGAGTAGGAGAACCAGATGAGAACCGCCCTGACCCTTGCCACCATCGTCACCGCCGGCGCCGCCATGGCCGATACGCCGCTGCTGACGGTCTATGTCTATGACAGTTTCGCCAGCGAATGGGGCCCCGGCCCGCAGATCGAATCGGGGTTCGAGGCGACCTGCGCCTGCGACGTGCAGTTCGTCGCCGCAGGAGACGGCGCCGCGCTTCTGTCGCGCGTCATGCTGGAAGGGGCGCAGGTTCAGGCCGATGTCGTTGTCGGGCTGGACAATTTCCTGATGGAGCGGGCACGGGAATCCGGGCTTTTCGCCCGGCACGGGCTCGACATGCCGGCCAACACGCCCGAAGGGTTCAGCGATGACACCTTCCTGCCGTTCGACTGGGGCTGGTTCGCCTTTGTCGGCGGTGCCGACATCCCGGCGCCGGGGTCGCTGGCCGAACTGGCCGCCAGCGACCTGACGGTGGTGATCCAGGATCCGCGCTCCTCGACCCCCGGCCTCGGCCTCGTCCTCTGGGTCGCGGCCGCCTATGGCGAGAACGCCCCCGCCTTCTGGACCGATCTTGCCGACAACATCCTGACTGTGACGCCGGGCTGGAGCGAGGCCTATGCCCTGTTCACCGGGGGCGAGGCCGATGCCGTCCTGTCCTATTCGACCTCGCCCGCCTATCACGTCCTGGCCGAGGGTGACGAGACCAAGGTTGCCTGGTCCTTTGCCGACGGCCATCTGGCGCAGGTCGAGGTGGCGGCGCTGGTCGCCGCCTCGGACCAGCCTGATCTTGGCAAGGCGTTCCTGGCCTATCTCACCGGGCCCGAGGCGCAGGCGGTGATCCCCGAAACCAACTGGATGTTCCCGGTGCTGATGCCGGAAGGCGGCCTGCCCGCCGCCTTTTCGCTGGGTGGCCCGTTCGAACCGCTGATCCTGTCGCCCTTCGACGCCGCGGCGATGCGCGATCAGGCGGTCGAGGACTGGCGCGGCGCACTGGCGCAATGACCTCGGCGCTGCCGCGCTGGCCGGGCGCCGTCGCCGCGCTGGCGGTGGCACTGCTGGCGCTGGGGCCGCTTGCGGTTCTGGTCTGGCGCGCCGGGGGCGCCGGCGGCATCGGCGTGGCCGATCTTGCGGCGCTGCGGTTCACGCTGGTGCAGGCCGCGCTGTCGGCGGCGCTGTCGCTGGCACTGGCGGTGCCGGTCGCCCGGGCGCTGGCGCGGCGGCGGTTCCGCGGGCGTGGTGTGGTCATCGCCCTTTTGGGGGCGCCGTTCATCCTGCCGGTGATCGTCGCGGTGGTCGGCCTATTGGCGATCTTCGGCCGCGGCGGGGTGTTGAACGATGCCCTTGCCCTCGTGGGCTTGCCCCGGCTGTCGATCTACGGGCTGCATGGCGTGGTGCTGGCGCATGTGTTCTTCAACCTGCCGCTTGCCGTGCGCATGATCCTGACCGGTTGGCAGGCGATCCCCGAGGACCGCTTTCGCCTGGCCGCCAGCCTTGGCGCGCCGGTGTTCCGCACCCTTGAATGGCCCATGCTGCGCACGGTGCTTCCGGGGGCGGCGCTGGTGATCTTCCTTGTCTGCCTGACCTCTTTCGCGGTGGCGCTGACACTGGGCGGCGGGCCGGGGGCGACGACGCTGGAGCTTGCCATCTTTCAGGCGCTGCGGTTCGATTTCGCGCCCGACCGCGCGGCGGCGCTGGCGCTAATGCAGCTGGCGATCTGCGCTGTCGCGGCAGCGGTTGCCGGGCTGGTGGCGCAGCCGCCGGCATTCGGCCGCGATCCGGGGCGCGTCGTGCCGCGGTGGGACGGGCGCGGGCCGGGCGACGGCATCGCCATCCTTCTGGCGGTGCTGTTCGTGGCCCTGCCCCTGGCCGCCGTGCTGCTGCGCGGCCTGCCGGGGCTCGCGGGCTTGCCGCCATCGGTCTGGCCGGCGCTGGCGCGGACGCTTGCCGTCGCGGTGGCCGCCACGGCGCTGACGATCCTCCTCACGCTGGCGCTGTCGCTGCGCGGCGGCGCTATGGCGCAGGCGGCGGGGCTGCTGCCGCTGGCGCTGTCGGGCATCGCGACCGGCGCCGGCCTTCTGCTCTTGTCCCTGCCCTTCGGCCCGCCGGCGCGGTTCGCGCTGGTGGCGACGGTGCTGGTCAATGCGCTGATGGCCCTGCCCTTTGCCATGCGGGTTCTGGCGCCCGAGATCGGCCGGGTCATGCAGGACTACGGAAGGCTGGCCGATTCGCTGGGACTGACCGGCGCGGCCCGGCTGCGCATCGTCATCCTGCCGCTGGTGCGCCGGCCGCTTGGCCTTGCCGCCGGGCTGGCGGCGGCGTTGTCGGCGGGCGATCTGGGCGTCATCGCCCTGTTCGGCGGGGCCGAGACTCTGCCGCTTCTCATGGCGAACCTGATGGGCGCCTACCGGATGCAGGACGCCGCCGCCGTGGCGCTGGTCCTGTCGGCCACCGCCTTTGCGCTGTTTTTGACCTGCGACCTCTGGGGGCGCCATGCTGAGGATTGACCGCCTGCGCCTGACCTGGGGCAGTTTCACCCTCTCCGCCGACCTGACGGTGGCCAAGGGCGCGTCCGTTGCCGTCATCGGCCAGTCGGGGGCGGGCAAGTCGACGCTTCTGGCCGCCATCGCCGGATTCGCTCCGCCGGGCGAGGGCGCGATCCTGTGGGACGGGGCGGGGATCGACGGGCTGCCGCCGTGGCAGCGGCCGGTGGCGATGCTGTTTCAGGATTCGAACCTGTTCCCGCACCTGACCGTGGCGCGCAACGTGGCGCTGGCGCTGAACCCGCGCCGCCGCCCGACCGTGGCCGAGCAGGCGCGGGTCACGGAGATGCTGGCGCGGGTCGGCCTTGGCGGTCTGGGCGACCGCCGGCCCGGCCAGTTGTCGGGTGGCCAGCAAAGCCGCGCCGCGCTGGCGCGGGTGCTCCTGATGGACCGGCCGCTGGTCCTGCTGGACGAACCCTTTGCCGCGCTGGGGCCGGGCCTGAAGGACGAGATGCTGGCCCTTGCCGCCGAGATGCTGCGTGAGGCGGGGCGCACCCTGCTGCTGGTGACGCATGACCCGGACGAGGCGCGGGCGGTTGCCGATGGCATCATCATCGTCGCGGACGGAGAGGCGACCGGGCCGCATCCGGTGTCGGCGCTGGACGATCCGCCGCCGGCGCTGGCCGCATGGCTGGGGAAGTAACCGCAAGGCAAAGGGGCGCGGCGGTTTCCCGCCGCGCCCCCTTTGGATCAGGCAAGAATCACTGACGGGCGCGGTGCTTGTGCGGCGCCCACAGCCGCTTGTTGGTCAGATACAGCAGCACGGCCAGGATGGTCAGGAAGATCACCCCGGTCAGGCCGGCCTGCTTGCGCGCATTCAGATGCGGCTCGGCGGTCCACATCAGGAAGGCGGCTATATCTTCGGCTTCGTGGTGAAGATCGGTCGAATGGCCGTCGACGAACTCCACATCGTCGCCCATCAGCGGCGGCGGCATGGCGATCCACGATCCGGGGGCCATATGGTGGCCTTCCTCGTCAACGCAGCTTTCCGGATAGCCGCCGGTCGAGAAGGCGGTGTTGTAGTAATAGCCGTCGATCCCGTCAGGCGCGCACTCCGGATTCTCGGCATAGCCGGCCATCAGCGAGGCGATGTATTCCGCCCCGCCCATGCCGCGGAACAGTTGCGCAAGGCCGGTGCCATAGGGGCCGTGGAACCCGGCGCGGGCCTTGGCCATCAGCGACAGGTCGGGCGCCGTATCCATGCCCGAATTGCCGAAATGGTGCTGCGGCTGCGCCGGAACATCGGCCCCGAAGCCGCCATCGGCAGCGGGATCGAACACCATGTATTGCGCGGCATAGGCGCGCATCTGGTCCTCGGGCAGGGCAGGCCCGCCTTCATCGGCCAGGGTGCGATAGGCGACAAGGTTCAGCCCGTGGCAGGACGAACAGATCTCGGTGTAGATCTGCAGGCCCCGCTGAAGCTGATTCTGGTCGTAGCTGCCGAAGGGGCCTTCGAAGGAAAAGGCGTAGTCCTCGACATGGCCTTCGCCGGCGGCCATCGCGCCGCCCGTGGACAGGGCCAGCGCGGCAGTGGCGGAAAGGGCAAGCTTCCTGAGCATCTGGGTCACTTTCCTGTCTCTCATTCGGCCGGATAGTGGGCGTTGAAATCCTCTTCGATCGAGGACGGCGGCGTCAGCGGTTTCTCGATCACGCCAAGGATCGGCAGGATGACGAGGAAATAGGCGAACCAGTAGGTCGCCGCGATCAGCGAGATCCAGTCGTAGGGGAATGTCGTGCCCTGCGCGCCCACCCACATCAGCACCAGGAAGTCGATGCAGAGCAGGCGGAACCACCATTTGAACATCGGCCGGAAGCGGCCCGACCGCACCGACGACGTGTCAAGCCAGGGCACCAGCGCCATGACCAGGATCGCGCCGAACATCGCCACCACGCCAAAGAACTTGGCGTCGATGATGCCGAACGAGATGAACTGCACGAATTGCACCGCCCAGACATCCGCGGTGAAGGCACGCAGGATGGCGTAGAAGGGCAGGAAATACCATTCGGGCACGATATGCGACGGCGTGGCGAGCGGGTTGGCCGGGGTGTAGTTGTCGGGGTGGCCAAGGTAGTTCGGCATGAAGCCGACGATGGCCATGAAGATGACCAGGATCACGACCAGCGCGAACAGGTCCTTGATGACGAAATAGGGCCAGAACGGCAGGGTGTCCTTCTGCGCCTCTTCCTTCGAGGTGCGGCGCACTTCGACCCCGGTCGGGTTGTTGTTGCCGGTCGAGTGGAACGCCCAGACGTGGACGATGACCAGCCCCAAAAGGATGAACGGCAGCAGATAGTGCAGCGAGAAGAAGCGGTTCAGCGCCGGTTGCCCGACCGCGCCCGCGCCCAGAAGCCAGGCCTGCAGCGATTCGCCGACGAAGGGGATGGCGCCGAACAGGCCGGTGATCACGGCGGTGCCATGGAACGACATCTGCCCCCAGGGCAGCACATAGCCCATGAAGCCGGTCGCCATCATGACCAGGTAGATCAGCATGCCGATGATCCAGGTCACTTCGCGCGGCGCCTTGTAGCTGCCGTAGTAGAGGCCGCGGAAGATGTGCAGATAGACCGCGACGAAGAACAGCGAGGCGCCGTTGGCGTGGAAATAGCGGATCATGTGCCCGCCGTTCACGTCGCGCATGATGTGTTCGACCGACCGGAAGGCAAGGTCGACATGCGGCGTGTAGTGCATCACCAGAACGATGCCGGTGGCAATCTGCAGCACCAGCGTGAATACCAGCACGATGCCCCAGATCCACATCCAGTTCAGGTTGCGGGGCGTCGGGATCATCAGGGTGTCGTAAACCAGGCCAACGATCGGCAGGCGGCTGTTCAGCCACTTCTCGATCCGGGTCTTCGGCTCGTAATGGTCGTGGGGAATACCGGACATCGGGCTATCCTCAGCCTAGCTGGATGGTGGTGGCGTCGACAAAGGAGGCGACGGGAATAGGCAGGTTCTGAGGCGCCGGTCCTTTGCGGATACGCCCCGAGGTGTCGTAATGCGACCCGTGGCAGGGGCAATACCAGCCGCCGAAATCGCCCGACTGGCCAAGCGGCACGCAGCCAAGGTGGGTGCAGACCCCCATCTGGACCAGCCAGACCCCATCCTCGGACAGGGCGCGGTTCTCGTCGCTGGCATCGGCGGCGGGATTGGCGCTGTTCTCGTTGCGCGACAACTGGTCGGGCAGTTCGGCCACGGCGGTTTCGCGGGCGGCCGCGATCTCTTCCTCGGTGCGGGCGCGGATGAACACCGGCTTGCCCTGCCACAGGACCGTCAGCTGGGTGCCGCTTGTCACGCCCGCCACGTCGACGCGGATCGAGGCCAGCGCCTTGACGTCGGCCGAGGCGTTCATCTGGTTGACCAGCGGCCAGACCCCGGCGCCGGTGGCCACCACCGCCGCGCCGCCCGTCGCATAGTATAGGAAATCGCGGCGTGTGCCCTGATGATCGTCTGCGTGTGACACGGGTATTTCTCCGGTTGATCTGTCGGGGCCCCCTCGGGCCAAGGCATGGCCTGCCCGGCGGTTTCCCGCCGGACGGTTGGTCCGACCTTTAGCCACCTCTTGTAAGCGCGTCCAGCGGGCAATCGGGGTCAGATGAACGACACGCGGCGGGAAGGACACAATGGCGGCGGTCGCCAGCGGGGATGAGAGGAGCGCCGCGGCCCAGCCCGCAAGGCCCGTTGCCGGGCCGACACGTGCCGCAGGGCTGTGCCGGGCCAGCAGAGGCACAAGCGGCGCGGCGTGCGGCGCGCCCCCCTTTGGGTGCACGGCACCGTGCGGTTCGGCAATGTGGGCCGCCATCGGCCCTGGACACCCGCAGACACCGCCGGCGCCGGGGGTGCCCGCGGAAAGCAAGACCCTGTTTTTCATGGCCTCCCGCGCTCTCCCGCCCTCCAGTTGCCCGGCACAAACGGCAGCGCCACCCCTGCAGCACGGGCAGTCGTCGCTGTCACGCCGACGGAAGCGCCACCCACCCCGCCCTGCGACCAATCGGCGCGATCAGGACCGCGCGCCCTGCCCGCGGCCTTGCCGCCTGTTGCCCTGCGGCGTATGATCGGCGCAACAGGAGTCCCGCCCGTGCATCCCCTTCGCCTTGCCCTTCCCGCCCTGCTTCTTGTCCCCGGCATAGCCCGGGCCGAAGTCGAACTCAGCTTCTACGGCGGCTGGCAGACCGCGCCGCATTCGGTGGTGACGATCTCGGGCGATTCCGTGTTGCCGGACGACGAATTCACCGCCGGCTGGGAAGGGCGGTCGTTCACCGTGCCGCCCTATTACGGGCTGCGTGCGACCTGGTGGCAAAGCGAATCCTTTGGCGTCGGCCTCGATTACAGCCACGACAAGGTTTACGCCGACGACGAGACGCTGGCCGAAGCCGGCCTTGACCATTTCGAGTTTTCCGACGGGCTGAACATCCTGACCGTCAACGCCTATCGCCGCTGGGATCAGGCCCTTGGCGGGCTGACGCCCTATGTGGGCGGCGGTATCGGCCTGTCCTTGCCGCATGTCGAGGTGATAACCCCCGGCACGCGCACCTGGGAATTCCAGGTCGGCGGGCCGGCGGTGACCTGGATGGCCGGCGTGTCCTATCCGATCAGCGACCGCTGGGCGGTGTTCGGCGAATACAAGGGCACCTATTCGCAGAACGAGGTCGAGCTTGAGACCGGCGGCACGGTCCAGACCGATCTTCTGACCAACAGCGTCAATCTGGGCGTCAGCTTCAACTTCTGACCGTCAGGTCCAGCCGCCGCGCGGCCCTTCGCGGCGCAGGCGCATGGCGTATGAAAACCGCTCGGCCGGGTGGTAGTTGATCGAGACAAGCAGCAGCCGACCGGCCGCATCCAGATAGCGCCGCGTCACCCTTCCGACCATCGCCCTTGCCCGCAGGCCCAGCGCCGCGGCGGTGGCGGGCGATGCCGGCTCCATGCGGATCAACTGTTCGACCTCGGACACCTCGACGCCGAACAGCCGTTCGATCCGCGCATAGATGGCGCCATGGGTCAGCGAGAGTTCCGGTTCGATGGCGGCAAAGTCGGCATTGATCCAGATCCGGACATGCGCCAGCGCCACCCGTCCGGCGGCATCCATCCGCATCCCCTCGGCCGACAGCCATTCGCGGTCGTAGCCCGGTCCGATGTCGGCCTCGAAATCGTGGCCCGGAACCCGCATTCCGGTGCCGGTGTAGCGCAGCACGGTATCGGCGGCATACTGGAACAGCTCGTTCAGCGAGCGCATCGAATGGACATAGCCCTGCGGCGGCGTCGCGGCGATGACCAGCGACCCCGACCCCTGCCGGCGCTGGATCAGCCCGGCCTCGGCCAGAAGACGCAGGGCCTCGCGCACCGTATGGCGGCTGATCGAATGCGCCTCGCACAACTCGCTTTCGGTAGGAAGCTGGTCACCGACCGGATACAGGCCCGATTCGATGCCGCTGCGCAGCAGGTCGGCGATCTGGCGATAGCGCGGGCGGTCGTCGGAACGGGGCGGCACGGTCATGGGCGCACCTCGCGCAGCAGATCGTCGCGGAACTGCGGCGCGGCGATGGCGGCCAGCCGGGCGGCGCGCTGCGCCAGATCGGCCTCGCGCAGGTCGGCGATGCCGTGCTCGGTCACCACAAGGTCCACATCGGCGCGCGCGACCGAAACCGGCATTCCGGGCGCCAGCCGCCCCACGATCCGGCTTTCGCTGCCGCCCCGCGCGGTGGCGGGCAGCGCAATGATCGACCTGCCCCCTGCCGAAGCCCGTGCCCCCCGGATGAAATCCACCATACCCCCCTGACCACTGACCTGACCCTTCAGATACTCGGCTCCGACCTGTCCGGACAAGTCCACCTGAAGCGCCGAATTGACCGAAACCAGCGACGGCAGCGCCGCCAGCGTGGCGGCGGCATGGGTATGGCCCACCGGCGCGAAACGCAGGTCCGCGGCGCCGACGGCGGCATAAAAGGCGGCATCGCCCAAGGCGACGCCGGTGGTGATGCCGCGCGGGAACAGGCCGGGCGTCAGGATACCGGGCGCGATCATCCCGGCGTGATAGCCCAACCGTTCGGGCCGCCCCTGTGCCAGTTCCGCCAGAATCGCCGTCTGCAACCGTCCCAGCCCCAGTTGCAGCGTGTCGCCGTCGCGCAGCAACCCGGCGATGCGGCGGGCGATGGCGCGGCTGTCGTCGTCCGCCAAAGGCACCGGCATCGCGGTCAGCGGGCTGTCATCCTCGACCAGCGCCTCGAACCGCGACAGGGGCAGGCGCGGGCCGTTGGTGACATCGGGCATAAGCGGGTTGACCACGCCGATCAGCGGCACGCCGGCGCCGATGGCCGCCGGCAGGAAATCGCAGGCCAGCCCATAGCCGACGGTTCCGTCGGCCCGCGGCGGCGGCACCGTCATCAGCGCGGCACCGATCACGCCGGGCCGCGCCAGCCGGTCCCAGAAGGCCGAATAATGCAGCGGCAGATGCGCCGTTTCCGGCCGGTCGCGCAGGGCGGCGGTGGTAAAGATCGTCTCGACCCGCCCGCCGGGCACCAGCGCGGCATAATCGCCTTCGTTCACGCCGGGGATGAAGGCGCCGGTCAGGCAGGCGCCGGCCCAAAGGTCGGGCTCGGCGGCGACGGCGGCCAGCACCGAACGCGGTTCGGCCGCGCAGCCGGCGATCAGAAGGCGCCCGCGGCCCCGCAGGGCAAGCGCGGCATCGCGGGGCGTCAGGCGGCGCGGCATTTCGGTTTCCTGTCCTTCTTCGGGCTTGCGGAGGGTCTCGAAAGCGATAAAGTTGTCCGGACAACTTTTCAAGCGTGAGCCGTGTCGATGCCGGGCATGCCCCCAGATTACCCGGTCAGCGCGGCGCTTGTCGCCCTGCTTGACCGGCCGATCCGCCACGAAGACCGCACGGTTGCGGCGCTGCATCTGCTTGACTGGATCGGCTGCGCCCTGATCGGCACCACCGACCCCGTGGGCCGCGCCATCGCCCGCCTGTCCGGCCCGCCCTTCGCTCTGGCCGGCAGCGGGACCGCCGCGGCGGCGGGCGCGCTTGGCGCCCTTGGCAGCCTGTTCGAGATGGACGACGTTCACAAGGCCGCGCTGCTGCACCCCGGCCCCGTGGTTGCCGCCACCGTCGCCGCCCTGCCGGGGCGCGATCCCCTGCGCGCGCTGCTGCGCGGATACGAGGCGATGATCCGCCTTGGCCGCGCGGTTGGTCCGGCGCATTACGCGCAGTTCCACAACACTGGCACCTGCGGCGGCATCGGCGCGGTGGTGGCCGCGGCGACGGCGCTGGACCTGACCCCGGCGCAGACCGTGGATGCCATCGGCCACGCGATGTCGCTGGCCGGCGGGCTTTGGCAATGCCGCAACGAACCCGTCGCCACCAAGCACCTGCATGTGGCCGAGGCCGCGCGGCGCGGCGTGCAGGCTGCGCTTTACGCCCAAGTCGGGCTGGCCGGCCCGCGGTTCATCCTGGAAGGGCCGCAGGGGTTCTTTGCCGGCATGGCGCGCGACGGCAGCCCCGCGCGGATCCTTGAACCGGCCGCGGACTGGCTGATCCACGAGGTCAGTTTCAAGCCCTGGCCCGCCTGCCGTCACAGCCATCCCGCCATCGACGCGGCGCTGGCCCTGCGCGACCGGCTGGACGCACCCCCCGCCGCCATCCACATCGCCAGCTATCGCGACGCGCTCTTGTTCTGCGACAACCCCGATCCCGAAACCGCCGCGCAGGCGCGGTTTTCGCTGCAACATGCCGTCGCCGTCGCCCTGCGGCAGGGCAAGCCGGCCCCCGCCGCCTTTGACCCCACCGCGCTGCCTGCGATGGCGGACCTGCGCGCCATCACCAGCCTGGCCGAGGATGCCGCGCTGACCGCCGCCTATCCCGCGCGCTTTGGCGCCGAGGTCCGCGTCACCACCGCCCGTGGCACCACCCTGACGGAACGGGTGACCGATGCCTGGGGCGATCCGGAAAACCCGATGGACGCCGATGCCGTCACCGCCAAGTTCTACCGGCTGGCCGAGGCCGCGGGGCTTGCCCCCGATCTTGCCGCGGCGATCCGCGCTGCCGCGCTGGCGCTGCCCGACGATCCCGACATGGCGCCGCTTGCGGCGCTTCTGCACCGTTCTGCCACGAGGACCGAATGAGCCTTCCTACCTATTTCGACGCGATGGATTATCCGGGGCTGATCGCCGAATACGGCCGGCCCGAAGATTTCCTGACCCGCTTTGGCCGCCTGTCGCGCGATGAATTGCGCGCGGTGCAGGAACGGCGCTTTGCCCGCGTCATGGCCCGCGGCTGGCAGATCCCCTTCTATCGGCGGCTGTGGGGCGCGGCGGGGATCGCCGCCGGCGACATCCGCGGGCTGGACGACATCGCCCGCCTGCCGACCTATTCCAAGTCGGACCTCATGGCCTCGGTCGAGGCCTATCCGCCGATCGGCGATTTCCACGGGCTGGACAGCTATCCGCCCGATCAACGCCCGCCGCTGGTCTTCCAGACCACATCGGGCACCACCGGGCGGCCGCAGCCGCTGCTGTTCGGCCCACGCTCGCGCGAGGTGCAGAACCTGCTGCTGGCGCGGTTCTATGCGCTCATGGGGATCACCCGGTCGGATGTGATCCATTCCGTCTATGGCCACGGCATGGTCAACGGCGGCCATTATGTGCGCGAGGCGGTCAAGGGCTGGACCGGGGCGCAGTTCCTGTCGGCCGGCACCGGGGTCGAGACGCGATCCGCCAATCAGGTCGGGCTGATGCGCGATTTCGGCGCCACGGTCATCGTCGGCTTCGGCGACTACATCAAATACCTGTCCGGCATCGCCCGCGCCGGCGGCATCATCCCCGGACAGGACGTGAAGATCCGCATCATCGCCGGCCATATCGGCGCCGACAGCCGCGAGGCGATGTCCGCCGCCTGGGGCGGGGCCGAGGTGTTCGACTGGTATGGAGTCGGCGATACCGGCGCCATCGCCGGCGAAGGGCCGGACCATGCCGGCCTTTATGTGCATGAAGATGCACAATATATCGAAATCTGCGACATCGAGTCGGGCCTGCCCGTGCCCGATGGGCAGCAGGGCGACATCGTCTGCACCTGCCTGCACAAGGACGACATTTTCCCGATCATCCGCTTCAACACCCATGACGTGTCGGCCTTTCGCACCGATGCCTCGCCCCTGGGCCTGACGCTGCGGCGCATCGCCGGATTCCAGGGCCGGTCCGACAACATGGTCAAGCTGCGCGGGATCAACATCTATCCCACCGGCATCGGCGCCATCCTGACCGAAAACAACGCCGAGCTGCTGGGCGAATATGTCTGCGAGGTGACGCGCGACGGCGACCGCGATGAAATGCTGGTGCGGATCGAGACGACCGGTCCGACCGGCGGCGATTGCAGCGGCTATGAGGCTCTGCTGCGCCAGCGGCTGGGGGTCGAGATCGGGGTGCGGCTGGCGGCGCCCGGCGACCTTGCCCCGCTGACCCAGATCGAAGTGCGGCAGAAACCGATCCGCCTGATCGACCGGCGCCGGGGATGACGACGGCAACCGACATGGCCGCGGCGCTGGCGGCGGGCCGGACCACGGCCCGGGCGCTGGCCGATGCCGCGCTGGCCGGTATCGCCGCGCGCGACCGGGGGGTCCGCGCCTTTGTCACCGTGGACGCCGCGGGCGCGCGGGCCGCGGCTGTGGCATCGGACGCGCGCAGGGCGGCGGGGCGGGTCATCGGGCCGCTCGATGGCATCCCGGTCGCGGTCAAGGACAACATCGCCGTCGCCGGCCTGCCGCGCCATGGCGGCACCGGCGCCTTTCCCGACCCTGTGCCGGCGGATGCCACCGTCACCGCGCGGTTACGCGCGGCGGGGGCGGTGATCCTTGGCACGCTGAACATGCATGAAGGCGCGCTGGGCGCGACCACCGACAACCCGTTCTGGGGCCGCTGCGACAACCCCGCCGCACCCGGCCATGTGCCCGGCGGATCGTCGGGCGGGTCGGGGGCGGCGGTGGCGGCGGGGTTCGTGCCGCTGGCCTTGGGCACCGACACGATGGGATCGGTGCGGATCCCCGCCGCCTATTGCGGCTGCTGGGGGCTAAAGCCGACGCGGGGGGCGATTCCGGTCACCGGCCTTTTGCACCTGTCCTGGACGCTGGACAGCATCGGGCCGATTGCCGGTTCGGCCGGGGATCTGGCGCTGGCGCTGGACGTGCTGGCGGGGTTTGACGCGGCCGATCCGCAATCGGTCGACACCGCGCTGCCTGACGACCTGCCCGACGCTCTGGTGCTGGCGGTGCCGGATGCCGCGCTGCTTGCAACCTGCGAACCCGAAGTGCGCGCCGCCCATGACCGCGCGGTGGCGGCCGCCCGCGCCCTTGGCGCGCGCATCGTGCCCCTGACGCTTGACTGGGATCCGGGCCGGCTGCGCCGCGCCGGCCTGCTGGTGTCCGAGGCCGAGGGCGCCGTGGTGCTTGGCGACACGATCGCCGCCACGCCGCATCTGTTCTCGGACAGGTTCCGCGCCGCCATCGCCTATGGTGCCGGGGCCGCCGCAGCGCGGCTGGCGCTGGCCTATCGCCGGATTGCCGAAACCGCCGCCCTGACCCACCGCGCCCTGCGCGGCGTCGATGCCGTGCTGATGCCGGCCGCGCCGCAGCGCGCCTTCCGCCACGGCGACCCGGTGCCGGCCGATCAGGCCGATTTCACCGCTCTGGCCAATGTCGCCGGCCTGCCGGCGCTGGTGTTTCCGCTGCCTGCCGCCGACGGCGACCCGCCCCTGTCGGTGCAACTGATGGGGCCGGCCTTTGCCGACCGCCGGCTGATCGCCCTCGGGCAGGCGCTTTGCCACAGGATCCCCGCATGACCGCCATCGATGACGCCCTTGCCGCCGCCCATGCCGCGACCACGGCCGAAGGGCTGATCGCCGCGCCGATGGCGGTGCTTCAGGCGCGATTGGGTGACCGGCAGGCGCATCTGCGGCCCGGCGCGCTGCTACCGGGGCAAAGCCAGTTCTTTGTCGGCGGCGGTTTCCTTGTCACGCCGGACGGGCGGCACCTGATGCTGGCCGGCAATACCGGCTTTCCCCCTGAACAGCGCCGTCTGTGCGTGCCGGTCGACGGCGGCGATCCGGGGCGGGTCATCGCCTCGGGCCAGCCGCTGCTGATTGCCGACACAAGGACACATTCCGGGTTCCGCCAGTATCTGAAAACCGCCCGGATGGGATCGGCCGCCTATGCGCCGCTGCTGGCGCAGGGCGAATGCCTTGGCCTCATCATCGTCGCCGCGCTGGCCGGCGGCACCCTGGGCAAGGGCGATCTGGCGGCGCTGACCACGCTTGCCCCCGTCATTGCCGCGCGCTGGCCCGATCTGGGCGGGCCGGCCTGGCTTGCCGCCGAATACGCCAGCGCAACCACATCGGGCGAGGCGTTCTTTGCCGCCCGCGAAGGAGTGTCGCCATGACCTGGGACTATATCATCGTCGGATCCGGATCCTCGGGCGCCGTGGTCGCCAACCGGCTGTCGGCCGATCCGTCGATCCGCGTCCTGCTGCTCGAGGCCGGGGGCAGCGACCGCAAGCTGCGCTACCGGCTGCCGGCGATGTGCGTCGACTGCATCGGCAACCCCGAAAGCGACTGGATGTTCATGGCCGAGCCCGACCCGACCCGCGGCGGCAAGATCGACATGCTGTCGCGCGGCAAGGTGCTGGGCGGCTCGTCCTCGATCAACGGCGTCATCTATGTGCGCGGCAACCGCGGCGACTATGACGGCTGGTCGCAGATGGGCAATGCCGGCTGGGATTACGACACGATGGTCGGGCATTTCCGCGCCATCGAGCGCAATTCCGATGGCGTGTCCGATGTCTATGGCAAGGCGGGCGGCGTCGGTGTCGGGCAGATTCGCGGCGTCCATCCCTTGGCGCATGTCTTTGTCGCGGCGATGGAGGAGATCGGCTATCCGCGCAATCCCGATTACAACGGGGACACCGGCGAAGGCGCCTCGATTGCGCATGTGACGCAGCGGATGGGGCTGCGATCCTCGACTGCGACGGGGTTTCTTGACCCGGTGCGCCACCGGCGCAACCTGACCATCGTGACCGGCGCGCATGTCCGCCGCCTTATGATGGAGGGGCGGCGCGCCATCGGGGTCGAGTTCGAGGAGGGCGGCGCCCTGCGGCAGGCCCATGCCACGGCCGAGGTCATCCTGTCAGCCTCGACCTTCAATTCGGCCAAGCTGCTGATGCTGGCGGGGATCGGACCGGGCGAGCATCTGCGCGACATGGGGATCGAGGTGTTGCACGACCTGCCCGGCGTCGGCCGCAATCTTCAGGACCATCCGGTCAGCAACATCCAGGCGCTGGTGAACCGGCGCACCAACAACATGGACGCCAACCTGTGGGGCAAGCTGCGCCACGGTGTCCGCTTTGCCCTGACCCGCGGCGGGCCGGCGGGCTATGTGCAGGCCGCGGTCGCCTTTGTGAAATCGCGGCCGGATCTGGCCTATCCCGACATCCAGTTCCACTTCGGCGCCTTCGCCTACACCATCGGGCCGGACGGGCTGAAGATGCTGGACCGGCCGGCGGTCACCCTGCAGCCGAACATCAACCAGACCCGCTCGCGCGGGTGGATGAAGCTGCGGTCGAACCGGCCCGAGGATGCGCCGGAAATCCAGATGAACCTTCTGTCCGACCCGCAGGACGTCGCAACCCTGATCGCCGGGACGAAGATCGCCCGCAAGGCGCTGGCCACGCGCGCCTTTGCGCCGTTTCTGGTGGGCGAGCTGTCGCCCGGCCCCGCAGTGCAGACCGATCCCGAGTGGGAGGCCTATACCCGCCGCGTGGCAAGCCATGTCTATCACGCCTGCGGCACCTGCAAGATGGGTAACGATGCCATGGCGGTCGTCGATCCGCGCCTGCGCGTCCACGGGGTGACGGGGCTGCGGGTCATCGACAGTTCGATCATCCCGCAGATCCCTTCGGGCAACCTGAACGCGATCAGCATGGCCATCGGCGACAAGGGCGCGGCGATGGTGTTGCAGGACCGGGCCGCGGGACAGGACGGCCGCTATCCCGCCGCGTAACGCGCCACGAGGTCCAGGCCAAAGGCGCTCGGCCGCAGCGCCGGGGCGCGGTCGTGGACGGGAAGGCCATGGCGGGCGGCAAACACCCGCTTGCCATAGCAGGCAAGATGTTCCAGCGACTGCATCCCGAAGGTGGCCACCGGCAGGACGGCGGCATAGGCGGCCTCGGCCGCCGCGATGTCGCCCGCCATCCATTCCCGCCAGCAGGCCACCACCCCCGGCGCCACATCGGGCGCGACGATGAAGCCGCGGGCACCGGCACGCAGCGCGTCGGTCATCTCGATCCCGCCGCGACCGTTCAGCACGGTGATCCCCGGCCCCAGCGCGGCGATGAAGGCGGCAAGATCGACCGCCGGAAGTTCGGCCTTGACATGGGTCAGATGCGGCAGACGGCTGCGCAGCGAGGCGACATCGGCACCCGACAGGCCGCGGCCCAGATATTGCGGCGCGTTCTGGATGGCGAGCGGCAGGGCGACCCCCGCCCCGACCGCCGCGAAATGATCGAGGTATTCCGCCGCGCCATAGCTGCCGACAAGCGGCGGCTGCAGGATCGCGAGCGCCGCCCCGGCCCGTTCCGCCGCCTGCGCCACCTGCTGTTGCTCGGCCACCGAATTGCCGGTGACGGTGACCGAGACCGGCAGGCCGCCGGCATCCTCGACGGTCCAGTCGACCAGCGCCAGCCGCTCGGCCAGCGACAGCTTGCCGACCTCGGTGGCAAGGCCCAGAACGGCGATGCCGTCGACGCCCATGGCGCGCACCGCCTGCACCTGCGCCCGCATCGCGCCGCGGTCCAGCCGACCGTCGGCGCCGAAGAAGGCGAACAGCACGCAATGGATGCCCGTCACCATTCGGCGATCGACCCGTCGCGATGGCGCCAGACCGGCGCGCGCCAGCGATGGCCGGTCTTTGCCGCCTCGGCCACCACGTCCTCGTCCACCTCGATGCCCAACCCCGGACCGGTCGGGATCTCGAGATAGCCGTTCTCCAGCCGGAACCGGCTTTCGGGTTTGAGATAGGACAGAAGGTCGCCGCCCTGGTTGTAGTGGATGCCCAGCGACTGTTCCTGGATGAAGGCGTTGTGGCAGACGGCATTGACCTGCAGGCAGGCGGCCAGTGCGATGGGGCCAAGCGGGCAATGCGGCGCCAGCGCCACGTCATAGGCCTCGGCCCAATGGCCGATGCGGACCATTTCAGAAATCCCGCCGGCATGGGCGGTGTCGGGATTGATGACCTGCGCCGCGCGCAGTTCGAACACCCGCTTGAAATCATGGCGCGAATGCAGCCGTTCTCCGATGCAGAGCGGGATCGAGGTGGCGCGGGCCAGATCGGCCAGCGTCTCGACCATCTGGCTTTGCACCGCATCCTCGACGAACATCGGGCGAAAGGCCTCGAGTTCCTTCAGCAGGACTCGGGCCATCGGCGCATGGACGCGGCCGTGGAAATCAAGCGCAAGGTCCATCGTCGAGCCGACTTTCTCGCGCAGGTCGTAAAGCCGGGTCAGAATGCCGTCGATCTTGGCGTGGGTGTCGACGATCTGCAATTCGTCGCAGATGTTGAACTTGCAGGCGTCGAAGCCGCGGTCGCGCAATTCCAGCGCGCCTTCGACAAGTCCCGAGGGGCGGTCGCCGCCGATCCAGCAATAGGACCGCACCCTTTCGCGCACCGGACCGCCCAGCAGCTCGAACACCGGCACGCCCAGCGCCTTGCCCTTGATGTCCCACAGCGCCATGTCCAGCCCGGAAATCGCGCTCATCAGCACCGGACCGCCGCGATAGCAGCCGTTGCGATACAGCATCTGCCAGATGTCCTCGATCCGGCGCGGGTCACGGCCGATGACGAAATCCGAAAGCTCGTCGATGGCGGTGGCCAGCGTTGCGGCATGGCCTTCCAGCACCGGCTCGCCCCAGCCTGCGATGCCTTCGTCGGTCTCGACCTTGAGGAACAGCCAGCGCGGGGCGACAAGATAGGTCTTGAGGGCAGTGATTTTCATGGCTCAGGCCGGGTCTGTCAGGGTGACGGTTACGCTCCAGCGGCGAAGGTCGCCCGGGGCAAGGGTCGGGGCATCACCCGCGGCGCGGGCGGCGGTCAGGTCGTTGTGTGGCGCGGTCGTCGGTTCGATGGCCACCTGATGCACAGGGGCGTCCGCGGGCCAGCCGCCGTAGTCGAGCCACAGGCCCAGCGCCGGAACCTGCGCGCCGTCCCAGCGAAAGGCGATGCCACCTTCGGGGCCGTCGATGCGGGCGGTAACGGCGCCGCGGGCGCGGGCATAGATCTTGGCGGCAAGGCCATCGGTCACCGGGGCAACCCGGCTCAGGTCGCGGCCGCCGGCCCAGGGCCAGCGGATCGGCTGGCCGTCAAGGGCAAAGCCGTCGAACCCGTCCAGCGCGATGCGTTCGCCGGGGTCGAGCGCCAGCAGGCAATGCTGCGACCACATCCAGTGCAGCGGCGCGGTGCCGGTGTTCGTCACCTCGTAATCCGCCCGCAGTTCAGCCCCCGCCAGGGTCAGGTCGCGGGAAAACCGCCAGTGCGGCCCCTGCCATTCGGCGCGCAGCCCCTGCATCCGCGCGGGAACGCCCCACAGTTCGCCATGGTCGCGCGCGGCATCGGCGCAGGGCAGCACGGTCGGGAAACATTCGTCCCATCCGGCGGCCTGCGCCGCGCCAAACACCGCGCCGCCCACAGGGTCGCCCACCGGGTCGCCCGGCACCAGCCATTGCCGGCCGCTGCGCCGGTCGGTCAGCGCGGTGATCCGGGCGCCGAAACCGGGCGCCAGTTCAAGCGCGATACGGTCCGAGGCGGCGCGCACGGGGTCATGCCCCCGCAGCAAGGCGGGCCTGCCGCCGTTCGGCCAGCGCCATGCGCCATTGGCCGATGGCCACGGCCAGAACCAGCAGCAGCCCCTTGGCCACCAGTTGATAGAAGGTCGCGATGCCCAGCAGGTTCATCGCATTCGACAGCACCGCAAGCAGCAGCACCGCCAGCATCGACCCCACCACCGTGCCCTTGCCGCCAGCGAGCAGCGCGCCACCCAGAAAGACGGCGGTGATCGCCTCCATCTCGAGCCCCTGGGTGCCGCTGGCCGGCTGCCCGGACGAGGTGCGGGCGGTGACGATCACGCCCGCCAGCCCCGACAGCCCGCCGGACACGGCATAGATCCACAGCCGCATGCGGTTGAGGTCGATCCCCGCCAGCCGCGCCGCGGCGGGGTTGCCCCCCATCGAATAAATCTGCCGCCCGAAAACGGTCGAGGACATGACGAAATGCCCGATCAGCGCCACGACGACCAGGATCACAAAGGCGACGGGCAGGCCGCTGAAGCCGCCAAAGGCGAAGATCCGACCCGACCCCAGTTGCGCGAACACCGGGTCAAGCACGCCGACCGGCCGCCCCTCGGGCGCGATCAGGAAGGCGACGCCACGAAAGGCGCTGAAGGTGGCCAGCGTCGCCACCACCGCATTGACCCGCAGATAGTTGATGATGCAGGCATTTATCAGGCCAAGGACAAGGCCGATGGCGATGCCGCCCGCGACACCGCCCGCGACGGACCCCGCCCCGGTGACGATCAGCGCGCAGACGACCGAGGCGCAACCGGCGATGGACCCCGCCGAGATGTCGAGCCCGGCCGAGACGATGACCATCGTCATCCCCACCGCGATCAGGCCGACGACCGCCATGTTCTGCCCGATGTTGAACAGGTTGCGGGCGGAGAAAAAGTGCTCGGTCTGGGTCACGATGACCGCGACAAGGATCACCAGCGCGATGAGAAGCGAGAGGTTCTCGGGCCCGACAAAGCGCAGGAGGCGGCGGCCGAAAGTATCGTTCATGCTGTCATTTCCATTGTCTTGTCGGTGCCAAGGGCAAGGCCCACGATCTTTTCCTCGGTCGCGTCGCGCTTTTCGACGGCCGGCGACAGGCGTCCGCCGTGCATCACCCGGATGCGGTCCGACAGCGCGAGCAGTTCCGGCATTTCCGACGATATGACCATGATCGCCATGCCCTGCCGCGCCAGCCGGTCGATCAGGCGATAGATCTCGGCCTTGGCGCCCACGTCCACCGCCCGCGTCGGTTCATCCAGGATCAGGAGTTTCGGCCCGGCCGCCAGCCAGCGAGCCAGCACGACCTTTTGCTGGTTGCCGCCCGACAGCTTGCCCACCTCCTGCGCAAGGCTTGGTGTCTTTATCTCAAGTTGCCGGATCGTCGGTTCGACGGCGGCGATCAGCGGCCGGGTGCGCAGCACCCCCATCCACGACAGCGCGCGGGAAATCGCCAGCGCCGCATTCTCGGCGACCGAACGGACAAGGATCAGCCCCTCGGCCTTGCGGTTTTCCGGCGCGAAACCGATGGCGCTCTGGATCGCGTCGGCGGGGGAACGGATGTCGCGGTCCTGCCCGGCGATGCGCACGCTGCCGCCGGCCTTGGGCAGGTCGCCGAAGATCACCTTGGCCAGTTCGGTGCGTCCGGCGCCGACCAGCCCGCCGATGCCCAGGATCTCGCCGGCGCGGATGTCGAAACTGATGTCGCGGTGCCAGCGGCTGTTCAATCCGGTGACGCGCAGGACCACCTCGTCACGGGTGGTCTCCTCGCGCTGGAAATCATGGATCAGTTCGCGCCCGACCATGAGCGAGACGATCCCGCTTTCGGTCGCCTCGGCGATGGGCAGGTTGCCGGTCAGGACGCCGTCCTTGAGCACCACCACGCGGTCGGAAATCTCCATGACTTCCTTGAGTCGATGGCTGACATAGATGATGCCCAGCCCCTCGGTCTTGAGCTGGCGGATCAGCGCGAAAAGGCGGTCCACCTCTTCGGCGGTAAGCGACGAGGTCGGCTCGTCAAAGGCCACGACCTTGACCCCCGGCTTCAGCGCCCGCAGGATTTCCACAAGGTGCATCTGCGCCGGCGACAGGCTGCGCCCGCCGGCTTCGGGGTCAAGCATCCCGGCGAAACCATAGCGCGCCAGCCGTTCGTTCACCTGCGCCCGCATGGCGGCGAAATCGACGCGGCCGCCGGGTCGGCGCGGATATTCGCCGACGAACACATTCTCGGCCACCGAGATGTCGGGCACGATCTCGGGTTCCTGCCGCACCAGCCGGAACCCGGCCTGCCGCGCGGCCAAGGGTGTCGGCGCCGACAGATCCTGCCCGTCCAGCGTCACCGTGCCCTCGTCGCGGCGATAGTCGCCCGACAGGATCTTGAGCAAGGTCGACTTGCCGGCGCCGTTTTCGCCGACAAAGGCCACGACCTCGCCCGGCGCCACCTGCATCGACAGGCCCGACAGGGCGCGGACGCCGGGGAACGACTTTCCGACAGCCCGGATGTCAAGGATCGGCTGGGTCATGGAGTGGATTCCGGCTGGATCAGGGGCGGGACCGACGGGGATGGGGCGGGCCGCGCATGGCCCGCCCCCTGCCCTCAGTTGCAGGGCATCGTCGCTTCCCAGGTCGTGGGATCGACGATCGTGGTGTTGGCCACCGTCATCGGCGGCAGCGGCTCTCCGGTCTCGATCGAGTTGATGAGCGCGCGCGCCGCGGCATCGCCGACATCGCGGCCCGAGATGTAGAGCGCGGCCTTGAACGGCGAGGCAAGGCCCTCGGCCCAGGGACGGCAGGCCTCGTAGGCGCCAAGGCCGACCGAGATGATGTTGTCGGCGGCATAGCCGGCGTTGGTCAGCGCGTTGTTGACGCCCAGCGCGCCTTCGTCGTTGCAGCCGACGACGACCCAGTTGTTGATGCCGGGATTAGCGGTGATGATCGGGCCGGCGGCGGTCAGCGCCGCATCGGTGGTGCCGTCATAGGGGACGGTGATGAAATTGTCCTCTTGCGCGCCGGCGGCGATCAGCATGGCGCGTTCGGCATTGGTCCGGTCGGTGCAGACCGACAGGGTCGCGACCTCGACCACGAGGATGCCGTAATCGTCGCTGTCGATCCAGCCCGAGGCGGCCAGCAGTTCACCCGCCCGTTCGCCGACCTTGGTTCCCATCGCCGTGCCGTCGAAGCCGGCAAAGGGCACCGCCGCGCCGCTGCCATCGGTCAGCGGGTCGTCGGTGGCGATCAACGGGATCCCGGCCTCGGCCGCGGCGGCCGCCAGCGCAGGCCCAAGCGCCTGGTCCGGGGCGGTGATGCCGATGCCCTGGGCGCCCGAGGCGATGGCATCCGACATCGCGCTGATGGCAAGGTTCGAATCGAGTTCGACGTTGATGATCCGGGCGGTGTAGCCCAGTTCCGCAGCCGCGGCGGCAAAGCCTTCGGCCTGGTCGATGAAATACTGCTGCGTGCCCGACTTGTAGATCGCGACGATCAGGTTGTCGTCCTGTGCCGTGGCGGCGCCGGCCGACAGGCCGAAAGCCACCAGCCCGGCCAGGCCGAGCGATGTCCGAATGCCCATTGATTCCTCCCAAGAACCATCCCTAAGGTGTCATCAGTTAATCCGTTCATCAGATCAACGTCAAGAGGATCGAACATGACCCGACTGGCCGGAAAGACCGCCATCGTCACCGGCGGCGCCCGCGGCATCGGCGCAGCCATCGCCAGCCGCTTTGCAGCCGAGGGCGCGACCGTGGTGGTGGCCGACATCGACCTTGCCGCCGCGCAAGGGCACGCCGCGGCCATCGGCGGCCTGGCCCTGCCCGTCGATGTCGCCAACCGCGCCTCGGTCGAAGCGATGGTGGCCGATGCGGCGCAGGCCGTTGGGCCCGCCGACGTGCTGGTCAACAACGCCGGGGTCAACGTGTTCCGCGAACCGCTGTCCGCCACCGACGACGACTGGCGGCGCTGCATGGCCGTCGACCTGGAAGGCGCCTGGCATTGTTCCCGCGCCGTGCTGCCGGCGATGCTGGCCAAGGGGCGCGGCAACATCGTCAACGTGATCTCTAACCACGCCTTCACGGTGATCGCCGGCACCTTTCCCTATCCGGTGGCCAAGCACGGCCTGCTGGGGCTGACGCGCGCCCTTGGCCTGGAATATGCCGGGCGCGGCATCTGCGTGAACGCGGTATCCCCCGGCTTTACCGACACCGACCTTGCCGCCCGCTTTTTCGCCGAACAGCCCGACCCGGCCCGCGCCCGTGCCGAGACCGAGGCGAAACAGCCCCCCGGCCGGCTGTGCCGCCCTGACGAGGTGGCGGCGGTCGCGGTGCTGCTCGCCTCGGACGAAGCGCGGTTCATGATCGGCGAGAACATCGCCATCGACGGCGGCGTGTCGATCCGGATGTATGAATAGGGTGCAGGGCCGCGGTCAGCCGCCGACGCCGGACAGGCGCCCGCGGGCGAAGGCGGCCTTGCCGTCCTCGACCGACCGTTCGATCAGGGACCGCATCGCCGCGCCGGCGGCAACGGCATCGCCGCGGTCAAAGGCCTCGAACACGGCGCGGTGCAGCTCATGGCCCTCGTCCATACCGACCATTCCCTGTTCGAACCCGCGCGCCTGCATCTGCAGGTCGAACAGCAGGCCCAGCGCCGCCTCGATCACCGAGAAAAGCTGCGCCAGCAGTTGCGAGCCGACCGCGGCCAGAAAGGCGCGGTGAAATTCAAGGTCGGTCTCGATGAAACGCCGCCGCCGTTCCGGCAGATCGGGATGGGGATTGCAGAACGCCTCGTCCTTGGCCAGCCAGGCGGCACGGATGCGGGCGCGGCCTTCGGGCGTTGCCGTCAGGGTGGCGGTCTGCACCACGCCCGGTTCCAGCACCAGTCGCACCCGCTGCAAATCCTCGAGCAGGGAAACCGTATCCCCGGCCTGAATCCGCCAGGCCATCACGTCGGGGTCAAGAAGGCGCCAGTCCTCGCGCGGGGTGACGCGGGTGCCGTCCGAGGTGCGGCTGCGCAACAGGCCCTTGGCGCCAAGGATCCGCACCGCTTCGCGCACCACTGACCGGCCGACGCCCAGCCGTTCGGCCAGATCCGGTTCGCGCGGCAGCGCCTCGCCCGGTTGCCATTCGCCGCCAAGGATCGCGCAGCCCAGTTCCGACACCGCATTGCCAAGGATGCCGCGGAATTCGATCACGCCGGCAAAGCGGTCCTGCGCGGCGAAACGGGCGGGAATGCGTGGGACAAGGATGCGCGACTTCATATGATGAACCTAGCCGAACCTTGCCGATGCGCAAGATGGCAGCGGCGGCTTCCCGCCCGTCATGGCGATGTTGCAGGGCCGTGCGACGGAACCCGCAGCCACCGGCGTTTGTTGGGGACGACGGCAAGCGCCACGCAACACACGGGGAACGAAAATGCGGGAACAATCCGGGCAACCGCTGCCGATGCAGCACCGCACCCTGTTCCTGTCCGACCTGCATCTGGGCGCGGTCGGCGCGCGGGCCGACCTGGTGCTGCGCTTCCTGCGGCGCAACCGGGCCGAGACCTATGTGCTGGTCGGCGATGTCCTTGACCTGTGGCATCCGGTGCTGCCGCAATGGGGCGCGGCGCATCAGGGCGTCATCGACCATCTGGCCCGCCGCCGGGACGAAGGCGCGGCGCTGGTCTATATCGCCGGCAACCACGATACCGCGCCCGACACGGCACCCGAAAGGCGGCGCCTGCCGGTCGCGGCGCAGGCGGAATGGCTGTTCGAGGGCGCCGACGGGCGGCGGTTCCTTGTCACCCATGGCGATGCCGAGGACCGGCGCGCGCTGCGTTCGCACCTTCTCACCCGCGTCGGCAGCCTTGTCGACAACGGGCTGCGCCGGCTGGACAGGTCGCTGCGCGGTTCGCTGTCGTGGCGGTCGCCCGCGTTTGACCCGCAGCGGCGCAGTGCCATCGAATGGATCCTGTCGACGGCGAATGCGCTGTTCTATCCCGACCGCGGCCATGAACGCCGGCTGATCGCCCGGGCCCGCGACCGCGGGCTTGACGGTGTGATCTGCGGCCATTTCCACATTGCCGCGCTGCATGACCGCCACGGGCTGATCTATGCCAATTGCGGCGACTGGATGGACAGTTTCACCGCCTTGGCAGAAGATGGCGACGGGCGGCTCGCGCTTGTCGGAGGACGGGCCGCCTTTGCCAGGGCGCCGCGTCCGGTGCCCGCTTCGGGAGCGGTCAGGGTTTGATTTCGTCGATAGTGCCGGGTGTCGCGGCGGTCTTTCTTGCCGTGCATCTGGCGACGGTGCTTCTGGCGTTGTGGCAGATGTCCCGGCGCCCCGGTGGCGGCGTGATTTCGCGCGCGGCGCGGATCACCCTGTTGCGGCCGATCTGCGGCCGCGATGCCTTTGACGAAGAAACCCTGGCCTCGTCGTTCCGGCAGGACTGGCCCGGCTATGACGTGATCCTTTGCGCGCCGTCCGAGTCCGACCCCGCGGTGCCCCTTGCCCGCGCGCTGATCGCCGCGAATCCGCAAGTGCCGGCGCAACTGCTGACAGGGCAGGAGAAGATCACCGGCAACCCCAAGCTCGACAACCTGTGGAAGGGTTGGGATGCGGCGCGGGGCGATTACGTCTGCATGACCGACAGCAACCTGCTCTTGCCGCCCGATTACCTGTCGACCCTTGCCGGATGCTGGGGCGCGCGGACCGGCCTTGTCTCGTCCCCAGCCCGCGGCGAACGGCCCGAGGGATTTGCCGGCCGGCTGGAATGCGCCTTTCTGAACGGCAATCAGGGGCGGCTGCAACTGGCCGCCGGGGCTCTGGGGCAGGGCTTTGCCCAAGGCAAAAGCCTGTTCTGGAACAAGGCGATGCTTGATGCCGCCGGTGGGCTTGCCCCCTTGGGCAAATGGCTGGCCGAGGATGTGGCCTCGACCCGGTTGACCCGCGCCTCGGGGCGACAGGTGACGCTGACGCCGCGGCTTTATGCCCAGCCCATCGGACGGCGCAGCTTCCGGCAGGTCTGGGACCGGCAGTTGCGCTGGAGCCGGGTGCGCCGCGACGGATTTCCGGCGATCTTCTGGGGAGAGATCGCCAATGGCGCGGCGCTGCCCGCGGTGCTGCTGGCCATCGCCGCACCGATCTGGCTTGTGCCGTTCCTGATCGTCTGGTTCGGCGCCGAATGGTGGCTCTGCCGCCGCGCCGGCTGGCCGCATGGCCCGGCGGACATGGCGGCGGCGGTGCTGCGCGACGCCCTTTTGCCGGTGCTCTGGCTTGCCACGTTCCTGAAACGCAGCATCACCTGGCGCGGCAATGCGATGGAGGCGCCCGTCCGAGGCGCGCCGACACCATGACCGGCGGCTCGAACGAGATCGTCAACATCATCGCGGCGCATGGATTCTGGATCATCGCGCCGATGTCGATCGTCGAAGGGCCGATCGTCACCGTCATCGCCGGCTGGCTGGCCAGCCTTGGCATCCTCAGTGCCGTGGCGGTGTTCGTCTGCGTGGTCATCGGCGATGTGGTGGGTGATTCGATCCTGTATTGGGCCGGACGCGGCGTGCGGCTGGACCGTCTGCCGGTCGTCGGCCGCTATCTGCGCATCCCGCGGTCGCGGCTGGTGCCGCTGGTCAAGGCGTTCCGCGAACAGGGCGTGCGCCTTCTGATCTTTGGCAAGGTCACGCAGGCGGCGGGTTTCGCCGTGCTGATCGCGGCAGGCGCGGCGCGGATGCCCTTCGGCCTGTTCGTGCTGGTGAACTTCCTGATCTCGATCCCGAAAAGCCTGGTGCTGATGGCGCTGGGCTATGCCATCGGCGCGGCACATGCGCAGATCGCCTCGTGGTTTTCCTGGGGATCGGGGGCGATGCTGGCGCTGATCGTGATCGGGGTCGGCGTCTGGGTGTTCATCGAACGCCGGCGCCGCCGCGCCACGCGGGCCGAACCCGCACCGCCGACCGGGGCAGCGGAATGACGCTGACCTGCCTGATCCCCGCCTGGAACGAGGCCGACCGCATCGGCGGCGTGCTGGCCGCGGCCGCGGGCCATCCGCTGATCGGCCGCACGCTGGTCATCGACGACGGATCGACCGACGGCACCGGCGACATCGCCCGCGCCGCCGGGGTGGAAACCCTGCGCACCCCCGGCAACCTGGGCAAGACGCGGGCGCTGGTCATGGGGCTGCGCAGCGTGACCGATGGCCATGTGCTGCTGCTGGATGCCGACCTGACCGGGCTGTCGGCCGGGGCGATCAGCCGGCTGGTGCAGCCGGTGCTGTCGGGCCGCGCCCATGCCGCGCTGTCGCTGCGCGGCAACGCGCCGCGCACCTGGCGGACCATCGGCCTTGACTACATCACCGGCGAACGGGTGCTGCCGGCCGGGCTGATCCTGCCGCATCTGGACGATTTCGCCCGCCTGCCCCGCTTCGGGTTCGAGGTTTACCTCAACCGCCTGCTCATCGCCGCCGGTCAGCCCGTCGCCGTGGTCGCCTGGCCCGAGGTCGCCAGCCCGTCCAAGGCAAGCAAGACCGGCAGCCTTGGCGCCGGGCTGCGCGCCGATGCTCGGATGATGCGCGACATCTTCCGCACCATCGGCCCGCGCGAATGCCTGGCGCAAATCGCCGCGCTGCGCCGCCTGCGCGTCGCCGCCTGACGGGGAAATCCATGCCCAACCTCAAGGTCTATGTCGACCGCGACCTGTTCGAGCGCAGAGGCGCGCCGATCACCGCCGCGCTGGGCCCCTTGCGCGATGCCCTGTGCGCCGGGATGAAGGTGACGCCGGATCAGGCGCAACTGGCGATCCTGCCGGTGCATGGCCTGCCCGACCAGCCGCTGGTGAATGTCGAGTTCAACTATCTGCCGAAACCCGACCGCGACCGCGCCGTCATGACAAGTGTCTGCGAAACGCTGCGCCGGATCATGGCCGAGGCCGCCGGCAGCCATGTCGCCGTCCGCGCCACCGCGCTCGACCCCGCGGGATTTGTCGCGCTGAAATAGTCAGATCCGCTGCCGGCGGGCGCGCGCGATCTCGGACGGCAGGATCGCCGCACAGGCGGCATAGCGGCGGACCAGCCGGGCCGGGTCCGACAGCATCCGCCACAGCCATTCCAGCGCCATGGCCCGCACCCATTCCGGTGCCCGGCGCTGCGTTCCGGCGATGAAGTCGAGCCCCGCACCGATGCCGGCAAAGCCCATTTCCGGCGCGATCCGGCGGCCAAGCGCGGCGAAACGTTCCTGTTTCGGCGCGCCCAGCGCGACCAGCACCAGCCGCACCCCGGCGGCGCGAAAGGCGGCGATGGCGGCTTCGGCCGCCGGCCCCTCGGGGTCAAAACCCATGGCCGGCGCCTCGGTCCGCAGGATGCGCAGGCCCGGCACTTCGGCCTCGAGCCTTACTGCCGCGCCGGTCAGCGCCGCATCGGTCGCGCCGAACAGGCCGACAGCGGCGCCTTCAGCGGCGGCAATGCGCATCAGGGGCAGGATCAGGTCGGATCCGGGGATCAGCTCGACCGGTTGGCCGGCAAGGCGCGACAGCCAGACGATGGGATTGCCGTCCGCCGTCACCAGATCCTGCGCGGCATAGGCTGTGGCAAAGGCCGGGTCGCGCCGCAGTTTCACCAGATGGTCAAGGTTCAGCGTGGCCAGGGCAAAGCCCTCGCCCCCGTCCAGCCGGCGGGCGATTTCCGCCAGAAGCCCGGCGCGCGACACCGCATTCACCGTGACCTGCCGCCCCTCCGGTCCAAACTGCATCCGCCATCCGCCCTAGTGTTGCCATGCTTGTGGTATCCTGCATCTTTGTGCCGAGAACAGGGCAAAGGGGCGTTTCTTGACGGGCGGACTGGTCATCGTGGGCTGCGGCTTTGTCGCCGACCTTTACATGCGGTCCGTGGCCGTCATGCCGGGCCTGCGCGTGCTGGGCGCCTGGGACCGCGACGCGGATCGGCTGGCTGCCTTTGCCGCGCATTGGGGCGTCCCTGCGCTGCCCGACATGGCGGCGGTCAAGGACCGGGCGCGCGGTGGCGTGGTGCTGAACCTGACCAACCCCTCATCGCACGCGCAGGTCTCGCGCGAGATGATCGAGGCCGGGCTGCATGTCTGGTCGGAAAAACCGATGACGCTGACGCTGGACGATGCCCGCGACCTGCACGCGCTGGCCGCGGCCAGGGGCGTGCATCTGGCCTCGGCCCCATCCTCGGTCCTGTCGCAGGCGGCCCAGACCCTGCAGCACGCGCTGCGGCAGGGCGTGGCGGGCACGCCGCGGCTGGTCTATGCCGAGCTTGACGACGGTTTCATCCCGCAGGCGCCGGTCGGCCAGTGGCGCAGCGCCAGCGGCGCGCCCTGGCCTGCCGCCGACGAATTCCGCACCGGCTGCACGCTGGAACATGCCGGCTACTGGCTGGCCTGGCTGATCGCCTTTTTCGGGCCGGTGCGGACGGTGGTTGCCGCCAGTGCCGAACTTGTGCCCGGCAAGCTGGGCGTCACCGGCGGCGCGCCCGATTTCTCGGTCGCGACGCTGTTCTTCCGCGCCGGCCTTGTCGCGCGGCTGACCTGTTCCATCGCCGCGCCGCATGACCACCGGCTGCGGGTGATCGGCGACAGGGGCGTGATCGAGGTGCCCGAGGCGTGGAACAATGCCGCCAAGGTGCGGTTCCGCAAGCGGCTGGTGATCCGCCGGCGGCTGCTGGAATCACCCCTGCCCCGCCGTCTGCGCCTGCCCGGTCCCAGCCATCCGCATGTCGCCCGCGAAGGCGCGGCGGCGATGAATTTCGCCCTTGGCCCGGCCGAGATGCTGGACGCCATCGCCGCCGGGCGCGTGCCGCGTCTGGCCGGCGATTTCGCCCTGCACCTGACCGAGGTGACGCTGGCGATCCAGGACGCAGGCGACAGCGTCGGCGCCCGGACGATGACCACCACCTGCGCCCCGCTGGAGCCGATGCCATGGGCGCTTTGACCCTGCTGGTCACCGGCGCGGGCGGATTTCTGGGCGCAGCCGTGGCCAGGGCGGCGCGCGCTCGCGGGCATACCGTCCGCACCCTGTCCCGCCGCCCCGGCGGCGATGTCGTCTGCGATCTGGCACTTGGCCTGCCCGCGGCGGCGACCCTGGGCGTCGACCGCATCCTGCATTGCGCCGCCGCGCTGACCGGCGATGCCGCCACGATGCAGCGCGACACGGTGCAGGCGACGCGGAATGTCGCCGCCGCCGGGCTGCCGCTGGTGCTGGCCGGTTCCATCGCTGTCTATGACGGTATGGCGGCGCTGGTCGACGAAGGCACGCCGCTGGAGCCGCGCCCCGATCTGCGCGACGACTACACCCGTGCCAAGATCGCACAAGAGGCGGCGGCGGCCGGCCCGCCCCTGCGCATCCTGCGGATCGGCGCGCTGTGGGGGCCGGGGCAGCTGGGAAACGCGCATGTCGGGCTGCGCACCGGGCCGCTGCTGTGGCGGATCGGGCGCGGGGAAATCCCGCTGGCGCATGTGGAAAACGCCGCCTTGGCCATGGTCATCGCCGCCGAAGGGGAATGGACCGGGACCGGGATCGTCAACGTGGTTGACGATGAACGCCCCGATGCACGGGGCTGGCTGGCCGCGCTGCGGGGCGCAGGGCATCGCCCGCCCCGCGCCATCCCGCTGCCCTTTGCGGTGTTCGACCTGACGGCCCGCGTCCTTGCCCCCTTTGGCCCGCGCCTTCCCGGCCTTCTTCGCCGCCCGACGCTCCACGCCCGGATGGCGCCGCGCCGTTACCCCAACGCGCGGCTGCATGCGCTGGGCTGGGCGCCGGTGGTGACGCTGGCACAGGGGTTGGCGCCATGACCATCGCCTATCTGACCGGCGAATATCCCCGCGCCACCGATACCTTCATCCAGCGCGAGGTCGCGGCCCTGCGCGGGCTTGGCCTTGACATCCGCACCGCCAGCATCCGCCGCACCGGCCCCGAACATATCGTCGGGCCGGAACAGGCGGCCGAGCAGGCGGGCACCTTTCATGTGCTGGCGGCGACGGCAAACCTTGCCGCCCTGACCGCGGCCAAGCTGCGCGCCCTGCGCCATCCCGGCCGCTTTTTCGGCGCGCTGGCGCTGGCGTGGCGGACGGCGCCCCGGGGGCTGCGCGGCCGCGCCTACAACCTGATCTATTTCTCCGAGGCGCTGGTGCTGGCGAAATGGCTGCAGGATCAGGGCGCGACCCATCTGCACAACCATATCGCCAAGGCCAGTTGCACCGTGGCGATGCTGGCCAGCCACCTGACCGACATCCCCTACAGTTTCACCCTGCACGGGCCCGACGATCTGGCCGAGCCGGGGCATTGGCGGCTGGACGAAAAGATCGCCCGTGCCGCCTTTGTCGCCTGTATCAGCGACTATGCCCGGGCGCAGGCGATGCTTCATTCCGACCGGCGGCATTGGGACCGGCTGCATGTCGTGCACTGCGGCGTCGATCCCGCCCGTTATGACCGCCCGCGCGCGGCCCGGGGCGCGCGGCTGCTGTTCGTCGGCCGGCTGGCGGCGGTCAAGGGTCTGCCGGTCCTGTTCCGGGCGATGGCGCTGGCGCGGCGGCAGCGGGCGGACCTGACGCTCACGCTGATCGGTGACGGACCCGAGCGGGCGGCGCTGGGGGCCGAGGCGCAGGCCATGGGCCTTGCCCCGGCCATCAGCTTTGCCGGCTACCGCGATCAGACCGCGGTCGCCGCCGCGCTGGCGGATCACGATGTTCTGGTATTGCCGAGTTTTGCCGAAGGGGTTCCGGTGGTGTTGATGGAGGCGATGGCAGCGCGGCTGCCGGTGGTCGCAACCCGCGTGGCGGGGGTGCCCGAACTGGTCGAGGACGGGGTATCGGGGTATCTGGTGCCGCCCGGCAACCCCGAACCCCTGGCCGCGGCGATCCTTGCTGCGCTCGACGCGCCGGCGGTGATGGGCGAGGCGGGCCGCGCGCGGGTGGTCGCAGAATTCGACAGCCGGGCCGAGGCGGCGCGGCTGGCCACGCTATTCGCCCATGTCGGTCAAGAAGGCCCGCGCCCGCCGGTCCGGCCCGAGGCACAGCCATGACCGCCCGCGATATCGCCGCCGTCGCCATCGGCCGCAACGAAGGCGAGCGCCTGAAACGCTGCCTGACCTCGCTTGTCGGGCAGGCCGACCGGGTGGTCTATGTCGATTCCGGCTCGACCGACGGCAGCGTCGCCTTTGCCCGTAGCCTTGGCGTCATCGCGGTGACGCTGGACACCGCGACCCCCTTCACCGCCGCCCGCGCCCGCAACGCTGGCTTTGCCGCGCTGGACCCGCCGCCCGGTTTCGTGCAGTTCGTCGATGGCGATTGCGCGGTGGAACCCGGCTGGATCGCCGCCGCCCGCGACGCGCTTGACGCCGACCCCGGCCTTGCCCTTGTCACCGGCTGGCGGACCGAGGTGGCGCCCGCCGCCAGCGCCTACAACGCCATGGCCGAGGTCGAATGGCACCAGCCGGCGGGGGAGATAATGGCCTGCGGCGGCGACATGCTGGTGCGCGGCGCGGCCTTTGCCGGGATCGGAGGCTTTGCCCCCGGCATCATCGCGTCCGAGGACGAGGATTTCGTCGTCCGCCTGCGCAAGACCGGCGGGCGGGCGGCGCGGCTGCCGCGGATCATGACCCGGCATGACATCGCCATGACCCGGCTGCGCCAGTGGTGGCGGCGCAACCTGCGGTCGGGCCATGGCTTTGCCGAGGTCGGCGATCTGCATCCGCCGCATTTCGCCGGCGAACGGCGGCGCGCGATTCTTTACGGCGGCATCCTGCCACTGATCGCGCTGGGCGGACTTCTGGACGCGCAATGGTGGTTGGTCGCGGTGGCACTCGCGGCCTATGCCGTCAGCACGGCCCGCACCGGCCGTTGGCTGGGACGGCAGGGGCTGAAGGGCACGCTGCGCTGGAAGGTCGCGGGCCTTTTCACCCTGGCCAAGTTGCCGCAACTCATCGGCATGTGCTGGTATTACCTGCGCCGCCTGCGCCGGCGCGCACCACAGATCATCGAATACAAATGAGAGGGCCACGATGACCCCCGACCTGCGCATCGGCCTGATCGGCGCCGGCTATATCGCCGGCTGGCACGCGGATGCCGTCCGCGCCACGCCCGGCCTGCGCCTTGCCGCGGTCTGCGATACCTCGCCCGAGGCGGGCGAGGCGCTGGCCCGCGCGCTGGGCGTGCCGTATTTCGCCTCGGTCGAGGCGCTGATCGCAGCGGGGGCGGTCGATGCCGTCCATGTCGTGACCCCGCCGTCCAGCCACGCTGCCATCGCGCTGCAATGTCTTGGGGCCGGGCTGCATGTGCTGGTGGAAAAGCCCTTTGCCCTGTCGGGGGCCGAGGCGCAGGCAATGCAGGATGCCGCCATTGCCGCCGGGCGGCAACTGGCGGTCAGCCACAATTTCCTTGGCCTGCCCTCGCACCGGCGGCTCAAGGCGATGCTTGCCCGGGGCGATCTTGGCCGGGTCAGCGCCTTGCGCGTCGACTGGGCGCTACCCCTCGCGCCGCTCAGGTCCGGTCCCTATGGCCTGTGGCTGCTGCGCGAACCACGCAATCTGGCGCTGGAGCTTGGGCCGCATCCGATGGGCTTTGTCGCCGATCTGCTTGGCCCGCCGGAAATCCTGTCGGTGACCCTGTCGCATCCGGTCGACCTGCCGGGCGGCATGGGCACAAGGCATCAGGGCTGGCGGATTCTGGCGCAGGCGGGCGGCGTCGATGTGACGCTGCATCTGTCGATGGTCGAAACCGTCGACGACCGTTCGGTGACGGTCCGCGGATCGTCCGGGCTGGCGCGGCTGGATTTCGCCGCCGACACGCTTGTGGTCGCCCGGGAAAACACCTCGGACCTGATCGTGAACCCGTTGCGGCGCGAATTGTCGCTGGCCGGGCAGCATCTGCGCGAGGGGCTGCGCAACGCCGCGCGGCAGGCGGCCAGCCTGAACCGCAGCGCGCCCTATGGTCTGTCGTTCCGCGCCACCGTCGCCGGGTTCCGCGACCAGATCCGCAGCGGCCAGCCCGATCCGCGCTTCGGCGCCCGCGCCGCGGTGACCGTCGCCCGGGCGCTGGACGCCGTGCTGGCCCTGACCCCGCCGCCGCCCGCTGCACCGGCGCTGCTGCCGCTGTCGCGGCCGGCGGATGTCATGGTGGTCGGCGGCACCGGCTATATCGGGCGGGCGCTGACGCGTGCCCTTGTCGCGCGCGGCCATGTCGTCCGCGTGCTGTCGCGCGGCAGCCATGGCCCGTTCGGCGACCTGTCGGACCGGGTGGAAACGGTGCCGGTGTCCCTGTCCGATGCCGCCGGCCTGACCGGGGCGATGCGCGGCATGGCGACGGTCTGGAACCTGGCCCGCGCGGTCGAGAAAAGCTGGGACAGCGCGCTGGCGAATGATGTGGCGGTGACGCTGCGGGTGGCGCAGGCGGCGCGTGATGCCGGGGTCGGCCGGCTGGTTTATACCGGCACGATCGCCTCCTACGACATGTCCGACCCCGCGGTGCGCATCACCGAGGACACGCCCTTTGGCCCGATGGAGGCGCGCAACCTTTACGCCCGGTCCAAGGCCGAATGCGAGCGGCAGCTGCAGGATTTCGCCCGTGGCATGGGTCTGGCCCTGACCATCGCCCGGCCGGGAATCGTGGTCGGCGGCGACGGGCCGCTGCAGCATTGGGGCATCGGCCGCTGGCATGGCGCGGGGGCGGTGAAGTTCTGGGGCAATGGCCGCAACATCCTGCCCTTTGTCCTGATCGACGACGTGGCCGAGGCGCTGGTGCGGATGGCGGAGACCGCTGCCGACGGCGCCTTCAACCTGACCGGAGAGCCGCTGTTGACCGGCCGCGACTATTTCGATGGCATCCATGCCCGCACCGGCGCCCGCATCCACGCGACCCGCGGATCGCTGACCGCGATGTGGCTGGCGGATGCTGTGAAATACCGGCTGAAACGTCATGCGCTGGGCAAGGCCGACGCGACCCACGCCTCGCGCGCGGACTGGCTGTCGCGCGGGCATCTGGCGCAGTTCGACAATTCCCGCGCCAAATCGGCGCTGGGCTGGCGACCCGAGGCCGACGCCGCCCGCCTGCTTGACCGCGCCATCGACGGGCGGGCGCTTTTCGGCCTTTGACAGCGGCGAGGGCCGCAAACTCTCGCTTTCCGGCGTATTTCTGCCAGATTTACGGTGTTCCTTGCAGGCAAGGCCCGGAACGGGCAGGGCAGGATGCGGGCATGACCGACAACAGCAAATACCGCAAAGGCCGCCCCCGCCTCGACCCCGGCGCGCGCGACCGCATCCTGGCTGAGATCGCCCGCCTTGACCGGCCGGAAACGCCCGGCCCCTCGGGGCTGCACGAGTTGCGCAAGGCGGTGATCGAGACGCAAGAGGCGCTGGCGGAGATTGCGCCAGAGACTGCGCCAGCCGGGCCACGGCCCATTCCGCCCGAGGGAGCGCCCGCCAATCCCGCCGCGCAGGAACCTGTCGCAGTCGAACCGGCGCCCACCGTGGAAACCCCCGCGGCGCCGACGCCCGCGTCCGGAACCCTTCAGTCCAACTGGGCCGGGCTGGCGTCGATCGCGGTCGATCCGGTGCAGCTTGAGCGCAACCTGGTCATTACCGCGGCGCGGGTCGATCCCGCGCATGGCGCCTTCGACGTGCTGCGCACGCGGATGGTGCAGGCGATGGCCGAACGTGGCTGGAAAAGGGTCGGCATCACCTCGCCCACCAAGGGCTGCGGCAAGTCCTTTACCGCGCTGAACCTTGCCGTGGCGCTGTCACGCTATGACCAAAGCCGCACCGTCCTTCTGGACCTGGACCTGCGGATGCCGGCGCTGGCGAAATATCTTGGCGTCGCCGACCCCGGCAGCATCGGCGACATGCTGCGCGGGCTGACGCCGCCGGCGCGGCACCTGCGCCGCTTTGCCCAGAACGGGCTGCATATCGGCGACAATGTCGCGCTTGGCCTGAACGACCGTCGCGAAGCCTTTGCCGCCGAACTGTTCCAGGATCCGGCCACCGCAGCGACCCTTGAACGGATCGACGCCGAATTCGCCCCCGATATCATGCTGTTCGACCTGCCGCCGGCGCTGGCGCAGGATGATGTCATCGCGCTGCGGCCGCTTTACGACTGCATCCTGATGGTGGTCGGCGGCGGCAAGACCACGCCGCGCGAGGTGCGCGAATCGATCCGCCGCATCGGCGAGGACAAACCGATCCTGGGCATGATCCTGAACAAGGCCGATGGCGAGGGCCTGGACGAATACAGTTATTGACGGCGGCGGGGCGAGACCGCGACCCGCACCGGCGCGGCCTGCCGCTGGGCCAGTCCTGCCAGTCCGGCGACGATCTGCCCGCCCCAGCGCAGGGCGGCTGCCGCAAGGGCCGCAAGCGCGGCCAGCCCCGCGACCAGACCGATCCGCCGCCCGATGCGGCCGCGCCGCGTCCGCAGTCGCGGCACGACGATCACCGGCTGCACACCCAGTTGCCGCTCCATCTGCGCCGCGGTGCGGATCGCCGGATGCAGCATCTCGAGCCCAAGGGCGAGGCCCAGCGCGGCAATGACCACTGCGGCGATGCCCGCCAGCGCCACCTTCTTGCGGCTGGCCGACACCGGATATTCGGGCACGACGGCGGTTTCCAGCACCTCGAAATGCTGCGACTGTTCCTGGCTGGCCAGCGTCTGCTCCATTGCCGCCGCGGTCCGCTGCTGGGTCAGAACCGTCAGTTCGGCCTCAAGCTGGTCAAGCGTCCGCGTCATTGCCGACAACTCACGCTCGACCTCGGGCGCGGCGGCAAGGGCGGCCTGGATGCCGGCGATGTCCTGCGTGACTAGGGCGATCTGGCTCGACAGCAATTGATCCTGCGCCGCCACATCCTCGGCCCGCATCCGGCCCTGTTCGCCCAAAAGCTCGATCCGGCTTTGTTCCAGCGACAACTGCTGCTCGCTCAGGCGGTTCAGGCGGTCGCGCTGCGCGGTCAGCCCCTCGGGCAGGGAATCGACATTGGTGGCGCGGAAGGCGGCGATGCGGCCTTCGATCCCGGCGATCTCGCCGGACACCCGCGCCTCTTCGGAGACGAGGAAGGCCAGTGTCCGCTCGGTGCGCCCCTCGGACCGTGCCCGCGCCTCGGCCACGATCTGGTCGACGGCGGCATTGGCCACTTGCGCGGCGGCATCGGCATCGCCCAGCCGGACGGTGATCGACAGGCCCGAAGGCTGCACGTCGGGGCGCCAGGCCTGTGCCGGATCAACCAGCTTGGTCGCGGTGATCGCCTGCCGCACCAGGGCGACCCGGACAATCGGGCTGCCGGCCTCGGGGAACAGGCCGAAACGGTCGGCCAGCGCGGCGATATTGTCGCGCGCCATCAGGTTCTGGATGATGAGGTCAAGCTGTGCATCCGCCGTCACGCCTTGGGTCTGGCCGGTGGTGGTCACGGTGATTTCGGGCGCCTCGATCTGGATCACCGACGTCGCCTCGTAGATGCGGGGCTTGGACAGGGCAAAGGCGACGGCCAGCGGCACGCCGGCCGCGATGACCAGGGCAATCAGCCAGGCCTTGCGCCACAGCGCCGCCAGTTGATCGCGAAAACTGCCGATCGGGCCCATGCCACGCTCCTTCCAGCCGCCCCGCTAGGGGCAAAGGACGCGGGCCGCGACAGCCAAACGGCCTGCGATTCCCGCAGCCCGCGCCAGATTGCCGCCACACCCAAGGCGGAATTTAGGCGAAATGGTGGTTTTTGGCCAGAAACGTCGGCGTGAATGGGCGGCAACGGACTGTTTCGGTTTCAGAAAACCACGACGGACAGGATCAGCCCCGCCGCCTGCGCCTGCCGGCCGTGCAGGACGTGCCCACGCGCGAACGGCGGCACGTCCCGGGTGAAGCGGGCGGCAAAGGCGCCGCCCGTAAAGGTGATTTCCAGATCGGTGAAGGCCAGCAGCGCGCCGCTGCGGGGGAATTGCGCCTTGTAGGCGGCCTCCTTGGCGGAAAAGAGCCGGATCGGGTCGGGGGCGGCGGCACGCTCGGCCGGGGTGGCGATGTCGGCCAGGGCCAGGTCGGCGCCGGCCTCTTCGGCATCCAGGCCAAGGCCGGCGGGCAGGCGGGTCACGGCGGCAAGGGCCCAGCCGCCGGCATGGGTGATGCTGCCGGTGAGGCCCGCGGGCCAGACCGGCAGGCCGCGCTTGTCGCGCGGCAAGGCGGCGGGCGGCAGGCCCGCCGCAGCAAGCGCCGCCCGCGCGGCGCTGCGACCCGCGGCGAATTCGGCCCGGCGGGCCGGTCGCGCCGCGGCGGACAGCGCCTCGCCCGGCCACAGGGCCGTATCGAGCGCCGCAACCCGGCCGCCGGCGATGGACACGGCCGCGGGCAGGATCGCCCGCAGCGCGGCCAGCGGATCGGTCACCTGTCGCCGCCGCGACGGGCGCGCAATTCGCGGCGCCGCGCCATGGCGTCGGAACGCGTATCGGCGCCGGCAAGCGCCGGTTCCGGCTCGGGCACCGGGGCGGCGGGCGCGAAACCTGCGTCCACCCGCGCCGCCAGAGCGGCCAGCGTCGGGAAGCGGAAGATATCGGTGATCGTCACATGCCGGGCGCCCAGCCCGTCGCGGATGTCGCGATGCGCCTGCACCGCCAGCAGCGAATGCCCGCCAAGGTCAAAGAAGCTGTCGCGCGGGCCGATGGCATCGACGCCAAGGATGCGCGACCAGATTTCCGCGATGCGCCGCTGGGTGTCGCCCGCGCCCATCGCCGCCGTGGCGGCGGAGGGCGCGGCCCGCGCGGCCGCCGGCGCCGCAGGCGCCACTGGCCGCGCCGACGCTGCCGGGGCCGGCAGCGCCTTGCGGTCGATCTTGCGGTTCGGCGTCAGTGGCAGGGCGTCCAGCCGCACGATCCGCGCCGGCACCATATGCGGCGGCAGCACCCTTGCCAGCGCCGCCTTGAGCGCCGCCTCGTCCGCCACATCGGCCAGTACATAGCCGACCAGTTGCACCACGCCCGGCACGTCCTCGCGCGCGAGGACGACCGATTGCCGGATGCCGGGCTGCGCGTCCAGCGCCGCCTCGATCTCGCCCAGTTCGATGCGATAGCCGCGCAGTTTCACCTGATGGTCGGCGCGGCCAAGGAAATCGAGCCCGCCGTCCGCCCGCCAGCGCGCCAGATCGCCGGTGCGGTATAGCCGCCCGCGCGCCGGATCGCTGACAAAGCGTTCCGCCGTCAGGTCGGGCCGCTGCCAATAGCCGCGCGCCACGCCATCGCCGCCGATCCAGAGTTCGCCGGCGACACCGGGCGCGACCTCGGCCATCGCCGCATCCAGCACATGCACCTGCGTATTCGCGATGGGCGTGCCGACCGGGCCGGTGGCTTCTGCCGCATCGGCGGCAGCGGTGGTCGACCAGATGGTGGTTTCGGTGGGGCCATACATGTTGCTGATCGTGGCGCCGCTGGCGGCGCGCAGGTCGGCGACCAGGGACCCCGGCAGCGCCTCGCCGCCGACCAGCAGGTGACGGACGCGGGCCAGCGCCGCGCGGCTGTCGTCATTGGTCACCAGCATCCGCGCCATCGACGGCGTGCATTGCAGATGCGTCACGCCATGGCGGACGATCTGCGCCGCAAGGCTGAAATCGTCCTCGGCCAGGTCATCGCCGGCATTGGCGCGGTGCAGGACCTGGGCCAGCGGCGCCAGCCCGCCAAGCACGGTGTCCTTGTCGATGCCATAGTCGATCAGGCAGGCGATCTCGCCGATGCCGATCCGCTTGAGCTGTTCCACCCGGTCGAGCGCGTCCTCGATGGTGCCGAACAGGCCCGACTCCTCGAAATAGCGGTCGAAGGCGAAATCGAGGATCGCCTGCACCACCTCGGGGTCCAGCTCGCGCAGGTCCAGGTCGCCGGGGCTGGTCATCCCCCTGGGCCGCTTGAAGGCCGGAAAGGCCCAGGCGTATTGCTTGATCAGGCCGGCGGCGGACAGAAGATAATCCTGCATAGGCTTTTTCGCAGCAGCGCGGGCGGCCTCGCGGGTTTCGGCCAGATAGGTGTGCAGCATCAGCGACACCTTGAAATCCTTCGGATCGTGGCCGGCGGCGCGCAACGCCTCATGATAGATCGCGATCTTGCCGGTAAGTTCGCCGATCGACTGGCCCAGCAGATGGGTCAGCACATGTGCGCCGATCGTCCCGGCCTCGCGCCAGGTGTCGGGGTTTCCGGCGATGGTGACCCAGATCGGCACCTCGGCCGACACCGGGCGCGGCTGCGACCGCAAGGTGACGCGGCCATGCGGCATGTCATATTCCAGCGCCTCGCCCCGCCACAGCTTGCGCACATCCTCGACCGCGCGGAACATCGCCGCCTTGTTGTCGGGCGGGGCGTTTTCGGGGCGCAGCACGAAATCGTCGGGGTGCCAGCCCGAGGCGACGGCCAGCCCGGCGCGCCCATTGGTCAGGTTGTCGATCACCGCCCAGTCCTCGGCGATGCGGACCGGATGGTGCAGCGGGGCCACCACCGACCCCGACCGCACCGAGAGGTTGCGGGTGATCGCCGCGACTGCGGCGCCGGTGACGGCCGGGTTCGGGTAGGGGCCGCCGAAGGCATGGAAATGCCGCTCGGGCGTCCAGACGGCGCAAAAGCCGTTCTCGTCGGCGAATTTGGCGCCTTCGAGCAACAGCTTGTATTTGTCGCGCCCGATGCCGTCGTCGTTGCCCCAGTAATACAGGCTGAACTCCATTCCGCGGCCGGTGGTGCCGATGCGGCCCTTGGCAACCATCGTCCGGTCCTCATCCCCGGCGACCACCACGCGGAACCCGCGCGCCAGCGTCCAGAACAGTTCCAGCACCGAAATGTCGAAGGACAGCGAGGTGACGGCAAGCCATGTGCCCGGCGGCTCGTGCGCAATCCGCGCGTCCATGCCGGCAAGGAAGTTGGCGACCTGCCGGTGTTCGATCATCACCCCCTTGGGCCGCCCGGTCGAACCGGAGGTATAGATCAGATAGGCCAGATCATCGGGTCTTGCGCGCGGTTCGGGCGCGGTCATCGGCCCGTCGCCCTCGATCCGCACGATGCGGGCGGCATGGGGCGGCAGCTGCGGCTCCATCGTCGCGTCGGTGACGATGACCGCGGCGCCGGAATCCTGCACATAAAGCGCGATACGGTCGGCGGGATAGGCAGGGTCGAGCGGCACATAGGCGCCGCCGGCCTTCCAGATCGCCAGCGCGGCGATGACCAGCCATTCGGACCGGCGCAGGAACAGGCCGACCGGCTGGCCGGGACCGACGCCGGCGGCGATCAGGCGATGGGCCAGCCGGTTGGCGGCGGAATCGACCTGCGCATAGGTCAGGGTCCGGTCCTCGCAGGTCAGCGCCGGTGCGGCGGGGGTGCGGGCGGCCTGCGTGGCGATCAGGTCGTGAATGCAGGCGGGGGCGACGGCGACCGCGGTCGCATTCGCCTGCGCGATCAGGGCCTTGTCGGCCTGAGACAGGCCGCTGCCGCCGGCCAGCCGATGCGCCAGCCGCGCGGCGATCAGCGCAAAGGCGGCAGGCGAGATCTGGTCGGGGCAGGCGGTGAGGCGCGCGCGGCCCTCGGACGCGGCAAAGGTCAGCCCGGTGCCCTTGAGCAGGCCATCCCCGGGCCTGTCTGACAGGGCAACCCGTAGGGTGGGCGATTGCCCACCGAGGCGGATCGTCAGATCTGCCGGATAAGGGGTTCGGCCACGCGCCGCAGACAAAGCGTCAGGGAACCCGTCCATGCCGGCAAACCGCACCGGCACCCGGTCGGACAGCAGCCCGCCCCCCGGCACGGCCAGCGCAAGATCGACCGCGCCGCGGTCATCGCCCTCGGCGATCATCGCGGCAAAGCGGGCGAGGGCGGCGTCGGGTGCAAGGCCGTCCAGCGCGAATTCCTGCGCCAGCGGCGCCTTTGCCAGCGCCCCGCCCAGCGCGGGCAGGTCGGCCGGGGCAAGGTCGCGCAGCGCCTTGCGCCAATGGCCCTCGTCCCTGACCGCGCGGGCCAGCGCCTCGTCCTCGGTCCCGTCCGGCCCCGGCAATACCGTGCCTTCGGCCGGCAGCGCCGGCGCCTGCCCCGAAGGGTCGCGCAGCCGCGACAGGCGCACGGCACCGTCGCCGGTGGCGACGGTCAGCGCCGCCGGGGCCGTGCGCAGCACGGTGCCGGGCGTCCCCGATCCCTCGGTCGGTTCGGCTTTGCCGACCGACAGGAACCGCCCGCCGGCAAGGATTTTTACCGTCAGCAGCGGGTTGGGGTAGTCGCCATGGTCCAGCGCCCGCACCAGCCGCAGGATCGCCTGGGTCGGCGCGGCAAAGTCGATGCGCCCGGCGTTGGGCGGGCGGGCGTCGCGCGCGAAATAGCTGCGCTGCGACAGGTCCTGCGGTATCGCGCGCAACCCGTCCTGCAACTGCGCCACCACCGCCGGAAAGCTCTCCAGCGCGGCGGCAAAGCATTTGCCGTTCAGCGACAGCGCGGTTTCATCGGCGGCGATGTCGAACAGCCGCTGTTCCAGCACGCGGCCCTCGTCCACCCCGCCCTCGATCAGGTGCCAGCTGATTCCGTGCCGCGCCTCGCCGTTCAGAATGGCCCAGACCGGCGCGTTCAGCCCGGCATAACGCGGCAGCGGGCCGTCGTGGAAATTGACCGCGCCGCGGCGGGCCTTGGTCAGCACCTCGGGCCGCAGAACATCCAGATTTGCGATGGAGAGGATCCAGTCGGCCTCGGGCAGGTCGCCCCCTGGCGCCTGAACGGTCAGCCCGGCGGCCAGCGCCCAGTCGCGCACCGCGTCGGATCGGGTCACGACACAACGGATTGTGTTTCCGGCATCCAGCACCATCTGCCCGCATTCGCGGGTCAGCGTGTCATGGCCGATCAGGATCGCATTGAAAGCAGGCATCTGGGCCTCCGGTTTACTCACCCGGCCGGGTTCGCGGTGGGAATCGCCGCCCCCTGCCGTGGGCGCATGAGCGCCCGAAGATCATGTTGCAGAAGACTGCGGAGGAAATGCGGCGGATCGGCCACCCGCCCCCCTGCGACCAGACAGCGCAGGCGGTGGATGAGGCCACCCGCCCCATGCGCCAGCGTCGCCAGCGCCGCATAGCCGGTCCCGTGGGTCTTGCTGAAATAGTGCCAGCGCGAATCGAACCAATAGCCGGGAACGCGGGCCCATTCCTTCATTCCGGTCGAGACCGAGCCGATATGCGTCACCGAGGACTCGCGCACGAAATGCACCTGCATCCCGGCGCGGGCCAGCCGGTGGCACAGATCGGTTTCCTCGAAATACAGAAAGAAGGACTCGTCAAACAGGCCGATGCGATCAAGGGCATCCATCCGCATCATCAGGCTGGCGCCGGCCAGCCAGTCGACGCGGGTCGTGGTGTCGGGGATCGGCACCGGCACCGCGCGGTGGCGCAGCGCGCGCGATACCGGACCCAGCCGCGCCGCACCCTCGAACTCGCTGGCGATGGAGGGGAAGCGGAACGTGGTCAGGTGCGGATCGCCGGCCGGGCCGTGGATATAGCTTCCGGCAAAAGCGGCCTCGGGGTGGCTTTGCAGGTGGTCCACAAGCGCGCGGATCGCGCCGTGGTCGGGAAAGGCATCGGAATTGAGGACATAGACGAAATCCGGCCGCCCCGTCGCCAGCCCGGCGCGGATGCCGAAATTGTTGCCGGCGCCGAATCCGCCGTTGCGCCCCGATTGCAGCACGCGCACCCCGGCCCACCCATGGCGGGCCACGCCGTCGCGCAGCCTTTCGAACGATCCATCGCCGGAATCGTTGTCGACGATGACGATCTCGCCCGCGATCCCCGCCATCTCGCGCAGCGCCGCCTCAGTCGCCCGCAGGGTCATCTCGGGCGTGCGCCAGTTGAGGATGACGGTCAGAAGCGTGGTCATTCCGCCGCCGTCCGCAGCACCGGCCGTTCCGCCCGTGACAGCACCCGCGCCAGCCGTGCCGCCAGCACCCGCACATTCGGCTCGAGCACCATGGAATCGTGGTCGCCCGGCACCTCGATCACCTCGATGGCCGGCGCGAACTGCGTCCAGTCGTTGTCGGGCAGGACATAGGCGCGTTCGGAACTGACCCAGCGGCCCGGCGCCACCTGCCATTTGCCGCGCAGCGGCGGGCGGAACAGGGTCAGTGGCCCGTCCCATGGCGCGACCTGATAGCCGGCGATGGCCTGATAGAAGGCGGCCTCGATGGCGGCGTTGTGGAACTGCGCGCCCTCGCCCGCCTCGGCCGCGGGGCGGTTCTGCGCCAGCCGGTAGCGGATCTTGTCGCGTGCCCAGTTGACGGGGAACATCACTCCACCGGCCTTGGCCTCTTGCAGCTTGATGGCGATCCGGTCGGGGCGGGTCAGCGGCCGCCGCTGCGGCAGCGGCGTGTCGAGCATGACAAGCGCCGCCACCTCCTCGCCCTCGGCGCGCAACTGCCGGGCGATTTCATAGGCGGTGATGCCGCCGCCGGAAAACCCGCCGACCAGCCACGGCCCGCCGCGATGCACCTGCCGCATTTCGGCGATATAATCGCGGGCGGCTTCGGTCAGGTCGGCATGGGGCGCGGCGTCGCCGTACAGGCCGCGGGCCTGAAGGCCGTAGAACGGCCGGTCGTGGCCCAGAAGATGCGCCAGATGGCGCAGGTTCAGCACATTGCCGAACATGCCGGCGACAAGGAAGAACGGCGGCCTTGCCCCGCCTTCGCCCTGATGCATCGGCACGAGATGGGTAAAGCGGCGGGCGGGCGCCGCCGCGGGCACGAGTGTTTCGCCCGCCTCGGGCGCCGGAATCAGGGCGGCGATCTTGCGGATGGTCGGCGCCTCGAACAGGACGGACATCGGGAAATCGGTGCCGAAGGCCTTTTTCACCATGGCGAACAGGCGCACCGCGATCAGGCTGTGGCCGCCAAGGTCAAAGAAGCTGTCCTCGGCGCCGACCCGCGCCACGCCCAGAAGTTCGGCCCAGAAGCCGGCGAGGCGGATTTCCACCTCGCCCTCGGGCGCGACGTAATCGCTGTCAAGCTGCGGGCGGTCGAACCCGGCGCTGTCGGCCTTCTGCTCTTGCAGGCCGGCCTGTTCGACCAGCCGGTCAAGGTCGAGCGAGGTGACGACGACCTGCGCCTGCCCGCTGGCGATGGCGCGAAAGAACGCCTCGGCGCCTTCCTCGGGGCGGATGCCCTGGCTCAGGTTGTGGCGCAACCGTTCTTCGGCCGCGGAAAGCGGCCGCGGGCCGTCGCTGCGGGCGGGGGCGGCGGCAAAGCGGATGTCATCTTCAAGCCGTTGCAGGGTAAAGCCGGCGATGTCGACCAGCACCCGGCCGTCGCTGTCCGTCAGGGTCACGTCAAAGCGGGCGGTGCCGGTTCCGGCCCGCTGGCCGCGGGCGCGGACATGGGAAAAGACGTTTTCCGTCAGGGGCGCATAAACGCGGACATTGCCATAGGTCAGCGGCACCCAAAGCCGTTCGCCGCGATAGCCCTCGATCAGCCCCATGGCCCAGCCGGTCGCCAGATCCATCAGGCCGGGGTGCAGCGCCGTGCCCTCTGGCCCCGTCCGGGGCAGGCGCAGCCGCGCCAGCCCCTCGCCCTCGCCCAGGGCGGTTTCCTTGAGCGTGCGCCAGCGCGGGCCGAAGTTCAGGTGCGCCTCTTGCGGGGACAGCAGTTCCCCACGCTCGGGCACCGGCAGGCGGGCGGCAAGCGCGGCAAGGTCAAGCGGCGCGGGCGCCGGGACCGGCAGCAGCACGATCCCGCCCTCGGCATTCAGGGCGAACCCCTCGCCCGGCAAGGCGCTTTCGACGCGAAAGCCATAGCCGGTCTCGCTGCGCGGGAGGGTGACGCGGATGCGGACCTCTGCGCCCTCGGGCACCCGCAGGGGCGTGAGGAAGGTCAGGTCGGTCAGGTCGAAGGGCAGGCTTTCGCCCTGTGCCGCCAAAGCCTCGGCCGCGAGTTCGAGATAGCCGGTGCCGGGCAAGAGCGCATCGCCGGCCTTGGTCCGATGGTCGCCGATGAACCAGCGGGCGGTGGACCAGAGCGCGGTGAAAACGCGGTTGCCGGCGCCGTCGAACCCGGCCGCATCCAGCATCGCCGCGGCGATCGGCTCCGGCTCGGGCGGCTTGCGGCCGGTCCGGGCCTCCATCGCCTCGGCGGCCATGCCGACGCCCTGCCAGATGCCCCAGTCGATGGCGGTGACGCGCGTCTTGCCGCCCTTGCGCGCCTGCGCCACGGCGTTGAGATAGTCGTTGGCGGCAACGTAATCGACCTGACCCGCGGGGGCGGTGACGGTCGAGGACGAGGAAAACAGCACCATCCAGTCAAGGTCGCCATCCGGCCAGACCTGTTCCAGCACCTGGGTGCCGTGGATCTTGGGCGTGAACACATCCTCGATCGACAGGGCGGACTTGGTCAGGATCGGCGCGTCATCGACCACGCCTGCGGCGTGGATGATGCCGCTGAGCGGCCCGAAGGCGGCCTCGGCCGCGGATCGGGCCGCGCGCATATCCTCGACATTCGCCACATCGGCGGTCAGGGTCAGCACCCTGCCCCCGGCCTGTTCCAGCCGCCGGACCGCCCGGATGCGGCGGGCGGTGACATCGGCCGAGGACCGCAGGATGCGGTCCCAGTCGGCACGGTCGGGCAGCGCGGTGCGGCCGATCAGGACGATGGGCGCGGCGGTGCGGCGGATCAGTTCCTCGGCCACGGTCAGGCCGATGCCGCCGAAACCGCCGGTGATGAGGACGGGGCCGTGGAGGTCTATTGGAGTTGCGTCAAGGGGCATCGGGCGGAAGCTGCGTTCACGCCGGATGCCCTCGCGCACCGCCGCCACGGTGTTGGCAGGGGTCGCAAGTGCCTCGCGTAGGGTGGGGGCCACCCCACCGCCCCGCTCGACATCCAGCACCGCCACCGTCCAGCCGGGAAATTCGCGCGGGATCACCCGCGCCGGGCCCATGACCGTCGCCTTTTCGGGGAAGGGCAGAGGTTCCGATTTCACCTGCATGGCGCCATCGGTGACGACGACCAGATGCGCCGGCGGGGCGTTTTCCCCCGCCATCGCCTGCGCCAGATGGAACAGCGACCAGAACCCCTGTTCCTGTGTGCGGTGAAAGAAGCTCGACCCTGGCCGGTGGCTGCGGGTCTCGGTCAGCAGCCACAGGTGGACGATGCGATCGGGGAGCCGCCCGCGGGCGGCCAGATCGCGGACCAGCAGGTCATAATCGCCGCGGCCATGTTCGGGGGCGATGGTGTAGTCCTCTTCGCCCAGGCGGGCAAAGGCATCGCCGGCGCGGATCAGCGACACCTTGTGGCCGGCCTGCCGCAGCCGGGCGGCAAGGGCGGCGCCCTGCCCGCTGTCGGATTCGAAGATCGCCCAGGTCAGCGGCGCCAGATCGGCTGGGTCGTCCGACTCGCAATCGGCGTAGGCGGGTTTCCACGCCGGACGCCAGCCCCAGCGGGCCAGGTCGTCGTCGCGCATCAGCCAGTCCTGCGCGGGGGTCGCCGCCGTGGTGGCCGGTTCGATGAAATAGGGGCTGCGCTGGAACGGATAGGACGGCAGCCGGACACGATTTCGCCGCGCCGCGCCCCAAATCTGGCTCCAGTCAAAGCGGCCGCCGGCCGCCCAGATGCGGCCAAGCTGCGACAGGAAATAGGCGTCGTCGGGCGTATCGTCCTGCGGATGGCGCAGGGAATTCACCACCTGACCGGCGGTGATGACGCCATGCTGCCCGGCCAGCGAGGCCAAAGCGCGGCCCGGCCCGACCTCGATATAGATGCGGGCGGGGTCGGCCGACAGCGTGGTCAGCCCGTCAAGGAAATGCACGGTGTTGCGCAGATGGGCGACCCAGTATTCGGGGTCGGTCGCCTGCTGCGCGGTGATCCAGGTGCCGGAACGGTTCGACACCAGGGGAATGCGCGGGGCGGACAGGGGGATCGCACGCAGGTAGTCGCCGAACCGGGTCAGGATCGGTTCCAGCATCCGGCTGTGGGCGGCGATGTCGATGGCCACGCGCTGCGCCTCGATCCCGTCGCGGGCCAGCCGTTCGGCCAGGTCAACCAGCGCCGCATCGGGGCCCGAGGCGACGCACAGCGCCGGGGCGTTGACCGAAGCGAGGTCGAGATCGCCGGTCAGGTAGGGTTTCAGCACCTCGGCCGCGACGGGCACCGACAGCATGCCGCCCGGCGCAATGGTGTCGAACAGCTGCCCGCGCAGATGGACCAGCCCGATGCAATCCTCGAAACTCATCACGCCGGCCAGACAGGCGGCGGTGTTTTCGCCCATGGAATGGCCGATCAGCGCGGCGGGCTGCACGCCCCAGGCCTGCCAAAGCTGCGCCAGCGCATATTCGCAGATCATGATCAGCGGCAGTTGCACCGACGGCCTGCGCAGCCGTTCCTCGGCCGCGGCCTCGGCCCCCGGTTCTGGCAGCCAGAGGGCTCGCAGGTCGTAGTCAAGCCGGGGTTGCAGCAGGTCCAGCCCGCGGTCCATCCAGTCGCGGAACACGGGTTCGGTTTCGTACAGGTCGCGGGCCATGCCGGCATATTGTGCGCCACCGCCGGGGAACATGAACACGACAGAGGGGTCGGCCATCGCCTGATGGCTGAACACGCGGCGCGGGTCGTTTTCCTCAAGCTTGCGGGCCGCGTCCTCGTGGGATTCGGCGACGATCACCCGCCGGCGGTCAAAGGCGCGGCGCCCCTCTTGCAGGGTCCAGGCGACATCGGCCAGCGGCTGTTCGGGATGGGCACGCAGATGCGCGGCCAGGTTGGCCGAGGCGGCATCCAGCGCCGCCCTGGACCGGGCGGACAGGGTAAGGATCTGGAACGGCCAGTCCGATTCCCCCGACTCTGCCCGCGCGGGCGCGGCCTCGACCACGGCATGGGCGTTGGTGCCGCCGACGCCCAGCGAATTGATGCCGGCCCGGGGCGGATGGTCGCGTTCCGGCCAGTCGGCCAGCCGGTCGTTGACGCGGAAGGGGCTGCCGTCAAAGGCAATCGCGGGGTTCGGCGCCTCGTACCCCAGCGAGGGCGGCATCTGCCGGTGGGTCAGCGCCAGCGCGGTCTTGACCAGCGAGGCGACGCCGGCGGCGGTATCGGTATGGCCGATGTTGGTCTTGACGCTGCCGATGCGGCAGAAATCCTCGGCCGCGGTGGTGCGGCGAAAGGCGTCGGTCAGGGCGGCAACCTCGATCGGGTCGCCCAGATAGGTGCCGGTGCCGTGGCATTCGACATAGTCGATGCTGTCGGCGGTGACGCCGGCAACCTGATGCGCCTCGGCAATCGCCGCCGCCTGTCCGTCGACGGACGGCGCCAGATAGCCCGATTTTGCCGCGCCGTCGTTGTTGACTGCGGTGCCCTTGATGACGGCCCAGATATGGTCGCCGTCGGCAATCGCATCGGCCAGCCGCCGCAGCGCCACGCAACCGGCGCCCGAACCGAACACCGTGCCCTGCGCCCGGTGATCGAAAGCGTGGCAATGGCCATCGGGCGACAGGATCTCGCCCTCCTTGAACAGATAGCCGCGCAGTTGCGGCAGTTCGAGCGTCACGCCCCCCGCAAGGGCCATGTCGCATTCGCCACCCAAGAGCGACTGCACCGCGTAATGCACCGCGACAAGCGAGGTCGAACAGGCCGTCTGCACGTTCACCGAAGGCCCGCGCAGGTCGAAGATGTGGCTGACGCGGGTGGACAGGAAATCCTTGTCGTTGCCGGTGTGGCGCAAGAGGAAGGCGCCGGTCTGTTCCAGCATCTCGGCATGGGAGCGGACGTTGACCCAGTAATAGGTGCCCTGCCCGCAGCCGGCGAAAACCCCGATCCGGCCGGGAAAGCGTTCCGGCGGATGGGCGGCATCCTCCATCGCCTCCCACGCGACCTCGAGGAACTGGCGATGCTGCGGGTCCATGATCGCCGCCTCTTTCGGCGACAGGCCAAAGAAATCGGCGTCGAAGCGTTCAAACCCGTCCAGCGGCGCGGCGGCGGGAACATAATCGGGGCGGTCGACCAGATGCGGCGCCTCGCCCGCGGCGATCAGGTCGTCGCGGGTCAGGCGGCGGATCGATTCCACGCCATCGCGCAGGTTCTGCCAATAGGCGTCGATGCCGGGCGCGCCCGGCAGATGCGCCGCCATGCCCACGATGGCGATATCGGTGTCCGACACCGGGATGTCGGTAGAAATGGCAGTCATCAGAACGCCCGTTCCCAATTCCGCACTTTCCTTGCGCCTGCAATGCGGTGCTTTTGTGGCGCCAGGGGCGGTTTCAGCCCGCCATGGCACCAAGGGCCGCAACCGCATCCGCATTGAGCCACAGAGCGACGGCACCGAACCCAAGGCCGATGATGCCGAAAACGGCGTCCAGCTTCCAGTCCCAGGCGCGGTGCGGGCGCAGAAGCCAGCCAAGCGCAGGATAGCAGGCAAGGTTGCCAAGGCCCTGACCGATGATGGCGCCGGGCAGGCCGCCCAGATGCCAGCCGATCAGGATGCCGCCGGTCACCGTCACGGCCCTGACCGCGGTGAACCAGAAGAACCGGCGCGAATCGCCGGCGGCAAGCGCCGCCTGATCGCAGGTCATGATGACCAGCGACGGCATCTGCATCACCGCAATCAGCACCACGATGCCGCCTGCGGCATGATAGCGGTCATCATACAGCAGCCAGACCAGCCAGTCGCCGCCCAGCGCCAGTGCCATGACCATCAGGGCCAGGGCCCCGGTCCCGGCGGCGCGCATCCGCCGGACGCGGGCGAAATTCTCGGCCGAGGCGGCGGGCGGGCTTTGCCGATAGACCGGGATCAGCACCCGGCGCATGACGACCCCGCCCAGCATCCACGGGAAGGAGGCGAGGAAGAAGCCGATGTTGTAGACGCCGAAATGCCCAAGGTCGAGCGTGCGGCCGAGAATCACCTTGTCGGCCTGCCCGATGGCAAAGCCGCAGAAGGTGGACAGGAACACCCATTTGCCGAAATGGATCAGCTCACGCGCCGCCGCCGGTTCCCAGCGCAGGCGGTTGCGCTGGCCAGGCAGGAACAGGTTCAGGAACACGAGGTTGGCCAGCGCCCCGGCCACTCCCGACAGGACCAGCGCCCAGACCGAGCCCGTGGCCCAGGCCAGCGCCACCGCGACGGAAATGCCGACGATCTGGGTCGCGATCTCGATCAGGGTCACACGGCCGGCCTGAAGGTGGCGGTTCGCCGTCTCGGCCCGCGTCGGGTTGAAGCCGGCGATGACCAGCGTCAGCGCCGCGACCGGCAGATAGGCGACAAGGTCGGGTTCGCCGTAAAAGGCCGCCATCGGCCAGGTCATCGCCAGCGCGGGCATCAGAAGGATCAGGCCACGGGCGATCTGGATGGTCCAGGCGGTGTCAAGGAAATCGGCTTCGTCGCCCCGCGCCGACCCCATGATCGACGGGCCGACGCCGACATCGGAAAACATCGCCAGTCCCATCAGGAACACGCTGACGATGGCCATCATCCCGAACGCCTCGGGGAACAAAAGGCGGGTGAGGATGAGGTTCGAGGCAAGGCGTATGGTCTGGCTGGCGCCAAAGCCCAGCACCGTGATCGCCGATGAGCGGAAGGCGCGGGCCATCAGGCCATCGCCGCGCAGGGCGCCGGGAAAGCGGGCTGTCATCGCCCGCGGCTCCACTCATCGCCGGCGCGGGTCATCCGCACCCGCAGCGCGACCCCGGCATAGACGGCAAAGCCCCATGGATCTGTCAGCGCCAGCCGGAGAAGGCCGCGCAGGCCCAGCCCGGCCGTGTCGTCGTTGACCAGAAGCGCCGGATGGGTTTCGGCCAGTTGCGCCACGCCGCGATCCTGCCGGCGGCGAACCGTCACCAGATTGCCGAACCCCTCGGCAATCGGCCAGTCATAGGTGGCGTCGACCAGATACCGTTCCGCGGGCGCAAAGCACAGCCGGGCAAAGGCATCGTCCGCGATGATCGGCGGCCAGTCGCCCCAGCGCGCCCGCCCGGCGGCATTGACGGCAAAGACGCCGCAGCCCGGCACGCCCTGCGCCATGAACGGCACCCGCGCCCACAGCCGGCCATAGGCGCGGCTGACCGCGCCCTTGGCCGTGATGCGCAGGCGGCCGCTGGCATAGGCGGCCTCTGGCCGGGCCAGGACCGCGGCGATCCCGGCACAGACCCCGCGCGACAGCGTGACATCGGCGTCAAGATAGACGCGGATCCCGGCCCCGGTCGCGGCATCGCCGGCGTTCAGTGCGCCCAGCTTACCACCCTGCGGCAGATCGAGCACGCGAAACCCCCAGCCGCGCGCGACAATCGCCTCGCCGGCGGCCTCGGCCGCGGCGACGGTGTTGTCGCGGCAGCCGTTGGCGACCACGATCACCTCGACCGGCATCGGCACGCCATCCTGATCGGCCAGCGCCAGAAGACAGCGGCCGATCAGCGCCTCTTCGTTCGAGGCCGGGATGATGACGGCCATCCGCTGTGCCGGCGCTGCCATATCCTGCAACATCTTGTGTCCGCCCCCCTTGGCGGCGGCGGCAAAACCCGGCAGGCTTGGCCCACCTTCCGCGTTCAGTTTCAAAGTGAAAGCCCGTTCATGCCCCCTCGGCCGAAGCTTGGCTATCTTGTGCCGCAGTTCCCCGGCCAGACCCATATCTTCTTCTGGCGCGAGATTGCAGAGCTGGAAAAGCGCGGGGTCGAGGTCGTGCTGTATTCCACGCGCAGGCCGCCGCCGGGCCTGATCGCGCATGACTGGTCTGCCGCGGCGATGGAACGCACCGAATATCTGGGCAACACCAACCTTTTGCGCGCCTTGCGCGCCCTGCCCGCGCTGCCCTTTGGCCAGTTCTTCGGCCGCGAAAAGGGGCTGGCGCGCGATATCCTGATGGCGGCACCCGCTGCGGCGCAGCTTCTTTCCTCGGCCCGGCGGCAGGGGCTGCATCACATCCATGTGCATTCCTGCGGAAGATCGGCGCTGATCGCGGCGATCTGCGAACGGATGGGCGGGCCGACCTATTCGCTGACGCTGCACGGCCCGTTGTCCGACTATGGGCCGGGGCAGAATTTCAAATGGCGCGGCGCCCGGTTCGCCACCGTGATCACCGAGAAGATCCTCAACGAAATCAAGTTCGTCCTGCGCGAGGATCTGCCGCACCGCACCGTGATCCAGCCGATGGGCGTCGATACCGACAGGCTGTCTCGCGATGCCGCCTATGTCCCGGTCAAGGCCGGGCAGGAAATCCGCGTCTTTTCCTGCGGCCGGCTGAACATCGTGAAGGGGCATCAGGATCTGATGCAGGCGGTCCGCCTGATGACCGACCGTGGCCACAAGGTCAGCCTGACCATCGCCGGCGAGGATGACGACGGCGGCAGCGGATACCGAAAGGTGCTCGAGGCGAAGATCGCCGAGTTGCGCCTGCAGGACCGCGTGACCCTTCTGGGCGCCGTCGATGAGGGCGAGGTCCGGCGGCAGCTTCTGGCCGCGCATGTCTTTGTGCTGGCCAGTTGGCACGAGCCGCTGGGCGTCGCGCTGATGGAGGCAATGTCCTGCGGCGTGCCCACCATCGGCACCGCGGCGGGCGGCGTGCGCGAGCTGATCCGTGACGGGCGCGACGGCGTGCTGGTCCAGCCGAAATCGCCCGAGGCGCTGTCCGCGGCCATCCTGCGCGTCGCCGGCACCCCCGAGCTTGCCCGCGCCCTGTCGCTTGGCGGGCGCGAACGGATCGTGCAGCAGTTCCACGCCGGCCGCGGCGCCGAGACGCTGATGCGCGAGATCGGGTTCCTGCCGATGGATCAAGACGAGGCCCTCATGGACCTGCCGCCCCTGCCACGGTCATCACGGCCGCTGGTTCCGCGCTGAAGGTCACCTCCTCAACATTGACCAGCCGCACCGCTTCGCTGGCGCCAAGCATCCACAGCACGGCGCCTTCCAGCGCCGGGGTCCAGTCGGCGGCGGTGCCGGGCAGCACTGCCCGGTCAAGGCCGGGACCGCCGTTCAGCAGATCGGACCCGCCGTTGGCGATCAGGATATCGTCGCCGGGGCCGCCGGTCAGCGCGTCTTCCTCGGTGCTGCCCTCGATCACATCGGCGGCGTCGGTGCCCTGCATCAGCCGGCCGTCGACAAAGGTGCCGGGGGCGCGGTCGGCGCCCAACGCAAGGCTGTTCCACGCCTGAAGGGTGGCCCAGCGCGGGTTCATGTCGTCAAGGTGGCGCAGCGCGCCCCACGACCCCCAGCGCGACGGCATGCCGGTATCGACAAAGGCGGTGAACGGCCCGACCTGCCCCGGCAACGCCCGCCATGCCGCGATCAGATCGGCATAAAGCCCGGCCATTTCAGGGCCATAGTTGTAGGCGGTGAAGAAGGCGGTGATCGCCTCGTCCTCGGTGACCAGACCCTGCCCGACCAGATGCGTGCCGCCCTCGTACATCAAAAGCTGCAATCCCCGCGCCTGTGCCACCGCGGCGTGATGCGGCCAGAGTTCGGCGACCAGATCGTCAAGCGAGCCGGCGCGCAGGCGGTCGGTCACCCGCCCGGCCGCGGTGCCGTCGGCGATCCAGTCGCGCAGGGTTTCGGCCATGTCCTCGGCCCCGATCTCGGCGCCGAAATAGCCGGTGATGGCATAGGCATCGAAAGACGCGGCGGGCGGCGGCAGCCCCTCGGCCTGCCTGAGCGGCGCGTCAAGCAGCGGTTCCTCAAGCCCCGGCCAGCCGGTGTGGGTGGCCACCACCCGCACCAGCCTGTCGGGCGCGTCGGCAAAGACCTGCGCCCAGATGTCGGCGACCTCGGCCGCGCGGGTGCCGGCGTATTGCATCCAGCCGTCCTCGCCCGCCTGTTCGCCCCAGCGCGCCACCGCCTGATCCCGCGCCCATTGCGCCTGTGGAAAGATGAAATTCCACGCCTCGTTCGACCATTCGGCGTGAACGCGCAGCCGCGGGTCAAGCGTGTCGTGGACCACCGCGGCAAAGGCGCGGACATGGTCGTCATCGGCCATGTGCGGCAGGGTGAACCACGGATCGGCGCCGATGCGGTTTGCCAGATCGACCATCACCTCGACCGGGACGCCGCGCCAGGCATAGCTGAAATCGCTGGTGAGCGGCCGGTCGGCCCAGGTCACCTGCGGCGAGCCGTTGGTGCGCATCCAGTCCATGAACCGCACCACGCGCGCATCGCCGATCCGGTGCAGCCAGTCGGGGTTGAACACGAGGCCGGCGTCGAACAGGTCAAGCCTGTCTGCCCGGACAAGGGTGATGTCGCGGATCGGATCGGCGGGGTCGATGGCGGTCAGCGCGATCACCACCGGCCCTTCGCCGGGGGCAAAGTCGAACCGGATTTCGTGGTCGCCCCGTTGCGGCGACCGGGCGCGGCCGCCGACCGACAGGTCGCCGCTGCCCTGCCAGCGCAGGACATAGGCGCCCGCCACCGACCGCGCCGCCGGCGGCAGATCGGTCAGGACCAGCGTTTCCAGCTTTTCCACGCCCTCGGGGATGGCAAGCGGCCAGCCCTCGGGCGACAGGAATCCGCCGGCCAGCAGTTCGTCAAAGCCGACGCCGCCCCATTGTCCGGGCAGGTGGCCGATCCAGGGTCGCGCCGTCTTCATCACGTCAAGGAACGGCTGCTGCGTCGACCAGTCGTCGATGCCGGTCAGGCCGAAGGCGACCGAGGGGTCGGCCAGCCCGCTGTCGGGCCGGGTCAGCGAGGCGCCCTCGGGCGCGACGGCGCCGGCGACCTGCCGCCAGACCTCGGCCGCGACCACGGCGTAATTGTCGCGCAGCGCGGGGGCGACGGTTTCCGGCAGGCCGATGACCGGCGGTTCGGCACCGTAAAGCGCGGCATAGGTCACCATGGCGGCCAGAAGATAGGTCGTCGGCGTGCCATGCGGCGCATCGTCGATGTAGAGATCGGCAGGCGAAAGCCCGGCCAGCGGCCCTTCGGTCAACAGCCCCGACAGCACCGGCGCCACGGGGATAAGGTCGATCTGCAGCCCCGGCAGATCCGCGCGCAGGCGGGCGACCAGATCGTGATACCAGGCGTCATAATCGCCGCGGTTGAAGTCATGGAACTGCCGCATCTGCCGGTCCGATGGCGGGTATTCCCCCAGTTCGGCCCAGCCTTCGTAGATCAGGAACCGCGCCTCGGTCTGGTTCTGCGCCCAGTCGAAGGTGCGGCCGATCAGCGTCTCCATCGCGCCGTCCAGCGTATCGGCATCGGGCGCGGCATGTTGCACGAAATTCGGCGGCGCGAGCACGATGGTATCGAACCCCGCCATGCGAAAGCTGCGCGGATCGTCGGACATCACCCGCGTGACGCCGTCGAACCGCCATTGCGGTTCGGGCGGCAGGGCGCGGGCGAAATCGGCGGGAAAGCCCCAGGTGCCATCGGCGGCAAAGCCGTTGCCCGCCGCCCGCGCCATCAGCGCAAGCCAATAGGGCACGGTGGTTTCATCGCTGTCGCTTTGGTGATGGATCAGGCTGTTGCCGAAGAAGAACACGCGCAGGTCGCGTTCGGCCTGGACCGGGCGAGCAAAGGCCACAAGGGCAAGGAGGAGGAGAAGGCGGGTCATGGAGGCAGATCGTAGCCGAGGGACGCGACCGGCGCACCCGTCAGAATCGCGTCATAGATCGCCCGCGTCCGCGCGCCCTTGACCGCCCAGGGATATTCCGCCTGCGCATGGGCGCGGGCCTGGGCGGCGATGGCGGCCAGGGCCGTCCGGTCGGCCACCATCCGCTCCATCGCGCTGCGAAAGCTGTCGGTCAGGGCCCCGATCGGTGCCAGCGGCACGGTGACGCCGCGGCCGCGGGCGCAAAGCGCGCCGGGGGCGCCGTAGTCGGTGACAAGACAGGCAAGGCCCGAGGCCATCGCCTCAACCACCACGCCGGCGCCCAGTTCGCGGATCGACGGAAAGACGAACACATCGGCCGCGCGCATCGCCGCGGCGACCTGCGCCTGCGACTGCCGCCCGGCCAGCGTCACGCAATCCTGCAGCCCGTGTTCGGCCACCAGCGCCTGCAGCCGCGGCATTTCCGGCCCGTCGCCGATCACCGTCAGCCGGTGGCGGCGCAGCACGGGCGAGGCGGCAAAGGCGCGCAGCGGCAGTTCCGGCAGCTTGTAGGGCACCAGCCGGCCGGCATAGAGGAAATGCAGTGCTTCGCCCCGCTGGCCGGCGGGGGCGGTATCGCGGTCGTGAAAGATCGCCGGGTCATAACCGACCTCGGGGAACATGACGATGCGGTCGTCGGGAACCCGTGTCAGGTCGGCGCGGGTATGGGCAAAGCCGGTCAGGACCGCGGCGGCACGGTCATAGGTCGACCGGGCATAGGGCAGCGCCTTGTACAGGCCGCGCAGGCGGCGCGCGCCCTCGCGCTCGCGCGTCTTTTCGGCGGTAAAGGCCGCGGGCCAGGCAAGGTTGCCGTTCATCGGCCCAATCACGAAGGGCACCCGCGCCAGCTTGTGCGCGATGAATGACGGCAGGGTCGGCGACATCGGCGACAGGCGGTGCACGATGTCGAAATCGCCGGCACCGATCCGGCCGCGGAAATCCCGCCAGGCCTGCCTTTCGAACGCAAGATAGGGCAGGTAGTTCATGATCATCGAGGTCGACCAGGCCACCTCCTCGCCCCCCCTCAGGCGCAGGGCGAGGCGGTGGATCGGCGCGGCGATCCATTCGGTGTCGATGTAATGGACCGGAAAATCGTGGCCGGCCTTTTCGATGTTCAGCCGGTTGCGCACCTGCGTCACCAGCGTCACATCGGCAAGCCGCGACAGCTCGCGCGCGTATTTCCAGGTGACGATCGGCAGCGACGGCCAGTCGGGGTTGCATTCGTCGGCAAGCGCCAGGATGCGCGGGCGGGCGGTATCGGTCACAGAACAGTCCTGATCGGGGCAAGGGGGGTGGCGCGCCGCGGCGACCGCGCCCGCGCCCGTTCGGCCAGCCCAAGGACAGAGCCGGCGAACATCCAGGTCAGCGGCGTGATCGTCGCATTGGGAATGAGGTCAAAGACATTGATCGCCAGGATCATCGCCACCGGCCCGGCCCAGGGCGGCGCGCCCATGGCGGCAATCTGCCCGGCCCGGAGCCAGACCAGTATCAGCGGCAGGCAGAGCAGACCGAATTGCGCCAGGAACCCGACCCAGCCCAGCACGCCCAGCACCAGGATCCAGCCGCCATCGGTGACGGTCAGGATGCGGCCCGAATCCACTTCCAGGATGTGGTGCCGGCCCCAGAGGCCCCAGCCGAACAGCGGCTTTTCATAGGCGCGGTCGGCCAGCACGTTTTCATTGTCGAAGCGGAATTGCAGCGAATGCGCGCGGTCCGGGCCAAGGCGCGCTGCCGCCGCGACAATCGCCTGTTCAGGCACCCAATGCGCGGCCTTGGCCACCGGATAGACCAGCGCGAATGCCGCCAGCACCGCCGCGATGCGGAACTGCATCCTCTGGCCAAGGACCAGCACCACGGGAACCAGCGCCACGGCATAAAAGAACGAGGCAAAGCTCTTGCACAGGATCAGGACCCCGAACAGGTAAAGCGCGGCAAGACCGACCCAGACCCGGCGGCTATCCGTCATATGGCGCGCCAACGCGGCGGCGGCCACAACCGCGGTCATGGCAAAGAACGCCACCCACAGCCCGTGATACAGGAACACGAGGGGCCGGAACCCGTCGCCCCGCATCATCTGCGAGAACAGGTGCTGGAAAAAGCCATAGACCCAGAGGTTGATCTGCGGGGACAGCCGTACCTCGACCAGCATCGGCAGGGAATAGGCCAGCCCGCCGATGACGAGCGCCGCCAGAAGGTCGCGCTGATCCTCGGGGCGGGACAGGAAATGGCGGGCCAGCAGAAAGGGCAAGAGCGTGATCGCCTGCGCCACCATCATGCCCAGCGCCTCACGCGGTCTGAGGCCGGGCAGGACGTAGCTGCCCCAGGACAGCGGCTCGGCATTGGTCAGGACGGTGCCGACCGGCGACAGGATGAACACCACCGCCAGCACCTGGGCCACGCGGCTTTCGGGCCAGAGTCGCAGGCCCGGCCGATAGAGGATCAACGCCATGGGAAGCGCGGACAGCGCCGGGATCGAATCCTTGCCCAGCGCCGGCAAAAGCGGCAGGTCAAAGGCCGCGGGCGCCGGCGGCAACAGCAGATAGCCGGCAAGCAGGGTGGCGATCAGCGCCCGGCCGGCCGGCAGCCGGCGGAACAGGGCCGCCGCCACAAGCGGCCAGACCGCCAGCGCGGCGAAGGCGACAAGATTCGGCATCCTAAAGGTTTTGTCCGCTCAACCGCAGCCCCGCAAGGCCCTCAAGCCGGTTCACGCGAACCGGCAGGACAGGTCTAGAGCGGGGTTTGGGCAGAAAGATGACCCTCAGCTTCCCGTGGCGCGGAAAACCGCGCCGAAGGTGCGCAGGATGACCGACAGATCGGTGCGCAGCGTGATCAGCCCGAAATAGCGACGGTCGAATTGCGCCCGCTCGGCAAAGTTCGATTCGTTGCGTACCGAGATCTGCCAGAAACCGGTGATGCCGGGACGCATGTCGTAATATTCGGTGCCCGGATAGATCGCCCTTTGCGACGGCATCATCGGCCGCGGCCCGACGATCGACATGTCGCCGGTCAGCACGTTCCACAGTTGCGGCAATTCGTCGAGCGAGGTGCGGCGGATGATCTGCCCGATGCTGGTGATGCGCGGATCGCGGCGCAGTTTCTGATAGGCGTCCCATTCGGCGCGGGCGGCAGGGTTGCCGTCAAGAAAGGTCGTCAGCCGCGCATCGGCGTCGCGCACCATCGACCGCAGCTTCCACATGCGGAACACGCGGCCGTGCAGCCCGACCCGTTCCTGCACATAGAACGGCGATCCGCCGTCGAGCGCGATCAGCAGCGCCAGCGGCAGGACCACGGCCAGGACCGGGAGCGAGGCGACAAGGACAATCGCGATGTCGAGCGCGCGCTTGAACCAGCGGCGATACACCCCGCCGCCGGGAACCGCGGCAACCTCTGCCATGATCGGCAGGGCCTGATAGGACTCGGAATGCATCGTCACGGCTACCCCTCCCCGAAGGGCCATGTTTCGGAAACATCCGATGGGTCGGCACGCCTGGCAGGGCGGCCGGAACGGAGGATCCGACAGTCAGTTACGTCGTTTCTGTGGACCCCGGGCCGGGCAGAAAATCCCCGGTCTTTCGTCCCCGATGCCGCCGCGGCCAGCAGAACCGCTTGCGTCCGACACCGGGCGATCCTTCGCACAAACTATCGACAGTTTGAACCTAACCATTCGGACAGTCGGTGCGTCAATTCGCAGTAAAGCCGCGCTTCGCCCCGATGCGATGCCATCACGCTGCATCGCGGCAATCTCTATGCATCAGACAGTTAATCCAGGTCAGGGGGAAAATTCGCCCCGTGCTGACCGGATTGTCGCGATTGACGCAACGTCGCGCGGACAGTCCCGTGGTGTCACCCGGGATTGTTGCGCGAGGGGGAACATTGACGGGGGGTTTTGACGGTCCGACGGGCTGTGAATCAGCCCGGAAACGGTCAGCACCGGATTGAGGCTGCATTGCGGCAAGATCGGGACGCCTGCAGAAACTTTGCCGCGCCTGCCCCGACTCGCGTCGTTTCAATCACAGGTAGAGCTAAACTCGCCTTCCCAATGCCGCCACCAGAGTCCGATTGTCACCGTAGCGGCGACGACCCGGCGAATCACCCCCGCTCGCGGCCGAGGTCGGCAAGATATGCGCCGTAGTTGTTCTTGCCGAACAGGCCGGCCCTGTCGCGCAGTTGCGATGCGGTGATCCAGCCCTGCTGCCAGGCGATCTCGTCGGGGCTGCCGGTCTGGAGGCCCTGCCGTTCCTGCAGGGTGCGGACGAAATTCCCGGCGTCGAGCAGGCTGGCGTGGGTGCCGGTATCAAGCCAGGCATAGCCGCGGCCCATCTTTTTCACCGTCAACGCGCCTTCGTGCAGATACATCTCGAGCAGGGTGGTGATCTCAAGCTCGCCCCGCGCCGAGGGTTTCACCTGCCGCGCACGGGCGGGCGCGGTGCCGTCAAGGAAGTAGAGACCCGTCACGGCATAGTTCGACGGCGGCACCGCCGGCTTTTCGATGATGGCGCGGGCGCGGCCCTGATCGTCGAAATCCACCACGCCATAGCGTTCGGGATCGGCGACGTGATAGCCGAACACCGTCCCGCCGGTTTCCTGGCGGTCGGCCTCGGCCATCAGGCTGGGCAGGCCGTGGCCGAAAAAGATGTTGTCCCCCAGGACCATCGCCGAAGGCGCCCCGGCAAGGAAATCCTCGGCCAGGATATAGGCCTGCGCCAGCCCGTCCGGGCTGGGCTGCGGGATATACTCCAGCCGCAGTCCCCATTGCGACCCGTCGCCCAGGGTGCGGCGGAACTGGTCCTGGTCGCCGGGGGTGGTGATGATCGCGATCTCGCGGATGCCGGCCAGCATCAGCGCGGTCAGCGGGTAATAGATCATCGGCTTGTCGTAGATCGGCAAAAGCTGCTTCGACAGGCCGATGGTGATCGGATAAAGCCGCGTGCCCGAGCCGCCGGCCAGAATGATACCCTTGCGCTGCATGTCGGCTCCTTCAGAAGGGATTCTGCCAGTCGCGAAAGGCGGGGGCGCGGCGGTCCTTGTCCGAAAGTGTGGCGCTGGCAGGATCGACGCCCCAGTCGATGCCCAGATCGGCATCGTCCCAGCGCACGGCGCCATCGCAGTCGGGGGCATAGGTGTCGGTGCATTTGTAAAGCAGTTCCGACCCCGGCGCGCGGGTGACAAAGCCGTGCAGGAACCCCTTGGGGATCAGCAGTTGCAGGCCGTTCTCGGGGGACAGCTCGATCCCGAACCAACGGCCGCAGGTCGCCGATCCCGGCCGCACGTCCACCGCCACATCGAACACCAGCCCGCGGCCGCAGCGCACCAGTTTATCCTGCGCGCGCGGCGGCGACTGGTAATGCAGGCCGCGGACGGTGCCGGGCGCCGCACTCATCGAATGATTGTCCTGCACGAAATCAAGGTCGATGCCATGGGCGCGCAGGGTGTCGCGGTTCCAGACCTCGGTAAACCAGCCGCGCTCGTCGCCAAAGCGGCGGGGTTTGAGGATGAGCAGACCGGAGATGCCGGTTTCGGTCACGTCCATCAACTTGCTCCAAGGTCTTGCAGGACCGCGCGCAGGCCGGCGCGCCAGTCGGGGCGGGCGATCCCCCAGACCTGCGCCAGCGAGGTGCAATCCAGCCGCGAATTGGCAGGGCGGCGGGCCGGGGTCGGGTAGGCCGAGGTCGGGATGTCGGCGACCTCGGCCGGCAGCCCCGCCTGAGACATGATCTCGCGCGCGAAACCGGCCCAGCTGGTGTCGGGCGCCCCGGCGAAGTGGAAGGTGCCCCCGCGCTGCGGATCGCGGGCGATGGTGGCCAGCGCCGCGGCGATGGCGGCCGCAGGGGTCGGCCCGCCTATCTGGTCGGCAACCACGGTCAGCCGCGGCCGTTCGGCGCCAAGGCGCAGCATGGTCTTGACGAAATTCGCGCCATGGGCGGAAAACACCCAGGATGTGCGCAGGATGACATGCACCCCGCCGGCGTCGCGAACCGCCTGTTCCCCGGCCAGCTTGGTGCGGCCATAGGCGGACAGCGGCCCGGTCGGATCATCGGGATGCCAGGGCGCGCTGCCCGATCCGTCAAAGACATAATCGGTCGAGACATGCAGGAACGGCACGCCATGGGCGGCGGCGACACGGGCCAGCGCACCGGGCGTTTCGGCATTGACCAGATGTGCCGCCGGTTCCTCGGCCTCGGCCTTGTCCACGGCGGTCCAGGCGGCGGCGTTGATGACGGCATCGGAGCCGGCGATCCGCGCGGCAAGGGCATCTGCCGCCGCGCCGGGGGTCAGGAAATCCGCCTCCTCGCGGCCAAGGAACAGCGCATCCGGCAGCACGCGGGCCAGTTCGCGCGCCACCTGCCCGGTGCGGCCAAGGACGATGACCCTCACGCCCCGGTCCCCAGCCGCTGGCCGACGCCCTGCCGGTCGAGCAGCGGGCGCCACCAGGATTCGTTGTCCAGATACCAGCGCACCGTCCGCCGTAGCCCTTCGCCCAGCGTCACCGAGGGGTGCCAGCCCAGTTCGGCGCTGATGCGGGCCGGGTCGATGGCATAGCGGGCGTCATGGCCGGGCCGGTCGGTGACAAAGGTGATCAGCCGGTCATGCGGGGCGCCTTCGGGGTGCATCTCGTCCATCACGGCGCAGATGCGGCGCACGATGTCGATGTTGCGCGCCTCGTTCTCGCCTCCGATGTTGTAGCTTCGCCCGGTAAGGCCGCGTTGCAGCACTGTCAGCAGGGCATCGGCGTGATCCTCGACATACAGCCAGTCGCGGACGTTTTCGCCCTTGCCATAGACCGGGATCGGCCGACCGTGCAGCGCATTCAGGATCACCACCGGGATCAGCTTTTCCGGAAAGTGATAGGGGCCGTAGTTGTTGGAGCAATTGGTCAGGACCACCGGCAGGCCATAGGTCTCGTGCCAGGCGCGCACCAGATGGTCGCTGGCCGCCTTGGAGGCCGAATAGGGGCTGCGCGGGTCATAGGGGGTGGCTTCGGTGAACTGCCCTTCGGGACCAAGGCTGCCGAACACCTCGTCGGTCGAGATGTGGTGAAAACGGAAATGGTCGGGCCGGCCCTGCGCGGTCCAATGGGCGCGCGCCGCCTCGAGCAGGTTGAAGGTGCCGGTGATATTGGTCTGGATGAAATCCCCCGGCCCGTCGATGGAGCGGTCGACATGGCTTTCGGCGGCCAGATGCATGATCGCATCCGGGTTGTGGGCGGCCAGCGCATCATCCAGCGCCTTCCGGTCGCGCAGGTCGGCATGGACAAAGGCATATCCCGGCGCATTCGCGACCGGCGCCACATTGGCAAGGTTCGCGGCATAGGTCAGCGCGTCAAGGTTCACCACCTGATGCCCGTCGCGCACCGCCTGCCGCACGACGGCCGACCCGATGAACCCGGCGCCGCCGGTGACCAGGATCTTCACGGCGCCACCAGCGTCGCCATCCGCCGCAGCGCAAGACCATACCCTTCGGTGCCGCAGCCGGCGATGACGGCATCGGCGCGGCCCGAGACATAGGAATGATGCCGGAACGGTTCCCGCTTGTGGATGTTCGAGATATGCACCTCGATCACCGCCCCCTCGAAGGTGTTCAGCGCGTCCAGGATCGCGACCGAGGTATGGGTCCAGGCGCCGGGGTTGATGACGATCCCCGCCGCAACACCGCGCGCGGCATGGATGCGGTCGATCATCGCGCCTTCGTGGTTGGTCTGGAAGAAGTCGAGCCCCAGGCCAAGGCCGGCGCCCAGATCGCGGCATTCCGCCTCGATATCGGCAAGCGTGGTCGTGCCATAGATTTCCGGCTGGCGCTTGCCCAGAAGGTTCAGGTTCGGTCCGTTCAGGACAAGGATGTTGCGTGGCATCGCGCCTCCTGCATCTTCTCGTGCGACTGGCATCGCAAGCGGGCAGAAGATTGGCAAGGCTGCGGCGCGGGCCGGCCCATCAGCGACAACGGGCTGTTGGCCCTTTGCATCGGGGCGGCTTTGCGGCTATGCGCCAGACCGACAGTCTGCAGGGGGGCGCGACATGGCCAGCAAGCTTGATCAGCTTCGGAAGATGACGGTGGTTGTCGGCGATACCGGCGACATCGAGGCGGTGCGCAGCCTGCGCCCCGAGGATTGCACGACCAATCCGTCCATCGTGCTCAAGGCGGTGCAAAGCCCGGCCTTTGAGGGTCACCTGACCCGCGCCGTCGCCGCTGGCCGCGGAAGGGCCGATGCGGTGCAGGCGATTGCCGACGACCTGACCGTCAGCGTCGGCGCCGAACTTGCCGCGCTGGTCCCCGGCCGCGTCTCGACCGAGGTCGATGCAAGGCTGTCCTTCGACAAGGACGGCTCAATCGCCAAGGCCCGCGCGCTGATCGCCGCCTACGCCGAACGCGGCATCGGGCGCGAGCGGGTGCTGGTCAAGCTGGCCTCGACCTGGGAAGGCATCCAGGCGGCGCGGGTGCTGGAATCCGAAGGCATCAACTGCAACCTGACGCTGTTGTTTTCACTGGCGCAGGCGGTGGCCTGTGCCGATGCCGGGGTGTTCCTGATCTCGCCCTTCGTCGGGCGGATCACCGACTGGTTCGGCAAGGCGACGGGCCAGACCTATACGCCGGAAACCGATCCCGGCGTCGCCTCGGTCCGCACCATCTATGATTACTATAAATCGAACGGAATCGCGACCGTGGTCATGGGTGCCTCGTTCCGCAACATCGGCCAGATCCAGGCGCTGGCCGGCTGCGACCGGCTGACCATAGCGCCGAACCTGCTGGCCGAGCTTGACGCCGCCACGGGCGACCTGCCGCGCGCGCTGTCGCCCGACCGCGCGACCGGCATGGCGCGGATCCCGATGGACGAACAGGCGTTCCGCTGGGCGATGAACGAGGATGCGATGGCGACCGAGAAACTGGCCGAAGGCATCCGCAATTTCCACGCCGACACGCTGAAACTGTATCGGCTGATCGGCGAGCGACTCGCGTAAATTACTGAAATTTATATAAATTTCAGCCTGACGGAGGAATTTCTAGAAATTCCTCCGCGCCGGCCCCTTGCTCAGCATCATCGGGCCGGAGCAATCGGGCGTCGGCGGCGGGGTCGTCATCGCATAGAACGGGGTCGGCGGCGGCATCCCCGATTCCTCGACCCAGGTGCCGTTCACGCAGAAATCCTGCGCGTAATTGCCGGCGTTGAAGCCGAAACCGGGGTTGCCGCAATCCGTTACATCGCCGTCGGCGTTCCAGCCCTGATCGAACGGGCCGGGCACCAGCCCGCCGACCGGAAACTCCATGATCCGCGGCATGTAGCGCAGATACCAGGTCGTCGTCCCGGTGCGGTCGGCCATGTCCCATGACCCCAGCGCCACGCCGTCACGATAGCCGGTGATGCGGAAGGCGGTGATTTCCGCCTCGGTTATCAGGCTTTGGTTCAGCAGCGGATCGGGAAATTCCATCCGGCCGGTCATCGTATAGCCATTCTCGCCCTGCCAGCAGAAATGGACGACCGCTGCATCTGCCTGTGCGGCGGCAAGGGACAGGACGGCGGCAAGTCGCCACATCATTCGGACCTCAGCACATGGCCGGCAAGGTAAAGCGAGCCGCAGATCAGGATGCGCCGGCCGGGGGCGGCAAGGGCGCGGATCGCGTCCTCAAGGCCCGGCGCCGTCGTGGCGGGCAGACCGGCGGCAGAGGCATGGGCGGCGGTGACATCGGCGGGCAGAGTGTTCGCCTCGCCGGGGATCGACAGGGCGGTCAGGCTTTCGGCCACCTGCGCCAGCGGCGCCATGAATCCCGCGACGTCCTTTGTATTCAGCATCCCGCAGATCAGATGCGTCGGTTTCGGCGGCATCGCCCGCAGGGTTTCGGCGATGGCGCGGCCGGCATGGGGGTTGTGGCCGCCGTCAAGCCACAGCTCGGCCGGCGCCGCCAGTTGCGCCAGCCGCCCGGTCAGCCGCTGCATCCGCGCCGGCCATTCGGCGCGGGTCACCGCCGCCTCGCAGGCGGCCTCGCCTTGCCCCAACTGCCGCAATGCCGCCAGCGCGGTGCCCGCGTTCTGCACCTGATGCGTGCCGACAAGGTTGGGCAGCGGCAGGTCAAGCAGGCCGTCGTCGTCCTGATAGACCAGCCGCCCGCGCTCTACGCTTGCCTGCCAGTGCTGGCCGTGGGCAAAGACCGGGGCGCCCAGCCGCGCCGCCTGCGCCTCGATCACCGCAAGCGCCTCGTCCTGCTGCGGGCCGACCACCACCGGCACGCCGCGCTTGATGATCCCGGCCTTTTCGCCGGCGATCGCGGCCAGCGTCTCGCCCAGATATTGCTGGTGGTCGAGGTCGACGGGCGTGATGACCGACAGGCGCGGCGTCACGACATTGGTGGCATCCAGCCGCCCGCCCAGTCCGACTTCCAGCAGGCACCAGTCGGCCGGATCCTCGGCAAAGGCGACAAGGGCGGCGGCGGTGGTGATCTCGAAGAAGGTGATCGGATCGGGGCCGTTGGCGGCAAGGCAACGGTCCAGGATCGCGGTCAGCCGCGCTTCGGAAATCAGCCCGTCCGCCAGCCGGATCCGTTCGTGGAACCGCGCCAGGTGCGGTGAGGTATAGGCCTGCACCCGCGCGCCGCCCGCCATCAGCCCGGCGCGGATCATCGCCTGCGTCGACCCCTTGCCGTTGGTGCCGGCAACATGGATCACCGGCGCAATCCGCCGTTCGGGATGGTCGAGCGCCGCCAGAAGCCGGTGCATCCGGTCCAGCGTCAGGTCGATGATCTTGGGGTGCAGCGTCATCATCCTTTGCAGGATGATGTCGGACCCGGTGCCGGCGGTCATTTCCGCGCGGGCTTTTTCGCCGGGGGCGGCGTTTCGGGCGCGGCGGGCTCGGTGGCCGGGGCCGGCGGCGCCAGATCGCCCTTCACCTCGGGCGTCAGGCCCAGAAGCATGCGCAGGATGGTGACAAGCTCGTCCTTGATCTTGCCGCGCGGCGTCACCCGGTCAAGCATGCCGTGGTCAAGCAGGTATTCCGCGCGCTGGAACCCCTCGGGCAGCTTTTCGCGGATGGTCTGTTCGATGACGCGGGGGCCGGCGAAACAGATCAGGGCGTTCGGCTCGGCGATCTGCACATCGCCCAGCATCGCATAGGACGCGGTCACGCCGCCGGTGGTCGGATGGGTCAGGACCGCGATATAGGGCAGGCCGGCCTCTTGCAGCATCTGGATCGCGACCGTGGTGCGCGGCATCTGCATCAGCGACAGGATGCCTTCCTGCATCCGCGCCCCGCCGGCGGCCGAAAACAGCACCAGCGGCCGTTTCAGCGCCACCGCCCGTTCGGCGGCGGCGATGATGGCATTGCCGACATACATGCCCATCGATCCGGCCATGAAGCTGAAGTCCTGCGCCGCGGCAACAATCGGGGTGCGGCCGATCTCGCCCTCGGCGACAAGCATCGCCTCTTTCTCGCCCGTCGCGGTGCGGGCCTCGCGCATGCGGTCGGGATATTTCTTGGTGTCGCGGAATTTGAGCGGGTCGGCCAGAGGCTCGGGCACCTTGACCTCGGTAAAGACGCCGCCGTCGAACAGTGCGGCAAAGCGGGCGCGCGGGCTGATCGCCATGTGGTGGCCGCAGTTGGTGCAGACGTTCAGGTTGTCGGCCAGTTCGCGGTGAAACAGCATCTGGCCGCATTCATCGCACTTGGTCCACAAATTCTCGGGGACTTCGCGCCGCGAGAAGAGCGAGTTGATCTTCGGGCGGACGTAGTTCGAAATCCAGTTCATGCAGGCCATACCCCAGCGATGTCAGGCCCCCGAAATAAGGCGCGGGGGACGGGAATGCAATCGTGGCGCGGAACCCGCGGCGGCCGGACCCTGCCCGGGGACGCAATTGCCGCGCCCAGCGGCGCTTGCCCGGCCGGTCGCGCGCGGCTAGCGTTGGCACGCCAGGCGGCAGGGAGACGGCGGGTGAGCATTGCGATGCGGCCAACAGGGCGGCGGGGGGCGGGCCGGACCGGGCGTCGATGGATCGCCGGCCTTGCGTTGGCGGCTCTGGCCGGTTGCGACGCCCTGCCCCTGCCCGAAACGGGTATCCGCGCCATGGCGATGTATGACGGCAGCGTCGTCGCGCGGTCGCCCGATGGCTATTGCATCGACAGTCGCACCAGCCGGCCCGAGACCGGCTTTGCCGTCATGGGTGGCTGCGCCCTGCTGTCGCGGCTGTCGATCATGCCCTCGGTCGAGGCGCTGATCACCGTGCAGTTCGGCGCCACGGACAGCGCCAGCATCGCGGGGGCCGAACGCGATCTGGTCGCGCTTCTGCGGTCGGCGCGGGGGGCGGCGCTGTTGTCATCCTCGGGCATGCCCGAAGGCGTGCTGGTCGAGGGGATCGAGACCGGGCCGGGCATCGTCCTTGTCCGCTTTACCGACACGGCGCCGCCGATTGCCCAGGGGCTCGAGCGGACGGAATGGCGGGCGTTTCTGGATGTGGCCGGCCGGCTGACCACCATCACCGTGCGCGGTTTCGAACGCGCGCCGCTGGACCGCGACCGCGGACTGGCGCTGATGACCGATACCGTGCGGCAGATTCGTGGTGCCAATCCCGGCTGATCCCTGTTTTCAATCCGTCAACAATTTGGCACCAGTGTTTCCGAAACGACCCCGATGACCGGGAAGGGTGGCGGATGGCGCGCAGTCGCGGCTTTCAGGCGATGGAATGGCTGATGCACCGGCGCGTGATGCGGCGCTGGGCGCAGGTGGCGCGGGCGGCGGAATGGGCCGACCTGTCGGAACTGCGTCGGCAACGGTCGAATGCGCGGGCGCTGCGCCAGTCGCTTGATCAGGTCGTGCAGGTGGCCGATTCGCGGCTGGCGCTGCCGCGCGTCGGCTCGACCTCGTTCCCGCGGCCGGCGGGCACCGACTGGGCGTGGCGGCCGATGCTGTGGCGCGGCCCGCTGGGCATCAAGGGCCTTGCCGGTGTCGAAAGCCAGACCCGCATCGGCGACGAAGTGACGGTGTTCCACGACTGCCGCGTCAGCGAACTGACCCTGCGTCAGCTGCGCAATGACCGCGAAGAGGATCTGGCCGCCTTCGGATTGCGGCTGGATGTGTTCCGCTTTGACGGATCGTTCCTGAGCCTTGTGGTCGACCTCCCGCCCGAGGCCTGCGAGGGGCTGAAGAAGCGCCACCTGCTGCGGGTCGACATGGCCGTCGAGACGGAAAAACCGCTGGAGATCTTTGCCCGGCTGAACGTGCGCCACGGGCCGAATGTCGAACAGATCGTGCGCGAGATTCCGCAGGACGGATCGCGCGGGCTGAACATCGAATTCGATCTTGCCTATTCCAAGCTGAATGAAAAACGAGTCGAGAAGATGTGGCTCGACCTGATCTTCGAGGGACCGGAGATGAACCAGATCACACTTCGCGACGTGACCTTTGCCCGCTATCCGCGGGCGGAACTGTGAGGCGGCGATGGCGGGCTGGCGACTGACCAAGACACGGCTGACCGCGGGGGTATGGGACGGCGTGCTGGAAGGCGGGCCGGGCATGCCGCCCGAAATCGAGGCGCGCTATCTGGACCGCGTGCTGCCCGGTCTGCGGGTCGAGCAGGAGGGGGCCGTCTGGGCGGTGCGGCTGCAAATCCCGCCCGATGTGATCGCCGACGGCGTGCAGACCATCGTCATCATGGAAAAGGCCGATGGCCGCCCGCTCGATTCGGTGGCGCTGATTGCCGGCGACGCCCTGGCCGACGACATCCGGGCCGAGATGGACCTCTTGCGCGCCGAACTGGACATGCTGAAGCGCGCCTTCCGCCGCCATTGCGTGGAAACCGCCTGATGCGGCTGACCCTGATCGCCGCCTGCCTTGCTGCCGCCCCTGCCCTTGCGCAGGACTATTCCGACGCCCGCTGCGGCGGCGATTTCGCGGCCTTCATCGCCGGGCTCAAGGACGAAGCCGTTGCCGCCGGGCAGGATGCCGCCACGGTCGACGGCTTTTTCCGCGGCATCCGGCAGGATCAGTCGGTGTTGCAGGCCGACCGCGCGCAAAGCGTGTTCCAGCGCGATTTCATCGACTTTTCCCGTCGGCTGATTTCGCAGAACCGCATCGACAACGCCCGCCTCCATGCCGACCGATACGCGCAGACCTTTGCCCGGATCGAGGCGGAATTTGGCGTGCCGCGCGGTGTGCTGCTGGCCTTCTGGGCGTTCGAAACCGACTTTGGACAGGTGCAGGGCGATTTCAACACCGCGAATGCGCTGGTGACGCTGGCGCATGACTGCCGCCGGCCGGCGCTGTTCCGGCCGCAGGTTCTTGCCGCGATCACGCTGTATGCCCGCGGCGATTTCGACCCCGCCAGCACGACCGGCGCCTGGGCGGGCGAGATCGGACAGGTGCAGATGCTGCCGGCCGACATTCTGCTGAACGGCGTGGATGGCGACGGCGACGGTCATGTCACGCTCAAGACCTCGGCCGAGGATGCGCTGATGTCCGGCGGGCGGATGCTGCAATCGCTGGGCTGGCAGGCCGGGCAGCCGTGGTTGCAGGAAATCGTGGTGCCCGAGGGGCTGGACTGGGGCCTGACCGGCCTCGACAAGCCGCGCCCGGTGGCCGAGTGGCAGGCAATGGGGATTGTCGCGCGCGAAGGGGCGCTGGGCGACGCCACCCTGCCCGCCGCGGTGCTGCTGCCGATGGGGCGCGACGGTCCGGCCTTTCTGGCCTATCCGAACTTCAGCGTCTATTTCGAGTGGAACCAGAGCCTGGTCTACGTCACCACCGCCGCCTATTTCGCCACGCGGATCATGGGCGCATCGGTCTATGACGCCGGCAACCCCGACCCCGGCCTGACCGGCGACGAGATCAGGCTGCTGCAACAGCGCCTTGCCGCGCTGGGTCATGACGTGGGCCAGATCGACGGCATCCTTGGCGCGCGGACCCGCGCGGCGGTGCAGGCGGAACAGGCCCGGCTGGGCCTGCCCGCCGACGCCTGGCCGACGCGCGCGCTGCTGGACGCGCTTTGAGAGCCGGCCGGTAGGGTGGGCAACCGCCCACCGTGACCCATGGGCCGGATGCGGGGCGCAGTCGGGATCGCCCCCGGATGCGACCCTCGAGACCCTGCCGCGGAAAGCGGTGGGCGGTTGCCCACCCTACCTGTCACAATGGGCAGGCGTGCAGCCCCTACACCCCGGCGGCGACAATGGCGCGGGCCAGCACCGGCACCGTATCCTTGTTCAGCCCGGCGATGTTGATGCGGCTGTCGCCGACCATGTAGATGCCGTCGGTGTCGCGCATGGCATCGACCTGCGCCGGCGTCGCGCCGATGCGGCTGAACATGCCGCGGTGGCTGGCGATGAAATCGAAGCGGTCGGAATTGGTCAGCCGCCGCAACTCGTCGGCCAGCGCAGAACGCAGGCCCAGCATGGTGCCCCGGATTTCCTCAAGCTCGGCTTCCCAGTCGGCGCGCAATGCGGGATCGGTCAGCACCATGGTGACGACGCGGGCGCCATGGTCAGGCGGAAAGGAAAAGTTCTGCCGATTCAGGAAGCTGAGGTTGCCCTGCACGGTCGGGGTCATGGCGGCGTCCGGGGCGATCGCCATCAGGATGCCGGTCCGTTCGCGATAGATGCCGAAGTTCTTGCTGCACGAGGCGGCGATCAGGCATTCGGGAAAGGCCCGCGCGATGGCGCGGGTCGCCGCCGCATCCTGTTCCAGCCCGTCGCCAAAACCCTGATAGGCCAGGTCGACCAGCGGCACCGCGCCGCGCGCCTTGAGCACCTCGATGATCTGCGCCCATTGGTCGGCGTCCGGGTTGGCGCCGGTCGGGTTGTGGCAGCAGCCGTGCAGCAGCACCACATCGCCGGGTGCGACGCGGCCCAGAGCCTCGATCAGGCCGGCGAAATCGAGGCCGCGGGTCGTCTCGTCGAAATAGCGATATTCGGCGGTGGGGACGCCCAGATATTTCAGGATCGAGTTGTGGTTGGGCCAGGTCGGGTTCGACAGCCAGACCCTCGCCGCGGGGTTGGCAAGGCGCACGAGTTCCACCGCCTGCCGGATGGCGCCGGTGCCGCCGGGGGTGGCCACGGCGGAAATCCGGTCACGCGCCACGGCGCCGTCCAGAACCATGGCGATCATCGCGTCGGAAAAGGCCGGATCGCCGGTCAGTGCCGTGTAGGTCTTGGTGGTCTGCTCCTCGACCAGGCGGCGTTCGGCGGCGCGGACGGCGCGCATCACCGGGGTCAGCCCGGTCGGATCCTTGTAGACGCCGACGCCAAGGTCGATCTTCGTGGGGCGCGGATCGGCACGGTAGGCGGCCATCAGCGACAGGATCTTGTCGGCAGGCTGTTGCTTGAGATGCTCGAGCATCGGTATCGTCCTTCGATGAAAACGCAGATGGCGGCGGGCGGGCCCTAGCCGGTGGCAACCGGAAGATCGCCGAACATGCCCCATTCGGCCCAGGATCCGTCGTAAAGCGCCAGATCCCGCGCCCCGGCACGTTCAAGCGCCAGATAAAGCACGGCGGCGGTGATGCCCGAGCCGCAGGTGGTGATGACCGGGCGCGCCAGATCGACACCGGCGCCGGCAAAGGCGGCGCGCAGGTCGGCGGGCGGTTTCATCGTGCCGTCCGGGTTCAGCACTGCGCCAAAGGGCAGGTTCAGCGACCCCGGAATATGGCCGCGCCGCAGCCCGGCGCGGGGTTCGTCCACAAGGCCGCGGAAACGGTCGGCCGACCGCGCGTCCAGAATCTGCGGATCGCCCAGTTTCGACGCCCGCGCCACCTCGGTCACGTCGCGCACAAGCTGCGGCTGGCGGTCCACGGTCAGGTGGCGGTCGCGGATCGCCGTCGGCTCGTCCGTCAGCACCCGCCCCTCGGCCCGCCATTTCGGCAGGCCGCCGTCCAGCACCGCCACGTCGCGCTTGCCCATCAGTCGGAAGGTCCACCAGACGCGCGGGGCGGACATGATCCCATGCGCATCATAGATCACCACCTGATGCCCGTCGCCGACGCCCATCGCGCGCAGCCGAGCGGTGAATTTCTCGGGCGGGGGCGCCATATGCGGCAGGTCCGAGCGATGGTCGGCGATGTCGTCGATGTCGAAGAAACGCGCGCCGGGGATGTGGGATGCGGCATATTCCGCCCGGGCATCGCGCGGGGTGCCGGGCATGAACCAGGTCGCATCCAGCACCCGCAGATCGGGATCCTTCAGATGCGTTTCGAGCCACGCTGTCGAGACAAGGCTCTGCGGGTCGTCGGCGGCCATTCCCATCTCCCTCGGGTCCACGGGGGATTAGCCTTGGCCGCCGTTCTGTGCAAGCGGGCGCCGGGCCCCGAAGACGACGATGGCCCGGCGCCGGGCGGTCTATTACTTGGCCATCGCCTTTTTCACGAAGCCGGCGATCAGGGTCAGCACGATGCCGCCGATGCCGCCGCCGGCCACATCACCCATAATGCCGGAATTGGCGGCCGTCGCCGCTGCATCAGCCGCCGCCGCAGCCCCGCCCGAAAACAGGCCGTCCAGAAGCTGGCCGCCAGCAAGGCCGCCGATCAACCCGGTGATCGAATTGCCGATGGTGCCGAGCGACAGGTTCTTGGCCGCAGCGCCGGTGGCGTTGCCTGTCACAAGACCTGCAATAAGTTGCAGGATGATTTCCATTCGTTCCCTCCGTCGGACCGGTTTTACTGTCCCCGTGGGCGTGCGTCCTGCGGTCCGTCAGGCCGCCACATACAAGATGTAGCGTCATACTGCCGCACAACAAAAGAAAATCAGGGGAAATCCGGCCGAAAGGCGTCAGCCGTGTTCCTTGAGCAACCGGCTTTTCTGCCGGTTCCAGTCGCGTTCGGCCTCGGCCGCGCGCTTGTCATGGATCTTCTTGCCCTTGGCTAGCGCGATCTTGAGCTTCACCCGGCCCTTGTCGTTGAAATACATGACAAGCGGCACGATGGTCATGCCCTCGCGCGCGGTGCCCTGCCACAGGCGCGCCAGTTCCTTTTGCTTTACCAACAGCTTGCGCCGCCGCCTCTCCTCGTGCCCCCAGGTCTTGGCGGGGTCGTAGGTGGCGATATGGGCGTTGGTCAGCCACAATTCGCCGTTCTCGACGCTGGCATAGCTTTCGGCGATGTTCGACTGCCCGGTGCGCAGCGATTTCACCTCGGACCCCATCAGCACGATGCCGCATTCAAGGTCGCTTTCGATGTGGTAATCGAAACGCGCCCGCCGGTTTTCGGCGATCACCTTGTAGTTCGTGCTTTTGCTGTCGGCGGCCATGGTAAGGCTCAGATAGGCGCGGGCGGCGGCCAAGTCCAGCCGCCCTTGCGCCGGGCCGGCAGTCGGGAAAGATGGCGCCACACCCTGACCGGAGGCGTCATGCTGTCCCAGATCGTCCTTGGCTCGATACTTCTGCTGGTTTCGGTGGTCATCGCCGGGCTGAGCTTCTGGTTCATGGAGGTCGGGCTGGTCCGGTTCCGCGGCTTTCTGGTGCGGGCGCCGCACAAGCCGCGGCTGATCCTGATGCTGTGCATGGTGTCCATGTGGATCCTTGCGCAGATCACCGCCGGGGTCTGGATGTGGGCGCTGACCTTCTATGGACTCGGCGCCTTTGCGACGGTCGAGGAATCGCTTTATTTCGCCATCGTCAGCTATACGACGCTGGGCTTTGGCGATGTCCTGCTGGCGCAGGACTGGCGGATCCTGTCGGGCATGGCGGCGGCGAACGGGCTTTTGAACATCGGCCTTCTGACCGCGGTTCTGGTCGAGGCGCTGGCGCAGGTCCGCCGCATCCAGGCCGAGGTGATCCGCGAAAGCGCCGGGGGGCGTGAGTGAGCGTTCCGGTCCTGTCCAACGCCGCCGCGCGGCGGCTGTTCCTGCATCGCCACGGCCTGGGCACCGCCCCCTCGGGCCCGGCCACGGGCGCGGCGCTGGCGCAGGTGATCGACACGCTGGGTTTCGTGCAGGTCGATTCGGTCAATACGCTGGCCCGCGCGCATGACCTGATCCTGTGGTCGCGGCGGCAGGGATACCGGCCCGAGGGGCTGTCCCGCCTTGCCGCCCGCCGGCAGGTGTTCGAACACTGGACCCATGACGCGGCGATGATCCCCATCGCCTATTTCCCGCACTGGCGCCTGCGCTTTGTCCGGGCCGAGGCGCGGATGCGCGAACGCTGGCCGAAATGGCAGGGCGAGGATTTCCTGCACCGTTTCGACGATGTGCTGCGGCATGTGTCGGACAATGGCGAATGCCTGTCGTCGGACCTTGCCGGCGACGCGCCGCGTGGCGCCACCGGCTGGTGGGACTGGCACCCCTCAAAGGCGGCGCTGGAATTCCTCTGGCTGACCGGGCAGTTGTCGATCACCCGGCGCGAGGGGTTCCGCAAGGTCTATGACCTGACCGAGCGGGTGATCCCGGCAGAGCATCTGGCCCGACGCCCCGATCCGGCCGAAAGCATCGACTGGTTCTGCCGGCAGGCGCTGGACCGGCTGGGCTTTGCCACCAGCGGAGAGATCGCCGCCTTCTGGGCGCATGTCACCCCAGACGAGGCGAAGGCCTGGGTGGCGCAGGAACTGGCAGGCGGGCGGGCCGAGGAGCTGCTGGTCGAAGGCGCCGACGGCCGGTTGCGCAAGTCGGTCGCCCGGCCGGGGCTGACTGACGCCGCCGCCGCCCTGCCGCCGGCGCCCGAACGGGTGCGCGTGCTGTCGCCCTTCGACCCCGCCTTGCGCGACCGCGCCCGGGCCGAACGGCTGTTCGGTTTCTTCTACCGCATCGAGATCTTCGTGCCGGCACCGAAACGGCAATACGGCTATTATGTCTTTCCGGTGCTGGAGGGCGAGACCCTGATCGGCCGCATCGACATGGCCCGTGACGGCGACAGGCTCGCCATCCGCGCCTTCTGGCCCGAGGCCGGGGTGCGGATGGGCAAGGGCCGGCTGGCGCGGTTGGCGGCGGAACTGGAGCGGACGGCGGCGATGGCGGGCTGCGGGGGGCTGGATTTTGCCGAGGGGTGGTTGCGGGGATAGGGACATGCAGCCTTCGGGGGCAAGACCTGTCTCGGTTTCGGGGGAAAGCAGGCAGCCATGACCAACATCCTGTTCGTCTGCGGCAAGGCCCGCAAAAGAAGCCCGACCGCAGCCGCCGTCGCGGCAGAGCTTTTGGGTGTGCCAACGGATTTCGCGGGGTTGAGCGCGGATGCCGACGAACGGATTTCCACCGAGCATCTGGCCTGGGCCGACCTGATCGTGGTGATGGAAAAGGCCCAGCTTTCCCGGCTCAGGCGCCAGATGGCAGCGCATCTCAAGGGCAAGCGGTTGGCTTGCCTCGACATACCGGACAGCTTCGACTTCATGCAGCCAGAGTTGGTCGCGCTTGTGACGTCAAGATTGTCGCGGGTCGTCCCGTAGCGCGGACCGACGATACCCCAACGAAAACGGCCCCCGCCAATGGCAGGGGCCAAGGTGTCCCTCGGGCCGGGAGGAGTATGGCCCGCAGGTAAGGTTTGCCGGGGCGGCGCCCCGCCCCGCCGCGATCACATGTTGTAGGCGCGTTCGCCGTGCGAGGTGAGGTCCAGGCCCTCGCGCTCTTCCTCTTCCTTCACGCGCAGGCCCATCACGGCCTTGACGATGTAGTAGAGGACAAAGGACCCGATGCCGCACCACAGCACGGTGACGAGGATTCCCAGGAACTGGATCCACAGTTGCCCGCCCATCGACGCGGTGGAATAGCCGATCCCGCCAAAGGCCGCGCGGTCGACAATCGCGGTGCCCAGCGCGCCGACCATGCCGCCGACGCCGTGGATGCCGAACACGTCAAGGCTGTCGTCATAGTTCAGCTTGTGCTTCACCACCGCGACGAAGAAGTAGCAGACCGCCGAGGCGACGCCGCCCAGCACGATGGCCCCCACCGGGCCGGCGAAACCCGCCGCCGGGGTGACGGCGACCAGACCGGCGACCAGGCCCGAGGCCGCACCCAGCATCGACGCCTTGCCGCGCAGCATCGCCTCGAGCACGACCCAGACCAGGATCGCCCCCGCCGTGGCGGTGAAGGTGTTGATGAGGGCGACACCGGCGCCGCCGTTCGCCTCGAGGTTGGAGCCGGCGTTGAAGCCGAACCAGCCGAACCACAGCATCGCCGCACCGACCATGGTCAGGGTCATCGAATGCGGCGCCATGTTGTCCTTGCCGTAACCGACCCGCCTGCCGATCACGATGCAGCCGACCAGTGCGGCGATGCCGGCATTGATATGGACCACGGTGCCGCCGGCGAAATCAAGCGCGCCCCAGCCGTAGATCAGCCCGTCCGAATCCCAGACCATGTGGGCGATGGGGAAATAGACGAAGGTGACCCAGAGCGCGATGAACACGAGCAGGGAGGAAAACTTGATCCGCTCGGCAAAGCTGCCGATGATGAGGACGGCGGTGATCGCCGCAAAGGTCATCTGGAACGAGATGAAGACGAATTCCGGAATGACCACGCCGGCGGTAAAGGTCGCCGCCATCGAACTGCCGCTGACCCCGGCAAGGAACGCCTTGCCCAGCCCGCCCCAATAGGGCGAAGCGGCGTCGCCGAAGGCCATCGAATAGCCCCAGAACACCCAGATCACCATGACAAGCGCGGCGATCACGGTGGACTGCATCAGCACCGACAGCATGTTCTTGGTCCGCACCAGACCGCCATAGAACAGCGCCACGCCGGGGATGATCATGAACATGACCAGCACGGTGGAAATCATCATCCAGGCGACATCGCCCTTGTCCATCACATCGGCGACGGTCTCGGCCGCCTCGGTGGCGGTTTCGGTGGCGGTTTCAGCGGCGTCCTGTGCCCAGGCCGGCAGTGCAGCCAGCAGGCCCACCCCGGACAGCGCCGAAAGTTTCAACAGGTTCTTCATGGAACGTTCCCCTCGAGCGGACGGCTTAAAGCGCGTCTTCATTGGTTTCGCCGGTGCGCACGCGCAGCGCGCTTTCGACATCGACGACGAAAATCTTGCCGTCGCCGATCTTGTCGGTCTTGGCGGTGCGGGCGATCGTCGCGACGACCTGATCGACCAGGCTGTCGGTCACGACGATCTCAAGCTTGACCTTCGGCACGAAGTTCACGGCGTATTCGGCGCCGCGGTAGATTTCGGTGTGGCCGGATTGCGAGCCAAAGCCCTTGATCTCGGTTACCATCATGCCGCGCACGCCCACGGTGGTCAGCGCCTCGCGCACCTCCTCGAGCTTGAACGGCTTGATCGCTGCGATGATGAGTTTCACGTCTCGTCCCCTGCTGGCGTTGTCCCGCGCGGGGCCGAAAGGCACACCGCATGCCGACAACAGCGCGCGACCTTGCCGGGGGAACAAGGCAATGCCGCAGGTGCGAAGGTGGTGAATCCGGCAAGTTTGCACATTTTTTGCACAACAGGGGGTGATTGCCTGAAATCCGGGCGGGACATGAAAGCGGGGGGCTGTCGGGTGAATGGCCTAAACATTCCCCGGCAAAGCCTGTAAGGTCGCGCCAAACCGGCGAATGATCGGGCAGGACATGGCAGGACAAGGCAACGGACAGCGGCCGCTGGTGGCCGACAGGCGCTATCCGCGCACATCGGGCGGCGGCGGCGGCAAGACTCCGCCGAAGGCGCGCGCGCGCCGTGCGCCCGCGCCACGCCGGCGCCAGCCGCGCGGCCCGCTGGGCTGGATCGCCGCCGTCGTGCTGGGCGCGTTCCGCTTTGTGCTGCGGGTGGTCTGGGGCATCGGCTGGCGGCTGGCCGCCGTCACCGCGGTGCTGACCGGGCTGGCCGTCGGCTGGTACGCGATGCAGATGCCGCCGATCTCGGAGCTTGTCGATGGTCGCGCCCGCGGATCGGTGACGATGCTTGACCGCGACGGCGTGCCCTTTGCCTGGCGCGGCGAACAGTTCGGCGGCATGATCACCGCCGACCAGATCTCGCCCTGGCTGCGCGATGCCGTCATCGCGACCGAGGACCGGCGGTTCTGGTGGCACCCCGGCATCGACCCGCAGGGCATCGCCGGCGCCATGCGCATCAACCTGTCCGAGGGGCGCGGCCCGCTGGAAGGCAACGGCGGTTCGACCATCACGCAGCAGACGGCGAAACTTCTGTGCCTGGGCCGGCCCTATGACCCGACCGTCTGGGCGACCGAGGCCGAGTACGAGGCCGACTGCCGCCGCACCACGCTTTGGCGCAAGGTGCAGGAGATGATCTATGCCATGGCGATGGAGGTGTCCTATTCGAAAGAGGACATCCTGACCATCTACCTCAACCGCGCCTATCTGGGCGGCGGCGCCCGCGGGTTCGAGGCGGCGGCGCAACGCTATTTCGGGCATTCCGCCGCCGAAGTGACCCCGGCCGAGGCGGCGATGCTGGCCGGATTGCTCAAGGCGCCCTCGACCTATGCGCCGACGGCAAACCTCGCCCGCTCGCGCGACCGGGCCAGCGTGGTCGTCGGCCTGATGGAGGCGCAGGGCTATCTGACCGCCGATCAGGCCGACGATGCGCGGGAAAACCCGGCCGAACTCAGCGCCACCGCGGCGGCGCAGGCGGGGGGCTATTTCGCCGACTGGGTGATGGAATCGGGGCCGGAATTCTTTACCCGCGACACCACCGACGACGTGGTGATCCGGACCACGCTTGACCAGCGCATCCAGCACGCGGCCGAGGAAGCGTTGCAGAACGTCTTTGCCACCCAGATCCGCGAAGGATCCGAGGCGCAGGCGGCCATCGTGGTGATGAGCGCCGATGGCGCGGTGCGGGCCATGGTCGGCGGCCGCGACATCCGCGCGTCCGGGGCCTTCAACCGGGCGACACAGGCGCTGCGACAGACAGGGTCCAGCTTCAAGCCCTTCATCTTTGCCGCTGCGCTCGACATGGGCATGTCACCCTATGACATCGTCGACGACAGCGCGATGACCATCGACGTGCCGGGATCAGGGCCATGGTCGCCGCGCAACTACGACAACACCTTCAAGGGGCCGATCACGCTGGTGCAGGCGCTTGCCGAAAGCCGCAACATCCCGGCGGTGCGGATTTCCGAACGGGTCGGGCGCGAGGCGGTGCGCACCGTCGCGGCGATGTTCGGCATCGACAGCGACCTTGCCGCGGGGCCGGCGCTGGCGCTTGGCGCCTCGGAATCGACGCTGATCGAGATGACGGGGGCCTATGCCGGCATCCTGAACGGCGGTTCGGCGGTGACGCCCTATGGCATGATGGCCCTGTCGCTGCAGGGCGAAGCCGCGCCGCTGATGGAACAGAACGGCGGCATCGGCGAACGGGTGATCCGCGAGGATGCCGCCCGCCAGCTGACCTGGATGATGACGCGGGTGATCGAGGAAGGGACGGGCCAGCGGGCGCGGATTTCCGGCTGGGAACTGGCCGGCAAGACCGGCACCACCAGCGCCGCCCGCGACGCGTGGTTCATCGGCTTTTCCGGCGATTACGTCACCGGGGTCTGGATGGGCTACGACGACAACTCGCCCCTGACCGGCGTCACCGGCGGCGGCTTGCCGGCCGAGATCTGGCGGCAGACGATGGAGGGCATCCTTGCCGGCACGACGCCGGTGCCGCTGCCGATGACCGTGCCCTCGGGCAGCCCCGGCACCTTTGTCGACCCGAACGGCATGGCGGCCGAAGGCACCGGCATCTCGGACCCCGCCCTTGACGCCGCCCTGCGCGAGGCATTCGGCCCGCCGGGCGGCGGCGATTCCTCGCAAGGGGCGATCGAAAGCGCGCTGGACCAGATCCTGGGCGGCGGGAACTGAGCCGGAGGCGGTGGGTCAAGACCCACCTTACCGGCGCCTGGCCGGCAAGGGACCCGGGGTTGGCGGCCGCGGACGCTCCGGAAGCCGGGACAGGTAAGGTGGGTCTTGACCCACCGCTCCCTACTCCAGCCCTTCCTGGTCCAGCAGATGCCGGCCGTGCCGGTCTTCGACCTCGACAATCCAGAGATCGGGATCAAAGCCCGCCTGCCTGCGGGCCGAAGCATCAACGGCGGCCTCATCGCCCTCGGCCAGCACCATCCAGCGGCTTTGACCGGTCGCCAGATCGACACGCCGTTCGAACAATTGCGCCTGACCGTCCATCGTCGCCAGCTTGACCATCACCGCGCCCGAGGTCTCGTCCCCCTTGCGGGCGATGTAGCAGGCGATGCCGGCATCCCCGAGCCGCCTTCGGTAGGCCGCGACCCAGAACCCGGTCGCAAGCCGCATCAGGCGTTCCCGTCCTTGAAATCAAGGCCCATCTCGGAATAGCGCTCGGCCTCTTCCAGCCAGTTCGGCCGCACCTTGACCGTCAGGAACAGATGCGCCTTGCGGCCCATGAACTCCTCGAGTTCCTCGCGCGACGCCTGGCCGATGGCCTTGATCGTTTCGCCCTTGCGGCCCAGCACGATGCCCTTGTGCCCGTCGCGCGCGACATAGACCACCTGGTCGATCCGCGCCGATCCGTCCTCGCGTTCTTCCCAATATTCGGTTTCGACGGTCAGTTCGTAGGGCAATTCCTGGTGCAGGCGCAGGGTCAGCTTTTCGCGGGTGATCTCGGCGGCGATCATCCGCATCGGCAGGTCGGCGATCTGGTCCTCGGGGTAGAGCCAGGGGCTTTCGGGCATCACCCCGCCCAGCCAGGCCTTGAGGTCGTCGCAGCCGTGGCCGCGCTCGGCCGAAATCATGAAGGTCTTCACGAAGGGCAAGGCGTCGTTCATCGCCTGCGCCAGCGCCAGAAGATCCTCGGCCTTGACGCGGTCGATCTTGTTGATGGCCAGTGCGACCGGCGTGCCGCGCGGCAACTGGTCGGCGATGCGGTCGAGGATCGCCTGAACGCCTTCGGTCAGGCCGCGGTGCGCCTCGATCAGCAGGACCACGACATCGGCATCGGCGGCCCCGCCCCAGGCGGCGGCGACCATGGCGCGGTCCAGCCGGCGGCGCGGCCGGAACAGGCCCGGCGTGTCGACGAATACGATCTGCGCCTCGCCCTCCAGCGCCACGCCCCGGATCCGCGCCCGCGTCGTCTGCACCTTGTGCGTCACGATCGAGACCTTGGCCCCGACCATGCGGTTCAGCAGGGTGGATTTTCCGGCATTGGGTTCGCCGATCAGGGCGACGAAACCGGCGCGTGTGGTCATGGTATCCTCGGGGTCATGTCCCTTCGCAGATAGGACAAGCCGGCCCGGATTGCCAGCGCATCAGGCCCGCGCATCGGTCGAGGGCACCGGCGTCACCGCGATTTCGGCCACGCCGGGCAGCAGGGAAAGCGCGGCAGTCAGCCGTGCGGCATCCTCGGGCCCGGTCAGCCACAGGCTTTGCGTCAGGATCAGCCGCTGCAGCGGATGGCCGGGCACCGGCAGGACGATGCGCTGCGCCCAGGGCGCCTGTCGCACGCAATGTGAGGCGACGGTGGCGGCGATGTCGTCGGGCGGCGCCGGGCCGTCGCGGACCACCTTCAGCACCACCTCGATCCGGTAGGGGATCAGGAGATAGGCGATGCGGAACGCCACCAGCACCACCAGCGTCGCCACCGATCCGGCCAGCCCCAGCCAGAACAGGCCGACGCCGTAGAGCGTGCCTAGCGCCGCACACATCCACAGCGAGGCGGCCGTGGTCAGCCCATGCACCGCCGGCCCCTGCCGGAAGATCACGCCGGCGCCCAGAAAGCCGATGCCGGTCAGGATGCCATGCGCCATCCGCGTCGGATCGCTGACGACATTTGCGCCGGGCACCCCGTCGAATGACCACGACGCCTGATGGCTGGCCGCCATCATCAGCACCGCCGAGCTGAAACAGACCAGCGTATGGGTGCGCAGCCCCGCTGCCTTGGCCTGCACCTCGCGTTCGAAACCGATCACGGCGCCGGTCAGCACCGATGCGGCAAGGGGCAGCCAGACCGCGGTCTGTGTAAAATCCTGCAAATCCATGGATCGTTCCGTCAGGGAGAGGTCGTCGTGTCCTCGACAGGGACCACATCGCCGGTGCGGCCGTCAACCTGGGCTTCGGCGCCCTCCGGGGCCGGGGCCTCGGCCACCTCGTAGCCCAGCCACCAGACCAGTCCGGCGATGGCAACCATCACCACCAGAGCCATGCCGATCAGTGGGCCGGCATGGCGGCGTTTCTGGCGGTCGAGCGAATGTTCGGAATTGGACATCTGCGGATTCCTTTGCGTGTCTCAGCCGCCATCTGCCTGTTCTGGCAGGGCGTCATGCGGGGTGGCGGCAAGGTCCTCGAGTTCGGCCTCGGTCATCGACCTGAACATCTCGCGCGAGGCGCCTTGCAGGTCGGCCTTGTCCGTCTCGCCACGCTTGGCCGAGAGGGCGGCACCGGCGGCGCGTTGCTGGGCTTTCGAACGGGCGGGCATGGCGGCGGTCCCTTGCTGTGGTCGTGGGGACAATGCGGCAGGCGCAGTTCTGTTCCCTGGGCCGCGTTCGGCAGGCGACCGGCCGCCCATGGGCAAGGACGCTCGATCCTGAAATGCCGGCATGGTTCAGTATCCGTGGGACAAGCCGATGCTTGACCCCTGCGTCGTTGGGCAACCGGAGCGCTCCTGACCCCGGTCAGGCATCGGCTGTTGTCCCCGGGCCTTTGCTCAGGCAGTCCTTACCGCATTCCTGTCAGGCCTGTTCGGGCACGTCCGCGCACCGCACCGGCGCGTGAAAGAACGTGCCCGCCAGCGCCCGCGTCACCAGACCACAGGCCGCTGTTCGCCGGTCTGGACGTTGACAAAGCCGGTCGGGCACAGATCCGACGGTGCCACCAGCACCCAGCGCCAGGGCGAGCAGGTCAGCGTGGCGAAGATCAGGAATTCGGGGAAACCGGGTTTCCAGCGGTTCATCTGCGCCGGGGCATAGAACCACTCGACCATTGCCGCGCGGGTCAGAAAGGCCTGGGTCTCGGCATCCAGATCGGCCGCCGGGCGGGCGGTCATCAGGCCCGCAACCTCGAACCGGATTTCCGCTGCAATCTCTCCGCGGTGGACCAGAACCCAGCCGCCGCCGATGTCCTGCAGGCGGTTCACCGCCATCGCCATCGCCGCGTCCGAGGATCCGATGGACCAGACATTGTGGCTGTCATGGGCAACCGAACAGGCAAGCGCGGTGTCGGGATCGCCGGGGCCGACGCCGGTCCAGAACATCGAGGCCACTCGGCCGTCGCCGCGATAGCGGTCGATCATCGCCCATTTGGTGATGAGCCTTGCCGGGTCGCGCTGCACCGCCCCGTCCGTCACGGGTAGTTCCTCGACCAGGTATTCCTCGTTCCAGTGGAAGGGACGCAGCACCGCGGCCTGCATCGTGTCGCGCCCCGGCGCCGCGGGAATCGCGAAGTCGGCGGCGGTCAGGGTGCGGCCGATGTTCATCGTGCCGGTGGCCCAGCCGGGCCAGTCGATGCGCACCTGCGGGCCGGTATAGGTGGCGCCGTCCGACACCAGCCGGCCATCGGCATAGACATGGGCGATCTGCACGGACGGCACATCCGCCAGTAGCACCATATCGGCGAACCGCCCCGGCGCGATCGAGCCGACCCAGTGTTCGATGCGCATGTGCCGCGCCGGGTTGATCGTCGCGCACTGGATGGCGATTTCCGGCGGCAGGCCGTGGCGGATCGCGTGGCGGACGTTGTGATCGGTGGCGCCGTCGCGAAGGGTATCGCTGGCGGAACGGTCGTCGGTGGTGACGGCGACGTTCGACCAGTCTTTCAGTCCCCGCTCAATCAGCGCCGGGATCAGCGCATCATAGGAAAACGGCCGGAGTTCGATGAAAAGGCCGCGCATCAGCCGGTCCCAGGCCTCGTCCGCGGCCCAGACCTCGTGATCCGAGGACAGGCCGGCGGCGGCAAAGGCGGAAATGTCGTGCGGATCGGTCAGGCCGGATCCATGGCCCTCGATGACGCCGCGCATCTCGAACGTGGCGCGGATCATGCCCCACATGCGGGCATAGCCCGGATTGGCCGGATCACGGACCGAGGGCCAGTCCATCACCTCGTCCAGAGAGGTGACCGACAGGTTGCCCAACGCGTCTTTCTGTTCGTCATAGCCGTAATGGCCGCCCGATTGCTCCCAGCCCGAGGGCGGCACCGCCGACCCCGGCTGGATGAAGATCTTGAGCGGCGATCCGGCGCGACGGGCCGCTTCCCAGAATTCGGTGTTCCGCGCGCCGTTGACATTGGCGAATTCGTGGCTGGCCTCGCAGGTCCAGGTGTTGCCGCGCGGCAGCACCAGTTCGGCCTCGTGGTCGGGGGTCAGGTGCGACGATTCGATATGCTTGTGCACCTCGCCAAAGCCGGGGACGGCGGACAGATGCGGATAGTCCACCCGTGCCGCCGCGCTGCCGCGCCACGACCCGCGCGGCCCGACATAGGCGATGCGGCGACCGGCGATGACCACTTCCTGATCGTCCAGCCATTCGCAGGCATAGCTGGCGAACAGGCGGCCGACGCCGACCACCAGATCGGCCGGCGCGGCGCCAAGGGCGACCTGCAACAGGTGCTGCCTGACCGCGACCTCGTTCGCCGCGGTCAGGATCAGGTCATCGGGCGGGGTCACTTGACCCCCGCCAGCTTGAGCCGCGCGCGCTGCGCCCGGTAGCTGAACAGGATCAGCGCCAGGATGGTGACAAAGAACGGGATGGTCTGGATGAACTCGGACGGGATCCAGCCGAACAGGCTGGGCAGGACGATGGACAGCGCCTCGAACACGCCGAACAGAAGCGCCGCCAGCATGGCGCCGACCGGATGTCGCGCCCCCAGCAGCACCGCGCCCAGCGCGATGAAGCCGCGGCCGGCGGTCATGTCGCGGGTAAAGCCGACATAGTTGAACATCGCCAGTTGCGCGCCGCCAAGGCCCGCCAGCGCGCCCGAGGCGATCAGGCTGTAGGCCCGCACCTTGCCGACCGGAATCCCCGCCGCCTGCGGTGCGGCGGGATATTCGCCGACGCCGCGCAGCCACAACCCGTGCGGCGTGCGATAGAGGAAATACCAGATGGCAAAGACCATGAAGGCGGCAAACCACGACAGCAGGGAATGCCCCGACAGCACCGATTCCAGCCCCGGCCCGACCACCGGGATATTCCCGAGGAACGACAGGTCGACCGCCGGCACCGCCTTGGATTGCAGGTTGATCGAGGTGCCCTTGTCGCCGCCGGTGGCAAGCGACAGCGCGAACACCGTGCCGCCGGCGGCCAGGATGTTGATGGCAAAGCCGACAAGGATGATGTCGGCCTTCAGCCGCAGGTGGAACAGCGCCATGATCGCACCCAGCGCGGCGCCCGCGCCCATGCCGGCGACCACCGCGACATACCACGGCGCATGGACCGAGACGACAACCGCGGTCAGCGCCGCGATCAGCATCATCCCCTCGAGCGCGACGTTCAGCGCGCCCGACAGGTCGGAAATCAGCCCGCCCAGAGTGGCGAACAGCAAGGGCGTCGCGGTGCGGATCACCGAGACAAGGAAGGTGGCCGAAAACAGGGTGACCAGCAGGTCGGTCATGCCGCGCGCTCCTCTTTCCGGCCCAGAAGCCGGGCAAGCGCGGTGCGCCCCGGCAGAGTGAATTGCGAGGCGACCAGCAGGATGATGATCGCCTGCACGACCGAGATCATCTCGGTCGGAACATCGGTGCGGATGCCCATGAGCTGCGCGCCCTGCCGCAGATAGCCATAGGCGATGGCGACAAAGGGCACCGCCAGCGGTCGTGCCTTGGCGACGATGGCGACAAGGATACCCTCGAAGGCAAGGTTGCCGTCAAAGGCGACGGCGATCTGGCCAAAGGCGCGGCCCTGCACGAACACAGACCCCAGCAGCCCGCCGATGGCCCCCGACACCGTCATGGCCGAGATCATGACGAAATTGGCACGGATCCCGGCATATTCGGCAAAGCGGGCATTGTCGCCGACCAGCCGCAGCTTCAGCCCCCAGGCGGTGCGATAGAGCAGGAACCACACCACGCCGACGGTGACGATGGCGATCAGGATGCCCAGATCGAACCGGGTGCCGGGGACCAGAGCCGGGAAAACCGCGGTTTCGGGAAACGGCGGAGAGTTCAGCTGCCCGGTGCCCGGCGGCGCCAGATGCGCGCGGGTGACGTAATCCACCAGCTTGATCGCAATGTAGTTCAGCATCAGCGACGACACGATTTCCGAGGCGCCAAAACGGGCCTTGGCATAGCCGGGGATGAACCCATAGGCCGCGCCGCCGATCATCGCTGCCGCCATCGCGACGGGGATCGCCAGATAGGTGCTGCCGATCGGCGACAGCGCCACCAGCGCGGCGCACAGGCCCCCGACATAGACCTGCCCCTGCACGCCCATGGAGAATTGCCGCGCCTGGAAGACCAGGCTGAAGGCCAGCCCGGTCAGGGTCAGCTTTGCCACGTCATCGACCCAAAGGCCCATCGTCCGCTTGGACGACAGGGGCCCGGTCAGCAGCGTGGTGAAGGCCTTGCCCGGATCCTCGGATGTGGCAAGGATCACGATCAGCGCCACCAGCAGCGCGATCAAGAGCGCGGTGATCGCGCGCCCGGCCTCTCGCATCACGGTTGCGGTCATGTCAGCGCCTCCTGCATCACCTCGGGCGTCTGGGTTTGCAGGCCCAGCATGTAGCTGCCCAGAATCTCGGGGGTAAGATCGGGGCCGTTGTGAAAGGCGGCGACGATCTTGCCGCGATAGAACACGACCAGCCGGTCGGACAGCGCCAGAAGTTCCGACAGGTCGGCCGAGGACAGCAGCACCGCGGCACCGCCATCGCGGGCACGGGTGATCGATTCCCAGATGAATTGCGTGGCGCCCAGATCGACGCCGCGGGTCGGCTGGTTGACCAAGAGGACGCGCGGCTGTTCGGACAGTTCGCGGGCGACCACGACCTTCTGCATGTTGCCGCCCGACAGCGTGTTGGCGGCGACCTTTGGACCGCCGGCGCGGATCGAATAGCTGTCGATGAGCGCCCTGGCGTTGTCGGCGATGGCGCGCAGGTTCAGCAGGCCATTGCGCACGAAGCGCGGATCGCCCAGCCGCGTCGCCACCATGTTTTCGGCAAGGCTCGCCTGCGGCGCAAGGCCGGTGGCGATCCGGTCCTCGGGGATCGAGGCAAGGCCAAGCCCGCGGCGGTCAAGCACCGACAGCGTGTTGATCGGCTTGTCGTCCACCCGCACCTCGCCGCCGGCGATGGCGCGCAGCCCGGCGATGGTTTCCAGAAGCTCGGCCTGGCCATTGCCCTCGACCCCGACCAGCCCGACGATCTCGCCCGAGCGCACCTTGAGGTCGAGGTCCGAGGCGATGATGGTGCCAAGTTCATTGGCGATGCTCAGATCGCGCACCTCGCAGACCGGGGCGCCGACCTGCGCGGCGCGGTTGACGCGCAACGCCACCTCGCGCCCGACCATCATCGTGGCCAGTTCGTGTTCGGTGACCTCGGCTGTCGCCACATCGCCCACGGTGCGGCCGCCGCGCATGACCATGATGCGGTCGGAAATCGCCAGAACCTCGGGCAGCTTGTGGGCGATGAAGATGACGGTGCGGCCCTGCGCGGTCAGGGCGCGGATCGCGGTGAACAGTTCCTCGACCTCTTGCGGGGCAAGGACGGCGGTGGGTTCGTCAAGGATCAGGATGCGGGCATCGCGATAGAGCGCCTTGAGGATCTCGACCCGCTGCTGCTGGCCGACCGGCAGCCGGTTGACCGGCACCATCGGATCGACATGCAGGCGGAATTTGTCGGACAGCGCCCGCACCGCGGCAATGGCCTTGTCGCGGTCAAAGCGGATGCCGGCCTTGGGTTCCGACCCGAGGACGACGTTTTCATAGACGGTGAACGACGGCACCAGCGAGAAATGCTGGAACACCATGCCGATGCCGCGGTCGATGGCGGCGCGCGGATCGGGCAGCACCACCGGCACGCCGTCCAGGCGCAATTCGCCTGCTGTGGGCTGTTCCAGCCCGAACAGGATCTTCATCAGGGTGGACTTGCCGGCCCCGTTCTCGCCCACGACGGCATGAACTTCGCCCGGTTCCACGGTCAGCGACACGCCGTCATTGGCGACGGTGCCGTTTGGATAGATCTTGCCGATGGCGGCGGCTTGCAGAAGCGGCATCAGGATGTCCCGAATGGGAAAGGCCCCGCTTGGGGCGGGGCCTTTCGTGGCTTACAGCAGCGATTCGATCTGGATTTCGCCGGCGATGATCGCGGCTTCCTGCGCATCGACCTCGGCGCGGATCGCTTCGGGGACGAGCGCCTCGTATTGCGCGTTCTTCGAGATGCCCACGGCGCCATCGGCCAGCCCAAGGATCAGCGCGGTGCCATAGGGCGCGTTGCCGGCAATGGTCTGCTCGAGCGCGGCAAAAAGCGAATCGCCGACCCGCTTTTCGACCGAGGTGAAGATCACCGCGGCCTGCGCCGGATCGGTCGGCTCAAAGATCGCCGCCTGATCGCTGTCGACGCCCACGGCCAGCTTGCCTTCGTCGCGCGCCGCCTGCAGCGCGCCGATGCCGGTGCCGCCGGCGATGGGGAACACGATGTCGACGCCCTGCGCGAATTGCGCCAGCGCCAGTTCCTTGCCCTTGGCGGGGTCGGTGAACGACCCGGCAACGGCCTTGAGCACTTCGACATCCGGGTTCGCGGCCTTGGCGCCCTGTTCATAGCCCAGGTGGAATTCGACCACGGTCGCGCCTTCGACGCCCAGGATGGTGCCCAGCTTGCCCGAGGTGCTGATCCTGGCCGCGGCAAAGCCCGCCAGATAGGCGGCGGTCGAGGTGCGATACATGATCCCCATCATGTTCGGGATCGGCGTCGCGGCGAAATCGGGGGTGTCGTCGAACACGATGAACTTGGTGTCGGGATAGTCCGGTGCGAGCTCCGCCATGAAGCCGGTCATTTCCCAGGTGCCGGCGACGATGACGTTGAAGCCCTGGTCAACGGCATCGGCCAGCGCCGGCTGCCAGCGGGAACGGTCGGTGCCGGCCTCGATCACGGTCAGCTCGATGCCCAGCTCGTCACGGGCGCGATAGAGGCCCGCCGCGGCCGAATCGAAAAAGCTCTTGTCGCCAAGGTTGCCGTGGACGACCAGCGCGACGGTCAGCGGGTCTTGCGCCCGCGCCATGCTGGCGAGAAGCGGGGTCAGGCCGGCGGCGGCGGCAAGGCCGCCAAAGGTGCGGCGGGTGATGGTGGCTTTGGTCATCTTGGACAACTCCTGTTGGTCCCTGTTGACGGTCAAGTATTGTTGCGCGGCCGGTAGGCCACGGATTGCGCGTAAAGCGCGACAAGGCGGTCAAGCCTTGCCTCTTCGATCAGCGTCACCCTGGGCGTGCCAAGCCGGCCCGAGGGATCGACCACGCACATGCCGCGGGTGATCCCCGGGGCAAGCGCGACATCGACCGAGGCGGTGACGGATTTCGTCACGATGCCCGGTTCGATCACGGCAGCGGCCGCAAGGGGATCGACAAAGCTGAACAGGTCGCCGCGGCCATAGCCCATGGCAACCTCGCGCGCGTGGCGGGCCAGGTCGATGCAGAGCCGCTGATAGGGGGCGTCGGGCAGGCCCTCGAACAGAGCCTCCATCTCGTCCCCGGTCATGGCATGGGTGGTGCAGGGTTCCCACGGGGCGATCAGGGTGTCGGCGCCACAGGTAAAGACGATCTGCGCCGCCTCGGGGTCGGCAACAACGTTGAACTCGGCCGCCGGCGTGGTGTTGCCGCGGCCATAGACGGTGCCGCCCATGATGGTCAGCTGGCCGATGCCGGCGACGATGGCCGGTTCCAGCCGCAGCGCCAGCGCGAGGTTGGTGAAGGGGCCGATCATCAGCACGTCGACCTTTTCCACCCGCTGCGCCGCCGCGCGCAAGGTGTCGCGCAGGAAGGTGACGGCATCGGCGCTGGCGACCTTGCGGTCGGTCGGCGGGCGCGGCGTCTTGCCCAGCCCTTCTTCGCCGTGGACATGTTTCGCGTCGATCATCGGCGCGTTCAGCGGCCGGTCGGCGCCGGAATGCACCGGCACATCGACCCCGGCCAGCGTCACCAGCGACAGCATGTTGGCGGTGGCGTGTTCCAGGCTGACATTGCCGAACACGGTGGTGATCGCCATCGGCACCCGGCCGGCGGCGATCAGCATGAGAAGCGCCTGCGCGTCGTCCACGCCGCCGTCGGTGTCGAAGATCAGGGGATTGGTCTTGGTCAAGTTCTGCTCCCGCCCTCAGGCAGCCTTTCTGTTCCTGTCGACGCGCGCCCAGAAGGCGCGGTAAGTGTCCGAATATTCGGCCCGGATTTCCGCGAACGGCCGCCGCACCAGTTGCCGGTCGGTCACCAGAGCCTCGCCCTGCACCCAGACATGCCGCACATCGCGGCCCGAGCCGGAATAGACCAGCAGGGTTTCGGGATCAGGGGTTTCGCTGTAACCGGGGCCGGTCATGTCGATGGCGATCATATCGGCAGATTTGCCGGGTTCCAGTGACCCGATTTCCGCATCAAGACCCAGCGCCCGCGCGCCCTCGATCGTCGCCATGCGCACCAGCTCGCGCGAGGAAATGGGCTGCGCCCTGCCCTCGCGATGGCTGGCCACCAGCCCGGCCACGCGCATTTCGGCGATCAGGTCATAACCGTTGTTCGCAGCAACATTGTCGGTGCCGATGGCGACAGTGACCCCGGCCGCCCGCAGATCGACCGCCGGGCAGATCCCCTCGCGCCCCGAACGCAGCCCGGCGGTGGCGCAATAGGCGACCGAGGCCGCGGGCGCGGCGGCAAACGTGGCGATGTCCTCGGGCGACAGGTCAAGGCAATGCGCGGCATGGACGCGGCCCTGAAAGAACCCGTCGCGGGCCAGCGCCTGCGTCGCGGTCAGGCCGTATCGGGCAAGGGTTTCCTCGTTGTCCTCGGGGCCGCAGGCCATGTGCAGATGCAGGCCCGATCCATGTTCGACCGCCACTGCCACCTCGGCCCGCAGCAGATCCTCTGTATTGTCGACATAGGGCGCATGGGGGCCGAACCACGGGATGATGCGGCCATCGGCCGACCGCTGGCGTTCCAGAAAGGCGGTCGCGGCGGCCAGTTCCTGTTCGCCGCGCTCCCTGTCGCCCAGCTGCACGATGCCATAGGCGATCACCGCGCGAATCCCGGCGCGGGCCACGGCGCCGGCGATCTCGTCGGCAAAGAAATACTGTTCGCAGAAAGTCGTGGTGCCCGACAGAAGCATCTCGGCACAGGACAGGGCGACGGCGGGGGCAATATCCTCGGCCACCAGCGACAGTTCGGGTTCGCGGATCGTGTTGTACCAGCCGTCCATCGTCAGGAGCGAATGCCCCTCGGACCGGCCGCGGAACAGGATCATCGGCGAATGGGTATGGGCGTTGACCAGCCCCGGCATCACCAGATGTCCGGGCAGCGACAGCACGCGATCGGCGCCGCCCGGTTCGGTCCCTGCCGGCCCGGTCGCGGCGATCCGCCCGTCGCGCACCAGTATCCAGCCGCCTGCCAGGACGGTGTCCGAGGCATCGACGGTCAGGATCGTGGTATCGGTCAGCAGCAGAGAAGACATTTGACGACACGTCGGTAAAGCGGTTTACATACCCGAGTAACGCCAGAGTCGCGGCGTTTGTCAACGCATTCCGGGGGCCCTGGCCCAATCCGGTCACCAAGTCCGAAATCGCCCGCATGTCGGGCGCAGCGGGGGAGCAGCGCGCGATGAGCCTGAACCCATTTGCAGCCGATCCCGCGGTTGCCGCCCGTCTGGCCCGGACCGGGGCCGCGGCGCGGGCCGAGATTGCGGCGCTGGCGCTTGACGCTGCGGCGCGGCATCCGCAGGCGGTGGCGACGAACATGGGCGGCGTGGTTCCGGCGCAGACGGTCAACGGGTTGATCGGGCGATTCGCCCTCGACGGCCCGCGCGATCTGATGCGGCTTCTGGTCGATCCGGCGCGGGGGCTGGCCCGGCCGCCGATCTCGGACTTTCATGTCGGCGCGGTGGCGCTCGAGCGTGAGACGGGCAACCTGATCCTTGGCGGCAATGTCGAATTTCCCGGCACCCATCTGGGCCTGACCATCCATGGCGAGGGCTTTGTCGCCACCCGCGCCTTTTCGCGCGGCACCACCCTTGGGGCCATTGCCATAGGCGAGGCGCATCCTTGCGCCCATTGCCGGCAGTATCTGTCGGAATTCCATGCCAACCGCGATCTCGATCTGATCGACCCCTTGGGCCACACCCTGCGGCTTGAGCAGCTTTACCCCTGGCCGTTCGACCCCGGTTATCTTGGCGACCGCGGCGCCGAACCGGGGGTGGTGCGCTTTCCCGACCTTGCCGCCGAAGCCCCCGACGACCTGATCGCCGCCGGGCGGCGGGCGCATTCGCCCTATTCGAAATGCCCCGGCGCGGTGGCTCTGCACATGATGGACGGCCAGACGATCACCGGCAGCGCCATCGAAAGCGTTGCCTTCAACCCGACGATGCAGCCGATGATGGCGGCGGTGATCGACCTGATCGCGCATGGCTATGCCTATGACGACATCCGCGCGGTGACGCTGGGCACCGTCAGCGGCGGCGCGGTGGATTACGAGGCGACGACCCGCGAACTGGTATCCCGGCTGGCGCCGCAGGCGTGGATCACCGTCGTGGACTGGCGGACATGAGGCTGGATTTCAGCCGCATCGCCTGGCCCGAGGTCGAGGCGGCCGTCGCCCGCGGCGTGGTCGCGGTGCTGGCGACCGGCGCCTGCGAACAGCACGGCGCGCATCTGCCGCTGACCACCGATACCGACATGGCGCAGGGTCAGGCGGAACGGATCGCCGACGCGCTTGATGCGCTGCTGCTGCCGCCCGTCACCTATGGCGAGGCGTGGAACAACGAAGCGTTCCCCGGCACGATCTCGCTTTCGGCCGAGACCCTGCGCGCCGTGGTCATCGACATCGGCCGCGGCTGTGCCCGGATGGGCCTGCGCGGGCTGATCGTGGTCAACGGCCATTTCGGCAACCGCGCGCCCCTTGCGCTGGCCGTGCAGGCGCTGGCGCCGTTTCCGGTTTTGATGCTGGATTATCCCGGGCTTGACCGGCTGGCGGCGCAGATCAACGACAGCCCGCCTGCCGGCCACGGCTTCATGCATGCGGATGAATTCGAAACCTCGGTCATGCTGGCGGTGGCGCCGGGCGGGGTGCGGATGGATCTGGCCCAGCCGCAGTATCCCACCTTTCCCGAGGACTATTTCAGCAGGCCGCAGCAAATTCGCACATTCAATCAGACCGGAGTCTTTGGCGACCCGCGCCCCGCGACCGCGGCTAAGGGGCGGGCCTTTCTGGACGGCATCGCCGCCGAAAGCCTGACGCTGATTGCCGGCTGGCGCGACAGCCATGGGATCTGAGCGATGGCCCGGCTGATCGACGTCGCCAACGAAGCCGGGCTGTCGCCCGCCGCGGTGTCGCGCTACCTCAATGGCCGCATCGACCTGCCGCAGGCGACGCGCGACCGGATCGACGCCGCCATCGTCAAGCTGGGCTACCGGCCCAACATCCACGCCCGCCGCCTGTCCACCGGCCGGTCGGAATCCATCGCCATCGTCATGCCCGACATCGCCAACCCGTTCTTCGCCGAAGTCGCCGGCGGGATCGAATCCGAGGCGCGCAAGCATGGCCTGTCGGTGCTGCTGTCCATGACCGGCGGCGACCGCGGGCGCGAAATCGAGGCGGTGCGGGCGCTGTCGGATGCCTCGGTCGAGGGGCTGATCCTGTCGACGGCCCGGCCCGACGACGGCACCCTTTTGCGGCTTCTGTCCCGCTACCATGAGGTCGTGCTGCTGGACGAGGACATTCCCGGCGCCGATGTACCGCGCGTCTTTGCCGAGAACGAGGTCGGCGCCCGCGAGGCGACCGACCACCTGATCGCCTTGGGCCATCGCGAAATCGCGCTGGTCGGCGGGCCGCCCGACCTGATGTCGGTGCGCGAACGGCTGTCGGGCTACCGTGCCGCGCTGGAAGCGGCGGGAATCGCGGTGCGGCCCGACCGCGTCCTCTTGTCGGAATATTCCCGCGCCCATGGTCGCGACTCGGCGCTGCGCCTGTTGCGCGCGGCGGATCCGCCGACGGCGATCTTCGCCGCCTCGGACTGGATCGCCATCGGCGTGATCGACGCAGCGCGGCAGCTTGGCCTGACCATCCCCGACGACCTGTCGCTGGTCGGATTCGACGACATGGCCTTTGCCGCGCTGGTGGATCTGACCACCGTGCGCCAGCCCATCGCCGATCTGGGCCGGCTTGCCATGCAGCGGCTGGCCGAACTCATCGCGCGGCAGACCCCGCCGCGCGAGACTCGTTTGCCGGTGGACCTGATCCGGCGACGCTCGGTCGCAGCCCCCAAGGAGAGGAAGATATGAAGAAAATCCTGATCGCCGGCGAAAGCTGGACCGTGCATTCGATCCACCAGAAGGGCTTCGACAGCTTTACCACGACCGAATATGCCGAAGGCGTGCGCTGGCTGAAAGCGGCACTGGAAAGCGGCGGCTGGACGGTCGACTATATGCCCAGCCATGTCGCCGCGCGCGATTTTCCGATGACGGCCGAGGCGCTGGCCGCCTGGGATTGCGTGATGCTGTCGGACATCGGCGCCAATACCCTGCTGCTCCACCCCGAAACGTTTACCAAATCCCGGCCGCTGCCGAACCGCCTTGCCGCGATCCGCGATTATGTGCAGGGCGGCGGCGGATTCGTCATGGTCGGCGGCTATCTCACCTTCCAGGGCATCGACTCCAAGGCGCAATATGCCGGGTCCGCCGTCGAGGACGTTATGCCGGTGATCCTGTCCCGCTTTGACGACCGGGCCGAAACGCCGCAGGGAATTGTCGCTCAGGTTGTCGCGGACCATCCGATCGTTGCGGGGGTTGCGGGCGACTGGCCGGCCCTGCTGGGCTACAACCGCGCGGTGCTGCGGAATGGCGCCGATCTGGTCGTCCGTGTCGGCGACGACCCGCTGGTCGCGGCGCAGTGCTTTGGCAAGGGCCGCGGTGTGGTGTTTTCTTCCGATTGCGGCCCGCATTGGGCGCCGCCGCCGTTCATCGACTGGGCGGGCTATGCGCCGCTGTGGAACGGCATCTGCGACTGGGCGGCGGGCCGGATCTGATGCTGCCCGACGACCTGATCCTGAACGCGCGGGACGAGGTCAGGATCCGCCAGCACCTTGCCCTTGTCGCGCTTGGCCGCACCCCGGCCGACCGCGCTGTTCGCGTCGGGCGACTGTTCGATGCCAACGGAGGGCGCTGGCACGAGGATCAGGAGGTGGTGATATCCGGCCGCCGCATCGCCTGGACCGGCCCGGCGGGCGCCTTTCGCGGCGAGGTTGCCGAACGGGTAGATCGCCGCGATCTGTCGGCCGTGCCCGGTTTCGGCGAGGTTCACAAGCACATCGAATCGTCGCATCTGACGCCGGAATGGGAGGCGGCGCTGGTTCTGCCGCACGGCTGCACCTGGACCTGCGAGGCCAGCCACGAGTTTTCCAACGTCAACGGCGCCAGAAACCTCGACTTCTGGCTGATGGCGCGCGCGGCCGGGTCGCCGGCCAAGATCTTTCCCCTGCCCGGATCCGCGGTGCCACCCACCGCCTATGAATGGGGCGGCGGCCATTTCGGGCACGACGAACAGGCCGGATTCATGCAGCATCTGGCGGTTGCGGGACTGGACGAGGTGATGGACTGGCCTGCGGTCTGGAACCCCGACAACCCCTCGCACGGCCGGCTTTGGGGCATGATCGAGGCGACCTTCGCCGCCCGTGGCGTGATCGAGGGCCATGCGGCCGGAATGCGCGAGATCCACGACATCAGCGCCTTTGCCGCCGCCGGCATGGCGTCCGACCACGAGGCATGGACCGCCGAAGAGGTGACGGACAAGCTGCGCCGTGGGCTGTTCATCGAGGTGCGGCCGCATTCTGCCCCCGACATCTTCAGGGGGCTGATCGCGGCAGGGCAGACCGACTGGTCGCAATTCGCCTTGTGCACCGACGACCGCAGCGCGCCCGACACGCTGCGGCTGGGCGCCACCGACCATAACCTGCGGCAGGCCATCGCCGCCGGTGTGCCGGCCGAAGCCGCGATCCAGATGGTGACGATCAACCCGGCGCGGCACATGCGGCTGACGCCCTGGGTCGGGTCAATCGCGCCGGGGCGCTATGCCGATCTTGTGCTGCTGGATGATGTCGCCGGCATCGGCATTGCCGAGGTCTGGGCCGATGGCGCGCAGGTGTCGCGCGGCGGCGACTTCATCGCCGAGGTGCCGCGCATCGACTGGCCGGACTGGGCCACGCGGACGGTCAACATCGCCCGGCCGCTGACCGCCGGCGATTTCGCGATTCCGGCACCGCCGGGGCGCGACAGGGTGCAGGCGGCGCTGCTGCGTCCGTTCCATTGGGCCGACGACTTCATCACCGCCGAATTGCCGGTGGCAGGGGGAGAGGTGCAGCGCGACCCCGCCCGCAACATCACCAAGTTCGCCGTGGTCGACCGATTCTCGGGCGAGGGCAAGGTCGGGCGGATGTTCTGGCTGGGCACCGGGCCTGCCACGCCCGACACCGCTTTGTGCTGCTCCATGGGCCATGACAAACACAACATCTGGTGTGTCGGATCGTCGGATGCCGCAATGGCCATGGCTGTGAACGCACTGCGCGACTTGCAGGGCGGCTGGGCCTTGGTGCGCGAGCGGCGGCTGGTGGCAACCGTCCGTTACGAGGTCGGCGGGCTGATGACCTGCCGGCCGGCGGCGGAACTGGACGCCGAGATGCGCGCGCTTTACGCCGAGGGCGAGAAGGTCGACTGGATGTATGAGCCGACCTTTTCGCCGCGCTGGTGGCCCGGCTTTCCCGAGCGGCTGGCCTTTGCCACCCTGACCTGCGCGCCGTGGCGCTGGGTGCTGGTCGCACCGTCGCCACTGGCCCCCCAAGGGTTTGTCAATGTCGCCACCGGACAGGTGCATCCGGTGGTGTGGTAGGGCGCTACCCCTCGTCGTTGCCAAGCGATTCCATCGCCGGGACGATGGCCATCGCCGGGACCGTGACCAGCCCCATGTCGGTGATGCGGATTTCCGGAATCACCGACAGCGGGATCAGGTTGAAGCCCATATAGGGAATGCGGCAGCCCGCGGCCTCCCACGCGCGCTTCATGGTGCGGGTTTCCTCGGCCACCTCATGGACGCGCTTGTCGGAAATCAACCCGGCGATGGGCAGGGCGACAAAGGCCACCAGTTCCCCGCCCTGCACCACGGCGATGCCGCCCTGTTTCGCCCGGATCGCCTGAACGGCGCGCTGCATGTCGGATTCATTGGTGCCGGCGACGATGATGTTGTGGCTGTCGTGCCCGACGGACGATGCCACCGCGCCATCGGTCAGGCCGAAGTCGTGCAGGAAACCATGGGCGATCTTGCCGCCGTTCTTGCCATGCCGTTCGACCACCGCGACATGGGTCAGCCTGTTCGCGGCCAGCGTTTCCGGCCAGTCGGCGCCGGGTGTCACCTCGATCCGGCGGTGCGGCAGGGCGATGCCGGGCAGTTCGATGCCGATGGCGTTGACCGTCACCGGCCCCTTGGGCAGGTCGGGGATCAGCTTGCCCACGGTTTCCAGCTTGACCGTCCTGTAGGCAGCATCGGGATAGCGGTAGCGCCCTTCCAGCGTCAGGTCGAGCAGCGGGGTGATCTTGCGGTCCTCGACCATCAATTCGCCGCCATACCAGGTGTTCTGCGGGCGATAGCTGTCGTCGAGCAGCACGATGTCGGCCCGCCGTCCGCCGGCAAGGCCGCCCACATCGCCGTCCATGCCGTAACGGGTGGCGCCGTGCAGCGACCCCATCGCCCAGGCCTTTTCCGGCTTCATCCCCAGCCGCATCGCCTCGCGCACCACCCAGTCCTGCCCGAAGGACAACAGGTCGTCGGCATCGCGGTCGTCGGTGCAGACGCAGAACCGCTTGGCGCTGGCGCCGTAATCGACGATGGCGCCGATCGCCTGTTCGATGCTGTTCCACGGCGTCGCCGGATTGCCGCCGCGCAGGAACACCCAGATGCCGGCATCGGCGAAATCATCGGCAATGTCGCGGTCGACGGCCTCGTGCGTGTCGGTGACGCCCGACGCCGCATAGCCCTGCACAAAGTCGCGGCCATAGACATGGCCCGACACCGGCCGGCCGCGTTTCAGCGATTCGGCGATGATGGCATGGCTGCGCGGATCGCCCATGACCACGGGCACGAAATCCATCTTCTCGCCCAGCGCCACCGCCTCGGGCCATTTGTCGAACAGCGCACCGATCTTCTCGGGCGTCAGATCGCCGCCGGCGGTCTCGAGTTCGGCCGAGGTGGCGGGGACGGTCGAGGGCACGGTCAGGAAGATCGACAGGGGCGCCATGCGGGCATCCTCGAGCATCGCCTCGACCCCGGCCACGTCCATGACATTGCCGATCTCGTGGCTGTCGCAGAAGATCGTGGTGGTGCCGTTCAGCAGCGCCGCTTCGGCATAGGCGCAGGCGGTGACCATGCTCGATTCGATATGGATATGCGGATCGCACAGGCCGGGGGCAAGGATGCCGCCCCGTGCCGAATAGACCTGCCGGGGCGCCGGACCGTTGCGATAGGCGCCCGCCGGCTTGACCGCGGCGATGCGGCCCTGGGCGACCCAGATCTCTTTCGGGCCGGAAATCCGGTCGGTGTAGGTCGAGAGGATCCGGGCATCGGTGATGACCAGATCGGCTGCGGCGCGCCCGCCGGCCACAGCGGCCAGATGCTGCGTCACCTGCCAGAGAGGAGTGACCGAAAACCGGGTGATGGGCTGGGGCATGGCACTATCCTTTGTTCCTTGCCCCAAAGGTGACGCGCCCCGGCCCGGCCCGCAAGCGGGCAATCGTCGGCGCGCAGCCCGATTTCAGTCGCGCGACAGCGCCTCGACCGGGTTCAGCCGCGATGCGGCGCGCGCCGGGAAAAAGCCGAAGGCGATGCCGATGGCGGAACAGGCGGCAAAGGCGCCGGCGATGGACAGGGTGGAATACTCCATCCGCATCCCGGCCAGGGCCGTCAGGGCCGATCCGGCGCCAAAGGCCAGCGCCACCCCGGCGATGCCGCCGGCAAGGCAGACCAGCACCGCTTCGATCAGGAACTGGCGCAGGATGTCGCGCCGCCGCGCCCCCACCGCCATCCGCACCCCGATCTCGCGCGTGCGTTCGCTGACCGACACCAGCATGATGTTCATGACGCCGATGCCGCCGACGATCAGCGACAGGACGGCAATGGCGGCGACAAGCACGGTCAGCGTTTCCGATGTCGAGGTGATCGTCTCGCGGATCGTGTCGGAATTGCGCAGGTAGAAATCCTGCGTGCCATGCAGCCGCAGCAGCGTGGCGGTGATTTCGGATTCGGCCGTGGCCGAATCCGTGTCGGCGTCGACGCGGACGGTGATCGAACTCAGGTAATCCTGCCCGGTCAGGCGGCCCATCACGGTCGAATAGGGCACCCAGACATTGAGGCTGGAACTGCCGGGGCCAAAGCTGGTCGCGTCGGTGACGACGCCGGTGATGCGGACGGGGACATTGCCCAGGGTCACCACCTGACCCAGGGGATCCTCGCTGCCGAACAGGGTCTCGGCGGCGGTTTCGTCTATCACCGCGACCTGTGCGCGGCCGGCGATCTGTGCCGCGTCAAAGCCGGTGCCGGCAACAAAGGTGCGGCCATTCGCGTCGAAATACGCAACCCCCACCCCCTGCGCCTGCGTGTTGGCCGAAATCGCGCCCTGCGTCACCGTCACCTGCGCACTGACGCCGGGCGAGACGGCCTCGACAAAGGGCAGCGCGGCCAGTGCGTCGGCATCGGCCGGGGTCAGGGTTTCCACCGCTGCGGCGCCACGGTCGCCCTGCCCGCTTCCCGGTCCGACGGTGATCGTATCGGTGCCGATCGAGGCGATGTTTTCCAGCACAGTCGCCTGCGACCCGTTGCCCATCGCCACCACGCCGACGACCGACGCGATGCCGATGACGATGCCCAGCATGGTCAGGAAGGTGCGCAGCCGGTGCGAGATCATGGCGCGAACCGCCATCTGCAACGCCTCGGTGAATTGCGCGGCAAGAGCCGACAGCGCGCCCTTGCGCCGCGTGTCCTGCACGGCAAGCGCGGCAGGCGCGGGGGCATCGTCGCGACGGCGGTCGGCGATCACCGCGCCGTCGCGGATCTCGATCACCCGGTCGGCGCGGGCGGCGACGGCGGGATCGTGGGTCACGATGATGATCGTGTGCCCCTCGCCATGCAGCTCGGCCAGAAGGCGCATCAGTTCTTCGCCCGACTTGCTGTCCAGCGCGCCGGTCGGTTCGTCGGCCAGGATCACCTCGCCGCCGTTCATCAGGGCGCGGGCCACGCTGACGCGCTGTTGCTGCCCGCCGGAAAGCTGCGAGGGGCGGTGGTCCATGCGGTCGCCCAGCCCCAGCCGGTCAAGCAGGACTTCGGCCCTTGCGCGGCGGTCGTCGGCGCGGGCGCCGGCATAGACGGCCGGCATCTCGACATTCTCGACGGCATCAAGGTCAGAGAGAAGCTGGTAGCGCTGGAAGATGAAGCCCAGGTGTTCGCGCCGCAGCGCCGCCAGATCGTCGGCCTCAAGCCCGGCAATGTCCTGCCCGTGGAACAGGTAGCTGCCCGCAGTCGGCTGGTCGAGACAGCCAAGGATGTTCATCAGCGTGGACTTGCCCGACCCCGAGGCGCCGATGATCGCCACCATCTCGCCCGGAAAGATGTCCAGGTCGATGCCGCGCAGGATCTGCACCGGCTCTCCGCCCGAGGTGAATTCGCGGGTCAGGCCGCGCACCGAAATGACTGGTTCCATGGCCTACATCCCCGGAAAGCCCATGCCCGGCGGGGCGCCCATGCCACCCGGCCCGCCCTGTGCGGCGGCGCTTTCGACCGGGGCGGATCCGCCGGTGGCGACGACAAGATCGCCCTCGGACAGGCCGGCGATGATTTCGACTGAGACATCGTCGTCAAGGCCGGTTTCGACCGCGACCGGGCGCAGGGTCGCCGTCGTGGCATCCCAGAGCTGCACCATGTCCTGCCCATCGGGGCCGGTGGTGACGGCTGAAACGGGCACGGTCAGGACATCCGCGGCTTCGGCCAGAACCACGGTCACATCGGCCGACATGGCGATGCGCAGGGAATGGTCGGGGTTCGGCACCTCGAACCGGCCGACGTAATAGACCGCCGTGTCGCCCGAGATCTCGTCGCTGTCGGCTATCGCCGCCGGGGCCGGCGCGACCGAGGTCAGCACGGCCTCGATCCTGGTATCGGGATCGCCCATCACGGTGAACCAGACCCGCTGGCCGGCGGCGACATTCACCACATCGGCCTCGGAAATCTCGGCCTCGATCACCATCGTATCAAGGTCGGCGATCTTCATCACCGTGGGTGCGGCGCTTTGCGCGCTCAGGGTCTGGCCCTCGGACACGGTGACCGCGACCACGGTGCCGGAAATCGGCGCGGTGATGACGGTGCGGTCCAGGTCGGTGCGGGCGGTCTCGATCTGCACCTCGGCGCCGGCGATCTGCGCGTCGATCTGGGCAAGCTGCGCCTGCGCCAGCGACACGGCAAGACCCGCGCTTTCCAGATCGACTTCGGTGATGACGCCGCGGTCGGACATGCCCTGCGCGCGGGTCAGCGCATGTTCGGCCTGCTCCAGCGTCGCCGCCTGCGCCTGCCGCTGCGCGTTCAACTGGTCAAGCTGCGCCTGTGCCGAAAGCAGGGCGTTCTCCTGATCTATGCTGTCGATCCGCGCCACGGTCTGGCCGGCGGTCACGGTGTCGCCCAGCGCCACATCCAGCGACTGCACGATCCCCGACACCTGCGCGCCGACGCTGACCAGCCGGCTCGACTGCAACACGCCCGAGGCGAGGACGGTTTCGCGGATCGTCGCGCGGCTGACGGCGGCGGTTTCCGGGGCGGCGGTGGCGGTGGCGGGAGACTTCCACAGATACCAGCTGGCGGTGCCGCCGCCGATCACGGCGAGCAGGACCAGAAGGCGGGCGATGCGGCGCCAGGCGCTGCGGCGGCGGGGTGTTGGGCGGGGATGGGCGGTCATCAGGGCAGGTCCGGTGCAAGGGCGTTGTGCAGGAAACGCGACAGCGCGGCGGTTCCGTCGCGGTGCTTCCGCTTTTGCCGCGGGGCTGGCATGGTCGGGCATGGCACAGGACTGGACCCGGCGGGCGGCCATGGCAGGGGCCGCGGCACTGGCGCTGCCGCTGCGCGCGGCACCCGTGGGCTGGAGCGACGGCCCGGCGCTGCCGTGGCCGGCGCAGGAGATCTATTGTGCCGGGCAGGACGGAACCATCGTCACCGCCGGCGGTCTGGACGGGTGGCGGGTGCTGGACCGGACCGCGATCCTGCGCCCCGACGGCTGGACCGAGGGGCCGCGGCTGCCGGAACCGCGGCATCACCTGATGCTGGTCGCCTGCGGCGATGTGCTTGCCTATGGCGGCTTTGCCCCGACAGCGCGCGGCAACTGGACCGGCACCGACACGATCTGGCGGCTGGGGTCTGACGGGTGGGCAGCCGCCGGGCGGATGCCGGCGCCGCAGGCGGAATGTGTCGGGCTGGCCTGGCAGGGCCATGTGCATCTGATCGGCGGGCGCCGGCCGCAGGGTGGCGACGGGCGCTGGCAGGACCATGTCGATACCGCCACCCACAGCCGGCACGATCCGGTGACCGGCACATGGGACAGCGCCGCGCCGTTGCCGCGGGCGCTGAACAGCGCGGCGGGCGCGGTGCTGGACGGTGCCCTGTGGCTGGTCGGCGGGCGGACGGCGGCGCTTGAGGCGTCAGACGCGCTGCTCCGCTGGGATCCGGCGGCCGACCGCTGGGACCGCGCGGCGCCCCTGCCGCCCGAGGGCGGCCGCATCGGTCGGGGCGGACTCGCGGCTGCGGCGGCAGGCGGGCGGCTTTGGGTGATGGGCGGCGAATATTTCGACGGCGCCGGCGGCGTGTTCGCAACCGTCTGGAGCTATGATCCCGCCACCGACCGGTGGGAGGAGGCGCCGCCCCTGCCGACACCGCGACACGGGCTGGCCGCCGCCGCGGTCGCGGGCCGGATCATCGCCCTTGGCGGCAGCGCCCGCGTCTCGACCGGACAGACCGTGGCGACGGTCGAGGTGCTGGAAACCGGCGGCTAGGATGAAACGCCGCTGCCCCATTGCGCGCCGCCCCGATCCTGCGTCAGGATCGCGCGGCGAGGAGTTCCGATGACCGACGTCCGCCCGCCTTCCTTTGTCAGCGCCCGGATGGTCGCCGAACGCGCCGGGGTGTCACGCTCGGCCGTGTCGCGCACCTTTACCGACGGCAGCAGCGTGTCCGAGGAAACCCGGCGCAAGGTGCTGCGCGCCGCGGGCGAACTGGGCTATCACGTCAACCATCTGGCCCGCGGCCTGCGCGAGCGCAGCAACATCGTCTGCCTTGTCGTCGCCAACCTGCATACGCAGGTGCGGGCGGCGCTGGTCGATCTTCTCAGCCGCAGGCTTCAGGCGGCGGGGCGGATCACCATGGTGCTGAACACCGAATCCGACACCGAAAGCGTGTCGCGCGCCTTGCGCCAGACGCTGCATTACCGCGCCGATGCCACCGTGGTCCTGTCGGGCGCGCCGCCTGCCAGCCTGATCGAGACCTGCCTTGCCAATGGCCAGCAGGTGATTCTCATCAACCGGGGCGAAACGCTGGACGGCGCCGCGCGTATCGGCATCGACAACACGCTGGCGGGGACCGAGGCGTTTCACCTTTTGCGCCGCGCCGGCTGCGAACGGCTGGCGGTGGTGACCTCGGGCACCAACACCGCAAGCCTTGTCGAACGCGAACGCGCCTTCACCGCCGCCGCCCGCGCCGCCGGGGTCGAGACCGGCGTGACCGAAGTCGGGCCGTCCTCTTATGCCGCCGGGCAGGATGCCGCGCGGCTGGTCTTTGGCCGCTCGCGCACGCCCGATGGCGTGTTCTGCACCACCGACCTTCTGGCGCTGGGTTTCATGGATGTGGCGCGGCGCGAATTCGCCCTGCGCCTGCCCGAGGATCTGTGCCTGATCGGCTTTGACAATATCGACGAATCGGGCTGGGATTCCTACCGGCTGACCACCTTTGCCCAGCCCTTTGCCGCGATCACCGACGCGGTGATGGAGCTTCTGGCCGATCCCGCCGCCGCGGGTGCGGCGCGGCGCCTGATCGAACCGAAACCCGTCTGGCGCAGCACGGTCCGGCCCGGGCGCGCATGATCCTTGCACACATGTGCAAAGGCGCCGGGGTCATGATGGCGTTACAAACCCCGCCTATTCCCGGCCACGGGTTCATCAACAAATGAACTTGTGTGCAAACGACAATCGGTGTTTCCTTCCGAAACGGTTTCCCCACACCGCCAAACGGAGGCGGCGGCGCGGCGGGGCCGGATGAGGGAGGTGCCCGTGAGGCAGACGGTCCATCGGGCCCCTGCCGGAAAAGGCATGGACTGCCCGGGCCCAGGCCCGGCCACCAGGAGGAAACGACAAATGAAACGCCGCACTTTCATGACCTCGGCCGCGGGCGCGGCCCTTGGCCTGTCGATTCTGCCGCGGACGGCCTTTGCCGCCGAAGGCGTGATCGACTGGTACACCGGCTCGGACAGCAATATCCTCGATTTCTGGGCCAATACGGTCAAACCGGCCTTCGAGGCCGCCAATCCGGGCATCACCGTCAACCTGGTCGACGCCGGTGACAATGCCGGCATTCTGGCCATCGCCGACCGGGCGATCGCGGCCAAGCAGACGGGCACCGATCCGCAGGCCGACTTCTTCGAGGCGTCCGATCCCCTGCTGCCCGCCGGCGCCATCGAGGCCGGCATCTATACCAACATCAAGGAAGCGGGCCTGTCGAACTACGCCAAGATCAACCCGCTGGCGATTCAAAGCGACTATTCCCTGCCCTATCGCGGCAGCCAGGTGCTGCTGGCCTTCGACACCTCGAAACTGGCCGCGGCCGATGCGCCGACCACCTTCGAGGCGCTGGTCGACTGGATCAAGGCCAACCCCGGCCAGTTCATCTACAACCGGCCCGACAAGGGCGGCTCGGGCGGCAATTTCGTCCGCCGGGTCATCCATCAGGTCAACGGCAAGGATCCCGCGGCCTTCACGGTGGACAACTTCACCGAGGAAACCGGCGCCGCGATGCTGACCCCGGCCTGGGATCTGCTGGCCGAGCTTGCGCCCAGCCTTTATGACGCCGGCGCCTATACCTCGGGCAATGCGCAGTCGATCCAGCTTCTGGCGCAGGGCGTGGTGACGATGGTGCCGGTCTGGTCCGACCAGGTGCTTCAGGCGATCCGCGAAGGCGTTCTGCCGGCGGAAACCGGGCTGGTGCAGCTGACCGACCTCGCGCTTTGCGGCGGGTTCAGCCGGGCGGTCATCATCGAGAACGGCGTGAACCGCGATGCGTCGCTCAAGCTTGCCGATTTCGTGCTGTCGACGGAAATCCAGTCGGCGATCCTGACGCAACTGGGCGGCTTCCCCGGCGTGAGCTGGGACTACGTCGATCCGGCCCTGCGCGAACAGTTCGCCGCGATCATCCCCGAGACGATCCCGACCTTCCCCGGCGGCGCCTGGGAGGCGGCGATCAACGACGGCTGGTATCGCAACGTCGCCCCGAACGTCGCGCGCGACTGATCCGGTGACCACGGCAGCCGACATTCCGGCATCCGCGCCGGTTGACGCGCCCCGCAGGAGGCCCCTGGGCCTCCTGCTTGTCGCGGTTCCCGTGTTGCTGATGGCATGGCTCATCATATGGCCGATCATCCGCGCCATCACGCGGACGATCTGGGTCGCCGATGCCGAAGGCAATTACGGCTTCGATTTCTCGACCTACCAGTTCTTCTTCAGCGACCCCTATTCGCTGAACAACCTGGGCATCACCCTGTGGACCACCGGCGTCTGCGCCCTGCTTCTTCTGGTCGTGTGCCTGCCCATCGCCATCTACCTGCGCTTTTCCACCGGCCGCCTGCCGGCCTATGTGCAGGCGCTGGCGATATTCCCGATGTTCGTGCCGTCGATCATCCTGGCCTATGCCTTTATCCGGGTGCTGGGGCCGAACGGCATGGTCGACATCCTGCTCAACGCCGCCGGCCTGCCGAAAATCCGCACGCCCTATCTGACGCCCTGGGGGCCGGTGATCGGGCTGGTGTGGGACAATATCCCGCTGACGGTGCTGATCCTGCTTTCGGGCCTTGGATCCGTCCCCAATGCCGCGATCGAGGCTGCACGCGATGTCGGCGCCCGCAAGTGGCAGGTGTTCGTCCACATCATCCTGCCGCGGATCGGCAATTCGGTGCTGGTGGCGCTGTCCTTCTCGGTCCTTGGCATCTTTTCGTCCTTCACGCTGCCCTATGTCCTTGGCCCCGCCTCGCCCGAGATGATGGGACCGTTCATGCAGCGCACCTTCCGCGACCTCTATGATCCGCAAACCGCGATTACGCAGGCGGTCATCACCTTCGGCTTCTGCATCGTGTTCGGGCTGTTCTACGTCCGCTCGGTCGCCCGCAACCAGAAGGCCGCGCCATGACCGCCCTTGCCCCGCGCCAAAGGCCGGATATCGCCGGCATCGTCTTTGCCGTGGCGCTGACGCTTGCGGTGGTGTTTCCGCTGATCGTGGTCGGCATCTGGGCCTTCACCGATGTCTGGCGCTATCCGGCGGTCCTGCCGCAGGACTGGGGCCTGCGGTTCTGGGGCCAGACCATGGCGCGGGCCGATGTCTGGTCGGCCCTGACCCTGTCGCTGGAACTGTCGGCGGTGGTGACGGCGCTGTCGGCGCTGATCTGCCTGCCCGCCGCCTATGCCTTTGCCCGGATGGACTTTCCGGGGCGCAACATCCTGTTCTTCTCGTTCCTTGCCGGGCATGCCTTTCCGAAATTCGGCCTGCTGATCGCCATCGCGGCGATATTCCTGCAACTGAACCTGATCGGCACCTTTGCCGGGGTGGTCATCATCCAGCTGGTCAGCACGCTGATGTTCATGATCTGGATCCCGGTCGCCGCCTTTCGCGCCGTCGACCGCCGGATGGAGGAAGCGGCCCGCGATGTCGGCGCCGGGCCGTTGCGAGTGTTCTGGTCGGTGACGCTGCCGCAGGCCGGGCCGACGATCGCCGCCGCCGTCCTGCTGACCTTTGTCGGCACCTTCTATGAAACCGAGGGCGCCTGGCTGATCGGCGCGCCCGGTATCCGCACCATGCCGGTGCTGATGATCACCTTCATCAACAATCAGCTCGTGGTCCAGTATGGCGCCGTCCTGTCGGTGCTGCTCTGGGTGCCGTCCTTCATCGCCCTCATGTTCGCGCGCCGGGTCATCGGCGGCGGATCCTTTGCCCGCGGTTTCGGAGCCTGAGGTAACGCATGGCCGTTCTGACGATCACCGATGTCTCCAAGGTCTTTGCCGCCGGCACCGCCGCGGTGGACCGCTTCTCGCTTGATGTGGCGGATGGAGAGCTTGTCTGCCTGCTTGGACCGTCCGGGTCGGGCAAATCGACGCTGTTGCGCATGGTCGGCGGCTTTGAAAGGCCGACCGCCGGCCGCGTCACCATCGACGGCGAGGACGTGACCCATCTGCCGCCGGAAAAGCGGCCGACCGGGATGGTGTTCCAGAGCCATGCGCTCTGGACCCATATGAACGTGTTCAAGAACCTTGCCTTCGGCCTGAAACTGCGCCGCCTGCCCGCGGCCGAGGTCAAGCACAAGGTCGAGTCGGTGCTCGAGATGGTCGGTCTTGCCGGCTATGGCACCCGCCATGTCGGCCAGCTTTCGGGCGGCCAGCAGCAGCGGGTGGCGCTGGCGCGGTCGCTGGTGCTCGAGCCGAAGATCCTGCTTCTGGACGAACCCTTTGCCAGCCTTGACCAGCATCTGCGCGAACGCCTGCGCGAAGAGGTGCGCGACATCCAGCAGCGGCTGGGCATCACCACCCTGTTCGTGACCCACGGCCAGGACGAGGCGCTGTCGATGGCCGACCGCATCGTCGTCATGCGCGACGGGCGGACCGAACAGATCGACCGCCCCGACATGGTCTATCGCGAGCCGCAGACACCTTTCGTCGCCGGTTTCATCGGCACGATGAACCTGATCGACGGCACGGTGTCCGCGGGCACTTTCACCCGCGCCGGCCTGTCGGTGCCGCTGCCGGTCGCCGATGGCCCCGCCGTTCTGGCAATCCGGCCCGAGGCGCTGGATCTCGAGACCGCCGATCCCGGTCAGGCGCGCGTCCACCGCATCACCGATTTCGGCACCCATGGCCTTGTCGACCTGGAACTGGGCGACGGGCTGCGGATCAAGTCGATGGTCAGCCATCCTGACCTGTTCAAGGTCGGCCAGCCGGTCAACCTCGCCCCGCGCGCTGTCGCCGCCTATCGCGACAACGCCCGCATCCACCGGGGCTGACATGGATCCGCTCCATATTGATCGCGACGGGCACCGCACCTGGCTGAAATGGCATCGCGCGCGGCGCCGCGCCTCTGATCCGGTGTTCACCGGCGCGCGCATCCTGGAAGGGATGCGGCTGGGCGCGAGTGTCGAGGTCGATCTGGTCGTCCATGCCGACCACGGATTTGCCGTCCTGCACGACCTGACGTTGGACGACGACACCACCGGCAGCGGCCCGGTGCGCGCCGCCGGCGCGGCGCTGCTGCGCGGGTTGCACCTGCGCGGCAATGACGGCGCGGTGCTGCCCGACCGGGTGATGCTGATCGAGGATCTCTGCGCCTTGCTGGCGCAGGAACCGCCGCATCCCGACGCCCTGCTGCAACTCGACTTCAAAGAGGACATGGCCGCGCTTGACCCCGAAACACTGGCCGCTTTCGGCCGCACGATCGGCAATCTCGGGCGGCACATGATCCTGTCGGGAGGCGATTTCGCCGCTGTCGATGCGCTGGTCGGGGCGGCGCCGGGGCTGCATATGGGCTATGACCCCTGCCATGGCGGATCGCTGGACAGCCTGCGCCGCACCGGCGATTTCGCCGGCTGGATCGCCGATGCGCTGGCCACCGCGCCAAAGGCTTCGCTCATCTATCTGGCGCATGAGATCGTGATTGCCGGTGCCGATGCCGGCTTTGACCTGATCGGCGCCGTCCATGACGCCGGGCGCCGGGTAGATGCCTATACGATCCAGCGCGTCACGCCCGAAAGTCTGGCCCTTGTCCGCCGCCTTCTGGACCTGCGCGCCGACCAGATCACCACCGATGACCCCGAAGGACTGATACAGGCCCTGTCATGAATATCGACCGCATTCTTGCCGACATGATCGACGCCGCCCGCGCCGCCGGTCAGATCACGCAGCGGCATTTCGCCCGGTTCCGCGATATCGAGATCGGGGTGAAGGGGCCGGGTGATTTCGTGTCCGACGCCGACCGCGAATCGGAACAGTCGATCCGCGACCATCTTTTGTCGCGTTACCCGGACTGGAGCCTCACCGGCGAGGAATTCGGCTCGGTCGAGGGGCGCGAGTCCGAGACGCGGTTTCTGGTCGATCCCATCGACGGGACGACCAATTTCCTGAACGGCCAGAACTATACGATCACGATTTCCCTGCGCCACAAGGGCGAGACCCTGTGCGGCATGGTGTTCGATCCGGTCGCGGACGAGATGTTCACCGCCGTCAAGGGCGGCGGCGCGTTCCTGAACGGGCAGCGCCTGCATGTCAGCCGGTCGGACGATACCCGCTTCATGTGCGTGGGAACCGGCCTGCCGACCCCGAACCTGTCGCTGTATCCCGGCGCCTATGCACGGCTCGACGCGATCCGCGCGCCGATCGGCGCGGTGCGGGTGCCGGGCAGCGCCGCGCTGGCCTGCGCGATGGTCGCCTGCGGCCGGCTGACCGGCTATTTCGAGGAAACCGGATTCTCGGACACCGCCGCCGGGATTCTGGCGGTGCAGGAGGCGGGCGGCATCGTCACCGACTGGTGGGGACGCGGGCCCGAGTTCTATGAACGCACCGGCACGATGATCGTCGCCAATCCGGCGACCCACGCCTATCTGCTGGGCCACCTGTCGCAGGCACCGCGGCGCGATACCTAATCCAGCCGCAGCACAAAGCGGAACCGGATGTCGCCTTCCCACCACATGGGGAAATTGGTGCCCCATTTGTTGTTGTAGAGGTTCACCCGCATCCCGCCGGCGTAATCGGGCGGCTCGGCACAGTATTCCATGAACGGCGTGCCGTTCGGGGCGACAAGGGCGGCGTCAAGCAGGTCAAGCGCAAAGCCCTGCCGGGCGCTGGTGCCGCGCAGCGCCTCGACCGCCTGCAACTGCGCGCCGCCGCGGCGGGCATAGGCAGCGGGTGCATGCCACAGGCCCATCTTGCGCAGCGCCCAACCGTCGGCGGCGGCCGGGGTCACGGTCATGAATCCGGCCTCGGGCATGCGGTTGGCGGGTTTGCCGCGCAGGGTCAGGGCGATTTCCAGCGCGTCGCCCTGCGCGGCGAAGGCGAATTGCACCTGCGCCGGGGCGCCCAGCAGGGCATGGGCGTCCTCGGGCATGGCGGCGATGCCGGATCCCAGATGCCGCGGCGCGAAATCCGCCCGGCGGGCGGTTGCGGCGCGGTCCAGCCCCGGCTTGTCATGGTCCAGGACCGCCCAAAGCAAACGGTGTTGCAGATAGCTGTCCATGTGCTGCCGCATCGAAGCCGCGTCATGGGATTCGTGGCGATAGCCGAACAGAGACCCATCCGCCCCGGTCAGCATGGCGCCAGAAGGCGAGGTGATGGAGGCCACATCCCCGGTTTCGGGGTCAAGCCCGATACGCCAGCCGCCGGTTTCGATGCTGTCTGCGGGCCGTAGGGCCAAGGCGGGACCGGGGGCCAGATCCTGCACCGCCGTTGCCGCGGCGCGATCCTCTGGCCCAAGCGCGGCAACGGCCGCGTCGAGATAGGCGCGCTGTTCCGCCCACGAAGATTCGGAATAGGCGAAGCGGGGATCGCTGATGCGGGCAGCGTCAAAGGCCGCGCGGTCCCATGCGTTTTCGTCACGCAGCCAGGTCTTGATGTCGACGCCCCAGGTATGTTCGGCGACCATCGCCAGCCCGCGGCCAAAATCCAGCCGCGCCGGCGTAAGGGTCTGAAACCCGTCGTAGAGCCTTTGCAGCGCCCTGAACCGCGCGAGTTTCGCCGGATCGCTGGCGGTGCCATGGATCCAGCTGTCGCCGATCTCGTCGGTCACCACCGGCAGGCTGTCGCGCCGCGCCCAGACCTCGGCCCCGAAGGCATCAAGGGTCGAGGCACGGATTTCAGCCTCGGGATGGGCAATCGCCAGATGTCGCCACGCCTCGGCCGTCTGGCCCACGCTTTGCGGGCCGATGTTGTCCGAGGTATGGGCGAAGGACAGGCCAAGATCGGGAAAGGGAAAATCGGTCTGGCCGTAGTCGCCCTGATACATGACGACGACCTCTGACCCGTCGGGCGCGCGCCAGCGGAACAGCGGCGGCACATCGGGGACCGGGCTGGCGGTATTGACGCCCAGATGCAGGAACCGCACCCCGGCGGCCGCCAGATGCGGCACCATGCCGATGGTATGGCCCGGCACATCGGTCATCTTCGCGGCGATGGTCTGCCGCCCGAAACGGGCGTCCAGTTCGGCCGCATAGCTTAGCCCGGCGCGGAACAGCGGCGCCGACATCAGTTCGGTGTGCGTGGTATAGGGCAGCGCGTGCCAGGCGATCAGTCCGCGGTGGATGGCCTGTTCAAGCGCCGCGACCTGATCCGGCGTGCCGGTGGCAAGATGGTCGTGGATCAGCCAGGCGCCGGTCGTCCAGACGAACATCGGCCGGCCGGGGTTTTCGCGGTGGAAATGCGCGCCGGTGGCGATGGCCTGCGGGATGAACTGGCGGTGGTATTGCGCCCGCACCCGCCCGGCCAGATCGGTAAAGCCGATATCAAGGTGGGTCTTGAAGATCAGGTGGATGACAGGCTGCATTCTGGTCCGCTTCAGGCGACCGTGCCGCGCACGACAAGGCTGGTCGAGATTGTTTCCTCGATCGGCGCGGCATCGGGTTCAGCCAGCCGGCGCAGGATCAGGCGGATCAGTGCCCGCACCCGCTGCGCAAGGTCAAGGCGCACGGTGGTCAGATCGTAGCTTTTCCAGCGCGCCTGCGCGATGTCGTCAAAGCCGATGATGTTCACATCGCCCGGCACCCGCAGCCCCAGGTCGTGCCGCAGGGCATCCATGCAGCCGAAGGCGCCCATGTCGTTGGCGGCAAAGATCGCATCGGGCCGCAGGCCCAGCCGGAAGGCGGCGATGGTGGCGTCATGGGCGGTGTCATAGCTGTAGTCGCCGGCAATGACCGCCGGTTCGGGCAGGCCGTGCCGGGCCAGGGCGGCGCGCAGGATCGCCTCGCGCGCAAGATTGGCGCCGGATGCCGCGGCGCCCGACAGATAGGCCACCCGCCGCGCCCCGAACCCGGCCAGAAGGGCGACGGCCTGATCTATGCCGGGCCGGGTCAGCACGGTCAGCCGGTCGTGACGGGGGGCGCCGGGGTCGAATGGCTCGGCCTCGCCGCTTACCGGATAATTCACATAGATCGGCACCGTCCGCCCCAGGGCGCGGGTCAGGATCGCGGGGGTCACGTTCTCGACAAAGGCGATGACCGAATCGGGGTTGAAGCCGCGCATATAGCCCAGAAGCTGCGGATCCATGCTGCGGTTGACGTCGGTCTTGAACAGCAGCGTGGCAAAGCCCTGGTCCTGCAGAGCCGAGGTCAGGGCGTCGATCTCCTGGCTTTCCCAGGGCGAACAGGCATCGGGAACGATCAGACCGACAAGATGCGACCGGCCCGACACCAGGGCCCGCGCGGCGCGGTCGGGGGTATAGTTCAGCTCCGCCGCGACGCGCAGGATCAGGTCGCGCTTGTCTGACCGCAGCGAGGCATTGGGGTTGAAGGCCCGCGACACCGCCACCCGGCTGACATTGGCGCGGGCGGCGACCAGCTCCGCGGTCGCGCGGCCCCCGAGCGGATCGTGATGGTCGTCCATGCCTGCCCCGAATCTCCCCCTCGGGGATGGTAGCGTGTTCACCCCGATGCTGCCACGCAGCATTTTGTCCCGACAATTGCCACAGGGCGGTTTTCCCCAGACTAGCCCGTCATGACCATGTTGCAAAGGGGTGCAATGCCTGTCGCGCATCGCTTTTGACAGGCGCGGGCCGGATTCACGGCATTGACGCAGAGTGAAAACGTGTTCATTCTGACCCCGCAACTGCCCGAAGAGGAGCCGGGCAGGGGCGAAACAGCCGGCTGCCCGCACAGCCACCCCGGAGGGAGAGTTTCACAGATGACCAAAAGCCTGCGCCTGTTCGTGCTTGGCCTTGTGGGCAGCACCGCCCTGAGCGCCCCGGCCTTTGCGGCCGAACTTGAAATCACCTGCCGCTGCGTCATTGGCGGCGTCAGCAGCGCCACCGCCGAATGGCTGGAAAACACCGTCATTCCGGCGTTCGAGGCCGCGCATCCCGACATCGACGTCACGCTGAACCAGTTCGGCGGCGAGGATGCGCAACTGACCCAGCAACTGGCGCTCGACTTTTCCACCGGCGCCGGACCGGACATTTCCGGTTTCGACGGCTTCCTGATCCCGTCCTTCGCCGAAGGCGGGCTGCTGCGCCCGCTTGAGGATGTGGTGGGCGAAGAGGCGGTCAACTGGGAAGGCTGGGCGCATATCTCGCCCGGGATCCAGTCGATCATGTCCTATGAGGGCAAGCCCTATGGCATCAGCCTTGGCACCGATGTGCGGATGATCTTCGTCCGCTCCGACCTGTTCGCGCAGGCCGGGCTTGATGCCGCCGCCTGGAACCCGACCTCGTGGGAGGACGTGCTTGTCGCCGCCCGCGCGCTGAAGGAAGCCGGGATCGAGGCGCCTCTGCAGCTTAACGCCGGGGTCGGCATGGGCGAGGCGACGACGATGCAGGGCTACTGGATGGCCCTTCTGGGGACCGGCGAATGGGTGACGGACAGCGAAGGCAAATACATCATCGAAAGCCAGGGCATCCTGGATGTGCTGAACCTGTACCGCACGATCTATGTCGATGAAGGTCTGGGCGACCAGCGGGCGCAGCTTCTGGCCGATGGCCGCAACATGACCTTCGCGAATTTCCGCGACGGCAAGACGGCGATGCTGGTCGAAGGCGACTGGTTCTACCGTTCGGTCACCGCGCCGGGATCCGAATTCGAGGTCGCCGACCGCGACAACGTGATGACCTGGAAGGCGATGCCCGCCGAACAGCCCGGCGCCGGCATCAACGGCCAGGATGCGGTGTCGATCTCGGGCGGGACCGGCTATGTCATCAACCCCAACACCGACAGCCCGCAAGAGGCCTGGGCGCTCCTGTCCTTCATGATGAGCCAGGAGATGATGACCGAATTCCAGAACTACCAGCCCGGGATCCGGTCGCGCGACGACGTGCCGATCCCCGATGCGCCGTTCCTGACCGAAACCTCGCAGGCGCTGCTGCCGCTGACCACGGCACGGCCGAACGACCCGAACTACAACGCCGTCAGCATGGAAATCCAGCGCATGACCGAGGCGGTGGTGTCGGGCGAACTGACCCCGGAAGAGGCGATGGCGCAATACGGCGCCGCCGTGACCGCGATCGTCGGCGCTGAAAACACCGTCAGCCTGATGTGAGCGACCGGGCGCCCGGCACCTCCCGCCGGGCGCCCCCTTCGGCGGAGCATTCGATGACCACGACCCCACAGGCGCGCCCGCGCCGTCAGCGCAGCTTTGCGCTTTTGTCGCATCGGGCGGCAGGGCTGTTCATGACGCCGGCGGCGCTTCTGGTGGCGATTTTTGTCATCGCGCCCTTCTTCTGGGTCATCTTCGTGTCCTTCACCAACCGCACCCTTCTGGGGCGGACGGCGCTGGACCCAGATTTCGTCGGGCTGGCCAACTATGTGCAGCTGTTCGATCCGGCGACCTTCTTTCAGCGCGGGCAATTCGGCTTTTCGCTGATCCTGACCACGCAATTCGTCATCGCCTCGGCCATCGTCGGGCAGGCGCTGCTGGGCCTGCTGCTGGCCTGGCTTTTGCAAAGCGTGCCGGCCGGGGTGAAACGCCTGACCGAGACCTTTGTCATCGCCGCATGGGTGCTGCCCGAAGTGGTGATCGCCTTTGCCTGGTTCGCCTTCCTCGACTACGAGAACGGCACCGCCAACATGATCCTGACCGGGCTTGGCCTGCCGCCCGGTGATTTCCTGCTGAAATCGCCGTTCTGGGTGATCGTGATCTTCAACACCTGGCGGGGGGCGGCGTTTTCGATGATGCTGTTCACCTCGGCCTTCTCGTCGATCCCGCCCAGCTATTTCCAGGCGGCGGATGTCGCCGGCGCCTCGAGCTGGCAGAAATTCCGCGACATCGGCCTGCCGTTGATCCGCGGCCATATCGTCACCGACCTGATCCTCATCACCATGTGGACCTTCAACACCTTCACGCCGTTCCTTCTGACCAACGGCGGGCCCAGCTACCGGACCGAGCTGGTGTCGATCTACAACTACCGCGTCGCCTTTCAGGATTTCCAGTTCGGCAAGGGGTCAGCAGTCGCGGTCATCATGATGCTGATCAACCTGGCCTTTGCGCTGGTCTATCTTTGGATCGGGCGGAGGAAACGGACATGAAGCTGCCCGCCGTATTCGGCCGCGTGCTGTTTTCCGGGCTGGCGGCGCTTCTGGCCGCGGCCTTTGCCCTGCCGCTGATCTGGTTCCTGTTTGCGCCATTCAACGCGCGGGCGGAAATGGGGCTGGCGATCCCCAACCCCTGGACCCTGTCCAATTTCCTGACGGTGTTCGGCAATTCCTATGCCGTCCACGCGCTGTGGAACAGCCTGCTGCAATCGGTCGGCGGCGTGATCCTGGTCGGCGCGGCGGCAACGCTGGCCGCCTATGCGCTGTCACGGTCGCAACTGCCCGGAAAGGGCGCCGTGACCTATGTGCTGCTGCTGTTTTCCTCGGTCGTGTCGGGCACCGCGGCGATGGTGCCGCTGTTTCTCATCATCTCGGCCGCCGGGCTGATGGACACCCATGTCGCGGTGATCCTGACCTTTGCCGGCGGCCTGTTGCCGACTGCGATGTTCATCCTGCGCGATTTCATCGACGGCATCCCGAAATCGTACGAGGAATCGGCGATGGTCGCCGGCGCAAGCCCGGTGCAGGCGTTCCGCGACGTGGCTTTGCCGGTGATCCGGCCGGGGATCGTCGTCGTCACCGTCTGGGCCTTTGTGAACATCTGGGGATCCTTCCTGATCCCGTTCATCCTGCTGCGCAGTTCGGAAAAGATGCCGGCCTCGGTCGCGATCTATTCCTTCTATTCCGAGGCGGGCACGCCCATCGTCACCCTTCTGGCAGCCTATTCGCTGATCTATTCGCTGCCGGTCATCGTGCTTTATCTTTTCGTGAGCTGGAAATTCGGTTTCCGCTTTTTCGGCGGCATCAAGGCGTAATCCATGGCAAGTGTCGAATTCATCAACGTGAACAAACAGTTCGGCTCGTTCTCGGCCGTGACCAACCTTGACCTTGCGATGGGCGACGGCGAATTCGTCTGCCTTCTTGGCCCTTCTGGCTGCGGCAAGACCACCACCCTGCGCATGATCGCGGGGCTTGAGACGCCGACCTCGGGCCAGATCCTGATCGGCGGCAAGGACGTCACCGCGCTGCACCCGCGCGACCGGCAGATTTCCATGGTTTTCCAGGACTATGCGCTGTATCCGCACATGAACCTGACCGACAACATCGCCTATCCGCTCAAGGTGCGGGGCGAGGCGGCGGACAAGCGCGCCGCCCGCGCGCAAGAGGTCGCCGACGTGCTGAAGATCGGCCACCTGATGGACCGGCTGCCCAGCCAGATCTCGGGCGGCCAGCAGCAGCGCACCTCGCTGGCGCGCGCACTGGTCTATCCCAGCCAGGTCTATCTGTTCGACGAACCGCTTTCGAACCTTGATGCGAAACTCCGGCTCGAAGCGCGGGGGTTCCTGAACCACCTGCAACGCGACATGGGCATGACCGCAGTCTATGTCACCCACGATCAGGCCGAGGCGATGGCGCTGGCCACCCGTATCGCGGTGATGGACGGCGGGCGCATCGTGCAATACGCCCCGCCGATCGAGATCTACCGCCGTCCCGCCACCACCTTTGTCGCCAATTTCGTCGGCAACCCGCCGATGAACCTGATCGAGGTCGAGGCCACGGCCGCGGACGGCCGCCTTGCCTTGCGCGCGCCGGGCCTGGAATTTGCCGGCCTGCCGATGACCGATGCCATCGCCGCCGCTCTTGCACGCGCGACGCGGCTGACGCTGGGGGTGCGGCCCGAACATCTGCATGTCGCCGCCGGGCCGGGGCCGGACACCATCACCGCGCCGCTTTTCGCCAATGAAAACATGGGGCCGGAAAGCCTTGTCACCCTTGAACGGCCCGAGGGCGCGCGGGTGACGGCGCGCATCTTCACCGACGACCACCTGCCGCTGTCAGGCAGGGTCAGCCTTGGCTTTTCGCCGGCGCATCTGCATCTTTTCGACGGCGACGGGCGCCGGATTCCCGCCGCCGGAGAGGGCGCATGACCCAGACCTTCCGCGCGCGGATCACCCCGGCCGACAAGGCGGCGCATCCCTATTACTACCTGCCGTTCGAGGTGCCCTTCGGCACCACCCGCCTTGACGTGACCCTGACCTATCCCAAGGCACCCGATTGCGTCATCGACCTGGGGTGTTTCGATCCGCGCGACACCGGCTGGCCTTCGGACGCCGGCTTTCGCGGCTGGAGCGGTGGGGCGCGCGATGCCTTTTTCATCGCCACCGACGACGCGACGCCGGGCTATGTCCATGGCGACATGCCGGCGGGCACCTGGCATGTGATCCTTGGCCTTTACAAGGTGCCGCCGCAGGGAGCGGATGTCGAAGTGGCGGTGCGGCTTGACCGCGCGCCGCGCGCCGTGGCGCCGCAGCCCGCCCGCCCGCAGCCGGTGCGCAAGGGCGCGGGCTGGTATCGCGGTGACCTGCATTGCCACACCTTCCATTCCGATGCCCGCGGCGCGCCCGAAACCCTGCATGCCGCCGCCCGGCAGGCGGGACTCGATTTCCTTGCCGTGGCCGATCACAACACCACGACCCAGCGCCGCTATTTCCACGCCGAAAGCAGCCCCGACCTGGTCTTCATCCGCGCGATGGAGGTGACGACGGCCGAAGGTCACGCCAATGTCTTTGGCGTCGATGACTGGATCGACTTCCGCATGACCCGTCCCGCCGATGCGCATACCCTTGCCCGGCTGGTGCATGACCGCGGCGGCCTGTTGTCGATCAACCACGACAAGCCCGACATTCCCTGGGACTATGAATTTCCCGAGGCCGATTGCATGGAGGTCTGGCAGCATCCCTGGCTCGCGTGGAACTGGGTGTCGCTGGCGCGCTGGCAGGACCGTCTGGCGCGGGGGTTGCGGCTGCCCGCCATCGGCGGATCGGATTTCCACCAGCCCGAGGCGCTGTTGCCCGAAGGCCCGCTGACCCTTGCCCGGCCGACCACCGTGCTGTGGCTGCCGGACCTGTCCGAGGATGCAGTGCTGGCGGCGATGAAGGCCGGGCGCGGCTATATCACCGAAAGCCCCACCGGCCCGCATCTCGAGATGACGGCGGGCGGGGCGGTGATGGGCGGCACGGCCAGCGCCATCGACCATGTGGCGGTGACAGTGCGCGGCGCGGCGGGCGATCTGTTGTCGCTGGTCGATGCCGGCGGCAGGATCGCCAGCCGCGCCATCGACAGCGACGATTGGCAGGCCGAAATCCCGGTCGACCCGCGCGGCTTTGTCCGGGCCGAGGTCATTGCCGATGCCAGCCGCGCCGCCCTTGTCGCCGACCTGCGTTCCGCGCTACGCCCCGGCCCGCTGCCCTGGGGCCTGACGGAACACGACATCGCCACCCAGCCTATCCGCCGCGCCCTTGGCAACCCTGTCCATATCGGATCCTGACATGCTTTTCGGCAATGCGCCCTGTTCCTGGGGCATCACCTATCCCACCGGCAACACCTTGACCTGGAACGAGTATCTCGATCAGGTCGCCGCCGCCGGCTATCGCGGCACCGAACTTGGCCCCTTCGGTTTCCTGCCCAAGGACGGCGCGCTGTTGCGCGACGAACTGGCGCGGCGCGACCTGACGCTGATCGGGGCGACGCATGTGCATACCTTCAACGACCCCGCAAGCGGGCCAGAGCTGATGCGGACGCTCGACGACCTGTCGGCGCTGCTGTCCGGTCTGGGCGCGCGCCATCTGGTCATCATGGACGAAAGCGAATCCTATCCGGCCAGTGCCGAAGGCGTGCTCGACGCCGAAGGCTGGCGTGCGATGGTGGCGATGATCCGCGAGGCGCGGGCCCTGGTCGAGGGCGGGCACGGCCTGACCCTGTCCTTTCATCCCCATCTGCTGACCGCGGTGGAATACGAACCGCAGATCGACCGGCTGCTGGCAGATACCGACATCGCGCTGTGCCTTGACACCGGCCACCACGCGGTGCGCGGGCAGGATCCCGTGGCCTACATGCGCAAGGTGATGCCGCGCATCGCCTACATGCATCTCAAGAACGCCGATGCCGCGGTGCGGGCGCGCGTGCTGGACGGAACCCTGGCCGCGCGCGACTCTTACGCTGCCGGCATAATGTGCCCGCTGCCCGACGGCGCGGTGGACATCCGCGAGGTGATGCGGGTTCTGGACGAAGCCGCTTTCGCCGGGCCGGTCGTGGTGGAACAGGACGTGGCCGAAAACGCGACCGAGACGCCGCTGGAATTGGCCCGGCGAAACCTCGAGTATCTGAAAGGGGTTGTGGGGTAATAGCCGGTCGGCAAACGCCCGGCATCATGGGGCGCGGTTCGAAACCCGGCGGGGATCGGCCCCAAACGACGGCCTGCCAGATTCACCCCCCTTGCGGGTGTTGATCCCGGCCGCCCTGCCCCATCCTGCCGGTTTCCCCTCATCCCACCTTTCGCCGATAGGTGATCGAGGTTGGCCGGCTGTAGCCGGGATGGGCGGTGCGGGCGGTTTCGGTAAAGCCCATCGCCAGAAAGGCGGCCTGATTGGCGGTCAGTTCCACGCGGGTCTGCAACTCGATTGCGGACAGGTCCAGTGCGCGGGCGCGGGCCGCGGCGGCCTCGACCATGGACCGGGCCAGTCCCCGGCCGCGATGCGCCGCAGCCACGGCGAGTTTTCCAAGATAGAGGGCGTCGCCCTTGACCGTCAGCATCATGCAGGCGACCGGCGGATCGCCCAAGGCCCAGACTTCGCCGGCGCGCAGCGCATCAAGCGTCAGCCGGTGGATCGAGGACGGCGGATCGACCACCCCCTCCATATAGGCAAAGGCGCCGCGCATCAGGTCAAGCACGGCAGGCAAGGCGGGGCTGTCGGCGGGCAGGCGGCGTGGGGTGTCGGTCATGGCGGCGATCTTCGCCCGCCGGCCAGCGTGCCGCAAGCGTCCGGCTCTGCCCGGCGTTGCCGATGACAGGCGGTTCTTGCCGGTCGTGGCGGCTATCCCCTCAGGCCGACCCCCGCTCCGGCCACCCGGCTGCTGTCGGGTCTGGCCGCCCTGGCCCCGATCATGCGCGGTTGGGACGTGCAGGGGCGGGGACCGGGCGAAGGGCGAAGGCGATCGCCGCAAGGCGGGCGGTCAGGGCGTCCATGCCGCCACCGCCTGCACCAGCGCCTCGACCGGCGCGGCGCTGTCCAGTTCCAGCACCGGACAGGGCAGATGCGCCAGCCAGTCGCGCTGCTGGAGCAGGCTGCGCCCGGTGAAGCTCGGGTCGTCATAGCCGGCGGCCCAATCCATGAAGGACTGATGGCCCGCGTGCAGATCGCCGCCGGGCCGGATCAGCGGGCCATAGCGCCCGGCCTCGCGTGCCTCAAGCCGGGCCATGCGCAGGCGCGGGTCCAGCCGCAGGAACACCACCGCGTCGAAACGGGCCACCAGCGGCCCGCCCCAACCAACCAGCGAGCCGGAGAGGATCCATTCCCGCCGCGGCAGGAACAGGGCCTGCATCAGGTCCAGCCGCTCGGGCACCGGGCGTTTTTGGCGAAAGGGCGGGTCGGTCGGCAGCCAGTAGTAATCGTCGCAGTCATGCACCGGCACCGACCACAAGTTGCCCAGCGCCCGGCCCAGGGTGGTCACGCCCGCCCCGCTCGCGCCGGTGATGTGCAGGCGGCAGGGGGTCATGACGCGTCGGCGGTCAGCAGCGGCTTTTCCATGAACAGGCTGGCGGGATGTTCGGCATAATCGCCGAACGGACCCCGCACGGCATAGCCCAGCGCGCGATAGAGCGTCACCGCCTCGACCAGCTCATTGCCGGTTTCCAGCCGGATCGCAGTCTTGCCGGCGGCGAAGGCGTCCTGTTCCAGCCGGGCCATCAGCGCGCGGGCCACGCCGCGGCCGCGCCCCGCCGGCGGGACGAACAGCCGCTTCACCTCGACATAATCGCCGCAATCGACGCTGGCGACACAGCCCAGCGGCGCCCCGTCGCGGGCGACGTAGAAGGAGATGCCAGGGTCATCCAGTTCCTCGGCCGACATCGAGAAAACCCCCTCGGGGCCGAACACCGTCAGCAGGAATTCCTGCGAGGCGGCGATCAGCCCGCGGCCATCCGCCGACAGCGGGCTTTCCACTGAGATACGCAACGGGGCGGCGGTCACGGCAGGTTCGTCACCAGCACGCAGGGCATGTCACGCAGACCGGGGATCGAACGGTCGCGGTTCGCCTCGCAATCGGTCAGCGCCTGGCGGTCGGCCTCGGACTGGCTTGCCATGCCCCAATACATCGCAAAGGCGCCATCCTCGGACACCGCCAGCGCCTGGAAATCGGGGTTCTTGGCGGCGGTGCTGAAATAGCTTTGCACCTGCTGCGACAGGGTCAGGGTTCCGTCCGGGGGCGGGACATAGCCCTCGGGCACCAGTTCCGCCATGACAAGGCAATTGCCGTTCAGGCTGGCGCATTGCGCCAGGGCGACTTCGCGCGCCGCCGCGAGAGTCGCGACGCCGCTGGAATAGCCATAGCCGCCGTCCTTGGACAAGGCGAAGGCGCCGAAATAGCCGGTCGCCTGGAATTCGCTGTCGAACACCGCCTGCGCCTCGGGGGAAAGGGGCAGGTCGGTCAGGATCCGCACCGTTGCCGCGCTGGAAAAGGCCGTCGCCGGGCCGCCGTTCAGCGGGAAGTCGACGGGTATGACCGCCGGGCCGCCAAGGCTGGGGGGCAGTCCGACGGCAAGGACAAAGGCAAAGGGCAACAGCATGGCAATCTCCGCTCCAAATCCGATGTGATAACCCTGCCATGGCAGCGCCGCTTGCGCAAATCCCCCTCAGTCCGCCGCCTCGCGCGGGACGCCAAGGCGCGGGTGCAGCCGACCGGCTATGCCCCAGGCCGCGCCCATCGCCGCGCCGCAGGCGGCAAAGACCGCCGCCAGCGGTGCCACGGTCAGCAGCGCGCCCGCCACCAGCGGTGTCAGGATGCCCGACACGTCGCGAAAGCTGGAATAGACCGCGGCCATTTCCGTCCGCTCCGACGGCTTGACCGCCATCAGGAACGGCAGGCCGCCGCAGACATCCAGCATGACAAGGCCAAGCGAAGCCACCATCAGGCAGGCGACGGCCAGCACCGGCCAGGGCGCCAGCAGCCAGCCCGCCACGAACAGCACCGCGCAAAAGGCGAAGGCCCGCCTTACCGCGATCCGCACCGTCCAGCGATGGACCAGCCGCAGCATCACCGGCGTCAGGAACAGCAGGGCGTTCGACAGCGAGGTGGCAAGGCCGCCGATCTTGTCGCCCAGCCCCGATTGCAGGCAGAACACCGGAAGATAGACGATATAGACCCACCAGCCGCAGGACCGGATCGAGGCGAACAGCCATCCGGCGATCAGCCGCGGCTGGCGAAAGAACCGGCCAAGATAGCCAAGCGGGTTGGGCGCCGGCCCCTTGGCGCGGGCGATCTGCTTGCCGTTGCCCAGCCGCAGCCACCAGAACATGCCGACCAGCGCCACCGCGAACACCGCCGCCAGCACGAAGGGCGCCGGCGCCCACCAGTCGCGCAGATAGACGCCAAGGACCGGGCCGATGGCCCAGGACGGCGCCGAAAACAGCATCCGCGTCGATTCATTGCGGCCAAGGTCGTGGCGTTCGATGAAATCCAGCACATAGGCCGACAGGCAGACAGTGAAGGTCACGGTGCCCATGGCGTTCAGCAGCAGCGCCAGCGCCTTGATCCCCGGCCCGCCGAAAGCGGCGATGCCGGTCCCGGCCAGATACAGGAACCCCGCCGCGGTGAACATCCAGCGCCGCGGCACGATGCGCGTCATCCCCGGCACCAGAAGCCCGGTCAGCAATGACAGGATGCCGACCACCAGATAGGCCGTGGACATGCGCTGTTCGTTTCCCAACGCCTCATACATCACCAGCGGCATGACCGAGAGCATCAGGCCGCGGCAGCCGGCCTCGAGCGCGGCGAGGATGGCGAAATGGTGCATCCGCGCGCCGGGCGCGTGGCTGAGGTAGATCGGAGTGCGGGGGTTGATCATTCCGGCCTTCTTGCCGGCGCATGAGAGGCAGGCGGTTCAGGATTGCGGCCCGGGGGCCCGGCGGTCGCGGCGGTTTGCGACAGGAAGTGTCGGGTTCGGCCCTTGACGGGCGGCTCAGGGCCGCGCCACCGGCCGCAGCGACTGCGATGGAGCGAGGCTGGCGGTCCCGGCCGCGACCGGCGTTTCCGGCGTCAGCCCCTGCAGGACCGCGGCCACCGCCTGATCGGTGTCGAAAACCGTCTGTTCGCCGCGGGCAACCGGGCGCAGCAGCGGCTTTTCGCCCCGCAGCATGTCAAGAAAGCCCACCGTGCCGGCACTGCCGGTCAGCCGGGCGCGATAGACCGGCATGGCCTCGGTCACGCGCATGACGTAGTTGCGGGTCTCGGCAAAGGGGATCATCTCGATCCAGTCGATGACATCGGCGCCGCCGATGCGCGGGTCGCCGCGCAGGGCGATCCATTGCGACGGCCGCGCCGGGCCGGCGTTGTAGCCGGCGGCGACCATCACCGGCGTCGGCCCGAAACGGGCCTGCAATTCGGCCAGATAGGCCGACCCCAGCGTCGCATTGTATTGCCAGTCGCCGGTCAGCCGGCCGCGGTCATAGGCAAGGCCCAGATCGCCCGCCACCTCCTCGGCCGTGCCGGGCATCAGCTGCATCAGGCCAAGGGCGCCGACGCCGCTGCCGGCAGCGGCGTTGAACTCGGATTCCTGCCGGGCGATGGACAGGGCAAGGTCGCGATCCACCGGCAGGTCCATCGCGGCCATCGGATGGATCGGATACAGCATCTGGGGGATGGAAATCCCCCGCTCAAGCGCCGCCTTGGCCACCACCAGCGTCAGGAACGGCTCGACGGTGTCGGTCAGAAGGCCGCCCAGCTGCCCAAGGTCTGCACGGTCAAGCGTCTGGCCCAGTCTTGCCGCGAACAGCACGGCATCGTCGCGGTCGCCGCCGGCGACCAGCATCAGAAGCGCCGCCGTCAGGTCGCTGCGCAGCACCGCCCCCTGCCGCCAGTCGCCAAAGCCCTCGGTCACGGCCAGCGAGGCGTCGAACGGCAGGCCCAGCCGTTCAGCCGCTAGAAGGCCATAGAAGGCGGTCTGGTATTGCGCGGCGCGGGCATAGCTTTGGGCCGCGGCATCGGCGCTGCCCGCCGCCTCCTCGGCCCGGGCGGTCCAATAGGCGGCGCGCGCGGTCGAGATCGGGCCGCTGACCGCGGCCTGCATCCGGCGGAAATGGGTCAGCGCAGCGGCCGGGTCGTCGAGATGGCGCAGCGCGACATAGCCCGCAATCCATTCGAGGTCGGCATAGAAATCCGTCCCCGGATTTTCGCCGGTCAGATGGTGGCGGCTGGCCAGGCGATAGGCCTCGTCCGGTCGCCCCTCGCGCAGGGCCCAGCGCGCCAGCACCGCCCGCCACGAGGCCCAGCGGAACGGCTGGCCCATCCGCGCGGCATCGTCGGTGCGGGCCAGCAGCAGGGCAACGGCATCGGTATAGTCGCCATCCTCGGCCAGCCGGTTGAAGCGGTCGACGGCAAGCCCGGGGTCGTCGCGCAGCGCCTCGGGCACGGCGGCAACCCGCGCGTCCAGGTCGCCGGCATCGCGGATCAGCGCGATCCGCGCGAGGGCCAGCGCGCGCTGGTCGTCCGACAGCAGCGGCAGCAGCCGTTCGGCATCGCCGGTGCGCCAGCGCCACAGCATCTCCTGCGCGCGATCCCAGGCCATGGGGCGCAGGGTCTCGCCCCAGGACGCCAGCAGCGCGGTCTGTGTCTCGTCGCTCAGCCCGACGGTCATCCAGCCTTCGGCGGCGGCGGCCCGCGCCTCCTCGACCCGGCCCAGCGCGGCAAGGGCGCGGGCCAGCGCCGCCACGCCCTCTCCGGTCTGCGGTTTCACGCCGGTGAAATAGCCCAGCACCGCTTCGGGCGCGGCATCGGGCGGGATGGTGCGTTCGCCCTGCATCCGCAGCCGTTCCAGCCCCGGCCAATGCGGATAAGCCGCAAGAAATGCGGCATAATCCGCAAAGACCGGATCGGGGTCGCGCGGGTCGGGCGCGGCATCCGCCGCCCGCGGCCCGTCGCGCAGCCGCAGCCAGCGGACCAGATCGCGGGCGATCGGCCCGGCCTCGGCCACTGCCGCCTCGGCCGCAACCCAGTCGCCCGCCTGCACCAGCCCGGCCGCCATCTTGAACGCCTCGACATCCGAGGCGCCATCGGCCCGCGCCAATGGCGCGGCCAGGCCCAGGCCAAGGGCGAACAGAAGGACGGTCAGGCGCATGGCTGCTCTTGCGGTTTTGCCGCAGGGTAACAGGCGGGGTGCCCTGCCGACACTCACAAACTTGGCAATCGGCGGAAAGGGGACTAAAGCCGCGATCAGGCTTACAGGAAAGGACCAGCCCATGTTCCGCGGATCGCTGCCCGCTCTCATCACGCCCTTTCGCAATGGTGAAGTGGACCTCGACACGCTGAAAAAACTGGTCGACTGGCATGTCGAACAGGGGACGCATGGCCTTGTCCCCGTCGGCACCACCGGCGAATCGCCGACTCTCAGCCACGAAGAGCACGATCTGGTCGTCGCCACCGTGGTGGCGCAGGCTGCCGGGCGGATCCCGGTGATTGCCGGGGCCGGGTCGAACAACACCATCGAATGCGTGCGTCTGGTCGAGGCGGCGCAACGCGCCGGCGCCGATGCCGCGCTGGTGGTGACGCCCTATTACAACAAGCCGACGCAGCGCGGCCTGATCGCCCATTTCACCGCCGCCGCCGAAATCGGCCTGCCGATCGTGATCTACAACATTCCCGGCCGCTCGGTCATCGACATGACGCCCGCGACCATGGGCGAACTGGCCAGGCTGCCGGCGATCATCGGCGTCAAGGACGCCACCGGCAAGATCGAGCGGGTGAGCCAGCAACGCGCCACCTGCGGCCGCGATTTCGTGCAATTGTCGGGCGAGGATGCGACGGCGCTGGGTTTCAACGCCCATGGCGGCGTCGGCTGCATTTCGGTCACCGCCAATGTCGCGCCGCGCCTGTGTGCCGAATTCCAGGAGGCGACGCTGCGCGGCGACTATGCTGCCGCGCTTGAGTATCAGGACCGGCTGATGCCGCTGCACGAGGCGATCTTCATCGAGCCGGGGGTCGCCGGGGCGAAATACGGCCTGTCGCTTCTGGGGATGGCGCGGGACGAGGTGCGCTCGCCCCTCACCGGGCTGCTGGACAGCACCAAAGAGGCGATCCGCGCCGCCATGGTCCACGCCGGGATCCTGAACTGAGGCGTTCAGGCGGTGGGCGATTGCCCACCCTACCCGGGACGGAACAGGTAGGGTGGGCTGAGGCCCACCGATGCGCGGGATGCGGTGGGCAAATGCCCACCCTACCGCCGCCGCACCTCGCACAGGGACATGACCGGGGCGGAATGGTCGGTCTGGACCTCGGCCGCGCCGGCCAGCGTGTCGATCTTGCGCGCCAACAGCAGGTCAAGGTCGGACAGGCCATCGCAATCATGCGTGGTCAGCGTGATGTCGACGGTATTGTAGACATTCTTCCATTCCGGGTGGTGGTTCATCTTCTCGGCGGCCAGCGCCACGCGGGTCATGAAACCCCACGCCTCGGAAAAATCCCTGAACTTGAGGATCTTGCGGATCGCGTCGCGGCTTTCCACACCACGCCAGCCGGTCTGGTCCAGCGCCGGCAATGCCTCGGTCCGCTCTGTCTTGTTCAACCGGTCAGCCATTGTTCGCCCCCATCGCCGCATTGTCGGCCGCCGCGGCGCGTTGATAGGCCGCACGGCTGACCATCCGGTCGATATAGGCGCTGAACGACGGGCGCGGGTCGATGGTGCGGAACTGGGTCACGCCCCAGATGATCTGGCTGCCCGTCGCCACATCGGCGGCGCTGAAGCGGTCGCCGGCAAGATAGGGGTGATCCGTCAGCCAGCCGTCGAGCACATCCAGCGTCTCGGCCAGCGGCCGGCAGCCGATCCAGCCGCGGGCGGCATCGGCAATCTCGACCTTGAGGTTCGCGAGCGACATCGCCTGCTCCAGCGGGCCGGCGCCGAAGAACAGCCAGCGATAGTAGGACGAGGGATCGGCGGGCTTGAGCCCCGCTTCGGGAAAGGTGTCAGCCATGTAGGCGCAGATCGCCGAATACTCGGTGATGACGCGGCCGTCATGCACCAGCGTCGGCACCTTGCCCATCGGGTTCAGGTCCAGATAGGGCCGGTCCTTCATCGTGTCGTCAAAGCCCAGGTAGATGACTTCATAGGGCTGGGCCGCTTCCTCCATCATCCAGCGGGCGATGCGGCCGCGCGAGCGCGGGTTGGAATAAAGGGTCAGCGTCATTCCTGTTCCTCTCTGTGGTCGCGGCGGAAGGGGCCGTATTGGGTCAGCACCTCGATCTCTTCGTCCACGGCGGCGCGTTCGGCGCGCAGATACTGGTCAACGGCACGGCGAAAGGCGGGTTCCGCGATCCAGTGCAGCGAATGGCAGGCCACCGGCAGATAGCCGCGGGCGATCTTGTGTTCGCCCTGCGCCCCGGCCTCGACCCGGCGCAGGCCATGGGCCAGCGCCCAGTCGATGGCCTGATAATAGCACAGTTCGAAATGCAGGAACGGGTGCTGTTCGGTGCAGCCCCAGTAGCGGCCGAACAGGGTGTCGCGGCCGATCAGGTTCAGCGCCCCGGCCACCGGCCGCCCGTCGCGCAGCGCCAGCACCAGCAGCACATCGTCGCGCATCGTGTCATGCAGCCGGTCAAAGAAGGCGCGCGTGAGATAAGGCGACCCCCATTTGCGGCTGCCGGTGTCCTGATAGAAGGTCCAGAACGCATCCCAATGCGCCGGCAATATCTGATCGCCGGTCAGGGCGACGATATGGCCGCCAAAGCCCTGTGCGATCTCGCGTTCGCGGCGGATCATCTTGCGTTTGCGCGACGACAGCGACGACAGGAAGCCGTCGAAACTGCCGTATCCGGCATCAGTCCAATGAAATTGCTGGCTGGTGCGTGGCATCAGGCCCAGGGCGGCACCGGCCTCGGCCTCGGCCCCGGTGCAGAAGGTGACATGCAGCGACGACAGACGGTTGCGGTCGGCGATCTGCACCGCACCCTGCACCAGCGCGGCGGTCCCGTCGCCTTCCCGCCCCGGCCGGGTCAGGAAGCGGCGGCCGGTGACCGGGGTAAAGGGCGCCGCGATCTGCAGTTTCGGGTAATACTGGCCACCGGCGCGTTCCCAGGCCTCGGCCCAGTTGAAATCGAAGATGTATTCGCCCTGCGAATGCGACTTGGCATACATCGGCGCCACGGCGATGACCTGCCCGGCGTCGCTCACCGACAGGTGATGCGGCTGCCAGCCGCTGCGCCCGCCGACCGAGCCCGAGTCCTCGAGCGCCTTGAGGAAGCGGAAGGTGGTGAACGGATCGGCAGGCCGGCCGCCGCCGGGGTTGGCGCAGGCATCCCAATCCGGCTGGCCGATCCCGTCCAGCCGGGCATGGGTGGCGATCTCAAGCGGCATGGATCACGCCGGATAGCCCTCGAACGTCACATTGTCGGCGATTTCACGCGCCGCCGCCTCGGCCTGGGCCGAACGGATGGTCCAGCACAGCACCGCCGCGCCCTGCGCCTTGAGTTCGGCAACCCGCGGCCGGGCCAGGTCGGCAGCTTCGTGGCTGATGAAGCTGCTGGCCGTGGGGGCGTAGTCGGGAATGGTGCGCAGGTGGTCCTCAAGCGCGGCGGGGACCCTATGGTCGGGATCCTCGGTCCAGCTCCAGGTCGTCAGGCCGCGCGGCACATCGGGCGCCAGCCGGGCCATGGCGGCGACCGAGAACGGGTTGAACGACATGACCGCGACCGGCCCGGCATAGCCGGCAAGGTCGCGGGCGACGGCCTGTTCCAGCCGTCCGGTATTCTCGCCGGTGAATTCGTCCTGCGATTTCACCTCGACCAGCACCGGCACCCGGCCGGCGACCAGCGCCAGAAAGGCGGCCAGCGTGGGTATGCCCTCGGTCCCGCCGTTCAGGGCGATGGCCTCAAGCTGCGCGGCGGTGCGGGCCGACACCGGCCCCTTGGCTGCCGTCATCCGGTCAAGCGTATAGTCGTGGAACACCATCGCCACGCCATCGGCCGAGGGCTGGACGTCAAGTTCGATGCCATAGCCGCCGGCAATCGCCGCCCGCGCGGCGGCCAGGCTGTTTTCCGGCACCCCCGGCCCGTGCAGGCCGCGGTGGGCAATCGGGCGGTCCAGAAAGGCGCGGGGCAGCGGGACGGGCGTCATCAGGCGACCTCGAAGATGCCTTCGATCTCGACCGCGACACCCAGCGGCAGCGCCGCGACCCCGACCGAGGATCGGGCATGGCGCCCGGCATCGCCGAACACCGCCACCATCAGGTCGGACGCGCCGTTCACCACCTTGGCATGGTCGGTGAAATCGGGCGCCGAGTTGACGAAGGCCACGAGTTTGACCACCCGCACCACCCGGTCCAGATCGCCGTCAAGCGCCGCGCGGATCTGGGCGATCAGGCCCAGACCGCAGGCGCGCGCCGCGGCGGCGCCGGCCTCGACCGTCATGCCGGCGCCCAGCCGCCCGGTGATGAACCCATCCGGGCCGTTGGAGATCTGGCCCGAGACATGGACCAGATCGCCCGTCCGCACGAAGGGCACATAATTCGCCACCGGCGCCACCACCTGCGGCAGCACGATGCCCAGTTCCGCCAGTTTCGCTTCGATCCTTCCGGCCATGGCCGTCCTCCGTCCTGTCTGCGATCAGTTTTCGCGGAACGCCTTGGTGAAATAGTCCATGAAGGGTTTCAGCAGGTATTCCATCGGTGTCCGCGCATCGGTACCGAAAAACGCCTCGACCGGCATGCCGGGGATCAGGGTCATGCCCTCGGGAAGGCGGTCGATCTCGCCGTCGTTGAGCGCGATTTCGGCGCGGTAGTACGAGGCGCGCGACTGCTGGTCGGTAAAGGCGTCGGCCGAGACCTGCACCACATGGCCGAAAAGTTCCGGCGTGCGGCGCTGGTCGAAGGCCGAGAACCGCAGCGCGACCTCTTGCCCGACGGTGATCTGGTCGATGTGGATCGGCAGGATCTGCGCGGTGATGACCAGCGGCCGGTCTTGCGGCACGATGTACAGCACCGGATCGGCCGGCCGGATCACCGAGCGCTGGGCAAAGACCTGCATGCCGTAGATGACCCCGGCAACCGGGGCGCGGATGTCCAGCCGGTCAAGCCGCGACAGAAGCTGGCGACGGTTTTCCGACAGTTCGATCTCGTTGAACTGCAGGTCGCGCAGGCGGGTGATCGCCTCTTCCCGGCGGGTGGTGGCGATGCGCAGGATTTCGATGTCGATCTCGGTGATGCGGCCTTCGGCCTGCGCCTGTCCGGCGATCAGCTCTCCGCGCTGCCCTTCGAGATCGGCCTTTTCGCGTTGCAGCGCCAGCACGCGCGCCGCCTGGGCCAGCCCACGGTCAAGCAGACTTTGCTGGTCGGCAAGTTCCTGTTCGATAAAGCCGATCTGTTCGTCGGTCGCGTCCTGCTGGGCGCGGATCCCGTCGATCTGGTCGGCGATCTGCTCGCGCCGGCGGTTAAGCTGTTCGACTTCCTGCGCTTCGGAATCCACGCGGGCCGAGAACAGGCGTTCCTGCCCGTCCATCAGCTCTGGCGCGACCGGGTTCTGCGTTTCGGTCAGAAGCGCGGCAAAGGACAGAGAGGTGGCATCGTCGCGTTCGGCCTCGAACCGGGCGCGGCGGGCCAGCACTTCCAGAAGCTGGCCTTCGATCACCGCAAGCTCGGATTGCAGATCCTCGGGATCCAGCCGGATCAGAAGCTGCCCCGGTTCGACGGTATCGCCTTCCTTCACCAGGATTTCCGCAACCACGCCGCCGTCGGGGTGCTGCACGACCTGGCGGTTCTGCTCGACCTCGATCTGGCCGGTGGAGATGACCGCGCCCTGCAATTCGGCAAAGCTGGCCCAGACGCCAAAGCCGCCGACCAGCAGCAGCAGCGCAAAAAGCCCGGCCCAGAGCGGGCCACGCGCCGACCAGCCGCTTGCCTTGGGATCCGCGCTCATGACACGCCTCCGGTCTGTCCGGCCTGCGCCGCCTGCTGGATGGTCTTGGAGTTCTGCATGATTTCCTTCAGCACGTCATCCTTGGGGCCAAAGGCGCGGCGCATGCCGTTCTCGATCACCAGAAGCACGTCGCATTCCTGGATCGCGGCAGGACGGTGCGCCATGATCAGCACGCATTTGCCGGCCGCCTTGAGGTTCTTGATCGCGTTGTTCAGGGCCACCGACCCGTCGTTGTCGAGGTTCGAGTTCGGCTCGTCGAGCACGATGAACACCGGATCGCCATACAGCGCCCGCGCCAGGCCGATGCGCTGGATCTGCCCGCCGGACAACCGGCCGCCGGCGGCGGACACGCGGGTGTCATAGCCTTCGGGCAGGCGCAGGATCATGTCATGCGCGGCCGCCGCCTGCGCGGCGCGCACCACCTCGGCATCGTCGGGGGTGGGCGACATGCGGGCGATGTTGTCCTTGATCGTTCCGTCGAAAAGCGTGACCCGCTGCGGCAGATAGCCGACCAGCCGGCCCAGCGTGTCGGGGTCGTATTGGTCAAGCGCGGCGCCATCGAGCCGGATCTTGCCCGACATCGGCCGCCACAGCCCGGTCAGCGCGCGGGCCAGCGTCGATTTGCCGGCGCCCGAGATGCCGACAACCCCCACCGCCTGCCCCGGCCGCACCGAAAAGGACAGCGCCCGCAGCACCGGCACCTGTTCGCCCGGCGGCACGACCGTGACCTGTTCGACATCGAGGTTCGCCTTGGGCCGCGGCAGCGTGGTGCGCGGCTGTTCGGGGCGGATCTCTCCCAGTAGCAGCGACAGGTTGCGCCAGCCTTCGCGGGCGCGCTGGAACATCGCCCACTGGCCCACGATCTGTTCGAACGGCGCCAGCGCCCGGCCCAGCAGGATCGACCCGGCGATCATCGCGCCGGCGCTCATCACCCCTTCAAGCGCGAGATAGGCGCCCAGCCCCAGCATCGCCGATTGCACGAACAGCCGGAACGCCCGGATGAGAGAGCCATAGCCGCCGGTCACATCGGACGCCGCCACCGTCGCCTGAAGCGAGCGGCCACGGGCGATCTGCCAACGGCTGAACGCCGCCTGCCGCATCCCGAGCGACTGGATCGTCTCGGCCTCGGTCCTGATCTGGCTGCCCTGCATTTCCGCCTGGATCACCGCGGCATTGGCGGTCTCCAGCGGTTTGCGCGAACTGGCCTGGTTGGCCAGCGCCAGGATGATGAGGATCACCGCACTGGCGAGTGCGAGATAGCCCATCCACGGATGGAAGATGAAGATCCCGACAAAGAAGATCGGCGCGAAGGGCAGGTCGAACAGCGACATGAATGCCGGAGACGTGAACAGCTTTTGCACCGATTCAAGGTCGCGCAGGCCGCTTGCGGCCTCGCGCGCGGTGCTGGCCTGGCCGGTGCCGCGCACCATGGCCGAAAACACCCGCTCGTCCAGCGCCGCCTGGAACCGCGCCCCGACCCGCGACATGACCCGCGCCCGCACATTGTCGAGAAGGCCCATCATCGCGAACAGGAACGCGACCAGCACCGACAGCGCGACCAGGGTCGCGACCGAGCGCGAGCCAAGCACCCGGTCATAGACGTTCATCATGTAGAGCGGGCCGGTCAACATCAACATGTTGACGAAAAGGCTGAAAATACCCACGGCCCAGAACAGGCCCCGGTTTTTCCTGCGGGCGGCCACCAATTCGGCCGCACCGATCTGTCGTGGATCAACTGCCATGAGCGTCTTTCCGCCTCGCGCCTGTTATCGGTCCTGCCGCTGTGGCATGATCGCGCTGTTCTGTCGGATACCGGAATGCCATGACTGGAATTGCGAAATCGTTCTCTCCGACCAATGACGCGTTTTATGGGAACCGCGAAGCCCGAAGCAAGACAGGAAAACCGGTGAAGCCTCTTGTCCATGGCCATTTGGCCGCAGTCACCCTTTTGGCACTGGCCGCCTGCACCCCCGCGCCGCCCGACGGCGGCATGAACGACCCGTTCGAGGCGACCAACCGGGCGGTGCATCAGTTCAACAAGGATGTGGACCGCGCGATCCTGCGCCCCGCCGGTCAGGCCGCCGCCGCCCTGCCCGAGGCGATCCGGATTCCGGTCGTCAACTTCTCGAACAATGCCGACCTGCCGGGCATGGTGCTGAACAACGTCCTGCAGGGTGACGTGGGCGGCGCCGTGCAGAACACCATGCGCTTCATCATCAATTCGACGGTGGGCGTGCTTGGCCTTGCCGACCCCGCCGGCGCCATAGGCCTGACCGAGGTCGAGACCGATTTCGGCCAGACCCTTGCCGTCTGGGGCGTGCCCGAGGGCGCCTATGTCGAACTGCCGCTGCTTGGCCCCTCGACCGAGCGCGATGCCGTCGGCACCATCGTCGATTTCGCGCTTGATCCGCTTGGCGAAGTCGGGCTGAACCGCCTGGGCAACGGCGCGATGGACCGCTACGACATCGGCGCCTGGGTGGCCGAACAGGTCATCGACCGCGGGACGTTCGGCGGCACCGTCGATTCGGTCCTGTATGAAAGCGCCGACAGCTATGCCCAGACACGGCTTCTTTACCTGCAGAACCGCAGGTTCGAACTGGGCGAAAGCGGTCAGGGCGGGTATCTCGACCCCTATGCCGACGGTTCTGCCGCGGACGAGATCTATATCGACCCCTACGAGGCCAGCCAATGACCCTGCCCCTGTCCCGTCGCGCCTTCCTTCTTGCCAGCGCCGCGGCAGCCACCATGACCGCCCTGCCCGTTCAGGCCCTGTCGCTCGATCAGGCCCGCGCCCATGTCGAGGGGCTGGTGGCCGAGGTGAACCGCGTCATCGCCTCGGGCGCAAGCGAAGAGGTGATGATCCAGGATTTCGCCGGCATCTTCGACCGTTTCGCCGATGTGCCGACCATCGCACGCTATGCGCTCGGCTCGGATGCGCGGGCGGCCAGCGCCGGCCAGCTTGACGCCTTCACCGCCGCCTTCCGCGTCTATATCGCCCGCAAATACGGCCGCCGCTTCCGCGAATTCATCGGCGGCCGCATCGAACTGGCCGAGGCGCGCGAGGTGCCGAACGGGATCGAGGTCGAGACGACCGCCATCCTGCAAGGCAGGGCGCCGTTCCGCGTCGACTGGCATGTGTCGGACCGTTCCGGGCGGATCGCCTTCTTCAACATCATCATCGAGGGGGTGAACATGCTCCTCTCGGAACGGACCGAGGTTCAGGCGATGCTCGACCAGCGCGGCCGCGATCTGGACCGGCTGATCGCCGACCTGCCCAATCTCTGACCCTGCGGGGACCGCATGATCGAATGGCGCGACGAGGGCATCGTTCTGGTCGTGCGGCCACATGGCGAAACATCGGTCATCGCCGACCTGTTCACCCGCGCGCATGGCCGCCATGCCGGGGTGGTGCGGGGCGGCAGCGGGCGGCGGCTGGGGCCGGTGCTGCAACCCGGATCGCAGGTCGACGTGACCTGGAAGGCGCGGATCGAGGATCACCTTGGCGCCTATACGGTCGAGCCGCTGCGATCGCGTGCCGCGGCGATGGAAACCCGGCTGACCGTGGCCGGCCTGTCGGCGGTGACGGCGCTGCTGTCGCTGGTCCTGCCCGAGCGCGATCCCCATGCCGCCTTTCACGACCGCACCGCGGCGCTGCTTGACCTGGCCGGGCAACCCGGCCTCTGGCCGCTTGGCTATCTGCAGTGGGAACTAACGCTTCTCGAGGAACTGGGCTTCGGCCTCGACCTCAGCCTGTGCGCCGTGACCGGCGCGACCGAGGGGCTGGCCTATGTCTCGCCGCGGTCGGGCCGTGCGGTCAGCCGCGCCGGCGCCGGCGACTGGGCCGACCGCCTTCTGCCGCTGCCACCCGTGCTGCGCGGCGAAGGCAGCGCCACCGGCCCCGACATCGCCGCCGCGCTGGGCACCACCGGCTGGTTCCTGGAACACCGCCTGCTGGCAGCACAGGGCGGACGCCCCCTGCCCGCAGCCCGCGAGAGGCTGGTGGCGGCGATCCGGCGGTCGGATTAGGGGCGGCGGATGCGATGGGACAACGACCCGCCCGCAGCGCGGTCTGCTCGGCGGCTGTTACGATGTGATGCTTGTGAGGGGGGTGAACCTGCCCGCCTGGAGCACGCAGGCGGCCGACAGGTTGTTTCGATCGGCACCCCCGTGAGGGGGCGAACTTCATGCGCCTGGCGAACTCGTAGCCGGCCTGGGTGTTTCGATCCGCACCCCCGTGAGGGGGTGAACCTGCGCCCGTCGCACGACCCTGAATTCGTAGGGGCGATTTCGATCCGCACCCCCGTGAGGGGGTGAACCCCCGCGAGGTTCGGCAATCCCCTGATAGGACCGATTGTTTCGATCCGCACCCCGTGAGGGGGTGAACGGCGGTCGTGGAAGAGGTCGGGTGCGCCCACGGCAGTTTCGATCCGCACCCCCGTGAGGGGGTGAACTCGTCACCTCGGCCGCGACCGCCAATGCCGCGTCCGTTTCGATCCGCACCCCCGTGAGGGGGTGAACGGGCCGCGGCGACTGCCTTGCGCCACGACGCGCTGTTTCGATCCGCACCCCCGTGAGGGGGTGAACGCCGGTGATGCACAGATCGCGCTGGACAAGGTGACGTTTCGATCCGCACCCCCGTGAGGGGGTGAACCATGGATCGCCGGCATCGTCCGGCCAGACGAATTGGTTTCGATCCGCACCCCCTGAGGGGGTGAACGCGGGGCATGGGCGGCGTTCCAGTGGACGGGGGAGTTTCGATCCGCACCCCCGTGAGGGGGTGAACCTGGCCGCGATGTGAAGGCGGTTCTCGCCGGCAAGTTTCGATCCGCACCCCGTGAGGGGGTGAACATAGCCAGCATTCCCCGTATCCAAGGTTTAGCGAGGTTTCGATCCGCACCCCCGTGAGGGGGTGAACACGACCATGACCGCGCCCGCCTCAGCCCACCCCAGTTTCGATCCGCACCCCCGTGAGGGGGTGAACAGGCCCGGTCGCGGTGGGGCATCGAGATCGAGGCGTTTCGATCCGCACCCCCGTGAGGGGGTGAACCTTGGCCGCATCGGCACCCTGACCAAACGACAGGTTTCGATCCGCACCCCCGTGAGGGGGTGAACCAAGGGCGCGTTCGAGATCGGCCATCCCTTCGACCCGTTTCGATCCGCACCCCCGTGAGGGGGTGAACCCACCGGCATCGACGGGGGCAACGCCTTTACATGACCGTTTCGATCCGCACCACCGTGAGGGGGTGAACCAACTGACCGGCACCTCGGACGCCTCCAACTATGTGGTTTCGATCCGCACCCCCGTGAGGGGGTGAACCCTGCGCATGGGGCGATACGCCGTGCGGAGAGTGCGATGGTTTCGATCCGCACCCCCGTGAGGGGGTGAACTGATTGGACCAACATTGGCGATCCGCGCGGTATGCGTTTCGATCCGCACCCCCGTGAGGGGGTGAACGTGCCCCGCCAACGGCGTCTCCCCGGAGCACCGGGTTTCGATCCGCACCCCCGTGAGGGGGTGAACGTGCCCCGCCAACGGCGTCTCCCCGGAGCACCGGGTTTCGATCCGCACCCCCGTGAGGGGGTGAACATCGTGGTCGGCGACAAGACCTACATGTCGGACGCGTTTCGATCCGCACCCCCGTGAGGGGGTGAACGCCCAAACGCGGGCGAAACCCTCCCAATCCGGCGCTGTTTCGATCCGCACCCCCGTGAGGGGGTGAACAACTGCCTAACCTTCGGATGGGATTCCACCGACGCGTTTCGATCCGCACCCCCGTGAGGGGGTGAACCGCGGGGATTTTTACTTTATGCGCTAAGGTTCGCTGTTTCGATCCGCACCCCCGTGAGGGGGTGAACCGACCTTGCTCGCGACCTCGCGGCCGAAGTTGCTGTTTCGATCCGCACCCCCGTGAGGGGGTGAACTAGGCACGCCGTCCGTAAACCAGAGGACGGCGTGTTTCGATCCGCACCCCCGTGAGGGGGTGAACCCAACCGTTTTGCCGCGACGGGCAGGGCCTGCTTGTTTCGATCCGCACCCCCGTGAGGGGGTGAACAGCGCACAGATCGCATCGGTGAAAGGATGGCGCTCGTTTCGATCCGCACCCCCGTGAGGGGGTGAACGAGGGTCTGACCGTCCCCGCCGCCCAGATCGGGCGTTTCGATCCGCACCCCCGTGAGGGGGTGAACAAGGCCTGCCCGGGTTTCAACGTTCCTGGCTGGCTGTTTCGATCCGCACCCCCGTGAGGGGGTGAACGGCGGTCGTGGAAGAGGTCGGGTGCGCCCACGGCAGTTTCGATCCGCACCCCCGTGAGGGGGTGAACCGGACGAGCGAGACGCCGCCGCCCGCGCGGCATGGTTTCGATCCGCACCCCCGTGAGGGGGTGAACCGATGAGCCGTGCCGCGATATGGCGCTGTGGCGCGTTTCGATCCGCACCCCCGTGAGGGGGTGAACGCGATCTTCGACAAAGGCCCCGGACACCGGGCGGGTTTCGATCCGCACCCCCGTGAGGGGGTGAACGGTCATGGCAATGGTGCCGTCGACATAGGCCCAGGTGTTTCGATCCGCACCCCCGTGAGGGGGTGAACGACCCAAAACGTCGCGATGCCCTGCGGCAGGCTGGTTTCGATCCGCACCCCCGTGAGGGGGTGAACTCCTGAAAACAGGCCCTCATTGATTTGCGTCTGGCGTTTCGATCCGCACCCCCGTGAGGGGGTGAACCGGCGAGCGAGCCGCCGAAATGATCCTGAACGGCGAGTTTCGATCCGCACCCCCGTGAGGGGGTGAACCAGTCGATGACGACACGCCCCATCGGTTGACGTGATGTTTCGATCCGCACCCCCGTGAGGGGGTGAACCGGCGTCCCTGCGCATGACGCCCGAACAGTATGTTTCGATCCGCACCCCCGTGAGGGGGTGAACCGACCAGCGGCACCCAATCGCCCGCGTGGACCGCGTTTCGATCCGCACCCCCGTGAGGGGGTGAACGAATCCGTCATCTGCAATCGGGCCGCGCAGGTGGTTTCGATCCGCACCCCCGTGAGGGGGTGAACGTCAACGCGCTCGATGATCATGATTGCCAGGGGGGTTTCGATCCGCACCCCCGTGAGGGGGTGAACCAGGAGGCCGCCGCCCGCGAGGCAATGCGCCGGGCGGTTTCGATCCGCACCCCCGTGAGGGGGTGAACCGCGCCCCCGATGCGGGTTTCAGCGGTCATACGGTTTCGATCCGCACCCCCGTGAGGGGGTGAACGGTTCGGGGTCGGTCATTTGTCCCTCTCAGAAATCGTTTCGATCCGCACCCCCGTGAGGGGGTGAACCGCAGCAGCGCCGGCACGACGGCCGGCGGTTCGCGAAGTTTCGATCCGCACCCCCGTGAGGGGGTGAACGATCTCGCGGTTGAAGCCCTTCGACACCCGCAGCACGTTTCGATCCGCACCCCCGTGAGGGGGTGAACACCATCAGGTCGCCCGCGACATCGAAGACATAGATGTTTCGATCCGGACCCCCGTGAGGGGGTGAACGCCGCCCGCACCTGGTTCACCGCCCGCGAACTGGCCGTTTCGATCCGCACCCCCGTGAGGGGGTGAACGCCGTCAGCAACTGGTTCCGGCAGGTCGAGCAGGTTTCGATCCGCACCCCCGTGAGGGGGTGAACGTGCTTCACTCGCTGCTGGAAGGCATTCGTGACGGGTTTCGATCCGCACCCCCGTGAGGGGGTGAACGACTTTGGGGGTCAACCTGAAATCGTCTGGTGGAATGTTTCGATCCGCACCCCCGTGAGGGGGTGAACAAGGTTATAAGACTGACGACCTTGAAGATGCCTTGTTTCGATCCGCACCCCCGTGAGGGGGTGAACTAGCTTCAATGCGTTAGGTGCATGGCTGACGCGATGTTTCGATCCGCACCCCCGTGAGGGGGTGAACTTGGCTATCCGCAAGAGAATACCTAAAGAATTTCGAGTTTCGATCCGCACCCCCGTGAGGGGGTGAACCTTCTTGTGCTATTGCAGCTTCGTAGTCCTCTTTTGTTTCGATCCGCACCCCCGTGAGGGGGTGAACCGCGATCTTCTGGTGATGTTTCAAAAGGCTTTTGCAGTTTCGATCCGCACCCCCGTGAGGGGGTGAACCTTTGCGGTGGAGATTCTGTTGCCGTAATATCGTAGTTTCGATCCGCACCCCCGTGAGGGGGTGAACGCCAACCGGCGCCGTCAGCTTCCGCCGTCAACGGGGTTTCGATCCGCACCCCCGTGAGGGGGTGAACTTTGGTGTCGGCTTTGATCGCGGCCTTTTTGGTCACGTTTCGATCCGCACCCCCGTGAGGGGGTGAACAGTATCGTGGTGAGCCATAAAGGCAATATTGTCAGGTTTCGATCCGCACCCCCGTGAGGGGGTGAACGGCAATGGGTCATACCGTGTACTTGGTAACAGCAAGTTTCGATCCGCACCCCCGTGAGGGGGTGAACGCTATTTTTGGACTGCCCTAGGCCAGAGGCAATGTTTCGATCCGCACCCCCGTGAGGGGGTGAACTCCTGCTGCCTAACTTATTGGCGACAGACGGGGAATAGGGCGGGAGGTGCGAAGGGGTGGGGTTTTGGTGCTGCGGGGGGGCGGGTTGGGGGCAGGCTGAGGAAAGTGATCACGATTTCAAAGAGCTGCGGCGTTGCGAACCTCGGCCGGTGGGCGGCACGCTTGGGGTTCGCAGGCAGGGCCGCCTTGACCGGCCGCGCGGCCAAAGGCCCTGCCCCGGGCTAGACGATCAGCGGGCCGTTGAGGTCGGCGGCCGGTTTGGCGCCGACATGTTCGACGCGGCGGGTCCAGTTGGCACCCAGATAGTAGTAGCGCAGGCTGTCGTGTTCCACCCGGATGATCGCCTCGAGCCGGGCCTTGAGCCGGGTCCACTGGGCAGGATCGACCTCGATCTCGAAGACCGAGAACTGCACGCGCTGGCCGAAATCCTCGCAGGCGCGGGCGACCTGGCGCAGGCGCTTCTTGCCACCCTCCTCGAGCGTGTTCACGTCATAGGTGACAAGGACCAGCATCTCAGCTCCAGAACCAGGGCGGATAGGCGTCGATGTCGCCGCGCAGATGACGGCTCAGCAACTGGGCCTGCAACCACGGCACAAGGCCAAGCGGCGCCTTTTCGTCAAGGAAGGGATGCTGGCGTTCGTCCTTTTTCCGGTCCTGCCAGGCGGTCAGCACCAGCTTGCGCGCATCGTCTGTAAGGAGGACGGCGCCGCTTTCCATGCGGCGGAAATCGGCGGCGCGCAACTGGCGGCGGTTGACCAGCGACAGGGCCAGCCGGTCGGCCAGAGGGGCGCGCAATTCCTCCATCAGGTCAAGCGCGAGCGAGGGCCGCCCCGGCCGGTCGCGATGCAGGAACCCCACGGCCGGATCCAGACCGACGGATTCGCAGGCCGAACGGCAATCATGCGTCAGCAGCGTGTAGAGGAACGACAGGACCGCATTCATCGGGTCGAGCGGCGGCCGCCGCGACCGGGCGGTCCAGCGCAGGTCGGGGTCGGGCGAGCGGATCAGATGGTCGAACACGGCGAAATAGAGGGTGGCGGCCTCGCCTTCGGAACCGCGCATCAGGTCGATGCTGTCGTCCTTGAGCTGCACACGCCGCAGGATCCGCGCCATACGGTCCGACGCGGTTTCAAGCGCACTTCTGGCCTCGTCCGCCATCTCGGCGCCATAGTCACGCAGGGCGCGGCGCAGCACGGCGCGCTGGTTGGCGATCTTGCCAAGGACCACCGAGCGCACGATGTCCTCTCCGGCCTCGGCCTCGCGGTATTGCGCGCGGCGCAACAGGACATTGCCGGTGACCGGGCCTTCGATCCGGGCCTGAAAGCGGCCCTGACGGTCCAGCAGCGCGATGGTGATGCTGCGTTCCGCGCAAGCGCCGATCAGCGCCGGCGAGATCAGGATCGGCCCGAACGCCACGACCGAGGCGAGCATATGCAGCGGCACCCGCGCCCGTTCGGCCCCCTCGACCTCGGCCACCAGATTTTCGCCGTCCTTCTTCAGGGCGGCGCCTTCGGTGGTGACATAGATTGTATTGAGGAGTTTCTTCATTCCACCGCCCGCGCCACCATACGGTCGCGCCATTGCCGCACCGGGCGGGCAAAGGTCTCGGGCCGGCAAAGCTCCATCAGGGAACAGGCCCGGCAGCGGGCCTTGTGCGTGGTCGGCGGCGGGGTGCTGCCGTTGGCCAATACGCCGGCGAGCGCGGCAATGGTGGCTTCGGTCAGGGCGCGCAGGTCGGGGTCGAACGGGACGGCGACGCGCCTTTTGGTCTGGGCATAGAACAGGGCACCCGCCGGCACCGGGCGGCCGGTCATCTCTTCAAGGCAGAGGGCCTGTGCGCAAAGCTGCGCCTCGTCCGCGCGGTGCAGCTTGGGCTTGCCGCGCTTGTATTCGACAGGAAAGGCGGTTTCGCCCCCCGGCCCCGGCGCGAATTCGACAAGATCGGCCACCCCTGTCAGGTTCAGCCGGGCCGAGGCCAGCGGCAGCGACATCACCCGCCGGACGCCGCGGCCCCCGCGACTGCCGCCCTTGTCGGCGACGGCATGCAGCACATCGCCCTCGGCGGTAAAGCGGTTTTCGGCCCAGAGCCGTTCGACATGGATCAGGGCCGCCTGCCGCAGGCAATAGACGGCGTGCTGGATCGCCGAGAGGGGGATCGGTTCCGTCCCGGCGATCATCATCACACCAGATCCAGAATCTCCACCCCGTCGGGCAGGCCGTCGCGGTCGATCTCGATGCGGTAGTCGCTGAACTTGCGCGCCGGGGGCAGGTTGCCGATGCCGCGGTCGTCGATGGCGCGGAATTCGCCATCCACGTTGCGGCCGATGCGGATGCGGTCGAACAGGGCATGGGCGGGGGCGTTGCCCAGGGCATTGGCATGACGGAAGGCGATCAGGCGGCGGGTCGTCATCTCGCCCCGCGCGGCGGAACGGTCATGTTCGAACATCGACTTCAGCGCCTCGAACAGCAGGTCCAGGTCGGCGTCGGAAAAGCCGGTGCGTTCGGCGAACTTGGCCGAAATGAAGCCATGGGCAACATACAGGCCATAGGGCACGATATGCTTGCGGCCCATGGTGCGGTTGTCAGTGCGGCTGTCGCCATCGGTGCCTTCGGCCGCCTTCTTCTTTTCCGCCTCGTTGGTGGCGGCCATGCGGGTCACGGTGATTTCCACCGGCAGGATCGGCTCGACCGAGGTGGCGAAGGTCATCTGCACCGGCCCCTTGACCTGGCCGCAGTTGATGCCGGTGGACATCACGGCGCCAAAGGTGCGCACGTCAAAGAAATTGGCGCACATCCAGTTGCGCAGCGCCTTAGCCTCGGTGTCGTCCTTCGGGTTCAGCTTGGTGTCCTTTTCGGCTTTCGCATCGCCCGGACGCAGCGCGACATAGGCCTGCCGGTGCTTGTCGTTCAGGATCGACCCTTCCTGCACATAGATATGGTGGCCGGCCTGCCCTTCCCGCGCCAGTTCCACATAGTTGCGGATCTTGCGCTTGAGGCTGACGTCGCTGACCAGCCCGTGATTGGTCTCGGGGTCAAGCCGCGGCAGGTTGCCGGCATCGGGGTCGCCGTTCGGATTGCCGTTGGTGACATCGAAGATCAGGGCAAAATCGTAGCGGCTGGCAAGCGTGGGCATGGATCGGGCTCCTTCAAGGGCGGCGGGCGCGAAAAGGTCGGGCTGGGCGGTCATTCGGTGACGTCCTGCGGGGTGCCCCTGTCCTCGGCCTTGCGGAAGAAATCGCTGCGCTGGTGGTAATAGCCGATACCGAACAGCGCCTGCTGGGCGGTGTTCAGGGTGGCCGGGATCGGGTCGTTGGACGGATCCATCTGCTCCATGATGCCGGCAATCAGCTTATCCAGATTGACGGCCCGGCCGGGCGATTGCTTGCGCAGCTTGGAGAAATGGTTCTGCGATCCGGAATTCAGCGCCGCGAACACCTTTTGCGGCGAGGCCGAGGCGGCGCCATAGAATTTATCCCGGATGGTGGCATTGACATTGCCGCCCAGCGCGGCGCGCTGGACCTCTTCGTAGACGGCGAACAGGCGGCCAAGGACATAGCCCTTGTCGGTATTGGCGGGATCGAGCGCCACGGGAACCTCCTTGGCGAGGGTGCGGATGAGAACGGCTTTCAGGATCGCCGCGCGCAGGGCGTTCACCTCGCCATCGGCGCGGATACGCATGAGCGCAGTGGACAACAGCGTAAGCGGATAGGGCGTGCCGGCAAGGATCGCGCGCATCCATTCGCCGGCGACACGCGGCGGGATATTCTCGCGCTTGTTCTGCACGGCAAGCTCGACCAGATAGCGCCACAGCGCAGGCCAGCCGTCGCGCGGCGGCGGGTCAAGCCGCATGTCGTCAAGATAGCGCTGATAGTTGGCGGTCAGGGTGCCAAAGTCGTTTTCCCAATAGAAGCGTACGGAAAGCCGCGCCGCATTGGGGGCCAGCCCCAGCACATGGAACCTGACGCCCTGTGACAATTCGGGGGCGATGCTGGACAGCCGCTCGCCCCGACGAATGGCCTCAAGCCGGGCGCCAAGCTTTTGCGATTCGATCCTGTCGTCGGCACGGCTGTCGAACATCAGGCTGAACAGGCTGTCCGCCTCCTCGGACACCTGCCGGTCAGCGGCATCGGCCCAGAATACGGTCGAGGCATCGCCGATCTGCAGGCGATGGCCGCTGTTGGGGGCAAGGAAGTGGTTCAGCGCGGTGGTATAGGCAAAGGCCGCGGCTTCGGACACCGGGGCGTTGTCGCCCTGTTCGTGGCCGTAGGACGTGAAGGCGTCAAGGTTGAAGGAAATCAGGCTCGCGCCCGAGGATTGGGCGCCCCACACCCCCTTGATCGGGGAATGAAGCCGCGACACCGGGCCTGCCGTTCCGGTCACCAGACAGATTTGCGGATCCGAGGCGCCGGCGGACTGGATGCTGCGCCACAATTCCCGCGCGGCCGGGCGGTCGTGCAGAAAACCCGTGTCCGACTCGAGCCGGAAGACCAGATTCTGGTCCCTGAGATCGTCCCGCCATTGCGGCGGAACGAACCGGTCGGGGGTCCAGAGGTCGATGAACCGGCGCAGCGCCAACAGGCCCTCGTCCGTGGTCCCGTCCAGCCAGTCGAGATGGCGTTGCCGGAAGGCGGCATGTTCCTCGGCCGTGCGCTTGCCTTCGCCGGCGGTGACGCCCAGCGCATAGGCGGTCTTGTCCCACAGGGCATTCGGGTCGATGCCCACCGTCCGCTTCCTTGCCTGCGGCACGGCGATGATCTTGGGACTGCGCTTCTTGTCCGTGGCGCGCAGATCCACCACCTCGGAGACCGACCCGTTCGGGTTCAGCACCACGCAGAAGCCGATCTTTTCCGAAGAATAGCCAAAGGGTGGCGCGTCCGGCATCCGGTCGCAGGCACGGACAAGGGCCGAAAGCAGGGTCATCGCTTGACCTCGGGGCTGCCGGGTTGCGGCACCTCCATCACCCCGTCGCGCAAGGTGGCGCGAAACAAAAGCGACGGGCGGCCGGGGGTGGCGTGGTCGATGTCCCACAGCATGAAACCCAGGTCGCGCGGCGTGCCGAAACCCAGTTCTGGTGTTTCCGCCTCGGGGTCGCGCCGGGGCGCCGGGGTGGCGGTCCCCCGCCCCTCGCGGCTGAGTTCGCCCCAGCTTTGGCCAGAGGGCGAGTGGCCGGGTTCCAGCAGCGCAAAGCTGGCGGCAAATTCGCGGGTGCCAAGGCAGGGTTGGTTGAAGCACTGGCCGCGGGCGGCGCGGCGGTTGAAGATGTCCAGATGCTTGGCCACATTGTCGCTGGCATCGGCGCGGTCGGTCAGGTCGAAATGCGCCTCGATCACATAGGCGGGGTTCACCAGTACCGTCGCGGCGCGCTGCTGGCGGTCCTCGTCGACCAGAATCTGCAATCCTTCCAGATCGCCGCGATTCATCGCCCGCTTGATTGACCCGGCAGGCGCCTTGTGCCCGACTTCGTTGCGGCGGATGGACTGGAAGCGGATGGGTTCCAGCACATGGATGCGGTCGATCACCCAGCGGATTGCCGGTTTCCAGTGAATCGCCTCGACAATTCCGCGCGCGGCAGAGGGCGTCATCACGTCATAGGACGTGCGTTCGACCTTCAATTCCGGTCTGGTGAAAAGGGCATTGCGGCCCCAGACGTGCAGACGAATACCGTAACTCAATTCCGAACCCTCCGGCAGGCAGATTAGGCCGGCACAAGCCCCATGCAATCCCGAATCTTGCGCCGTGGCAAGCTTTCGCTGTCAAGGCGTGCGGGCCGATGATCGCGAAATGATTTTCCGATCAGATAATGCTCTGATCCTCGGATAGATATTCGGCATTTTCCCACCACAGGCCAAAATCCTCGTGATAAAGATCCTCGGACTCCAGCACGCAGAACTGGTTTCCCCGCAGAACCGGCGCATGGAACCGCGCCTGGCCATTCGCGACCAGGATCGCCCGCGCCCGGTCGGGCACCTGCACGATATGGCCCTGCAACGCGCGCGCAAGGGCGCCGGAGGGTACCTCGGGCACGACCAGGCGCCCGACCGCCTGCCGGGCCGATGCGTCGCGCGCGACGATGACGGGCACCATCGCGCTGTCGATCATGCGAAAGGCCGCGGCGGTCGAGCGATAGGGAAAGCTGGTGCCGGTCGATGCCACCACAAAGCCGTCGACCATTTCCTGGCCCATCCACTCCACCCCTTCACGCCAATAGACGCGGCCGAACCAGTCGGTGATCGCCTCGGTTTCCACAAGATCAGCCATGCCGAACCGCTGCGCGGTGGCGCGCATGGCGGCGGCCATGGGTTCGATCTGGCGATGCGGCGGATTGTCCGGGGCAGTGAACACGGTCAGGGTGCTGTCCTCGGCCACGCCGCGCCCTTCCCGGTTCACTCGGCCAAGGCATTGCACGATACTGTCCAGCCCGGCCTCGGCCCGCCAGCCGCAGGGGAAATCCAGATCGACGCCGGCTTCGATCAGGCTGGTGGCGATCAGCCGGCAGGGCGCCCCGGTTTTCAGCCGCTCGCGGATATCGGCAAGGATGCGGCGCCGGTGGGCGGGATATTGACGGGTGGTCAGGTGGACAAGGCCGGAGAGCCCCTCGGCCTGCGCCCTGCGAAACAGGTCCAGCGCATGCTTGCGGCTGTTGACCACGACCATGGCCTGCGATGCGTCCCGCAGCGCCGCGACCAAAGCCGCATCGTCCAGGGCGCCGCCGTCGACAACACGGGCGCGGCGCAACCGGCGCGCCAGCGCCTGCGGATCGGGGGCCAGTTCGCGCCCGGCCAGCCGCAGCCCGCCCTTTTGCAGATGCGCACTGTCAAAGGCCGGTTGCGTCGCCGTGCACAGCAGGATGGTGCAGCCATATTGCGTCGCCAGCGTGTCGATCATGCGCAGCACCGGCAGCAGCAAGGCCCGCGGCAGGCACTGCACCTCGTCCAGGATGATGACCGATCCGGCTATGTTGTGCAGCTTGCGGCACTGGGACGGGCGGGCGGCGAACAGGCTTTCGAACAATTGCACATTGGTGGTGACGACCACCGGCGCCGCCCAATCCTCCATCGCCAGCCGCAGCTTGTCGCGGCCCACGCGATCAACCCTGTCCTCATCGACCGAGGAATGATGTTCCAGCACGACATCTCCCAGCCCCGCGAACAGGTCGCGAAAGGTTTCGGCGGTCTGCTCGATGATCGAAGTGTAGGGGATCGCGTAGATGATCCGTCGGTGGCCGTGATGCGCGGCATGGTCCAGAGCAAACCCAAGCGAAGCGAGCGTCTTGCCGCCACCGGTGGGCACGGTGAGGGTATAGAGACCAGGGTCGCGTGCGGCACCGGCGCGGATATGCGACAGGATCTCGCTGCGCAGATCGTTCAGCCCGCCTTTCGGGAAAGTCGCGATGCGGGCATCGAAGGCGCGGCGCAGGTCCGGCAGGATCGCGGCCAGCGCCGGCCAATGCCGGTCCGGTTGTCGGCCTTCAAGCCTTGCATAGAACGCCTCGGTATCGCGGAAATCGGCATCGACAAGGCAGGAAAACACCATCCGCCCGACGACCGACAGGTCGAATTGCGGGCTGTCGCGGCCGATCCTGCTGCGGATCTCGGCCGCGACTTCGGCAAGATCGACCGCAACGGAGGCGGCCAATGCGGGGGCAATCGGATTGGCCAAGGCGAAGTTTTCCAGCCGACTGTGCATCGCCGCGCCATCGCCGATGGCATCGGGCAGGCCGGCGTGATGACCCAGAATGGCGTAGGAAACGATTTCCGCCGAAAGGCGGTCGCGGGTGCCGCCGCGACCGATCACCAGATGGGCGCCGGCGGTCGAATGATCGACCCGCGCCGTATCGCCGGAAAGCCGCCGCTGGAATGCCGGATCGTTCTTGCCGAAATCATGCAGCCGGCCGGCAAGTTCCGCCGTTTTGGTCAGGCCGAATTGCGCGGCGTACAAGCCAGCTCTCCCGGCCACGCCGGCTTCGTGATCGGCCAATGTCTGCCAATCGCTTTTGTCGGGCATCTGCCCGGAATGCGCATAGACATCAGCACCCAAATCACACCTGCGGCCAAGACCGAGTCGATGGCGCTATCCTGCACGCGAATTGACAATCAGCGCAACGCCAACTGGCCAATCCAGAGGCCGGCAATTGCAGTCAGCTTGACCTGGAGGGTTTGGTGGAGCCAAGGGGGATCGAACCCCTGACCTCTTGCATGCCATGCAAGCGCTCTCCCAGCTGAGCTATGGCCCCGTCCTGGGAAGGCCGTTTCCGGCCTTCGGGTGCCCCCTTGCGGGGACGTGCCGCTCTCTATGCGGCGGCGCGGGCGGGTTCAAGCGGAAAATTCACCGCCTCCCGCGCCCCGCGCGGTCTTACTCGTCGTCGGCGGCGACATCGCCCAGTTCATCGAAGGACACCTCGTCCTCGCCGTCGTCCTCGAGCACTTCGTCGTCGAGATCGACATCGTTGTCGCCGGTGTCTTCGTCATCCAGCAAAAGTTCGTCCTCGGGGTCGAGAACCTTCAGCTTCTTGGTCTGCATGTCTTCGGCATCGGCCACCATGGTGCGGCTTTTCGCCGTGTCAAAGGTGACGATCTGGCCGGTATAGGGGCTGATGATCGGGTTGGCGTTCATGTCGTAGAACCGCTTGCCGGTCGTCGGGCAGACGCGCTTCTTACCCCATTCAGGATTGGGCATGACTTTTCCTTGCGCAAAGTCGAAAAGGACGGGCCCTTGCGGGGCATCCCGCCCCCCTGCCATAAGCCCGGCGCCATGTAAAGCACCGGCAGGGCCAGAGACGGGGGCGGAATGGACACGCATGTGATAGCGGGCGATCCGCCCGTCAAGGTCGGATTGCGGCGGTCGGCGCGGGCCCGCCGCCTGTCTCTGCGCATTTCGCGGGTGGACGGGCGGGTAACGCTGACGTTGCCGCCACGGGTGCCGTTGGCCGAGGCGCTGGCCTTTGCCGATTCGCGCGCCGGCTGGCTGCGCGACCATCTGGCGCGGGTCGGCACCGCGGCGCCGCCGGCCTTTGGCGGCACGGTCCTGTTCCAGGGCCGGATGCTGCGGCTGGAACCGGGCGGCGGACGGCGCCCGGTGCTGGAGGGCGACCGGCTGATTCTGCCGGCCGATCCGGACAGGCTGGCGGCGCGGCTGGGCGCCTTTCTGAAGGCGCGGGCGCGCGATGCGCTGGCCGCGGCCTCGGACCGCCACGCCGCGGCGCTGGGCCGCCCCTACCGCAGCCTCACCTTACGCGACACGCGGTCGCGCTGGGGGTCGTGTTCGACGCGCGGCGATCTCATGTATTCCTGGCGGCTGGTGATGGCCCCGCCCGAGGTGCTGGATTACGTCGCCGCGCACGAGGTCGCGCATCTGGAACGGATGGACCATTCGCCGGCCTTCTGGGCGGTGGTGGACCGGCTGTTTCCCGATCACGCCCGCTGTCGCCGCTGGCTGCGCGAGAATGGCGAAAGCCTGCATCGCCTGCGGCTCGGCGATTGACCGCAACGCGGGCTGTGCGACAGTGCGGCGATGCTGACCGCCCGCCCCATCGACCCCGCCGTCGCCGCACATGACCGCGTCTATCGCAGCCTGCGCCAGCGCATCATGCACGGAGAGCTAGAGCCGGGCGCCGCCCTGACCCTGCGCGGTATCGGCCGGATGTTCGACGTGTCGATGACCCCCGCGCGCGAGGCGGTGGCCCGGCTTGCCGCCGAGGGGGCGCTGGTCGTCTCAAGCTCGGGCCGGGTCACGACGCCAGAGCTGAGCAACGACCGGATCGAGGAACTGGCCGCGCTGCGGGCGATGCTTGAGCCGGAACTGGCCAGCCGCGCCTTGCCGCGCGCGCATTTCGCGCTGATCGACAGGCTTGAGGCGATCAATCAGGGGGTCAGCCAGATGGTCGCCCGGCAGGATGCGACCGGCTATATCCGCATGAACCTTGAATTTCACCGCACCCTGTATCTGCGGGCGCAGGCCCCGGCGATCCTTGCCCTGACCGAAACGGTCTGGCTGCAACTGGGGCCGACGATGCGGGCGCTGTATCACCGCCTGAAACGCAGCGATCCGCCCTATTATCACAAGCTGATCCTTGCCGCGCTCAAGGCCGGGGACGAGCCGGGGTTGCGGCTGGCGGTGCGCACCGATGTGACGCAGGGGTTGCGGATGCTGAAAGGCTAGGCCCGAAAGGCCGCATTGCGGCGACAGAGCAAAATTGGTAAGCAAACCTCACCAAAATCAGTCGAAAGCCCCGCCATGCCCGTCATCACCAGCATCGACGACCTCAAACGCCTGCACAAGCGGCGCACGCCGAAGATGTTCTACGATTACTGCGAATCGGGCAGCTACACCGAACAGACCTTCCGCGAGAACACGACCGATTTCGAAAAGCTGCGCTTTCGCCAGCGGGTTGCCGTCGACATGTCGGACCGCAGCGTGAAGGGCAGGATGCTGGGGCAAGAGGTGGCGATGCCGGTGGCGCTGGCGCCGGTCGGGTCGACCGGGATGCAGCGCGCGGACGGAGAGATCAAGGCGGCCAAGGCGGCGCTGAAATTCGGCGTGCCCTTCACGCTGTCCACCATGTCGATCTGTTCGATCGAGGCGGTGGCCGAGGCGACAAAGGCGCCGTTCTGGTATCAGCTTTATGTCATGCGCGACGAGGAATTCGTCGACAACGTGATCGCCCGGGCGAAAAAGGCCGGGGTGTCGGCGCTGGTGCTGACGCTTGACCTGCAGATCCTTGCGCAGCGGCACAAGGATCTGAAGAACGGCCTGTCGGCGCCGCCGAAATGGACGCCGCGCAACGTCGCCGACATCGCCTGGCGGTTCGGGTGGTGGAGCGAGCTGCTTCGCAGCCCGAACAAGACCTTCGGCAATATCGTCGGCCATGCCAAAAGCGTCGGCAACCTGTCGTCGCTGGCGTCCTGGACCAACGAACAGTTCGACCCGCGGCTGGACTGGGACAAGGTGGCGCGGCTGAAAGAGAAATGGGGCGGCAAGTTCATCCTCAAGGGCGTTCTCGATGCCGAGGATGCGAAAAAGGCCGTCGAGGTGGGCGCCGATGCCATCGTCGTGTCCAACCATGGCGGCCGGCAGCTTGACGGCGCGCTGTCGTCGATCCGGGTGTTGCCCTCCATCGTCCGGGCGGTGAAGGGGCAGACGGAAATCTGGCTCGACAGCGGCATCCGGTCGGGACAGGACGTGCTCAAGGCGCTGGCGCTGGGCGCCGATGCGACGATGATCGGACGCGCCTATATCCACGGCCTGGGCGCCATGGGCGAGGCGGGCGTGACCGCCGCGCTCGAGGTGATCCGCAAGGAACTGGACATGACCCTTGCCCTGTGCGGCCGCCGCAACCTGGGAGACGTGGGCCGCGACATCCTTTTGGTGCCCGAGGATTTCGAAGGCCGGTGGGAGTGACCTTGCGGGCCGCGCGGCGCGTGCGATACTGATCCTGTTGGCGCTAACGGCGCCTCGGGGAGGGCGCCATGGCCGCTACGGCAAGACTCGACCGCGACCGCTGGTTCGACCTGCGCTGGCAGCGCGGCCGGCGCGACATTGCCGCGCCACTGGCCCGGCTTTACGGCGCCGACAGCGGCCTGATCGACCGGCTGCGCGACATGCTGGCGGGACATGCCGCCGCGCGGCCGGCGGATCTGGTCGCGCTGGATCTTGAGCGTGACCTCGATCCCGACTGGTTCCTGTCGGAAAACATGGTCGCCTATGTGTTTTATGCCGACCGTTTCTGCGGCCGGGTCGCGGATATTCCGAAACACCTGCCGTATCTGTCCGAACTGGGCGTGACCTATGTCCATCTGATGCCCTGCCTGAGACCGCGTCCGGGCCAGTCGGACGGCGGCTATGCGGTGATGGATTATCGCGCGCTGAACCCGGCGCTGGGCACGATGGACGATCTGGAAAGGACCGCGGCGAAACTGCGCAAGGCCGGGATCGCGACCTGCATCGACATGGTGCTGAACCATACCGCCAAGGAACACGACTGGGCCGAAAAGGCGCGGGCCGGCGATCCGTTCCATCAGGCGTTCTACCGCATGTTCGACGACGACACCCTGCCGAACCGGCACGAACGCACGCTGGTCGAAATCTTTCCCGATCAGGCGCCGGGGAATTTCACCTTCTACCCCGAGATCGGCAAATGGGTCTGGACCACGTTCAACGAATACCAGTGGGATCTGAACTGGGCCAATCCCGAGGTGTTCCTGGCCGTTCTCGACACCATCCTGTTCCTTGCGAACAAGGGGGTCGAGGTGTTCCGGCTGGATGCCGTCGCCTTCATGTGGAAAGAGATGGGGACGAATTGCCAGAACCTGCCGCAGGTCCACGACATCCTGCAGGCGCTGGTGCAGGCGATCCGCGTTGCCGCGCCGGCGGTGATCTGCAAGGCCGAGGCGATTGTCGGCCCCTCTGACCTTGTGCCCTATCTGGGCACCGGCGATCACGAGGGGCGCGAAAGCCATCTGGCCTATCACAACAACCTCATGGTGCAGTTCTGGTCCTCGCTTGCCGCGCGCGACACGCGGCTGATGACCCATGTGCTGCAAAGCCATTTCCCCAGCGTGTTCCGCCGCGCCAGTTTCGCCACCTATATCCGCTGTCATGACGACATCGGCTGGGCCATCACGCCCGAGGATGCCGTGCATGTCCCCGGCATGGACGCGGCGATGCACCGCAATTTCCTGGCCGATTTCTACAACGGCACCTTTCCGGGCAGCTTTGCCCGTGGTGCCGATTTCCAGTCGAACCCGGAAACCGGCGACCGGCGCACCAACGGCAGCTTCGCCTCGCTTGCCGGGCTGGAGCAGGCGCTGGACAGCGGCGACGGTCTGCTGATCGACATGGCCGTGGCGCGGGTGCTGATGGGCCATGCCCTGATCGCCAGCTTTGGCGGCATTCCCCTGATCTACATGGGCGACGAACTGGGCCTGCTGAACGACCACAGCTATGAGACCGACCCCGAGCTTGCCGCCGATGGCCGCTGGATGCACCGGCCGCGGATGGACTGGGAGAGGGTCCGGCGGCTTGACCCCGGCAGCGCGCAGGGCCGGATTCTGGCCGGGACACGGGCGATCATGGCCCGGCGCAAGGCGGTGCCGGCGTTCTCGGCAGCCGTGCCGACGCAGATCATCGACCTTGGCAACCCGGCGCTGTTCGTCTTCCGCCGCGCTGAGGAAGACCGGCCGGTGACCTGCATCTTCAACTTCACCGATGCCGATCAGGGGGTGACACCCTGGGGACTGGGGCTGGAAAGCGGGCGCGCCCATGTCGACCTGCTGACCGGGCGGCCGCTGCATCTGACCGACGGCATGGTGCGGATCGCGCCCTATCAGGCACTTTGGCTGCAGGTGGGGTGAGGGCGCGCTCAGATCGTGTAGGAAATCGCGGTATAGAAGCTGCGCGCGTAACCGGCGATCAGGTTCGCCTTGTCGGTTCCGTTCACAATCCGTCGCGCCCCGACCCAGTCATCCTTCTGGGGATTGAAATAGTCGGCCAGCTTCCTGCCGGTAAAGGTGCCAAGGATCATCCCCTCGAAGATGACGGCGGTCGCCACGTCCAGCCGCAGCGCCAGTTCGGGATTGCCGACCAGATCGACATTCAGCCGCCGGCCCCAGTCGGAATAGTTCGACCGCCCGGTCAGCTGGACAAAGCCGCGACCGTGATATTTCACCCCGTCGCCGGGCTGGGTATTGCCAAGCCGACGGGCGACATGCGGCCGTTCGCCCTGGATGTCATACATGCGATGGAAATAGCGGCTGCCGCCGTATTCATGGATCGGCTGGAACCTGGTGTCGACCTCGTGGTGGGCGGTGCCCAGCACATAGGCCAGCCATCGGTCGTCCTTGGCGGCATGATGCGCCTCCCAATAGGTCAGGAATCCGTCCAGCCCCTGCACCTGCGACTGGCGAAAGCCGCCACCGAACAAGGATGTGCGCAGCGTGTCGAAAAAGAACCTGCGGTTGATGCCGGCCATGGCTAGCCCCCCTCGTTGGCGGAAGCGGCCACGCAGGTGACTGGCAGGTCAAAGCCCAGCCCCCGGACCACGCCGGCCCCGGTCGCCCGGTCGATGGCAAGCAGGGCGCTTTGCGCCGCCCCGTCCTCGGACATGTCGTTGATCATCCGGTCGCTGACGGCGATCTCGTGCCCGCCGGCGGTGATCAGCACCGGCGCCGGATCGGCAATGCACAGGCTGTAGGCGCAGACCTGCAACCCGTCGCCCCCAAGCAAGATGGCCATGGGCGTGAAATCCTCGGCCACCGTGCAGGTGCCGTCGGAACAGTTGATCTCGAAGTCGTTGGCACAGGACCAGTCGGCCAAAGCGGGCTGTGCGAAAGACATGACGAAAAATGCAGCGGCAAGGCGGCGCATCATGAAAATTCCCGGGCTGAAGAAGTGGTGAGAAAGGGGTCGTGCAATGCCCGGATACTACCACAAAGCGACCCTTTTCGCAACTGCAAGCTGTGCCCGGCCCCGTCGCGCACGACCCCCCTTTCCCTTCGCCGCGAATCCCTCTATGGACCGCGCCTCGTGGGCCGCACACCCTTGGAGGGCGGCCCCTTAACTTATGGAGAGAACCCATGGCTGGTGAGATTCCCGATCTGATCGCCACGGCACGCGCGGGGACGGGCAAGGGGGCCGCCCGCACCGCTCGCCGCAATGGCGACGTGCCTGGCATCGTTTACGGCGGCGGCGCAGAGCCGGTTGCCATCAACATCCCCTTCAACGCGCTAATGAAGCACCTCAAGGCGGGCCGCTTCAAGCAGAAGCTGTTCAACCTCAAGGTCGAAGGCCATGATGACGTGCGCGTCATCTGCCGCTCGGTCCAGCGCCATGTGGTCAAGGATCTTCCGACCCACGTCGACCTGCTGCGCACCCGCCGCACCACCCGCGTCAACCTGTTCATCCATGTGACCTTCGAAAATCACAAGGATGCGCCGGGCCTGAAGAAGGGTGGCGTGCTGACCGTGGTCCGCCCGGAAGTCGAACTCGAGGTGCTGGCGGGTGACATTCCCGACCACATCACCGTCGACCTGACCGGCAAGGAAATCGGCGACGTGATCCACATCCAGGATGTGGTCCTGCCGGAAGGCGCCAAGACCACCATCGACCGCAACTTTGTCATCGCCAACATCTCGGCCCCCTCGGGGCTGCGTTCGGCCGAGAACGAGGAAGCCGCGTCGGAGTGATCCGGTTTCGAACGACGGAAACGGGGCCTTCGGGCCCCGTTTTCTTTTGCCCGAAGGTGACGTGTTCAGCGGACATGATGTCAAATACAGTTGACATGTCCCGCGCCCTGTGATGTCAAGTATGCACGACACCATGTCACCCGTACTGGACACCGCCATGAGCTTTCAGGAAAGCAAATACCTCACCTCCTTTGTGACGATCATGATCGTCACCCTTGGCTATGCCCGCCGCGCCCATGGCCGCTGGCAGGCCGGCGATTTCGATGGCGAGGCGGGCTTGGCCGCCCTTGGGGCCTCGGTCCTGTGGTTCGTCGGCGCGCTGGTCGTGGCCGGGATCGTCGGGCAGATCGTCCTGTCGCTCCTGCACGGAATCGCCGGCGGCGATGTCGAATACCGCGAGGATGAGCGCGACCGTCTGATCGAACACCGGGCGATGAATGCCGCCTTCACGGCACTGTCCGTCGCCTTCGTTGCCGCGATGATCGGCCTCATCATGGGGCAGGGCGCGGTTCTGGCGGTGTTCACGATCCTCGCCGGCTTTGTCCTTGGCGGGCTGGTCGCCGATATCTGGCGCATCGTGCTGCACCGCCGCGGGTTCCGCATCTGATGGCCGGGATCCTGAGCAACACCATCCGCCGGCTGCGGTTCGACGCCGGCGAGATGACGCAAAAGGAACTGGCCGACCGCGTTGGCGTCAGCCGGCAGACCATCGTCGCGATCGAGGCGGCGAAATACGCGCCCTCGCTGGAACTGGCGTTCCAGATCGCCCATGCCTTTGGCCGCCCGATCGGAGAGGTGTTCCAATGGGCCCCGAAATGATGCGCGCCGCTGTCGTGACCGGCTATGGCGGGCCGGACCGGGTGCGGGTCGAAATGCGGCCCGTGCCGGTGCCGGGCGCCGGACAGGTGCTGATCCGGGTCATGGCGACGACCGTTAGCAGCGCCGACTGGCGCATCCGTTCGCAGACCCTGCCGCGCGGCTTTGGCCTGTTCGGGCGGCTCGCCTTTGGCCTGCGCCGACCGCGGCAGCCGGTGCTGGGCACCGAATGCGCCGGGGTGGTGACCGCCACCGGCGCCGGCGTCAGCGGCTTTCGCCCCGGCGATGCCGTGGTCGCCTATGCCGGCGCCGCCATGGGCTGCCATGCCGAACAGGTCGCGGTGCCGGTAACCAAGGTCATCGCCAAGCCGCCCGCCCTGACCTGGGAGGAAGCGGCGGCGATGAGCTTTGGCGGCTGCACCGCGCTGACCTTTCTGCGCGCCGGCGGGCTGGCGGCGGGGCAAAGGGTGCTGGTCCTTGGCGCCACCGGCACTGTCGGCTCGGCGGCGGTGCAGATCGCCCATGCCGCCGGCGCCACGGTCACCGCAACGGGCCGCGCCGGCGACCACAACCTGCTGCACGCGCTGCGGGCCGATGCGGTGATCGACAACCGCGCCGGGCCGCTGACGGGGCAGTGGGAGGTGATCCTTGACGCCGTGGGCGCCGCGACATGGCCGCAGATCCGGCCGCATCTGACGGCCGATGGCCGCTACCTCATGGTTGCGGCCGATCTTGCCGCGATGCTGGCCGCCAGATTCGCCCGCGGCAGTCCGCGGCCCCTGTCCGTCCTTGCCCCCGAACGGGCCGAGGATATGGCGGAACTGGCGCTGCTGGCCGACCGCGGCCTGTACCGGCCGCTGATCGACAGCACCTATGCGCTGAATGAAATCGCCGCCGCCCACGCCCGCACTGGCAGCGGACGCAAGCGCGGCGCGGTCGTGGTCCGGGTGGGACTGGAAACCGGGGCGGCCGGCGGCTAGGTAAGGCGCATGAAACTCTGGGTCGGCCTTGGCAATCCGGGCGCGAAATATGCGCGCAACCGGCACAACATCGGCTTCATGGCCGTGGACCGCATCGCCGCGGACCACGGTTTTGCGCCGTGGCGGGGCAAGTTCCACGGGCAGGTCAGCGAAGGCCGGCTGGGCGCCGAAAGGATCGTCCTGCTCAAGCCCGAGACCTACATGAACCTGTCCGGCCAATCGGTGCGGGCGGCGCTGGATTTCCACAAGCTGACCCCCGCCGATCTGACCGTGTTCCACGATGAGCTTGACCTTGCCCCCGGCAAGCTGCGGCTCAAGCCGGGCGGCGGCCATGCCGGGCACAACGGACTGCGCTCGATTCACGGGCATCTGGGCGACGCCTATGCCCGCGTACGGCTGGGGATCGGGCATCCGGGGCACAAGGACGCCGTCGCCGGCTATGTGCTGCACGATTTCGGCAAGGGTGACGAAGCCTGGCTTGACGACATTCTGCGCGGAATTTCTGATGGCGCAGTGGCGCTGGCCGAAGGCAATGACGCCGGGTTCCAGAACGCCGTCGCCCTGCGCACCGCGCCGCCGCGGTCGGGGGGTGGCGCGGCAAAGGCCGCCACGCCCGCCCCTGCGCCCGCCCCCGTCGCAGAGCCTGAACCCGACCGACGTTCGGCCCTGCAACGCCTTGCCGACCGTTTTCGGTGAGTGCGCTTGCCGATGCCTTCCTGATCCAGTCGCGCGCCTGCGCCGACCTCGGCTCGCCCTTCATGGCGCAGTTGTGTCGGGTGCTGGCCGAAAGGCTGGAGCCGGGCACACCACTGGCCGACCGCATGTTCGGCTGGGCGGGCGACCTGTCGCCTGCCGGCGCCTCCTTGCCCCTGCGGCTGTGCGGGGCGCTGCATGCGCTGCGGCGGCAGGGGCGGGCGGGGCTGGCGGCGGTCTATCCGCCGAACGTGCCCGCGGATGACGCGCTGTGGCGGGCAGTGGCGGCTGCGCTGGACAGCGAAGCCGCCTTCATCGACCGTTTCCTCGACAGCCCGCCGCAGACCAACGAGGTGCGGCGGTCGGTGGCGCTGATCGCGGCCGCCCTGTGGCTGGCCGACCGCCACCGCCTGCCGCTGGTCCTGTCGGAACTGGGCGCCAGCGCCGGGCTGAACCTGACCTTTGACCGTTACGCGCTGGCGGGCGACGGCTGGCGCCGCGGCCCCAAGGATGCCGCGCTGACGCTGCGCCCCGGCTGGACCGGCCCGCCGCCGCCCGATGTGGCGCTGAATGTCGCCGACCGGCGCGGCTGCGACCTCAACCCGCTAGACCGGGCGCGCGATGCCGACAGGTTGCTGTCCTACCTCTGGCCCGACCAGCCCGACCGTGCCGCGCTGACCCGTGCTGCGCTGTCGCTGCCGGCGCCGGTCATCGACCGCGCCGATGCCGCCGACTGGCTGCTCGCACGGCTGGCCCCACGGCCCGGGCATCTGCACCTGATCTTCCACACCATCGCCTGGCAATATTTCCCCACCGCCACCCGGACCGGCGCCCGCGCGCTGATCGAAGCTGCCGGGGCGGGGGCGACAAAGGACCGTCCGCTCGCCTGGCTGGGGATGGAGGCGGACGGCGCCAGCCCCGGCGCCGCCCTGACGCTGCGCCTGTGGCCGGGCGATCTGACCCTGCCGCTGGGCCGGGTGGATTTCCACGGCCGCTGGATTCTCTGGCAGCCGCCCGCCTGATCGGCGGTTCCCATTCTTCGTCCATAAGTATCCTCTGGGGGGTCGCCAGTGTCGCGCCATTGGTCCGAGTGACACTGGCGACGGGGCGAAGCGCCCCCGGCGCTCTCCGCCAGACCGCCGCTTGCCAGAACGGCCCCGCCCGCGCCATGGTGGCACCACGGGGCAAGGGGGCGGGAATGCGCAGGATATTGGTCTGGGCGGCGCGGATCGTGCTGGTGCTGGTCGTGGCGATGCTCGCGCTGGCCTTCTGGAAGCGGGATGAGCTTTCGCGACTGTATGCCGTCCTGACCCTGTTCGACGAAAACCGCATCGTCCACAACTTCAGCCATATGGACGAGGCGTTCCTGACCTCGCCGCTGCCGCGCGGTGACAGCGCCGTCAGCCCGCTGCCCTATGGCACGCAATGGGATCTGCCCGCTGACATCGCCGACTGGATCGCCCGGCGCCATGTCACCGGCATCGTCGTGCTCAAGGGCGGCGCCATCGTCCATGAAAGCTATTACCTTGGCACCGGGGCCGATGACCGGCGGATCAGCTGGTCGGTGGCGAAAAGCCTGCTGTCGGCGCTGACCGGAGTGCTGATCGAGCAGGGCCGGATTCCCGGCGGGCTGGACGCGCAGGTGGCCGGGATCGTGCCGGAACTCGCGGGGTCGGCCTATGACGGCGCCAGCCTGCGCGATGCGCTGCAGATGTCATCCGGCGTGCATTTCAACGAGGATTACCTGGACTTCGGGTCCGACATCAACCGCATGGGCCGCGTGCTGGCGCTGGGGCGGTCGATGGATGCCTTTGCCGCCAGCATCGACCAGCGCGACGCCGCACCCGGCGCGCGGATGCAATATGTCTCGATCGATACCCATGTCGTGTCGATGGTGCTGCGCGCCGCCACGGGCGAGACGCTTCAGGATCTGATGAGCGCGAATATCGTCGCCCCGATGGGGTTCGAGGCCGAACCGCTTTACGTTACCGACGGGCTGGGCGTGCCCTTTGCCCTTGGCGGGCTGAACATGACCACCCGCGACTATGCCCGTTTCGGCCAGATGATGGCGAATGGCGGCATCTGGCAGGGGGTGCAGGTCGTGCCCGGCGACTGGGTGACGGAATCGACGCAGGCCTCGGCCCCGACCTCGGGCGACCAGCCGGGCTATGGTTATCAGTGGTGGATCCCCCAGGGCTGGTCCGAGGGCGAATTCACCGCACAGGGGGTCTATGGGCAGTATATCTACGTCAACCGCCCTCTAGGGGTTGTCATCGCCGTCAACAGCGCCGACCGCGGGTTCGAGGATCCGGGCGTCGAGCAGGAGAACTACGCCGTCCTGCGGTCCATCGCCGCGCGGGTCAGCGCGATGTGACGGAGGCGGCAGGCGCAGCCTGCCTGCCGGGGCCTGCCGGGGCGGGCATCGTCAAAGCGTGGCGATCCATGCGACAAAGGCCGCCGCGTCCTCGTTCGCGCCGTGGCCGGCATCCCAGTATATCGCCGTGTCCACCCGGTCGCCCAAGGCGCGCGCCGCGGCGTCAAGGTTGGCAACCACGCTCAGCGCCGTATCGGTGTCCTTTGCCCCGACCCGCAGCCACCAGTTTCGCGCCCGGCCGGGGTTGCCGGCCAGAAGATGGGTCATCGGGTTCATCAGCGGCACCACCTGCACCACATCGGCGTCAAGCGTGGCCCCGGTCCGCGCGGCCATGAACCCGGTAAAGTGCCGCGCCTCGACAGTGCCGCCGCCGAACAGGTTGTTTTCGCCCGTCGACAGGTCCGGCGCGTCAAAGGCCGGCACCTCCTTTTTCCGCGCCCCGACATGCGACAGGAAGGCGGGCCAGTCAAAACTCGCGGCGCTGCCGTCCCAGCCGATGTGGGGATTGTCGGCCAGATAGGTGGCGCGGTCCGCCTCCGGCAGCGCGGCCAGATGCGCGGTCGCGGCGGGGCGCAGCCAGGTGTCGACCATATGCGGGCCCAGCGCGTCGGCGGTCAGCGCGGTGCCGGCGACGGACAGGCCCAGGCCGGCCTGATAGTCGCTGAACATCGCGGCCAGTTCGGCCGAGAGCGCAGGGTCGGAAATCGCGCCGTCCGACAGCGGGTTGCCGCCCCAGTTCCATTCATAGGCCATGTCGGCATGGTCCAGGTCGGTGATCGGACACCAGCAGCCGGCGGCATGGATCGCATCGCTTTCCGGCGCGGCGCCCAGTGCGGCCAGCCACGGCTCGTAGGCCATGTCATCGCCTGATGCGCCCAGCAGCGCCGACAGCGCGCCCCCCGCGCTGGTGCCCGAGGACACGATCCGCCCGACATCGCCCGGAAAGGTTGCGCGGTTGTGCCGCAGCCAGCGCACCGCCGCCTTGAGGTCGACAATGGCCGCCGGGGCGGTGCCGTAGTATGTGCCCGCCGCGTCCACCAGGCTCCGCCCCCGCGCGCCCGGTTCGACCACGACCAGCCCGGCGGCCAGCGCCAGTTTCGCGTTCGACACCCGCTCGCCACGGTCCTGCATGATCGCGGTGCCGCTGGGCGCCTCGCCCTGCGGGCCGTCGGCGCCAGCGGGCGGCGCCATCATCCCGCCTTCGTCGATGCCCGTCGCCTCGACGACCGAGGACGGCATGTAGCCGCCGACCTTGTTGGCCAGCAGAACCGGCGCCCCGACAGCATCCACCGCCACCCCGTCGATGGCGACGGGGACCGAGATGTTGAGGCTTTGATAGGCCACGTCCACCGGGTTGGCGACATAGGGGATCGCCTTCCAGAACCGGTAGCGGACGACCCGCCCGTCAACCTCGACCTCCTGTTCGACATAGCCCTGGGGGTCAAACTCGAGCGAAAGCGCGGTTTGCGCCATGACGAGGCGACTGCCGCCCAGAAGCAGGGTCGCGGTGAGGGTCAGAAAGGTTCTGCGCTGCATGTTGTATTTCCGGAATGACAAGGGCCGTCCAGTGTTACCACGGACGGCCCCCGCAATTCCGTCGCACGCAGGTCAGAGCGTGCGTTCTATCGTCTCGCGTTCGAAGATTTCGATGACATCGCCTTCGCGCACATCGTCGTAATTCTCGAACGCCATGCCGCATTCCTTGCCGGATTCGACCTCGGCCACCTGGTCCTTGAACCGTTGCAGCGTCTTGAGCGTGCCTTCGTGGATGACCACGTTGTCACGCAGCAGGCGCACGCCGGCGGACTTGCGGGCGACGCCCTCGGTGATGAGGCAGCCGGCGACCTTGCCGACACCCGACACCTTGAACACCTGCAACACGCGGGCATAGCCGATGAAGCGTTCCCGAACCTCGGCCTTGAGCAGGCCCGAGGCGGCGGCTTTGATATCCTCGATCAGGTCGTAGATGATCGAGTAGTAGCGGATTTCCACGCCCTTCTGGTTCGCGGCCGCCCGTGCCGGCGCATTCGCCCGCACGTTGAAACCGATCACCGGCGCCTGCGACGCCTCGGCAAGGGTGACGTCGCTTTCGGTGATGGCCCCGACACCCGACAGAAGGACGCGCACGCGCACCTCGTCGTTGCCGACCTTTTCCAGCGCCTGGGCGATGGCTTCGGCCGAACCCTGCACGTCCGCCTTGACCACCACGGGCAGTTCCGCGACCGACTTGTCGGCCTTGGCCCGCGCCATGAGCTGTTCCAGCGTCGTCGCCGCGCCCGCTGCCGCGCGCTTTTCGCGCGACAGGTTTTCGCGGTAGGACACGATTTCGCGCGCCTGCGCCTCGGTCTCGACCACGTTCAGCACGTCGCCGGCCTGCGGGGTGCCGGACAGGCCCAGCACCTCGACCGGGACCGACGGTCCGGCCTCGTCCACGATCTCGCCCTTGTCGTTGACCAGCGCGCGGACCTTGCCCCACTGCTCGCCCACGACAAAGATGTCGCCCTTGCGCAGGGTGCCGTTCTGCACCAGCACGGTGGCGACCGGGCCGCGGCCCACGTCCAGCTTGGCCTCGATCACCGCGCCCTGCGCCGGGCGGTCGGGGTTGGCGCGCAGTTCCAGCACTTCGGATTGCAGCGCGATCGCCTCGAGCAGTTCGTCAAGGCCCAGGCCGGTCTTGGCCGAGACTTCGACGTCCTGGGTGTCGCCCGACAGCGCCTCGACGATGACTTCGTGCTGAAGCAGATCGGTGCGCACCTTCTGCGGGTTGGCCTCGTATTTGTCGATCTTGTTGATCGCCACGATCATCGGCACCTTGGCGGCCCGCGCATGCTGGATCGCCTCGACCGTCTGCGGCATCACCGCATCGTCGGCTGCGACGACCAACACGACGATATCGGTGACCTGCGCGCCGCGCGCCCGCATCGAGGTGAAGGCGGCGTGGCCCGGCGTGTCGAGGAAGGTCAGGGTGGCGCCCGAATCGGTCTTCACCTGATAGGCGCCGATATGCTGGGTGATGCCCCCGGCCTCGCCCGAGACGACATTGGCATGGCGGATCGCGTCCAGCAGGCTGGTCTTGCCGTGGTCGACGTGGCCCATGATGGTGACGATGGGCGGACGCGGCTTCAGGTCGCCCTCGGCATCGGGGGCGGTCTGGATCACGTCCTCGACATCGGCGTCGGACACGCGGACGACGCGGTGGCCGAAATCGTCGATGATGAGTTCGGCGGTATCGGCGTCGATCGACTGGTTCTGCGTCGCCATGATGCCGTTGCGCATCAGCCACTTGACCACGTCGGCAACCCGTTCGGCCATGCGGTTGGCCAGTTCGCCGACCGTGATCGCCTCGGGCAGTTGCACGTCGCGCACGACCTTTTCGCGCTCGCCGCCGCCCATGGCCTTCTGCCGGGCGCGTTCCTGCTTGCGCCGCATCGCGGCCATCGACCGCTGGCGGCCACCTTCGCCTTCAAGGTCGCCGGTCAGCGACAGCTTGCCGGAGCGGCGCTCGGCCTCGGTGCGGACCGGCTTGGCGGCCTTGTCGCCGCGGGCCGAATCGCGCTCGCGGTCGGTCTTGCGCGGCGAGGGCGCGGCAGCTCCGCGGCCGGGGCCACCGCGATCTTCCTCGGGGGCGGCGGGCGCTGCCGCGGCGGCGCGGGCGGCCACGGCCGCCGGACGCGCGGCACGGGCCGCGGCCTGCGCGGCCTCGCGGCGGACCTTTTCCTCGGCCTCGGCCTTGGCGCGTTCCTCTTCCTCGGCCTTGCGCCGCATCAGTTCCTGATGCTCGCGCTCTTCGCGTTCCTTGGCCTCGATCTCGGCCCGGCGGCGCTCGCGCTCTTCGGCGCGGGCCTGTTCCTCGGCCGCGCGGCGCAGGGCCTCGTCCGCCTCGCGCGCGCGGGCGGCGGCAAGCGCCTTCATCCGGCGTTCAAGTTCGGCGTCCGAGATGCCCGCGGGCCGCTTTGACGGATCCCCGGCCAAGGGCGCCTGGCCGGACGCACCCGAGGCGCCGGGGGTGCCGGGCTTGGGCGGGGCCACAACGCGCTTGCGCTTGGTTTCGACCACGACGTTCTTCGTCCTGCCGTGGCTGAAGCTTTGCTTCACGTTCCCGGGCCGGGCGCCGGGTGCGCGAATGCCAAGCGGTTTCTTGCCGTCGTTATCGGTCATGAAGTCTCTGTTTCCTCTCCGGCAGTCCCCTGACTGCCGTTCAACGTGCGCAGGCCGCGCAATTTTGCGGCCTCCTCTACTACACGGTCGCTCAATGCGCCAGCGGAGAGCGCGCCGTGTATGACACTTTGCCGCCCGAAGGCCAGCCCCAATTCATCCTGCGTCAGGCAGTCGAAATACCGGGCGCCGGTGGGCGTCCACAGCTTGGACTTTCCGCGCACCGAACCGTCGCTGGCCTGCAAGAGGACGCGGACGTTTTCGGCCGCCAGCGCATCCTTGACCTTTTCGAATCCGCAGACCGCAATGCCCGCCTTGCGCGCCAGCGCGATCAGGTCGGTCACCCGGCGGGCAAGCTGGCGTTCCACGTCGTCGGCCAGCCCCTCGGGCACCTTCACCGGCTTTTTGGCCGAGCGCGAGAATTGCCCGCGCCCCGCCTTGTCCAGAACGGCGCGATCCGCCGTCACCCACATGCCGCGCCCCGGCAGCTTTTCCAGCACATCGGGATAGACCGTATCGTCCGGGCCCAGCACGAAACGGACAAGCCCCGCCTTTGGCTGCACCTCGCCTGTGACGATGCAGCGCCGTTCCGGCCCTTCGCTGTCCTCTTTGTGTCCGCCGCGCGTCATGTGGGGGTCAGAGGATCACTCCTCCTCTGCCTCCGTTTCCTCGGCCTCGTCGGCGACCAGCTCATCGGGGTCGACCCAGCCCAGCGCAACGCGCGCGGTCATCACCATGGTCTGCGCCTCTTCAAGGCTCACATCGAACTTTTCAAGGATGCCCTCGTCCTTGACCCGCTCGCCATCGACGGTGGTCCAGCCGCCGGCGATTTCCCAGTCGGCGAGCGTGGCGAAATCCTCGAGCGTCTTGACATCGTCTTTGGCCAGCGCCTCGACCATCTGCGGGGTCAGGCCCGGGAAGGAGATCAGGCTGTCCTCGACGCCCAGCGCGCGGGCATTGTCGAGCGCGGCCTTGTTCTGCGCCTCGATATAGTCGCGGGCGCGGGCCTGAAGCTCTCCGGCGGTCGAATCATCGACGCCTTCGATGCTGGTCAGCTCGTCGAGGTCGACATAGGCGACTTCCTCAAGGTTGGTAAAGCCTTCGGCGACCAGAAGCTGGGCAAAGAATTCGTCCAGATCGAGCGTGTCCATGAACAGGCGGGTGCGCGATTCGAACTCGGCCTGACGGCGCTTCGATTCCTCTTCCTCGGTCATGATGTCGATGTCGAGGCCGGTCAACTGCGAGGCAAGGCGCACGTTCTGGCCGCGGCGGCCGATGGCGAGCGAAAGCTGCTCCTCGGGCACCACGACCTCGATCCGCTCGGCCTCTTCGTCCAGCACCACCTTCGACACTTCGGCCGGTTGCAGCGCGTTGACAAGGAAGGTCGGGATATCCTCGTTCCAGGGGATGATGTCGATCTTTTCGCCCTGAAGCTCGTTCACCACGGCCTGCACGCGGCTGCCGCGCATGCCGACGCAGGCGCCAACCGGGTCGATCGAGTTGTCATAGGACACCACGGCGATCTTGGCGCGCGAACCGGGGTCGCGGGCGACGGCCTTGATCTCGATCACGCCTTCGTAGATCTCGGGCACTTCCATCTTGAACAGTTCGGCCATGAATTCCGGCGCGGTCCGCGACAGGAAGATCTGCGGGCCCCGCTGTTCGCGGCGCACGTCCTTGACATAGCAGCGGATGCGGTCGCCGGGGCGATAGGCTTCGCGCCCGATCTTGTCGTTGCGGCGCAGCACTGCTTCGCCGGCGCCGACGTCGACGATCAGGTTGCCGTATTCCTCGCGCTTCACCGTGCCGTTGATGATGGTGCCGGCGCGGTCCTTGAATTCGTTGAACTGGCGGTCACGCTCGGCCTCGCGCACCTTCTGCAGGATGACCTGCTTGGCCGATTGCGCGGCGATGCGGCCCAGGTCGACGGGCGGAACCTCGTCCACGATCTCGTCACCGACCTGCGGATCGGCCAGATACTGCCGCGCCTGCGCGACGGTCAGTTGCGCCTGATAGTTTTCCACACCGTCATCCTCGACCACGGTGCGGACGCGGGTGAATTCGGCCTTGCCGGTCTTGCGGTCGATCTTGACCCGGATGTCCATCTCGGCGCCGTAGCGCGACTTGGCGGCACGGGCGAGGCTTTCCTCCATCGCCTCGACCACAAGGCCGGGGTCGATCATCTTTTCCCGCGCCACCGCTTCGGCGGTCTGGAGCAGTTCCAGTTGGTTGGCCGATGTGATCGCCATCAGTGAATCTCCTCTTGCGGGCCCCTGTTGCCCTCGTCTTCTTCGGAATCGTCCAGAATCTCCTGGACCTCATCATAGGCGGACTGGTCGACCAGCCCCTGATCCTTGCGGCCTTTCAGCACCTCGCGGATCAATTCGTCGGTCAGCACCAGCTTGGCATCCGACAGCCATTCGAACTTGAGCCCGATGGTCGGCTCGTCCGGCAGGTCGTCGAGGGTAATCAGCACCTCGTCCCCCTCGGTCCCGGCCAGCGTGCCCTTGAAGCGGCGGCGGCCGTCGATCAACTGCTCGGTCTCGATCTTGGCGACATAGCCGGCCCACAGATCGAAATCCTTGAGCCGGGTCAGCGGCCGGTCGATGCCGGGCGAGGAGACCTCGAGCGTATAGGCCTCGATGATCGGATCCTCGACATCAAGGACCGCCGACAGCGCGGTGGAAAGCGCGGCGCAATCGTCCACCTCCATGGAACCGTCGGCCTTTTGCGCCATGATCTGGAGGAGCGAATCCTTGCCGCCCATCATGCGCAGGCGGACAAGTTCGAATCCCATATCCTCGACCACGGGGCGGACGATGCCGGCGATTCGCTGGTCAAGGGCGGCGCGGGCGACAAGATCGGTCATCAGCGGGGTGCCTTTCAAGGCAGGGTTCGGGCACAAAAAACGGGCCAGCGGCCCGTTGGTCTTTCCCGGTGGGCTGCGGGTTTGGACCCCGTAGCGCCGCTGTCAAGGCGCCATATAGGCCCGGCCGCCGGCATTGGCAAGGGCCTGCGGTGGATGACAGGATTCGTCACCCGCATCCCGCCAGATGGTTCCTGCCGGCGCGGCCGATTCTGCCGCCCGGCCAATGGATGAAGGGACCACCACCATGACCAGAACCTGCCTTTCGGCGCTCGCCGCTGCCGCCACCCTGCTGGGCGCCTGCGCCGATACCAGTGCCGAAATCGGCGCCGCCTATGTCTCGCCCACGCAATATTCCGCGCTGACCTGCACCCAGATCGCGGCCGAGGCGCAGCGCGTCGCCAGCCGCACCGGGCAGATTGCCGGGCTTCAGGACGAGGCCGCCCAGAACGACGCGGCGCTGACCGCGGTGTCGCTGATCCTGTTCTGGCCCGCGGCCTTTTTCCTGAACGGCAATGACGAAAACCGCGCCGAACTGTCGCGCCTCAAGGGCGAACTCGAGGCGCTGGAACAGGCCAGCATCCAGAAGAACTGCGGCATCGCCTTTGAAGCGGCGCCGGCCTAACCCTGATCCTCGCCGGTATCGCGGCGGCCGGCCTTGACCTCGGACCGTTCCCGCTTGGCATCAAGCCGGCGACGGACCGAGCCGAGGGTCGGTCGCGTCGCCACCCGCCGTTTCGGCGCCACCAGCGCGGCGCGGATCAATTCGGCCAGCCGATCGCGGGCGATCTCGCGGTTGCGGGCCTGCGAGCGGGTATCCTGCACGAACAGGACGATGGCGCCGTCCTGCGTCCAGCGCGACCCGGCCAGCCGTTTCAGCCGCGCCTTGACCGGCCCGGACAGCGCCGGCGACCGCTCGGCCTCGAACCGCAACTCGACCGCGGTCGAGACCTTGTTCACGTTCTGCCCGCCGGGCCCCTGCGCCCGGACGAACTGTTCGGTGATCTCCCAGTCCTGGATCGCGATGCTCTCGCTTATGTGCAGCACTGCGCTCTCCTTGACATATCGAAGCAGCGCCTGATTCTGCCCCGGATTGTCGCGGAAAGCGAGGTGCCCATGCCTGCCATCGTCCTCCGGCTTTGCCTTTTGGTGGCATTGGTCGCCGCCTGCCTGTGGCAGGGCGCGGCGGTGCCGCTTCTGGGCTTTGCGCTGGCGGCGCTGCTGATCGGCGCCGCGATCTGGCTGGTGGCGGGCGTGCTGTCGGCGCTGCGGCGGATCCATGACGCGCTGCTGTTCCAGCCGGGGTCGTGGTGGCAGATCTTCACCGGCGGCCACTGGCTGCGCATGGCCGTGGCACTGCCCCTTGCGCTGTTCAGCGGCGGCAGCATCGCCCTGGCGCTGGTGGCCGAACCGCTGCGGACGCTGGCAATGGCGCTGGTGGCACTGGTTGTGGGCTGGCCGGTCACCTTTGCGCTGCGCCGACGGGTCAGCCGCGATATCGCCGCGGGGCAGGAACTGCGCGCCGCCTTGCCCGTCGGCCTTGCCTTTGGCGGCATTGCCGCGCTGTTGGCCGGCGTTGTCCTGCGCGCCGCGCCCGCCGCGACGCTGGCCCAGGGGGTTGGCGCCGCCGCGCATTACACGGGGTCAAGCCTGCTTCTGGGCCAGATGTTCGACCTGCGCGCCCTGGGCGCCGGTCTGGCCGACCTGCTGGCACAGGGGCCGGTCGGAATTGTCGCCGCCCTCGTGCTCGACGCCTCGGTCGCCTTCGGGCTGGCGACGGCGCTGCTTCTGCCGCTCATTCCGACAAGTGCGCTGGCCCGGGTGATCTCGCCGCTGCGGCCGCTGCGCCCCGCCACCGCCGGCCTGACCGCCTTTGCCGCCGTGGTGCTCGCCGGGCTCGGGTTGCAGCTGCTGGCCGGGTTCGAGGGGCGGGCGCAGATCCTGATCGGCGGCGCCCCCGATACGACGGCGCCGCCCGCCTATGACGCCGGTCCGCAGCTGGCCGGGTTCGACACGGCGCCCGGCAGGGCGCTGCCGGTGCCCCTGCCCTCGGACCTGCGCCGCGCCGTCGAGGCCGAACGGATCGGCGATGCCCTGTGCCCGCCCGGCACCATCGCCGCGCTGGACGGATTCCAGACCCGGCTGAGCGAGATTTTCGCCGGGCAAGAGGACCGGCTGCGCAGCGCGATCCACGGCGGTTTCGATGGAATGCGCGCCAATGTCCCGACCTTTCTGGACTGGTATTACAGCCTGACCGCCGAATACCTGCGCACCGCCAACCTGCTCATCGGCTCGGGCGAGGATTATCTGCGCGGCCAGATCGAAACCCACCTCGACACCGGCGCGCCCTTCGCGCAGGCCGATGCCGAAATCGCCGCCGCGCTGGCGCTCGCGCGCGAGACGGCCGCAACCGTCGAACAGATGCAGGCCGAGATCATGGCGCAATGCGGCACGACCTTGCCGGCCGACGATGTGGTGCTGACCATCACCGCCAGCCGCGACAGCGCCCTTGTGACCCTGCCGGTGCTGGCCGATCACCTGACCTTCCCCGAACGCGCCGCCATCGCCGGCTTCAGCGGCCTTACCGCCGGCATCGGGGTTGCGGTGCTGGCCAAGGTCGGGACGAAATTCGCCATGTCGTCGGTGTTCAAGGCCGCCGCCGCCGCGCTTGCCAAGATCGCCGGCAGCAAGGCGCTGACGTTTCTTGGCGGCATGGGTGTGGGCGCCGTCGCCGGCGGCGCGGGCGGCAGCGTGGTGCCGGGCGCCGGAACCACGGTCGGCGCCGTGCTGGGCGGGCTGGCGGGCGGCATCGCCGTCATGGTCGGCGTCGATTTCACCCTGATCAAGCTGGAAGAGGCGGTGTCACGCGAGGGGTTCCAAAGCGAAATCCACGCCGCCATCGACCAGACCGAGGCCGAGCTTCTGACCGCGCTGGGACTGGACGGCTGACCGCGCCTGCGCATTCTTCGTCCACAAATATCCTCGGGTGGTGAATGCGCCGCAAGGCGCAGAGGAGGGCGGAAGGCCCTCCTTCTTCCGCGCCGGGCTTCAGCCCGGCGCCCCCGCGACCAGAAGGGCCGTTGACCAAAAGGGCCGCCCCTTGGCGGAGCGGCCCCATCGAAAGTTCAGGAGGTTGCGTCGGTTAGACGTATCCACCAAGGATTGGGAACCCGAGGGCTGCCTCAGGTGCGCGACCCCCCGGCTGTCCCGACACTTTTCTCCAATGACTTTCTCGACACTGGATCACCTCCTTTCGATGGGTTGACGATGAGGTCAGACTTGCACGACAGGGGTTAAAGTCAAAATAATTTTCTGTGACCCGGCGCGAGTTTTTTCGTCAGCTGGCCCGTGAGGCCAGCATTTGCCCGATAATGATGCGAAACGGCACCAGTGCGACCAGCGCGATCAGCAGTTTGACCGCCAGATCGGCCAGCCCGAGGGAGATCCACAACGGCATCTGGGGGCCGACGGTCAGAAGTGGCGCAACATCTTGCGCCCATGCCGTCTGCTCGACCGCGTAAGCCGGAAACAGCGGCGACAGCGCGGCGCTGAAGGCGACCGTGAAGAACACGGCGGTATCCAGCACCGACCCCGCGACCGAAGCCCACAAAGGCGCCTGCCACCACGACCTTTGCCGCAGCCGGTTGAACACGGTGATGTCCAGAAGCTGGGCGCAGGCAAAGGCCACGGCCGAGGCGCAGGCGACGCGCAGGGTCACCGCCGGGCCGAAGTCCAGCATGACCTGCGTGCCGACCAGCGAACACAGGATCCCGGTCACGAAACCCGCCAGCACCACGCGCCGCGCGGCGGCCGGGCCGTACAGGCGGTTCATCACATCGGTGACAAGGAAGGCGAACGGATAGGTGAACGCCCCCCAGGTCAGCAGCCCGTCCCAAAGCAGGAACTGCACGAGGATGTTCGAGGCCACGACGATGACGGTCATGGCAAGGATGCCGGGCAAAAGGCGCATGTCTTTCAGGTCCGTTTTGGCAAGGGTGCGGCGACTTGGCCTTTGGGTGAAGGCGCGCCCGCTTACGCCCGGCCGCGCATGCCGTCAATCGGCAAGGCGGTATTCGACGATCTCGGTGTCCTGAAACCAGTTCTGGTTGTCGTCGGAAATCATCGTCAGCCGGATGCCCTGCCCGTCCTGCCAGACGGCGATGCCCTCGAGGTTGTCGAACTGGCCGATCCGGCTTTCCAGCTCAATCCGTTCGTCGCCGCCGGTCAGGTCGAAACTGCGCACCTGACTACGAAAACCGATGCCGGCAAAGTCGCGTTCAAGCAGATACAGCCGCCCGTCCGGCCCGACATCGGCACCCGAGAGCAGAAAGGGGCCGCTTCGCGGAATGGAAAAGGGCACGTCCCACGCACCATTGCGAAAGCGGTAGACCGGAAACGGCCGCTCTACCCGGCCAGACCGTTCGGGAAGGGTGTAAAGCGCACCGTCCGGCGCGATGGCAATGGCCTCGAGCCCCGCATTGTTCTGCATTTCGGCGAAAGCGGGGTCGTCGGGCAGAAGCGACGGCGTGCCATGCAGCCCCGGTTGCACGCGGACGCGGGTCACGCCTTCGAAACTGATGTAAAGCGTGCCGTCGGCGGCCAGCGCGATGCCTTCGCTGTCGCCGCGGGCCGAACGCATCTGGTTGCCGTCGACATCGGTGATTTCGGCGCGGTCCGTCACCTCGACGCCCGCGACATTGCCCGCGCCGTCGCGCAGCAGCCGCCCCTGGACCAGCGCGGTACGGTCCGAGACGGCGACGAAACCGGCGCCGTCTTCGGCGACCTCGATCCCCGACCAGCCGCCGAAACCGTCCCAACCGCCGGTCCAGACATAGCGGCCAAGAAAGGTCGCCTCGGCACAGGCGGGGCCGGCCGCCACAAGGGCGGCTGCGACAGCAAGGGCGCGCATCGTCAGTTGCTGGCCAGCACGGCCGAACACTGGCCCGGCAATTCGGCCATGGTCAGCGGGCCGCGCGGCGGCGGCGGCACATAGTTCGGGTCGGGTGGCGGCGGGTTCAGGATCAGGTTGACCGCCTCGCGCGCCTCGTCGCAGCCATCGCCCGCCGGCACCGGATCCTGCGCGACGCAGGACGCATCGCCCGCCGGGCAGGCAAGGCGGACGTGGAAATGGTAGTTGTGGTTGGCGAGCAGGCGGATTTTCGACAGCCAGGACCGGTCGCCGGTGGCGTTGTCGCACATCTCGACCTTGGCACCGGGAAAGACGAAGATCCGCTCGACCCGCGGATCCATCGCGGCGCGGCGGATGATCGCCTCGTGCGCCGGGGTCCAGTCGGCACCGATATAGGCACCCGACGAACGGTCGGTGCGGATCGACGACAGGTTTTCGCGTTCGGCGGCGGTCAGGTCCAGACGGCTGGCCGGCAGCATCCAGATATCGGCATCAAGCCCGACCTGATGGCTGGCATGGCCGGTCAGCATCGGGCCGCCGCGCGGCTGGCTCATGTCGCCGACATACAGGCCCTGCCAGCCGGGCTGGGTGGCGGCAAAGGCCGACAGATCCTGAAGAAAGTCGATCAATTCGGGCTGGCCCCAGTTGCGGTTGCGCGACAGGCGCATCGCCTGCCAGGTCGGCCCGGTTTCGGGCAGTTGCACCGCCCCGGCCTGACAGCCGCGCGAATAGAACCCGACAGCCTCGGCCGGGCCGGTGGCGGCGCCGTCGACATGGCCGAACAGGTCGCGCGCGATCCGCGCGTCGTCGGCATTCTGCGCCGACAGCCGCGCCAGCGCCTGATCGGGGCTTTCGCCCTGACCGCCGGACCGCCCGTCTCCGCCGCCGCCACAGGCGGCCAGCACGGTCACGAGGGCGATTGCGGCAATCTTGCGGACCATGTCTCTCTGTCTCCGTTCCTGTCGACGAAACGTAGCAGGAAAAGCCCGATCAGGAAAAGCGCGATGACGGGCAGAAAGCCCAGCTGGTTGGACCCTGTCAAAGTCGTGAACAGGGTGATGAGCGCCGGGGCCAGGAACGCCGTGGCCCGCCCGGTCAGGGCGAACAGGCCAAAGGCCTCGGCCGGGCGGTCGGGGTGGGAATGGCGCACCATCATCGTGCGGCTGGCGGAATAGATCGCCCCGCCGGCGCCCCCCAGAAGGCCGCCGCAGACGAAGAAGATGATGTCGGGCAGCGGCGATCCCGGCGGCAGTGCGAAGCCGAACAGGCTTTGCCGCGACATGCCGACGATGACCGAGGAGACGACGATCAGCACCCAGCAGCAGGTGACGATCACCGGCTTTGGCCCCAGTCTGGCGTCGGCCAGCCCGCCGGCCCAGGTCAGCACCGCCGCGGCGATGGCGGCGACGATGCCGAAGATGCCGATCTGCATCGTGGTCCAGTCCAGCACCAGCGCCGCATAGATGCCGCCAAAGGCATAGATCGCATTCATCGCATCGCGGTAAAGCATGGAGCCCAGCAGGAAATTCCCCAGCGACCGGCGCCGGAACACCTCGCGCACGGTGGCGCCAAGGCCGCGCACGATCTCGCGCGGAGAGGCGCGGCGGGTGGCGGGGGCGCGGGTGTCGCGGCTCCACAGGAAGAAGGGGATCATGAACAGCGCGCACCAGACGGCGATGAACGGCCCGACAAAGCGGGTGCCTTCGTTCATCGCCGGATCCAGCCCGAACAGTGGGTCGATGCCGATCAGCGTCTTGCCGCGGCTGTCGTCGAACAGGCACAGCACGATGGCCAAGGCCAGCACCCCGCCCCAATAGCCAAAGGCGGCGGCCGAGCCGGAAATCCGCCCGATCTGCCGGTCGTCGCCCAGCGAGGGCAGCATGGCATTGTTGATGTTCAGCCCCGATTCGGCGGCGATGAAGCCGATCCAGAACAGCACCAGCACGGTGAAAAGCCCGGTGCCATCGGGCATCAGCCACCAGAGCGAGGCGGCGCAGACGATGTAGACAATGCTGAACAGCCCTATCCAGCCCAGCTTGCGCCCCGAGGCATCGGCCCAGGCACCGATGAACGGCGCCGAAAGCGCGATGACGATGCCGGCAAGGGTCTGGCCCAGCGACCACAGGCTTTGCGCCTGTGCACCGGCGGCGTCGGCGGTGGCGCCCTGCGCCTCGTACCAGCGGGCGGCGACCACGGCGAAGAACGGGCTGAAGGTGAAGGTCAGGCCAAGGGTGAAATAGGGCTGCTGCGCCCAGTCAAAGAACATCCAGCCCCAGATGCGGCGGCGTTTGCTGACCATGAAGCGACTCCCCTGTCCCCGCGGCCACAGAAGCCCGGAAATGGGGGTTGTGGCAAGCAGAAGCGGCGGGGGACGGGGCCTGTACGGCCAAGGTGTGGCCGCAACGGTTGTCGGGGGTCGGGCGCTGGCCGTGGCATTGTGCGACGGCCAGAGCCTTTACCGGGGCGCCGCGTGGCAAAGACGTTCGCCAGGGGGGTCGTGCGCCCCGGTGCGATCCGCCAGTCAAGGGTCGCGATGGCGGGCGGTTGCCCGCCCCCGCCTTACTCGACCAGCGCGAACGCCTCTTCCATCCGCTCGCCGGCCTTGCGGGGCATGCGGACCTCTTGTGCGGCGGCAAGGTTGGCGGGGTCGGCGCCGACCTGGATCAGCATCACCATGCCCATCGAGAAGTGCGGCGTGCACTTGATGCCATAGACACCGGGTTCGGTCACCGTCAGGTCGTAGGGTTCGTTGATCTCGCTCTCGAACGCCTCGACCCCGTCGGGCAGCATCCCCTCGATCGAGGCGACGTCGTGGCTGCGGTCGGTCGGGACAAAGTGGATCACGTCGCCGGGTTCGGCGCGGATGAACGCGGGTTCAAAGACCATCGGGCCGGCTTCGCCCCGGTTCAGCATCTCGACCGTGAATTCCTCGGCACTGGTGGCGCCGGCCAGGGCGACCAGGGCGGCGGCGAGATACAGGGACATCGGTTTCATTTCATCTTCTCCGTTCAGCGGGCCCGTCTGGCCCGTTGCGACGGTGATACTGCACTGCAGCGTGGACAACCTTGATCTCGGGCAAACAACGAAGATTTTTTGTCGGGTTTGCAGTGGGTCAGAGGTCGGGATCGGCGATCTGCGCCAGCCCTTCGGCGTCGATGACCGTCAGTTTCTGGCGCCCGCCTTCGACAAGGCCCCGCCCCTCCCACATCGACAGGATGCGCGAGACGGTGTGCAGCGTCGTGCCGGTCATTTCGGCGATGTCCTGCCGGGTGATGGGAAAGTCGATGCGGGTTCCCGCCCCCTCCTGCCGCCCGGCCTTTTCGGCCAGCCGCAGGACGGCATGGGCCACGCGCCGCTCGACCTCTTGCGTCGACATCTCGAGCAGGCGGGTATGCGCCTCGTCCAGGCGCTGGCCTATGGTCTGCATGGCGTTCAGCGCCAGCCGCGGGTTGGTCTCCACCACGGCATCCCAGTCGGTCATCGGCCAGCTGATGATGACGGAATCGACGGCGGCATGGGCCGTGCCGGGATAATCGGCGCGGTTCAGCGCGCGGGCAAAGCCGAACAGGTCGCCGGGATGCACGACGCGCACCATGACCTGCTGGCCGTCCGGCGTCACCTGCGTGACCTTGAGCCGGCCATGCAGCAGAAGGAAGAACGCGACCGCCGGTTCGCCCTGTTCAAAGACGGCGGCACCGGCCGGCAGCCTGCGGGTGCTGGCACGGGCCAGCAGCCGGGCAAGGTCGCCCTCGTCCATTTTCTGGAACAGGGGCAGGTTGCGGACAAGCGAGATGTCGATGGCCAAGCGGGCGTCCTTCGGCGTGGGTCGCGTCGCTTGTGCCGCAGTTTCTTGGGCTTGCCCAGAGGGTTAAAGCCCCAGCCAGCGGCCGATCCGGGCAAAGGGGCCCTGCCGCACCTCGCGCACAAGACGAAAGCCCATGTTGTCGGGCGGAGTGCCGACGGAACAACCGCCCGTCTTGGGGTCGCGCACGAACTGGGTCAGCGCCGCGCGGTGCAGGCCCTCGGCGATATAGATGCCGCAGATCTCGTCGGTCGCGGTGATGGCGCCGCTGGCGTCGGTATCGACGCGGCGAAAGCAGGTCGAGGTCCATTCCCAGACCGCGCCGCCGATGTCGTGGACGCCCAGTTCGTTGACATTGAGCATTCCCACCGGGCGCACCTCGCGGTCGCGCTGGCGGACAAGGGCGGCGTTCTGTTCGTATTCCGCGATCCAGCGCACCGCCGGATTGTCGGGATCTTCGGCCGCGCCCACCGCATCGTCGCGCCACAGGCTGCCCGCTGCCTGCGCCCATTCGGCATCGGTGGGCAGGCGCCAGTCCTGCCCGGTACGGTCCGACAGCCAGGCGGCATAGGCAGAGGCGTCAAGGTAATTGACCCCGACCACCGGCAGGTCGGGCCGGTCTGTCGGACCATCGGGCGCCTCGCAGGCGCCGGCATCGACGCAGGCAAGGTATTGGGCGACGCTGACCGGGCGGTCCATGATCTCGACCGGGGCCGGGATCGTCACCATGGCAAGGGGCGCGTCGATGGCGTGACCGTCGCGGCGCCACGACCCGTCAAGCCGGTGTTCGAACGGCACCGGATCAAGCCGGACGACGGGCGGTTCCGCGGCAGGATCGCCGCCGGCCCAGCCCATGGCCGCGACGGCGGTCGCGGCGACGATACCCGCCGCCGCCAGTGCTGCGGTGACATGTGCCATGATATTCCCCAGGATGCGGGGGCCGCCCCGCGGACGGGGCGGCCCGATGATCGTCAGACGGCAGTCGGCGCAAGGACCTGCGTCATCAGGTCGTCGTTCCATTCGCCCTCGACCTTGAAGTGGGCGGCGGCGCCCAGTTCGAAAGCCTCGATCAGGTTGTGGTTGACATAGGCGTAGATGCCCGGCTGCTCGAAGGTGTAAAGCGCCGCGCCGGCCGTGCCGCCGGGGATGAACCAGGTTTCCTGGTCCAGCTCGGGCGGGTTGCGGAACTTGCCGGTGGCCCAGACATAATTGCCGTGGCCGCCGATCAGGTGGGGCCGCGTGTCGCGGTTGGCCTGGCTGTGGATGATGAGGACGGTTTCCCCGACAGCCGCCGTCATCGCATTGTCGCCGGTCAGGGCGCCGACCCGGCCGTTGAACACGATATGCGTCGGCGTCAGCGTGCGCATCGCGTGGATCGCGTCGTCATAGCTGTCGCTGGGGTATTCATAGGTCTTGTAGTTGCCGGCCTCGTCGCGGGGAACGTAGAAATCCTGCTCGCCGACATAATAGACGCGGTCATAGCGCAGCGGATTGCCCTGCCCGTCCTTCAGCCCGTCGCGCGGCAGCACCATGATGGCGCCGTTCATGCCGCCGGTGACGTGCCAGGGCACCATGCCCGGAGGCGCGCAGTGATAGACGAACACGCCCTGCTTGGTCGCCTTCCAGCGCAGGATGGTCTTTTCGCCGGGGTTGACCTCGGTCAGCGCACCACCGCCCAGCGCCCCGGTCGAGGAGTGGAAGTCGATGTTGTGCATCAGCTCGTTGTTGATGTCGTTGATGAGCGTGAGTTCGACATAATCGCCCTCGTGCACCACCATGAGCGGCCCCGGCACCGTGCCGTTGAAGGTCATCGCCCAGGTCTCGGTGCCGGCATCGTCCAGCACGATCTTCTTTTCGTGGATCGTCATCTCGAATTCGATGACGCGCGGGCCGGTGCTTGCCACCTGTTCGTGGGCATGGACAAAGGGCGGGTCGACCAGATCGATCTTGACCCGCGGCAGGTCGTTGGCGCTGCCGGCGACGGGGGTCAGCACCTCTTCGGCGCGGGCCTGCGCGCTGTGTAGCGTGGCATAGGTGCCGGCAATCGCAGCGCCGGCAAGGATCGCGCGGCGGGAAACGGCAAATTCGGTCATCGTCTTTCTTCCTTCTTTCGAAACCGTCCGGCGTCAGCCGGGGTTGAGCAGACTTTAGGGCGTCCGCAGGGCCGCTTCGTTGTGCCGGAGCAAGGTTCGGACAAGGTTTTCGCCCCGATGCTTGCGGCAGCGCAAAGAGCGGGGGCACAGGACGCCCCAACCCGTGACATGCAGGTCCAAGAGGAGTTCCCGTGGTCATGGCAGAGGCAAAGCGGCCACGGATGCCGCGCGGGCTGAAAGAGGACGGGCCGGCGCTGTGGTCCTATGGCTTCCGGCCGTTCTTTCTGGGCGGCGCGGTCTGGGCGGCGGCGGCGATGGCGCTGTGGATCGCCGCGCTAGCCAGCGGTCTGGGCATCGGCGGCGCTTTTGGCGCGCCCCTGTGGCATGCGCATGAAATGGTGTTCGGCTTTGCCCCGGCGGTGATGGCGGGGTTCCTGATGACCGCGATTCCCAACTGGACCGGCGGCCTGCCGGTATCGGGCCGACCGCTGATCGCGCTGTTCGGCCTGTGGGTTCTGGGACGGGTGGCGATGGTCCTGTCGGGCTGGACCGGGCAGATGGTCGCCTCGGTCCTCGACGCGCTGTTCCTGCCGACCCTTCTTGCCGTCGCCGCGCGCGAGATCATCGCCGGACGGAAATGGGCCGACCTCAAGGTGCTGGCGGCGGTGGCGGCGGTGATGGCCGGCAACCTTGGCTTCCACATCGCCGCAGCGACCCGGGGCGACCCCTCGCTATGGCTGCGCGGCGGGGTCGCGGGCTATGTGGTGCTGGTCCTGATCATCGGCGGCCGCATCATCCCCAGCTTTACCCGCAACTGGATGGCGCAGCGCAAGCTGGTGCCGCTGCCGGTGCCCTATCGCCGCTTTGACGCCGGAGTCATCGTGTTCTCGGCGGCGACGCTTGCCGCCTGGGTCATTGTTCCCGACGACAGGCTGACCGGGGTGGCGGCGGTGCTGGCGGCGGCGCTGAACGGCGCCCGGCTGGCACGGTGGCGCGGTCTGGCGATCTGGCCCGAAAAACTGCTGTTCGTGCTGCATGTCGCCTACGCCTTTGTCGCGCTGGGCTTTGCCGCCATCGCAGCAGCGGCATCCGGCCTGATCGAGCCTACTGCCGCGCTGCATGTGCTCACGGTGGGGGTGATCGGCGGCACGATGCTGTCGGTGATGGTGCGCACCACCCGCGGCCATATCGGGCAGGCGCTGACCGCCTCACCCCTCACGGTGCTGGCCTGTGCCTGCATCTTCGCCGCGGCCTTGGCCCGGCCGCTTGCCGACCTCAGCGGCGCCTTCTGGCTGACCGAGGTGGCGGGTGCGCTGTGGATTGCCGGCTTTGTCCTGTTCGTGGCGGAATACGGCGGGGTCCTGGCTCGCAAGCGCCGCCAGCCGCTCGGGTCATAGCGGCTGCATGCGGTCCGGGGTCCAGGGCGGATCCCAGGTCATGGTGATCTCGACCGTGGCGATGCCGGGCACGGCGGCGACGGCGGTTTCGGCGCCGGTGCGCAGCAGGCCGCTCATCGGGCAGCCCTTCACGGTTGTGGTCATGGTGACGCGGGCGGTGTCGCCCTCGACCGCGATGTCGTAGATCATCCCCATCGCCACCAGATCGCGCCCGGTTTCGGGATCGACGATCGAGGCCAACGCTGCACGCACCGCGGCGATGCGATCAGTCATCATCGCCACCCGAGCGCACAAGCAGCCGGTATCCGCGGCCGTCAGAGGCGAAATTGCCGGCCCATTCGGCACCGCGCTGCGCCAGTTCGGGGAACAGGAACATCGGTTCGCGGTCAAGCAGCGCGAACAGCACGCTGCCGCCGGCCATGCCCGCCAGGGTTTCAAGAATGCGCACCATCGGTTCCGGCGGCATCAGGCCGGTCAGGTCCATCACCTCGACCGGATCGGGCCAAAGGACGGCATCGGGCGCGCTGCCGGGGGCAAGCCCGGCATCGGCGGGCGCGGCGGCAACCGGGGTGAACACCACCTCCCAATCGTCGCCGGTCAGGGCGCGGTCGGCGGCGGCGTAACCGCGCTTGGCCATGACGTTGAACAGGGGCGCGGGGCGGAACGGCGCGACCAGCCGCAGCGCCTGACCGGGGGCCAGCGCATCGACAGCCGCCATGATCGCGTTGAACGGCTCTTGCCCGGCCGCAAGCAGCGGGCGCACGTCTAGGGTTAGCGGGCTATCCTGGGTCATGTCGCAAACTCCGGTCTTTTCGGGGGAAGGATGACGGGCGGCAGCGCCGCGGGCCGTCTGGAGGCAGGCAGGTGTGACAGCCGCCGGATCCACAGGCATTCGGCGGCAACACCGGCAGCAGAGAGAAACAGCAGCAGCGCGGCCAGCCGGAACAGCATATCCGATCCGGCGGCCAAGGCCACGGCCAGGCCGGCGACACCCGTTGCCCACAGCCACAGCAGGCCCCGCGCCACGGGGTCGCTGGTCAGGTCATGGACCATCGGCAGCGGCCCGCGCCCGATCTGCGGCGCAAAGACCTGGATCCAGGTCAGGAACGAGGTGATCTTGATGACCTGCGCCAGCGTCAGCGTGGTCAGCCAGCCCAGCAGCGCCACCGCCACCGCCGCTTCGGCCCAGTTGCCGCCTTGCCAGGCCGCGACCGGCGACAAGGCGACGGCAAGGGCGAGAAAGCCCAGCGCGAGGGGGGTCATCCGCATGTTCGCCTCGGGCCGCGGACGGCGGCGCGCGCGCCAGATGGCGCGGATATCGGCAAGGTAAAGCACCACCGCGATGACCGAGACGGCAAGGATCGCGGCCAGCGCCACCCCCGCCGGGGCATCCGCCAGCGCCAGCCCCAGCGCCAGGGCGACAAGGCCGATCATGCCGCGCGCCAGCCACAGGGTCACATGGCGCAGCCGCCCCTCTCGATCGGGGGCGACAAGGAACATCGGGAACAGCCGGTAGCTGACGCCAAAGGTCGCGACGCTCAGCCAGGCGCCGATGCCGGCCAGCGCATGGAACGGCACCCCGCCGGTCAAAAGACCGCCGGTCGGCAACAGTCCCGCCAGCGACAGCGCAAGGCTGGCACCGGCCGATGCCGCCAGTGCCAGCCCGGCAAAGGCGGCCGTCACCATGCGCGCGGCGGCGCTGCGGTCGGGCCACAGCGTCGGGACGACCATCACCGCGGTCGCCGTCATCCCGCCCAGCAAAAGCGTGACGGCCAGCGGCATCAGCCATTCCGCCGCCGCATCGCCGAGGTGCAGGAACCCCGCGACCAGCGCCGCCACCCCGCCCGATTGCGCCACCAGCGCCGGCAGCGCCAGCCCCGCAAACCGCAGCGGCCGTGCCGCCAGAACCGGCGCGAACTGGATCAGCGCCCCCGACATCATGTGCCCCAGCCAGCCAAGCGCCACGACATGGACCAGCGCCAGCCCTTCGGGCGTGGCCCAAAGACCGGGACCGCCGAATCCACAGGCCATCGCCAGCATGCCGGCGATCAGCCAGCCAAAGGCGGCGGCGAACCACGCAAGGGTCCATCTGGAAAGCTGGCGGTCAAGCATCGGGCACCCCTCGCCCCCAGCATCGCCAATCCGGCGCGGCGGTCTTTGATGCGGCTCAAACTGGAACCATCGTCCGGGCTGGCGGTTCTAGCACCAGCGTCCGGCCGACGGACACACATGAAATGGAGCGAACCATGGCAACGAAATTGCTGGAAGACCTGTTCTATGACACCCTCAGGGATGTCTATTACGCCGAACGCAAGCTGCTGAAGGCGCTGCCCAAGATGGCGCGCGCCGCGCAATCGCCCGATCTGACCGCGGCGTTCGAAAAGCACCGCGACGAGACCGAAACCCAAATCGAGCGCCTGCAGCAGGTGTTCGAGATCCTGGGCAAGCGCGCCCAGGCCAAGACCTGCCCGGCCATCGACGGCATCGTCGAAGAGGGCGAGGAAGTCATCAGCGCCTTTGACGGCTCGCCCGCGATCGACGCCGGGCTGGTGTCCTCGGCCCAGGCGGCCGAGCATTACGAGATCGCCCGCTATGGCACATTGTGCCGCTGGGCGACCGATCTGGGCATGAAGGATGCCGCCGACCTCCTCAAGGAGACCCTGGCCGAGGAAGAGGCCACCGACAGCGCGCTGTCGGATCTGGCCGAAGGCGGGATCAACCGACAGGGCATGTCGGCCGCCGCCTGATCCCTTGCACCGGACGGGGGAACGCCCCTGTCCGGTGCTTGCCTAATCCGGCCGCCAGTCGGCAAGGATTTCGTCGCTGTCGGCGACCTCGATCTGCACGTCGAAGCGGCTGGCATACAGGTCAAGCAGATCGTCGTGGCCGCGGTCCGAACTGCTGCACAGGCCATCCCGAACCAGCACGACGCGATAGCCGCGGTCGATGGCGCCAAGGACCGTGGCCAGGACGCAGACATCAGTTTCGCCGCCGCTGACGATGATCGTATCGACACCGCCATCCGACAGGATCGCTGGCAAGGCCGGGGTCAGCCAGGGCGAATGGACGGTCTTGTCCACCACCCGCGCCGGCGGGGCAAAGCGCATCAGCGGCGGCACCAGCCCGACCGCCTCCACCCCGATCCGGTCCAGCGTCATCTCTTCCCATTTGCGATAGTAGCGGCGCCAGGCGCCGCCGGCGTCCTCGGGGCTGCGCGGCGGCAGGAACCGGGTAAAGACCGTCCGCGCGGGACTGCGGGCACACAGGCGTTCGACAACCGGCAGGATCCGGCAAAGCCAGGGCATCGCCCAGGGATAGGGCGGCGCGAACATCCGTTGCATGTCGACGCACAGATGCACGCAATCCGGCCCGAGCGGCCCGTGCCGCAGGCCAAGGCGCGGTCCGCTTGGGCCGGATGGGTCTGATTGGACATCGGACATCGCCGGTTTCCCGCGCCGGGTGCCGCCGTCAGCCCCCGACCGGCGTGCCGCCGTTCGGATGCAGGGTCTGGCCGGTCATGTAGCTGGAATCGTCGCAGGCCAGAAACAGGATCGCCGGCGCGACCTCGGCCGGCTGGCCGGGGCGGCCCAGCGGCGTGTCCTTGCCGAATTCCCTCACCTTTTCTTCCGGAAAGCTGGCCGGGATCAGCGGCGTCCAGATCGGACCGGGCGCCACCGCGTTGACGCGAATGCCCTTGTCGGCCAGGTTCTGCGCCAGCGCGCGGGTCAGGGCCAGCATTCCGCCCTTGGACGCCGAATAGTCCATCAGCACCGGATTGCCCTTGAAGGCCGTGACCGAGGTGACATTGACGATGGCATCGCCCGCCGACAGATGCGGCAGCGATTTCTGGATCAGGAACATGGCGCCGAACAGGTTGGTGCGGAAGGTGCGCAGGATCTGGCCTTCGCCGATGTCGTCGAACTCGCGGACCATGTGCTGTTCGGCGGCGTTGTTGACGACGACGTTCAGGGCGCCGAAATGCGTGGTCACCTTGTCGACCAGCCGCCCGCATTCGTCGGGATCGCCGATGTCGCCCGACAGGGCAAGCGGATCGGCGCAGCCTTCGTCGCGCAGAAGCGCCAGGGTTTCCCGGGCGTCCGCCTCCTCGTCCTTGTAGTGGATCGCGACCCGGGCCCCCTCGCGCGCGAACAGCACGGCGGTGGCGCGGCCGATGCCGCTGTCACCGCCGGTGACGATGGCGACCCTGCCCCGCAGGCGGCCCGACCCTGGATGGCGGGGAACGTAGTCGGGCGCCGGGTCCATTCGCCCTTCAAGCCCGGGCTGGCGCGTCATCGGCTGGTCGGTCATGGTGCTGCTCCCTGAACGTGGCGCGCTGTCAACGGCCAGGGGGCGGAATTGTTCCGCCGCGGTCAGTCCTGCATCGGCGGCCACGGCCGGCCGCCATCGGCCGCAACCCAGCCCGTCACCCAATCCGGCATCGGTGGCGAGACGGGATCCTGCCCCATCGCCGCCAGCACCTGCGCCGGCGGCACGATGCCCGCCTTGCCGGTGACCGCGGAACGGAACAGCGCGTGCGAGGCGCATTCGCCGTTCGTCTTCCACATCGACTGTTCGGAATAGATGAAACGGTCGTCCCAGCACAGGCCGCGGCTGCGCATTTCCAGCCGGTCAAAGGCCCTGACCCGCCGGCGATAGCGGACCGAGGCGCCGACGATGGACATCGACCAACGGTTCGCGATCAGCGCCGCGGTCAGCCCCATGCGCCCCGACATCGGCAGGCGGCCAAGGTCGTAAAGCGTGAGGGTGCGGCCATTGTTCAGCTCCATCCAGAAATCCAGATCCCAGGGCCAGCAGACATGCTGGCTGACATGGGTTCCGGTGACCGGAATCGGCTGGTCCTTGCGGTGCTTCCACAACTGCCAGGACAGGCGGACAAAGGGATACATGGTTGGCCTTTGCTTCTTTTGCAGCCGCAGCATCGGCAGTGCCCTGCCCCGCGTCAATCGTGACGCCCGGTCATGGCGGGGATTGCCCTTTGCGGGGCGCCGCCCTACCTCAGGCGGCAACGCCCCTACGGACCGCCCCTATGCTGACCCTGTTCGAAGTCCTGCTCTATATCCTTTCCATCGCGCAATTCGTCATCTTCGCGCATTTCATCCTGAGCTGGCTGATCAGCTTTCAGGTGCTGAACCTGCGTCAGCCCCTGGTCGCGCAAATCTGGTTTGGGCTGAACCGGCTGCTGCAGCCGGTCTATGCGCCGATCCGCCGCTTTCTGCCCGACATGGGCGGGCTGGATCTGTCGCCCCTGGTCGTGCTGATCGCGATCTTTGCGCTTCAGAGGCTGATCCAGAACAACATGTTCGCCTTCTACTGACCCAGCCACAGGTCGGCGATCAGCTTGAGCGCCAGCAGGGTCGAGGTCACGACCAGAAGCGGCTTGATGACCCGCGCGCCGATCCGCATCGCCAGACGGGCGCCAAGCATGGCGCCGGCGGCCTGCGCCGCGCCCATGGCCAGCCCGGTCAGCCACAGGGGATTGGCGACCAGCGCAAAGGCGGTCAACCCGCCAAGGTTCGAGGCGAAATTCAGCAGCTTGGTATGCGCGGTGGCCTTCAGCACGCCATAGCCCGCCAGCGCGACAAAGCCGATCATGAAGAACGATCCGGTGCCGGGGCCGACCAGACCGTCATAGAACCCGATGACCGGCACCAGCGTCGCGGCAAAGACCGCGGGCGACAGACGCGCGGCGCGGTCGATATCGTTCAGCCCCGGTTTCAGGGCAAAAAACAGCGCGATGCCGATCAGGATCACCGGCAGGCCGGCGCGGATCACCTCGACCGGCAGGGACGAGGCGCACAGGGCTCCGCCTACCGCCGCGGCAAAGGACACCAGCGCCGGCGTCGCCTGACGGCGCAGATCGACATGGCCGGCGCGGGCATAGCTGGCCGCCGCCGCCCCGGCGCCGAACACGCCCTGCACCTTGTTCGTGGCCAGCGCCGTCACCGGATCCAGCCCGGCGATCAGCAGGACCGGCACGGTGATCAGCCCGCCGCCGCCGGCGATGGAATCGACGAATCCCGCGACAAAGGCCGCGGCGACCAGCAGGGCCAGCACCTGCATCGTGACTTCGAAACCCATGCCGTCCCTCGCCTGTTCCGCTTTCTCCTATACGTTCCATTCCGCATGAGGGAGGCGAATCGGCATGATGCGGCAGATCGAGATCGACTTTGACATCCATCGCCTGATCCAGCTGGAACGGCGCGGTTTCGACGAACCCGAATATGTCGCGCTGCGGCGGCTTTTGAAGCTTGGCCCCGCGGTCGAGGAACCAAAGCCCGACCGCGCCATGCGGCCCTGGTCCAAGGGCGGCGTGGTCCTGCCGCATGGCACGGAATTGCGCATGGAATACAACGGCGTGCTGCACCTGGGCCGCATCGCCGACGGCGCATGGGAGGTCGAGGGCCACCGCGAGAAATCGCCCTCGGGTGCCGCCAATGCCGTCGTCCGCGGCAAGGACGGGCAAGAGGTGAACATCAACGGCAAAAGCTATTGGCAGGTCCGGCGGCCGGGCGACACCGACTGGACCGCCTATGCGGATTTGAAGAAGCGGTAGGGGGGGCAATCGCCCACCACGCGCCGCGGTGGGCGATTGCCCACCCTACGTCACGAACTCGTCCCGCGCATAGCCCTGCAGGAACAGCAGCGCCGACAGGTCGCCATGGTTGACCCGCACCCTGACCCGTTCCTGCAACGCCGGCTTGCCGTGCAGCGCCACGCCGGTGCCGGCGCCCTGCAGCATCAAGAGGTCGTTCATCCCGTCGCCCACCGCCAGCACATCGGCCGGGGTCAGGCCCAGACGCGCCGGAATCTCGTTCAGCGCCGCCAGTTTGGCATCGCGGCCAAGGATCGGGCGGGCAACGTCGCCGGTCAGGGTGCCGCCTTCGGACAACAGCGTATTGGCGCGGTTTTCGTCGAAACCCAGCGCCGCCGCGACCCGCGCGGTAAAGGCGGTGAACCCGCCCGACACCAGCGCGGCATAGCCGCCATTCGCCCGCATCGTCGCCACCAGATCATAGCCGCCGGGCATATAGGTGATGCGGCTGTCGAGCACCTTGTCGATGATCGTCTCGGGCAGGCCCTTGAGCAGCGCCACCCGCTCGATCAATGCCGCCTCGAAATCCAGCTCGCCATTCATCGCCCGCGCGGTGATGGCGGCGACATGGGCGCCGACCCCGGCCTCGGCCGCCAGTTCGTCGATGCATTCCTGCCGGATCATGGTCGAATCCATGTCGGCCAGCAGGATCGTCTTCCGCCGCCCCTCGGCCGGCTGAAGGATCAGGTCGATGCCCTGCGTGTCCAGTTCCGCCCAGACCTGCGCGGCATTGCCCGGCAGGACCGGCAGGGGAAATTCTGCCGCCTCGTCCGGCGCCAGCCAGCGGATATCGCCCCCGCCCCAGGCATTGCGCAGGGCGGCGATCAGCGCGGCATCCAGCGTGCGTTCCGTCGGGTTGCAGATCAGGGTGGCGACGAACATGAGGGATCCTCCGGGCTGTCGGTTCCCTTTTGCACGGAGTCGGGCCGGCCGCCAGCGCCGGTGGGGTTTTCACGACTGTGCGGCAGCCGGCCGCCGTGTTCTGTGGATCGCAGATTTGAGGATGGAGAGTTCGATGTTCCTGAAAAATGCGTTTGGGTTTGTTGCGATTGCCCTGTTGGTGTCGGCCTGTTCCTGGGGATCGCTGGATGGTCTGCACCGAGATCCGGCGCTCGACCCGTTTTCCAGCAGCCCCGGACCCCAGAACCTCAGCACAGAATTCCATCGGCGCGTCGAGGCGACATTTCCCCCCGGAACGCCGGTTGACGTTATGGCGGTGCGTTTGGAATCGGCTGGTTTTACCGTCCACCGGGACATTCGCCTTGCAACGCTCAAGTGGGGCATCGTTCCTGCCTGCTTCAGCGAAATGAAAGTCTGGTGGGCAGGGGATGAGGTCGTGGAAGCGGTTGATGCATCTTATCTTCAAACCTGCCTCTGACCGCGGTTTCCGATAGTGAACGCCGCATGTCGCTTTTCCGCGGCAAAGCGGCGTTCCTGCCCTCTGGTCCCTTGCGCAGCCCCGCCGCCCCCCGTATCAGCGGCGGTGGGACACCCTTCCCCAACGAAGGGCGAATATCTGAGAGGATACCAGAAATGGCGACCCCCGCTCCGGCAACGCGGCCGGCAAACCCGCGTTTTTCTTCGGGCCCCTGCGCGAAGATCCCCGGCTTTACCCTGGACATGCTGTCGGACGCGCCCCTTGGCCGGTCGCACCGCGCCGCCGTGGGCAAGGCCAAGCTGAAAGAGGCCATCGACCTGACCCGTGACGTGCTTGGCGTGCCGGCGGATTACCGCATCGGCATCGTTCCGGCATCCGACACCGGCGCGGTCGAAATGGCGCTCTGGTCGCTCCTGGGCGCCCGCAAGGTCGAGATGCTGGCCTGGGAATCGTTCGGCGAAGGCTGGGTCACCGATGTGGTCAAGCAGCTGAAACTCGACGCCACGGTGCGCAAGGCGCCCTATGGCGAGATCGTGGATTTCGCGCAGGTCGATTTCGACGCCGATGTGGTGTTTACCTGGAACGGCACCACCTCGGGCGTCCGGGTGCCGAACGGCGATGCGATCCCGGCGGACCGGCAGGGGCTGACCATCTGCGACGCGACCAGCGCCGCCTTTGCCATGGCGCTGCCGTGGGACAAGCTCGATGTGACGACCTTCTCGTGGCAAAAGGCGCTGGGCGGCGAAGGCGGGCATGGCGTGCTGATCCTGTCGCCCCGCGCTGTCGAACGGCTGGAGAGCTACACCCCCGCCTGGCCGCTGCCCAAGATCTTCCGCCTGACCTCCAAGGGCAAGATTTCCGAAGGGATTTTCGTCGGCGAGACGATCAACACCCCGTCGATGCTGTGTGTCGAGGATTACCTTGTCGCGCTGAAATGGGCCAAGGCCATCGGCGGGCAGCCGGCGCTGATCGCGCGGGCCAATGCCAATGCCGGGGCGCTGGCCGATTTCGTCGCGGCCCGGCCCTGGATCGCCAATCTGGCGGTCGATCCGGCCACGGCCTCCACCACCTCGGTCTGCCTGAAATTCACCGATCCGCGCATCACCGATGGCGCCGCCTTTGCCAAGGCCGTCGCCAAGCGGCTGGAGAAGGAAGGCGTGGCGCTGGATGCCGGCGCCTATCGCGACGCGCCGCCGGGCCTGCGCATCTGGTGCGGATCGACGGTGGAAACCGCCGATGTCGTGGCGCTGCTGCCCTGGCTCGACTGGGCGTTCGAAGCCGAGATCGCAGCCCTGTAACGGAAATTTCGCGAAATTTCCCGTCCCCCCGAAAATTCGCGAATTTTCGGAACCCCCTTTCAGAGGAGCACGCACATGCCCCCCAAGGTTCTCATTTCCGACGAACTCTCAGACGCCGCCGTCCAGATCTTTCGCGACCGCGGGATCGACGTCGATTTCCAGCCCAAACTGGGCAAGGACAAGGAAAAGCTGGCCGAAATCATCGGCAATTATGACGGCCTCGCCATCCGTTCGGCCACCAAGGCGACCGAAAAGCTGATCGCGGCGGCCAAGAACCTCAAGGTCATCGGCCGCGCCGGGATCGGTGTCGACAACGTGGACATTCCCGCCGCGTCGAAGAAGGGCATCATCGTGATGAACACGCCCTTCGGCAATTCGATCACCACGGCCGAACATGCCATCGCCATGATGTTCGCCGTCGCCCGGCAAATCCCCGAGGCCTCGGCCTCGACCCATGCCGGCAAATGGGAAAAGTCGCGCTTCATGGGCGTGGAGCTGACCGGCAAGACCCTTGGCGTGATCGGTGCCGGCAACATCGGCTCCATCGTCTGCGACCGCGCCCGCGGGCTGAAGATGAAGGTGATCGCCTATGACCCGTTCCTGGGTCAGGAACGCGCCGACCAGATGGGCGTGGAAAAGGTGGAACTGGATGACCTGCTGGTGCGCGCCGATTTCATCACCCTGCATGTGCCGCTGACCGACGCCACCCGCAACATCCTGAGCCGCGAGAATCTGGCCAGGACAAAACCGGGGGTGCGCATCATCAACTGCGCCCGCGGCGGGCTGATCGACGAAGAGGCGCTGGCCGACCTGCTGCAATCGGGCCATGTCGCCGGCGCCGCGCTTGACGTGTTCGCCGTAGAGCCGGCCACCGAAAGCGTGCTGTTCAACCTGCCCAATGTCGTCGTCACCCCGCATCTTGGCGCCTCGACCACCGAGGCGCAGGAGAATGTGGCGTTGCAGGTCGCCGAACAGATGTCGGACTATTTGCTGAGCGGCGCCGTGACCAATGCGCTGAACATGCCCAGTGTCACCGCCGAAGAGGCCAAGGTGATGGGACCGTGGATCAAGCTGGCCGGGCATCTGGGCAATTTCGTCGGCCAGATGACGGACGAGCCGATCACCGCGATCAACGTGCTGTTTGACGGCGTGGTGGCGACGATGAACCTGCGGGCGCTGGAATGCGCCGTGATCGCCGGGATCATGCGCCGGGCGAACCCGGATGTGAACCTGGTCTCGGCCCCGGTCATCGCGCGCGAACGCGGCATCCAGATCTCGACCACCCGGCAGGACCAGTCCGGCATGTTCGAGGGCTATGTGAAGGTGACCGTGGTGACCGCGCAGCGCGAACGCTCGGTCGCGGGCACGGTGTTCAGCGACGGCAAGCCGCGGTTCATCCAGATCAAGGGCATCAATGTCGATGCCGAGATCGGGGCGAACATGGTTTATACCACCAATGACGACGTGCCGGGCATCATCGGCGCGCTTGGCGGCATCCTGGGCGAGAACGGCGTGAACATCGCCAACTTCACCCTTGGCCGCGCGGCGCCGGGGGGCGAGGCGATTGCCATCCTCTATATCGACGACCCCCTGCCCGAGACGATCCAGGCGAAGCTGCTGGCCACCGGCAAGTTCAATCAGGTCAAGCCGCTGGTGTTCGACGTGGCGTGATCCGGAAGGGGCCGTTCGGCGCGACCCCTGTTCCGGCACTTTTCGGCCGGCTAAACTCGTGCCAGCACAGCAAAAGGGCACAGCCATGTTCAGCACGTTACACGCCTGGCTTGCCTATGCGGGCCTTGCCGCGACCCTTGTCTGGGCCGCGGCGATCCTGTTCGGCGCCGGCGATGTGGCCCGGTTCGGGGCGATGTACCGCCGGGTCTATCTGACGATGGTGGTGCTGGTCGGGCTTTCGGGGGTCGCCGGGCTGGCGGTCATCGGCCCGTGGTGGCGGATGTGGTTCCCGTGGCTCGGCCTTGCCGCAATCGCGCTGCACTCGGTTCTGGGCGCCCGCAGCCGCCGCGCCCTGTGGGCGATGCGCACCGGGCCGGCGCTGGTTCTGGCTTTGGTGCAGGCCGTGGTGCTGGTCATCGCGACCGGGCTTATGGCGGTGCGGCCGTTCTGACCGGGCTTTCACAGGGCGCGGTGCCGGGCATCGGCAGCAGCGCAAGGGCACCGCTTGCGGCCACATCAAAGCGCAAGGCCCCCTGTTCGCCGACCCCGACCTCGACATGATCGCCCTTGTCGGTCTGCGTCACGGCCAAGCCGGCGGCCCGCGCGGCGGCCTCAAGATCGGGCAGGCCCTTGCCCAGCAGCAACTGCCCGATAAGCCCCTCTGCACCCGCCCGCGCCGCCGCCTCGAGCGCGATCTGGTCGCAGCGGTAGGTCCGCGAAATGCCGTCGTCCAAAGCAGAGAAGGCGGTCATCGCCAGCCAGACCGCAGCGGCACCGCCAGCGGCACCGGCCAGCGCAAACCCCGAACCCCGCATCGCAACCCCTTTCCGGCAGGCAGCAAAAGGCCCGCCACCGGGGCGGGCCTTGTCACCGTATCGGCGCGATCACTCGGTCGCGCGCTGGACGTAGCTGTCGTCGTCGGTGTTGATGATGATCCTGGTGCCCGCACCGATATGCGGCGGCACCATCACCCGCAGCCCGTTCGAGGTCATCGCCGGCTTGTAGGACGACGAGGCGGTCTGGCCCTTGACCACCGGCTCGGTCTCGGTGATCTCGACGGTGATCTTCTGCGGCACTTCGATGGCGATCGGCGCGCCGTCATAGGTCTTGAGCCAGCAGCGCATCCCTTCCTGCAGGTAGACCTTGTTGGCGCCCATGATGTCCTCGGTCACCACGACCTGGTCATAGGTCGTCGGCTCCATGAAGTGGAAGCCCTCGCCGTCCTCATAGAGGAAATCGTATTCCCGTTCGTCCACCGTGGCCTTCTCGACCTGATCGGTGGTCTTCCAGCGTTCCGACACCTTCACCCCGTCCGAGATGCGGCGCATGTCGACGCTGGTGGTGGGCGTGCCCTTGCCGGGGCGGAACGTGTCGGCCAGAAGGACGACATACAGCTTGCCGTCGATCTCGACGACATTCCCCTTGCGGAGCGAGGAGGCGATGACCTTGACCACGGGAGATTCCCTTGTGAATGAGCAACGGCGGGCATGAAGGCCCGCAGGATTGTGGGCTGCCCCTAACGCATCCCGCCGTCTTTCGCCAGTCCCCCTGCGTTGGAGCCCGCATGACCGACACGACCTGGTGGCACCCGTCGCGCCACGCCGACCGGCGGCCGCTGCTTGTGACCCGGAACCGGATCCAGCGGGCGATCCGCGACTGGCTTGAGGCCGAGGGCTTTACCGAAGTCGATCCGGCGGCGATGGCCGTCAGCCCGGGAAACGAGGCACATCTGCACGCCTTCGCCACCGTGTCGACCGATGACGCCGGGCAATCGGTGACGCGCTATCTGCACACCTCGCCCGAATTCGCTATGAAAAAGCTGCTGGCGGCGGGGGAAACCCGCATCGCCGCCTTTGCCCATGTCTGGCGCAATCGCGAAGGCGGGCCGCGGCATGCCGCGGAGTTCACCATGCTGGAATGGTATCGCGCACGGCAGGACTACACCGTTCTGATGGAGGATACGGCGCAGATGCTGCGCCTTGCCGCCGTTCAGGCGGGGGCAGCGCGCCTGCATCACGGCGGGGTCTGGTGCGATCCGTTCCTGCCCTATGACCGGCTGTCGGTCGCCGATGCCTTTGACCGGCTTGCCGGCATCGACCTGCTGGCGACGATCCGCGCCGACGGCACGACCGACCGTGATGCTCTGGCGGCCCGGATGGGCGATCTGCGGGTGGCCAGCGACGACACCTGGTCGGACCTGTTCAGCCGGGCCCTTGTCGCGCGGGTGGAACCGCATCTGGGCCACGGCAGGGTGACCGTGCTGGACCGTTACCCCGCCGCCGAGGCGGCGCTTGCCCGCCGCTGCCCTGACGACCCGCGCCTGTCGGAACGGTTCGAGGTCTATGCCTGCGGCGTGGAACTTGCCAACGGCTTTGGCGAATTGACCGACGCCGCCGAACAGCGCCGCCGGTTCGAGGCCGAGATGGACGAAAAAGAGCGGCTTTACGGCGAACGCTATCCCCTGGACGAGGATCTGCTGGCGGCCCTGCCGCTGATGCCGTCGACCGCCGGTATCGCGCTGGGCTTTGACCGGCTGGTGATGCTGGCCACCGGCACGCCGCGGCTTTCCGACGTGCAATGGGCGCCGGCGCCGTAGGGTGGGCAAAAGCCCACCGCCCTAATAGCCCGTCATCTCCAGATAGCCGCGGCCATCGTGGCTGCCGCTGACCACCACCGGCCCCTCCCAATAGGGAACCGAGGTCGCCATCCACGCCTGCGGGTTCAGCGCCGCGACCGTGACGTCAAGCCCGCGGTCCGGCAGCGTCACGCGCCATGTCGTGGGCACCTCGCGACCCACGACGCGCGCGGTTGATTGCGGCACGGCCGTCAGCGCGCCGTCGCCATAGGCGGTGACGCTGCCGTCCGCCGCAATCCAGCTTGCCGAGCCAAAGTCGCTGCCGTCCTTGCTGCGCAGGACAAAACCCATCAGCTTGGCGCCATCGTCGAAGGACAGCAAAAACCAGTCCCAGCCGGTCTGGTCGGCGGCCAGAGGCTGGCTTGACCATTCGCGGTCCAGCCAGGCGTTGCCGGTCACGGCAATGTCCTCGTCACAAAGCAGGATCGTGCCAGAGACAGAATAGTAGGGTTGCGAGTAATAGTAACTTGCCTGTCCTTCCGGCGATTTCACCGAAAATCCGCGGTCGCCATGAACCACCAGCGGACCTTGGGCGGCGAGCGTAAGATCATAGGCAAAGTCCTGCCCCTGTGCGGTCAGCGTCAGATGGTCGATGTCCGGCCCGGCCATGCGCCATTCGTCGATCCAGGCCTCGAACGGCGCGGCCGTCACCCCGGCCTGCCCCGGCACATGCGCCAGACGTTCCGCCACCAGATGCCGCGTCGGTGTGGTCACCGCGGCATGGGCCATCCAGACCGGATCCAGCCCCGGCGCAAGGCCGGTGCGGAACAGCGTCCACTGGATGCCGTAATCGGTCCCGTCCGGGCCGGTCAGGTTGGCGGTCAGATACCACCATTCGATGCGAAAGCCCGGATGGGCGCCGTGATCGGCCGGGAATTCAAGGGTGACGCCCGGCTGCGGCAGGTCGAACCCCTCGGCCCCGGCGCCCAGCCCGGCAAAGCCCTGCGCCAGCGCCGGGGCGGGAAACAGAAGCAGGATCAGGACCCTAGCGTTCACCGGCAAAGACCTTGAGCAATTCGGCCGGCGGCGTGCGCCACAGCCTGAGGGCGGGGATCGCGGCCGCCAGACCGGCGGCGGCAAGCGCGGCAAGGGTCAGCCGCAGGTAATCGAGCGGGAACAGGAACATCGGCAAACGCCAGCCAAAGGCCGCGACATTGACCACCGCCAGCAGCGCCCAGGCAAGGAGCAGACCCAAGGGCAGCGCCAGCACCGCCGTCAACGCGGCCAGCGCAAGCGCGCGCAGGATCTCGATCGCGGCAAGGCGGCGGCGGGTGACGCCCATGGCCCAGACCGGCGCCAGCGCCGGCAGACGCATGACGGCCAGGGTCAGCAGGCTCATCAACAGGGCAAAGGCGGCGACGGCAAGGGTCAGCGCATTCAAGGCCGCCGTCACCGCGAAAGTGCGGTCGAACACGCCCAGCGAAAACGCCTTGAGCGTGGCCTGATCGATCATTGCAGCCGGGGGCAGGCCGGCCCGATCGGCCAGCCCCTGCCGCATGGCCGGCACATCGGCCGGGTCCAGCCGTAGGCCGAACCGAAGCGGCACGGCATCGGGGAACAGGCGGCGGAACAGCCCCTCGCCGATCACCGCCTGTCCAACCGGGTTGCCATAGTCGCCATAGATGCCGGCGACGGTCAGCGGCACGCCCACGTCCAGCACGCCGCCCGGCGCCAGTCCGGCACGGCGGGCAAGTTGTTCGTTGACCAGAACGCCGCGCCCGGCCCAGACCTCGCCCCACGGATCCGGCCCGGCGGCCAGAAGGCGCCAGTTGTCGGAATAGGTGGCATGGTCGCGGGCGCCGTAAAGTTCGCCCGGCGCGCCGGCAAGATCGCGTTCGACCGCGTATTGCGGCAGGACGGCAGCGCCCTGTGCAATGGCCACCGCCTCTACGCGCGCGGCCTGGGCGGGATCGGCGGTCTGGAGATACAGTTCCGACGACAGCCGCTGGTCAAGGAAGGCGACGAAGGTCAGGCGAAAGGACGACACCATGGTCGCGACCCCGACATTGGCCGACATCGCCAGAAGCAGCGCCATCAGCGACAGCGACAGCGCCGGCAGTTGTTGCCGCGCATCGGCCCAGACCCATTGCGGCAGCGGCCGGCGCGCCAGCCGCGCCGCCAGCCGCAGCGCAACCGACAGAAGCGGCGGCAGGGCCAGCGCCGCGCCGATCATCAGGCAGCCGAGAAGGGCGAACCCGGCGGCAAGGCCGTTGCCCCACAACGCAAACCCCCCGGCCGCTGCCAGAAGGGTGATGGACAGCGCGGCCATCCGCGCCGGCCGGGCGCGGTCGGCCAGCGCCTGTGGCGCGGTCGCCGCGACCAGCGGCATCCGCGCCATCTGCACCAGCCCCGCCGCCGCGGCCAGCCCGGTTCCGCCCAGCGCCATGGCAAGGCCGGACAGGATCCAGCCCGGCCGCACCGCCAGTTGCCCCGCCACCTCGGCCCCGTAAAGCCCGCGCAGGCTGAGCGCGACATCGGGCAAAAGCGCGGCGGCGATGACATAGCCCAGTGCCACCCCGGTGACCGCCGCCGGCAGCGCCAGCAGGACCAGTTCGCCCGCCAGCGCCGTGACCAGAACCCGCAGCGGCAGGCCCAGCGCCCGCAAGGTCCGCACCGTCGCCCGCCGCTGGACAAAGGCCAGCCCGACCGCGCCATGGACGATGAAGATGCCGACAGCAAAGGCCAAAAGGCCGAAGGCGGTGAGGTTCAGGTGGAAACTGTCGGTCAGCCGCGCCAGATCGGCACCCTGTCCGGGGCTGCGCAGGATCAGCCCGGGGGCGACGGTTTCCAGCGGCGCCCGGCGCAGCGGCTGGGCAGGGGCAAGGACAAGGCGGCTCAGCCGCCCGTCCTTGCCCAGCAGGCGCTGCGCGGTGGCAAGGTCGGTGACCGCCACGCCGGGGGCCATGTCGGGGACGACGACCGGCGCGGCGCCGACATCGCCCAGCGCGGCCAGCGTCGCGGCGGTGCCGCGGACCTGCCCCGGAGGGGTCAGGATCGCGGCCAGCGCCGCGACATCGGCCGGCGCCAGCGCCACCATGCCGGCCGGCGCGGTCAGCGGGTCGATTCCGACAAGGCGCACCCCGTCACCCAGCCGCCCCTCGGCCACCGGGCTGACCAGCCAGCCAGCGCGGCGCAGGGCGACGAAAGTCGCCTCGGGCAGGTCGCCGCCGTCTGCGGCGACCAGTTGGCTCAACTGCCCCTCACCCAGGGTGGCGGCAGCGGCGGCATAGCTGGCCCGCGCCTCGGAATTGATTGCCTGCACCCCGGTCCACAGCGCGGTGGCCAGCGCCAGACCGCCGAAAAGCGTCAGGAATTGCAGCGGATTGCGCCGCCAATGCGCCAGAAGCGCCGCAAGGGCGGCGCGGATCACCCGATTCGCCCGTGACTCAGATGCGCCCGCCGATCCAGCCGGGCGGCCAGCCGTTCGGAATGCGTCACCATCAGCAGGGCCGACCCGGCCTCGGCCACCAGCGCCAGAATCAGGCCCATGACCTGATCCGCCGTCGCTTCGTCCAGATTGCCCGTCGGCTCGTCGGCCAGCACCAGCCGCGGCCGCGCGGCAAGGGTGCGGGCGATGGCGGCGCGCTGCTGCTGGCCGCCGGACAACTGTTCGGGATATTTGCGCAGATGCGACGTCAGGCCGATCCGCTCGGCCAGATCGGCGCAAAGCGCCGGATCGTGCCGACCGGCCAATCGCGCCTGAAAGGCGATATTGGCCGCCACGTCCAGCGCCGGGATCAGGTTGAACTGCTGGAACACCACGCCGACAGTCCCGCGCCGCAGAGCGGCGCGCCCGCTGTCGTCCAGGGTCGTGACCTCGGTCCCGTCGATGCGGATGCTGCCGGCATCGGGCCGGTCCAGCCCGCCGATCAGATGCAGGAGCGTGCTCTTGCCGCTGCCCGATTCTCCGGTCAGGGCAAGGCTTTGCCCGGCGGCAAGATCCAGATCGACGCCGCGCAGCACGGCCACGGCACCCTCGGGGCCGGCATGGCTGCGGGTGACGCCGCGGACCGCCAGCACCGGCCTATTCCGCCGGTATCGGCGCCGGCCGCCGCCCGGCGCGCAGGATGACCGCAAGCACCACCACAGCCAGCGCCGCGGCGCCGATGGCGATACCGGCGAACAACTGCTCCATCCCCAGCCGGTCCAGGGCCGCACCGAACAGCACCGGGCCCACGACCCAGCCCATCAACCCGGTCATCAGGATCGCCGACATCATCCGGCCATCGCCGTGCAGCACCCGGTTGCCCCAGACATAGAACGACGGAAAGGCGATGCCGACAAAGGCGCCGACAGCGACATAACCGCCGGCGGGCCAAAGCGTCATCGCCACCGTCATGCAGGCCGCGGTGCCGATCGTGCCGATCAGGAACAGCCATTCCGGCGCGATCAGCCGCGACAGGTAATAAAGCGACAGCCGCGCGATCAGGAAAGCCGCGAAATAGCCAGATACCAGTTGCGCCGTCAGATTCGGCGCGATGTCCATCGCCAGAAGCGCCGCCGCCGCAAAGCCCGAGATCGAGGATTCGAGGATGCAGGACAACCCGTTGAGCGAGATGAAGCCGACACGCCCCGCGGTAAAGCGCGGCAGGCCGGCGGGCCGCGCCGGTTCGGGCGCGGCATCGGGCGCGGCGCGATAAAGCGGCAGGGTCAGCAGCGCCAGCCCGGCGATCACCGCGAACAGGATGCCGGCGCGCGAACCCGCGGCAAGCCAGATGAGCGGCGCGACCACCGCGCCGATGCCCGAGATGCCATTGACCAGCGCCACCATCCCCGGACCGCGCGCGCCGAACCCCAGCATGAAGTCGCGGTTGACCCGGACTGCGATCACGCCATAGCCCAGCCCGCAGACCGCCGCGCCGGCAAGGGTCAGCGCCCAGCCGGCGCCCGCGGCGATCAGCCCGCCGCCCAGCGCGATCAGGACCAGTGCCGCGCGCGTGGTCAGGGCGATGACACCCAGCGTCATCAGCGCGACAGTCAGTGTCGCGCCCATCGAATTGGCGGTGACGACAAGGCCCGCCACGCCCTCGGCAATGCCAAAGCTCCGGGCCAGCGCCGGCACGACAATGCCGTAAGAGGTGCCGATGACCCCGATCAGCATGAAGGCGATGGAGCCTGAGATGAACAGGGGCGAGGCAAAGCCGTTTTGCGGGGTCATTCTGGTCTCGGTCCGGGGGCACGGCGCCGGGGTTGCGGCGGGCGACGGCCCCGGCAATGCCCCAGCCCCGCGCCGCCGTCCAGTGACATTTTCCTGACCGTCGCCGCCGGCCGCGTATCAGGCGAAATAGTCGCTCAGGATGCGGGAATAGATCCGCTTCAGCGCCTCGATCTGCGCCAATTCGACCCGTTCGTCGACCTGATGCATGGTCTTGCCGACAAGGCCGAATTCCACCACCGGGCAATAGTCCTTGACAAAGCGCGCGTCCGACGTCCCGCCCGAGGTCGACAGCGCCGGCCGCTGCCCGGTTTCTGCCTGCACCGCGCCGGCGACCAGATCGGACAGCGCGCCCGGCGGGGTCAGGAAGCTCTCGCCCGACACCCGGACCCGCAGGTCGACGGCGACGCCGAACTCGGCCGCCACGCGGTCGCATTCGCGCTGCATCCATCCGGTCAGCGAGGCGCCGGAATGGCTGTCGTTGAAGCGGATGTTGACCGTGGCCCGCGCCTGCGCCGGAATCACGTTGGTCGCCGGATTGCCGGTGTCCAGGGTGACGATGGCCAGCGTCGACGGATCGAAATGCGCGGTGCCCTGGTCCAGCGGATGCGAGGCGAGCCGGTCCATCAGCCGCACCATCGCGTTCAGCGGGTTTTTCGCCCGCTGCGGATAGGCGGAATGGCCCTGCACCCCGGTCACGGTGAAAAAGGCATTCAGCGAGCCGCGCCGCCCGATCTTCATCGCATCGCCCAGCGTCTCGGGGCAGGTCGGCTCGCCGACAAGGCAGACCGACATCGCCTCGCCCTGCGCCGCCATCCAGTCCAGAAGCGCCGGGGTGCCGTCGGTAGCCTCGCCTTCTTCATCGCCGGTGATGGCCAGCAGGATCGCGCCATCGGGCGGGGTGTCGCGGACGAAATCCACCGCGGCGGCAACAAAGGCGGCGACCCCCGATTTCATGTCGGTGGCACCGCGGCCATAGATCCAGCCGTCGCGCAGTTCGGCACCGAACGGGTCGGCGGTCCAGGCGGCGGCATCGCCCACGGGGACGACATCGGTATGGCCGTTGAAACCGAAACTGCGGTTGGCACCCCGCCTGCCCCAGCGGGCGAACAGGTTGGCGGTCACGCCGCGATCGACGCGGGTGCAGGTGAACCCCGCCTCGCTCAGCACCCGTTCCAGCAGCACCAGCGCCCCGCCCTCGGCCGGGGTGACCGAGGGGCAGCGGATCAGATCGGCGGTCAGGGCAACGGGATCGGTCGGCATGGCGGGCTCCTTTGGCGCTCAGGCCTAATCCTTGCCACGTCAGGCGCAAGCCCTGTTGCGCTTTGGCAACGGGGATGGCGGCGCAGTGCACGACCCCCTCGCGCCCGCTGCCGCAATCCGCGCTAGGGTGCGGCGCAAGCCCGGCGGCGAACGACCGGGCGATGAGGCGGCGGATGACCCACCGGACGGCAAGGCGATGACCTGGATCGGCCTGCGCGACAGTGCGGGCACGCATTGGCATCCGCAAGGTCTTGGCACCGCGGCCGAGGCGCCGGACCCCGGCCTGATGCCGCGCGGCGCGATCTTTGCCGAATTTGCCGCGTTCACCGGCCCGGCGCGGCGTTCGATCCTGCGGCAGGCGACGCGCGACCCCTGGGAATCCCTGTTCAACCTGTGCCTTGATCCCGACGGCAGCATCGTGATCCTGCAAGGCTGGCAAGGCGACAGCCGGATATGGCGGCTGCCCGTGCCGCGCCTGACCGAAGGCGAGACGGTGATCGTCAGCCTGCAATGGGACGGGCCGGCGCGCACCGGCATGGTTTCGGCCTGGTTGCCGGACCGGCCGCACCTGGTCATCGCCGCGGCGGCACCGCCCCTGCCGCTGCACGGCCTGGACGCCCGCCGCATGGTGACAGACCCGCGCGCCTGCCCGATGGCGCCCGAGGTGGTATTCCTTGCCATCTCCGACCGGCCGGTCCCGGTCGGGCCGCTGGGTGGCGTGAACGATGCCGCGCCGGTGCGGGTGCCCGGCGGGTGGCTTGCCGCCTCGGCTTTGGCGGCGGGGGATGCGGTCACGCTCGCCTCGGGCGGGTTGGCGCGGATCGTCTGGGCCGGCGCGCTGCAGGTGCCGGCGCGCGGGCGCTTTCGCCCGTTCCACCTGCGCGCGCCCTATCACGGACTTAGCCACGACATCCTCGCCTCGGCCGATCTGCGCCTGACCTTGCGCGGCATCGACATCGAATACCTGTTCGGCACCGAGTCCGTCGCGGTGGCCGCCCGGCAGCTGACCGACCAGAAACGGGTGATCGAACCGCAGCCGACGCTGACGATGCGCTATCGGCAGTTCCTGATCGACCGGCCCGGCGCCCTGGTCATCGGCGGGGCCGAGGTCGAGCCGTTCGACCTTGCCGCGCTGAACCACGACCCCCGCCTTGTCGCGGTGGCCGGTCCGGGGCGCGTCGCGGTGCCGCCGGTGCCGCCCGCCCCCGCCGGCGACTGCCCGCATCTGCGCGATTACGAGGCGCTGACCCTGCGCCGCATGCGTGCGGCCTAATCGAAGAACGGCGTCATCTGCGCCACGACGACGCTGTTCTCGTCCAGGGCCCGCTGCATCAGCGCGCGTTCCTCGGGCCCGATCTCCTCGCCCTCGGCCAGGCGTTCGTCCAGCGTGCCGTAACCCTGCACATCCAGCGGCGACAGATCGGCCTGCTTGAGGATCGCCACCGTCTCGCGCACCGCCTCGGCCTCGTCGACGCCGCTGGCGTAGATCATCAGTGCGCCGCCGGTGGCACGGTCGGGCAGGCCGTCGCCGGCCTTGCGCCCGACCTGGACGATCAGGGTATAGACCTGCTGGCTGCGCCTTGGCTTGTCGTCGGTCATGCTGGCCTCCCCCTGTCGCCCCTGCCTTGCCAGCGGTCAGGCGCCGGCGCAAGTGGCGGCGGTCCAACCCTCGCGCCCGCAATGACGGCAGGTGGCGGGCGCCGGCTGTTCCACGGCGCCGCAATAGGTGCAGGCGGCGGCCTCCTTCTCGGCGGGGGGCGGATGGGTGACGATTTCCGGCGGCGGCACGATGGCAAGGCCGTGGCGCGGCGGATCGGCGCGAAAGACCGACAGCACTCCCGACGCCTCAAGATAGGCGCGCCGCACCTCGCCCAGGTTCTCGACCTGTTTCAGCCGCAGCATCTCCATTAGTTCCGGTGCGCCGACCTGCCGCGCCATCATGCCGTCGCACAGGATGCGGCCGTCGCGCAGAACCTCGACCGGGGATCCGTCGATCACCGCCTTGACCGGCGCCCAACGGCGGATGGCAATGTCCACCGCCTTGTCCAGCAGCACCACGACGAAAATCACCAGCATGGCATGGACCAGCGGCACCTCGGGGTAGAACATCGCGTCGCCGACGGCCGAGCCCAGCGCGATCACCAGCAGAAATTCGGCAATCGACAGTTGCGAGATGCTGCGCCCGCCGATCCAGCGCAGCAGGACCGAAGTCCAGAGCAGGATCACAACCGTGCGAAACAGGATTTCAAGCAGGAACAGCGGCGGTGCGTCGCCCAGCATCATGCGCTGCCAGTCGAAGGGGGTGATCGTGTCCATGCGCGGCCTTTCGTCCTGTCCGCCCCCAACGCACGGACCAGAGCGGCGGTTGCCGTGCTAGGGACAGCCGGCCAGACCGGAGAGCGCGACGGCGTAGTCGTTCTGCCGGTCAAGGGCAGAGAGCGGCTGCCGCGCGTCCAGCGCATCCCAGGCCGCGCGGGTTTCCGACCACAGCGGGCAGGCGGCCGCCGCGCCCTGCAATTCCGCCACCATGCTGGCGCGGGTGCCCAGCACGATGGCCAATGACCGGGCGGCGTCCAGATCGTCGGGGGCAGCGGTGGCAGCCGCGCGGGCGCGGGCAAGGCGCGCCTCAACGATGGGCAGCGCCTCGGCCGTGCGGCCCAGTGCCCGCAGGATCAGCGCGCGCTGCCCGTCCGAGACCGACTGCATCCGCAACGCCAGCCGGTCGGTCGGATCCCAGTCCAGCAGCCGGCCGGCGGTGTGCAGCGATGCCTCGGCCGCCGCAAGGCCGGCCTGAGGATCGCCAAGATCGGCCAGCACCGAGGATTGCGAATATTGCGCCATATGCAGCGCGGTCAGAAGGCGGCGGTTCAGCGGCGCGGCCGCGATACCCTGTTCAAGGATGCCTTGCGCCCGGCGATAGGCATCAAGCGCCCCCGGCAGGTCGCCGGTCCAATACAGGCTGTCGCCGATGACCACAGCGATGCGCGCGGTTTCCCACGGCCAGTCCATCCCGGCGCGAACGGCCGCGGGCAGGGCCTGCAATCGCGTCTCTGCACCGCGTTGCAGGCTCAGGGCCGAAAGCATGTCGCCTTGCGTGGTCAACGCATCGGCCTCGGTCATCACGGCGCCCAACGCCAGCGCCTCAAGGTCGGGGCGGGTGCTGTCGTCGGCGCCGGCAAGGGCGGCAGCGATATCGTCCTGCACCAGCCGCGCCAATGCGGCCTGCCCGGCGGGGTCGCCGTCCTGGCTGCCGGTCAGGACCGCGCGGTAATACAGAGCCCGCGCGCGCAGGGCATGAAGTGCGGGGTCGGGGGATTGCGCGATGAGCCGGTCCAGAATCTCGCGGGAGCGGTCAAGGTTCGCTGCGGCCTGCGCCCCCAGCCCCAGATTGGGCCGCGACGGCACGCCCTGCACCTCGGCCAGCCGGGTCAAACCGGCGGCGCTTTCGGCCAGAAGCGCGGCATCGCCGCCCGAAGCGGCGGCAAGCGCATCAAGATAGAACTGCGCCTGATCGGCCAGCGCCGCGCGTGCCGGGGTCGCCCCCGGCACCTGTTCCAGCATGCCGTTCAGGTCAAAGATCATGAACCGCGCCAGTTGCCGCAATTCGCCGAACCGCGTCTCGGCCTCGGCCCGGGCGCGGTCGGCACTGACATACAGCGTGGCGATGACGGTCAGCGCGCCGACAAGGCCGACCAGGACCGAGGCGATGACCGCAACAGCGCCGGGCCGGCGCTGGGCAAAGCGCAAGACGACATAACCGGCACTGCTCGTCCGTGCCGAGGCCGGCCTTGCCTGTTCCCACCGCGCCAGATCACTGTCGAAGGCGTCGATACTGCCATAGCGCCGGTCGGCGTCGGCGTCGGTGGCGCGGGTCAGCACCGCCTGCATGTCGGCGACGTTACGCATCGGCGGCAGATCCGCGCCCTCGGGCGTGCCGGTCAAAAGCTCTCTCAATGTGACGGCAAGCGACCAGATGTCATCGGCGGTGGTCGGCGGCTGCCCCGCCAGCCGTTCGGGACTGGCATAGCTGCGGGTCATGCCGTCGGGCAGGCCTTGCCCGCCGCCCTCAAGCCGAGCGATGCCAAAGTCGATCAGTTTCACCCGGCCTTCGGGCGTGACCAGCAGGTTCGCCGGCTTGACATCGCAATGCACGATGCCCGCGCGATGGGCATGGGCCAGTGCGGCGGCGGCCTGCCGGATCAGCGCCACGCACCGGGCGGGCGGCAGGGTCGCCGCGTGATCGTCCAGCCGCGCACCGGCGACATGTTCCATCACGATGTAATGCAGGCCCTCGGCGGTGCTGCCGCCGTCCAGGATACGCGCGATGTTGTCGTGGTCCATCCGCGCCAGCGACCGGCGCTCGGCGTCAATCAGCGGGCCAAGGTCGATGCTGCCGGCCCTTGCCCGCATGAATTTCACCGCGACGACCTGTTCGAACAGCCCGTCGGCGCGATGCGCCTTCCACACCGACCCCATGCCGCCGGCGCCGATCATGTCATCAAGGCGCCAGACGCCGACGGTGGGGGTGGGCAGGGGAAAAGCAGTCTCTGTACGGCCTGTCAGAGACTCTTCTGCAATCTCATCCGCCGCGATCAATGCCATGACCCGCGCGACAAGCGCGTAATCTCCCGCCGCCTCGCGCGCGACGAAAGCCGTGCGATCCACGGGCGCCTCGTCAAGGGCGCGGGCGAACAGCAACAGGGCGGCGGCTTCGGTCATCGTCCGGGCCTTGGCAGGGGGCGCACCCTGATTAGCATGGCCATGCCGCGCCGCCTACGGCTTGACTTCCCCCTGCCCCCGCCGCCTGATCCGCCGCGAAAGGGGACGACCATGCGCACCGAATTCGACAGCGAGACCGAGGACCGGCTTTGCCGCTACGCCGCCATCGACAGCCAGAGCGACGAGGGTTCGCCCAGCCAGCCCTCGACCGCGATCCAGCTGGACATGTCACGGCTGCTGGTCGCCGAACTGGCCGCCATCGGCGCCCGCGACGTGCGGCTGACCGATTACGGCGTGGTGCTGGCGACGATCCCCGCGACGACGCCGGACGCGCCGGTGATCGGCTTTCTGGCCCATGTCGATACCGCCCCCGCCTTCAACGCCAGCGGGGTCAAGCCGGTGGTCCATCGCCGCTACAATGGCGGCACCATCAGCTATGCCGATGCGCCATGGCTGGTGCTTTCGCCCGAAATCTCGCCCTATCTGGCGGAAAAGGTCGGCGACGACATCATCACCGCCTCGGGCCTGACGCTGCTGGGTGCCGATGACAAGGCCGGGGTCGCGATCCTGATGACCGCCGCCCGCCACCTGCTGGCGCATCCCGAAATCCCGCATGGCGAATTGCGCCTGGCCTTTACCCCGGACGAGGAGATCGGGCGCGGCGTCGACCCGCGCCTGCCCGCCGATCTGGCGGTGGACTGGGCCTATACCTTTGACGGTCGCCGGCTGGGCGAGATCGAATACGAAAGCTTTTCCGCCGATGGCGCCGCGGTGCGGATCAGCGGCGTCGCCATCCACCCAGGCACCGCCAAGGACAAGCTGGTGAATGCGCTGCATCTGGCGGCCAAGATCGTCCAGACCCTGCCGCATGTCACCCTGACGCCGGAAACGACCGACGACCGTGACGGCTTTCTGCATCTTTACGCGATGAACGGCACCGCGGCCGAGGCCGAGTTGCGCTTTATCCTGCGCGATTTCGAACTCGACGGGCTGGCGGCCAAGGGCGCGCTGCTGCGGCAGGTCTGCGAGGCGGTCGCCGCGACCGAGCCGCGCGCCCGCGTGACGGTCGAGATCAAGCCGCAATACCGCAACATGCGCTATTGGCTGGAAAAGGACATGACGCCGGTTGACCTTGCCCGCGCTGCGGCAAGGGCCGAGGGCCTGGATCCGCTGTCGGTGCCGATCCGCGGCGGCACCGATGGGTCGCGGCTGACGGAACTGGGGGTGCCCTGCCCCAACCTGTTCACCGGGATGCAGGAATTGCACGGCCCGCTCGAATGGATTTCCGTGCAGGACATGGGCCGCGCGGTGCAATTCTGCCTGCGGCTGGTGCAGATGGCCGCCGCCCCGCGCTAGCCGATCATGGCGCGGTGGTCGGTCATGTAGATGCGCAGCCAGGGCGTGAAATCGCCCGGCCGCGCGGCAATCTCCGTCGTCAGCGCGTCAAGCGTGATCCAGTCAACGGCCATCACCTCATCCGGGTCGGGGGTGACGGTCAGGCCAGGCGGGGCGGCGGCGGTGAACAGGTCCACCACCTCGTGTTCGGTCATGCCGCCGCCGACATCGGCGCGGTATTCGATCCGGTCGCGCCAGGTCAGGGGCAGACCGGCGATGCCCAGCTCCTCGCCCAGGCGACGGGCGGCGCAATCCGCCGCCGACTCGCCCCAGAACGGATGGGTGCAGCAGGTGTTCGCCCAAAGGCCCGGCGTGTGGTATTTGCCAAGGGCGCGGCGCTGGATCAGCAGCCTGTCGCCGTGAAAGACAAAGACGCTGACCGCCGGATGACGCAGGCCGCGCCGGTGGACGGCGATCTTGTCCATCGGGGTCAGGGTGCCGTCGACCCAGGCGGGGATCATCTGCTGCATCGCGATTCCTTTGTCCCCCGGATGGCGCCATGACGCGACGGGCGCAAGCGGCATCAGCGACCGCTGTGTTCGACCCCGTCGGGAAAGGCGAAATCGCGCAGGGTATCGGCCTTGATCTCGATCGAATAGCCGGGGCGCTGCGGCGGCATGTAGGCGGCATTCACGATCACGCAGGGGTCAAGAAAGTGCTCGTGCAGATGGTCGACATATTCGATCACCCGCCCCTCGCGGGTGCCGACGATGCACAGATAGTCGATCATCGACAGGTGCTGGACATATTCGCACAGGCCGACGCCGCCGGCATGCGGGCAGACCTTCAGCCCGTATTTCGCCGCCATGAGCATGACGGCCAGCACCTCGTTCACGCCGCCCAGACGGCAGGAATCGATCTGCACCACATCGACCGCGCCCTCCATGATGAACTGCTTGAACATCACCCGGTTGTGGCACATCTCGCCGGTGGCGACCTGCACCGGCGCCACGCCGGCGCGGATCCTGCGGTGGCCGGCCACGTCGTCGGGGCTGGTCGGCTCCTCGATGAACCAGGGGTTCACGAAGGCCAGCTTTTTCACCCAGTCGATGGCCTCGTCGACCTCCCATACCTGATTGGCGTCGATCATCAGCTGCACATCCGGCCCGCATTCGTCGCGGGCGATGGTCAGGCGGCGGATATCGTCGTCCAGATCGCGGCCGACCTTCATCTTGATATGGCGGAACCCGGCATCAACCGCCTCGCGGCATAGCCGGCGCAGTTTCGCGTCGTCATAGCCCAGCCAGCCGGCGCTTGTGGTATAGCAGGGATAGCCTTCGGCCCGAAGCGTGGCGATGCGGTCGGCCTTGCCCTGCGCCTGACGGGTCAGGAAATCAAGCGCCCAGTCCGGAGTGATGCAGTCGGTCAGATAGCGGAAGTCGATGCAGCGGACGAGTTCGGCCGGCGTCATGTCGGCCACCAGTTGCCAGACCGGCTTGCCTTCGGTTTTCGCCCACAGATCCCAGACGGCATTGACCACGGCCGCCGTCGCCAGATGGATCGCGCCCTTGTCCGGCCCGATCCAGCGCAGTTGACTGTCGCCGGTGATCCGCCGCCAGAAGGCGCCCATGTCGGCCGCGACTTCGGCCATGTCCAGACCCACGACCAACGGCCGCAGGGCCTGGATCGCCGCCACGCAAATCTCGTTGCCGCGGCCGATGGTGAAGGTCAGGCCGTGGCCCTGATGCGGGCCGTCGGTTTCAAGGATGCAATAGGCCGCCGAATAATCCGGGTCGGGGTTCATCGCATCCGACCCGTCAAGGTGGCGGCTGGTCGGAAAGCGCAGGTCGACGGTGCGCAGGCCGGTGATGCGGGTCATGCGCGGACCCCGGCGGTGGAAAGCAACATGAAACCTCCCTTGCGGCCCCATCCCCGGACCGGATTTCGGTGCATTCTGTGGCGACGGCAGAACGCGGGCAAGGGGCGTTCTGCCTAGTCGTCCAGCGGCGTCTGCGCCATCTGCAACCGCCAATAGGCGCCGCGCGCCGCCATCAGCGTCGCATGGTCGCCCTGTTCCAGCACATTGCCGTGTTCCATATAGACGATCAGGTCGGCGTCGCGGATCGTCGACAGCCGGTGTGCGATGACGAAACTGGTGCGCCCCTGCCGAAGCCCGGCCATTGCGCGCTGCACCAGAACCTCGGTGCGGGTGTCAACGGAACTGGTCGCCTCGTCCAGGATCAGCACCTCGGGCCGGGCCAGAAAGGCGCGGGCGATGGTCAAAAGCTGGCGTTGCCCGACGCTCAGGCCGCTGCCGTTCTCGTCGATCTGCGTATCATAGCCGGCGGGCAGGGTGCGGACGAATTCGTCGACATGGGCGGCACGGGCGGCCTCGACAACCTCGGCGTCGGTGGCGCCGTCGCGGCCATAGGCGATGTTGTCGCGGATGGTGCCGGAAAACAGCCAGGCATTCTGCAGGACCATGCCGAAACGGCGGCGCAGAGCCTCGCGCGGGATCGAGGCGATGTCGGTGCCGTCAAGCGTGATGGTGCCGGCATCGACTTCGTAGAACCGCATCAGCAGGTTGACGAGCGTGGTCTTGCCGGCGCCGGTCGGGCCGACGATGGCAACGGTCAGGCCGGGTTCGGCAACCAGGCTCACGTCCTCGAACAGCGGCACATCGGGGTCGTAGCGGAAGCGGACATGGGAAAACACCACGCGGCCGCGGGTGGCGGGCAGATCGGGCGCGTCCACGGGATCGGCCGCCATCTCGGGCGCGTCGAGCAGGTCGAACACCCGTTCGGCCGAAGCAGCCGCCGATTGCAGCACGGCGGCCATCGACGACACCTGCGACACCGGCATGTTCAACTGCCGCACATACTGGATGAAACTTTGCAGCGTGCCGATGGTCAGCCCGCCGGCCAGCACGCGGAAGGCGCCAAAGATCACCACGGCGATGAAGCTGAGGTTGCCGACGAACATGATGACCGGCTGGATCACGCCCGACAGGAACTGCGCGGCAAGCGTGTTGTCGTGCAGCGCGCGGTTGGCGCGTTCGAACTCTTCGGCGGCGCGGGTCTGGTGGCCGAATACCTTGACCAGCGTGTGGCCGGTGAACCCTTCCTCGATCTCGCTGTTCAGCGTGCCGGTCAGCGCCCATTGCGCGCGGAACCGCGGCCTTGCATAGCCGGCGATCAGCCGTGACAGCCACAAGGACAAGGCAAGGCTGACCAGCGCGATCAGCGTCATCAGCGGAGACAGGAACAGCATCATCGCCACCACGCCGATGACCTGAAACAGCGACATGAGAAGTTGGCTCAGCAGTTGCGCCAGACTTTGCCCGACATTGTCGACATCGTTGGTGACGCGGCTCAGCACCTCACCCGGCGGCTGGCGGTCGAACCATGACAGCGGCACGCGGGCCAGCTTTTCCTCGGCAAGGCGGCGCAGGCGGCGGCCCAGATCCTGCACCACATCGGCGGTGATCCAGGCCTGAAGCCAGTTGGCCAGCGAGGCAAGGGTCTGCAACGCCGCGCAGAGAACCAAAAGCTGCGCCAGCCCGGCAAAGTCGATGGCACGGTCGGCGGAAACGGCATCGACCACCATGTCGGTGCCGCGGCCCAGAAGCCAGGGCATCAGAACGCCCATCAGAACGCTGACCAAGGTGGCCAGCACCATCACCGCGATGCGGCCGCGGGCCTCGGACAGCAGCCCTGACATGCGCCACAGCGTGCCGCGCAGGTCGCGCGCCCGGGCGCCGGCACCGACGGCCATCCCCATCGGGCCGCCGCGCGGGCCGCCGACGGCGGGGCCGACGGGGCGTTCGGTGGCAGCAAGATCGCGGGCGGGGCGGCTGGTCATGCGGCCTCTCCCACCGCCTGCGACTCTGCGATCTCACGATAGGCGGGCGATGCCGCCATCAACTCGTCATGGCTGCCCTGCCCTACGATTCTGCCATGGTCGAGAACGATTATCCGGTCGGCGTGGCGCAGCGAACTGACGCGCTGGCCGACGATCAGCACCGCCGCGCCACCCAGATCCGCGGCCAAAGCCGCGCGCAGCCGGGCGTCGGTGACATAGTCCAGCGCGGAAAAGCTGTCGTCGAACAGGCAGACCGGCGGACGACGCGCCAAGGCGCGGGCGATGGTCAGCCGCTGCCGCTGCCCGCCGGAAAAATTGGTGCCGCCCTGCACCACCGGCGCCTCAAGCCCCAGCGGCAGGGCGGCGACGAAATCGCGCGCCTGCGCCACGGTCAGCGCGCGCCAAAGGTCGTCGTCGCTGGCGTCCGGGGCGCCATAGCGCAGGTTGTCGGCGATGGTGCCGGAAAACAGGAACGTCTCTTGCGGAACAAGGCCGATGTTCGACCAAAGCTCATCCGGGGCGAGGTCGCGCACATCGGTGCCGTCCACCAGCACGGCGCCGCCGGTCACGTCGAACAGGCGCGGGATCAGGTCGATAACCGTGCTTTTCCCCGATCCGGTGGCGCCGATGATGCCCACCGTCTCGCCGGGGGCGACGCGGAAGGTGACGTGGCTCAGCACCGCCGCCTCGGCCCCCGGATAGGTAAAGCTGACATCGCGGAATTCGACGCCGCCAGTGCCCTTGCCCGGCTGCGGCGCCGCCGGCGGCGCGACCGAGGGCACGGTCGTCAGCACCTCGTCGATGCGGCGGGCGCTGACCAGCGCGCGGGGCGCCACCGCAAACAGCATCGACGCGATCATGACCGAAACCAGCACCTGAAAGATGTAGGCGATGAAGGCGACCAGCGAGCCGACCTGCATCTCTCCGGCGCCGATGCGATGGGCGGCGAACCAGACAAGCGCGATCGCGGTGAACTGCATCACCATGCCGGCCGCCGGCATCATCAGCGCCATCAGCCGGCCGATCTGCAGGGCAGTGGCGCTCAGGCTGTCGTTGGCCACCGCGAACCGCTCTTGTTCGTGGCGGTCGCGGACAAAGGCGCGGATGGTGCGGACACCGCCGATCTGTTCGCGCAGGATGCCGTTCACGCGGTCGACCTGCGCCTGCATCCGCCCGAAAAGCGGCAGGCTGCGCGACAGGATCAGCCCGACAAGCAGCCCCAGAAGCGGCACCGCCACCGCCAGCAGCAGCGACAGTTGCGCATCCTGCCGGATCGCCATGATGACGGCGCCGATGCCCATTACCGGCGCGGTCAGCACCATGGTCAGCGCCATCAGCAGTGTCGATTGCACCTGCTGCACGTCATTGGTGGTGCGGGTGATCAGCGAGGGGACGCCAAGGTTGCGCAGCTCGGTCAAGGCAAAGGTTTGGACGCGGGCAAAGATCGCCGACCGCAGTTCGGCGCCGATGCCAAGGGAAATCCGCGCGCCCAGCCAGGTGACGGCGATGGCAAGCGCGATCTGCACCAGCGCCGCGCCCAGCATCATCACCGCATGCGACCAGATCACGCCGCGGTCGCCGGGCAGGATGCCGCGGTCGATCACATCGGCCGACAGGCTGGGCAGCAAGAGCGAGGCGACCGATTGCCCGATCTGGCACAACAGAAGCAGGACGATCAGCCCGCGCCACGGCGACAGGATCGCCCGCCATTGCCCGAATTTCCGGTCCACTGGAACACCCTTGCCCGCCACGGCCCGCATTGGCGGACGTGCTGTCAGGCCATGAGGTAGCCCGCTGCACGGGATTTGCAATCCGCCGCGGTCAGGATCCGAAGGTTTCGCGCAGCCAGCCGGCCATGGCCCGCCCGTCCGGCGGCAGCGCGGTATCGATGCGCAGCGTCGGCCGGGTGCCCGCCGGCGCGGCCCGTCCGGCAAGGGCTATCAGTTCCGGCACATATTCCGCCCCCGGATGGCCGGGGGTGCGGTCCTGCAAACGGGCGGCATAGCGGCGGCCGATCTCTTGGGCATCGGTGCTGCACCAGATCTCGGCCGTGGCGGCGATACCGGCGCGGGCCAGCCCCTCGGTCAGGACGGCTTCGGGCTGAAAGCCGAACCAGGCGTCCAGGATAAAGGTAGTGCCGGCCGGCGCCTCGGCCATCACACCGAACATCGCCTGATAGGCGGCCTGCCCGAGACGGCGGTTGAAGGGCCGGTCCACCGGGGCCAGTTCGCGCAGGAACGGATCCTTGAGCGTGTCGAGCGCCAGCACCGGCCAGCCGGTTTCCCGGGAAAGCGCGCGGGCCACGCCCGACTTGCCGCTGGCCGGAACGCCGTTGACCAGCACCGCACGCTTTGTCGCCCGCGCCCGCAGGGCCGAGGCGGCGGCCCCGATCACCCCGGCATCGTCGCCCAGCAGGGCGGCGCGCACCGGCATGTCGAACCAGTCGCCGGTGCCCTTTTGCACCAGGCCCAGCGCAGCGACCATGCCGGCGCCGGCGCCGCCGCCGATCACCACGGCCTCGGGCGCCAGTGTCACCGTCAGGTTGTCGATCGCCACCCGCAGCGGCCCGGCCCAGGCGCGCAGCACCGCGGCGGCGGCGGGATCGGCCGAACGGGCAAGCACCTCGGCCCTGGTCCCCGCCGGATAGCCGTGTTCGGCCAGATGCCGGGCAAAGGCGGTGCCGGCGCTTTCGGCCTCGACACAGCCGCGGGCGCCGCAGACACAGGGATGGCCGCCCGGATTGACGATCAGATGGCCCAGTTGCCCGGCGGTATCACGGCCGCGCAGCACCTGCCCGCGGTCAAGGATCGCGCCGCCAATGCCGGTGCCGATGGTCAGCGCCACGACCGAGGACAGGCCCCGTGCAGCGCCAAAGGCGACCTCGCCCAGCAGCGCCATGGTCGCGTCGTTCTCGATTTCCGGTGTCAGGCCGGTGGCGGCGCGCACCTCCTCCCACGGGTCGAGCATCGACAGATCGACATAGCCACCGGCCTGAACCTGTCGGCGCAAGGGATCGACGCGGCAGGGCAGGCCGATGCCGATGCCGGCGACCTGCGGTGTCATCAGACCGGCGATCAGGCGCAGGCAGTCGTCCATGACCGCGCGCCCGTCGCGGCGGGTCGGCAGGCGCTCCAGCGCCAGCACTTGCCCCTCGGCCGACACACGGGCGGCGCGCAGGTTCGTGCCGCCGACATCAATGCCGATCGCCTCGACCATGACCGATTCCCTCCTGCGGCCCGGTGTAGTCTCAGCCGCGGTATTTCGCGATGACCGCCTGCAATTCGCGCAGGCGGGGCAGGGCGCGGGTGATCAGGCGTTGCTCCATCTCGGCCGCATCCAGGTGGATGCAGTCCTTCCACAGCGACCGTCCGGCAATGACGCCCGAGGCGCCATTGGCCATCGCGGTGTCGACCTGGCCCAGGAAGGTCGCGTGATCGACCCCGGCCGACAGCACCGCCCAGGGCACGTCGCCGCACATCGCCGTGACATTGGCACAGGCCTGGGCCGTGCCGGGGAACGGGATCTTGAGGATATCGGCCCCAAGGTCGAGGCAGATCTGGCTGCCGCCCTCAATCAGGCCGGGGAAGGCGGCCTTGTAGTCCTCGGGCTGCTCGCCGGGCAGGGCATAGGTCAGGAACTCGGTAACCAGCACCAGATCCTCGGCCGCGAAATCATCGATGACCGCTTTCAGCAGGGCGATGTTCTGGGCATTGGCGGCGGGCGTGTCCGACCGCAGATAGACCATGATCTTGCCGCCTGTCGCCCCCATCTCTCGCACGCGGCGGGCGGTGATGCCCGGCACCAGTTTCGACAGCCGATAGCCTTCGGCCGTGGTGTCGAACCCCGAGGCGTCAAGCCCGATCAGCAGCGCGGTATCGCGCGGCAAGAGGCCGTCATCGACCATCCACGGCACCGCGCACAGCGGATCGACCAGGATGCAGCCGGCATGGCGGGCAAGATGCCGGGTGATCGCCACCTTGACCTCGCCCAGGGCGCGGTCACTGATCGCCTTGCGATCCTCGGGCGTGGTGGCCAGCACCTCGCGCATGCCGCCGCGCTGGTCGGCCGCAACCACCATCATCGACTGTCCGTCCCCACAGATAAGCTGGTAGCCGCGCTGTGCCGCCGTCGTCATCGCCATGCTGTTTTCCCTTGGCCACATCGGGCAGATTGCCAGACGGGGCCCCATGCTGCATAAGAGTCCCGACACTGTGTAACACCTTGCAGAAAGGAATTGCAACTGTCCCGTGGTCCCGAGACACCGCCCGCCGAAGGGCGCGCGCTGCTGCATTCCGTGGCCCGGCTGCATTATGTGCAGGATGTGAGCCAGGTGGACATCGCCCGGCAGATGGGGCTGTCCACGGCGACGATCTCGCGCCTGCTGAAGCGGGCACGGGACGAAGGCATCGTGCGCATCGAGGTGGTGGATTTCGTGTCGCCCGATCTGCTGGGGGCGCAGGTGGCGGCGCGTCTGGGCCTGCGCGCGGTGCGGGTCATCGACGCGCCCGCTCCGGCGCTGCCGGCGGCGCTGGCAGCGCCACTGGCAGCGCTTCTGGCCGACGATCCGCCCGCCGCGGGGGCGGCCATCGCCATCGGCTGGGGCCGGGCGATCCGCGCCGTGCTGGGCAGCGGCCTGCCGCCGCTGTCGGGGGTGACGGTGGTTCCGGCCACCGGCGGGCTGCAACAGCACGAGCCGCATTTCCAGATCAACGAATTCGTCCGCATCGCCGCGGCGCAGACCGGTGGCGTGCCGCTGTTCCTGCATGCGCCGAACATCGCCGCGCCGGGCAGCCGCGACCTGTTCCTGGCCGATCCGGCGATTGCCGCGGTCACCGCCATCTGGGACCGGCTTGATACCGCGATCCTTGGCATCGGCCTGCCGCCCGCCGTCACTCCGCCCGAGGCGAGCGTCGCCACCGCCGCCGAACTGGGCCTGACCGAGGCCGCGGGCGATGTGGTCCGCCATTACTTTGACGCCGGCGGCCGCCTGATCGACTGGGAGGGCGAGGCGCGGATGATTGCCGTGTCGCCCGAGCAACTGCGCCGGGCCCGGCTGGTGATCGGCGTGGCCGCCGGCCCGGCCAAGGCGCAGGCGATCATCGGCGCCACCCGTGCCGGGCTGGTCAATGCGCTGGTCACCGATGCCGCGACGGCGCAGGCGCTGCTGGACCTGGCGGGCTAGGCGCCAATCTTCCCCGCGGGGAAGATTCTGACGCATTTACATATTGTTAACCAAGACCTTGCAGCCAAGCCATCCGCGCCGCCAGATCCGGCGCGCCAAAGGCGAGAGAGCCGAGGACCACGGTTTCCGCCCCCGCCGCCCGCAGGTCCGGCACCGTATGATCGCGGATGCCGCCATCGGCGGCGACCACGATCCGCCGCCCCTGCCCGGCGACCAGCCCGCGCGCCTGCCGCAGCCGGTCGCAGGCGGCGGGATCCAGCCCCTGCCCCTTGACGCCGATGGCCGTGCCCAGAAGCGTCAGGAAGTCGATCTGCGGCAGATTGGGCGCGGCGGCGGTGACAGGTGTCGAAACCTTGAGCACCAGCCCGGCGCGAATTCCCCTGGACCGGATCAGGTCAAGCGCAGCGCCGGCATTGCCGTTCTCGGCATGGACGGAAATCAGCTCGGCCCCGGCTTCGGCAAATTGGTCGATCTGCGCGTCAAGGATGGCGTCGGCGCACATCAGGTGGATATGCACCGGCGTTTTCGAAACCTTGCGGCATTGCGCCACAAGGTCGGGGAAATACAGCAGCGCCGGGGCGAAATGGCCGTCGGCCACATCGACATGCAGGATGTCGGCATGGGGGCCGATGCGGGTCAGATCATCGGCCAGATGCACAAGATCGGCAGACCACAGGCTGAATTCGGCAATCAGGCGGTCGGTCGGCAGGCGGTCAAACCAGTCGGTCATTCAGATGTCCTTCAAGAAGTCGGCGATGGCGCCATGCAGCGCCGCCAGATGCGCGGGCTTGTCGCGGCCCTTGGGTGGCAATTCGACGAAACGCGCGCCGGGAATGGTCGCGGCCCAGTCACGCGCCATGGGCAGCGGGTGGATCTCGTCCTCGGCACAGCCGCAGACGAGTGTGGGCAGGTGGATGGCCGCGATGTCATCGCGGCTGACGCCCGGCCCGTCGGCGGCGATGGCCGCGAGGAGGCGGGCCGTCAGGTCCAGCGCTGCGCGGGCGAAAAAGCCGGTGAGCGAGGCGATGTTGTCGGGCGCTGTGGCGGCCAGCCGGGCATGGGTCGGCGTCGCGGCGAAATCGGCCCCGGTCTGGCCGCGCGCCAGCATCGCCGCGACTTCGGCAATGCTGGACAGGTTGGCGGGCGCGGGCCTGTCGAACCAGGCCGGCCGGACAAGGATCAGCGCGCGCAGCCGGCCGGGGCGCAGCGCCGCCAGCCGGGCGGCAATCGCGGCACCCATCGAGATGCCGCCAAGGACGGCGTCAGCGGGCATCGCGCCGGCCACATCATTGGCGAACTGCGCGATGGACAAGGGGCCGGTGCCGGCGGACGCGCCATGCGCGCGGCATTCCACCGTGTGAAGCTGCCAGTCGGGCAGGTCGGGAAAGGCTTCGAACGTCTGCAGGTGGTCGCCGCCCAGACCGTGCTGGAAAAACACCGGCGCCCCCTGCCCCCGCAGGTGCAGGGCCAGCGTCGTGCCATCGGCGGTGCGGTGCGGAGTCATGCGATGCCCCTGAGGTAGGCCGCCACCCCCGGCGACTCGGCGGCGGTCAGGCCGTGGGTGATCATGTCGCCGTCGAAGCCTGCCGATCGCAAACATGCGATGAAGTGCGGGAAATCGACGGTGCCGGCGCCGGCGGCGACAAAGCTGCCGTCCGGCGCGCGGTCCTTGGCATGGGCCATCACGATGCGGTCAGCCAGCAGGTCCACGGCGCGGGCGATGATGCCGGCGCTTTCGCCGGTCTCGAACAGGTTGGCGGGGTCAAGGACGATGGCGGGCGCGGGGCTGGCCAGTTCGTCGATCAGCCGGCGGGCGGCGGCGGCGCTGTTCACGACATTGGCCAGTTCCGGCTCGATCCCAAGGCGGATGCCGGCGGCCTCGGCCGCGGCACAGGCGGTCTCCATCCCGGCGCGCAGGTCGGCCCAGGCATCGGGCAGGGCATTGTCGGGGTGGTGCGCCCATTGGTCGGCGGCGTTGCGGCTGCCGGTGCAGAGGGTGACCATCCGCGCGCCGGTCAGGGGCGCGGCGCGGATGACCGCCACAAGGCGGTCGACCGCGTCGGCGCGGGCGGCCGGATCGGGGTGGGCAAGGTTGGTGGTGCCCGAAACGGCGGCGATGGCGACCCCGGTCGCCTGCGCCGCCGCCGCCACCGCGCGGGCGGCATCGTCGGGCACGCTCAGGGGCGTCGGTTCCAGCCCCGAACAGGCGAAGTTGTACTGCACCGAGGCGTAACCGGCGGCCTTGGCCGCGGTCAGCACCGTGACCGGATCGCGGCCGGCAAAGGTCTTGGCAAAGATGCCGATCCTCATACCGGGCCACCGACTTCGGCCAGCGTCACCGCGCGGCCGCCCTCGCGCACCGATTGCGCGATGGCGACCATGGCGCGGACGCTTGCGATACCGTCCTCGAGATCGGCGCCGCCGTCGCGGGCACCGGTCAGGATGGCATCGGCAAAGCCTTCGACCTGGCGGCGGTAGAAATGGCCGTCGGCACCCAGCGTCCGGCGGATGCCGCCCTCGGCCTCGTGAAAGATGTCGACTTCGGAGGTCTTGAAATACCACGGATTCCAGGTCTTGCCGGTGACCGAGCCGTTCTGCCCGTAGATCTGGAACCCCTCGCTCCAATCCATGCGGACGGCGACGGTCAGGTCGAGATGGCCGATGCAGCCGCTGTCGAATTCCACATCGACGAACCAGCAGCGCATCCCGCCGCGATTGGCCTGCCGGGCCTGGACGGCGCGGACCCCTCCGCCGAAATAGCGGGCGGTGTCGACCAGATGGCTGCCATGGGCAAGCATGTAGTAGCGGTTCAGGTCGGCCTTGGGGTTTTCCGCCGGCTTGCGCGCCCTGGCCGAGGTCACGACCAGGGGCTGCACCGCATCGGTCATCGGGTAGCGGTGGGTCGAATCGCAATACCACGCCTTGAGCGCGACCATCTCGCCCATCCCGGCCTCGATGAAATCCTTCGCCGCCTGCAGCCCGGCGTCGAACCGCTTCATATGGCCGACGCGCAGGACGCGGTCGCCGATCAGCGGGCGCAAGGATTCCGCCTCTTCCACGCTGGTGGCAAGCGGCTTTTCGCACAGGACATGCTTGCCGGCCTCGAGCGCGCGTTTCGCGGCGGGGATGTGGAAGGCGTCCGAGGTGGCGATGATCACCGCCTCGACATCGGGGTCGGCGAGCATGGCGTCATAGTCGGAAAAGGTCCTTTCCGGGGCGTGGAAGGCGGCCATGCGGTTGCGCAGGTCGTCGGCCACGTCGCAGATCGCGTAAAGCGTCGCATTCGCCGCCTTGGTGCAGCTTTCGAAATGCGCGGCCTGGGCGATCTGGCCGGCGCCCAGCACGCCGATGCGAAGAAGGCGGTCCTGTTTTTGCGGCATGGTCATTCCTTTCGGCGGCGGTCCGGCGGCAAGGCCGGGGGCCAGCCCCCGGACCCCCGGGATATTTGTGGACGAAGAATATGGCGGGTCAGAGCAGCGCCCTGATGCCGGCAAGCGAGGAATTGCCCTCCATCGGACCAAGCGACTGGACGGCAAGGGCGCCGGCGGCATTGGCATGGGCAAGGGCATCGGCAAGCGGGGTGCCGGTGTGGTGGAGCGCGACAAAAGTGGCGCAGAAGCAATCGCCGGCGCCGGTCGGATCGGTGACGGGAACGGCATGGCCGGGCAGGTCGGCGGTGGTGGTGCCGTCGGTGGCGATGGCGCCGGCGGCTCCGCGTTTCAGGGCAACGGCGCGGGCGCCCTGCGCGATCAGGCGCGGGGCGAAGGCGGTGAAGGTTTCGCCCGGCCACAGGATTTCGGCATCCGCGTCCGAGGGCAGGACATAGGCCGCGCCGGCGATCAGGCGGCGGACGACGGGCAGGTAGTCGTCGTCGTGGATCAGCTCGGGCCGGATATTGGGATCGATGGAGACGGCCCAGGGCCCGGCGGTGGCCACCTCGACGATGGCGCTGCGCATGGCGGGGTCGCCCAGGGCCGAGCCCGAGATGTGCAGCAGCGTCACTCCCCGGCTGCGGAAGGTGGCGATGATCCCTGCCACCGGCGGCAGGCAGGCGGCGGCGGAATGGGCGATGTTGAAGACGAAATCGCGTGTCCCGTCCGAGTTGTAGGCCACATGGGCGGTGCCGGTGGGCAGGGGCGCGACCGCGATCAGGTCTTGCAGCACGCCATCCGCCGCCAGTCGCCCGGCGATGACCCGGCCAAAGGCATCGTCGCCCACCGCGCCGGCAAAGATCGCCTGCCCGGCAATCCGCGCCGCCTGGTCGATGAAGATGCCGGGCGCGCCCGAGGGGAACGGCCCGGCATAGGTCGCGGGCCGGCCGTGGTGCGTGTCGCGTTCGGTGCAGACGAATTCGGCCAGCAACTCGCCCATCGAGGCGATCATCGTCAGCCCCCGATCATCAGCTTGACGACCTCGTCATGCGTGGTCTCGGCGATGCGGCGTTCGCCGGCCATGACGCCGCGGCGCAACACGACGATGCGGTCGGACACGGCGAAGATGTCCTGAAGGTTGTGGCTGATGAAGATCACGCCGCGGCCCTGCGCCTTGAGATTGTGGATCAGCTCGATCACCTTGCGCTGTTCGGGCACGCCCAACGCGGCGGTCGGTTCGTCCATGATCAGCACCTTGGCGTCCCAGAACACCGCGCGGCCGATGGCCACCGCCTGCCTTTGCCCACCCGAGAAATTGGACACCGGCGCATCCAGACGGCTGACGTGGAAATCGAGCATCGCCATCGTCTCGCGCGCTGCCGCGGCCATCTTTTTCCGGTCGAGCACCGGGATGCCGAAGCGGCGGGTCATCGGTTCGCGGCCAAGGAAGATGTTGGCGCCGATGGACAGGTTGTCGGCCAGGGCAAGGTCCTGGTAGATCGTCTCGATCCCCTTGTCGCGGGCGTCCTGCGGGCTGTCGAATGACATCGGCTGACCGTTCAGCAGGATTTCCCCGGCGCTGGGGCGATAGACGCCGGACACTGCCTTGATCAGGGTGGTCTTGCCGGCGCCGTTGTCGCCGGCCAGCGCGACGACTTCGCCCCGGCCGACATCGAAGGACACGTCGTTCAGCGCCTGCACCGCGCCGAAATTCTTGGACAGGTTGCGGACCTGAAGGATGGGATCACTCACTGACGCGCCCTCCGGCAAAGCGGCGCTGGGCCTGGTCGATCAGGACCGAGATGATGATGACGATGCCGACCGAGATGAACTGCCAGAACGGCGCCACATTCACGAAGACAAGGCCATACTGGATCACGGCGATGACCAGCGCCCCGGCGACGGTACCCAGGATGGTGCCCGAGCCGCCGAAAAGCGAGGCGCCGCCGATGACGACCGCGGCCACGCAGTCGAGAAGCAGCGGTTCGCCCGCCTGCGCGGCGCCGGCGCTGAACCGTGCGGTATAAAGGACGCCCGACAGGCCGGCGCAGAATGCCGACAGGACGTAAAGCCAGGTCAGGTGGCGGCGGACGTTGATCCCGGCGCGGCGGGCGGCCTGTTCGTTGGCGCCGATGGCATAGTTGTGTTGGCCGAACTTTGTCTGGCCCAGCAGGTAGTGCATGAACAGCACCACGACGGCGGTGATGATGACCAGCCAGGGCACGCCGAACAGCCTGCCGTTGCCGATCTCGCGGAAAAGGTCATTGCCGCGCACGGCGACGGTGGTGCCGTCGGCGACAAGAAAGGCCACGCCGCGGCAGACGCCGAACATGCCCAAAGTGCCGATGAACGGCGGCACCTTGAGCCGCGCCACCATCAGCCCGTTCACCAGCCCCGGCACCCCGGCGACCAGGACGCCGGACAACAGCCCGAGGATCACGGCAAAGCCCATGCCCATGCCGGGGGTCGCCCAGTTGATGACATGGGCGCTGACCACCGCGGCCAGACCCATGATGAAGCCAAGGCTCAGGTCGATGCCGCCGGTGATGATGACGAAGGTCTGCCCGGTGGCCAGCAGCAGCGGCGCCACGGCGAAGATCAGGATAGACTGGATGTTGTAGGAATTGCCGACAAAGGTGCCGCCGAAATCCAGCCGCGCCCAAGTTTCGAAGATGACGACAAGCGCCAGAAGGAACAGCCAGGCACGCAGCGAGGCTATGCGCTGCAGCAGCGTCTGCCGTCCGATGCCGTGATCGGCCGGCGGTGAGACATGGGTGGGGGAGCTGGTCATCGGGCAGCGATCCTTTCCTGCCGCTTCAACAGGGGACCCGGCCCCCATGACGGGGGCCGGGCCGGTTCAGTCCCGAAGGATCATTCCGAGTAGATGTAGCGCGCGGCCTCGGGGTCGTCGATGTTGTCGGCGTTCAGCACGGTAAAGCCGGTGCCGATGGCGACGGGGATCGACTGCCCGGTCAGGTGGGCATAGGCCGACACCACGCCGTAATAGCCGATCTCGGCCGGGTGCTGGGCGATGGCCACATCGACAAGGCCGGTGTTGATGTTGTCGATGATCGAGGTCGGCGCGTCGAAGGCCACCACACGGATGTTGCCGGTCTGCCCCGCCGCCTGCACGCCGTTCGCGGCGCCGATGGCCGAGAACAGGTTGGCGCCGAACACGCCGCGCAGATCGGGATTGCGGGCGAACACCGCCTGCAGCTGGCTGGCGGCATTGTTGGCGTCGTTCTCGTTGAACTGGGTTTCCAGAACCTCGATGCCGGGGAAGTTTTCGGCCATCTCGGCCTTGAAGCCTTCCTCGCGCTGGTCGGTGGTCGAGATGCCCGGATTCACGTTCGAGACATAGACCTTGCCTTCGCCGCCGATGGCCTCGGCCAGGGCGCGGGCGGCCATGCGTCCGCCAAGAACGTTGTCCGAGGCGATGTAGGACAGCACGAAATCGTCGTCGCCGGCGCCGGTCTGGTAGACGCCATCGCCGATGAAGGTGTCGACGGTGATGACGGCGATGCCGGCATCATGGGCGCGGCGCAGGGGTTCGATCAGCTGGGTCGAATCGGTGGGAGCGATCAGGATCGCATCCGGCTGGCGGGCGATGACGGCATCCAGCACCGGCACCTGCACGGTCGGGTTGAAGTCCGGCCCGCCCTGGAACACCAGCTCGACCCCCAGCGCGTCGGCGGCGGCCTGCGCGCCGCGCTGCATGGTGATGTAGAACGCGTCGGTGGTCAGGCCGGGGACCAGCGCGATGGTGATCTGGTCATCCTGCGCAAAGGCCGTCACGGGGACGATTGCGGTAGTGGCAGCCGCCAGAACGGCAGCGGAAAGAACGGAACGGCGCTTCATGGTATCCTCCCGATAAGCCCGCCCCTCCCAGGGTTGGGCTGCGCTGTCTTTGGTCGCCGGGCCAGTAAGACTCGCAGCAGGCGGCCCGTCAATCAATTTCTTGCTGCAAGAACTTTCACGACTTCCCTGCCGGCAGGCTGTCGATGAACAGCCGTCCCTGTTGCAGGTGGTCGGTCGTGTAGAACTGAAAGGCCAGCCGGTCGCCCCGGCGCAGCGCGGCAACGATCTGGCGGTGGCTTTCGACGGCAAGATCGCGGCCCTTCCCACCCTTGCCGTTTTCCATCAGCCGCAGGATCACCGGCTCCATGATCCGATAGACATCCAGCAGCGTCTTGTTCCCCGCGAGGCCGATCAGCCGGACGTGAAAGGCCAGGTCGGCACCGGCGCAATCGGCAATGGTCGCGGCATCGCGCATCGCATCGGTCAGCGCGTCCAGCGCGTCGAGGTCGGCCGCCGTCATCCGCGGTGCGATCAGGTCGAACAGCCCGGCCTCGACCAGGTTGCGGAAGCCCTGGATGTCGCGGAACGTCTCGGCCGAAATCGCCAGTTGAAAGGAAAACACGTCCAGCGCCGCCTCGATATGGCGGTTGATGAGGACGGCGCCGACCTTGGGCCGGACGTCGATCACGCCATAGGCCCGCAGGGCGCCGATCGCCTCGCGCACGGTGTTGCGGGCCACGCCGAACCGTTCCGACAATTCGCGTTCCGTGGGCAGGCTGTCGCCGGTGCGCAGGCCCTGTTCCGCGATCATCTCGCGCAACTGCCGGACGAGCGTTCCCACCGCGGTTTCCCGTCGCGGTGCAATCCTGTCGGTCAGGGCCTGGCGGGCGGTGGCGGCCAACGATTCCCCCATTCATTGGACCAGGAAAGAATGAAACGTCTTTGCGCCGCAGCGCAAGCCCTCATTTTCCGGTTTACATGGCCGGTTTTGTCGCAATCCTTGGACCAAAGCAGCGAACTGGTCCAAGGATTGATTCGCGCGGGACAAAGGGGGGCGCGGATGGAACAGACCTGGCGATGGTTCGGGCCGAAGGATCCGGTGCCGCTGGCCCATGTGCGGCAGGCGGGCGCCACCGGCGTCGTCACCGCGCTGCATGACCATTACCGGGGCGAGGTCTGGCCCGAGGATGCCATCGCCGCCCGCAAGGCGGAAATCGACTCGGCCGGCCTGCGCTGGTCGGTGGTCGAATCGATCCCGGTGCCGAATGCGATCAAGCTGCGCGATGGCGGCGAGGCGGCGGCGATTGCCGCCTTCAAGCAGACGATGACCCACATCGCCCGCGCCGGTGTGCGGACCATCTGCTACAACTTCATGCCGGTGGTGGACTGGACACGCACCGACCTGCGCCACCCCATGTCCTCGGGGGGGCTGGCGCTGCATTTCGACATGGTCGCCTTTGCCGCCTATGACATCTTCATCCTCAACCGGCCCGGCGCACACGAGGATTACCCGGTCGCGATCCTTTCTGCCGCCAAGGACCGGTTCGACGCGATGGACGCGGGCACGGTCGAGCGGCTGGAAAAGACCATCATCGCCGGACTGCCGGGGGCCGAGGCGCATCACTACCGCGCCGGCATCCGCGACCTGATCGCGCGCTATCGCGGGCTGGGGGACGAGGGGATGCGCGACTCCCTTACCGCCTTTCACAAGGAGATCGTGCCCCATGCCCGCGCGCTGGGCCTGCGGCTGTGCATCCACCCCGACGACCCGCCGTTTTCCCTGTTCGGACTGCCGCGGGTGGTGTCGGTGGCGGCGGATTACGACCGCATCTTTGGCGCAGTGCCCGAGGTCGAGAACGGCATGACCTTTTGCGCCGGATCGCTGGGCGCGCGGCGCGACAACGACCTGCCGGCGCTGATGGCGCAATGGGCCGACCGAATCCATTTCGTGCATCTGCGCAATGTCACCACCTATGACGACGGCAGTTTCACCGAGGACGATCATCTGGCCGGGGACGCCGATTTCGTGCGGCTGATCGGCATCCTGCTGGACGAAGAGGCGCGGCGGCGCGCGGCAGGGCGGGCGGATGCCGAAATCCCCTTCCGCCCCGATCACGGCCACCTGCTGCTGGACGATCAGGCCAAGGACACCCTGCCCGGCTATTCCGCGATTGGCCGCCTCAAGGGACTGGCCGAGATCCGGGGCATCGTCACCGCCCTGTCCCACCCCGACATGCGGAGGCGGTGATGGAATTCGCCGGCAAGGTCGCGCTGGTCACCGGGTCCAGCGGCATGGGGCTGGCCACCGCGCTGCGGCTGGCGCGCGACGGCGCGCGGGTGCATCTGTGCGGCATCGACACGGCGATGAACGCAGCGGCCGTCACGGCGGGCAGTGGTTTGTCCCTTGCGGTGCATTCCTGCGACGTGTCGCGCGAGGATCAGGTGGCGGGCTGGGTCGATGACGTGATGCAGCACGAAACCGGCATCGACATTCTGGTCAACGCCGCCGGCATCCAGACCTACGGCGACCTCGACTCCACGACGATTGCCGATTGGGACCGGGTGATGAACATCACCCTGCGCGGCGCCTTCCTGACCAGCCATTTCGTCTGGCCGCACATGAAGCCGCGCGGCAAGGGCGCCATCGTCCATATCTCGTCCGTGCAGGGATTTGCCAACCAATACAACGTGTTGGGCTATGCCACGACCAAGGGCGCGATCCACGCGATGACCCGGGCCATGGCGGTGGATTGCGCCCGGCACGGCATCCGCGTCAACTCGGTCTCGCCGGGGTCGATCCGCACGCCGCTGCTGACCGACGGCGCCCGGCAGATCGCCGCAGCCGAGGGCATCGCCGAATCCGAGGTCATCGCCCGCTTCGGCGCCGGCCATCCCATAGGCCGCATCGGCGAGGCCGAGGAAGTGGCGGAACTGGTCGCCTTCCTGTGTTCGGACCGGGCGGGATTCATCACCGGGCAGGATTACCGGATCGACGGCGGGCTGACGGCGCATATCGGGGTATAGGGCGGGCCCGTTGCCCGCCCTGCCCCTGCGCTAGTCGTTTCGCCGTGCCAGCGTATCGGCGATCGCGGCAGCCAGCCGGCGCGTGCCCTCCTCCAGCTTTTCGGGGGGGTTCAGGGTAAAGTTGATGCGGATCGAGCGGCGGTCGCGCCCTTCGGGGTCGAACACGCTAGACGGCGTGATGCAGACGCCGTGGTCGAGCGAGCGGCGCAGCAACAGGTCGGTGTCCAGCGCCGGATCGCGCCCGGTCGCCCAGACGAACATGCCGCCTTCCGGCCGCTCCCACTCCATCAGGCCGGACAGGTGCCGCTCCATCGCCTGCAGCAGGGCATCGCGGCGGCTGCGATAAAGCGCCAGCACATCGGGCAGAATCCGCTCTGCCAGCCGGTCCTGAAAGGCCCGCAGGGCGATCTGCTGGCACAGCCCGCTGGTGCACATGTCGGATCCCTGCTTGGCCATGGTCAGGGCCCGGATCATCTCGGGCGCGGCGATGATCCAGCCGATGCGGAAACCGGGGGCCAGCTCCTTGGACAGGGTGCCAAGGTAGATCACCGGCCCGTCATAGGGCTGTCCGTTGCCGGCAAGGGCAATCATCCGCGGCAGCGGCGCCCCGTCATAGTAAAGCGTGCCATAGGGGTCGTCCTCGACCAGCCAGCAGCCGGTTTCCTGCGCGGCGGCGACCAGACGCTGCCGCCCGGCAAGATCGACCAGCCGCCCGGTCGGGTTCGAGAAGTTCGGCACCGTATAGGCGAATTGCGCACCGCGCATCGCCGGCGCCGGATCGGCAAAGGGCAGCGTGCGATAGCGCGGCTGGCGCGGACGCCAGGCATCGAAGGCCCCCAGATAGGCCGGGGTCTGCGTGGCGATGGTCTGGCCGGGTTCGACCAGCACCTTGCCGATCAGGTCCAGCGCCTGCATCCCGGCGGTCGTCACCAGTACATTGTCGCGGCTCAGGACCAGCCTGTCGGTGGAAAACCGCCGCGCGATCTCGTCGCGCAGCGCCGGCAGCCCCTCGATCGGCGAATAGGCCAGCGCGGCACCGGGGCTGTCGGTCACGGCACCGGCGGCAAGGGCGGCGATTTCGGGCACCGGCCACAGCACCGGGTCGGGCAGGCCGCCGGCCATGTTGATAAGATCGGGCACCTGCCCGGCTGACAGGAAGATCTGCGTCACATCGTTGGTCTCGCCCATCCAGCGGGCAAAGGCCGGCCTTGTGGCGATACGTCCAGGGCGGTTCATGTCAGATCCCGTGCAGAAGGCCGCCATCGACGGCGATGGCCTGGCCGGTGATATAGCTGGCGCGGTCCGAGGCGAGGAACGCCGCCAGCGCGGCGAATTCCTCGGGCCGGCCCAGCCGCCCGGCGGGGATTTTCGGCCCCATCGTGGCATCGTCGACGCCCAGTTCGGCCATGCGGTCGGTCGCGGTATAGCCGGGCAGCAGCGCGTTGACGGTGATGCCCTCGGCCGCCACCTCTCGCGCCAGGGTATTGACCACGCCCAGAAGGCCGGCGCGCAGCCCGTTGGAAATCACCAGCCCCGGCTGCGGCTCCTTCGCCGCGACCGAAGTGACGGCCAGGATCCGCCCCCAGTGCTGCGCCCGCATCGCCGGCAGCGCAGCGCGCATCGCCTCGACCGCCGACAGCCACAGGGCCTGAAAGCCCTGCTGCCATTTCGCGGCATCGGTATCGGCGAAACTGCCGGTGGGCGGGCCGCCGGTGTTGGTGACCAGGATGTCGGGAGAGCGGCCCAGAAGCTGTTCGGCCGCTGCGATCACGGCGCCGCCAGCGCCGGGCTGCGACAGGTCGAACGGGAGCGCGCGGGCGCCGATCTCGGCACCCGTCCGGGTCAGGCGCGCCTCGTCACGGCTGACGATGACCACCCGGACGCCTTCTGCGGCAAGCTCGGCCGCGATCGCCCGGCCAAGACCGCGCGATCCGCCCATGACCAGGGCGGTGCGGTCGGCAATATGCAGGTCCATGTCAGACCTTGGGGTCGGGGTTGGCGGTATTGCCGCGCCCCTCCTGCAGGATCATCCGCCCTTTCGAGGCAGCGCGGCGGAACGCCGAAAGCCGCTGGTATTCCGGGTCGTTATACCAGGCCATCGCGGTGTCGCGGTCGGGAAATTCAAGGATGACCATGCGCTCGTCGAACTCCGCCCCTTCGGCGGTGGTCACCTCGTCGCCGCGGGTCAGGAACTTGCCGCCATAGCGCGCCAGGGTGCCGGGCGTCTCGGCGGTATAGAGGCGATAGGTCTCGGGGTCGTGGACCTTCATGGTGCAAATGAAATAGGCGGGCATCGCATCCTCCGGATTCTGGCGCGACAATACCGCGCCATTCGCGCCATGTTCCTGCAAAGAGTTGCGTGGGTAGGCAATCTATTGCAGGGATTCGCTAAGGATGGCGCGGTGGGCAACGGGTTTCGCCAGGGCTGAGTCGGTGACATGTGGCCCGTCACCCGGCCCCCGTCCTGAAAAGCAGAAGGCCGCCCCATGGGACGGCCGTTCGGTCTGGTTGTCCAGCAGGATGCTGTGCCAGTGAAGGGACTCAAACCCCCGACCCCATCATTACGAATGACGTAGGGAAACACCTAACCAGCTTGATAAATCAGCGATGTCAGTAGGCTATCTGCCAAGTTGCAAGGGCACATCAGATCAGTGGGCCGGTCCCTGTCGCACGGCCGCGCGCCTTGCGCTCGCGTTCTTCCAGCACTTCGCGCCACATCTCATAAGTCGAGGCCACCATCTGCTCCAACTCCTCGCGCGAGTAGCGTTCGACACCCTCGTCCGTGTGAAGCCTGACTGCGCGCCGATCATCGGACGGGTCGCCAAACTGGACGATGGTCAAGCGCACGTCGGCAAAGTCCTCGTCAGCCGCCCGAATGCGCTCGTGCATCATCGAGAAGGCGAACCGGCGACCCTCAGCGGTCAAGCCTCTGGTGCGGCGCGGCTCGATGAACAGGGCGCTTGCCTGCTCGTCGATGGCGAGAATCATGGGAAGCCAGAGGGTGATCTTCTGCCCCATGCCCATCGACAGCGGGAAGAACTCCTGCTTCCGCCCATAGACCCGGCCAGACGCCGCAAAGTCGTGCAGGCCCAATGCAACGCGCCGGTTGAAGGTGAACTCATCGTCCGACCGGCTGCGCTTGCGCAACTCGGCTTCGATCACGGCCCAAGGCGTCGGCTCGGCTGGACCCAAGTCGAGATCGGGCTGAATGTTCAAGATGTCGGAGAAGCAGGCGCGCACCGGGTTATAGGTGATGGACGAAAAGCCGCCCTTCATCTGCTCCAAACTCTTGCGCTTCATGTCATCTCGCTGAGGCGCGATGCGCGCAAGGTCAATGTCAGGCAAAAGGAGTGTCGTCACTAGGCGGTTCTCCTGCACGAGGATTTGTGCCGACCGACACCTTATGGTGGCGGAATCGGTCGATTATCACATCATTCGGTATCCGCATCCCAAAAGCAATATCTGTTCGCGCTTTGTCCACCACGACCGACCACGGCGAGTCCTTTGCGTGGGAAAGATCGACGAGCCGACCGGGCGGCAAATGCCCGTAGGAACGCATTACGTCTGACACCAAGTCTAGCACACCAATCTCAGTCGGCTTGGGCAGGTCACGCGTCTTGCCGGTAAGCGGGTCCTTGGCCACCGCGCGGGTGCTGATCGGCGCTGCACCGGACGGCTTGAAGGCCCGGTAGACAGCCGGGTGAACAGGGCCGTACTGCCATGCCTCGAAGTAGCCCGACACGAACGGTTCCTTCGTCTTGGTCAGGTGTATGCCGTGGGCAAAGTAGAGCAGCTTCTGAAGTGCGAGGTTAGTGATCTTCCAGCCACGCCGATCCGCCTCGTCCAGCATGAGGTTCGCGATTGCCCTCGGATCGTATGGCCCGCTCATAGCCTCATGCCTGCCGCCTTCAAGTTCTACTTTTGTTCGACATAATGCCTCGCGACAGGGTGATTTGGCAAGGGCGGGGAGGTGGTGCCGCATGAGGGATTCGAACCCCCGACCCCATCATTACGAATGATGTGCTCTACCAGCTGAGCTAATGCGGCGCCGGCGGTGCATTAGCACCGGTGGCCGAAGCAGGGAAGGGCTAATTTTGTGTCCCGTCCGGGGGAATGGCGGGGGCGGGCGGGTCGAGGTCGCGGGGGCTTCCCACCAGGATCGGCAAGAGTTCGGTGCCTCCCGGCATCGCCACTTCGGCCATCGGCGGGGTGCGCCACGACAGGGTGTCGAAGCCGTGGCAATGCGAACAGACCGGCTGCCAGTTCGGGTGGATGTGCTGGCAGTTGTCGCAGACCCATTGCGGCCCGCGCGAGGCGGTCAGCGCCCGGGTCAGCCAGCCGCGCACCACGGCCTCTTCGGCGCCCGAGCCGCGTTCGATGGCGGCCATGAGCGTCAGGTTGCGGGCGGTCGGCGCGGTTTCCGGCAGGTCGCCCAGCGCCCGGCGGGCGGCGGGGAAATTCTCGGCCGCGATGTTCAGCTCGGCCGCCAGCATCCGCGTCTCGGGGTGGTCGGGGTTGACGCGGGTCAGGGTCTCGAACCGTTTCAGGCGGTCGGCGGGGGCCTCGTCGGCGACGATCTCGGCAAAGGCGGCGGCAAGGTCGGGGTGGGGCTGCGCCTCCCAGGCCTTGCGCAGGACACGGGCGGCGTTCTTGCCGTTGCCGGCGGCAACATAGCTGCGCGCCGCCATCACCGCGGCGGGGATCAGGTCGGGCGACAGGCGGTTGGCCTCGATCGCCTCCTCCCGCGCCTCGATCGAGTTTTCCTCGGTCAGGATGCCCTTCGCCTCGGACAGCGCGAGGATCGCGTCACGGCGGCGATAGACATCGCGCGGCAGGGCGCCCGATTTCAGCTTGGCCCCAAGGGTCGCCCGCGCGCCGGCCCAATCGGCGCTTTCGGCCTGAAGGCGCAGAAGCAGATCCTGCACCTCTTCGTTCGAGGGGCGCAGTTCGAACGCCTTCTGCGCCAGCTTCAGCGCCAGTTCCGTATCGCCGTCGTCAAGTTTCTGCCGCAGCAGGCCGCGGATGCCGACAAAGCGGGTGCGATCCTCGGCCAGCATCGCCTTGTAGGTGGCTTCGGCGCGCTTGCGGTCGCCGGCCAGTTCGGCGGCCTGTGCCACCAGCACATTGGTCAGTTCCGGCCGGTCAAGCAGGCGGTTGGCGCGGTCGGCCTTGGCCAGCGCCACCCGCCCCTCGCCGGCGGCGACCGCCATCATGCCATCCGACAGGGCCTCGAACCCCTTGCGTTCGCGGTTGCGGGTGAAATAGCGCGAGATCGCCGTCTCGTCGCCGTTGACGAAGCGCAGGATGGCGCCCAGCAGGCCCAGCACCTGGATGGCAAGGATCACCGCCAGCACCAGCGCGATGAAACCCAGCGCCATCTGGATCGGCGACAGGGTGAATTCGACCCCGCCGACCGAGATGACGGCGCCCCCCGACAGGTCGGTCAGCCAGGCCGCGCCAAAGGTCAGCGCGGTAACGACGATGATGAAGGCGGCGGTGTAGATGACGGACCAGAACATGGGAGTGCCTTCAGTTGTCGGTCATGGTGGCGGCAAGGGCGTTCGCCTCGGCCAGGGCCGCAGACCGTGTCTGCGCCTGCGTCAGCCAGTCACCCATCGCGGCGCGGACCACTTCTGGCAGGCTGGCGATCTCGGCCATGGCAGCGTCAAGCGCGCCGCTGTCCAGCGCGGCTTCGGCGCGCGACAGGATGGCGTCGGGGGTGTCGCCATCTTGCGGCGTGGTCGAGCGGATTTCGAACTGGCTGCGCAGGAAGCCCGAAAGACCCCCGCTTTCGCCCGACAGGCCCTCGTCGCGGGCCACCGCCATCGCGGCGCGGGCGGCGGCGGGAAAGCCGTCGCGCAGGGTAGGCAGCGTCGGCGCGCCGGTGGCGGCCAGCGCGGCAAGCTGCGGGCTGTCTTCGATCCCGGCCTCGGCCAGCGCATCGGCAAAGGGCGCGCCGGTGTCGAGCGCGGCGAGGACGCGCGACAGCGCGCCGCGCCGCGCGGCCGCCTCGGCGGCGGCGGTGGCATCGGCGCCGATCTGGGCGATATCGTCGGCGGTGGCGTCCAGCCGGGCCTGCGCCTCGGCCGCGAGAGTGTCGAGACGGTCGGATTGCGCGGCAAGCGCGGCGCGCAGCCCGTCGATGTCGGATTGCCAGGCGGCAAGCGCGGTCTGCGACAGGCTGCCATCGGGCGCCGGCGCGCGTTCCAGCGCATCGACACGGGCGGCGAGCGTGTCGAGCGTCGGGCGCAATCCATCGGTCTGCGCGACCAGATCGGCGCGGATCGCGGCGATTTCCGCTTGCAGCGGCGACAGGTCGGGCGCGGCGGGCAGGGCGTCAAGCCGCGCGGCAAGCGCGGCGGTCGCCTGTTCCTGCGTGGCGAGCGCGGCCGAAAGGTCGGGCACCACCGGGCCGCGCAGGGACCATGCGGCGGCAAAGCCCAGGGCAGCGGCAAGGATGCCACCCAGAAGCGCCGGCACGAACCCGCCGCGGCGGGGGCGGGCGGGGGCGATGTCCTGCACACCCCCGGTCAAGGGTTCCTGCGGCGGCAGGTCCGTCGCCACGGTTTCGATCAGCACCGGCCCGCGGTCGGCGTCCGTCACCTCGTCAACCACGGTCGTTTCGCTCTTGTCGTCCGGTTCCGCCACCCGTCCCCCTTCGGCCGCAAGGACCGGTCAATCCCGACTCGAAGCGCACCCCAAGGCTAGCCCCGGCGCCGCGCCGCCTCAACCCGCATGCGCCCGGCGGATTGCCGCATTCGTAGCGTCAACCATCGCCGCCAGACCGGGTTCCGCCGCCACCGTCACCGAGGTGGCCACCCCCTGGAACGGCCCCGCGGCCGCGGCGCTGATCGCCGCGACATGTAGCGGCGCCGCGAACGGCCCTTGTGACAGGATAATCGCGCCGCTGCGCGGCGAAAAGAGCGGGAGGATGACAGGATCGTTCCCCGCAAGTGCCGCCAGCGCCGCGGGCGACAGGGGCAGCGCCTCTTGCGCATAGGCGGTGATTTCGGCGGTGGCGATGCCGGCGGCGGTCAGCCGGGCGGCGATATCGCCGCGGGCATGTTCGCCGCGGATGTGCAGCAAGGGCCCTGCCGGGCGGCGCGACAGGATCAGCGCGATCAGCAATTCGGCATCGCCGGCAGCGGCGGTCGCGGCAAGGCCGGTCGCCGCCTGCGCGGTCCGTTCGCCGACCGCCCAGACCGGGGTGCCGGGCGCAAAGCCCATGCGCAGCGCGGCCGCAGCGCCGTTTTCCGAGGTCAGGATCAGCCCGGCCCAATCGCCCGGCGGGCGGGATACCGGCAGCGGCCGAATCGACAGCGCCGGGCTTTCGATCATCGGCAGGCCGGGATCGCCCAGTTCCGCACGGAACCGCCGTGCCGCGGCGGCAGGCCGGGTCAGGATCAGCACGGGTCGGGGAACGGGCACGGCATTGTCTGGCACGGGTGCCGATGTTACCTGCCTTGCAGCCCGACGCAACCGGACGCGCGCATGTCGCTGACCCTTCTTGCCCTGGAATCGAGTTGCGACGACACCGCCGCCGCGGTGGTGCGTGGCAGCGGCGCTGATGCGCGGATCCTGTCCTCGGTCGTCTGGGGCCAGACCGGGCTGCACGAGGGCTTTGGCGGCGTGGTGCCGGAAATCGCCGCCCGGGCCCATGCCGAACGGGTCGATCTGTGTGCCGAACAGGCTCTGGATCAGGCCGGGGTGCGGCTGTCCGATCTGGACGGCATCGCCGTGACCGCCGGGCCGGGGCTGATCGGCGGGGTGCTGGCCGGGGTGATGTGCGCCAAGGGCATCGCGGCGGCGACCGGCCTGCCGCTGGTCGGCGTCAACCACCTGGCCGGCCATGCGCTGACGCCGCGGCTGACCGGCGAGGCAGATTTTCCCTATCTGCTGCTGCTCGTCTCGGGCGGGCATTGCCAGTTCCTGCTGGTCGAGGGGCCGGACAGGTTCCGCCGCCTTGGCGGCACCATCGACGACGCGCCGGGCGAGGCGTTCGACAAGACGGCGCGCCTTCTGGGCCTGCCGCAACCGGGCGGGCCGCATGTCGAACGCGCGGCGGCGGCGGGCGATCCGCGCCGCTTTGCCCTGCCGCGGCCGCTTTTGGACCGGCCGGGATGCGACCTGTCATTCTCGGGGCTGAAAACCGCGCTCTTGCGGGCGCGCGACGATCTGGTGGCAGTGCAGGGCGGCTTGACCGAACAGGACCGCGCCGATCTGTGCGCCGGGTTCCAGGCCGCCGTCGCCGATGTGCTGGCCGAAAAGACCCGGCGGGCGATTGCGGCCTATCTGGCGCAGGACCCGGCCCGGCCGGTGCTGGGCGTGGCCGGCGGTGTCGCCGCCAATGCCGCCCTGCGCGCGCGCCTGATGCAGGTCTGCGCCAGGGCCGGGGTCGCGTTCACCGCGCCGCCGATGGCGCTGTGCACCGACAACGCGGCGATGATCGGCTATGCCGGGATCGTGCGGATGGAGGCCGGCGGTTCCGACGGTCTTGACCTGTCGGCCCGGCCGCGCTGGCCGCTTGACGCGGCAGCGCCGGCGATGCTCGGATCCGGCCGGAAGGGGGCCAAGGCATGACCATCGCCATCGTCGGCGCGGGGGCGTTCGGCACTGCGCTGGCGGTGGCGCTGGCCGACCGCGCGCCGGTGCTGGTCGCGCGCGACATGACCCGGATCGCCACCACCCGCGAAAGCCCGCGTCTGCCCGGCGTGCGCCTGCCCGACAGCGTTGTCCTGTCGGACCGCCTGCCTGCGGCCGGGACTGTCCTGCTGGCCCTGCCGGCGCAGGTGTTGCGCGGCTGGCTGGCCGATCATGCCGCCGCGCTGGCCGGGCGGGCGCTGGTCGCCTGCGGCAAGGGCATCGACCTGACCACGTTGCAGGGCCCGACCGCCCTGATCGCGCAGGCGGTGCCCGATGCGCTGCCGGCGATCCTGACCGGCCCCTCCTTTGCCGGAGAGATCGCCCGCGGCCTGCCGACTGCCCTGACACTGGCCTGCGCCGACGAAAACAGGGTCGAAGCGCTGCAACAGACCCTTTCTGCGCCCAGCCTGCGGCTCTATCGCACCACCGATGTCACGGGGGCGGAACTGGGCGGCGCGCTGAAGAATGTCGTCGCCATCGGCTGCGGCGCCGTGATGGGCGCCGGCCTTGGCCATTCCGCCCGCGCCGCGCTTATGACCCGCGGCTTTGCCGAGATGCGGCGGATCGCGACCGCTTTGGGCGGGCGCGAGGAGACTTTGGCCGGCCTGTCGGGCTTTGGCGATCTGGTGCTGACCTGCACGTCGGACCAGTCGCGCAACTATCGCTTTGGCGAGGCTTTGGGCCGCGGCCAGAAGCCCGATCCGGAGATGACCGTCGAAGGCGCCCCGACCGCCCGCGCCGCGGCGCGTCTGGGCGAAAGCCTGACCATCGACCTGCCCGTCACCGCCACCGTCGCCGCGCTGGCCGATGGCCGGATCGGCGTGCAGGATGCGATGCACCGATTGCTGGCCCGACCACTGAAGGAGGAATGAATGCCGCTTTACGCCCTGATCTGCACCGACAAGGCCGAACACCTGCCCACCCGCCTTGCCAATCGCGACGCGCATGTCGCCTATCTCAAGGACTCGGGCGTGGTGACGCAGGCCGGGCCGTTCCTTGATTCCGCCGGCCAGATGTGCGGATCGCTGGTGGTGATCGAGGTCGCCGACCGTGCCGCCGCCATGGCCTGGGCAGCGCAGGACCCCTATGAAAAGGCCGGGCTTTTCGCCAAGGTCCGTATCGAGGAATGGAAGAAGGTCATCTGACCATGGCGCACTGGCTGTTCAAATCGGAACCCGATGTGTTCGGCTGGGACCATCAGGTGGCGCTTGGCGACAAGGGTGGCGAATGGCATGGCGTGCGCAACTATGCCGCGCGCAACCATATGCGGGCGATGGCGCTGGGCGACACCGGGTTCTTCTACCATTCGTCGACAGGGCGCGAGATCGTCGGCATCGTCGAGGTCTGCGGCCTGTCGCATCCCGACAGCACCACCGAGGATCCGCGCTGGGATTGCGTCGATGTGCGGGCGCTGCGCCCCTTTGCCCGGCCGGTGACGCTTGAAGCGATCAAGGCCAATCCCGATCTGGCGGAAATGGCGCTGGTGCGTCTGTCACGGCTTTCGGTGCAGCCGGTGACCGGGCGCGAATGGCGCATCGTCTGCGGGATGGGCGGCACAGAGCCGTAGCGCAGCGCGACAAAACACCGCATGATCGGGCAATAACAGATCATGAGGGACGGATCATGGGGATAGTTGCTGTTCTGGTGGCGGCGCTGGCGGGATTCGCCGTGGGCGCCGCGTGGTATATCGGGCTGTCGCGGCCCTGGCTGGCAGCGGCCGAGATTCCGCTGGATGCCGAGGGCAAGCCGGCGGGTAGCGGCAGCATGATGCCGTTTGTGGTGTCGGGTATCGCCATGATCCTGGTCGCGGGATTCATGCGGCACATCTTCGTCATGTCGGGCATCGATGCGCCGGGCAAGGCCCTGCTGTCCGGGCTTGGCGTCGGGGTGTTCTTCATCACGCCCTGGCTGGCGATGGACTATGCCTATTCGGCGCGCAAGCCGATGCTGACGGTTCTGGACGGCGGCTATGCGATCCTGGGCTGCGGGGCCATCGGGCTGGTCCTGGGCCTGTTCTGACAACGGGAAAAGGGGGCCCCGACAGGCAGGGCCCCCCTCACCACCCGCGCTCCCACACGCGACGGAAATCAAGGGGCCATACTGGCCGTTGACCCTTCATACCGCATCCGGGCCAAAGTCCGAAGCAGATAGCGCGCGGGTTTTGAGACGAATGCCGCCTAATCCCGCGTGTCGGGCAGCAAGAAGCCGGCAAGGCCCAGCACCGGCAGGAAAGCGACGATCTTGTAGACCGTGACGATGCCCCACAGGTCGGCCAACACGCCCAGCGCCGCGGCGCCGATGGCGGCGATGCCGAAGGCCAGCCCGAACAGAAGGCCCGCGACCATGCCGGTCCGCGTCGGCATCAGATCCTGCGCATAGACCACCATCGCCGGAAAGGCCGAGGCAAGGATCAGCCCGGCCAGCGAGGCGACGATGACATTCGGCACCAGCGGCAGCCAGGGCAGCGCGATGGTCAAGGGCAGGATGCCAAGGATCGACCACAGGATAACCCTCCGCCGGCCGATACGGTCGCCAACCGGGCCGCCGATGATGGTCCCGGCGGCGACGGCGGCAAGATAAAGGAACAGGCAAAGCTGCGACTGGTCGACGCTCAGCCCGAAACGCTCGATCAGGTAGAAGGTGTAGTAGCTGGAAAAGGCGACGTTGTAGATGAACTTTGACAGCATCAGCACGATCAGGAGGATCATGCCGGTGCGCACCACCCCCGCCGGAAAGGCGACCGCCGACCGTGCCCGGCTTTTGCGGGCCAGCGCCCGTTCGGCGCCGACCGCGACATACCAGCGCCCGACGCCCCACAGCAGCACCATGGCCACCAGCGCCACGCCGGCGAACCATTCGATGGACACCTGCCCGCGCGCCATGACGACAAAGGCCGCGGCCAGCGGTCCCAGCGCCGAGCCGGCGTTGCCGCCGACCTGGAACAGCGATTGGGCAAAGCCCGGCCGCATGCCGGCGGCCAGCCGGGCTATGCGCGACGCCTCGGGGTGGAAGATCGCGGATCCTAGGCCGATCAGCGCCGCCGACAGCAGGACCATGGCAAAGCTGCCGGCATGTGCCAGCATCACCAGCCCCAGTCCCGTCGACCCCATCCCGGCCGCCATCGCATAGGGCAAGGGCCGCTTGTCGGTATACAGCCCGACAAGGGGTTGCAGGATCGAGGCGGTGCCCTGGAACACCGTGGTGATCAGGCCGATCTGCGCAAAACTCAGCGCCAGATTCGATTTCAGCAGAGGATAGGCCGCCGGAATCAGCGACTGCATCAGATCGTTCAGCAGGTGCCCGAAGGCGACCGCAAGGATGATCGGCACCACCGTCGTATCGGTGGAGCGGGGGGCGGCTTCGGTGGTCATCGTCGTCCTCGGGGGGAGTGCGGGCGCAAGATGAACCCTGCACCCGCGAATGACAACCAGTCAGCCCCGGTCCCGCCTCAGGCGTAGACCGATTCCTTGCCGAAATGCTTGGTCAGCAGGTAGTAGACGACAACGCGATACTTGTTGCGCTCTGACCGGCCATAGGTGTCGATCGCCGAGTTGATCGCCTTCATCAGCTCGGGCCCGTCGGCCAGGCCCAGCTTTTTGATCAGGAAGTTCTTCTTGACCGTCTCCAGCTCGGATTCCTGGCTGGCGGCGACGGTCTCCGAATCGGCGTCATAGATCGCCGGGCCGCAGCCGATGGTCACCTTGGTCAAAAGCGCCATATCCGGCGTGACCTTGCACTTGTTCTTCAGATCGTCGGCATATTTCGCGATCAGATCGTCTCTCTTGCCCATGTCCCTCGACTCCGTTGGCAGCGTGATTGCGGCAATGTTTCGGTCTGGGGCCACAGAAAGCAAGTCCGATGGCCCTTTCGCAGGGGAAAAACCAAAGGGCCGGTGCAGAACCGGCCCTTTGTACTGTGACGTTACGTCGCGTCAGAAGCGGAATTCGGCGCCGACATAGATGTTGCGCCCCGGCCCGCTGTTCGCGGTCGCCGCCCAGGGGGTGTAAAGTTCGTCGGCCACGTTCGACACCTTGGCATTGACCGAGAAAGTGTCGGTGATGTCATAGCTCGCGAACAGGTCCACCACCTGATAGGCGTCGCGGTCCACCTCGGTTTCAAAGGCGATCGCGGCGGGGCCGTTGCTGTTGTAGGTCCAGGTCGTCCCCACGGTCAGCGCGCCGTCCAGCATATGCGCGGCCAGCGTTGCGGTCACGGCATCCTCGGGCTGGATACGGCCGGCGCCGTATTCGCCATCGGTATGCGCCCAGGACAGCACGCCCGAGAAACGGTCGGATTCATAGCCGATCTCGATCTCGACGCCGCGGGTGGCGATGGTGTCGTCGGCATTGACAAACTGCATGCCGGCCGCCGTGCTGAGCAGGATGAAATCCTCGACATCCATGTCATAGAAGGCGATGCGCGCGGTCAGCGAATCGCCCGCCGTCAGCACGCCGTCGCGGGTGATGTTGGCGCCGATCTCGTATCCGGTCGACACTTCGGGCCGCAGTTCGGGGTTGCCGTTATACATGCTGCCACCGTGGCTGGCCCCGGAATCGCCGCCAAGGAACGCCTCCTGCAGGGTGGGCGCCCGGCTGGTGCGGTAGATCGACAGATAGGGCTGGAACCAGTCGTTGACCTGATAGGCGACCGACACCTTGGGATCGAGCGAATCGGCGCTGACCGAAACATCCTCGTATCCGAGGTCATAGGTCGAATAGCGCAGCCCGAGCATCAGTTCGAGGGCGCCGCTGGTCAGCACGTTCTCGCTGAAGAACGCCGTGCGGGTTGCTTCGCCGTCGATCGGGTTCGAGCCGCCGTTGTTGCCGCCCAGACCATCGCGCGAGATCTCGAGCCCGTTGGTCGAGGTCACGTCCCAGCCCTGCCAAGTAAAATCCGACACGTTGCGGGCGTTGAAGCCCAGCGACGTCGTCTCCATCACCCGCGGCCCGAGGGCGCCGGTCACGGCGCTGCCGTTGCCGGCGACATGTTCATGCGTGGTGGTGCCGGAATAGAAATTGCCGGTCAGGTTCACCAGATCGCCCGACGAATAGTCGAATCCGAAGTCGTAGATCCGGTTGCTCACGTCCAGGTCGTATTCGATGAAACTGCCGGGGAAAAAGCCGGCGGTCTTGGTGTGGTAGGCGGTGTTGTAATCCATGGCGAGGAAGGTCAGCCGCAGCGCGTCGGAAACGTCATAGGTGCCACGCAGCAAAAGCGAGCCGCCTTCCTGCGCGGTGGTTTCCAGCAGGGTGCCGTCGCCGTTTTCATAGGCTTCGATGTCGCGGTTCGAAATCGCTAGCGCCAGTTCCAGCGGGCCGTTGACATAGGCCGTGCCCAGAACGCCGGCCAGGCCTTCGCCGTTGGTGCTGTAGCGCAGGCGGGCAAGCCCGCCCCAGCCTTCGCCGTCCACCATGTCGGCGGCGGTCAGCAGGCGGAAATCGACGGCGCCGGCCATCCCGCCCGAGGTGACGGCCGCGCCGCGGGTCACGTCGATGGACGACAGGAGCAGCGGGTCGACATAGGCAAAGCCGTCGGCATTGTTGTGCGCGGTAAAGCGGAAGTTCTGCGGCACGCCCTCGATCGAGGTTTCGACATGCGAACCGCCAAAGCCGCGGACCGCGACGGCAACGCCGGGCTGGCCCTGGTTCATCAGCGTGGTGACGCCGGGCGTCTGGCGCAGCACGTCATCGACGGTCGCCGTCCCGCCCTGCGCGGTGACAGCGGCGCCTTCCAGCCGCGAGGTGTTTTCGCCGGCATAGATCGGCGAGCCATCGGCGGTATAGCCGACGATGATCCGGCCCAGATACATCGGGTCGGCCGCAGCGGTGTCCTGCGCCAGAACCGGCGCGGCAGCCAGTGCAAGCGTCAGCGCGAGCGCGCTGGTGGTGGCCAGTTTCATACTGGTCGTCATGGTCCAATCCCCTTGCTGCGCGCGCCCCCTGGACGCGCGGATAATGGCGGATCGGCCGACGGGCGGTTCCCGGGAATGCAAGGCACGAGAAGCAGGCGGGCCGGCGCGACCCATGGCAGCTTGCTCGTGCAGGCGGGCTGCGGGGGCGCAGTCCCGTGCCATCACTGGCTTACCCGCCGCACCTGCAGCCACGGGCCTCAAAGGTCAAGGATATTGCGGTTCAGCGTGACAGGGGTGGCGGCAGAGGCGCGCCAAAAAAACAACAGGGGGGCCGCGCGGCCCCCCTGCAACGCACAGGTGCTGTGCGCTCAGTAACGATAATGCTCGGGCTTGAACGGGCCTTCGACGGTGACGCCGATGTAATCGGCCTGATCCTTCTTCAGCTCGGTCAGCCGCACGCCGATGCGGGCAAGGTGCAGGCGGGCGACCTTTTCGTCCAGATGCTTGGGCAGGATGTAGACGCCGGGGGCGTATTCGTCGTGCTTGGTCCACAACTCGATCTGCGCCAGCACCTGATTGGTGAAGGACGCCGACATGACGAAGGACGGGTGGCCGGTGGCATTGCCAAGGTTCAGCAGGCGGCCTTCGGACAGAAGGATGATCTTGTTGCCCGAGGGCATCTCGATCATGTCGACCTGTTCCTTGATGTTGGTCCACTTGTGGTTCTTGAGAGCGGCGACCTGAATCTCGTTGTCGAAATGGCCGATGTTGCCGACGATGGCCATGTTCTTCATCTCGCGCATATGCTCGATGCGGATCACGTCCTTGTTGCCGGTGGTGGTGATGAAGATGTCGGCTGTGGAAACCACATCCTCAAGCAGCACGACCTCGAACCCGTCCATCGCGGCCTGAAGCGCGCAGATCGGGTCGATCTCGGTGATCTTGACCCGCGCGCCGGCGCCCTGCAGCGATGCCGCCGACCCCTTGCCCACATCGCCATAGCCGCAGACCACGGCGACCTTGCCGGCCATCATCGTATCGGTGGCACGGCGGATGCCGTCGACCAGCGATTCCTTGCAGCCATACTTGTTGTCGAACTTGGACTTGGTGACGCTGTCGTTGACGTTGATCGCCGGGAAGGGCAGCAGGCCCTGCTTGTGCAGGGAATACAGCCGCTTGACGCCGGTGGTCGTCTCTTCGGACACGCCGCGGATCGCGTCGCGCTGCGCGGTGAACCAGCCGGGGCTGGCGGTCAGACGTTTCTTGATCTGGTTGAACAGGCAGACCTCTTCGTCGCTGGTCGGCACGGCGATCAGGTCGGGTTCGCCGTTTTCGACGCGGGCGCCCAGCAGGACATACAGGGTCGCGTCCCCGCCGTCGTCGAGGATCATGTTGCAGGTGCCGCCCTCACCCCCGAACTGGAAGATGCGGTCGGTGTAATCCCAGTACTCCTCAAGGCTTTCGCCCTTGATCGCAAAGACCGGGGTGCCGGTGGCGGCAATCGCGGCGGCGGCGTGGTCCTGCGTCGAGAAGATGTTGCACGAGGCCCAGCGCACATCGGCGCCAAGCGCCACCAGAGTCTCGATCAGGCAGGCGGTCTGGATCGTCATGTGCAGCGACCCGGCGATGCGGGCGCCCTTGAGCGGTTTGGACGTGCCGAATTCCTCGCGCAGGGCCATCAGGCCCGGCATTTCGGTTTCGGCGATGTCCAGCTCCTTGCGGCCGAAACCGGCGAGAGCGATGTCCTTGACGATATAATCCTTGGCCATCGGCCGGTTCTCCTTGTCCGCGGGGGCGCGGCCGGGGATAGCAGGCCGGGACGGGCGCGGCAATCAGGCAGCGACAGGCTGCGCGATCACACGGGAAAGCCGGGCCGCCTGTTCGCGGATGTCGGGAATGGCGGTGATTTCCCAGAACGCCGCGCGCGAGGCCGGGCCAATGGCAAGCAGCCGGGCCGAGGCGGCGCCGTCGCCGCCGATGACGCGGCAGTCGCCATCGACATCCAGCCCGATGCGCAGCGGATCGACCCGCGCCAGCCCGCGCAACAGCAGGTCGGCGACCAGCGGCGACAGGTTCTGCACCGGATCGCGGCGGATGCCGCGGCAGTCGACGATCCGCACGGCCGCAATGGGGCCGGCGCCGCGCAGGTGGCACAGAAGCTGCCCGTTGTCGTCGCGGCTGGCGCCGGCAAAGGCACCGCGGCGCAGGACGACCTGCCGCCGGGCGATGGCATCGCCCAGCCGGCGCGCGGTTTCCGGCGGCATCCGGTGGCGATGCACATCCCACCAGGTCGCGCCGTGGCGCAGGAAACGGGCGCGCTCGTCCGTGGTCATCGCCTGCCACAGGGCGCGGGCATGCGGGCGGATGCCGTCCACCGCGTCACGCCAGGTGCCGCCGGCGGCCTGTGCCTGCCGGGCAATGCCGCGCGCCCAGTGCAGGATGCGGCTGACCGGGGCGGCCAGCGGCACCTCGGCCGGCGGGATCGCCAGCGGCGCGGTGTCCTCATGCGTGCGCGGCACCAGACCCCGGCGCGAGACGGTGATTATCGGCCCGCGATGCCCGGAATTCAGGGCCGACACCACCTGATCGACCATCGACAGGCCGGATCCGACGATGACGACAGTGCCCTCGGGGTCAGCGCCGCCGGCATCCTGCCACGCGCCGGTCAGCAGGCTGTCGCGGTCGGCCGCCGGCACGACGTGGCCGGTGGCCAGCACAATGTGCTCGGCCGCCACGGCGCCGGCGTCCGCCAGATGGGCGATCATTCCGGTGCCGGTATCCTCGACCGCGACGCAACGGTCGCGAATGACCCGCAGCCGACCGTCGCCCGCGGGCGCCAGCCAGGGCGCGATCAGGTCGCGCAGATAGCGGCCATAGGTGGCGCGGCTGACAAAGCCCTGCCCGTCGGCAACGCCGCATTCCGCCTTGAGCCAGCGGCGGAAATGCTGCGGATCGTCGGCAAAGGCGCTCATGTTCCCGACGCGGGTGTTGAGCAGGTGGTCGGGATCCTGCGTCGCATAGGCGATGCCGCAGCCCAGCGCCGCGGCCGGCTCGATCAGCACCACCCGCATGTCGGGCGCGCGGGTCAGCACATGCGCGGCCAGCAGCACGCCGCTTGCCCCGCCGCCGACGATCACCAGCGGGACCGCGGAAAGGCGGGGATCGCGGGTCATCCGGCGAGCAGCGCCAGCACGAGGCACAGGATGCCGGTGGCAAGCGCGGTCACGGCAAGAATGGCGGTGCCGGCGGCATCGACCTCGCGGTTGTCCTCGGCCAGCAGGCTGATCAGTCCTTCATCGAAACGTCCGTCGGGCATGGCGGCCTCCGCTGTTGTTCCGAGAAATATCTACAAAGTCTGTCGTGAAAAGACTTTGCCTGAATTGGACTGAGGCGAAGAAGATCGTTCCTCTCAGTGGGCGCCGGCACAGACAGGTTCATCTTTTCGTCCCTGATCCGGCCGATTTCGCATCTGCCTTGATTTGTTCCATATTTGTTCTATATTGGTCTTCCAGTGAGGAGAACCGGCATGGACGATGCATTCGAACTTCCCGTCACTCCGCGCCAGATTGCCTTTGCGCAGGCGCTGGCGTTGCGCAACCAGACCCTGATCCCGCCCGAGGCCCGGCATGATCGCCGCAGCCTGAGCGCGTGGATCGACCGGCAATCGCGGCTGAAACCGATGGGGGGCGATGGCCGCCCGTCGTCGCGCCAGGTCGCCTTTGCCGAACGGCTCGCCCGCGTCAAACGCCGCGCGGTGCCCGACGAGTGCTTTCGCGACCGCGGGCTGATGTCACGCTGGATCGACAGCAACCGGTGATCTGCCCGATTTGCAGCCCCTGGGCCGGGCGGATATGCTGATTGCGACCGGAACAGGGGCGGTGATGGACAAGGGCAGGCCAAGGGCGTGGCAACGGATGCTGTCGGGCCGCAGGCTTGACCTGCTTGATCCGACGCCGGTAGATATCGAGATCGAGGACATTGCCCACGGCCTAGCCTTTGTCGCGCGCTGGAATGGCCAGACCCGCGGCGACCATGCCTATTCGGTTGCCGAACATTCGCTGCTGGTCGAGGAAATCTTTACCCTGCGCGATCCGCAGGCGCCGCCGAAATGGCGGCTTGCCGCGCTGCTGCACGATGCGCCGGAATATGTCATCGGCGACATGATCAGCCCGGTCAAGGCGGCGATCGGCGCCGCCTATGGCGAACTGGATACGCGGCTGGCGCAGGCTGTCCACCTGCGGTTCGGTCTTCCGGCCGTGATCCCGGCGACGGTGAAAAAGGCGATCAAGCAGGCAGACCGCCTGTCGGCCTGGGCCGAGGCGGTGCAGATCGCCGGGTTTTCCGTGACCGAGGCGAACCGGTTCTTCGGCGATCCCGGCGATCTGGCCCGGCAGTTGCGCATCCGCCTGCGCCCGCCGGCCGAGGTGCGGGCGGAATACACCGCCCGGCACCACATGCTCATGGCGCTTTTGTGACTACCAGCAGAGGTCGCGCTGCGGGTTGAAGCCGCGGTCATGCCGCGCTTCGGACAGGGCACAGGGCAGAAAGCGGTTGGACCAGAGATCGGCATGGCCGGGCGAACGGGGCCGGAACGGGGCGGCGATGAAATCGGCGATAAGGGTCAGCATGGCGGGGCCTGTAAGCATGCGTGGGGGAACGGTGTTGGAAATATCCTTCTTGACGCTGCGAATCGAATCAATAAGCCTGAGGAATTGTAAGCTGGGCTAACAGGTGATGCGATGTGGAAGGGCCTGCCGCCGCTAGCCGCGCTGCGCGCGTTCGAGGCGGCGGCCCGTCACCGCAGCTTTTCCGCCGCGGGGCGCGAACTGGGCGTGACCCATGCCGCCGTCACCCAGCAGGTCCGCGCGCTGGAATCGCATCTGGGCGTGCAGCTTGTGTTTCGCGACGGGCGGCAGATCGCCTTGTCGCCCGACGGCGCCACGCTGGCCGCGCAGCTTTCGGAAGGGTTCGGAACCGTTGCCCGCGCCGTGCAGGCATTGGTCGAGGCGCAGAAGGGGCGGCCGTTGCAGGTCACGCTGACGCCGGCATTTGCCAATGACTGGCTGATGCCGCGGCTGGGCGGGTTCTGGGCGCTTCACCCCGACATTCCCATTGCGCTGCATCCGACGCGCCGCAACCTCGATCTCGGGCGCGAAGGGATGGACCTGGCAATCCGGTTCGGCAATGGCAGCTGGCCCGGCCTGCAATCGGAAATGCTGGTGGCCGCGCCCTTTGTGGTGATCGCCGCGCCGGGGCTGGCGCAGGGACGCGAGATGACGCTTGACGAGATGGCGCGATACCCCTGGGTCGTCGATGCCGAGTGGACCGAGCAGCGGCGCTGGCTGTCCAATCAGGGCATGGACATCGACAGCCTGCGCATCTCCACCTTTCCATCCGAGGAACTGGCGATGACCGCCTGCCGCAAGGGCTATGGCCTGTCGGTGCAGGCCTATCCGCTGGTGATCGAGGATGTGGGGCAGAACCGGCTGTCCATCGTCCATCGCGGCGATCCGGGGCGCGACGGCTATTACATCGCGACCTTGCCGGGGCGTGATTCACCGCATTTGCGGACCTTCACCCGCTGGCTCAAGTCGGTCGCCTGACCGCCCCTTGCGGCCCGCCGGCTTTGCGGCGACTGTCCCGGCATGACCGTCACCACCCGCCCTGCCCGCCCCGAAGATGCCGCGCCGATGGCCGCGCTGCTGAACACGATCATCGCCCGCGGCGGCACCACCGCGCATCAGGCGCCGTTCGATCCGGACAGGATCCTGTCGCATTACGTTCTGGCGCCCGACGCGATCTCTTGCACCCTGGCCGAGATCGACGGCACCATCATCGGCTTTCAGGCGCTGGGCACCGCCCCGGGATACCTGCCCGAGGGCTGGGGAGAGATCGGCACCTTTGTGGCCGAGGGGATGCAGGGCAAGGGCGTCGGCAAGGCTCTGTTCGCGGCCAGTTCGGCGGCCGCCCGCGCCGCCGGTCTGCGCCACATCGACGCCACCATCCGCGCCGACAACTTTGGCGGGCTGGCCTATTACACCGGCCTCGGGTTTCGCGATTACCGCATCCTGCGGCATGTGCCGCTGGCCGACGGACACCCCGTCGACCGGCACGGCAAGCGTTTCGACCTTTAGCGCGGGCTGCGCTTGGCGAGGATCCGTTGCAGGGTGCGGCGGTGCATCGACAGGCGGCGAGCGGTCTCGCTCACGTTGCGGTCGCACAGTTCATAGACCCGCTGGATATGTTCCCAGCGCACGCGATCCGCGCTCATCGGGTTTTCCGGCGGCGGCGGCAATTCGGTCTGCAGGGCAAGCAGCGCGGCCGTCACGTCATTGGCGTCGGCGGGCTTTGACAGGTAATCGACGGCGCCCAGCTTGACCGCGGCAACGGCGGTGGCGATGGCGCCATAGCCGGTCAGCACCACGATGCGGCTGTCGGGGCGGCGGTCGCGCAACGCTTCGACCACGTCAAGGCCGTTGCCATCCTCAAGCCGCAGGTCGACCACGGCAAAGGCCGGCGGGCGCGCGGCGACGGCGGCACGGCCCCCGGCCACCGATCCGGCGGTCTCTACCACGAAACCGCGCCTTTCCATCGCCTTGGCCAGCCGTTTGACAAAGGTTTCGTCGTCATCGACGAGCAGCAGGGTGGGATCGGACCCCAGATCCAGAACCTCGTCGTCCACGGCAATCCCCTTGATGATTTGGGCAAGGGTAAGCCCTTCGTCCGGCAGGGTCAATTCACCCGGCCGCCTCGACAAAACACTGGACACGATCGGCAATTTCCTCGGGCGTGGCGTCGCGGTTGACAAAGTCGACAAAGCCCACCCCCGGCATGTCGAGATAGGTCGTGGTCGAATGGCTCATCAGGTAGTATTCCGGATCGCCGTCCTCTTCCTTCTGATAGAAGGTGCGATAGGCGCGCGACGCAGCGGCCACCTGATCGGCCGTCCCGGTCAGGCCCAGCAGCCGGTCGTGGAAGTTGGCGGTGAATTCGCGCAGCACCTCGGGCGTGTCGCGTTCGGGGTCGATGGATATGAAAAGGCCGTTGGCGATGATGCCGCGATCCTCAAGCTCTTCAATCGCGAAGGCGTTGCGCTGGGTGTCCATCGGGCAGATGTCCGGGCAGAAGGTATAGCCGAAATAGACGATGGTCGGCGCGGTGATGACATCGCGGTCGGTGACGGTCGCGCCGTTCTCGTCCACCAGGGTAAAGGCGCCGCCGATGTCGCCGCCCGCCACCTGTCCGCCGCGGCACTGGGCAAAGACATCGCCGCGCGGCGCCAGCGTGATCGCCGCCACGGTGCCGATCAGCACCGCGCCCAGAGCGCCGCCCGCCACTGCCGCCCAGGTCCAATTCGTCGCCATGACCCGTCCTTCCGCTTGATCTGCCCGCGGGCCGTCCTATCAAAGGCGGCACGCCGCGGCAAAGAGCGAAAGTGACACAGCCCCGTGACCGACGCCCTCACCGATACCGAGCGCAGCAACTGGCTGCGGCTGCGCACGCTGGTTCTTGTCCGCTGGGTGGCGATCCTTGGTCAGGCGGCGGCGATCATCGTCGCCTCGTCGATCTACGGCTTCCGCTTCCAGTATGGCGCGGCCAGCATCGCCATCGGCGCCTCGGTCCTGGCCAACCTGTTCCTTGGCTTTCTCTACCCGACCAACCGGCGGGTGACCGAACGCGAGGCGGCGCTGATGCTGGGGTTCGACCTGATCCAGCTTGCGGCGCTGCTGTATCTGACCGGCGGGCTGAACAATCCCTTCGCGCTGTTGATGCTGGCGCCGGTGACCGTCGCGGCGACGGTGCTGCACCTGCGCAGCACCGCGGTGCTGGCGATGGTGACGCTGGCCGCGATCAGCGCCATCGCGGTCTGGAACCTGCCGATCCGAACCGAGGCGGGCGCCGACCTGATCCTGCCGCCGCTGTTCCGTTTCGGCTTCTGGCTGGCGCTGACGGTGGGGGTGCTGTTTCTCAGCCTCTACGCCCGTCAGGTCACGCACGAGATGCATGTGATGCGCGAAGCGCTGGTCGCCACCCGCCTTGCGCTGGCGCGCGAACAGAAGCTGACCGATCTGGGCGGCGTCGTCGCCGCGGCGGCGCATGAACTGGGCACGCCGCTGGCCACGATCAAGCTGGTCTCGACCGAGATGATCGAGGCGCTGAAGGGGGATGACGCCCTGCGCGAGGATGCCGAGCTGATCCGCAGCCAGGCCGACCGTTGCCGCGACATCCTGCGGTCGATGGGCCGCGCCGGCAACGACGACCTGCACCTGCGCCGCGCCCCGTTCGAGACGGTGGTGCGCGAAGCAGCCGAGCCGCATCTGGACCGCGGCAAGGTGCTGGCCTTTCGCGTGACCGGCACCGGCCCTCAACCCATGGTGTTCCGCCGCCCCGAGATCATCCATGGCTTGCGCAACCTGATCCAGAACGCCGTCGATTTCGCCACTGTCAGGGTCGAGATCGACATCGGCTGGACCGAGAGCGACCTGACGGTGCGGATCACCGACGACGGGCGCGGTTTTGCCCCTTCGGTGCTGGCGCGGATCGGCGATCCCTTTGTCCGCCGCCGGCTGTGGGACGATTCGCGCCCGGCCTATGAGGGGATGGGTCTGGGCCTGTTCATCGCCAAGACCCTGCTGGAACGGACCGGCGCCAGGCTGCGCTTTGCCAATGGCGAAGGCGCGATTGTCGCCGTGCTGTGGCCGGCCGGGCAGATCGTGGCGCCGGATGACGCGCTTGGCCCCAATCCGGCACTGGCCTGATTGGCGACGGGGTTAACCCGGCCTTAACCCTCGACCGGCAGAGTCGCGGGGTCTGGCTTTCGGGAATCACCCATGACCCTGCTTCTGGCCCAGCCGCTTTTCGTGGCGCTCGTCGCGATCCTTGTCGCCGCAGGCATCGTCCTTGCCACCGAAGGCTGGCGCGGCAGGGTGCGGCTGTTGCCCGCACCCGACGAAAACATGGTGATGCTGTTCGACGGCGACAGTCTGGCCGACGCCACCCCTGCCGCGCGCGACCTTCTGCGCGCGGGCGGCCGCAGCGGCGACCGGCTGCGCGACGTGCTGACGCTGCTGGCGCAACGCTTTCCGGGGATCGAGGGGCAGGTTGGCGCCATGAACAGCGGCACCGACACCCTGCGCAGCGCGGTTTCAGGCGATTCCATGGTGGTGGAACGCTGGGGCGCCATGACCCGGCTGACGCTTCACGCCGGCGGCCACGGCGACAGCCTGCGCCTTGCCGCGATCGAGGCTGAACTGACCACGCTGCGCGCCATCGCCGAAGATGCGCCGCAACTGGTGTGGAAGACCGATGCCGGCGGCGCCGTGGTCTGGGCCAACCGCGCCTATCTGGCGCTCGCCGACCGGCTGCTTGCCACCGGACAGGATGATGCCGCCGAATGGCCGGTGCAGCCGATCTTCGCACTTGATGGCAGCGGCCGCCAACGCCTGTCCCTGACCCTGCCCGAAAGCGAGGCGCCGGTCTGGTATGAGGTGACTTCAGTGTCGCAGGGCGGACAGGTCGTGCATTTCGGCATCGACGCCACCGGCGCCGTCACCGCCGAAGCCCAGCGCCGCGATTTCGTCCAGACCCTGACCAAGACCTTTGCCCATCTGCGCGCCGGGCTCGCGATATTCGACCGGCGCCGGCAACTGGTGCTGTTCAACCCCGCATTCCTTGACCTGACCGGTCTGCGCGCCGATTTCCTGTCGCAGCGGCCGCGGGTGCAATCCGTGCTCGACCGCCTGCGCGACATGCAGATGCTGCCCGAACCGAAGAACTATACCTCGTGGCGCGATCAGGTTGCCGGGATCGAGGCGGCGGCCGAACAGGGCACCTATTGCGAAACCTGGATGCTGCCCGGTGGCCAGACCTACCGCGTCTCGGGGCGGCCGCACCCGGACGGCGCCATTGCCTTCATCTTCGAGGATATCAGCGACGAGGTTTCGCTGACCCGCCGTTTCCGCATGGAACAGGAAACCGCCCATGCCGTGCTCGACCTTCTGCCGCAGGCGGTGGCGGTGTTCTCGGTCGCGGGGACGATGACGCTGTGCAACCGCGCCTACGACCGGCTGTGGGGCGTTGCGGGCGGCGGGCTGCACGACGCCGTCGCCGCACAGGAAATCGCCCGCTGGCGGGGCCTGTCGGTAACCTCTCCGGTGTGGGACCGCATCACCGCGCTGCTGGTGCCCGGCGGCAACCGCGAAACGGCGGCCGAGGTGCTGCAATTGACCGATGGCCGCATGATCGACAGCCGCTTCACACCGCTGCCGGGCGGCTCGGTCCTGGTCGAATTCCACGAAACCGGCGCCGGCCTGCCGCTGGCCATGGTGCCCGAGACGGGGACGCTGCTGGCCCGGACGGGGACGTGAACGGGCACGGGGCACTGTCTGCGTTGCGCGAGGCGGCGAGGCGGCGGGTTCAGGGCGGGGATTGCCCGTGAATTGAGGTGAGGGTTACCGCTCCGTCGCATAGGCTGCCGCGTTCGCACCGCCCTTTGATCCTGGTCGCGCAACCACGCCCGCGCGTCACCAAGGTCCGGATCAGCCCGGCCCTGCACCCGTCCCGCCGCAAACCCGGCCGCTGCCGAAATGACCCTGGACCGTGGTCGGCATCCCGCTTCTGCGCGACTCCGGGCAGACCCGACACCAGGCCCCGACAGATACACAGGGCGGGGGGCCAGCGACCGACCTCGGCCTCGGGACCGGCTGCGCCGGCCCCTGTCATCGGCCTTTCGCCCACTCCTTCCCCTCCATCGGGGCTTGCGGCTCCGCGCGTCCTTGCCCAAGGTCGCCGGCAGGATGCCGAACCTGTTTGCCGACCTTGCCCTGCCGGACGAAGCCGCGACCGCCGCCCTTGCGGCGCGTCTTGCCGCGGTGGTCCGGCCCGGTGATGTGCTGCTGCTTTCGGGCCCCATCGGCGCCGGCAAGACCGCGCTGGCGCGGGCGCTGATCCGCCACGCCAGCGGCAACCCGGCCGAGGACGTGCCCTCGCCCACCTTCACCCTGGTGCAGACCTATGCCACGCCGCGGGGCGAGATCTGGCATGCCGATCTCTATCGCCTATCGCACCCAGACGAGGTGCTTGAGCTTGGGCTGGCCGAGGCGTTCGACACCGCGATCTGCCTTGTCGAATGGCCCGACCGGCTGGGCAGCCTGACCCCGCCCGGCGCGCTGCGGATCGAACTTGCCGCCGGACGCGACGGCCACCGCGCCACGCTGACCGCGCCGCCGGACTGGCATCCCCGGCTGGAGTCCGCCCTTGCCTGACCGCGCCGACCTCAGCGATGCCTTCATCGCCGCCTCGCCCTGCGCCGGCTGGCAGCGGCAGGCACTGGCCGGCGATGCCTCGGCCCGGCGTTTCGAACGGCTGACGGGTCCGGGCGGCGCCACCGCAATCCTGATGGATGCCGATCCCGCCACCGGCGAGCGGCTTGACGCGTTCATCGCCATCGCCCGCCACCTGACCGCCCACGGCCTTGCCGCGCCGGCGATCCTTGCTGCCGACACGGTGCAGGGACTGGCGCTGGTCGAGGATCTGGGCGCCGACCATTTCGCCTCCTGGCTGGTGCGCCATCCGGGCGACAGCGAGGTGCTGTATGCCGCTGCGGTGGACGTGCTGGTGCGCCTGCAGGCGGTCGCAGCGCCCGAGGGCCTGCCCGACCTTGGCCCCCTGCGCGGCGCCGCGATGATCGCGCCGCTGTTCGAATTCTACTGCCCCGGCACCGACGAACGGGCGCGGGCACATGTCACCGGCCTGCTGCAAGAGGCGCTGATCGCCCATGCGCCGGTTGCCCGGACCTTTGCCCTGCGCGATTTCCACGCCGAAAACCTGATCTGGCGGCCTGACCGCGAGGGCACCAACCGGGTCGGCCTGATCGACTTTCAGGACGCCGTGGTGGCGGCGCCGGAATACGATCTTGCCTCGCTCCTTCGTGACGCGCGGCGCGACGTGGATCCGGCCCTGCGCGAGCGGATGATCCGGCGATTTGCAGCGGCCACCGGACGCGAGGCGCCGCTGGTCCATGCCGCCTGCGCGGTGATCGGCGTGCAGCGCAACCTGCGGATCCTGGGCATCTTCGCCCGCCTGGCACGGCGCGACGGCAAGCGGCGCTATCTGGATCTGTTGCCACGGGTCTGGGGCCATGTTGCGGACGATCTGGGCCATCCGGCGCTGGCGGCGCTGGCGCCGGTGCTGAACCGCCATCTGCCGCCGCCCGACGCAACGCAACTGAGGGCGATCCTGACATGAGGCCCACGGCGGTGATGGTCTTTGCCGCCGGGCTGGGCACGCGGATGGGGGAACTGACCCGCGACCGGCCCAAGCCGCTGGTGCAGGTCGCCGGGCGTCCGCTGATCGACCATGCGCTAGACCTGTGTGCCGGGCTGCGGGTGGTGGTGAACGTGCATTACCTTGCCCAGCAGATGCGCGATCATCTTGCCGGGCGCGCGGTGCGGATCGCCGACGAAACCGCGGCGCTGCTGGAAACCGGCGGCGGCCTGCGCGCGGCCCTGCCGCTTCTGGACGGCGATCCGGTGTTCACGCTGAACAGCGATGCGGTCTGGCGCGGGCCCAACCCATTGACAGTGCTGGCGGATCACTGGCGCGAGGGGATGGAGGCACTGCTTCTTCTGATCCCGCAGGACCGGGCCATCGGCCACCGCGGCAATGGCGATTTCATCGCCGGGCCTGAGGGCCGGCTGACGCGCGGGCCGGGGCTGGTCTATTCCGGGGCGCAGATCCTGCATACCGGGACGCTTGCCACCATCCCCGAGGCGGCCTTTTCGCTCAACCGGGTCTGGGACGGGATGATCGCGCGCGGCACCCTGTTCGGCGTCGTTTATGACGGGCAATGGTGCGACGTCGGCCGCCCCGAAAGCATCGCCCTTGCCGAAGGACTGCTTCGATGACGCTGTTCGCCCTGCCCCCCGGCGTGGATTTCGCCGCCGAACTGGTGCGCGGGCTGGCCGAACGGATGCCCGATGCCCGGCCCGAGGACTGGGCGCAGGTGGTCATCTATGCCAACTCGCCGCGCATGGCGCGGGCGATCCGCTCGGCCTTTGAAACCGGGACGGCGCGGATGATCCCGCGGCTGCGGCTGGTGACCGGGATCGACGACCCGGCCCTGCCACCGGCGGTGCCGGGCCTGCGCCGCCAGCTTGACCTTGCCCGGCTGGTCGCGGCGCTGATCGACACCGAACCGGGCATTGCACCACGCGACAGCGCCTTTGCCCTGGCCGAAGGGCTCGCCGCCCTGATGGCCGAGATGCAGGACGAAGGGATCGACCCTGCGGCGCTGGCGACGCTCGATGTCACCGACCAGTCGGGGCATTGGGCGCGGGCGCTGCGGTTCCTTGCCATCGTGCAGCAATATACTGCCAGCGGCGGTCTGGATGCCGAGGGGCGGCGGCGCCTTGCCCTGACGCGGCTGGCCGCAGGATGGGAGGCGGAGCCCCCCGCCCATCCGGTGGTCGTCGCCGGATCCACCGGATCGCGCGGCACAACCGCGCTGCTGATCGAGACGGTGGCGCGGCTGCCGCGCGGTTGGGTGGTGCTGCCGGGGTTCGATTTCGACCTGCCGGCGCAGGGTTGGGACAGTCTGGCCGATGCCCGCGCGGCCGAGGATCATCCGCAATACCGCTTTCGCCGGCTGGCCGACCGGCTGGGAATCGCGCCGGGGCAGATCGCCCGCTGGACGGATGCCCGCAGTCCGGCGCCGGCGCGCAACCGCCTTGTCTCGCTGTCGCTGCGCCCGGCGCCGGTCACCGACCGCTGGATCTCAGAGGGGCCGGAACTGGGCAATCTTGCCGCCGCCACCGCCGGGATGGTTCTGGCCGAGGCGCCCTCGCCCCGGATCGAGGCCGAGGTGATCGCCCTGCGCCTGCGAGCCGCTGTCGCGGCGGGGCAAAGCGCGGTGCTGATCACGCCCGACCGGATGCTGACGCGGCAGGTGACCGCGGCGCTTGACCGCTGGCGGATCGTGCCCGACGACAGCGCCGGCCAGCCGCTGCCGCTGTCGCCGCCCGGCCGCTTTCTGCGCCAGATCGCCCGATTGCGCGGCAATGTCACCGCCGAAGGGCTGGTGTCGCTGCTCAAGCATCCTCTTTGCCATTCCGGGGCCGGGCGCGGCGACCATGTGCTGAACAGCCTGCGGCTTGAACGGCGGCTGCGGTCGGACGGGCCGCCCTATCCCGATGCCGCGGCGCTGGCGGGAATCGGCACGCCGGAATGGCGCGACTGGCTGGGCGGCGCGCTGACCTGGTTGTGGACGGACGCGGCGCTGCCGCTGGCCGACTATGCGGCGCAGCATCTGGACCTTGCCGGACGGCTTGCCGCCGGGTCGCAGGCCACCGGCACCGGCGGGCTGTGGGACGAAGCGGCGGGCCGCAAGGCGCGCGAGGTCTGCGACCTGCTGCAGCGTCACGCCGATGCCGGCGGTGCGATGGACGGGACCGATTATGCCGCGCTGTTCGACGACCTGATCGCCGGCGAACAGGTGCGCCAGCCCGAAGGAGCGCATCCCCTTGTCCGCATCCTTGGCCCGCGCGAGGCGCGGGAATGCGTCGCCGATCTGGTGATCCTGGGCGGGCTGAACGACGGCACATGGCCCGGCCTGCCGGCGCCTGACCCCTGGCTGAACCGGGCGATGCGGCTGCGGGCCGGGCTGCTTTTGCCGGAACGGCAGATCGGGCTGGCGGCGCATGACTATCAGCAGGCGATGGCGGCGGGCGAGGTCTGGATCACCCGCGCGCTCAAATCCGACTCGGCCGAAACCGTGCCGTCGCGCTGGATCGCGCGGCTGACCAACCTGCTCTCTGGCCTGCCGGCGCAGGGCGGGCCTGCGGCGCTGGACAGGATGCGGACCGAGGGGCGGCGCTGGATTGCCGCGGCACAATCGCTGTCCCTGCCTGCGGAACGGGTCGAGCCGGAACCGCGACCCTCGCCCAGCCCGCCGGCCGACAGGCGACCGAAACGGCTGTCAGTGTCGTCGGTCGAAACCCTGCTGCGCGATCCCTATGCCGTCTATGCCGGGCAGGTGCTGCGCCTGCGCCCGCTTGATCCGCTGACCACCGCCCCCGATGCCGCGCTGCGCGGCACGATCCTGCATCGGGTGTTCGAGGAGGTGATGCAGGCCGGCTTCGACCCCGCCGATCCCGATGCCGCGCAGACCCTGCTTGCCACCGCCGAACGTGTGCTTGACCGCGATTGCCCCTGGCCCGCGGCTCGGCGGATGTGGCTGGCGCGGCTGGCCCGCGTCGCCGACTGGTTCGTGGAAACCGAACACGCGCGCCGGGAGCGGGGCCGGCCGCAGTTTTACGAACAGCGCGGGCAGGTCACGGTCGGCGCCACCGGCGTCGATGTCACCGCCGAGGCCGACCGTATCGACCTGACGCCTGAGGGCGCTGCGCTGATCTATGACTACAAGACCGGCACCCCACCGACCGAAAAGCAGCAGCGCGCCTTTGACAAGCAGTTGCTGATCGAGGCGGCGATGGCCAGTTGGGGCGCCTTTGGCGGCAAGCCGATGGAGGTGGCGGGTGCCGCCTATATCGGGCTGGGGTCAAAACCCGTCGAGGTGCCGGCGCCGCTGGCCGATCATCCGCCCGCACAGATCTGGGCGGAACTCGCCGCCCTTTTGACTGCCTGGGCCGATCCGGCCCGCGGCTATACCGCGCGGATGGCGGTGGAGTCGGAGGCGCGGAGCGGCGATTTCGACCATCTGTCGCGCTTTGGCGAATGGGACGGGTCGGACGACCCCAGCCTTCAGGTGTTCGAATGATCCGCGACGATGCGACCCTGGCCCAGCTGCGCGCGGCGCGGCCCGATGCCTCGACCTGGCTGGCGGCGAATGCGGGGTCGGGCAAGACGCGGGTGCTGACCGACCGGGTGGCGCGGCTGCTTTTGTCGGGCAGCGATCCGCAGAACATCCTGTGCCTGACCTACACCAAGGCCGCCGCGGCCGAGATGCAGAACCGTCTGTTCCGCCGGCTGGGCACCTGGGCGATGCTTCCCGATGCCGAATTGCGTCTGGCGCTGGCCGAACTGGGCGAACCCGTGGGGGCGGCGACCGGGGCGCTGGTGCGCGCCCGCCGGCTGTTCGCGCAGGCGATGGAGGTGCCGGGCGGCCTGCGCATCCAGACGATCCACGCCTTCTGCGCCGGGCTGCTGCGGCGCTTTCCGCTTGAGGCCGGGGTGACGCCGCAATTCAGCGAGATGGACGACCGCAGCGGCACGCTTTTGCGGGCCGGGATCCTGGACCGCATGGCCGATGGTCCCGACCGTACCGTGCTGGACGCCTTCCTGCGCCTTGCCGGCGGTGACGACCTTGAACCGCTCCTTGCCGAAATCTGCAGCCGGGGCGCGCTGTTTGCGCAGCCCTTCGACGAGTCCGGGTTGCGTTCCGAACTGGGGCTGGCCGCGACCGACAGCATGGCCGCGCTGATTGCCGATCTTCTGTCCGACGATGCGCGCGACCTGTTGCGCCGGGTGCAGGCCCTTTGCGCCGCGGGCAGCACCAATGACGTTAAGGCGGCGGACAAGCTGGCGGGTATCACCGGCACGGCGGCGGACCTGCCGGTGCTGGAAAACCTGTTGCTCTGGGGCGAGACGACCAGAAGGCAAGAACCCTTCAGCGCCAGAACCGGCGCGTTTCCCACCTCTGGCAGCCGGGACAAGGACCCCGAACTGATCGCCGAACTGGACGACTATATGGAGAGGGTGGCGGCGGCGCGGCCGGTGCGTCTTGGCCTTGTCGCCCTGCTCCGCGCCCGCGCGCTGCATGATTTCGCCCATCGTTTCGTCACCCTCTACGAGGCGGCCAAGGCGCGGCGCGGGCTCTTGGATTTCGACGACCTCATCAGCCGGGCGCGGCGGCTGCTTGAGGATCCGGCGGTCGCGCAATGGGTGCTGTTCAAGCTGGACGGCGGCATCGACCACATCCTTGTCGACGAGGCGCAGGATACCTCGCCCGAACAATGGGCGGTGGTGCGCGGCCTGACGCAGGAATTCGCGGCCGGTCAGGGCGCACGCGACGATGTCAGGCGGACGATCTTTGTCGTCGGCGACCTCAAGCAGTCGATCTATTCCTTCCAGGGCGCCGACCCCGAGGCGTTCGACCGGATGCAGGCGCATTTCGCGGCGGAACTGGCGCGCATCGGCGACAGCCTGGAAACCGGCAGCCTGCTGCATTCCTTCCGCTCGGCACCGTCGGTGCTGCGCGCGGTGGATGAGGTGTTTCAGGGGCCGCATCTGGCCGGCCTTGGCCGGGACGCACCGCAGCATCGGGCGTTCAAGGCCGACATGCCGGGGCGCGTCGACCTGTGGCCGCCGGTGCCCGAGGCGCCCAAGGACGCCGACGACCGCCACTGGACCGAGCCGATGGATCGCGTCGGCAAGCGCCATCACCGCCGGATTCTGGCTGAACGGATTGCCGACAGGGTGCAGGAGATGGTCGGCACGGCGCTGATCCCGACCGGCAGCGGCAGCAACCTTCGCCCGGTCCACGAAGGCGATATCCTCATCCTTGTGCAGCGGCGGTCCGACCTGTTCACCGACATCATCCGCGAGCTTAAGGCGCGCGGCCTGCGGGTGGCCGGGGCCGACAGGCTGCGGGTCGGTGCCGAACTTGCCGTGCGCGACATCGGCGCCACCCTGCGCTTTCTGGCGATGGCCGAGGACGACCTGTCGCTTGCCTCTGCCCTGCGTTCCCCCCTGTTCGGCTGGAGCGAGGAAGAGCTTTACCGCCTTGCCGCCTTTCGCCCGCAGGGGGCCAGCCTGTGGCAGGCCCTGCGCGGCAGCGGCCGGGCCGGGACGCTGGCGATCCTTGACGACCTGCGCGGGCAGGCCGATTTCCTGCGGCCCTACGACCTGATCGCCCGCCTGCTGATCCGCCATGACGGCCGCCGCCGGCTGATCGCCCGGCTGGGGACCGAGGCCGAGGATGGCATCGACGCGCTGATGGCGCAGGCGCTGGCCTTTGAACAGGGCGCGGTGCCGGGGCTGACCGGATTTGTCGACTGGATGCAGACCGACGAGACCGACCTGAAACGGCAGATGGAGGGACGCGGCGATTCAATCCGGGTGATGACGGTGCACGGGTCCAAGGGGCTCGAGGCGCCGATCGTCATCCTGCCCGATACCGCCAAGCGCCAGCTGCGCGGCCGCGGCACCATCGTCAGCATCGGCGGCCATCCGGTCTGGGCCGCGCCTTCGGGCGAGGCGACCGCGGCGCAGACCGCCATCCGTGACGAGGCGAAGCGGAAAGAGGAGGAGGAGCGTCGGCGCCTGCTTTATGTCGCGATGACCCGCGCCGAAAGCTGGCTGATCGTCGCCGCGGCGGGTGAAACCGGGGTCGGCGGCGAAAGCTGGCATGCGATGGTGGCCGAGGGGCTGGAGCGGGCCGGGGCTGCGGTTGCCGAGATGCCCGGCGGGCCGGGACTGCGGCTGGAGAACGGCGATTGGGACAGCGGGCCGATTGAAGGAAAGCAGTCTCTGACAAGCGGTCCAGAGCCTGTTTCTGCGGAATTTGCGCCCGTCGAGACCCTGCCGGAAATAGCCGCGACCCCCATCACCCCCTCGGGCCTTGGCGGGGCAAAGATCCTTCCCGGTGACACCGACCCCGACGAAGGCGAGGCGGCGATGGCGCGCGGTTCGCTCATCCATCTCTTGCTGGAACACCTGCCCGCCGCCGCGGCCGACCGGCGCGCCGATCTTGCCCGCAGCCTGATCGACGGGTCGCCCGACCGCGACCTTCTTGGCGCGACCGAGGGGCTGATTGCCGATGTGCTGGCCATGGCCGACATGGACCTGCTTGCGGAACCGGCGCTGACCGAGATCATGGTGACGGCCCCCCTGCCCGACGGCCGCCGCGTCACCGGCCTGATCGACCGGCTGATCCTGCGCGACGACCGCGCGATTGTCGTCGATTACAAGACAAACCGCGTCGTGCCGCGAAACGCTGCCGAAGTGCCCGAGGGCATCCTGCGGCAGATGGGCGCCTATGCCCTTGCGGTGCAACAGATCTGGCCTGACCGCGTGGTGGAAACCGCGATCCTGTGGACGGCGGATGCGACAGTGATGCCCCTGCCCCGCGCGCTTGTCATGGCGGCGTTGCAAAGGGCAGCGCCCGCTTGACCTTCACCGACCCGGTTCCTAGCTTCACAGCCTGATGTCCGTGCCAAGGAGAGACCTTATGGCCACCGTTCCCGTGACCGACGCGACCTTTGACGCCGAAGTGCGCCAGTCGCCGATTCCGGTCGTCGTCGATTTCTGGGCCGAATGGTGCGGTCCCTGCCGGATGATCGGCCCCGCCCTGGAAGAACTGGCCGTCGAATATGACGGCAAGATCAAGATCGCCAAGATCAATGTCGATGAAAACCCCAATGCCCCGGCCCGCATGGGCGTGCGCGGCATTCCGGCGCTGTTCATCTTCAAGGATGGCGAGGTTGTCGCCAATCGCGCCGGCGCTGCGCCCAAGGCCGCGCTGGCAAGCTGGATCCAGTCGGCGATCTAGGCCCGGATCCATCGCAACGCAAAGGCCGGTCCCCCTGGGGCCGGCTTTCGCATGTCAGGCGAACCCGGCCTCGGCCAGGGCACGGATGCGGTGAAACCGCAGGGTTTGCAGCAGGGTCATCCGCTCTTCCTCGGCCGGCATCCCCGCCCAGTTCGACAGCAGCCGGGCAAGGATCAGGAACGGGATCGTGGCATCATCCGCCCGGGTCAGGCTGTAGCCGGTGAAGAACCCAGCGCCGATCCCGGCCGGTTCCGTGTCGGGAATGCGTTCGGCAAGATCGACCAGAAGGCGGGCGATGTCATAGCCGACCGGCCCGGTCTCGGCCCCCGCGAGGTCGATCCCCCAGACCCGATCCGGCGCAATCAGGATGTTCCGCGCGTTCAGATCGCCGTGGCGCAGTGACGACACCGTCGCGGCGCCGGTCACGGCAGGGGCGCGCGCTGCCAGCCGGTCCACCAGAGCGCCGAACCTGCCGCGCTGCGCGATGGCGCGGGGGCCGTCGCGCAGGCGCAACAGATGGTTGACGATGAAGCGTGGCTGGAACGACCGCGGCTCGACCGGGCCGATGCGGTGAAAGGCATCGACCCAGATCCCGGCGCGGCGCAGGGCATCGGGCGGCGGACCCGGTTCGGCAAGCAGCGCCAAGGTCTCACCATCAACCGCCGTCATGGCAAAGACGCCCTGTTCAGGCAGGCTGGCAACAATCGCGGGCACGCCGGCGTCGGGATTGCCGGCAAGGGCGCGCGACGCGGCGGTCTGCGACCGGACCGTCGACCGAGTTGCGGCGATATCGGCCGGGTTCAGCGATTGCTTGCAAACCACCGGCGGATGCAGGGCATGGTCCAGTCGCAGCACGATACGGTTGCCCTTGCCGTCCTTGCGCGAGGCGAGCAGGCGCGGGGTCCAGCCGTCGGTCGGCAGTCCCGCCTGCGCAGCAAGCGCGGGCCAATGGGCCAGCCCGGCTGCGATACGATCCTGGCTCATCCCCCATCCCCCCGTTGCGGGTTGCGGCACGGCCGCTTCGGTCACATATAGACGCGACCAAACAGGGGGCGCGCAATGGCCGACGACAGATTTCCCGGCTGGCACGGCACGACGATCATCGGCATCCGCAAGGGCGGGCAGGTGGTGATCGCCGGCGACGGGCAGGTATCGCTGGGCCAGACCGTCATCAAGGGCACCGCGCGCAAGGTGCGGCGGCTGATGCCCGGCGGGCATCCGGTGATCGCCGGCTTTGCCGGATCGACCGCCGATGCCTTTACCCTGCTTGAGCGGCTTGAGAAAAAGCTGGAATCGGCGCCGGGGCAGCTGGCGCGGGCGGCGGTGGAACTGGCCAAGGACTGGCGCACCGACAAATATCTGCAAAAGCTTGAGGCGATGCTGATCGTGTCCGATGGCGCGCAGCTTCTGGTCATCACCGGAGCGGGGGATGTGCTGGAGCCGGAGCATGACGTGGCGGCCATCGGTTCGGGCGGGAATTACGCTCTGGCGGCGGCGCGGGCGCTGATGGACAGCAACCTGCCGGCCGAGGCCATTGCCCGCAAGGCGATGGCGATTGCCGCCGACATCTGCGTCTATACCAACGGCAACCTGACCGTCGAAAGCCTGCCCGCGACATGACCCCCGACGTGACTGGCGATGACCTGCGCGCCGCGGTTTCGGCGGGAATAGTCTCTGAACAGCAGGCCGCGCGGCTGATCGCGCTGTCGCAGACCCGCGCCGGCACAAGGGCGGCGCTGAGCGGGGACGACGAGAGGGCGTCTTCATTTAGGGGATTCCCCGTTGCCGTGAGTTCTGATTCAAGATC